>CAVWIP010000001.1:0-347000 GCA_963755125.1 uncultured delta proteobacterium
GACCGCCTATCAGATCGAGCCCGAAAAAGCTGGATCATTTCGATCACTTACGAAATAGCGTGAAAAATAAGTGGAAAAGGGCCCACGGGTCCTCCGAAGTTTGGTTTTTGCCAACTAAACGCAGGAGGTTTCCCCGTGAGCCCAGAACGAACCTACCCATTTCTCAGCGACTTGCTCGACCCTTTTCATAAGGCGCGCCGCAGAACGCTGGGTCTGATCATCGCCGCCATCGCCGCCACTGGTCAGGCTCGCTCGTTCGCCATCGCCACGACTCTGGCCGGCTGGCTGCGGACCAGGCTGGACAGTGCGGTCAATCGCTTCTACCGGCTGCTGCGCAATGAGCACGTCGACTATCTTGAATTCGCCACGCGGTCGCTGGATTTGCTCGCCCGTCGCCCGGATCGGCATGTCCTGCTCGCTGTGGACTGGACCGAATGGCACCATGACTTGCGCCTCCTGGTCGCTGCCATGGTCACCGGCAAGCGGGCCATCCCCGTCTTCGTTCAAGGTTGGCGCAAGTTGATCCGAGATCGCTCGCAGAATACCCGGGAGAATACCTTCCTGCGCTTCCTGGCCGACGTCACCCGTCGGGCGGGTGTCACCGCGACGATTCTGTGCGACCGCGGATTTCGTCGCGCGAGTTGGCTGGCGTTGTTGCAGACGCTGCGCTTGGGCTTCGTCGTCCGTTTGATGGCCGATGTCTACGTCGAGCTTGAGCCTGGTGTACGTCGACCATTGGAGGCCATTCTCCTGCAACCAGGGCAGGTGCTCGATCTCGGCGTGGTTCCGCTGCGTGCCGACGGTGTTGTCTCGGTTCGCATCATCGGATACTGGGCTCCTGGTGCTCATGAACCGTGGTGGGTCGCCACCAGCGAACCCGGTTCCGCCAAGCAGGTGCTGGCGCTCTATGACCGCCGCATGACCGTCGAGGAGCAATTCCGAGACACGAAAGGCCGACGTTTCGGCGCCAAGCTCTTTTGGACCCAGTTCCGCGACCCAGTGGCCCTGGCCCGCTTCGTTAGCCTTCTGGCCGTAGCCCTCTTGATCTGGACTCTGGTGGGCATCACCGCCGCGCTGATCGATCCCTCTTTGCGCCTGCGCTGCAAACGCAAAGGGCCTCGTCAGTCCTTCGTCACCATCGGCATCAGAGCCTTGGCGCTCGGCACATTCTCCGCGCGCTTCGACCGCCTCTCCGTGCCCCTGATTCTCGAACCACCCACCATGCGTCCTCTGCGTCTCCTGGAGGCGTCCAAATGACGTTATCCACAGGCATTTCGCGGAGTTCCCGCACCAATGCCGCACTTTTCGCCAAAGATCAACGGTCAGCCTAGTCGTAGTACTCCAACCCGAGGTGCGTGATCAACTCCTCGCCACGCAGGTGGCGCAGGGTGTTCTTCAGCTTCATGAGTTGAATGAACGTGTCGTGCTCGGGGTACAGCTTTTCGGCGGTCATGGGGCTCTTCCAGTAGAACGACAGCCACTCCTGGATGCCGTGCATGCCCGAGCGCTGGGCCAGATCCATGAACAGCGCTAGGTCGAGCACGACCGGCGCGGCCAGGATGGAATCGCGGCACAGGAAGTTGACCTTGATCTGCATCGGGTAGCCCATCCACCCGAAGATGTCGATGTTGTCCCAGCCTTCCTTGTTGTCTCCGCGCGGGGGGTAATAGTTGATGTGGACCGAATGGTACATCTTGCCGTAGAGGTCGGGGTACAGGTGGGGCTGCAGGATATGCTCCAGCGCGCCCAACTTGGAGACTTCCTTGCTCTTGAAGGACTCGGGGTCATCCAGCACCTCGCCGTCGCGGTTGCCCAGGATGTTGGTTGAGTACCAGCCATTGACCCCGAGCAGCCGCGCCTTGAACGCGGGCGCCAGCGAAGTCTTCATGAAGGTCTGGCCGGTCTTGAAGTCCTTGCCACCGACCGGCACGCCGTTCTTCCTGGCCAGTTCCAGCAGGGCGGGCGTGTCCACGGTCAGGTTGGGCGCGCCGTTGGCGTAGGGCACGCTGCATTTCAGGGCCGCGTAGGCGTAGATTTGCGAGGGCGCGATCTCCGGATCGCTGGCGGCGAGTCCCTTCTCGAAAGTTTCCAGCGTGGCGTGCACCGCTGCCGGCTTTCGGTAGGCCTCGGTCGAGCCACACCACACCATCACGGCGCGGTCGAGTTTCTCGCGCTTGCGGAAGTCGTTGATGTCGGCCATCACCTGCTCGGCCAGATCCATCTTGGACTTGCCCTTCTTGAAGTGCGTGGCGGTCAACCGCTTGACGAAGTTTTGCTCGAATACGGCGGTCATGGGCCGGATGCCCGAGAGGAAATCCTTGAACTGGGCCAAGTGCTCCTTGGAGAGCACGCCGGCCTTGCTGGCCGCCTGATAGGCATCGTCCGGAAAAAGATCCCAACCGCCAAAGACCACGTCCTCAAGGCGTGCGAGTGGAACCAGTTCCTTGATGAGAGGCGATCGGTTGTCGGTCCGCTTGCCCAGCCGCACGGTTCCCATCTGTGTGAGGGAGCCGATGGGTTTGGAGACACCGCGGCGGATGGCCTCGACGCCCGCCATGAAGGTCGTGGCGACGGCGCCCATGCCGGGCATCATGATGCCCAGTTTCCCGCTAGCGGGCTTTATCTCGACGGTGGGTCCGGACTTGGTGAGTGGCATGTGAATGATTCTCCTTTGCTGCGATCCACTGTCTAGCAAGCGGCGGGCCGAAGCACGACCCAAACAAAATCGCATCATTTGCCACACAGGTGTCGGGAATGTGGTAAGAACTTGCCGCTTTCAACACCACACGCTGACCGAGTGGGCCGCGCGTGCCGACCGGACGGAAACGCCCGGACGGTCTTCGGCCTTCGATGACGTCAGCGGCGGACAACAACGCGAAAGGAAAACATGGACACGATCGACAATGGGCAGGCGCCCGCGCCGCCGGTTGCGGCCCCGCCCGCAGCCCCCGACACGCAGAATCCGATGGCGGCCGTCGACACGCCGCTGAGCATGCGCGACATGATGGAGGCGGGAGTTCACTTCGGCCATCAGACCAAGCGCTGGAACCCGAAGATGAAGCCGTACATCTTCGGCGCCCGCAACGGGATCCACATCATCGATCTGCAGTTCTCGGTGAAGGCATTCCGGCGCGCCTTCGACTTTCTGGTCAAGACAGTCGCGGAGGGCAAG
Source organism: uncultured delta proteobacterium (assembly GCA_963755125.1). Classification (GTDB taxonomy): domain Bacteria; phylum Myxococcota_A; class Polyangia; order Fen-1088; family Fen-1088; genus Fen-1137. The sequence goes on from CAVWIP010000001.1 coordinate 3,173, forward strand.
CCGGTGCTGTTCGTGGGAACCAAGAAGCAGGCGCAGGATGTGGTGCGCGACGAGGCGCAGCGCTCCGGCCAGTTCTACGTGACCAACCGCTGGCTGGGCGGCACGCTGACCAACTTCCACACCGTCAAGGCCTCCATCGAGCGCCTGCAGGCCATCGAGAAGATGGGCACCGATGGAACCTTCGAGCGCCTGACCAAGAAAGAGGTCATCAACCTCACGCGCGAGCAGGAGAAGCTGGAGAAGGCGCTGGGTGGCATCAAGGCCATGGGCGAGTTGCCGGGCGCGGTGTTCATCGTCGACGTGGTCAAGGAGCACATCGCGGTGAGCGAGGCGCGCAAGCTGGAGATCCCTATCGTGGCCATGGTGGACAGCAACTGCGACCCTGACCTGATCCAGTACGCCATTCCGGGCAACGACGACGCCATTCGGGCCATCCGCCTGTTCGCGAACAAGGTGGCCGATGCCTGCATCCTCGGCCAGAAGCTGGCGCGTGAGCGGGCCACGGCCGCGCACGCCCAGGGCGAGGGCGAGAGCGAAGTGCAGACCATCCGCGTGTCGTCTGGCGGTGAGGGACCGCGGGTCGAGGTCGTGTCGCGCCGGCGCGGCGACATGCCCGAGCCAGAGGCGGCCGCATCCCCCGAGGACGAGGGCGAGAAGTAGGTCCCGATTTTCTTGAAGACAGCAGGAGACGATTGAGATGAGCGAGATTTCCACCCAGATGATCAAGGACCTGCGCGAGCGTACCCAGGCCGGCATGTCCGATTGCAAGAAGGCGCTGCAGGAGTGCGGCGGCGACATGGAGAAGGCGGTCGAGTACTTGCGCAAGAAGGGGGTCGCCCAGGCGGCCAAGAAGGCCACGCGCATCGCGGCCGAGGGCATGATCGCGGGTTACATGCACGGAGCGCGCATCGGCGTTCTGGTCGAGGTGAATTGTGAGACCGACTTCGTGTCCCGCAATCCGGACTTCCAGGCCTTCGCGCGCGAGGTTGCCATGCAGGTGGCGGCCATGAGTCCGCAGTACGTGTCGCAGGATGAAATTCCGGCGGCGGTCATCGAGCAGGAGCGTTCCATCCGCCTGGAACTAGCGCGCCAGCAGAACAAGCCCGAGCCGGTGCTGCAGAAGATCGTCGAGGGCCAGATGGCGAAATGGTTCAAAGAGGTCTGCCTTCTCGATCAGGTGTGGATGCGGGACAGCGAGGGCAAGAAGGACATCCGGGGCCTGCTCACCGATTTGATCGGCAAGATCGGCGAGAACATCAAGATCCGGCGCTTCGTGCGCTACGAGGTGGGTGAGGGCCTGGCCAAGCGAGCCGACGATTTCGTCGACGAGGTGAAGCGCCAGGCCGGCCAAGCCTAGCGAGGTGGGAGTGGGCACGGACTCCGGGAAGGCAAAGCGCAGGGTCGGGGGCAAGCGAGCCGGCTTGGCTGATTTGCCTCCTGCCATGGTGCAGGCGGGGGTCGCGTTGCCTGCGGGCCAGGGTCTGCCGCCTGCGGCCGAGCGCACGACGCGTCCGCCTCTGGCTCCCGGGGTCAAGTACCGACGTATTCTGCTCAAGCTGTCGGGCGAGGCACTGATGGGCAGCAAGAGCGCGGGCATCGATCCCGTGGTGCTGGCGCAAATCGCCGACGAGCTCATCGACGTGCACAGTCTGGGCGTCGAGATGGCCCTGGTCATCGGCGGTGGCAACATCTTCCGAGGCGTGGCGGCCAGCACGGCCGGCATGGATCGGGCCAGCGCCGACTACATGGGCATGCTCGCCACCCTCATCAATGCCCTGGCCCTGCAAGACGCCCTGGAATCGCGCGGGGCCAAGACACGGGTGCTTTCGGCGCTGGAGGTGCAGAAGGTGGCCGAGCCCTACATCCGGCGGCGTGCCATCCGGCACCTGGAAAAGGGCCGCCTGGTGATCTTCGGCGCCGGCACGGGCAACCCATTCTTCACGACCGACACCGCGGCGTCCTTGCGCGCGATGGAGATCGGGGCTGACATCGTGATGAAAGCCACCCGGGTTGACGGCGTGTATGACAAGGATCCGCGCAAGTTCCCAGATGCGCGCCTCTTCCGGCGCCTGTCGTATCTGGACGTGCTCAATCGCAAGCTGGCGGTCATGGATTCCACGGCCATCTCGCTGTGCCATGACAACAAGCTGCCCATTCTGGTTTTCAACATGACCAAGCCGGGCAACGTCCGGCGGGTCGTGCTCGGGGAGCCGCTCGGCACCATCGTGATCGAGGGCCGGCGCGAACCGCGCACCAGCTACACCGGCATCCCGCCGGCGGCAGAGGAGGAGCCTTCCCATGGTAAGTGACGTTCTCAAGGATCTGCAGGCGAACCTGGACAAGGGGATCGACGCGCTCAAGAAGGATCTCGGCAAGGTGCGCACCGGGCGGGCCAATGTGGCCATTCTCGACGGGCTGCGTGTTGACTACTACGGCACGGCCACGCCGCTCAACCAGGTGGCATCGGTGAATGCGCCCGACCCGCGCCTCATCACCATCAAACCCTGGGAGAAGTCACTCATCCCCGAAATCGAGAAGGTGATCCGTTCGTCGCAGCTCGGCCTCAACCCGTCTTCCGATGGCGAGATCGTCCGCCTGCCCATGCCGCCGCTCACGGAGGAACGGCGCAAGGATCTGGTCAAGATGGTCAAGAAGATGGCCGAGGAGTCCAAGGTGGCCCTGCGCAACGCCCGCCGCGATGCCAACGAAATGTTGAAGGAGTTTCTCAAGGACAAGGACATCACCGAGGACGAGGAGAAGACGGGTCTGAAAAAGGTTCAGGAGGCCACCGACGCAGCGGTGACCAAGGTGGATGAGCTGGTGGCGAAGAAAGACAAAGAGATTATGGAAATCTAGCGCGTCACGCCTGTTTGGCAGCCGCAACCCCATTCGCTGCCTCGCGATCATAGGTCACCCGGGCGATATCCACCTGGTTCATGGCAAAGCGCAAGGTCGTGCCGCTTCCCCGAAGGAGGCCTTCGCGCTGGAACAGGTGGTAGGTGCGCAGATCCTCGCGGACCGGAGGATCGCCCTGGGACACCTTCCCTGGAATGCCGCTCACGATGAGTATTTTCTCGCCCGGCTGCAGAAGGAAGCCCGGGTCGATCTGACCCATCACCGAGCCGCGCTTGCCTGGCACGCTCACGATGACCTGCAGACCCGCCGTGCTCACCGGCGCGGCACCGGTGTTGGCGAGGATGAACCATTCCTGGTTGACGCGTTTTTTGTCGGGAGCGGCGTGGACTTCTTCGAAGATGAGCGGCATGAGGGGTAGTTTATATTCTGGTCAAGCAGGAGGGTAAATGGCCAAGACTGAAATTCGCGTGATCTATGGCGACACCGATCAGATGGGCGTCGTCTACTACGGCAACTACCTGCGTTTTTTCGAGGCGGCACGCAGCGATTACTTGCGCGACAAGGGGGCGCGCTGGCGAGACGTGGAAAACGCGCATGGCGTCTACTTGCCCGTCGTCGAGGCCAAGGTCAACTACAAGCGGCCCGCTTTCTACGACGACATGCTGGTCATCGAGACCGTGCTGGCCGAACTTGGGCGCGCGTCGCTGCGCTTCGAGTACAGGGTGTTGCGCGGCGACGACCTGCTCGCCACCGGTCACACTGTGCACGCCTGCGTGGACAGGCAGGGCGACATCCGAGAGTTTCCCGCTGCGGTGTCGGAGCGTCTGCGGCCGTGAAGCCGTCGCGGCAGATGGGTACTGGGTCTTTGGGCGACAAGTCTCCGTGGTAGAGTTGGAACCCATGCCGAGAGTGAACGTTGACATCCCCCACCGTCTGTCGCGCGAGGAGGCCCGCACGCGCATCATGGCAGCGACGCCCCAGTTGGAGAAGGAGTACAGCGCAACCTGCCGCTGGGATGGCGAAACCCGGTTGATAGTCACGCGCAAGGGGCTGAAGGCGGCCCTGGATGTCGAGGAGACGCATGTGCGGGTCGCCCTCGAACTGGGCCTGCTGCTGGGGCCGCTCGGGGGCAGCATCCGCGCCGGCATCGTCCGTCAACTCACTGGACTGCTTGCCTGAACCTCCCGGCACGTCCTGGTGACCGCGCCCGCCTCGCAGGCGTCGATCGGCGTCACACCGCGCCTCTTTACCCCGGATCTGGCCGCTGATATATAGGGAGGCGGGCCTAGTAAACGAGCGTTGTGTTGGACGTAGGATCCGCTTCGTACCCGACGGAGAAACGCATGGATTTTCGCAAGCACGTGTTCAGTCTCGCACTCGCGATGGTCTTGCTCAGCGTCGCTCCGCCGGCGCGAGCGCAGCTTACGACCGGCCCGGTTGACCTGCAGGTGTTCCGGCCGGCAGCCGACTCGAAGGGGTATTTCACCCTGAATGGCGCGCAGATCCTCGCGCCGCTCGATTTCTCCTTCGGACTGGTTTCCACCATCGCCTGGAAACCTTTGCAGCTCCAGGGGGTGGCGCTGGCCGATCCCTCGATCAAGTCGGCCGTGACGGTCAACAACCTGATCACGACCACCCTTCAGGGTGCCCTTGGTCTCATCCAGGGAGACCATCTGGGTTTGCAAGTCGGCTTGGTGTTGCCGATCGTCGTGCTCACAGGCAGCGGCACGCCTTCAGACGCGAGGGATCCTTCGACCCCCAATGACGACGTGGCGCATCAGATGGATTCACAGGGCATTGGGGATCTGGTCATCCATCCCAAGATCCGCCTCATCAATCCCAGCCGGAAGAAGATCGGCGTCAGCTTGCTTCCCAGTATGGTGTTACCGACAGGCGACAAGAACCATTTCATGGGCGAGGGTCAGTTCATCTTCCAGCCCTCGGCGGTGGTGGACGCCAACTGGGGCCGTTATGGAGTACTGCGAACCGCGGTCAACGTCGGGGCGCGGATTCGCACCAAGGGGGCCTCGACCTTCGTGGATGACCCGAACCACTTCGATCGACCCATCACCACCAACTGGAACGCCGCCACCAACTCGGGGACCACCGTGCAGCCCAACACCGGTCAGGGCATCAAGGTCGGCAACGAGATATTGGCCGGCCTGGGCGTGGCATGGGGCGTGGTGCCTTTCCGCTTCGATCTGGTTGGCGAGGTCTACGGCTTCGAGGGACTCGACTCCAAGACAATCGCCCCGGACGGCAGCCAATCGTCCATGAAGCCCGGTGGCGAGGCCATCGCAGGCATCAAGCTGTACCTCGCCGCCAACTCGTTCTTCGAGGCCGGCGGCGGCTACCGGATCATGCCCAGCTCGTATGGCGCTGCCAAGGGTCGCATGTTCGTGGGTTTCATCTTCGAGCCTGGCGTGGGCGACCGCGACGGCGACGGCATCAAGGACGACGTGGACAAGTGCCCCGACGATCCCGAGGACTACGACGGTTTCGAGGATGAGGACGGCTGTCCCGATCCGGACAACGACAAGGACGGCATCCCGGATGAACTGGATGCGTGTCCCAACGAGCCTGGGCCCGCGAGCAACCACGGTTGTCCCGAGCACCTAATTCACGATCGCGACGGCGATGGTATTCCCGACGACGTGGACAAGTGCCCCGACGAGCCGGAGGACTTCGACGGCTTCGAGGACGAGGATGGTTGCCCCGACCCGGACAACGATCATGACGGGATCCCGGACAAGGTGGACCTGTGCCCCAACGACCCCGAGGATTTCGACGGCTTCGAGGATGAGGACGGTTGCCCCGACCCGGACAACGACCACGACCGCATTCCCGACAAGCTGGACAAGTGCCCGAACGAGCCGGAAACCTACAACGGCTTCGAGGACGAGGACGGCTGCCCGGACAAGGGTCTGGTCATCGTGCAGCGGGGCAAGCTGGAGATCATGGACAAGATCTACTTTGAAACCGACAAGGATGAGATCTTGCCGCGATCGTTCCCGTTGCTCGACCAGATCGCCGGGACCATCAAGGGCCACCCGGAGATCAAACTCATCGAGATCCAGGGTCACGCCGACGAACGCGGCGACGACGAGCACAACCTCGATCTGACAGATCGGCGCGCCAAGTCCGTCATGCGGGCGCTCGAGGATCGTGACGTCTCGCTCGGAAGACTGCGAGCCAAGGGCTATGGCGAAACCAAGCCGATTTGCACGCAGCACAACGAGGAATGCTGGAGCAAGAACCGGCGCGTGGAATTCATCATTATCCAGCGCCAGGACGAGCAGATTCTCCAGAACGACGCCGGTCAGTAGAACAGAGTGCCCCGATGGGGTGTAGTAAGGCGATTCGTCTCGTCAGCCACCCGCCGCTGAGAACGCAGAGGCGAGAGGGGAGGCCACGGAGTCGGAGAGAACACTATCGGCTGCCGCAGCCGGCTCGGTGTTCTCTCCTCTCTTTTTTGCGCTCTCAACTGGCGTAACTATCTGAAACAATGAATGAATTAAGGAAATTCCTCTTCTGTCCTCATCTCCTCTTGACTAGCGCGGGCTGCGAGCTAATACGTCCTGCCGCTTTTTCTGGGGCGCGGGTTTCGATTTGCCTCTGCTGCCACGCGAAAAAATTGACGATGTCCGCGATCGTACGAACATCGTGGACATAGTTAGGCGGTATGTGGAGTTGAAACGGGCCGGCACCGGAAGCTGGAAGGGGCTGTGTCCTTTCCATGCGGAGAAAACCCCTTCGTTCAACGTGCACGAGCAGCGGCAATATTTTCACTGTTTCGGCTGCGGCGAGAAAGGCGACGTGTTTTCGTTTCTGGTCAAGATCGAGCAGCGATCGTTCATGGAGGTGTTGCGCGAGTTGGCCCATCAGGCGGGTGTGGACCTGCCCGAGATAAAGCAGTCTGCTGCCGAACGACAGGCAGCCGCCGAGGCAGACTCCGAACGCGAGCGCATGCTGCGCGTGATGGATGCCGCCACAAGTTTCTTCGAGGAACAGCTCGCCGGCTCTGTGGGCTCCGCAGCCCGAGCCTATCTGGAGAAGCGCGGCGTTTCCTCGGCTTTGCGGGCCCGTTTTCGCCTCGGCTATGCGCCGCCGGCTTGGGACGCGCTGCAACGGCATCTTGCCTCGCTGCACATCCCGGCTAGTGTCGCAGAGCAACTGGGTTTGGTGGGCGCCAACGAGCGTGGACGCTACGACTTCTTTCGCGATCGCGTGATGCTGCCCGTGCTCGATCGGCAGAAGCGTCCCGTCGGGTTCTCGTCGCGCCTGCTCGACCCAGAGGCCAAGGAGCGCAAGTACGTCAACTCGCCCGACTCGCCGCTGTTTCACAAGAAGGAGAACCTCTACGGCCTGCACGTTGCGATGGACGCCATTCGACGCGGCGGCACTGCCATCGTGGTGGAGGGTAACTTCGACGTGCTCAGCCTGCACGAGGCTGGGATTGAAGAAGCCGTCGCCCCCATGGGTACAGCCTTGACCAGCGAGCAAGTGAAACTGCTCAGCCGTGCCGCCAAACGCATTGTCGTCGTATTCGACGGAGACGCGGCGGGAGCGCGGGCGGCCGAGAAGGCCATCCCCCTCGCCGTGGAAGCTGGCCTGTTTTTCGCCGAGGCCGACGCTGATGGCCGCGTGGCGCAGATGCCGGCCGGTGTCGACCCGGATGATTTCGTGCGTGAGAGAGGCGCCGAGGCATTCCGCGCTCTCGTGGAAGGGGCGCGGCCTATGCTCGACCATCTGATACAGCAGGCGGCCGACGACGCCACCATTCCCGGCAAGGCCGATAGCGCGCGGCGGGTGGTCGAGGTCCTGGCCAAGGTGAGAAATCCCATGGTGCGGGATCTCTATCTGCGCGAACTGGCTGCCAAGCTGGGCGTCCCGGTGCCGCAGGTGGTGCGCATGGTGCGCGACGTGGCGGGCGAACGCCACCCGGCACCGGCGCGGCCGGCGCCATCCGGTGAGGATGCGACGGCAGAAGCGGAGGCGCAGCGCGAACCGCTGCGCGACGAACTGGCCGTATTTGCGCTGCTGGTGAGCCACCCTGAGTTGGCATCCACCGACGAGGCCACCCGAGTACTCGACCTCCTGGTCGACCCCGGTGTTGGGCAGGTGTACCGCACGGCCCTGCAAGCCTTGCAGGCAGGGGAACGGGCCGATGTCCCGGCCTGGCTGGACGCCTGCCCTTCTGACATACGCGCATCGGTGGGCGTAGCTGTGATGGACGGCTCTTGGGAAAAGGTGGAGGCGGCGGAGGAGGCGTTGCGGGCACTGGTGAATCGGTTGGGACGGTCGAGAGTGGAGGCCGAGATCGCGCTGGCCGAGCGCCAGCACCGGGAGGCGCTGGCGCGGGGGGATGAAGCAGAAGCACGCTCCATCTCGATGCGCGAGATGGAGCTGATTCGGACCAAGCTGGGTTTAGCCAACTAGAGGCCACACGACATGATCGAAGACGCAGACGAGCAACTGAGCGAGGAACCCCAAGACGAGGACGAACTGGAGTCGGTCAGCAAGACGGTGGCCAAGACTCCCATGTCGAGCAAGGAGAGCGAGCGCAAGAAACGCGAACTCATCACCATCGGTAGGGCCAAGGGGTTCCTCACCTACGACGAGGTCAATGATCACATGCCCGAGAGCATCGTCTCGTCCGACCAGATCGACGAATGGCTCTCGACTCTAGGTGGAGAGGGCATCGAGATCGTAGACTCGGCCTCACAGGTGAGGGTGACCGAAAAGTCGGGCGGGGCAGAGGCAGAGGAGGCTCGCGCCACCCCCGAGCCCGCGCGGCCGGCTGAACCCGAGGAGGAGGAAGAAGACGACGGCTACTCCAAGACCAACGATCCCGTGCGCATGTATCTGCGCAAGATGGGGTCGGTGTCGCTGCTGACCCGCGAGGGCGAGGTGGAGATTGCCAAGCGCATCGAGAACGGTGAGCGTCGCGTGTTGCAGGTGGTGCTCAACTCCAGCGTGGCCATCGAGGAGATCCTGGATCTTGGCGACAAGCTGCGAAAGCTGAAGATCCGGGTCAAGGAAGTGGTCAAGGATGCGGACGAGGACGACGCCGAGTTCGATGAGGCCTGGCACGTCGAGAGGGTGTGCAAGATCATCGACAAGGTTCGCCGTCTGCACAAGGATCTGGAGAAGGCGGAGGGAAAGAGTAGCGCGCGGGGGCTATCAGAATCGGCGCGCCGCAGGCAGCGGACGCAGGTGGCGGGCATCAAGCAGGAACTGTTTGAAGCCTTGCAGGAGATGCGTCTGAACAAGAAGCAGATCGATCGCATCGTGGCCCGGCTCAAGGGCCTGGTGTCTCGCATCGAATCGGCTCATCGCGAGATTGCCGATTGCGAACAGCGTGCGGGACTGGCGCAACGTGATTTCCGCAGAACCCTGCGCGAGATTCGATCATCGCCCTTGCGCCAGCGGGCGGTGGCCAAGAAGCTCGGCCTGCGGCCCGAGGAGATCGAGGATCTGGCCAAGATCATCGACAACGCCAAGAAGAAGGTCAAGAAGGTGGAGGAAGAGGCGGCGATGACCGAGGAGGGCCTGCGGGTGACGGTGCGGGAGATCCAGGACGGCGAGCGCCAGGCCGAGCAGGCCAAGGCGGAATTGGTCGAGGCCAATCTGCGCCTGGTGGTGTCGATCGCCAAGAAGTACACCAACCGTGGCCTGCAGTTTCTCGACCTCATCCAGGAGGGCAACATCGGCCTGATGAAGGCGGTGGACAAGTTCGAGTACAAGCGCGGTTACAAGTTCTCTACCTACGCGACCTGGTGGATTCGGCAGGCCATCACGCGCGCCATCGCCGATCAGGCGCGCACCATCCGCATCCCGGTACACATGATCGAGACCATCAACAAGCTCATTCGCACCAGCCGATATCTGGTGCAGGAGTTGGGCCGGGAAGCGACACCGGAAGAGATTGCCGAGAAGATGGAGCTGCCGCTCGACAAGGTCCGCAAGGTGCTCAAGATTGCCAAGGAGCCCATCTCGCTCGAGACGCCGATTGGAGAGGAGGAAGACTCGCACCTCGGTGATTTCATCGAGGACAAGAGCATCATCTCGCCCTCGGATGCGGTCATCTCGATGAACCTGGCGGATCAGACGCGCAAGGTGTTGGCCACGCTGACGCCGCGGGAGGAGAAGGTGCTGCGCATGCGCTTTGGCATTGGAGAGAAGTCGGATCACACCCTGGAAGAGGTGGGTCAGGACTTCGAGGTCACGCGCGAGCGCATCCGTCAGATCGAGGCCAAGGCCCTGCGCAAGCTGCGCCACCCGTCTCGCAGCAAGCGGCTCAAGAGTTTCATGGAAGGCTAACCCCCTCCATCAGAACTGATACAGAAGTCCGGCCTGGACCGACAGGCGGTTGCCAAAGACCTGGATGCTCTCGCCAGTTCCAAGAAGAAAACTCGGCTTTGCCAGCATATTTCGGTACTCGACGTGCAGCCCGACCAGGGCTCCTCGGCCCACAGATACGTCGAGCCCACCTGCGCCGAGGACGAGCGGCCGCGTGGTGTGGGATGCGACTGACTGGTACGTCTCCTCGGGGGTTTGGAAGTTCCCCAGCGCCAACCCCATCCCGGCGGCCAGCCAGGGCCGCAGCCGGCCAAGGTGCAGGGTGGCGGTTGCCAGCAAAGCGAAATCGAAGAAGGAAAGGGCGCGTGTGGTCTGGTACGACTGGGTCACATCCCCACCCACGTCGGCCTGGGCGGTGACGAGTTTCTGAAAGCGATCGAAGGTGAACTCGGCGCGCAGGCCGAGCGCCAGACGGTCGGCCAAGCGCGCGTAGTCGTACTGGAAGAACGGGCTGAACGAGTACCCAACCTTGGGGGAGACGTCGCCTGTGAGCTGGAAATCTGTGCCGGCACGAAACCCGAACATCATGTGTGGCTCGCTCTCCGGCGTTCTCTGCAGACCCGGCTCCGCTTCGGGCTTGGCCGGCGGAAGCGCCGCGGGCGGCGGTTCTTCCTCGGGCGCGGGCTCGGCGCCAGCGCCAGTTTCCGTTGCCGGTGCAGACGCCGCCTCTGCCGCAGGTTGGGCGGTCGTTTCGGCAGGCGCGGGCTCAGCCTGCGCAAGCAGGGCGAAAAGGATCGGTATTGGCAGCGTCACCAGCACGGCAGCCTATAATGCTTCGATGTCACGCAAGCGAGCAACCAATCTTGCCGTGTCCGCGACGGTTTCCGGCCAAGCCCGTGATTCCTCCAGTCGCGTGGTTCTTTGCCGCGGAAAGGCGCGTCCCCTCTGGTTTGGCCACCCCTGGGTCTATGCCAACGCAGTGGAGCGCGTGGACGGTGAGGCAGCAGCTGGTGACATCGTGTCTCTGGTCGACCACGATGGCCACTTCATCGGCCGCGGGATCTTCAACCCACGCTCGCAGATCCCGGTGCGCTTGCTCACGCGCAAGGAAGAAGCCATCGATGCGGCGTTCTTCGTGGCGCGGCTGCGCGAAGCGCAGGCCCTGCGAACCCGGCTCAAGCTCCCCAGCCCCGACACCACGGCCTATCGACTGGTTAACAGCGAAGGCGATGGCTTGCCAGGCCTGGTGGTCGACGTGTTCGGCGACGCCGCGGTGGTGCAGGTCACCACCCTGGGGTTGGCCTTGCGCAGGGATGTCCTCTTCGATGCGGTGGAAGCCACTCTGTCGCCACGGACGATCTACGAGGTTGCGGCCGGCAGCTACGCCGACTTGGAGGGCTTCGCTGCGCAGAATCGGGTGGCGCGGGGAGAGCCGCGCACCCGGGTGCCGTGTCTGGAGGACGGCCTGCGTTTCGAGGCCGAGCCGCTGGTGGGCCAGAAGACGGGCATGTTCCTCGACCAGAGGCCAAACCGGATTCGCGTCGGGCAGCTAGCCAGCGCAGGCTTGCGCATGCTCGATTGCTACGCCTACGCCGGCGGCTTTGGGCTGCAAGCGGCCCGCGCGGGCGCGAGCGAGGTGACCGCCGTGGACAGCTCGCCGCGCGCCGTGGCCCGCATCGAGGCGCACGCGGCAGCCAATGGCGCCACGGTGCGCGCCGTGGAGGCCGACGCTTTCCGCTTTCTAGAGGCCGCCACTCCCATGTCCTACGACCTGGTGGTGGTCGATCCGCCGAAGTTCGCACGGGCGCGCAAGGATCTCGAGGCAGCGACCAAGGGCTACGAGAGACTCAACGCTCTGGCGCTCACCGTCTGTGCGCCGGGAGCCCTGCTGGTGACCTGTTCATGTTCGCAGAATGTCAGCGGACAAGACTTCGAGCGCATAGTCGCAGGAGCCGCCAAGCAGGCCCATCGCGAAGTTCGCGTCGTCGAGGCGGGCGGCCCCGGGGGCGACCACCCTCTGCCGCCAGCTTTCGGCGAGGGGCAGTATTTGAAGGTCCTATTCGTCTACGTTGGCTAGGGAACCGGCTTGACCCCGGTGGGCGAGGACTGCAACACCACGATGTAGTAGACGAGCATGGCCACGATCATGGCCAGCGAGAGCCATTCGAAGGGAATACGACCGAAGAGAAGCCAGCGCCGGCGGAAGAAGCGACCGCGTGAGCGGCGATTGATTTGTTGCCGGATGTCGGTCAGAAACGAGTTGGGGGCGGCGCTCCGTTTCAGGCTGCCCAGCGCCCCGAGGGTGCGGCGGAAGCGTTCGAGGTAGGTGCGGCACTGGATGCAGGTGGAAAGGTGGTGGTCCACCGAGGCCTTCTCTTCGGGTGACAGTTCGCCCTCGAAATAGGCGGAGAAGGTGTCCACGATCCGGGTGTGGGAATCGGCTGCGCTCACTTGAGCTTGTCCTCGATCAGTTGTTTCAACGTCATGCGGGCGCGATGCAATCGTGACTTGACGGTGCCCTCGGGCAAGCCGGTGATTTCCACGATTTCCTCGTAGGATAGTTCCTCAACGTCACGTAGCACGACGAGGAGGCGTTGGTCCTCTTCCAGGGCGGCAATGGCTTGCTGCATCATGTCCTCGGTTTCGGCCGCCTCAAGCAGAACATCCGGGCCATGAATATGCGACTGGGCCGGGGCCTTCCCTTCGTCGGCCAGATCGGCGCTGTCACTTCCGTTCGGCTCTTGACCCTGTTCCCGACGGCGGGCCATGTACTTGATGCGATTCTTGGCGTGGTTGGTGGCAATGCGCAGCAACCAAGTGGACAGCTTGGCTTCGCTGCGGAACGAGTCGATGCTCTTGAAGACCGTGACAAAGACTTCCTGGGCGATGTCCTCGGCTTCGGCGCGCGAGCCGACCATGCGCAAGACCAGATTGAAGACGCGGTCGCCATGCAGGCGCACCACCTCATTGAAGGCTTCCTCGTCCCTTCTGACCAGCCTGGCAACCAGGAGTCGCTCGGACAGACTCATCTGAAACGCAGACCGCGAGTGCGAGGCACGCAACCGACCGGGGTGGGATGATGCCTTTGCCGGGATGGCCGTGGCCGGCGTGGGCGCGAGGGTAGCCTCCACATATCAATGGACAGCGTTGCAGCAGAAAAGTTCCAGGGAGCAGGCGACAAGCAGCCGCCAGTCTATCGTGTAAAGGCTAAATCGTGGGAACGAAGAGCCGAGCACTGACGCCCACGAACGTGCCTTTGTTGTCGCCTGAGATGTCTTGACGCATGGAAATGTCGAGCGCGCCTACGCCAGAAACAAAGGACAGACCGCCGCTCAGGTAACCGTTCTTGTGCAGGCCATCGCTTCCGCCGCCCAGCCGGATCGCCATGGTCTTGCCTAGATATTCACCGCCTCCCATCATGTAGTAGGCCTTGCTGCGGGTCGGGTCACCCGACACGCGCTCCAGCACGCTGTCCAGGAGCAGTAGAAATCCGGGCAAGGGGCTCACGCTCACGCCGCCGCCCAAAGCCTCGGGTGCGAAGGAAGTTTCCGGATTGGTCAGGTTGTATCCGACGACTGCCAGGGAAAGGAACTGTATGGGTCGAATGGTTAGTCCGGCGTCGAAGGTGAAGCCCGTCTTCTTGTCCGTAGTGCCGCTTGCCTCGGTCGAAAAGTACATATATTTCGCCGTGCCGCCGAGAAACACTACGTCGCCGAGTGGGAACGACAGCGAAAGACCGCCCTCGTGGCCGATCTGAGTCCCGCCGGTGGGCGAGGCCGTGTGAAACGTGTAGAAGAGAGCGCCACCAAGATTGAAACCTGAGGTGGAATCGACCAGTGACACGTGAACGTCGTTCGCCGAATCTCGGCTCCCGTATTGATAGGCGCCTTCCACGGTGTAGGCGCGCAGGAGCGAGATCCCGGACGGATTGAGCATGGGGCCGGCATCGCCCGTTGCCGTCGCGCGCATGGCCCCGCCGGTGCCAAGCGCGCAGGTTCCCGGCAGTGCTGTGCCGTCGGCCCAGGCCGGGGCATCCAGCCAGATGGCAAGGGCAAGTGCCGCCGTGGCTGCTATGAGGGCGGTAGAGCGCATGGCCGAATTGTAGGTCGTCACAGCCAGCGGTCCAGAAACTGGTGCTGTTCACAGCCAGCCGCGGTCGGCGAAGCTCACATACCCACCGGCTGCAACTACCACATGGTCGAGCACACCGATGCCACACAGCTCACCAACCTGGCGGAGGCGTGCGGTCAGCTCCATGTCCTGGCGTGAGGGTGATGGGTCGCCCGACGGGTGGTTGTGGCAGAAGATCACCGACGCGGCGGCGCTGCGGATGAGGGTGCGGAAGACATCGCGCGGGTGGACCTCGACTCCGGTGAGCGACCCGCGCGCCACGCAGGATTCGAATTGGACACGGTGGCGGACATCGAGCGCCAGCATCCAAAATTCCTCGACGAGCGAGGGCGACAGCCTGGCTCGATAATGCGTCCAGACGTCGGCTGCGTTGCCCAGGAATCGGCCGCGTTCGGGCCGAGTTCCGGTCGCCCTTCGCCCTAGCTCAAGAGCCGCCTGGATCACGGCGGCGCGAGCCGGGCCGACCCCCGGCTGGGTGCGCAATTCTGCTTCTGCGGCATCGCCCAGTCCACGCAGATCGCCCAGTCGGGCAATCAAATCATGAGCGATTTCGATGACATTCTGTCCCTGGCGGCCGCTGCCGAGGAGTATTGCAAGGAGCTCTGCGTCGGAGAGGGCACTTGGACCGCGGGCCAGCAGCCGTTCTCGAGGACGGGCATCCGGAGCGAGAGCAAGGAGAGCCGGCACAAAGGGAACTCCAGCACGTGGTGTGCCATACCTAATTCTAGTGACCGACGCCGGAGACTGTGCTAAGTTGACTGTGACTTCCTGCGAGGCGGACGTCGTGTCCGCGCTGACGTCGAAGCGGTCGAGGTTGTACTGAGACCAGCGTCCCAACGGTCCAGGAACTGGGGGCCGTGCCCGGGAACGGTGGATTGTTGGAGCAGGAATCCATACTTTAGCTACGTGATTCGAGATCGGAGAGGAGTCGAGACTGAGTACCCCATCCAACTGGGAGCCGGCTGAGGCCGCTGCTGCCAACGAGTCCGTACGCGTCGGTCAGAACGACGGCGGAGACGGGCCCATGGCTGTGCAGGACGACGCGGAGCCCACCATCATCATCCATCGATCGGAGAGCGGGACCGAGGCTTTCCGCATCCGCGAACCGGTCGAGCCGCTCAGCCCTGCGGTCATACCAAGTGCGCGGGCCGTGCCTGAGTCGGAGTACTCATCGGCCCTCAGGCAGGCGGTGGATCACGCCCGGCCCATCCTGCGCATCCGCGAGCTGCGTCCCGGGCAGGCCGAGGTCATCGAGTCGGTGCTCAGCGGTCGCGACACCCTGGCCATCATGCCCACGGGGAGCGGGAAGTCGCTGACCTATCAGCTGCCTGCGCTGTCGCTGACTGGCCCAACCCTGGTGGTCTCTCCGCTGCTGGCGCTCATCGAGGACCAGGTCGGCAAGCTGAAGGCCGCCGGCGTGGCTGTGGCGCGCATCGATTCGACCCGCACGGCCAAGGAACGCGCCGCGGATCTGGATGGGGTACGCGAGGGCCGCATCAAGCTGATTCTCATCACGCCCGAGTCGGTTTGCACACCCGCCGTGCAGGAGATGCTTGCGGGCGTGAGGTTCTCGCTCTTCTGCGTGGACGAAGCCCACTGCGTGTCGCAGTGGGGACATGATTTCCGACCTTCCTATCTGGGGCTGCGGCGCGCGGCGGAGGTGCTAGGGCGGCCACCCATCCTGGGACTCACCGCGACGGCCACGCCGGCGATCGCCGAGGATGTCGCTGTCCAGCTCGGGATGAAGGACGTCTACACCTGCCGGGTGTCATTCCATCGTCCCAACCTGGCCTTCGACGTGCGCAAGGTTGGCGGTGAGGCGGACAAGCTGCGCGTCTTGGGCAAATTGATCCAGCGCCTGCGGCGCCCGGGCATCGTGTATTGCGCGACGGTCAGGGCGGTCGACGAGCTCTACGTGGCTTTGCGCCACGGCAAGATCCCGGTCGAACGCTACAACGGCAAGATGACCACGGATGAGCGGGAAAAGGCGCAGGCGTCCTTCATGTCGGCCGGGCGCAAGGTGGTCATGATCGCCACCAATGCCTTCGGGCTCGGTGTGGACAAGCCAGACATCCGCTACATCATCCATTACCAGATGCCAGGCTCGCCTGAGTCCTACGTGCAGGAGGCGGGGCGCGCTGGCCGCGACGGCAAGCCCGCCCGGTGTGTCTTGCTCTTCCAGCCGGACGACATCGCCATCCAAGAGCATTTTCTCAAAGAGGCACACCCCACCAAGACGCAAGCCCGCGCGGTGGCAGAGGGGCTGTATGCCTGGAGCGACGAGGGCAAAGAGGTTTCGGTGCGCGACCTGGCCCTGTCGATGGCCTTGCCGGAACGCCGCGTGCGCGTGGTTCTCTCGGTGCTGGAGGCCATGGGGGTGGCGGTGGAAGTCAAGGCCGCGCGCTGGGCGGGGGTGGAGCCGCGGCCCACGCGCGAGCAGATCGACAAGGCGGCCTCGGTTTTCGAGGCGCGGCGTATTTCCGACCGGCGGAGACTGGCCGCGCTGTTGAAGTACATGAACACGCAGACCTGCCGGGTGCAGATGCTGCGCGCATACTTCGGCGAGGAGGATGGCGGGAAGTGTGGCCTGTGTGACTCATGCGCGGGCCTGGACAGCGAGGTGTTCGACCCAGGAGACGCCGACGCACGTCACGGTTTGCACGCGGCAACTGATTTCCACGGCCGCCCGCGCCGGCACCGGCGTCGCGGCGAAAAGCCGGCAGGTGCTGCGCGCCCAGTGCCGATCTTCCCCACCGCCATACCCGATCTACCTTCGCGCGCCGTGCCCCCGCCTTGGGTTCCGCCGCCCGCCAGCGACGGCATCGTCGACGAGAGTGTCTGGCAAGAGGCGCCGGGCATCGGGGAACCGGCAGCGGGAGAGATCGTGCTGGAACCGGGCGAGGCCGAGGCGTTTTCAGCTGAGGCCGCGTCGTGTGAGGTTCGCCCAGAAGAAGCCGCGCCTGACTTTGCAGCCGGCTGGGCGGCGATCCGTGATGCCAACATTCGACCCTACGTGGAATGGGTGGTGCCGCCGCCGTTGTCGTTGCCGGTGGCCGCCTCTGTGCACGGGGCGCCGGGACGGCCGCCGCCGAGCGGGCAGAACCCCAACGGGCGCGGCGGAAACGAGTCAGATGGCGGTCGCAGGCAGCGCAGGCGGTCACGACATGGCCGCCACCGACACGGGCGCGACCGGGGTGATCGGCGCGGACCGCGGCTGCCGGGTGTGTACAACCCCGGGGGCGATTAGGGCTTTTTCGCGACCGCGCCTCTGTGTGCCTCGCCTTCGGAGAACCGCGGCTCGCTGAGAACACCGGGGGAGGGGAGGACGCAGAGGTGCGCGAGGGGCTCATCGTCCCAGGATTCGTCGAAAGAACGACTTCTTCGGCGCAGGTTTCTTCTTCAGCGCTATGATGACTTTCTGGTTCTTCCTGCCGCTTACGGTGAAACGCCTGCTCACGGTTTCGTACCCCTTCTTGACGAATGTCAGTTGGTAGGTGATTCCGGGCCGGAAGCGCAGGTTGAGCGGCGATCGCCCGAAGACGCGTTCCTTGAGTTTGACCACGGCGCCTTGAGGGCGGCTCTCTATGTGAACGGAGACGCTCTCGGGGAGGGCGCGCTCCGACTTGGCCCGCTCGCCATGTCTGGCGCCAGGTGGTTTGGCTGGCACCTCGCCCTCAGCCTCTCCGAGAATCTGGTCAGAGCTGGCTGGCTCGCTGTGCTTGAGCAGAGCCTCCTCCTCGTCTTCCGTCGGCGGTGGCTGGGGCGGCGGACGAGTCTCTTCCGGCGCGGGCGGCTGGTCGTTCTTGGCAGGCTCCTCGGTGGGTTGGGGAGAAGGCGGCTCCGCTGGAGCCGGGACCGGCGACGCCGGTGCACGTGGAGCAGATGAGGAGCGCGCCGCTATGTGCTGCCGTCGTGGAGTGTCGCGCAGGCCCAACCACGCCAGCAACGTAGCCGCCCCACCCAGGAAGAAAAACATGGCCACTCGCCGCGACAGCTTCGACGGATCTTTTGCTGGTGGAGTGGGGGGCGGCGCTGCGACGTGCATGGTGGGCAGGAGCGCCGGCGTGGCCGCCATGGTGGGCATGGTGGGCCGAACCGGGCCTTCGCGCAGCTCGGAGACCTGGGAAGAGTCGTCGAAGATGAGATCTTCGCTGCCGTCGAGTTGCAGAGGCTCGGAATCGTCCGTCGCGGGTGGCTGACCGATCGCTTTGGAGATAGTCGGCGCGCCGTCCATCTGCTGCAGCTCCGCCAGCCAGCGCTTGAGTTCGGTCTGGCCCGCGGCCTTGAAAGCGGAGCGCTGCACGGTCTCGATGTCGACCAGCATCTCCTCCGCGCTCTGGTAGCGGTTCGCCGGGGCCGCCTGCATGGCCCGCAGGGTGATGCGGGCGAACTCGGGCGAGATGTCGGGCGTGACCTCCTCGGGCCGTGCGAACTGGCACTGCCGCACACGCACGATGGCCTCGAGATCGGTGGGTGCCTCGAAGGGACGCCGTCCAGTGCCCAGCAGGTACAGCACGGTTCCGAGCGAGAAGATGTCCGAGCGTGCATCGACCGCGGAGCCCGACGCCTGCTCGGGCGACATGAAAGCTAGCTTGCCTTTGATCACGCCGTGACCGGTGTGCTCGCGCCGGCCCGTGGCCTTGGCGATGCCAAAGTCGGTCAGCTTGACCTCGCCCTGCTCGCTGACCAGCACGTTGTGCGGGCTCACGTCGCGGTGGACGATGCCCAGAGGCTGCCCGTCACGTGTCTTGGCGTGGGCATAGCCGAGCGCCCGGCAGACCTCGCCCGCGACATAGAGGGACAGCTCGGGCGGGAGAGGAAACGAGGCGGCCCGGGCACGATTGAAGATCTGGTTGAGGTCCCAGCCATCGACCAGCTCAAGGACGAGAAAGTAGCGGCCCCGTGCGTGGCCGAGATCCAGCACCTGAACGATGTTGCTGTGGTTGAGGCTCATGGCGACATGAGCCTCGTCGATCATCTGATTGCGGAATTGCGGGTCGGCCAGCAGAGACGCAAGAATGCGCTTGAGCACGACCGGCCGTTCGAATCCCTCGACCCCACGTTGGCGGCCAAGAAAGATTTCGGCCATGCCGCCGTCGGCGATCTTGCGCGAGATATGGTAGCGACCGGCTCCGGGCATCGACGGCCCATTCTACTTCTCGAACATGACTCCCGCGGGAACGATCTTGATCCGGCTGGCGGTGATGGGAAGCGGGAAACCTGCGATGGACTTGTCTTGCGCAAGGACTTCAGCCGGCGTGTCCTGGGTGTCATAGGTTATGGGCGTGGGCTTGCCGGACAGCAACTCGGCACGCAGGGCTTTGGCGTTGTCGCTGACGATGGCGATGGTCAAGCGCCTGGGGTCGAGGTGCTTTCGGATGGCTCGGTCGACCTGCACCTTGGTCATTGACGGCAGCCGCGCCTTCAGCTCAGCGATGATGTCCTTGCCGTAGATGAGAGCGTCGATGGCGTAACCCAGGCGGCGTGAGGGATCCTGCGCCCACAGGTCCACGTAGTGCAGCAGAAACTCGCGCGTGGCTTGGAAGCCCTCAGCCGGAATGCCTTCGCGCACCAGCTTGTCCAGTTCGAAAAGAGCGCCACGAATGGCAAACGCCGTGGTCTTCGGTGCCAGCGGGCGCAGCCAGATTTCGAAGTGCTGCTGGCGGCGCGTGATGTTGGTCAGCGGAAAAGTCGTCCCGCCGTCCTGGATGAAGTTCTCGACGTAGGCGTAGTCGCCGTAGTTCAGCCCGCGCTTCTGCCTCAGTTCGACCATGAGCTGGCCATTGAAGGTGCGGTGTTCGCCCAGGTAGGAGCCGGCCAGGAAGAGAGAATAGAAGTCGTCGTCGACGCGCGTGATGTCGAGAGGGTGGCCAATGGACACGGCGTTGGCGCGGGCGTCTTTTTCGACGATCAGCACCTCGCCGCCGTGGGCTGGGGCCGGCGGAACTTTCCTCTGCGGCTTGCCCCGGGCGGGCAGCGCGGAAAAACGCGCAGCGAAACTTTCGGGAAAGCCGTCGGGATACCCGCCGGCCACGCCCACGATCAAGCGATCCTGGGTGAACATGCTGGCGTAGAAACGGCGGACGTCAGCGAGAGTAATGGTTTGCAAACCGGCTACCGTGCCGGCGGTGGGATGGCCATAGGGATGGCCCTTGAACATGAGCGCGGCCAGGGCCTGCTTGCCCAAATCCTCGTCGTCATTACCGCGCAGGGTCTTGCTGATGAAGTCCATCGCGTCCTGGCGGTGACGCGTGAAATCTTCGTCGGCAAAGCGCGGGGTCAGGATCTGCTCGGCCAGAAGTTCGGCGAAGGCCGCCAGATTGTCGCGATGAACTGTGCCCTCAAAGACAAGAGCATCCTTGTCGCCGTAGGTTTGAATCTCGGCCGCCATGGGATAGAGCGCGTCGAGGACTTCGGCCCAGGAGCGGCGCTGCGTTCCGGCCGAACCGAGCATGGCCGCGGTCAGCGCGGCCATGCCGTCCTTGCCCGCGGGATCGTCGGCCGCGCCTATCTGGAAGAGCAGGCGGATGGCCACCAGGGGATTGTCAGGCGAGGGCAACTTCACGGTGCGCGGGCCTCGCGGGAGCGCGGCCGCGCGTTGCGAGGGTGAAGCAGCAGCCGGTCGGCGGGAGGCGAGGACGCCTGCTGCCGCCAGGGCGATGGAAAGCAACATGATGGGTGTTCTCCGTCGGTTCACGGGGCTTCCGGTTGTAGGGTGACGACGGTGCGGTTGCGCGGTGTGAAGTACGTGCGTGCCACCCGCTGCACGTCGGCGCTTGTCACCTGAGCCAGTCGGGCGAAGTATTCGTCGATAGCGGACAACCGACCGTCGAGAGCCAGGAACTCGGCCCCCACCAGCGCCACGTGGTCGGGCGTCGAGAGTTGGGCCGCGAACGCGTAGCGCGCGTGCGAAAGCACCTCGCCCAGGGTCTTTTCGTCCACGCCTTGGGCTGCGATGCGCGCGATCTCCTTGTCGATGGTGGATTCGACGGTGGCCATGTCCTGGCTTTGCTTCACCCGGGCCAGCACGAGAAACAGGTTGGGATCCACGTGTCGCCCGGCGCTACCTTCCAGGGTTTCCACCTTCTGCTCGTCGAGCACGAGTTGCTTGTGCAAGCGCGAGCGCTCAGCAAAGAGCAACTCGCCCAGGACTTCCAGCGCGGGTCCGTCGAGCGACTTGGTGGAGAATGCGGGTGTGTGATAGCCGACAAACAGCATGGGCAGGCTGGCGCCTTTCCAGGGAACGGTTATGCGTTCTTCCAGCATCTGCGGCGGCTCGACGGGGACCGGCGGCCGCGCGGGGCCTCTGGCCCAGGCGCCGTACGCCTTCTCGACCAACGGAACCACTGCATCGGCAGTGACGTCGCCGACCACCAGCAGGATCACGTTGTCGGGCCGGTAGTAGCGGTCGAAAAATTGGCGCGAGTAATCGAACTGGTGGGGCATGTTCTCGATGTCGCGCAAAAAACCGATGGTGGTGTGCTTGTAGCTGTGCGCCACAAAAGCGTGGTTGTAGAGAGCCTCTTCCATCTTCTGCATCGGATCCGACGAGCCCTTGTTGTACTCACCCAGAACCGCGCGGGCTTCTTTCTGGAAGGAAGCGTCGTCGTATTTCAGATTCTGAAAGCGGTCTGCCTCGATCTCGACCACCTTGGCCAGCGCGGACTTGCCCGCCAGGATGTGGAACACGGTCATGTCCTCGGCGGTGAACGCGTTGGAGTCCGCTCCCATGGCCTTGATCTCGGCATTGTAGCGCTCGGTGGAATAGCGCTCAGTCCCGCGGAACATCATGTGCTCGAAGAAGTGCGCGAAGCCGGACTTGCCCGGTTCGACCTCGTTGCGACTGCCCGTGCGCACCACCGAGTAATAGGCCACCAGGCCGGGCGAGTCATAGGGCACGACGAAGATGCGCAGGCCGTTGCCCAGGACCTTCTCGGCAAACGCGAAAGGGAAAGCTGATTTTTGCGAGGTCAAGCCAGATCCTCCTGGCCGCGGCGTGGGCGCGGCACCGGTCGAAGAAGCGATCAGCGTGGCGAGTGCCACGAGCGGGATGAAGGATTTCGTGATTGGCACAATCAAACCAGCGAGCGCAGCACATACGGCAAGATGCCGCCGTGCTGGTAGTAGAGCGACTCTTGTTGCGTGTCGATGCGCACGCGCACGGCGAAGTGGTCTTGCGATCCATCGGGCCGGGTGATGCGCAAGGCAATTTGGCGGTGGGCCGGCGGCGCATCGAGGAAGTGGGGCAGGCCCAGGGTCTCGAAGATCTCCTCGCCGTCCAGACCCAGGCTGTGCGCGCTGTCGCCGGGCAGAAACTCCAGCGGCAGCACCCCCATGCCCACCAGGTTCGAGCGGTGGATGCGCTCGAAGCTTTCGGCCAGCACCGCGCGCACCCCGAGCAGGCGCGTCCCCTTGGCCGCCCAGTCGCGCGACGAGCCGCAGCCGTAGTCGCGGCCGGCCAGCACCAAGAGCGGCACGTGGTCAGCCTGGTACTTCATGGCCGCATCGTAGATGGGCATGACTTCGCGGCCGGGCAGGTAGCGCGTGACGCCGCCCTCGGTTCCGCGCGCCAGCAGGTTCTTGATACGAATGTTGGCGAAAGTCCCGCGCACCATGACCTCGTGGTTGCCACGACGGGAGCCGTAGGAGTTGAAGTCCTTGGGCTGGATACCGAGGCCCACGAGGTAGCGCCCGGCTGGGCTGTCGGGTTTGATCGATCCCGCGGGCGAGATGTGATCGGTGGTGATGCTGTCGCCCAGCACGGCCAGCACGCGCATGCCGCCCAGTTCGACGGGCGCGGCGGGCGTCGCCGGCAGGTCAACGAAGTAGGGCGGATGTTTGACGTAGCTGGAGTCCTCGTTCCATGCGTAGGTAGCTGCCTGCGGAACCTGCATGCCGCGCCAGCGAGCATCGCCGTCGAATACGGTGGCATAGGCCTCGCTGAACATGGTGGGCTTGACCGCCGCTGATGCGGCCTGGATCTCGGCCTGCGATGGCCAGAGGTCGCGCAGGAAGACCGGCTGGCCGGAGCGGTCTTGACCCAATGGCTCCTCCTCGAGATTGATGTCCACCCGGCCAGCCAGGGCAAAGGCCACCACCAGCGGCGGCGAGGCCAGGTAGTTGGCGCGAACTTCGGGGTGTACCCGACCTTCGAAGTTGCGGTTGCCCGACAGCACCGACGCCACTACCAGCGAGCGCTCTTCGATGGCCTGCGAGATGGGCGCCGCCAGCGGTCCCGAGTTGCCGATGCAGGTGGTGCAGCCGTAAGCCACCACGTGAAAGCCGAGCGCCTCGAGATGAGGGAGAAGGCCAGCCGCCTTGAGGTAGGCGGTGACCACCTGCGATCCCGGCGCCAGCGACGTCTTGACCCAGGGCTGGCTGGCCAGGCCGCGCTGCACCGCTTTCTTGGCCAGCAGGCCTGCGGCCAGGAGCACCGACGGGTTGGACGTGTTGGTACAACTGGTGATGGCAGCCAGCACCAGCGAGCCGTGTTTCAGGGTAGGGTGAGCGGCCGCGATCGGAGAGGGGCTGGCAGCAGCAGGCGGCTTGGGCCTGGTCAACGAGGGCAGGGCGGCTTCAAACGACTTCTTGATCTCGGGAAGCGGAACGCGCTCCTGCGGCCGGCGTGGCCCGGCCACGCACGGCTCGATGCTGGCCATGTCGAGGTCGACGACCTTGGTGTACTGGGCTTCGGGTGTATCGGCCGTGGCGAACAGCCCCTGCTCCCGGAAGTAGGCCTCCACCAGGGCGATGGATTGCTGGGACCGGCCGGAGAAACGCAGGTAGGCCAAGGTTTCTTCGTCGATGGGAAACATCGCGCAGGTGGCGCCAAATTCGGGCGCCATGTTGGCGATGGTCGCGCGATCCGCGAGCGGCAGTTTCGCGACCCCGGGGCCAAAGAATTCGACGAACTTCCCCACCACGCCCAGCTTGCGCAGGATTTCCGTGACTGTGAGAACGAGATCGGTGGCCGTGGCCCCGGCGCGCAGCGAGCCGGTCAGGCGGACGCCGACCACGTGGGGAATCAGCAGCGGCACGGGTTGCCCGAGCATGGCGGCCTCGGCCTCGATGCCGCCCACGCCCCAGCCCAGCACGCCCAGCCCGTTGATCATGGTGGTGTGCGAGTCGGTTCCCACCAGGGTGTCGGGATAAGCCTGCATGACATCAGGGCGTTTGGGATCGGCACCGGTAAACACCACGCGCGCCAGGTACTCGAGGTTGACCTGATGGACGATGCCCGTGCTGGGCGGCACCACGGCGAGATTGCGAAAGGCGGATTGGCCCCAGCGCAGGAACGCGTAGCGTTCGTGGTTGCGGGTCAACTCGATCTCGCTGTTGCGCGCCAGAGCCTGCGCGTGGCCGTACTCGTCCACTTGTACCGAGTGATCAATGACCAGTTCCGCTGGCAAGAGCGGATCGATGCGGGTGGGGTCGCGTCCCATGTGTTGGGTGGCGGTGCGCATGGCAGCCAGATCAACCACCGCGGGCACGCCGGTGAAGTCCTGCATGAGCACCCGCGCCGGCATGAACGCGATCTCGCGCGCTGGCTCGGCATCGGGCTGCCAGCGCGCCACGGCCTCGATGTGCTGTCGGGTGACCGCAATGCCATCTTCGCGCCGCAACAGGTTCTCGAGAAGAATCTTCAGCGAGAACGGCAAGCGATCGAGTGGCGAGCCGTCTGCGTGCAGCGCGGACAGACGGAAGATCTCGAAGCTGCGGTTGCCCACGCGCAACGCGGAGCGAGAGCCGAATGAATCAGCCATGCCCTAGTGCTAGCAGGGCGCTGCGGCCGCGTCGATAGCGCCGCGGCTATTCCGTGCTCTTCGGCCCATCTCCGTCGCTGCCTGGCTTGGGTGCCGCCGCGTATTCTTCCAGCTTTCGGTACAGGGTCTTGCGGTCCAGCCCCAGGCGCAGGGCCGCACGCGTCTTGTTCCCGCCCTCGGATTCCAGCACACGCTCGATGAATTCGCGTTCGAGCTGGTCCAGGGTCAGACCCTGCGCGACCGCGGTGGCCATGCGGTCCTGGCTCTTGCGCTCGCGCATGACCGGAGGGAGATCATCGGGGCCGACCAGCTCGCCCTCGGCCAGCGCCACCGCCCGTTCCACCATGTTTTCCAGCTCACGCACGTTGCCGGGGAAGGTGTAGGCAAGCATGATCTTCTTGGCGCTCTCGGAAAAGCCGCGCAGGGGTTTGCCGGTCCGCGCGGCCGAGCGGGCCAGAAAATGTTCCGCCAGGGGCAGGATATCCTCGCTGCGGGCGCGTAGCGGGGGCAGATGAATCTGCACGACGTTGAGTCGGTAGTAGAGATCTTCGCGCAGGCGTCCCTCGCGCAGATACGCGGCCAGGTCGCGATTGGTGGCGGCGATCACTCGCACGTCCACGCGTTCGACCTTGTTGGTGCCGAGAGGCCGCACCTCACCGTCCTGCAGGACGCGCAGCAATTTGGGTTGCAGCCGCAGGGGCATCTCGGCGATCTCGTCAAGAAACAGGGTGCCGCCGTTCGCCTCGACGAACAGACCCTGGCGGTCGGTGTTTGCGGTGGAATGGGCGCCGCGCGCGTAGCCGAAGAGCTCGCTTTCCAGCAGAGTTTCGGGAATCGCCGAGCAGTTCATCGCCACGAAGGGACGAGCCTTGCGCGGACCATGGGCGTGGATGGCGCGCGCCACCAGCTCCTTGCCGGTGCCAGAATCGCCGGTGACCAGCACGCTGACCTGTGAGCCCGCCATGCGACGGATGAGACCGAAGACCTCCTGCATGGCGGGCGAGCGACCGATGATGTTGTCCAGCCGGTCGCGCCGGTTGACCTCCTCGCGCAGCCGCACCACCTCGGAGCGGAGCGCGCGCTCGCCCAGCGCTTTGTCGATGAGGAGCAGGAGGTGGTCGGTCTCGAACGGCTTGGGCAGATAGTCGTAGGCGCCCAGCTTGACCGCACGGATGGCGGTGTCGATCGACCCGAATCCGGTGATGATGATGACACATAGAGAGGGATCGACGGCGCGAACCTCGCGCAACAGATCCAGCCCATCGAGATCAGGCATTTTCACGTCGGACACCACCAGGTCCACGCCGCCCCGCCGCACACGCTCCACGCCCGCGCGGCCACCGTCGGCAAGATCGACGGCGAAACCTTCGCGTTCCAGATCCTCCCTGAGTGATTGGCGCTGGTCCGCATCGTCGTCAACCACCAGGATGACGGCCCGGGCTGGTCCGCGGGCGGGGGAGACGTGGTGGTTCGTGCTCGGAGGGCTGGCCATGCTGCGCAAGGCGCGCCGTCAGGCGGAAGTCTTGCCCGCCAATCCTTGCCTATCCGTGGACGTGGGGCAAGCGCGGTTATTGTCTGGCCGTCGCCACCTCACCCGCCCGGCTGTCGCGCGTTCTCGCTGACCGGCGCAGGCGTGTCGCCGTCAGCCCGGGTTCGTTGCTCGGTCCCGCGGCCCACGGGCAGGAACACGCGAAGCACGGCCCCGCCTTGCGGGGCATCGTCGACCTCGATCCAGCCTTCGTGATCCTTGACGATGCCCTTGCTCACCGCCAGGCCCAGCCCGCTGCCCTGGCCGGGATCCTTGGTGGTGAAGAACGGTTCGAAGATCTTGTCGCGATCCGCGACCGGAATGCCGGGCCCGGTGTCGCTCACCTGCAGCATGAGATAGGGCGAAGGCGGCGACAACGCCAGGCCCTCCTTGCGCCGGACCAGCTGTTCCAAGTCGATGGTCAGGCTGCCGCCGTCCTTCATCGCGTGAATCGCGTTCATCACAAGGTTCAGGCAGACTTGTTGGATCTCGTCGGGGTCGCCGGGAATCGGCCGCAGATCGGTCGCGGCATGCACGCTCACCTCGATGTGTTGGCGCTGGATCAGCTCCTCCACGAAGCTGAGCGCCTCGCGCACCACGCGGGTGACGTCGACTTCCGTCAAACTGGGCCGGCTCTTGCGTGACGCATCCAGGACCTGGCGGATGATCTTGGTGATGCGCCCAACCTGTTCGGTGATGATCTCGGCGTTCTTCTGCACCTCGGCCGGATCGTCGGGACGCTTGGCCAGGGTGCGGGCGCGGCCACCGATCACGTTGAGCGGCGTGCCCACCTCGTGCGCGATCTCGGCCGCCACTTGGCCCACGGTGGCCAGTTTTTCCGCGCGGCGCAGGTGCGTTTCCATGGTCTGGCGGGCCGCGGTGGCGCGCGCCTCTTTCTCGCGCGCCTCGCGCAGGTAGTTTGTCATCTTGTTGAATTGCCCGGCCAGGCTGCCGATCTCGTCGTCGCGGCCGGGCAGCACCGCGCGGGTCAGGTCGCCCTGGGCCACGGCGTCGAGAGCCTCGATCAGCCGGCGCAGCGGGTTCACCACGCGCCGGCGCAGGGTCAGGTAGAGCAGGATGCCGAAGGCAAGGATTCCCAGGACGAGAAAGGGAAGCAGGCGCCAGCCGGTGCCCATGACCTCGGCCGTGATGAAGCTGCTGTCGCAGACCAGGCCCAAAAAGGCGCTGGTCTGGCGATCCGGTGCGCCGGGCTGGGCACTGTGCAGGGGAATCGCCATGGCGTAGAAGAGCGGCATGCCGGCCGGCTCGAAGAGCTGGCCCACCGGAGCATCGAGCCGGCTCGCCTCGTCCACCAAGCCAGCCCAGAAATTGTTGGGCCGCTGGGTGCCCCAGGCGATGGTTTCCAGACGGAACTGACCCAGCCGCGCGTTGGCCGAAGCCACGCGGGCGGGCAGAAGCGTGCCGGCCTCGCTGGGTGTCAGGGGTTCCAGCCCTGCTGCCAGCGCGTCGGCCATGGCATGGGCCTCACCGTCCAGCCTGCGCACTTGATCGGCGCGCAGCACGGCGAGCACGGCCCAGATCGCGCAGGCGAGCGCGACTGCCATGAGCAGCGTGGTGACGATGGCGACGCGCGGTCCGAGCTTCATGGCGGCGATGGATTATAGTACGGTTCCTTTTTCACAAATTGGGAGGTGTCTACATGCGTCGAGTGCCAACCTTTCTGATGCTCCTGACGATCGCTTCTGTCCTCACGCCCGCTCTGGCGCTGGCACAGCAGGGCACGGGCAACGAGCAGATTTCGAGGGCAACGGTGACTGGTGCCACGAGCGGAAACGGCCGCGGGTTCGGGCTGGGCGCGGTCCAGTTGTTGGTGCCTGGCAATGCCCCCGGACCAAACATCCTCGCGACCTGGGGAGACTGGGGCGGCCGATTCCACATCGACGGGATGTTCGGCCTCGCCAGCGCGGGAAGTACCGCCTTCGACCTGGGAGCGCGAGGCTGGTACCACGTGCACGCTGCTTCCGCGGCGGACTTTTCGCTGGGAGCTGGTTTCGCATTCATAAGCTGGCACGGCGCTGCGCCGCTTGGCCGCCAGTATGACTTCGAGCTCGAACTCGGCGCGCAGATGCGGGTCTTCGTTGTGTCCAACGTGGCCTTGCTGGCCTCGGTGGGGATAGGTATCTACTTGCCGGACTCGGGCAGCAGCGGGGTGCAGTTTACCGGCAACATCATGAATACGGTCGGCATCGCCTACTACTTTCAGTGATGAAAGACCAGCGCAGCGCTGACGAGCCAGATTTCGTAGTTGTCCGCGGCGCGCGCGAGCACAATCTCGACATCGACGAGCTGGCCATCCCCAAGCGCCAGCTCGTCGTGTTCACCGGGGTGTCCGGCTCGGGGAAATCGTCGCTGGCCTTCGATACCCTGTACGCCGAGGGGCAGCGGCGCTACGTCGAATCGCTGTCGTCCTACGCACGCCAGTTTCTCGGCCAGCTTGAGAAACCCAAGTACGATCAGATCCGCGGTTTGTCGCCCACCATCGCGATCGAACAGAAGTCAGCGTCGTCCAACCCGCGCTCCACGGTCGGCACGGTCACCGAGATCTACGACTACCTGCGCGTGCTGTACGCGCGGGCCGGCGAGCAGCGCTGCCATCTGTGCGGCGGCGAAGTGGCGGCGCGTTCTGCGGCCGAGATCGTGGACGAATTGCTGGCCCTCCCGGCGAAGACCCGGGTGACCTTGCTGGCGCCCAAGGCGGCCAACCGCAAGGGCGAGTTTCGCGAGATGTTCGAGGAGGCGCGCAAGGCCGGGTTCGCGCGCGCCCGCGTCGACGGCGTGGTGCAACGCCTGGACGAGCTGAAGGCCCTGGACAAGAAGAAGCGGCACACGGTGGAGGTGGTGGTGGACCGCCTGGCTGCGGAAGCCAGCCAACGCGCCCGTCTCAACGACTCGGTCGAGACCGCCCTGCGCGCCGGCAGTGGAACCGTGCTGGTCGAGGTCGAGGGCGAGGACCAGGTACGCGCCTACAGCGAGGAGCGCGCGTGCCCGAATTGCGGGGTCGGCCTGCCCGAGTTGTCGCCGCCGTCGTTTTCCTTCAACAGCCCGCTCGGCATGTGCGTGGATTGCAACGGGCTGGGCTCCAAGCTGGAAGTCGATCCCGATCTGGTGGTGCCCAACCCGAATCTGTCTTTGCTCGAGGGCGCCATCGAGCCATGGGGCGAGCGCCTGGCGCGCGACGACGGATGGACCTCGCGCATCGTCGAGGGGCTGCGACGCGAGTTCGGCATTCCCCTCGACAAACCATGGAAGCAGCTCACCCCGCGCCAGCGCGAGATCGTGCTCTTCGGAACCGGAGAGAAACGCGTCCAGGTGAGCTGGTCAGGCCGGCATGGCGCGGGCTCGTGGGCCATCCGTTTCGAGGGTGTGGCCAACAACATCAGGCGGCGCCTGACCGACACGCACTCGGAGATGATGCGACAGTGGCTGGGGCGCTACTTTCGCGAACAGCCTTGCCGCGCGTGCAAGGGCAAGCGCTTGCGTCCCGAGTCGCGCGCGGTGTACCTGGCAGGCAAGAGCATCGTGGACGTGACTGCCATGACCGTGGGCGAGGCAGCCCAGCACTGCGCGACCATGCCGCTGAAAGGGGCACGCGCGCAGATCGCGGCCGAGATCCTCAAGGAGGTGCGCACGCGCCTGGGCTTCCTGCTCAACGTGGGGCTGGACTATCTGACGCTTGACCGGGTGGCTTCGTCACTGTCGGGCGGCGAGGCGCAGCGGATCCGGCTGGCGTCGCAGCTCGGCTCGGAGCTGTCGGGCGTGATGTACGTGCTCGACGAGCCCTCCATCGGCCTGCACCAGCGCGACAATCTGCGCCTCATCGCCACGCTCCGGCGCCTGCGCGATCTGGGAAACACGGTCATCGTGGTCGAGCACGACGCGGAAACCATCCAGTCGGCTGACCATGTGGTCGACTTCGGGCCGGGCGCCGGCCGCCTGGGCGGGCGCGTGGTGGCGGCTGGACCTCCCGAGGATCTGCGGGACCATCCGAAATCGCTCACCGGGCGCTATTTGGCCGGGCTGGAGCGCATCGAGATCCCGGCGCGCCGCCGGCCGGCTTCGGGCTGGATCACCCTGCGGGGCGCGCGCGAGCACAACCTCAAGGACGTGACGGCGAAGATTCCGCTCGGCGTGCTGGTGGCGGTCACCGGCGTGTCGGGCGCGGGCAAGTCGTCGCTGGTCAACGGCACCCTGCACCCGGCGCTGCGGCGCAAGTTGCTCGGGGGCTTCGATCCGGTGGGCGCGTTCACCGCGCTGGAAGGCATCGACGCCATCGACAAGGTGGTCGACATCGACCAGAAGCCGATTGGCCGCACGCCGCGATCGAATCCAGCGACCTATACCAAGGCGTTCGACTTCATTCGCGAGATCTACGCCATGACCCCGGAAGCCAAGACCTATGGTTTTGGCCGCGGACGTTTTTCGTTCAACGTGAAGGGTGGCCGCTGCGAGGCCTGCGAGGGCGACGGTGTGCGCACGGTGGAGATGCACTTCCTCGCGGACGTGCACGTGACCTGCGAGGTGTGCCGCGGTCGCCGGTACAACGAAGCCACCCTGCGGGTCAAGTGGAAGGGGCTCGACATCGCGCAGATGCTGGACCAGACCGTGGCCGAGGCGCTGCAACTCTTCGAGCACCATCGCGGGCTGTCGCACATCTTGAAGACCCTGGACGACGTGGGCCTGGGCTACATCGCGCTCGGGCAGTCGGCGACCACGCTCTCGGGCGGCGAGGCGCAGCGGGTGAAGCTGTCGCGCGAGCTGGCCAAGCGGGGCACGGGTCGCACGCTGTACGTGCTGGACGAGCCGACCACCGGCCTGCACTTCGACGACGTCAAGCGCCTGCTGGCCGTGCTGGGCCGCCTGGTCGACGCCGGCAACACCGTGTTGGTCATCGAGCACAACCTCGACGTGATCAAGACCGCGGACTACGTGATCGATCTCGGTCCCGAAGGCGGCGCGCAAGGCGGCGAGATCATCGCCGCCGGCACCCCCGAAGAAGTGGCCGCCGAGCCGCGTTCCTACACCGGAAAATTCCTGGCCGATATCCTTCGCGGCACCCGTCGCGGGAACAAGAGTCAGGGGTAGCTGGGCTGGTCAGCGGAACTCGGCTAGAGTCGCAGAAGACAGGTTGGACGGACTTGCGAAAACGACGAAGGGCGGAGACCATGTGCGAATGACATTACGAGGCCTCCTCATCGTCTGCCTGGTAATCGGGTGCGCCACCGGATACCACGAGTCGGGGTTTGGCGGTGGCTATTCGGAACTTCGTCTCAGCGAGAGGGCATGGCAGGTCAGTTTCGCCGGGAATGGCTATACTTCTCCAGAGCGGGCACATTCGTTTGCGCTTCGCCGAGCCGCGGAGCTCACACTCGCTTCCGGTTATCAAGCGTTCTATATTGCGGGCGAGAACCAGAGTGTCAGGCGGTTGAACATCCAACAGCCGGTGAACTGCTATTCAAACGGACCCTATACGAATTGCTCCGGCGGCGGCGTCAACACAATCAACAAACCCAGCGCACGGCTCGACATCACGATGGTGACCGCCCAAGAGGCCGCCTTAGCCCCGCCTGGGCATCTCGTGTACGACGCGAAAATGCTTCTCGCGCAGATTCGACCAGAATGAAAATGGAGTTTCCTGCGTGGGATCCTGAGGGCGCTTGCGCGCTGTAGATAAACGCCGTGACGTCCGCCTTTACCAGCCGGCCGACAAGCCGGAGCGTATGGCGCAGCCGCGCCGAGAACCGCACCGGAGCATACTTGGGTATGTGAGGAGCGGAAGCGCAGGCGCGACAAGCCAGACGCCCGGAGCGCGTGGGGAGCCGGCGAGCTTTGCTCGCCGCGGACCATCGCGGGAGGGGATGGGAACCCTCCCAGGGTTCCCATCACAATCGTCGGCCGCCGGCCCATCGAAGCGCCAACGCCCCTCCAAGTAGAAATGGCTTCCCGTTGAAGTCCGGCTGTAAGCCGGGTTCTGTGCCCGCGTCCGTTGCCTCGCGCGGGCGATGGTCATTCCTCTAGGCCGCCCGTTGCCGAGCGGCTCGTGCGACCAACTTGGAACCTGTTCTCGACGCGGGCCACGTCGGCGGGGAAACCCCGCGGCTCCGATTCGGTCTTGCTCCAGGTGGGGTTTGCCGTGCCCCTCCCGTCACCGGGAGAGCGGTGTGCTCTTACCACGCCGTTTCACCCTTGCCTGTTCGCGCGGTTGCCCGCGCGCCCAGGCGGTTTGCTTTCTGTTGCACTTTCCTTCGAGTCATCTCGACTGGCCGTTAACCAGCACCCTGCCCAGGGAGCCCGGACTTTCCTCGGCGGCGACCAGCGCCGTCGCGACCATCCACCGAACTCCAGCGGGAAGCCGACCCAAGTATAGCGCGCCCGTGGGCTGCGCCGCCGCCTATTCTGGCGATGGGGTGGGGGAGGCCGCTTCCTCTTTCATGAGATCCTCCCAGTAGACGATGCGGTGGCAGTACGGGCAGGTTTCCAGGGTGTTACCCCGTTGCAAGGTGTTGAAGAGCTGGGGCGGGACATTCATGTTGCACCCCAGGCAGGTGCCGTTGCGGACCGTGGCCACGGCCAGACCCCGGCGCATGCGGATGGCGCCGTAGCGCTTGAGGTAGTCGGGGCGAATCCCGGCAGCAATCTTGTCTCGCGTGACCTGCAGGGCGTCGATCTTGCTCTGCACCTCGGCCATCTTGGCGCGGGCGACCTCAGCATCCTTTTCCATCGACGAGCGGAGACTCTTCAACTCCTCGGCCCGGTCGGCGAGAACTTTCTCCTTGGCCTGGATGGCTTCGACCAGCTTGGCGACCTCGGCCTCGCGCGCCTGCACGCTTTCGCGGGTCTGTTCGATCTCGCGCTGGGCGGCGACGTATTCCTTCGAGTTCTTGGCCAACGACAACTTGTGCTTGGCGCCGCTGACCGTGGCCTCGTCGGTCTGAAGCTGGCCCTTCTGCTCGCTGTAGTAGCGTTGGGTTTCGGTCAGTTGCGTGCGTTCGCTGTCCAGCAAGGCTTCGACCCGGGTGAGGTCGTTCTGTGAAGCTTGCAGTTTCGCTGGGATGGCTTTGAGCGCGTTGTTAAGTTCCTGAATCTGAGCGTCGAACTGTTGCAGTTCTTCCAAACGCTTAAGCTGGTCGCGCAACTGTACCTCCTGAGCGCCTGTTCGAGGTGCTCGTGCTGCTGGTGAGGAGAGCCGTACTGGCGGCTGCGAGTCGAGTGGGCCCACCTGGATTCGAACCAGGGACCGAGCGGTTATGAGCCGCCAGCTCTGACCGCTGAGCTATGGGCCCAGCCTTGAAGAAGATTTCTGTCAACAAGAACACGAAGAATACCGATCCCTACCCGCGCTGTCCAGGTAGGAGTTGCGTCCATAACCCCATGATAGCCGCAGAGGGTCGTGGCCGAGGTCGTGGTCGAAGTGATCGGGGGTACGAGAGTCGGTCACGACAGCTTTCCTGCGAGTACGGCGGCGAGAAGCACCAACCCAAGCGCCACGCGGTATATCACGAACGCGTACGTGGTTCGTGTCCGGAGAAAGCGCAACAGCCATCGAATACAGAGATATCCTGACACGCCCGCCGCCGCCAGACCAGCGAACAGGGCCGAGGTTCCCACGTCGCGATTGTGCAGCAACTTGGGAAGCTCGAAGACGGCCGCAGCCGCCACCGCCGGAATTGACAGCAGGAACGAGAAGCGGGCGGCTGCGTCGCGCCGCAAGCCCACGGCCATGGCGACGGCCAGGGTAATTCCAGACCGCGAAACGCCAGGAACCAGGGCCAGGGTTTGCCCGAGTCCGATGATGAGAGCGTCGCGCAGGGTGAGCGAGTCCATGCCGCGCTCGTGGCGCGCCAGGCGTTCGACCAGGGCCATCACCAGGCCAACCACGACGAGCGACGTGCCGATGACGGCGAGCGTGCGCAGCGGGCCCTCCACCGCGTGTCTGAAGAGAATGCCGGCTATGCCGATGGGCACCGTGCCTGCCACCAGATAGAGCGCCATGCGGCCCTCGGGTCCGCGCCGTCGCTTCGCATCGGCCAGCGCGGTCACCATGCCGAGCAGGTCGCGCGCGAAGAAGAGGATCACGGCCAGCAGGGTGCCCAACTGGATGACCGCGGTGAATGCCGCCCCGCTGTCCGGCCAGCCGAGCAGGGCTGGCGCGATGCGCAGGTGCGCCGTCGATGAAACCGGCAGAAATTCGGTGAGTCCCTGGATGATGCCGAGAACGATCGACTGGGTGATGGTCAAAGTGGGCGCAGCATAGCGCGCGGACTCCTGCTAGCTAGTTTCTCCGGAGACAACGCGGTGGACCTGTCCCGCGTCGTCACGTACCAGCAGGGCGCCGTCGTCGTCGATGTCAATCGCGATCCCCTCGACCCTGGCCCCGTCGCGATCGATGCGACACACGCGACCGAGATCGGCATGGCGACGCCATGCTTGCAGGCCCGAGGCGGGGCCGCCAGCCAGGAAATCATCGTAGACGGGCTCGAAGGTAGCCAGGAAATCGATGAGCAACCGGGCGCGGTCGAAGGTGCGGCCGAGAGCCACGCGCAGCGAGGTCGCACGTTCGGCCAAATCGGGCGGAAATTCCAGTCCGTTCACGTTCAGACCGACGCCCAGCACGATGTGGCGAACCCGGTCCCCGTCGCTCGCCATCTCGGTCAGGATGCCGGCCACCTTGCGAAGCCCGCCCGGCGCAGGAACTAGCAGATCGTTGGGCCAGCGCAGGCGCGGTGCTGCTCCGGCCTCGGCCAGCGTGCGCGCCAGTGCTGCACCGGCAAGCAACGTCAGAGGCGTGGCATGGCGTGCAGGTAGGGCAGGGCGGAGCAAGAGAGAGAAATACAGGTTTTGTCCCGATGGCGAGTGCCACGAGCGCCCGAGTCGGCCGCGACCGGCGCTCTGGCCATCGGCCACGACCACGAGGCCTTCGGACGCGCCTGCCGCCGCTCGGCCACGAACCACGTCGTTGGTCGAAGCGCAAGCTGAGAGGAACTCGTAGTCCCTGCCCAGACGTCGGCTGGCTAGCCGCGGGAGCACAACCTCTGGCGCCAGGTCGTTTCTGGGCGAGGCGTTCTGGCTCACGCCGGCCGCCCCGCGGGATCTTCCAGGTCCAAAGCCAGATCCACGGCAGGCGCCGAGTGGGTGAGCGCGCCCACGGACACCAGATCCACGCCCAGCCGGGCAAGCTCAGGGATGCGCGCCAGGGTCACGCCGCCCGAGACTTCCACGAGTGGACGGGGCTTGACCGCGCGGATCCGCGCCACGCCTTTTTCCAGATCCGTCTCAGTGAAATTATCGAGCAAGACCATGGCAACGCCTGCGCCCAGGACTTCGTCGAGCTGGGCCAGGTTGTCCACCTCGACTTCGATGTTCAGGCTGTGCGGCACCCGACCCTTGGTCCGGCGTATGGCCTCGCTGACCGATCCAGCGAGCGCCACGTGGTTGTCTTTGATGAGAACGCCCGAGCCCAGGTCGAAGCGGTGGTTGCTGCCGCCGCCCATGCGCACGGCGTATTTTTCGAGCAGGCGAAAGCCCGGGGTGGTCTTGCGCGTGTCGGTGATGCGTAGGCTGGTGCCCTTGGCTGCGGCAACAAAGGCTCGCGTCAGGGTGGCAACGCCCGAGAGGCGCTGCAAGAAGTTGAGCGCGGTCCGCTCGCCGGCCAGCAAGGCTGCGGCCGAGCCCCGATAGGTCGCAACCCGGGTTCCGGGTTCCGCCACGGAACCGTCGGCAATGTGCGTCTCGATCGCGATCGACGGGTCCAGGCGGCGAAAGACGGCGGCAGCGATGTCCAGTCCGGCCACGGTCAAACCCTGACGGGCGACTAGATGGGCCACAGCCGATGCTCCGGGCTCGACCACGGCCTGCGTGGTTGCGTCCCCGCGGCCCAGGTCTTCCTCGATCGCGAGTTCCATGAGCCGCGTCACCGCGGGCGTCAGCAACAGGGAATCTGGCATGGAGAGCAGGATAGCCCGGCGGTCCACGGGTTGACTACTCTCCCCTGCACGCGGTAGGTAAGCCCTCCAT
This sequence comes from uncultured delta proteobacterium, assembly GCA_963755125.1. GTDB lineage: Bacteria > Myxococcota_A > Polyangia > Fen-1088 > Fen-1088 > Fen-1137. The sequence goes on from CAVWIP010000001.1 coordinate 39,785, forward strand.
GCGGGTCATTGCTGGCGCTGACCGCGGGCGCAAGCTTCGCGCGCCACGTGGAGCCACAACAAGGCCCACCGGGGCGAAGGTGCGTGAGGCCATATTCAACATCCTCGGCCCGCCACCTCCGCACCCTATTCTTGATCTATTTGCTGGAACCGGATCCCTGGGGATCGAGGCTCTTTCCCGAGGCGCGGTGGCGGCTGACTTCGTGGAGCGCGATGCGCGGGCGCTGGGGATCTTGCATCGGAATCTGCGAGACCTCGGGTTTTCCGGGCGGGCGCATGTCGTCGGATCGAGCGTGCTCAGTGCCCTGCACCGCATGGCCGGCGAAGTGGAGGGCAGGGTCTTCGGCTGGATCTTCGTGGACCCGCCCTATGCGTCGGGAGAGGCAGAGCCAGTCTTGTCGATGCTCGCGGGTGGCGAGCTTCTGGCCGATGGCGCGGTGATCATCGTCGAACATGACCGACGGCATGTGCCGGCCGAGGTCTTTGGCATCTTGGTCATGACCGACCGCCGTTTCTACGGCGACACCGGCGTCTCCTTCTATCGGCCGCAGAGGGGATTGGCCTAGTGTCACGCTCGCGGCCCTTGGCTGTCTATCCGGGGACGTTCGATCCCATCACGAATGGCCACGCGGACATCGTGCGCCGTGCCCTCAAGCTCTTCGACCGGGTGGTGGTGGCCCTGGCCGACAACCCGCGCAAGCGGCCGCTCTTCTCTCTCGTGGAGCGCAAACGCCTGATTCACGAGACCTTGGGGAACGATCCTCGGGTCGAGGTTGATTCGTTGAGTGGCCTGCTCGTCGACTACGTGCGGCGCCGGGGCGCGAAGTTCGTCATCCGCGGCCTGCGAGCCGTGGCCGACTTCGAGTATGAGTTCCAGTTTGCGCATATGAACCGGCAGCTCGCTCCCGAGGTGGAAACCATTTTTCTCATGACCAACGAGGACAATTTTTTCGTATCCTCGTCGCTCGTCCGCGAGGTGGCGGAGATGGGTGGGGACATTGGGCGCGTGGTGCCGGCAGTAGTCCTTTCTGCATTAAAGAAGAAGTTCAAGAAGCGGAGACAACATGCTGATTAAATTGGCAAAACGTTTATCAGTCGTGGAACCATCCATGACCCTAAAAGTGACCGCCAAGGCGGCGGAACTGCGTGCACAGGGAGTGGACGTGGTGAGCTTTGGCGCTGGCGAGCCGGACTTCGATACGCCGGCTCACATCAAGGAGGCAGCCAAGAAGGCACTCGATGCCGGGGCCACCAAGTACACCGCAGTGGAAGGGACGCCGCAACTGCGCAAGGCAGCGGCTACCTGGCTAGGCAAGGCCCATGGCTTCGAGGTGAACCCCAAGGAGGTCATGGTCAGCGCGGGCGCCAAGCAGTCCCTGTTCAACGCCTTCCACGTGCTGTTGGACGAAGGCGACGAGATCATTATTCCCGCGCCCTACTGGGTGAGCTACGCCGAGATCGCCAAGCTGGCCGGCGCCAAGCCGGTGCCGGTGGTGTCCCGAGCGGAAGACGACTTCATCGTGAACCCCGAAGCGGTGGCCCGGGCGATCACCCCGCGCACGCGCATCATCCTGATCGTATCGCCCAGCAACCCGACGGGTGCGGTCTATGACGAGAAGACTCTGCGCGCCCTGGCCGACCTGGCGGTGAGGCACGACATCTGGCTGCTCACCGACGACATCTATCGCAGTCTTTGCTACGGCGATGCCCGCTTCGTGCAGCCGGCCACCTTTAGCCCCGAGGTGCGCAGGCACGCCATCATCGTGGATGGGGTCTCCAAGTCCTTCGCCATGACTGGGTGGCGTATCGGTTTCTGCGTGGCGCCTCTGCCCGTCATCGAGGGCATGTCGACCCTGCAAAGCCAGTCCACGACCAACGCGGCCGCGGTCAGCCAGGCGGCAGCGGTTGCGGCCCTGGAGGGCCCGACCGACGAACTGGAGCGCATGCGGCTGGAGTTCGACAAGCGGCGGCAGTTCATGGTGAAGACCCTGCGGGCCATGCCCGGGGTCAAGTGCGTGGAGCCCAAGGGCGCTTTCTATGCCTTCCCTGACATGAACGCGTTCGTCGGGCGCAGCACGCCCGCGGGCAAGGTCATCGATGGAGATCCGGCCCTGTGTGAGTACTTCATCGAGGAGGCCAAGGTGGCGGTGGTGCCGGGATCGGCCTTCTACGCCCCTGGCTACGTGCGTCTGTCGTACGCCACCTCGCAAGCCAACATCGAGAAGGGCCTGCACCGCATCGGCGAAGCGCTGGCCAAGCTGAAGTAGGAGGACTGGCTACGACGCGGTATTGACGGAACGCTTGCGGCGTAGCTTTTCGACCAGGGTCGTGCGGTTGAGCCCGAGCAGCTCGGCAGCGCGATTCTTGTTGCCGCCTGTGCGCACCAGAGCCTCGGCGATCATGCGGTCCTCTACCGATTCGAGGATGGCGCGCAGGTCGGTCCGTTCCGTCGGCAGCGGCGTGGGCACCGCGGTGGACGGTTCGTCTTGACCACCGCGCAGCTTGAAGGGCAGATCGGTCAAAAGGATTTCGCCCGAGCCTTTGAGAATCACCGTGCGTTCGATCAGGTTTTCCAACTCGCGGATGTTGCCCGGCCAGTAGTAGTGCTTCAGGGCAAACATCGCGTCAGGGTGGATGCCGGTAACCTTGCGCCGATTCTTCTCGTTGAAGCGCAGGACGAAATGCTCGGCCAGAAGCGGGATGTCAGACGAGCGTTCGCGCAGGGCGGGCAACTCGATGGGGATGACGTTGAGACGCCAGAAGAGATCAGCGCGGAAGCGGCCGGCCGCCACGTCGTCCTCCAGCTTGCGGTTGGTCGCGGCTAGAATTCGCACGTCGATCCGTTGGTCGGTTTCGTCGCCAACCGGCCGCAGGACGCCGTCTTGGATCAGGCGCAGTAGCTTGGCTTGCACACCCAGTTCCATGTCGCCGATCTCGTCGAGCAAGATGGTTCCGCCGCTGGCCTCGGCAAAGCGGCCCATACGCGCGGAGTTCGCACCGGTGAACGCGCCCTTGGCGTGACCGAACAGCTCGGACTCGACCAGATTGGTGGGGATGGCGGCACAGTTCACCGCCACCAATGGCTTCTTGGCGCGCGATGAACCGGCCACGATGGATCGAGCCACCAGTTCCTTGCCCGTGCCAGACTCGCCGGTGAGCAGCACCGTGCAGCTCGTGTCCGACACCTGGGCCAGCAAGCCCAGCACCGCCAGCATGGCCGGATCCTCGCCCAACAGCCAGGGCGCAGTTCGATCGCGCCACGCCAGAGGGTCGGGGCCAGAATCAGGCGGCGGGGTCTTGGAAATGCCAACGGCGCTGCCGAGAGCTTCCTCTAGACTGTCGACCGCGACCGGCTTGACCAGGAAATCGCGCGCTCCCAGACGCATAGCGCGAACCGCATCCGGGATCTGCGCGCTGCCGCTCATCACGATCACTGGCGTCCGCGGGCTCTTGGCGCGCACGGCGTCGAGGATGGCAAACCCATCGGCACCCGGCATGCGCAGGTCTGTGACCACCGCATCGAAGGTGTAGTGTTCGATCTGGGCCAGGCCGCCCGGGCCGTCCGCAGTCACCACGTCGTAGGCCGCCGAGCGGAGCAGCCGTGCCAGGCTACGGCACAAGGGTTCCTCGTCGTCGCAGATCAGAACCTTCGCCGTCATCGCAGTCCTCGCTTGGCCACACGCCCGCGTGGCGCGTCGTCCAAAAGTCGTTTTCCAGAATCCATCAACACGAGGATTTCCTGAGTGTTGCGCCTTCCGGCGCTCCGGTCAAGACAGGCAAGCCCTGACCGCCTATCAGATCGAGCCCGAAAAAGCTGGATCATTTCGATCACTTACGAAATAGCGTGAAAAATAAGTGGAAAAGGGCCCACGGGTCCTCCGAAGTTTGGTTTTTGCCAACTAAACGCAGGAGGTTTCCCCGTGAGCCCAGAACGAACCTACCCATTTCTCAGCGACTTGCTCGACCCTTTTCATAAGGCGCGCCGCAGAACGCTGGGTCTGATCATCGCCGCCATCGCCGCCACTGGTCAGGCTCGCTCGTTCGCCATCGCCACGACTCTGGCCGGCTGGCTGCGGACCAGGCTGGACAGTGCGGTCAATCGCTTCTACCGGCTGCTGCGCAATGAGCACGTCGACTATCTTGAATTCGCCACGCGGTCGCTGGATTTGCTCGCCCGTCGCCCGGATCGGCATGTCCTGCTCGCTGTGGACTGGACCGAATGGCACCATGACTTGCGCCTCCTGGTCGCTGCCATGGTCACCGGCAAGCGGGCCATCCCCGTCTTCGTTCAAGGTTGGCGCAAGTTGATCCGAGATCGCTCGCAGAATACCCGGGAGAATACCTTCCTGCGCTTCCTGGCCGACGTCACCCGTCGGGCGGGTGTCACCGCGACGATTCTGTGCGACCGCGGATTTCGTCGCGCGAGTTGGCTGGCGTTGTTGCAGACGCTGCGCTTGGGCTTCGTCGTCCGTTTGATGGCCGATGTCTACGTCGAGCTTGAGCCTGGTGTACGTCGACCATTGGAGGCCATTCTCCTGCAACCAGGGCAGGTGCTCGATCTCGGCGTGGTTCCGCTGCGTGCCGACGGTGTTGTCTCGGTTCGCATCATCGGATACTGGGCTCCTGGTGCTCATGAACCGTGGTGGGTCGCCACCAGCGAACCCGGTTCCGCCAAGCAGGTGCTGGCGCTCTATGACCGCCGCATGACCGTCGAGGAGCAATTCCGAGACACGAAAGGCCGACGTTTCGGCGCCAAGCTCTTTTGGACCCAGTTCCGCGACCCAGTGGCCCTGGCCCGCTTCGTTAGCCTTCTGGCCGTAGCCCTCTTGATCTGGACTCTGGTGGGCATCACCGCCGCGCTGATCGATCCCTCTTTGCGCCTGCGCTGCAAACGCAAAGGGCCTCGTCAGTCCTTCGTCACCATCGGCATCAGAGCCTTGGCGCTCGGCACATTCTCCGCGCGCTTCGACCGCCTCTCCGTGCCCCTGATTCTCGAACCACCCACCATGCGTCCTCTGCGTCTCCTGGAGGCGTCCAAATGACGTTATCCACAGGCATTTCGCGGAGTTCCCGCACCAATGCCGCACTTTTCGCCAAAGATCAACGGTCAGAGGCAAGCCGGTCTTTGCGCTTGATCGGTGCCGATCGCGTGCGTATATCCCCCGGTAATGGCCGACCCCGTCAACACGCTCTTGCTTGAGATCGAAAACGAATGTGCGCGCCTCCCGGGCGTCGTGCTGGCCAAGGCCGCAGGGGGCGAGGCGCGTCTGGGCCGGCTCAGGGAGTTGCTGGGCCGGAATGCGCCCGCGGGTTACGCCGCGTTTGCCTTGCGTTACGATGGAGGTTGGCTTCCCGCGAGCCCGCCTCAGCTTGGGCAGGAGATGGGAGGAGAGAGGGAACTGCCGGGCGATCCCGGCCTGCGGCTGTTGTCTCTCGACGAGAGTCTGCTCCGGGCCCGCGATCCAGAACGCCCGGCGGAGCTCAAGGGACTCTGGCCGGTGGCAGAACGGGGTCCGCAGGTGTTCGCCCTGGACCTCGATGCGGCAGAAGAGGGCGAGTGCCCGGTCGTCGAGTTGGCAGGCCGCAGCGTCGACCGCGTCGGATCGAGTTTCCTGCGTTTCCTCTACGCCTGTCTGGGCGAGCTTTGGGCCGGCGAGGGCGCTGAGCCCGCAGTGGTGGCGCGCGAGCTCTGTCGGCGCGATCCAGGTCTTGCCGAGCATTGGGTCCGTCTGGTCAACCACCTGGAGGACCAAGGCAACAATATCGAGGTCGACAAGGCGCTGGCCGAGGCACTTGCTTGCGCGAGTCCACCCGGGCCTGCCTTGCTGACCGAGCTTGCATTGCGTGCGCTCGACCAAGGCGACAACCTGCGCGCGCTGGCGGCTCTGGATGATGCCATCGGGTCAGACCCGATGACCGCGCGCGATGATGACGCGCGCTTGGACGCGGCGGCACTTTCAGTCGTGCTGGCGGCGGAGCGTGGTGACCAGGCAGGCGCGGCCCGGGCCAAAGACCTGCTGGGCGCTGCGGCGGCATCGACAGGCGCCTACTGGCGTGGTGAAGCCATGCGGGCCTACGCGGGTGGCGATCGGGTGCGGGCGGCCCTGGCCAGCAAGGTGGTGGAGGCGTTGGTCCCCGGTGACACGGACATCGCGCGCATGCGCGAATCCAGCGCCAATCTGGACACGGCGCTGCGGGCGCTCGCGGCCGCGCGCGATTCGCTGGACCAAGGCGAGTCGGAGCAGGCTGTGCGACACGCGCGGGCTGCGGTCAACCAGCGGCCGGACCTGGCGATTTGCCATGCGGTTCTGGCCGAGGGTCTGAATGCGTGTCGCGACCGCGGCGCGCTGGATGCCGCCCGCCGCGCCAGTGAGATCAACCCAGCGTTGATCGACGGCTGGCGCGAGTTGGGAGACGCGCATCTGGAAGCGCGCCAGGCCATCCAGGCTGAAGAGGCATTTCGCGAGGCGATCAAGCGGGACGCCAGCTTCGCCACAGGCTTTGCCAAGCTGGCGCAGGCTCTGCTTGAACAGGGGCGAACCCGTGAAGCGCTCGATGCCATCCTAGGCGCCCAGGAACGCGGGGGCGATTCGTTTTTCGTGGCCGCGGTCAAGGGTGACATCCTGGCCGAGATGGAGCGCCATCACGAGGCAGCCGAAGCCTACGACCAAGCCATGCACATGGAACCCGAGGACCACTGGGTGCTGCACCAGGCGGCGCGGGAGCACAGCCGGGCGGGCCACGATGATCGGGCGGCCGAACTGTTCGAGCAGGCCCTGCGCTTCGACCGCGATGGCTGTCACCAGACTTTGATCGACTACGGCGATCTTCTCCGCCGGGTCGGCCGCATCGGGGACGCCGTCCGCATGTATCGCAAGGCCGTGGCGGCCTGTCCCAACGACGTGGAATGGCGGCGTACCTTGCGCGAGGCCGAGCGCGAATTGATGAGCGCGCCTAGCTAAAAGATCAGTCTTATCCGGCGGCCGCGGAACGGTCCAGGTACCAACCCAGCTTGCCGTCCTGCACGGGCCTGATGCCCACGACGGGATGCGCGTGCAGGTCGTCGGGCGCTCGCGCGGCAGCGAGTAGCGCCGCGTGCTTGCTGGCCCCGGTGACCAGCACGCCCAGGAAACGGGCGGCGCAGAGAATGGGATAGGTCAGGGTCATGCGCGGGCGGGGAGCCAGCACGCGCTCGCCGTCGTTGAAGCGCACCCAGCGCTGGTGCTCGTCGAGCGCCGACGAATACGGAAATAGGCTGGCGGTGTGGCCATCAGAACCCATGCCCAGCACGACGGCATCGAGACGGCCGCCGGCAAGAGCCCGGCACAGATCGTCCTGGTAGCGACGATCGCCGTCGGCTAGGTCGACCGGCATGGGATGAACCCCGGCAGAGGGAATGGGCACGTGGTCGACCAGCGCGGATCGGATCATGGCGAAGTTCAATCTGGGATCGCCATCAGGCACGCAGCGCTCGTCGACCAGCCACAGGTGCGTGTGCGCCCAGTCGTTCGCGGTGTAGCGCGCATCGGTTGCCAAGAGTTGGTAGAGTCCTTGTGGGCTGGCACCGCCCGAGAGAGCCAGATGCGCGGTGCCTGCCTCCCGAATTCGCTGTTGGAGCGAGCCGACGAGATCATCGGCCAACCGTCGCGCTACGGCTTCGGCCGAGGCCTCGACCACCAGCCTGCCGCGCAGCCCGCGAAGATCGTCCTGCGCGCTCATGGCGGCCAGTCGAAATCGGGCGGGGCCGCCGGCTCGGTACGCGACACCGTGGTCTCCGGGTTGCGCCACGGCCCGTGCGGCGTGATCAACTCGTCGGCCGCCGCAGGTCCCCAGCTTCCCGCCGGATAGGTGACAAGACCCTCGCCCGGATGGTTGCGCCAGTGGTCGAGCACCGGCATGACAATCCGCCACGCGGCCTCAATCTCATGGCGATCCTTGTAGTGCGACTGGTTGCCGCGGATCGCTTCCAGCAAGAGTGTCGCGTAGGCCTCGAACGGCTCGGCACTGAACTGCTGGCGATAATCGAAGTCGAGCACGGCCGACTGGATGTGCAGGCCCAGGCCGGGAACCTTGCCTTCGAAGCGCAGGCTGATGCCTTCGTCGGGCTGTACATTGACGACCAGGCGGTTGGGGCTCGGCCGGATCTCGGCGCCGTCGACGTTGCGGAACAGGTGGGGCGCGGGCTTGAAGTTGATGACGAACTGGGTGAGCTTGCGCCGCATGCGCTTGCCCGTACGCAGGAAAAAGGGCACGCCCTCCCAGCGCCAGTTGTCGATGAACAGCTTGAGTGCGGCGAAGGTGTCGCACGAACTGTCGGCCGGCACGCCCGGCTCCTCGCGATAGCCGGGCACGACCGCGCCGTCGACGGCGGCGCGGTCGTACTGGGCACGCACAGCGAAACGGGGCACATCTTCCGGGGCAATCGGTCGCACCGCTTCCAGCACATGGCGCTGCTCGCTGCGCAGGTCAGACGCGCGGAACGAGTTGGGTGGCTCCATGGCGACCACTGCCATCAGCTGCAAGAGGTGACTCTGGATCATGTCACGCATGGCCCCGGCGGAATCGTAGTAGGCCGCGCGGCTGCCCACGCCCACGGTCTCGGCTGCCGTGATCTGAACGTGATCGATGTACATCCGGTTCCACAGCGGCTCGAACAGCAGGTTGGCGAAGCGGAAGACCAGCAGGTTCTGCACCGTCTCCTTGCCCAGGTAATGGTCGATGCGGAACACATCTTCGTCGTCGAATACACGGCCCAGCACGCGGTTCAGGTGCTCCGCGCTCTGCAGATCGCGGCCAAAAGGCTTCTCGACGATGATTCGCTGCCGGGCCGCCGGGTTGGTCTCGGCCGAGCACCAGCGCCGGATGCCCTTGTTCAGCCCGGCGGCCCCGATATTCTGAATGATACGTTGGTACAGCTCCGGTGCGACGGAGAGGTAGAACAGGGTCTCGCCGCCGGTGCCGTGAACCGTCTGCAACTGACAAAGAACCCCGGTGATGCGCGGCCATTCCTCGGCGTGCGTGGCATCGGCCGCCAGGTAGTGCAGGCGTCCGGCAAAGTCGCGCCAGAGTCCTTCGTCGAAACCGTGCCGTTCCTGGCATGTGCCTTTCATGCGCTCGCGAAACTGGTCGTCGGTAAGTGGCGTGCGGCTGATGCCGAGTACGCCCACGTGCGAGGACAGCAGCCCCGCGACGTGCAACTCGAACAATCCCGGGATGAGCTTGCGCCGTGCCAGATCGCCCGAGGCACCGAAGATGACCAACAGACACTGTCGCTCGTCCATGGCAGCGCCAAGCATAGCGTCTCCCATCCCCGCGGGCGAGAGGCAACCGTAAACGGTGATCTACACCCGGATCTTCTCGTCCGGTCCGGGCGCGTGCACCGTGGAGAATCCGCGTTCGGTCAACTTGGCGATCAACGCCGTCTGGGCCGGGGGCTCGCCGTGGACCAGCAGCACCTGTCGCAGCTTGCCCTGGCTGCGCACGCCCTCGGCAAACTCGATGAGATCCTTCTGGTCGGCGTGCGCAGAAAAGCCATTGAGCACAACCACCTCGGCGGCCAGGCGTCGCATGACCCCGAAGACCTTCACCTCGCGCTGGCGCTCGACGATGCGGCGGCCGAGCGTGCTCTGCGCTTGATAGCCGACGATGAGAATGGTGTTGCGCGCATCCTCGATGCCCTCGCGCAGGTGGTGCAGGATGCGGCCCGCTTCGCACATGCCGCTGGCCGAGATCACGATGTACGGCCCGGCGCTGGCGGCCAGGGCTTTCGATTCTTCCTTGTCGGACACGTAGTGCAGGCCCTCGAAGTCGAAGGGCGAATCGCCGCTCACCAGCAAAGCGTAGGTATCCTTGTCGTAGCACTCGGGGTGCATCTTGAAGACGTCGGTGAGCTTCACGGTAAGCGGCGAGTCCACGTACACGGGCATGGCCGGCACCTGATTGGCTTTGCGCAGGCGCTTCAGGGCGTAGACGACTTCTTGCGCCCGCTCGAGGGCGAAGGACGGGATGATGATCTTGCCCCCGCGCTTGGCGGTGCGGTTGATCGCTGCGGCCAGGGCACCGTCGACCTCCTCGATGGGCGAGTGCAGGCGGTCGCCGTAGGTGCTCTCCATGATGAGACAGTTGATCCCGCCTGGAATTTCCGGCTCGCGCAGGATGGGCAGGCCCTTGCGGCCTAGATCCACCGCGAAGGCGATGCGCGTACCGTCCTCCTCGATGTCAAGGACCACGACCGCGCTGCCCAGCACGTGGCCGGCGTCCAAGAATTTGAGCACCACCCCGGGCGCGATCTCCTGGCCGCGCCGGTATGGCAGAGCCACCATCTGGCCCAGAAGGGCAGTGACGTCGTCGTGATTGTAGAGCGGTACCGCCGGCTCCATGTCGAGATGTTCGCGCTCGATCAGTTTCTGGATGTGGCGGGCATCGGCTTCCTGAATCATGGCTGCGTCGAGCAGCATGGGCCCACACAGGTCACGCGTGGCCGGCGTGGCGTAGATGGGCCCGCGGTAGCCCCGCTTGGCGAGCAAGGGCAAGGCGCCCGCATGGTCGATGTGGGCGTGGGAGAGCACGACAGCGTCCAGATCGTCGATAGGGACGTGATGGGCAATGGATCGGTTCTGTTCGGCGGATTCCTTGCGGCGGCCCTGGTACAGCCCGCAGTCGAGCAGGATGGTCGCCCGCGAGGTTCGCACCACGTGCTTTGAGCCCGTCACCTGGCGGGCGGCCCCGACGCATTGGATCTCGATCAATCGCCACTCCTTTGATACAGCCAAGTGCTTGCGTTACGAGAGGTGAGCGATCGCGCGAACGCGGGCGCTTGCGGTTCAGAGGCCAGGCCTTCGGTGAGCAGCCGGAGCGCGGTCTGCGGATCGTCGGCGAAGCGGAAGAGATCCAGATCGCTCTGGTTGATCATCCCGTAGCGGACCAAGGCATCGAAGTTGATGATCTCCTTCCAGTAGCTCTCGCCGAACAGGAGAACCATGATCCGGCGGTCCAGCTTGTGGGTTTGCGCCAGGGTCAGAATCTCGGACATCTCGTCCAGCGTGCCGAAGCCCCCGGGAAACACGGCAATGGCGCGCGCCATGTGGGCAAACCAAAGCTTGCGCATGAAGAAGTAGCGGAACTCGAAGGACAACTCGGGTGTCACGTAGGGGTTGGTGTGCTGTTCCTCGGGCAAACTGATGTTGAAGCCGACCGTGCGACCGCCCGCCTCGACCGCACCGCGGTTGGCGGCCTCCATGATGCCGCCGCCGCCGCCCGAGCACACCACCAAGCGTCCCCCGCCGGCGGGCTGGCTGGCGGACCAGGAGGTCAGCAGGCGCGCCAGGGTGCGGGCGTCTTCGTAGTAGCGGCCGAGCGGCCCCTTGGGGTCGAGCCGGGCCGAGCCGAAGAAGACGATGGTGCCGCCAATCCCCTGGCGCGCAAAGCGTTGCATGGGTTCGAGGTACTCGGCCAGGATGCGCAGGGGGCGCGCGTCGTCGGAGGCGATGAACTCCTCGTTCTTGTAGGCAAGGGGGTTGTGGGCCGTGGGGGGCGGTGAGGGTTCCTTCATGAGTCTCTCCGTATCATCAAAAGAGATATCGGTCGACCAGCCACGCAACTAATGTTCCCGTCGCCGTACCGATGGCGTCCAAGGTCAGGTCGCGTCAGGACAAACCTCTGCCTTCGTACTGGTCGTACAACTCCTTGCCAATTCCTGCCGACAGCGCGATGCCGGCGCCCGACAGCGCCCGGACGCTGGCACGCTTGGAGAAGGCCGTCGTGTCAGCGTAGCCATTGCCGGCGAGGACGAAGCTGACGCTCAAGTGCATGATTTTGTCGCGGCCGAACCAGGGGTCAGGCTCGCCCGCGAGGAAGGCCGTCAGCCCGAGCGCGACGGCCAGCGACACACGAAACATCGCGCCGCCGCCTATGGGGAAAGCGCACGACAACGGGGACTGGCAAAGTCGGGCCATCAGGGAGGCAAGCGCACGGCTTGGCACGCCGGAACCCATCATAGCGGTCTGCCGGAAAAGTACACCGTTCCCTTCGGTTAATTGACCCTCCCTTGTCCCCGTGTTATCGAAGGAAGACTGCTTGGGTACTCGATGGGCAAGCGCATACTCGTCGCCGACGACAGCCTGACGATCCAAAAGGCATTCGCTATGGTTCTGGGCGGCCAGGACTACACTCTTTTGACCGCCCGATCCGTCGACGAGGCGCTGGTTGCTGCCAAGGGGGGACGGCCAGACCTCATCATCGCGGACGCGGTGCTGGGCAACGGTAGTGGCTACGACCTGTGTACCTCCCTAAAGGCCGATCCCGTCCTGCGCGGCGTGCCCGTGCATATTCTGGCTTCCAACCAGAACCCCTTCGACGAGGCGCGCGCCCGTCGCGCTGGCGCCGATGGTCATCTGCTCAAGCCCTTCGACAGCCAGACGTTGCTCGACAGCGTGAGCGCGGCTTTGCTGGCTCCAGTCAGGCCCGCGCCGGTTACCGAGGCGCCCACTCGCCCCGCGCCTGCCTCGCCGTGGCCGCCGGTGGAGCGGGGCAACGTCGTGGAAGAGGTTCTCGCCCCGGAAGAGGACGAGAGCTACGGAGAGTTCACCATCGAGCGTGGCTCCGCGCCGGGCCCGGCCGCGTGGGCGGCTCGGCCCCCGAGTTGGTCAGGGGCACGGCCAGCGCCTGCCGCTTCGGCGCCGTCCAGCGCGGTACCCGCGAGCCGGCCCTCGTTGATTCCCGGTGTGTCACCGCCGGCCCCTGCCCCGCGGCCCGCGCCTCCTCTTCCCGGTGCGGCGCCCGTGCATGCGCCGGCAAGCCCCCAGCGCTCCGGCCCTCGCCCAACCATCATGGGCTTTCCGAGCGTCCCCGTCCCTGCTCAAGCCCCTGCAGCCCCGGCCGCTCCTCCGGCGGCAGCGCGGCCGCCAGCGCCCCGGCCGAGCGTCCCTCCGCCTGCTGTGCCTCGGGCCGCACCGCCTGTTCCGCTCGCGCCGCCTGCGCCGCCGCAAGCCGTCGCAACTCCGCAAGCACCAGTTCGGCGATCGGCAAGCATGGCCGCGGCCGCGCCGGCACCGATGGTGGCAGCCGTGTCCTCGGCCATCGATCAGAAGGTCGCGGCCATCGCGGCCCGCGGTCGCGAGTACGAGGCGATCGCCAAGCTTTCGCGCGAGATCATCGAGCAGGTGGTATGGGAAGTCGTACCCGAATTAGCCGAGGTGATCATCAAGCAGGAAGTCGATCGCCTCGCCGCTGGCAAGCGGTAGGCGGGCCCCCGGACGCCGACGGCCGGAAACGGGCCGGAAACGGAACCGGCCACCGCAGGCGTCCACCGGAAACCAGCTAGGAATTTTCGGTGGGCGGTACTACTCTCTGTCCCTTCTATCCTAAGTAGCACCCCATGGCCGATCTTGCGAAGACCTACGACCCTGCCGCTATCGAGTCCCGCTGGTATCAAGAGTGGTTGAACTGCCGCTACTTCCACGCCGATGCGGCTACGCCCAAGGCGCCCTTCTGCATTGCCATCCCGCCGCCCAATGTGACTGGTTCACTGCACATGGGCCACGCGCTCACCTGCGCCATCCAGGACATCCTGGTGCGCTGGCGGCGCATGGCCGCGTACAACGCGATGTGGCTTCCGGGCACCGATCACGCCGGCATCGCCACCCAGATGGTGGTGGAACGCGAGCTGCGCGCCAGCGAGGGGAAATCCCGCCACGACATCGGACGCGAGGAGTTCGTCAAGCGCATCTGGGCCTGGCGCGAGCGCTACGGCAACCGCATCCTCGAACAGCTCAAGGTGATGGGCTGCTCGCTGGACTGGGAGCGCCTGAAATTCACCATGGACCCCGCCTACTCCCGGGCGGTCATCGAGGCCTTCGTGCGTCTGCACGAAGAAGGGCTGATTTATCGCGATCGGCGACTCATCAACTGGTGTGTCTCCTGCCGAACGGCACTGTCTGATCTTGAAGTCGAACACGACGAGGGCGCGCAGGGCGAGCTTTGGGAGTTCGCCTACCCGCTGGCCGACGGCACCGGTGAGGTCGTGGTCGCGACCACGCGGCCCGAGACCATGCTGGGCGACACGGCGGTGGCGGTTCACCCCGATGACCCGCGCCACAAGGCAAAGATCGGGAAGATGATCCGGCACCCGTTTATCGATCGCACGTTTCCCATCGTTGCCGACTCCATCTTGGTCGATCCCAAGTTCGGCACCGGCGCGGTGAAAGTCACACCCGCGCACGACCCCAACGACTTTGAATGTGGCCAGCGCCACAAGCTGGGCTTCATCTCGATCTTCGACGAGAAGGGTGTGGTGACCGCCGAGGGCGGACCGTTTGCCGGACTGGATCGCTTCGAGGCGCGCAAACAGGTCAAGGCCAGGATCAAGGAACTGGGGCTCGATCGCGGCGGCAAGACCCACGTTCACGCCATCGGACACTGCCAACGCTGTCACACCATCGTGGAGCCGATGCTCTCCACCCAGTGGTTCGTCAAGATGGAGCCGCTGGCCAGGCCAGCCATCGAGGCGGTGGAGCAGGGCAAAACCCGCTTCGTGCCCGAGAGCTGGAGCAAGACCTACTTCCACTGGATGAACAACATCCGCGACTGGTGCATTTCGCGCCAGCTCTGGTGGGGACATCGTATCCCGGCCTGGTATTGCGCAAGCTGCGCCGGAATCACGGTGGCACGCACGACTCCCCAGGCGTGCAACCATTGCGGGGGCGTGAGCCTCGCGCAAGACGAGGACGTGCTCGATACCTGGTTCTCGTCGTGGCTATGGCCCTTTGCGACCCTGGGCTGGCCCGACGAGACCCGCGAGCTGCGAACCTTCTATCCCACCACGGTGATGGAGACCGGCTACGACATCCTCTTCTTCTGGGTGGCTCGCATGATGATGGCTGGGCTGCACTTCATGAAGAAGGTGCCCTTCCGTACGGTGTACCTGCACACCATGGTGACCGACGAGAAGGGCGACAAGATGTCGAAGGTGAAGGGCAACACCATCGACCCGCTGGACGTGGCGCACAAGCACGGCGCGGATTCCCTGCGCTGGGCGCTGGCCTGGATGACCAACCAGGCCACGCAGGGCAAGAACATCAAGTTCTCCCTTTCACAGGTTGAGGATGCGCGCCGGTTCGCCAACAAGATCTGGAACGCCACGCGGTTCGTGCTGATGAATCTCTCCGACTACAACCCCGACCAGTTCGCCGACCGGACCACAGAAGGCCCTGACAGCGTCGAATTCGAGCTGCCCGAACGCTGGATCCTGTCACGGGTCCAGCGCGCCAGCGAGGAAACCAATCGCGCGCTTGAGGACTTCAAGATCGCCGAGGCGGCGCAAGGGCTCTACCACTTCATCTGGAACGATGTTTGCGATTGGTACATCGAGCTGGCCAAGGCGCGTTTGCAAGACCCGAGCAAGGCGGCGGAGCGCTGGAAGATCCAGGGAGCTTTGGTCACGGCGCTGGACGTGGCTATGCGCCTCCTGCACCCGTTCATGCCTTTTCTTAGCGAGGAACTCTGGCAGCAGTTGCCCAAGCCACAGGGTGCGCCCCAGAGCATCATGATCACGCTCTTCCCCATCCCGGATCCGCGCTACGTCGACGACGCCAGTGAGGCGTCGATGGCGTTGGTGCAGAAGGTGGTCACTACCATCCGTATGCTGCGTACTGAGAAGAACGTTCCGTCGATCCAGCGGCCTCGTGTGATCCTGAACGCCGCTGACGACTACAAAAAGACCATTCTCGATGGCTACCGCCGGATCGCGATCGAGCAGGCCAAGCTGGGCGATCTGGTGGTACGCCGAATCGGCGAGGCGCCGGGCGGAACCGTGGTCACTGCTCTGGCCGGCGACGTGGAAGTCATTCTCGAACTGGAGGCTCCGGCCGACTCGGGCGCCGAGCGCGCCAAGTTGGGCAAGGAGCGCGCCAAGCTGGACAGGGATCGTGAGCACCTGGCCGGCAAGCTAGCCAACCCGCAATTCCTCGAACGTGCGCCGACGGCTGTGCTGGAGAAGGACCGAGCCCGATTGGCCGAGATCGAAACGGCACTAGCGCGCCTGGACGCGGCGCTCAAGAAGCTCAACTAGATCTTAGCTTTCCACGTAAAGCTTGAGCTGCTCGCGAACGACGTCCTCATTCAGTCCGGTGCGAAGCTGTTCCTGCAGGCAGTCGGCCAGAGTGAGCTGCATCTCCTCGACGCCGCCGTCTTGCATGACCTTGGCCAGCAAGGCGCGCGCCTCCCGGCTGTCGTCATCGCGGATGAAGTCCTTGACCATTTCGATCGTGAGCCCGCCGGAAAAGTCGAGCATCGCGTGGTCAAGGAGAAAGGCGATGAGTTGGTTCACAGTGGCCTCCGGCGGGTGGTGACGATCGAGTTCTACGAAGTTCTGCTAATACCCCGAAAACGCTATGAAAATCAAGCGCGAATCGGATGTCCGTTGATGCTTTTTTTTCGACCGACCGGGCGCCGACGGATGTCATCATCCTGCGCCGCCATGGGAGCCCGCCTGGCTTGTTCAGGTGCAGTGGGGGTTGCTGGTGGAGGGCGAACGCTGCGAGTCTGCGGGCTGCTCGGATGCGGACGGGCGAGTGACCGTGCGCCAAGGCGCGCCAGGTCTTGACTGACTCGCGGTATTTGTCTACGGTCGCACGGTGCCGTCCCGTCGCTGCCTTTGGGCGTTCGCGCTGGGTATTGTCGTTCCGCTGGGCTGCGGACCGGTCGAATACCTGAGTCGGGTCAGCTCGCGAGCTGCCTCCGCCTTGGCGCAAGCCCAACGAGAAGGGGCGGAGCAGAAGGCGCCCTACGAGTATGCGAAGGCGGTCGAGTACTATCACCAGGCGCGCGCGGACGCGGCCCACTCCTACTACCAGACTGCCATCGATTGGGGCCGCCGCAGCGAGGACTGTTCGCGGCGGGCGATGGCGCGTGTCAAGCAGCACCAGCCCGCGGGTGCGACGCTACCCCGTGAGCACACAACATGCGGGGAGCCATGAATCGCCGCCAGCGAGCAGTAATCGGCAGCACCGCGGGGCTGTTGCTGCTTGGCTGTGCCGGTCAGGATCTGGCGGTACGGGCGAGCGGCGTTCGCAGTAGTTTGCACAGGGCGCGCGAGAACGGGGCCTACCAGTGCGCTCCCCGTTCCCTGGCGCTTTCCGAGGCCAACGTGGAATTCGCCGAGCGCGAGCTTGACCGAGGCGACTACTTTCGAGCGCTGGATCACATCGAGACTGCAGAGGCCAACGCCCGCGAGGCCCTGCGCTTGTCGCCGGCGGGCGGTTGCGGAAAACCAGTGGTGGTGACTCCTGCCCCGCCGAGCACCTTGGACACGGATGGTGACGGCATCCCCGACGCGCTCGAACAAGTGTCCCAACGAACCTGAGGACAAGGACGGATTTGAGGACGAGGACGGTTGCCCCGACCTCGATAACGACCAGGACGGTATCCCCGATGCGCTCGACAAGTGCCCCAACGAACCCGAGGACAAGGACGGATTTGAGGACGAGGATGGCTGCCCTGACCCCGACAACGACCAGGACGGTATTCCCGACGTAATTGACAAGTGCCCCAACGAGCCAGGGCCACCCGAGGAAAACGGCTGTCCCAAGAAACACACGCTGGTTTCGGTCACCCAGGAGAAGATCGAGCTTCACCAGGCGGTCTTCTTTGCCACGGGCAGGGCGACCATCATGCCGCAGAGCTTTCCCCTGCTGGATGAGGTCGCAGACGTGCTCAGGACGCGGTCCACCATGCAGGTCAGGGTGGAAGGACACACGGACAGCCGCGGCAGCCGAGCGAGCAACATGCGTCTCTCGCAGGCGCGGGCCGATTCCGTCAAGGCCTACCTCGTCGGCCATAACGTCAACGCCAGTCGGATGGTATCGGTAGGGTTCGGACCCGATCAGCCGATCGAAACCAACAAGACGGCGGCCGGACGTGAGCGAAACCGGCGGGTCGAATTCATGATAACCCAGCAGTAGTGGAGGAGAACCCCAAGATGGGAAACACGACTACACCACGGCGGGCGGTCGCATCGCGCGCGGTCCGATGGACCGCGCTGGCCCTACGGGTCGGGCTGATCGGCGCCATCCTGGCAGCGTCGGTCACACCGGCGTTGGGACAAGACGATGAGAAGGCAGTGAAGAAGATCGTCGATTTGAACAAGAAGGCATTGGCGGCGATCGACGCTAAGAAGTTCGATGTGGCCCGCGATGGACTCCTGCAGGCGGAGTCGGTAGCCAAGCAGGCGAACCTGCTCACGCACAAGATGCTGGCTCGGACCTATGTGCATCTGGGTGCGGTCTATTTCTTGGGTTACAACGATCGCAAGAATGCAGTGCGGTGTTTTGGCCTGGCCAAGAATATTCGTCCCGACATCCCGATGACGCCGTCACTGGCAACCCCGACCTTGACTGCTCTGTTTGACAAGGCCACGGCCGGTGCAGGCGAGAGCGATCCGTGGGGAGAGGCCGCTGCGTCCGGCCCTCATCCGCTTCCATCGGTATCTCCCCCTTCTGGGCCCGTCAAGCCGTCGCCGACTCCCCCGCCGCCGACTCCTCCGCCACCACCCGCGTCTCCGCCGGTCGCGCTCGGCGAGCCGGACCTGCCCGCGGTCTTGCCCTCCGGCCTCTACTGCCCCGCGGTGGAAGAGGCGCCGGAAGGTCACGAGATCATCATCCGTTGTGCGGCCAAACCCGCGCTGAAGGTCGAGAGCATCTTGCTCTACTATCGAGCTTCGGGCGCTCCCACGTACGCCGTGGCGGCCATGCAGAACTCGCCCAAGGGCTGGCTGGAGGCCAGCATCCCAGCCGAGGCCGCAACCGGCGAAAGCATGCAGTACTACTGCGAGGCCAGAAACAGCGCCGACGACGTGGTGGCCACCAGCGGGCAGCAGGATATCCCCAACCCCATCATCCTGACGCCTGCGGCGCCGGATTCCAGTTCGACGAACCCGCGCGTGGCGACCGGCGGTAAGGGCGACGGAGAAGATCCTCTGAAGGGGATCAAGCGCGAACAGGACACCGAGGTTTTGGAAAGAGGCATCCATCGTCGCCGTCAAGGCGCTTTCTGGCTGGGCGGAGGGTGGGGAACCGGAGTGGGCTATCACCTGGCCTCCCTGTTGGAATGGCGGCGCGATGCCCCTCCCGTCAGCGCGGGCTGGCACCAGGCAGGCTGGTACAACTCCTATTGGGAGGTCGGGTATCTCATAACCGATCACATTGGGACCGCGGTCCAGGCCCGCTGGGAGTACATTCCGATACAGGGATCCGGCGACGCCAACCCAGGCCGGCCGGCCAACGGGGCGATCTCGGTGATTGGGAGGGGTCTGTACTACCTGGACTTGGGCACAGGCAATGCGCAGATCCAGTTCTCGGCTGATTTCGGCGGGGGCGATGGATATCGCTTCGCCTTCCCGCCGACCAATCCCAACCACACCAGGATTCTCGGGACCACCGCCGATGGAAATTGCATCAAAGACGGATCCGGAAACTGCATACTGGCTCCCACGCTGCTCACGGACACGGTTCGCAGCGGGCCGATCGTCTACGGCGCCAGCGCTGGTTTCATCTATCACTTCACCCGCCACATCGCCGCCAACTTCGAGTTGCGTTTTTTGGGGGCCGGGCCGCACCTCGGGCTTCTGCTAGAGGGCTACGCCTCGCTGCAACTCGCTTTTGGCGGCAAGATGCCGGTTCAAGCGGGAGACGCCCCGCCCATGGAGCGGCTCCCGGAGGAAGACGAGGAGCCGTAGTCCGCCAGGCCTTGCAGCGCTAGATGGTTTCGCCACCCTCGACCGGCCCAGGCTGGGTGGGCGCGCCGTTGCGCAGGTAGCGCGATGCCATCTCATATTCGAAGAACGAGGCCATCTTGGTGTCGATGACCTTGGACCACAGGGCGTGGGCATCGTTACTCTTGCCCTCGGCGAGCCGACGCATGGCCTCGTAGAAGAAGATCTCGGCGCGTTTGCCTGGCGTGTCCGCCATGGCCAGCAAGCGGTCATAGCTGATGCGACCGAGCGAGTAGCTCACCAACTGCCGGTACCAGGCCGAGGCTCGCGGCGGGCGCAGCTCGATCTGGCGCGCATCCAGGGAGCGCAGGTAGGCCAAGGCGGCGGCGTCGGGCGAATCGCTGCGGCGCCGGGTGATGTCCAGGATCCAAAGCGAGGCGTAGACCTTGACGTATTCCGAAACCACCCGGCTCGACTTGGAGATCGCGCGCCGGTATATGTCGAGCGCAGGCTCGGCGTCGCCCCGCTCCACCAGGAAGGCGATGGCGTCGATGTAGCTTTGGTCGCGGCCTTCGTCCTGCTCGATGGCTTCGTCAAATTTGCGCAGACCATCATCGCGCCGGCCCAGCAGGTAGTAGAGGCGGCCCACCTCGAAGGTGGACCCTGCTGACGAGCCAAGGTTCTTGCGGCGCAACTGCTCGATCATCAACCGCTCCCAGCCGCGCACAGCAAAACGCCAGGCCTTGCGCGCGTCGTCCATGTTGCCGACCATTTCGTAGGCCACGCCCAGGGTGTAGGCCAAACGTGACTGCCCTTCGACGAACGAGACGGTTTCCTCGGGGGGCGCCTCGCGCTGTCGCAGGTCGAGGGCTTTTTGCAGCAAGGTCGCCGCTTGCTCCGGACGTCCTCGCTTCACCGCCAGGTTGGAAATCTGCAAAGTGACCTCATAGTCGCCAGAACTTTGCGCTCGCAGAAGCAGGGGCTCGGCCTCATCGAGCCTCCCGGCGTCCACCAGACCGCGTGCCACTGCGAGGTCCACATCGGCCTCTGACAGCTTGAAATGCTTGCTGCCGAATCGCTGCTGGCTTTGCGCCAGTTGGCTGCGCAGGTGTTCGGCCTCGGGCAAGACCGGCTGCATGCGGTCGGGGTCGATGCGCGACTTGAGGCGCAAGAA
Organism: uncultured delta proteobacterium; assembly: GCA_963755125.1. Taxonomy (GTDB): domain Bacteria; phylum Myxococcota_A; class Polyangia; order Fen-1088; family Fen-1088; genus Fen-1137. Next base: position 60,663 of record CAVWIP010000001.1, read on the forward strand.
GGCCAGTTCCATCCGCTCGGCCACCAGATCGGCGAGCTTGTCCGCGCCGGCCTTCTGGCGCTCCAGCGCGGCAAGCGCCTCGTCGAGGTAGCGCAAGGCCAAGAAGGGTGCCGGGACAAAGCGCGCCACGCGTGAGGCAAGGACCAACATTTCGACGTCGCCGGGGGCGAGCAGGAGTCCACGGCGCAGGATCTCGGCCGCGGCGGCGGGATCGATCCGGTCGGTGGAGGTCCCGAGCAGCAACTCACCGCGGGGCAGAAAGCGACGGGCCAGCGCCAGGTAGTCGGCAGGCCCGGCTGCGGAGCGATTGGCCGCTGCGAGGAGTTGTCGGAACTCGGGATCGTCGCCCGGTTTGTCGGCAAAGCGCGCGGCGGCTTCGTTCGCGCGGCTCATCTGGCCACAACGAAGGTAAAGAGCGGCGGTGTTGATCGCCATGGCCGAGAGGGACTCGGTATCGAGCAACAGCTCGCTCAGCATGCCTCGTCCGCCGACTCCCGCACCGGGCGACCGGCGCAACATGCTGGTGAGCCGCTGCTGGCGCTCAGAGGCGAGTCGGGCCACGCGTTCGACCACGGTTGGGCTAGGCCAGTTTGCGGCGACACCGTCCAGGATGTCGGCTGTGGTCGGCTGGGTGCGAGGGCCCGGCGTGCCAACGGAAAGCTGCGTCTCGGTGTCCAGCCAGGTGAAGACTTGATCGACCCGCGTCGCCCATTCCGGGTTTTGCGGATCGAGTGCCTCGAGCACGAACAGGCCGGTCGCCACGGGCAGTTCATTGCCGCGCGGCGAGTAGGCGCCAACGATCAGACGGGCCGCCCAGCTCAGCAATCTCCGCTCGCGATCGGACACAGCCAGGCCTTCGGGCCGCCAGAGGAGAGGCGCCGGGAAGAGGTCCATGGCGTCGCGGAGGGAGTCCTGGAGTCTTTCGAAATCATCGTCGCTGCCGAGGATACTGGGATCACGCCGCAAGTGCTGCGCGTCGAGAGCCGCCAGCGGGCCAAGCAGGTACTCGACCATCTTGATGCGAAGACGCGCCTGTTCGTCGGAGCCCTGGGCGAGCGCCTGATAGATGAACTTTGCTTCAAGGAAATCCTCTTCGTTTGCGATCGGGGCCAGGGAAGCGGCTTCGTTGGCCATACGCTCTGCCGCTTCGCTCGGCCTGCCGGCCCCGGCCGCGCCCCGAGAGGCGCAACCGGACGTCACCGCCGCAAGACCCAAAACGGCACATGCGGGCTTGGGCCACCAGACTTTGTTCATGCCGGCAGTTTAGCCCGCGACTGGGGCACTCGGCCACAAACGCTAGATCCTACTGCGCAGGCCGCTTGACCCGAAGATCGGCGGGTGTCTAACATCCCTCGCCATGCGACATCTGCTAGGCGCGTGGGAAGCTCGCCGGCTTTGCCGGCGGCGAACCATCGCGGGAAGGAATGGAAACCCTCTCAGGGTTTCCATTTTGGTGATAGGGCTCGCGCTCTTGGCGGCCTGCGAGAGCGTCAGCTCGGAGAAGATCGAGCAGTGGAAGGGCACGCAGAAGGGGCCGCCAAAGATCGCGGAAGCCCTGAGCAACTCGGGCGTGGCGCCGGGGCTGCGCGCCGAGGCAGCGGCCGCCCTCGTCGACCTGGGCATGCCTGAGAAGGTCGACGAGGTGATGGCGGCTTTGCCGGCGAACGAGCGCTGGGAGATCCTCAAGTCGCTTGTCCCCATCCACGTCAAGGCCATGGAGAGCGCGTCCGTGCCCAAGGCACGCGATGCCCGCGACGGGTTGTTCAGCGTGCGTCCGTACGCCCAGCCCGAGCAGCAGAAGCAGATCGACGCAGCGATCCTCACGTCAGTGGAGAAGGATCTGAAAGATGGGCGGTTTGCGGGAGGGCGGCACTCGCTCGACAAGATGTTGGTGGCCATCGGTACACCGTCGGGACCGATGCTGGTCAAGCTGCTGGCGGACCCCAAGGCGCCCTACAAGGGACTTGCCGAACTTCTGCTGAAAGTGGGCGACGAGTCGGCGCGCGACAAGGGTGGTGAGGCCTTGGTGCGGCGGGCGGCGACAGAAAAGGAGATTCCCAACGACCTGTGGATAGCCATGGGTACCCTGGGAGGGCAAAGCGTGACGGAGTTTCTGACCCAGAAATTTCTCAAGAGCGCACCGGCGGAAGCGGCTTTGGCTGCCAAGGCCCTGCAACAGTCGCGCTACCCCAGCGTGCTCCCGGTGGCGCTCAAGATTGCGGCCGACCCGAAGGCCGACAACTTGGTGCGAGATGAGGCATTCGGCGTGGTAGAGAAAATCGGTGGTCCGGCGGCGCAGAAAGGCCTTGTGGAAATCATAGCCAATGACAAGAAGGACATGGTGCGCTATCGGGCGTATGAGGCCGCTTTGGAGGCAGGCAAGGTTGAGGCGGTGCTCCCTGCGCTGCAGGCGTTCTCCGACAAGCTCAGTTTCAACAAGGAAGACGTGATGGACTTCTTGGTCAAGGACATCACCAAGCTCGGCGTCGTGGCCAAGCCCGCGGTGCTGAGCGCCCTGTTGTCGCCGTCGGCCTTGGCGCGCATCACCGCGGTCTGGGCGCTGGAGGCGCCGCTGGCCAACCCCAGGCAGTCGCTGGGCGCGGCGAACGATACAGCCGCGCTGCTCAAGCTTGCGGACGACAAGGCCAGTCCCAAGGGGTTTCCGGCCGGCATGACGGTAGGGGGAGAGGCCAAGCGCGTGGCGGCGGTGTTGCAGAAAAGGGGTAGCTAGCAGCGAGACGAGGTAGAAAGCAATCATGGCGAATGATCCCACCAGGAAGACTTTGCGGCACTTCTACTGCCGCGACGTGCTCTGGCAGAGCTTCGAGCGAATGTCCGAGACGCTGGACCGGGGCGTCGACGAACTGGTGAACGAGGCGATGCGGGTGCTTGCCCAGCAGCAGGGTTTCCTCCCGTCGGACTTCGTCATGTCTCCGGGCAGCGGACTGTCTTCGCAGCCCGAGCGAGGGCTGCCCCGTCCCGATGCGCGCACGGGGAGCGGGTTGTCGCGGCCCGATGCACAGTCCGGCAGCGGGCTGTCGCGGACCGGTCGTCGGGTCGTGCCCCCGCCGTTGCCGACGGCGCGCGCCGAGCAGTCAGGGAATCGTCCACCGCCTCCGCCCTCGGCAGCTAGCTACTCGGCCCCGGCGCAGGCTGAAGCCGGAGCCTCGCCGCCTTTGTATCTGGTCTTCGGAAACCAAAGATACGTCATCAACAAGGACCAGTTCATCATCGGCCGCGGCACCAAGTCGTCTGATCTGCCCATTCGCGACGGCAACATATCGCGCAAGCATGCAGCGGTGATCCGACGCAACGGTGAGTACTTCATCAAGGATCTGGGCTCCACCAACGGCATCGACTACCGGGGCGAGCGCATCGAGGGCAAGAAGATCGAAGAAGGGGACGTGTTCTCGATTTGCGAGTACCAGTTGAAGTTCACGTACCGGTAGGAGTCGACCGCTGCGCGGAAAATGGCCGGCGCGATTGACCCGTCATTGCTCGACCAGCCGGTGACCGCACTGGCAGGAGCCGGGCCGGTGACGGCGGCGCGCATGGCCGAGCGGGGCCTGCACAGCGTCCGCGACCTGCTGGCCCTCTTGCCGCTCGGGTACCAGGACTTCCGCGCGGTCCACCCGTTGTCGGCACTCGCCAGCCTACCCGAGGGCCAGAGCGTGGTGGTGCGGGCTCGGGTGCAACAGGTGCGCCCGTTCTTCCGGCGCTTGCTTGATGTGTACCTGGAGCAGGACGGGGTCAAGCTGCGGGCGCGTTGGTTCCGGCCCAATGCCGGCATGGTCAAGACCTACGCCAAGGGGAATCTCGTGGCGCTGGCCGGAAACTTGCGGCGGGCCAAGGACGGTACCGTCGAGATCGTTCATCCCCGCAACGTCACGGCGCTGGTGGCCGCGCAAGGGGGGACGGGCAACCAATCCGGGTTGGGGCTGCGACCGCGCTACCCGGAGGTGGAAAAGGTTCCCGGACGGGTCGTGGAGAAACTGGTCTGCGCGGCTGTCACGCAGGCGGCCGGGCTGGTTCCAGACGTCTTGCCCGAAAGCGTGGCCAAGGGCTTCGGCTTTCCTCCGGTCGCCGAGTCGCTTCGTCAGGTCCATCAACCCGAGGCCTCGCTCTCCGACGACAAGCTTGCCGAATTGCTGGCTGGCCAAGCACCGGCGCAGCGGCGTCTGGCCTTCGAGGATCTGTTCGTCGTGCAGGTCGGGCTGGCCATGGAACGCGACCGCACTCGTCGCGCTGCGGGCTGGCGTTGTGACGTCGATGGCGAGGCAGTGTTGGCGTCGGCGCGAGCTGCGTTGCCGTTTGTGCCCACGTCAGCCCAGGAACGCGCGATGCGGATTCTGTTGGCGGACCTGACCCGGGCGACGCCCATGCAGCGACTGCTTCAGGGTGATGTGGGCAGTGGCAAGACCGCGGTGGTTTTTGCCGCGGCCTTGCTCATCGCACGTGCCGGCGGACAGAGTTTGCTCATGGCGCCCACCGAGGTGCTGGCCGAGCAGCACGGACGCACCCTCGCTGTCTGGGGCAGCAAGGCAGGCCTGAAGGTCGAGGTGTTGCACGCAGGACTGGAGGCGCAGCAGCGGCGCCGAGTGCTTGCTGCGATTGCGAGCGGTGCGACTGATCTGCTGGTGGGCACGCATGCGCTGCTGGACGAGAGTCTGAAAGTCAAGCGACTTGCGCTGGCCATCGTGGACGAACAGCATCGCTTCGGGGTGCGCCAGCGGGCCGCCTTGCGCCGGGCCGGGGGCTGGATTCCCGACGAGGAAACCGGCATGGTTCCCCACCTGCTGGTGTTGTCAGCCACGCCCATCCCCCGCTCCCTGGCCCTGACCGCCTACGGCGATCTCGACCTTGTCACCCTCGACGAATGTCCGCCGGGCCGCCAGACCGTGGCGACCCACTTGGGCGTGGGCGAGGCTGCTCGCCACGAGGCTCTGGTCGGGGTCAAGGCGTCGGTTGCCGCCGGTGGGCAGGGCTTCGTGGTTTGCCCGGCCATCGTCGAGCAGAAGCAGGGCCGGCGCGCCTCGGTGCTGTCCCGTTTTCGCGAGCTGCGGCCGCTGCTGGCACCGGCGCGGGTTGGCCTCCTGCACGGACAGATGCCGAGTGAGGACCAGCAGGAGGTGGTCGCGGCATTTCGCGCCGGCAAGCTCGATGTGCTGGTCGCCACGACCGTGCTGGAGGTCGGCGTGGACGTGCCGCGTGCCTCGATCATCGTCATCGAGGATGCCGAGCGTTTCGGCCTGGCGCAATTGCACCAGTTGCGCGGCCGCGTGGGACGTGCAGGGCAGGCGTCCAGTTGCTACTTGCTCACCGGCGCGCAGGATCCCGAAAGCCTGGACCGGCTGGCCTTCGTGGCGGCAACCAGCGACGGGTTTCGCATCGCCGAGGAGGATCTGCGACGGCGCGGCCCGGGCGAGATCTACGGCGACCGCCAAACCGGCGTCGTGGGTTTGTGGATGCGCGATCCGGCCGGCGTCGTGGGTCTGGTCGAACGGGCGCGCCAGCAAGCCGAGGCGCTGCTGGCCGAAGATCCCAACCTTGTCTCGCCTGCGCACGCGGCGTTGCGCCAAGCAGTCGACACACGCTGGCTGCGCCGGCGGCCCATCGCCGAGGAAGCGGGATGAGTGGTCGGTGGCAACGGACCCTGTGGGCGGGATTGCTGGGCGGCGCGTTGGCCGGAAGCGGGGATGCGCTGGTCACGTTTGCGGCCGCGCTGACCCGGCCGTCAGCCCTGGACGCACTCGCGCTGGGCGGCGCCGCCGGAGCCACGCTGGGGTTGGGCCTCGCCCTGGTTGCCGCGCTCCTTCATGCAGTCGCGGTGCCGCTGGCTGCGCGCGTGCGGCGGATCTCGTCGACGGCCCTGGTCGCGATGACCATGGCTGCGCCGCTGCTGGTCTACGATGCCTTTGCCCTGTTCGCCGGGGCCAAGGCCTCGCATGTGGCTGGCCATCAGGCGATCTCCATGGCGCTGGTCCTGCTGATGCTCGTGCTGGGGACGCTGGCAGGCGAGGTGTGGCACCGACTCCTGGTCTATTTCGAGCGCGCGCATGGCCACGGCCTCTTGGCCGTGACCGCGGGACTGGGCCTGGCGCTCGCGGCCGGGGCAGAGCAGGTCAATCGCGTGGTACTGCCCCGGCTCTATCCGTGGTTTCATCTGTCACTGGGGTTGCTCTCCGTGGCGGCCTGCGTGCTGGCGGCGCGGGTGGTGCTTCGCGGCCGGGTGTGGCGGCGCAAGGGTGCGACGTTGCTGGCGGCCGGGGCGCTGGCTGTGACTGGACTGGGAGCGCGCGAACTCTCGGTCATGGGCGCCAGCCAGAACCTGCGCTTTTTTGCCTACGAGAAGACCCAGGTGACCAGCCTGGCGCTGCGCCTGTTGCCGGCCCGACACACGCGGCGTCCAGGCACGGCCCGACCGGGCGCTCCCCTGGCAGCGGCAAGCCCTTTGCCCGAGGGGCCGCACCGGCCTGACGCCGACGTGGTTCTCATCACGGTGGACGCCACGCGCGCCGATCACGTGGGCGCCTATGGCTACGCCCGCTCCACCACGCCCAACATCGATGTGCTGGCCCGGCGCGGGGTGCGCTTCGAGCGCGCCTATGCCCAGGCCCCGCACACGTCGTTCTCGATCGCGTCGCTGATGACCGGCAAGTATTACCCGACGTTGGCGCGGCTGGCTCCGCAGAGCCAGCACGAGACACTGCCTCTGACCCTGCGCCGCTACGGATGGAAGACCGCCGCATTCTTTCCACCCGCGGTGTTCTTCATCGACGCGCAGAAGATGAAGACGTTCGAGGCGAGCAATTTCGACTTCGAGTACGTGAAATACGAGTATCTGGACGCCGAGCAGCGGGTCGAGCAGATCGACGACTTCTTCCGCAAGGAGAATCCGCGCAAGGTCTTTCTCTGGCTGCACCTGTTCGAGCCACACGAACCGTATCAGGCGCACAAAGGCTACGAGTTCGGCAGCCGCGACATCGATCGCTACGATAGCGAGATCGCGTACAGCGACGCGGTGGTGGGACGGGTGATCGCGTATCTGCAGAAAGAGCGCCCCAACGCCATCATCGTGGTGGCGGCGGATCACGGCGAGGAATTCGACGAGCACGGCGGGCGCTACCACGGAACCACGTTGTATGACGAGCAGGTGCGCGTGCCGCTCGTTATATACGTGCCCGGCGTGACCCCGCACGTGGTGGCCGGTCCGGTGCAGCTCATCGACATCGCGCCCACCATCCTGGGGTTGCTCGACCTGCTCGCGCCGGCGCGCATGCGCGGCACCGATCTGGGGCCGTGGCTGGTGGTGCCGCCTGCGTCTGACGAGCGCTTGCCGCCGGTGTTCGCCGAGGTGGAAGACAAGCGCATGGTGGTCAAGGGTCAGGAGAAGCTCATCTGCGACCTGGCCCGGGACTACTGCGCGTATCACGATCTGCGGGCCGATCCGCGCGAGGCGCGCGATCAGGCCGAGGCGCGACCGGAGCGAGTGGCGGCGCTGCGCCAGTTGCTGGATACGTGGCTCGACGAGCAGGCGCGCTTCGAGTCGAAACGCCTCGCCGGCGCAGACACGCCGGCCGCGCCCCAGGCCATCGAGCGCGGCCGCATGGGCGATGCGGATGCGGCGCCCGCGCTGGCGGCCATGCTGCAGTCACGGGCGCCGGTGGAACTGCGGCGCGAGGCGGCCCGTCTGCTGGTCGAGGCGTTGCCTGCCCGACAAGACGCGCGGTCGACGGTCATCGCGGCCATGCAGGCGGCCGACGACGAAGAGGTACGCGACTGGGCCGCCGTCGCGGCGGTGCGCCTGGGCGAGGCGGTCGGTCGAGCACGCCTGCTGGCCATCGTCGCGCGGCCGGACGGCGAGACGTACCGGGCGTTGCGACTCCAGGCGGCGCTGGCTCTGGCGCAAGCCGGAGACGGCGCTGGCGTGATGGTGTTGGGTGAGGCACTGGATGCGTGCTCTGCCAATGAGGCGCTGTGCAAGTCGATCATCGTGGCCCTGGGCAAGCTGCGCGACGTACGTGCGGTTCCGGCGCTGATCGCGCACCTGCCCGACGTGTTGACACGCGTGGAAGTCGTGCGGGCTTTGGGAGAGATCAGGGACGCCTCGGCCGAGCCCGCGCTGCTAGAGCGGTTGAAATCTGACGAATACGTGCCCGTGCGCGTGGCCGCCGCACACGCCCTGGCCCGCTTGGGCGGGGCGCGCGCGCTGCTGGCGCTCAAATGGTCAGCCAGTCACGAAAAAGAACCGCGCATGGTCGAGGCCGCGCGGACCGCGCTGGCGGAGTTGCGACAGGGGCAGTAGCCCGTCCGCTCAAGGGCAGGTCGAGTTGAGTGCGGACGGTGCCAGCGTGGTCGTCACGTTGGTTTGCAGGTACGACGGAGTGGCCGTGGTGATGTTCGCCGCCACGACGCCTCCTGCAATGCGTGCATTGATGGTCGCCGCGGTCTGGTTCGCCCAAGTATCGCCCTGGGCGGAAAGGCCGAAGCTTTCGTCGACCAGGATGGGTTTGCCAGTCACGGTGTGCAAGTTGGCATAGGACGAGTTTCCGGCGTTCGCGCTGCTGCCTTGTCCCGTCGTCCATATCATGTCGTAGCTGGTGCCCAGGGCGGCCATGGCGGTATTGATCCCGTCAATATAGGAGGTCAATTGCGAGGAGCTGATCCAGGTCGAGTAGTCGATGGCGACGACGGCAGGGGGATCGTTGCACTTGATCGCCAGGGTGATCTGCGCGGCAAGCTGGCCGAGTTGCGCGTACGAGAGGGGAACCGTCTGCGACCCCTCCACCGAGTATTGAATGAAGTCTCCTTCGAGCAGCCAAATGATTGGCTTCTTGAAGGCGGCGTAGGTCTGTGCCGCGTACCACGCGTACGCCTTGACCATCACATTGTCGGCGCAAATCGTGGCCGGAGGACCCTGCGGACACGCGGCATTGTCAACCCCGAGAAGCAACGCTCCCATCCCGGTGGTCAAATTGGGCCCGCTGGACTGGTTCCCGTCGGGGAGACCATTGATGTGTCCGTAGTAGCCGATGAGGTAGGCGTAATAGGCGGGAACGACCGTCGAGGACGCAAAGGACTTGATCCAGCCGCTCTCGTCGAAGCCGTTAGAACCGAAAGTGCCATCGGCTTGGATGTTGTAGCCAGCCCAGTTGGAAATGAACTGGAGGTAACTCAATGAACTTGGATTCCCGCCGTTGACTCCCCAGGCGAACGTGCAGCCGAATGGATTCGCTGCCGGCGTTGTGCCTGTTCCGCAGGTGGATGGCGTTCCCCCGTCGGTGGGAGAACCAGCCGCGCCGCCGGCGCCACCCGCGCCTGTCGAACCTCCCGATCCCCCTGCGCCTCCTGAGCCACTCCCGCCACCCGCCCTAACACCACCCGTTGCCGTGGACCCACCTCTTGGCGAGGCGCCGCCCGAGGCTGTCGCACCGGCCGATGCTGTTGCTCCGCCGGTACCGGTGGAACCGCCCGCGGACGCCGTGGTCCCGCCCGTCGCTCTCGTTCCTGCGGACGCCGTGGCGCCGCCCGCTGCGGTCAATCCGCCGGACGCTGTGGAACCACCTATGACCGTGGCGGCGGTGGAGCCGCCGTTCGTGGTCCGGCCCCCTGAGCCACTGGTGACGCTCGCTGTGGCTGAGCCGCCCGCAGGCTGAGTGCTTCCGCCCGGCGCGACAGTCCCTACCGTGGTCCCGGCCCCTGAGTTGCCGCCCGCGGCGGTCGACGTTGCACCAGCGACAAGAGTCTGTCCGCCGTTGCTACTGGTGGCGCCGCCCACTGGCGTGACGCTGCTTGCACCACCCCCGCTGCCGCCTGTTGCGCCTGGTGAATTCGAAGAAGAGCAACCAGCCAGGAGTGCAACCAGCAGACCCGAGCCGAGTCCGCGCAGATCCAGATGATTCTGCAACCAAGTTCGTCGCCGTCGTGATGTCCAGTGTCGTTCCATGGGGACTCCTCTCAGACCAGAGCCGGTGGTTCACGTGCGTCTTCGCGTCGTCTACCTCTTTCAGTAGCAGGAAAGGGTGTTTCTGGTCCATTCCCGATGCGGCACAAACTCAAAGTATCCGTCTTGTTCGGCATGGCCAACGCGATCCACAAGAGAAGGATGGGAAGCTGCTATTGGCTAGGGCTGCGGACCGGAGATAACGGCATGAAGGCACTCGGTACTCGACGAAGCGGGCGGACGACGTAATGGCGATGAGCCGTGCGTTGCGCGTGCCCCGATTCTTGCTAGAGCTGCCAGGCCCAGTGCACGCGGTCGAGCCCGGAAACGTTGGTGACGGTCAGGGTGAGCGGGCTGCTGCCGGTGCTCAGCGTGGTCATGGAATAGCTGTCGCCGTTGCGCAGGCCCGGCCAATAGCAGCTGCCCAGGCCATCGCTGCGCATGACGTCTGCCACGGCTCGCACGTACGAGCGGTAGACATTACCGTCCGCGTTCAGGCTGTAGTCGATGCCGGTGGTCATCGGCGCGCCCCACTCGCCGACCAGGGTGCGCCCGGCATAGCCGCCGAGCGCCGTGGTCATGCTGTCGGCCTGTCGGAAAATTGACGATGCATCAGCAGCCGGTGTACTCGTCGATCAATGATGCAAAGCAGTCGTTGAGCCATGGGGAAGCGCAGCAGGCACGTTTGGGTTGAGCTGTTCTTGTCCCCGAGATCGCCTTCTCGTAGGGCGGTCACATGCTCCAAACGGTTGTGTCGCACGGATGACTATTCGTGCGTTCGAATGTCGTTTTCGCGACAACGGTACGGGGAAGTAGGTCTTGCGGACCTGGCGGGCGGTAGGGTCACGTGCGAAACTTCGTGTTGACATGCGGCGGCCCAGCCCAAGGGTTTGCGGTTTTCTTCGGCGCAACCCGCCGCCCTGCATGCTGGAACGGCTCGAATGGCCGCTCAGCAGTGGGCCGCAGCGGCGACCACAGCGGATCGATCTGCGAAGCATTCGGCCGGTGATCCATCTGGCCCACCGGGTGACCTATCCGCTTGTCCTCCCGGAGCGCGTGATCTTCGATTACGAGATCGTGCTCGTGCTTCGGGGTGAAGGGGAGTTCCTGACCGAGTGTTCCGTGCAGAGCTTCGCGCCGGGCGACCTGCTGGTGATTCCTCCTTACGTTCCGCACCGCTTTGCCGGGCTAGTCAGCCAATCGATCCGCGCCCAAGGACGAAACATGGATCATCTCGACTGGCCACAGCCGAATATCACGTTCCGGGAGGTCGTGCAGCTTTCGCTCTGCGACCGGGAGAGCGTCTAGCGTGTTGCGCATCATAATCAACGCCGACGATCTCGGGTTGAACAGCACCGTCAACCAAAGGATCTTTAGCTTGCTGGAACGCGGCCAGGTGACCTCGGCCACGCTTCTCATGAACGCGCCGGCTATTGAGGAGGCGGTGCAAGGACTTCGCCGATTTCCGCGGGCGTCCTTCGGCATCCATCTCAACGTGACCGAGTTCGTTCCCCTCAGCAATCATCCCGGGCTCGCCATCTTGCGCGGGCCCGATGGGGCGCTGGCTAACAACGTCTTGAAGGTGCACCTCAATTGGGCCGCGTGCGAAGCGGTGTACCGCGAATGGTGCGCGCAAGTGGAGCGGGCGTTGGCGCTGGGGATCCCGGTGAGCCACCTCGACTCTCATCACCATGCCCACACCATCCCGGCGTTGTTCCTTGCCCTCAAGCGCCTGCAGATCCGGTTTGGCATCCGGCGCGTCCGGCTCACACGCAACGTGTACCGCTTGGGCGAACGACTTCCTCTTGGCAAGCCCCAGGCGAAGGCAGCGTGGAACCTGGCGCTAGGCCGCGTCTACCGGACACGCACCACGGATGGATTCACCGACTTCGCAGCCTTCCACGCGCGTCTCGCAGCCGGCGTGCCCGTCCGCGGGACGTACGAACTAATGTGCCATCCCGGACACCCGAGATTCGAGGAGGAGACAAGCCTGCTCGAAACACCCTGGCTATCGACCTTGGCGCCGAACGCGCAACTCATCACCTACAACGATCTGTGATGGTTGGCGGCGGCGGTTGGCATCCCTTGGTTACAGAGCAAGCACGAGGGAGCCGGGGTTCGTATAGCATGCGCCGTATGCGTATCACTGCGATGCCTTTCCTGTTTGCCAGCGCCGTCCTGCTGGGTGGCAGCTGTATTCGGCGACCCGCCCCGGTGGCGGGACCGAACCCTGTCGCGCAGACGTCGTCCGCTGCGCTGACGGTCTTGCCGTTCGAGCGCCACCAGAGTATCGAGGGTTTCGGTGCGTCGCTGTCCTGGTACCAGGACAGGCTGGTCCCCAACCCGCCGCCTGGGATCTACCAGACGCTTTTCCCTGACCTGGGGCTGGACATCCTGCGCTTGCGCAACCGCTACCAGCGCATGACCAAGCCCGAGGACGGCAACCTGGCGCAGGACGTGGAGATCGTGCAGAAGGCCACTCAGGCGCTGGGCCATCGGCCCAAGATCATGCTCTCGGCCTGGTCCCCGCCGGCATCCTTGAAAGCCAACGGCAAGGAAGATTGCGCGGGCGATCGTGACTGCACGCTGGCCAAGGAGAACGGCCGTTTCGTCTACGAGAAGTTCGCGGACTTCTGGCGCGATTCGCTCGTGCACTACGCCCAGCTTGGCATCGTCCCCGACTGGGTGAGCATCGAGAACGAGCCGTCCTTCATTCCGCCATCCTGGGAAGGTTGCAAATTCGAGGCGAGCGAAACCAGCGACTATCCAGGCTACGACAAGGCCCTGGCCGCGGTTCATGCCAGGCTGGCCAGCTTGCCCAATCCGCCAAAGATGCTCGGCCCCGAGGTGCTCGGCATTCACAACGGGCTGCTTCAGAGGTACGTCAAGGCCATGAACGTCGATCTCGTTGACGGCATTGCCCATCATCTTTACGAGAAGGGCAGCGACAACATCTGGGATTGGAAGGATCCGGGCCCCGACAGCTTCCTCGGCGTCATGCAGGCCGCGGCCCAGACGACCGACAAGCCGCTCTTCCAGACCGAGTTCCAGACCGATGAGGATCACGGCTATCTGGGTGGTTTTGAAACCGCCTGGCTGATCCACAATTCGCTGGTCGAAGAGGGCGTGGCAGCCTTTCTCTACTGGGATCTGATCTGGGGCGATGGCGGCGGCCTGGTTTCCATGGAGCGCAAGGGCCCGCGCCCGCGCGACCAGTACTACTCCTTGCGCCACTACGCGCGCTACACGGACCCGGGCGATGTTCGCGTGGGTACCAAGTGCGACAAGCCCGAGGTGCGCGCCTCGGCCTTTCTTTCGCCGGAGACCGACAGGCTGACCCTGATCGCGCTCAACACGGGCAAGGTCCCCGTCGAGGTTCGCGTGGATTTTGGTGGTTTTGCCGTATCGAGTTCAGCCGTCTACCGGACTGTCTATCTGTCCATGGCGAGCGCGCCGGCCGGGCGCCCGAGCTCCCCTCCCAGCTCCGAGAGGTGGACTGCCCTCGGTGAATTGCCTGCCAGCTCCATCGTGCCGTTGCCAGGACGCTCGATCGCCACCGTGGTGCTGCATGGCCGGATGCCCTCCCAGCACAAGTGAGGGATCGGGCGTGGCCATCACGTGTCCGGTAGACAGCGGATGCAATCGCGACGGTGCGCGCATCGGGGCCTCCCCGATCGCGCTCCTGACGCTGCTGCTAGTCTTCGGGCAGGCGTGTCGCTGCAGAGACCAGCACACAGTCAAGTTGCCGGTCGAGATCGCCTTGCCACCAGGTGGGTCCGATCCCCGAATCTGGGTCGCAAGTGACGGCGAGTCGCTTGCGGCCGCGCAACTGAGGTCGAGACAAGACCGTGACGGGAGCGCTGAACTTTCCCGCGAACCCGTCGAGCTGTTCGCCTTGCGCGGAGAAACCGTCGCCTTCCAGATCGGCGCGCAGGCCGGCCAGAATGCGCTTCGGGACGTCACGGTCGAGGTCGAGCGGTTCACGCGCGCGAGAGCGGGCCAGGGGCGGGACGATGCGGAGCCGTCGGTGCAGGTCGATCGCTTCGTGGTGTTCGAATTGCCGATGGCCAGGCGCTCCGGGGGCAAGGTTTCCGGGGAGTCACTTGGCTGGGAGGCGGGCGCTGCTCCTCCCGGTCCGCCTCCTGGTGGCACGCTCGACGATCCCTTGATACCGGTGCAGGTGGCGCCGTCGTGGGCCAGCTATCCAATGCAGCTCGCCTCCGGGCAGCATCGCGCTATCTGGATCGATGTCACTGTTCCATCGGACAGAATCGATCCCGGAAGCTATCGCAGCCGGGTCGTGGTTCGTCATCGCCGGTCTGATGGCGGCACCGGCGTGCTGGCCGAGATCCCGCTCGCGATCGAGGTGGGTCGCGCCAGGCTCCCCTATGCATCGTTGCGCACGATGGTGTTCTTCGACCCGGGCAGGATCGAGGCCACCGTCGGTTCGAAGACCGCCGTGCGCCAGTTCCAGCAGCTCATGCACGCGCATCATCTGAGCACGATCTTCCCCATCAATCGGGCCGCGGACGTGGAGGCCAATGCGGCTGCGCTGACCGGAGAGCTGTTCGCGGCCGGCGACGGCTACCGGGGCGCCGGCTCGGGGGAGGGTTCCAGCGTCGTGGCCCTGGGCGCGTATGGTTCGCTCGGGGATCCGAGCCCCGCCAGCATAGCAGCCGTGGCCGACATTCTCGCCGCTCTCGAAAGATTGGGAATCCGCGATCAGCCCGGGGTGCTCGACGTCTTCCTCTACGCCGTCGACGAGCAGTGCGAGAGTCCTCGCGGACAGCTCTGGAAACATGCGCTGGCCAATTCCCAAGTGCCGGCGCTGCGGCGTCTGCGCGTCGGCCACACCTGCTCGGAACCGCCGGCCGCGCAAGCAGTCGACTTGGTCATGGTGGCGGCGTCCAGGTACTCGCCCCGGCTGACTGACCAGGCGGCGGTACGCGGAAAACACGTGTGGATCTACAACGGTCAGCTTCCTCAGGCCGGGCAATTCCTCAGCGACGGGTGGCGCGTGGGACTGCGAGCCAATGCCTGGATCCAGTCGGCCTTCCAGATCGAGCGCTGGTTCTACTGGGAGTCGACCTTCTGGGATGATGACAACCGCGGAGGTTTGGGGCCGCACGACGTGTTCGCCGGCGCCGAAACCTTCCATAATCGCGAGGGCGACTTCTGCAATGGCGATGGTGTGCTGGTGTATCCGGGCAGGCAGCCCGGCTTCCCCACCCATTCGGCGGATTTCGACGGGGTGTTCCCGTCCATCCGGCTCAAACAGTGGCGGCGAGGCGTGAGCGACGCCGGCTACCTGGAACTTGGCCGCGCCATCGACCGCGAGCGCGTCGAGCGCCTCATTCGGACGCTGGTGCCCGGAGCTCTCGATCAGGCACGATCAGGACGCTCACCTGCATGGGCCACCTCGGCGCAGGCATACGAAGCCGCCCGTCGGGAACTGTTTGGGCTGGTGCGCTGATTTCCATGGCAACCCAGGGAGGCTCAACCAGATCTCACTTGTGTGCTTGACAGTTGGCCGCGGGTCGGGCGTTATCGGCGGTCAAGGCCGCGCCTGGCCTGCCACCCAAGCAGGGGAATTGGACATGAAGCTTCGCCCAGCACCTCCGGACAAGAACCTGGTCGAACGAGGGGAGATTCTCGACGCCGTGGGCATTTCCCGGGTGTTGCGCCGGATCGCCTTCGAGATCATCGAGCGCAACGGCCCGGCGCCCTATCTGGTCGGCATCCGCACCGGCGGCGCGGTGCTGGCCGAGCGCATGGTCGAGATGTTGGCCGCAAGCGGCGAAAGCCGGCCGGTGCTGGGCGCCATCGACATCACGCTGTATCGCGACGACGTCTTTCTCGGCCTGCCCAAACCCGAGATCGGGGCCACCGAGCTGCCCGAAAGCATCGAAGGCCGCACCGTGGTGCTGGTTGACGACGTCCTGTTCACCGGCCGCACGGTGCGCGCCGCCATGGACGTGCTGGCCGACTATGGCCGACCCCGCACCGTGCAGTTGGCCGTGCTGGTCGACCGCGGCCGGCGCGAGCTACCCATCCAACCTGACTACGTGGGCGTGCGCTTGCAGACCACGGCTGACCAGTCGGTGCGCGTGATGCTGGCCGATCGTGGGGAGACCGACCGGGTCGTTCTGCGAGAGAGGATCACCAAATGACCAAGGGATTCACGCAGCGACACTTGCTGGGCATGGAGAATCTCACCCGCGAGGAGATCACCACCATCCTCGATTTGGGCGAGCGCTTTCTGGAAATCGCGGATCGGCCCATCAAGAAGGTGCCCACCTTGCGCGGCAAGACGGTCATCAACCTGTTTCTAGAACCGTCGACGCGCACCCGCACGTCCTTCGAGATTGCGGCCAAGCGCCTGTCCGCCGACGGGGTCAACTTCACCGCCTCCTCGTCGTCCACGGTCAAGGGAGAGACGCTCATCGACACGGCGATGAACCTGGACGCCATGAATCCCGACATCGTGGTCATTCGCCACGCCCAGGCTGGCTCGGCCCTACTGCTCAGCCAGCGCATCCGCGCCGGCATCGTGAATGCGGGGGATGGTGCGCACGAGCACCCGACCCAGGCACTGCTTGACGCCTCGACCATCCGCGCGCACAAGAAGAAGATCGAGGGCCTGACCGTGGTGATCTGCGGTGACATCGACCACAGCCGCGTGGCCCGCTCCAACATTTTCGCCCTGCGCACGCTCGGTGCGCGCGTGCGCGTGGCAGGCCCGCGCTCGCTGCTGCCCATCGGGGTGGAAAACCTGGGCTGCGAGGCCTTTGATCGCATCGAGCCGGCGCTGGAAGGGGCCGACGTGGTCATGATGTTGCGGATCCAGCTCGAACGGAAAGCGGGCAGCCGTTTCCCCAACACGCGCGAGTACGCACGCTACTTCGGCCTGAACGCGCGGCGCCTGGCCCTGGCCAAGCCCGACGCCATCGTCATGCACCCCGGGCCCATGAACCGGGGCGTGGAGATCGATCCCGGCGTGGCCGACGGTCCGCGTTCCGTGATTCTGGAGCAGGTCAGCCGGGGTGTGGCCATCCGCATGGCCGTCCTGTACCTGCTCGGCGGCGGCAGCGGCGAGGAATGGAGCAAGTCTTGATGACCTGCAAGCGCAACCCTTATCTGAGGAGCCAGTCCCATGCCTGACATTCTTCTGCGCGGCGGTCGGGTGCTCGATCCCACACGAGAGTTCGACGCCCAGGCAGACGTCTTGTTGAAGGACGGGAAGATTGCGGCGATCGAGCGCGGTCTGGCCGCACCAGGCGCCAGGGCCATCGAGGTCACGGGCTGCTGGGTGGTGTCGGGCCTCATCGACCTGCACGTGCACCTGCGCGAGCCAGGCCAGGAATACAAAGAGAACATCGAGACCGGGACGGCAGCGGCGGCTGCGGGCGGCTTTACTGCCGTTTGCTGCATGCCCAACACCAGCCCGCCCAACGACACGCGCGCCGTGACCGACCTGATCGTGCAGCGGGCGCGCGACAAGGGCGCCGTGCGCGTCTATCCCATCGGGTGCATCACGCAAGGCCAGAAGGGCGAGACCATGGCTGACATGGGCGAGCTGCAAGAGGCGGGCTGCGTAGCGGTTTCCGACGACGGTCGCGGCGTGATGAACAGCGAGGTCATGCGCCGAGCCTTGGAATACGCGCGCAGCTTCCGCATGCCGCTTGTGCAGCACTGCGAGGACAGCGCGCTCTCGGCCGGCGGGGCCATGCACGAGGGCTTGGCCTCCACGCGCTTCGGGATTCGCGCACAACCAGCTGCCGCGGAATCCGCCATGCTGGCCCGCGATCTGGAACTGGTCGCGCTGACCGGCGGCCGCTACCACATGGCCCACATCAGTTGCGCTGAATCGGTGCGCCTGATCCGCGAGGCCAAGCAGCGTGGGCTACCGGTCACCTGCGAGGT
The DNA here is from genome assembly GCA_963755125.1 of uncultured delta proteobacterium. Taxonomy (GTDB): domain Bacteria; phylum Myxococcota_A; class Polyangia; order Fen-1088; family Fen-1088; genus Fen-1137. The sequence continues at coordinate 78,529 of CAVWIP010000001.1, forward strand.
GACACCACACAACCTGATGCTGACCGACGAAGCCTGCGCCGGCTACCACACCTTTTTCAAGATGAACCCGCCGCTGCGCTCGGCGAGCGATCAGGCGGCGCTATGCGAGGCCCTGGCCGACGGCACCATCGACGCCATTGCCACGGACCACGCGCCCCATTCGTCGGTCGAGAAGGAAGTCGAGTTCGAGCAGGCATCGAATGGAGTCATCGGCCTGGAGACCGCGCTGGCCCTGGCCGTGGAGTTGGTTGATGCCGGCGTGTTGACGCCGGCCAAGCTGGTCATGCGCATGTCCGCAGGTCCGGCCAAGGTGCTGGGCCTGCCGGGCGGCAGCCTCGCGCCGGGCGGGCCGGCCGACGTGACCGTCATCGATCCCAAGGCGGCCTGGATTTGTGATCCCACGCGGTTTCGTTCCAAGGCGCGCAACACGCCGTTTGGCGGGCGCGCAATGCGTGGCCGGGCCGTGCTGACTGTGGTAGGTGGACGGATTGTGTTTTCCGAGGAGAAGCTCGTTGCCTGAGACCAAGAGTGCATTGATACCCGCCTTGCTCGCTCTGGAGGATGGCACCGTCTATCGAGGCCTGGGCTTCGGTTCGGCCGCCGACATGACCGGCGAGCTGGTCTTCAACACTGCCATGAGCGGCTATCAGGAAGTGCTGACCGATCCATCCTACCGCGGTCAGATCGTGATGATGACCGCGCCCGAAATCGGCAACGTGGGCGTGAACCCCGAGGACTTCGAGTCCGACCGGCCCTACTGCGCCGGCTTCGTGGTGCGCGACCTGTCGCCACTCGCGTCCAACTGGCGCGCCCAGGGCACGCTGGCCGATCTGATGGAGAAGTCGGGCGTGGCTGGCATTACCGGCATCGACACCCGCGCCATCACCCGGCGCTTGCGCATCGGCGGTGCCCAGCGCGCGGTGATCACGCGCAAGATCGACGACGCCAACGCGGCCGTGGCCGCGGCCCGGCGCTCGCCTTCGATGGAAGGCCAGGATCTGGCCAAGGACGTGACCTGCGTCCAGCCCTACCAGTGGGACGAAGGCTTGTGGCAGGCTCCGTCCAACAGCACGCCGGTTCCGCCCGTTCGCCACCGCGTGGTGGCCTACGACTTCGGGATCAAGCGCGGGATCCTGCGCCGCCTGCGCCAGAGCGCCTGTGCGGTCACGGTGGTGCCGGCGGCCACGCGCGCGCGCGATGTCCTGGACATGAAGCCCGACGGAATCTTCCTGTCCAACGGTCCGGGCGATCCTGCGGCGGTGTCCTATGCGGTGGAGGCTGCGGCGGAGCTTTGCCAGAGCGGCAAGCCCATTTTCGGCATTTGCCTGGGCCACCAGATCCTGGGGCTCGCCCTGGGCGGCAAGACCTACAAGCTGAAGTTCGGGCACCACGGCGCCAATCACCCGGTGATGGATCTTTCCACGCGCAAGGTGGAGATCACGTCACAGAACCATGGGTTCGCGGTGGACGTGGGCTCGCTGCAGGGCAAGGCTGTGCTGTCGCACATCAACCTGAACGACCAGACCGTCGAGGGCATGCGCCACGACCGGCTGCCCATCTTCAGCGTGCAGTACCATCCCGAAGCGTCGCCGGGGCCCAACGATCCCAGCTACCTGTTCGGGCGTTTCGTCAAGATGATGGACGAGCAGGCGCGGTGAGCGACGACGAGACACGGAAGCCGCGCCCAGATGCCGGCCTCATCCACCTACTGCTCGACCAGTTGGCCAGCGACTTTGCGGCGCCGCCGTTCCGCGAGCAGATTGCGGCCGCACGCGAAGAGTACTTCGGCCGGGCCGGCAAGGTTTTCGAGGACGATGCCGAGGTGTACGAGGCGCGCACGGTGGCGTTTTTGGAATGGTATGTGGTGGAGCGGTCGCTGCCCGAGGGCCGGCCGCCGGTGCTGGTGGCGCTGGAACGCACACCCGCCGATGCGGCCAACGCCGACCGACGCTTGGCTCTGGCGCGCATCGCGACCAGCCACCGCAGCCTGTTCGACATTGCAGAAGTGAAAGGCAATCGCGTGGAGTTGGAAGACATTCTTGGTGGTGCGCGGTTCTCGGTGGTCGAGCGGCGCAGCACCATCGGTTTTGAAGTCGGCGCCATCGTGGAAGCGCGCGTGGTCTGGGACGGCACCGATCCGCTCTTCACCAAGACCTTTCTCTTTCACCCGCGTGACGCGCGCACCGAGATCCTTAATCTGGTCGACGACTCGCTCATGGCCGGCGCGTCTCGCGACGACATCATGGGCAAGCTTTCCCAACTCTATCTGCGCTGGCACCGTCACGGCCACCTGAACGCCGGCCGAATCTACAAGGGCGGGCATACCGGCAACACCGCCGGGCCAGTGGTGATCTAATCAAGCGTCGCCTCTCCCGGTGCTGTCCCAGGTTCTGCATACCATTCGCGAGCAGGCGCTGCTGGTTGGCGGCGAAAGGGTGCTGCTGGCCGTGTCGGGCGGTCCCGACTCGACGGCTCTGCTGCACGCGCTGGTGCACCTCGCGCCCCGCCTGCACATCGAGTTGGTCGCGGCGACAGTCGATCACGGGCTGCGGCCGGAATCGGGAAGCGAGGCTGCCCTGGTGGCCGAGCGTTGCCGTGCCTTGGGCATTCGCTGCGAGATGCTCGTGGTCGACGTCAAGGCTGCACGCCACGCCCATGTCTCGTGGCAGGAAGCCGCTCGCAATGTGCGCCTCTCTGCCTTGCAAGAAGCCGCGACCCGGCTGGGCTGCGCGCGCGTCGCCCTCGGCCACACGGCCGACGATCAGGCCGAGACGGTGCTTTTTCGCATCGTGCGCGGCACGGGCATCGGCGGTCTTGCGGGAATTCCCTATCAGCGCGGGATCTTCATCCGGCCGCTGCTCGACGTTCGCCGCAAGGGCATCATGACGTTTTTGGCCAAGCGACGCATTTCCTTCATCGAGGATCCGTCGAACGCCGACCGTCACTACGCCCGGGTGCGCATCCGTCTCGACCTTCTGCCCCTGTTTGCGCGCGAGAACCCGCGCGTGGTCGAGGCGCTGCTGTCCCTGGCACAAGAGGCACGCGCGATCGCGGCTGGGACGCCGGCGCTCGCACCCGCATCCGTCCCGCGGCGAGCGGCTGCGCTGATCCAGCGGATGGCGATGCAAGGGCAAGGGACACGGCGGGTTTCGGTTCCTGATGGTGAGGTGGTAGTGAGCTACGGAAACGTTCGCTTCCGACCGCGGACGAGCGGGCGGCAAGACGTTTGCCCTGCTTCATCCGGGTCGATCCGGGTGAAGGGCCCGGGGATCTATCGTCTGCCAGGGCGAAGCGAAGGCTCGGCGCTCGATTTGCAAGAAGGGCGCCACCCCGCGCTTCCGCCAACCGGCGCCGCCATCTTTGACGCCACACGGATCGCGCGGCCGCTTGAGGTGCGCGCCTGGCGTCCAGGCGAGCGCATGCGGCCGCGCGGCGGCCGCGGCAGTCGCAAGGTTTCGGACCTTCTGGTCGACGCCAAGATTCCCCGTGACCTGCGGCGCGACCTGCCCGCGCTGGTGACTGCCGACGGAACCATCCTGTTTGTCGCAGGTCTGCGTCCGTCCGAGGTCGGGCGTCCGCAGGTCGCCAGCGAGCACTGGCTAGCCGTACGCTCTGTCTGATAGCGTTGCCGACGGGAACTCTCGTTGACGCCGCGCCATTTGCTGTCAATATTCTAATCAGAGAGTCGACAGACTTAGAGGATCGCGCGTGCGCAATAGCCACAAGACCATCCTGGTATGGGCCATGCTGCTCTTCACCTTTTTTCTGGTGTGGCAGCTGATCAACCCGCGGGCAACTGATCAGAAGCTGGCCTTTTCGGAATTCATCCAGAAGGTCGAGAAGTCCCCCGGCGACTTCAAGGCGACGCCGTTGCAGATCCGGATGAACGGCAACAACGCGGAGTTTCGCGGGGTGCTCAAGAAAGGTGACGAAGCCTTCATCACCACCGGCTTCATCGGCGAGCAAACCCTGGAGAAGCTCAACAAGGCCAACATTCCCTACGAGATCTCGCGCGAGGCCGAGGGCGGGTTCTGGCAGCAGATGTTGATCACCTGGCTGCCCATCATCGTGGTGGCGGTGGTCTTCCTGCTCTTCATGCGCCAGCTCCAGATGGGCGGCGGCAAGGCCATGAGTTTCGGCAAGTCCAAGGCGCGTCTGCTGTCCGAGAACCAGAAGAAGATCACCTTCGCCGACGTGGCGGGCATCGAAGAGGCCAAGGACGAGGTCGAGGAGATCATCGCCTTCCTCAAGGACCCCAAGAAGTTCACCCGCCTGGGCGGCCGCATTCCCAAGGGCGTGCTGATGATGGGACCGCCCGGCACCGGCAAGACCCTGCTCGCGCGCGCCATCGCGGGCGAGGCGGGGGTGCCGTTCTTCTCGATTTCCGGTTCGGACTTCGTAGAGATGTTCGTGGGCGTGGGCGCCAGCCGCGTGCGCGACCTGTTCGAGCAGGGAAAGAAGAACGCGCCCTGCATCGTGTTCATCGATGAGATCGATGCCGTGGGACGACACCGCGGGGCGGGCCTGGGCGGCGGCCACGACGAGCGCGAGCAGACCCTCAACCAGTTGCTGGTCGAGATGGATGGCTTCGAGTCCAACGACGGCGTGATTCTCATCGCCGCCACCAACCGGCCCGACGTACTGGACCCGGCGCTGTTGCGGCCGGGGCGCTTCGATCGGCGCATCGTGGTTCCTCGGCCCGACGTGAAGGGCCGGCTGGGCATCCTGAAGGTCCACACCAAGAAGATGCCGCTGGGATCCAACGTAGATCTCGACGTGGTGGCGCGTGGCACGCCCGGCTTCTCGGGCGCCGACCTGGAGAATCTGGTCAACGAGGCGGCCTTGCTGGCCGCGCGCGAGGACAAGGATCAACTCGACCGCCACGACTTCGAGATGGCCAAGGACAAGGTCTTGATGGGCCCCGAACGGCGCTCGATGATCATCAGCGACCAGGACAAGCGCATCACTGCCTTTCACGAGGCGGGCCATGCGCTGGTGGGCAAGATGATGAAGGGCTCCGACCCGGTTCACAAGGTGACCATCATTCCGCGCGGCCGAGCCCTGGGGCTCACCCAGCAGTTGCCGCTGGAAGATCGGCTCAACCTGTCGCGCGAGGCGGCCAACGATCAGATCGCGGTGGCCATGGGCGGCCGGGTGGTCGAGGAACTGGTCTTCGGGCAGATCACCACCGGCGCCTCCAACGACATTCTCATGGCCACCGATCTGGCGCACAAGATGGTGTGCGAGTGGGGCATGTCGGAGAAGATAGGGCCGCTGCACTTCGGGCGCAACGAGGAGATGGTGTTCCTGGGCCGTGACTTCGCCGAGCACAAGGAATACAGCGAGCACACCGCGGTGGACATCGACGCTGAAGTGCGCCGCATCGTCACCGAGAACCACGAACGCGCGAAGCAGGTCATCACCGGCAACATGGACAAGCTGAACGTGCTGGCCGAGGCCTTGCTCGAGTACGAAACTTTGGATGGCGCCGAGATCGACGTCTTGTTTGCGGGCGGCAAGCTGGACCGGGCCCCCGCGACTCCTCCGCTTCCCACGGCTGGCAAGGACGGTGGCGAGCAGAGAGAAGTGCGGCCTGGACAACGCCCTGGCCTGTTTCCACGACCCTTGCCCGACCCCGAAAAGGCCTAGCAGAAGACCCCGGCTCTCCGATGGCCACGCGGATTGTCGGTGTTCTCAATGTGACCCCTGACTCGTTTTCGGACGGGGGACGATTTTCTTCGCCGGAGGATGCGGTGGCGGCCGGTCTGGCCATGGTAGAGCAGGGCGCGGATTGGATCGATGTGGGTGGAGAATCCACGCGGCCGGGCTCGCTGCCGGTGTCCGAGGCCGAGGAGATCGCGCGCGTGGCCCCGGTGATCCGCGAGCTGTCGAAGCGTGTGGCAGCGACGGTGCGCGTGTCCGTCGACACTTACAAGGCCGCCACAGCGCGCGCGGCTCTAGCCGAAGGTGCCACCGCACTCAACGACGTGTCCGGCGGCTTGCTCGATCCGGAGATTTTCCGTGTAGCTGCGGCAGGTGGGGCTGCCATGGTGCTGGGCCATCTGCGCGGCAAGCCGGCCGACATGCAGGCCAACGTCCATTTCGACAACGTGGTCGAGGAGGTGGCGAGCGAACTGGCCAGCCGCGTGGCTGCGGCGAGGGCCGCAGGCTGCGGCGAGGTTTGGGCCGATCCTGGCATTGGCTTTGGCAAGCACCTGGAGCACAACCTGAGCCTGCTCCGGCACCTTGCTCGCCTGCGCGCGCAGTTGGGCGTGCCCATCATGGTGGGCGTGTCGCGCAAACGATTCATCGGAGATGTGACGGGAAAGTCAGCGGCTGAACGGGTCTTCGGTACCGCCGCGGCTGTGGCCGTGGCGATCGTGAACGGCGCGGACGCGGTTCGGGTTCACGACGTCGCGGCCATGCGCGACGTGGTTCGCGTGGCCGAAGCCATCGCGGGCGCGGGCGAAATCGATTAGATCGCTTCTCGGCCTACCAGCCATTCAGCCGCTGCAACGGCTTGCTCGGCGGCTCTCACCTTCATGGAACCAATTCAAGAGCCTGAGAAAGGCGAAGACCGATTCGCATAGCACTAAGGTCGCGCCGATCGGTTGTCAAGACTCGGTAGACGCGCCGTCGCTCAGCCACCGCAGCCACGGTGCCATCAACCAAGCCTAGGTTGAGCCCCGCAAATCTTGCATCCAGTTCCATTGATCTCGCGATGTCGGACGGCAGCGGTGGCTCATACTCGTATCGAGTTCCCTGATCGAAGATGTCCGCCACCAACCTTCTCATGGCTGCACGGTTGTCCCTGAGAAAGTAGTCAACTTCGGCGAGAACGAGCCCGGGCACGATCACCGAACTCGCTGACGTTAGTGCCTCCTCGTATTCCGGAAAGCTTGGCACGCCATCTCGGTCGCAGGGAAGCTGCGTCCGAATACAAAGTTCTTGCGCGAGTGGCTCAAAGGATTTCACCGTGTTGCGGCTGCGGAGCTGCTGGTCTCGCGGAATGCCCTCTCTCGTGCTGCTGTCTAAAACCCTAAGGGCAGCAGCTCTCGTCGCGGCTACAGCGGGCGGTCCAGCGTACTCTGGACATCGAGGGGGCTTCGACGATCCCCTTTGGGGGTCTCGGGGAGGACAGCCAAACTCTTCCACCCCGCGCACTTCGCGCGCGCCCGTCGCGGCCAAGGCCACGGCTGCGCCCACGGCCTCTTGCGGCTATCGCGTTCAACCGGCTACGCATTTTCGAGAGGCGGTACTAGAATGCAATCCTTCGCATGAGCAAGACAGACGAAGCTCGTAGACTTTTCGGCACCGATGGCATCCGCGGTGTCGCGAACCAGTACCCGATGACGGCGGAGATCGCGCTTGCCCTCGGGCGCGCGGTGGCGGAGCGGTTTCGCAGGGGCGGCCGGCGCTGCCGGATCGTCATCGGCAAGGACACCCGCCTGTCCGGCTACATGATCGAAAGTGCCCTGGAAGCCGGGATCGTCTCGGCCGGTGCCGACGTCATGCTGGTGGGGCCCTTGCCCACTCCGGCCATCGCGTTCATCACGTCCAGCATGCGGGCCGACGCAGGCGTGGTGATCAGCGCCTCGCACAATCCCTACCAGGACAACGGCATCAAGATCTTCGCCTCCGACGGGTTCAAGCTGCCCGATGACGTGGAGGCGGACATCGAGCGGCGCATGGCCGACCCGGAGCCGCTCACGCCCGGCCCCGAGCCCAAGATTGGCAAGGCCATCCGCATCGACGACGCCGAAGGACGCTACGTGCAGTTTCTCAAGCACAGTTTCCCCAAGGCGCGCACCCTCGACGGCGTGCGCGTGGTCGTCGACTGCGCCAATGGCGCCGCGTATACGGTGGCGCCGCAGGTGTTCGGAGAGCTGGGAGCCGACTTGACCGTGCTGTCCGCTGAACCGAACGGGCGCAACATCAACGACGGCTGCGGTGCCTTGCACCCCGAGAAAGTGGCGGCCGAGGTGCGCCGCACGCGCGCCGCGATCGGGGTCGCGCTGGACGGGGACGCAGACCGCGTGATCCTCACTGACGAGCGCGGGGAGATCGTCGACGGCGACCAGATCATGGCCATCCTGGGCACGCGGCTGCTGGCGCGCGGGGCGCTGCCGGGGAACACCGTGGTGGCCACGGCCATGTCGAACCTGGGGCTGGAGCGGGCACTGGCCGCGCGCAACGGCAAGCTGCTGCGCGCCTCGGTGGGCGACCGCTATGTGGTCGAAGCCATGCGTGAGAAGGGCTTCATCTTCGGCGGCGAGCAATCGGGGCACATCGTCTTTCTCGAAGAAGCGACGACGGGCGACGGCCTGCTGGCGGCCTTGCAGATCCTGTCGGTCATGGCCCAGGAAGAACGGCCACTTTCCGAACTGGCCACCATCATGACCCGCTACCCGCAGGTCCTCATCAACTTCCCGGTCGCGCGCAAGACACCGCTGCAAGAGCTGACCGCCGTCGAGACGGTCATCCACCGGGTGGAGAACGCCCTGGGACAGGACGGCCGCGTTCTGGTGCGCTACTCGGGCACGGAGTCCAAGGCGCGCGTGATGATCGAGGGCACCGACGAGGCCACCATCCGCGCCTACGCCGAGGAGATCGTGGCCACCATGCAGAAGGCGCTGGCCCAATGATTCGCTTGCACGTCAACGTCGACCACGTCGCGACGCTGCGCCAGCAGCGCGACACCATCTATCCTGACCCGGTGCTGGCCGCCGGCCTGTGCGAGCTGGCGGGCGCCGACGGCATCACCGCGCACCTGCGCGAGGACCGGCGCCACATCCAGGACCGCGACGTGCGCCTGTTGCGCCAGACGGTGCGCGGCGTGCTCAATCTGGAAATGGCCGCGGTGCCGTCGATCGTGGACATTGCCCTGGAGATCAAACCCGACTTCTGCACGCTGGTGCCCGAGAAGCGGCAGGAGCGGACCACGGAAGGCGGGCTGGATCTACGCGGGCAGGGGGCGGTCATTGGCCGCGCCGTGCGCACCTTGCGCGACGCCGGCATCGGCGTCAGCCTGTTCATCGATCCCGAGGAGGACGCGGCGCGGGCCAGCGCCGATCTGGGCGCCACCTGCGCCGAGTTGCACACGGGTGACTACTGCCATGCCGCTTCCGGCAGCGCAGCCGCACGCCGCGAGCTGGCCCGGCTGGAGAAGGCGGGACGGGCGGTGGCGGATGCCGGGTTGCGCCTGGCTGCGGGGCACGGCCTCGACTACGGCAACGTCGGTCCTGTAGCGGCTTTGCCTTTCTTGGAGGAGCTGAACATCGGTCACAGCATCATCGCGCGCGCGGTGCTGGTCGGCATGGAACGCGCCGTGGGCGACATGCGCGTGGCCATCGCGGCCGGCGCGAGGAATGCTGAGTAGGGGTTTTCATGGCGCTGGTCCTTTCTGCAGCCCAGATGAAAGCGGTCGACCGCGCCGCCATAGACAAGCTCGGGTTGCCGGGCTTGGTCCTGATGGAGAACGCGGGTCGCGGAGTGGCGGAGATTATTGCCCGGGAGAAATCCCACCTGTCTGACCTGGACGTGCGCGTGGTGTGCGGCGCCGGCCAGAACGGTGGCGATGGGTTCGTGGTGGCTCGTCACCTCCTCGACCGGGGCGCTCAGGTGCAGGTTTTCCTGGCCATGCCGCGCGAGAAGATGGCTGGCGACGCGGCGGTCTTTGCCCGCGTATTCGAGGCCCTGCCCGGTGCGCTGGTGCGCGATGCTTCGTTCGAAGAGGACGCCACCACATGGCGCGCGTATCTAGCCGGGGCTGACGTGATCGTTGATGCGGTGTTTGGCACCGGGCTGCGTTCCGACGTGATCGGTCCGGCCGCGGCTGCCATTCGCGCCATGAACGCGGTCGACACCCTACGCGTCGCGGTCGACATCCCCTCGGGGCTGGACGCGGACACAGGCGTCGTGCGCGGGGGCGCGGTCTTGGCCCATGTGACAGCGACCATGGGTTGCCGCAAGCTCGGCTTGGTTCTGGATCCCGATGCGCCGGTCGGGCGGGTCGAGGTCGTGGATTTGGGCGTGCCGCCCGATGCGGCGCTGGAAGCTGCCAGGGCCGAGGGGCCGCTTTGTTACTGGCTGGAACGCGCAGGCGTCGCGCGAATGTTGCCCCGACCTGGTCCGGGAGCCCACAAGGGCACGGCCGGTCACGTCCTGATCATCGCCGGGTCGGCTGGCAAGACCGGCGCAGCCCTGCTGGCGGCGCGGGCGGCTCTGCGCACCGGCGCGGGCCTCGCCACCATGGCCACGACTAGAGCCGGTCAGACGGCGCTCGATGCCAAGGTCGTGGCCGAGATGACAGCTGTGTACGCAGACGGCGACGACGCCGATGGGGCGAGCTATGCGCGCATTCTGGCCCTGGCAGGCCGAATGAAGGCGGCGGCTTTGGGACCGGGCATTCCCACCGGGCCGGGCATGGCGGCCATGGTGCGCCGGCTGGTGGGGGAGTTGCCCATCCCCCTGGTGGTTGACGCCGATGCCTTGAATCTGCTGGGCGAGGACGCGGCTGCATTGGCGACTTCGGCCCGCGCCGCCCGCGTTCTGACCCCTCACCCCGGCGAGATGGCGCGCGTCTGCGGGCTGCCCGTCGGGGAAATCAGCAAGGACCGGTTGGGCCACGCGCGCCGGCTAGCCGAGCGATCGCGTGCCGTGGTGGTCTTGAAGGGCGCGCGCACGGTGATTGCACGTCCCGACGGAACGGCCCACATCAACCCGACTGCCAATCCGGCCCTGGGCACCGCTGGCAGCGGCGACGTCCTTACCGGGGTCATCGCGTCCTTGCTGGGGCAAGGGCTGGCGGCGCCCGACGCGGCCTGCGCGGGCGTGTTCGTGCACGGAGAATCGGCGGAGACCGCCATCCGGACGCTGGGTTCACACAATCTCATGGCGGGCGATCTGCCTGACGCCATCGCGCGCACCCTGGAAGGGCTGCGCTCGTTGTAGACTCTAGCCATGACCAAGGACACCATCATCGTTGCGCTTTCGGCCGAGGGCCTTTCGGCCAGTCAAGATGCCTTCGCGATTTCTGAGGAGCGCGAGGCGACTTTCCTCGTGGCCGCACCCGGCGACGTGATGCCGCTGAACAAGGTCGTCCGGGTCGAGCTGCGTGACAAGGTTCTGTGCCTGCACACGGCCAAGGATGACCACTTCTGGTTCAGCTACGACCTCATCCTGGGCCTGCGTGTGCTGGCGGCGAAGCCCGGCAAGGAACGCCTCGCAGGCTTCGCCAAGTAGCCGCGCGCCGTTTGGCTACAGCTATCAGCGGATCGACATCGACCAGTTCGCGATGGTGTTCTTGCCCTTGTAGGCAGGAAAGCCGAAGGACTGCATCTGATTCAAGATGCACATGGGAAGCGGTCCCTTGCCCTGGCCGTTGACCCGCACCGCCTTGACCCGTCCGGTGGGCTGAACCACGAAGTCGACCTCGATGGTCGGCACGCCCTTGCCCATGATGCAGGGAACCAGCCGGCGGTAGTTGGCGTGCATGACTCGGTCGATCGTGCCCTCGTCGAGAATGGCGTCGCCACCCCCCTGGGTCACATCGCCCAGGTCCATGCTGTTGTTGAAGTCCTCTGCGCGACCGGCCACGCCGCCGCCGGGCCCACCGTGCCTGGCGCCGCCCGCCCGCCGGTGTTCCGGAAACGAGATCTTGACGTCCTTGAGGAAGGCATCCACGTCGGCTTCGCTCACGCGTGAGGCCAGTACGTCATCCTTGGCGGCCACGCGCTGGTGGATGAACCAGGCCAGGCCCGCGGCAAGCGCCACCACCGCCGAGCCGATGATGAAGATCGTCCAGCGGCCCTTCTTGCGCTCCACGTGCTCGTGCGCCTGCTCGGCCTGCGCCCGTCGCTGGGCTTCGAGCCGGCGTTCGGTGAGGCGCGTGAACTCGACCAGCTGCGGATTCTCGCGAATCTTCTGCCGGTCGCCCGAGTCGACGTCGACGATGATGTCGTCGCCGTTGAAGATGCCCTTTTCCATCTGGGCCATGACCTGGGCCAGGGAGAACGGGCCGTAATCGAGCTTGTCCTTCTGGATGAGCCAGCGCTCGTACTCCTCGGTCAGACGCACGGCATCCGCGACACTGAAGGACTTGCCCATGCTCAGCCGGGCCGAGGGTGCCTTCGGCTGCACGGCCGCTGGCTGCACGCCTCCTGCCATGCTGGCGAGAACCGCCCCGAGCGCGTCCAGCAGTTCCTTGGGCCTGGAGAAACGTGTCTCCGACAGCGGCGCCATGCCGCGCGCCACCACCGCATCCACCGCGGGCGGAACCGCCGAGTTCACCTGACTGGGCGGCCACAGCGGCGAGGCCGGGGCATGACCGGTGAGCATCTCGTACAAGATCGCCGCAAGCGAGTACACGTCCGCCGAAGGCGAAAGCTCCTCACCCGCCGCCACCTCGGGCGCGAGGTAGACGCCCTGCGAGTTGAAGTCAGCCCCACCTCGCCGCGCCAGCGCAGGCAACGCACGCGAAAGGCCCAAGTCGGTCAGTTTGACCCGTCCGGCAGACGTGACCCGGATGGCCGAGGGATTGACGCCGCCATGGACCAGGGTCGAATGCACCCTATCCAGGGCGTTGCCCACGTGCCCCAGCAGGACATGGGCATGAGTCAGGCCAATCACGCTTCCTTCGCGGCGTTTGGCGTCCAAGATCTGTCGCAGACTGGGGCCGTCGGTAGCTTCGGTAGCGACGTAGATGCGATCACCTTCAAGACCCCAGGCAACCAGCGTCGCCAGGTTCTTGTGTGACACCTGAGCAGCCTTGCCCAGGTCAGTTTCCACAACGGTTCGTGTCATTTCCGTCGCGCTGAAGACACGCAAGGCTACCGCGGCGCCACCCTGGGAATCTTGGGCTTGGTAGAGTTCACTGCCGCCTTCTTCACCCAAGAAGCTCTGGATCTGGAAGCGACCGCCGACCAGCGTGCCCGCCGAGATCTGGTTGTTGCGTTTCATGTCTGCGGAAAGGGAAGGGCTCATGGGCAGTTTGATATTACAGGCTATCTCCCTATCGACAGTAACAGGAATTTCTGTGAGCCGTGCTGCGAAGTCGAGCGCTCCGCATGTCCAGATATGAATGGCAGCTGCTGTTCGAGGTATGGGAACCCTTTCAGGGTTCCCATGATCATGAACTTCTGAATCGACGTACCAGCTCACGCAAGCGGCGCGAACCTCCACCCTCGCGAAATACGAATCGGATACCGATCTGGCCCGGACCCGCGTGGTAGATTACGCGGCCGGAAATGGCCATGGGGGCCACGCCGCCAGGTGGGACAATGTCGAGGACGACATCGGTGCCCAGCGACGGGACCGCTTTCGCACAAAGCAGCGCGCCGTTGGTGCTGATCTCGCGCAGGTCGGCGTCTGCTGGCTCGGGATCGCTGGCGAGGCGAAGCTTGACCGGCAAGCCTATGGGAATTCGCGTATGCCGTCGACGTGGACCGGGCTTGCGCTGTCCGTCCAGGGTCTGGAGCACGAAATCGCGCTTGGCCCCTTCTTCGGTCGCGAACTTGACCAAGGCACCGGCCCGCACCCGCAGCCGGGGCAGGGCGGGCCGCCAGGACACCACTGAGCCGCGTATGAAGACCCGGTTGGGCAGGGCCTTGCAGATGATCTCGACCACCACCTCGTCATCCGGCACGAGGTGCTTGGTTGTCGGACAGAAGATCCCGCCTTCGGGATGATCAGTATTGTAGAAACTGCGAAACTCCTCAGCACTTCTGCAGCGGACACGCAGAATGTTCAATGCATACCCCCTCCTGAAGGGGTCTGTAACTGATGGTGGCTTGCTTACTATGATTGTACTAGCTTTCGCGTTTTCCGGATGTCAATCCGTATTCACATCAACGGCCGGCCCCATCCGCCCGAAGAAGCTGCCGTGCCGGTCTTCGACAGGGGCTTTCTTTTCGGCGACAGCGTGTATGAAACTGTGGGCACGAATCGTGGACGGCTGGTCTTTCTCGACGACCACCTGGACCGCCTGGCCCGCTCCGCGGAGCGGCTGTTCCTGCAGCTTCCCCCGCGTGACGAGATCGAGCGGGCGGTGCGCGAGACACTGGCTGCGGCGGAGAATCCCGAATCGCGCGTGAGAATCACGGTGACGCGGGGAAGCGGAATCGTGGATCTCGATCCTGCCGCGGCCAGTCAGCCGCGCCTGGTGGTCATCGTCCAGCCGTTGGGCGCACCGTCGCCAGAGGTGTATGAGCAGGGCGCCGAGGTCGAGATCGTGTCGGTGACGAGAAACTCGCCGCGGGCTATCGATCCAGCGGTCAAGTCGGGCAACTACCTGAACAACGTGCTGGCCATGGGCGAGGCCCGCCGGCGACGTCCCTCGGTCCACGAGGCCATCCTTTGCGCGGCCAGCGGGAGCGTGGCTGAAGGAGCGACGAGCAACGTGTTCGCGGTCGTCGCCGGCCAACTTCGCACGCCAGCGCTCGAGGTTGGGATTCTGGATGGCGTGACCCGCGGGAAGATCCTGGCGCTGGCGCGCACGAATGGTATCTCGTGTCAGGAGGTTCCGTTCATGAGTCCCGACGAGTTCCGGCGGGCAGACGAGGCTTTCTTGACCAGCTCGGTTCGCAGCGTGTTGCCTGTCTGCCGGGTCGATGGGCTGGCGCTGGGTGATGGCAAGCCTGGCACCATGACCCGGCGGCTGATGGTGCTCTATCGCCATCTGGTCGAGGCGCAAGCATGAACCCTGCGCAGGCCGGACTGAAGTTCTTCGCGATAAGCGGTGCCATTCTGATCCTGAGCGGTGTGGCTCAGGCGCTGGCTCGGCCTCGGAGCGCGCGCGAACGTGGGATGCAGCGCTATTTCAACGGAGCCACGGTCCGGGCCATGGTGTTCGTGACCGTGGGGACGCTGGCCATCATGGTGGGCCTTGGCGCGATTCGGATCGGGTTGCGATAGGAGAGCGTCCTGCGGTGGCGGGGGCGGTGTGGGTGACAGGAGCGGTGACGCTGACGGCAAGAGGGCCGGAAGCCGAGCCCCGAGCGCTGCGCGTCTCCCTGTCGAACCTATTGCTCGTGTCTTGGACCGCATCGTGGGCACTGCCCAAGCGATGCTGGGAGGCGGGCGTGGCATCTCTTGGAAGAAGGTCATCCCAAATCAGGTTTCCAATCTCTACCTGCTCATCGCCTTTGCCGAGGAGATGACATTGAAGACGCGCGGCGCAGAGCCATCCACCTAGCGTGCTACGAAAGGAGTAGCCGTCTACGTGAGTCGCGCGAGGAAACCGGCTCGGGAGCCGCCTTCCGAGCCCGCATTCACGTAGATGCGGTTCGGGTGCAACGCTTAT
Source organism: uncultured delta proteobacterium (assembly GCA_963755125.1). GTDB lineage: Bacteria > Myxococcota_A > Polyangia > Fen-1088 > Fen-1088 > Fen-1137. The sequence goes on from CAVWIP010000001.1 coordinate 93,830, forward strand.
GTGACAGCCCGGCGGCTGTGCGCCTATGGGAACCTGAAGGTGCGCGGGTTGTGAGTCGTCAATGACGTGTGGAATCCTGACGAAACCCCTGTCATCTACACCGCACTCGGCCACGCCGAATTCCAGCAGTTCGTTGAATCGTTTGTGCTGATCCGCTAGAAGGACACGCTCTGCACGGCACCGCACCATGATTGAACGCTACACCCGACCCGCACTGGCTGAACTGTGGTCTGATGCCCACCGCTACGAGACCTGGCTGCGGGTTGAGCTGGCGGCCTGCGAGGCCATGGAAGCCGCGGGCCGCGTTCCCGCGGGAACGGCCGAGAGCGTTCGCCAGAAGACCGCTGGCAAGCTGAATGCCAAACAAATTCTGGAAATCGAGGAGCGGACCAAGCACGACGTCATCGCGTTCCTCACCCACGTTGAGGAGTTGGCGGGCGAGCCGGCGCGATGGCTCCACCTGGGGATGACGTCCTCCGACGTGCTGGATGCGTCCCTGGCCATCCTGCTGCGCCAGGCGGCTGATGAAATCGTGATCGGCGTCGACCAGCTCATGCAGGCGCTGGCGCGCAAGGCGGAACAGCATCGCAATACGCTGATGATCGGTCGCTCGCACGGCATCCACGCCGAGCCCATCACGGCGGGACTGGTGTTCGCCGGCTTCTTCAGCGAGGTCAGCCGCGCGCGACGCGCGTTGGTGGTGGCGCGCGAGGAGATCTCGGCCGGCAAGCTAGCCGGAGCGGTCGGCACCTATGCGACCCTGGACCCGGAGATCGAGATTCGTGCGCTGGGCGCCCTGGGTCTGCACCCGGAGGTCGTTCCCACCCAGGTCGTGGCGCGCGATCGCCACGCCGGCTACTTCATGGCCCTGGCCCGGCTGGGCACGGCGGTCGAGCGCATGGCGCTCACGGTTCGGCACTGGCAGCGGACCGAGGTCGGCGAGGCCATGGAAGCCTTTGGCAAGGGACAGAAGGGCTCGTCCGCAATGCCCCACAAAAAGAATCCGATTCTTTCCGAGAACCTGTGCGGGCTGGCGCGCGTGCTGCGTGCCTATGCCGGCGCAGCTTTGGAGGACGTGGCTCTCTGGCACGAACGCGACATCTCACATTCGTCGGTGGAGCGGGTGATTGGCCCCGACGCCACGGGCATCGCGGATTTCATGGTGCGACGGGCTGCCAGCTTGATCGACGGATTGGTGGTCAATGCGGAACGCATGCAGCACAATCTGGAGCTGACCGGCGGACTTTTTTTCAGTGAGGGCGTGATGCTGGCTCTCGTGCGCAAGGGTCTGGCGCGCCAGACGGCCTACGAGTTGGTGCAGAAGCACGCTCTGGCTGTCTCGGCCACGCTGGGGCAGCCGCCGGGATGCGCGCCCAGCTTCCGCGAGCGTGTGAGCGCTGATCCGGAGATTGCTGCCAAGCTGACCGTCGCCGATCTGGATGAGGCGTTCGATATCAAGCACCACCTGCGCTGGGGTAGTGTCATCATCGATCGCGCGCTGAGAGACCTAGACGTTTAGCAGCCGAGGGAGGAACGCCATGGTTTCCAATGAACTGATTCGAGCACAGCTTGCCAAGACCCTGGAGAAGACCGACTTCCCCGAACTGGGCGAAAAGTACGTCGGCAAGGTCCGCGACTGCTACAGCAAGGACGGGCGGCGCACCATCGTGGTGACAGACCGGATCAGTGCCTTCGACGTCGTACTGGGTACCATCCCGTTCAAGGGCCAGGTGCTCAACCAGATCGCGGCTTACTGGTTCGAGTCCACCAGGCAGATCGCGTCCAATCACGTGCTGTCGGTGCCTGACCCGACGGTCATGGTGGCGGCCGAGTGCGAACTTCTCCCGGTCGAGTTCGTCATGCGCGCCTATCTGACCGGCGTGACCACCACCTCCATCTGGTACCACTACGAGCGGGGCGGGCGCCTGTTCTGTGGCCACAAGCTCCCGGATGGCATGCGCAAGAACCAGAAGCTGGACAAGCCCATCCTCACGCCATCCACCAAGGCGGCCAAGGGCGGCCACGACCAGTCGGTGTCGCGCGAGGAGATCCTGGCCTCGGCCGTGCTGTCAGCCGACGACTTCGACCGCGCGGCCGAGATGTGCGCGCGCATCTTCGCCTTCGGCCAGAGCCTTGCGGCCCAGCGCGGACTCATTTTGGTCGACACCAAGTACGAGATCGGCCGGCGGCGCGACGGAAGCCTGTGCTTCATCGACGAGGTCCACACCCCCGACAGTTCGCGCTACTGGTACGCCGACGACTACCAGGCTCGCTTCGATCGGGGCGACGAGCCGCGCGGGCTGGACAAGGAGTATCTGCGTCGCGTGCTGGCCGATCAGGGCTACCGCGGTGACGGACCGCCGCCACCACTTGCCGACGAGGTCCGTTGCGAGGCGGCCCGTCGCTACATCGCCCTCTATGAGCTGGTCACCGGGAAAGGGTTCGTGCCGGACTTCGAGGAGCCGGCGGGCAGAATTCGCCGGAATCTCGGGATCAAGTAGGCGCCGAATTCTGACACGGCTGGGCGGGCACGGCGGCAAAGCCCCCGGCCTGCCAACAACAGTGTTTGACCTTGCCCACCGGCGCGAATAGTCTCTCGCATCTATCGCCAGGGTCTCGCTTAGTCGCGTTTCGCAGGGAGGCGACATGCGCAGCGACGCGCTCGATGATGAAATGCCAGAGGACGCAAGTCGAGCCGATGAGTTCCATCGGCTCGAGCACAGCTACGTGCGCGAGGAGCGCTGGGAGGACCTGGCCGGCCTGCTGATCGAGCGTACCGAGAGTACCGAGGATGCTGCCGAGCGCGCGGGCCACCTGAGGCGCGCCGCACAGATCTTCGAAACCAATCTCGCCGATCCGGATCGCGCGTTCATCACCCTGCTGGCCGCGTTTCAGGAGGATCCCTCTAACCAGGAACTGGCCGACGATCTGGCGCGCGTGGCCACCACCCACAACCGCTGGCAGGACTTGCTGGCCGAGTGCAATAGCTTGGCGGCCGAGATTGCGCCGGAGCCCAAGCGTGCCGACATCCTGGTTGCCATGGCAGGGTGGTACCAGCGTGAGCTGGACGACACCGCGGCGGCAGGGCATTCGCTGGAAGCGGCCATAGCGGCCGATCCCGCCAACCCCGCGGCGTTGCGTTCACTGATCGCACTGCACGGCCAGCGTGGCGACTGGTCCCGCGCGGCGGCCTATCTGGCCTCTGCCTCAGCCAACACGTCCGATCCGCTGGCGCGCGTGCAGTTTGCGTTTGAAGCCGCGGAGATCTATCGCAACCGGCTCGACGACCTGGATGGGGCTGCGGAACAGTACGGTCGTGTGCTGGAGTTCTCCCCCGGCCATCCTCAAGCCACTGCCGCGACGGCTGACATCGCGTGGGGCCGCAAGGATTGGGCTCGGGCGTTGCCGTTGCTGGAGACACTGGCCGAGGCGGCCGAACAGACACTTGAACCCAGGGCGCGGCTCTGGCAGCGGGCGGGCTGGTCAGCTCAGATGACCGGCGACGTCGAACGGGCGCGGGTCAACTACCGGCGCGCATACGTGGCCGAGCCCGGGTATCTGCCAACCCTGCTGTGCTGGTCGCAACTCGCGCAGGCCCAGGGGTGGTGGCAGGACGTCCGCACTACGGTGCCCTTGGTTCTCGCCCAGAGCGAAGCCAAGCTGACCGCGGTCGATCGCGCCGAGCACCTGCTGGCGCTGGGCCAAGCCCACATGGAACTGGGGGACGCCGGCGCGGCCGCGGCGGAGTTCATGAAGGCCATCGAGTTGGCGCCCGATCTGCCCGAGTTGCGCGAGGCGCTGGCCGAGGCCAACTCGAAGATGGTGGGGCGGGGACCGGCCGATGCTGCCGCGCTCATCGAGCAGCAACGTGTGCTGCTCGCGGGGGCCGCGTCACCCGACGAGCGCTTCGAGATTCTGTGCCGCATCGGCCAGCTTCAACGTGAGGAGTTGAACGATCAGCGGGCCGCCCGCGAGACCTACCTGCAAGCGATCGAGCTGCGTCCCCATGATCCGGAAACGCTGCACGAGCTGATGGAAATCTACACGCTCGAAGAAGAGTGGACGCGCGCCGTGGATGTGCTGGAGCAGCTGGTGGCGTGCGAGTCGGGCAAGGACAAGGCCCGCTACCTGGTTGCGATGGCCAACATCCTGAACTACGAGTTGGAATCCCCGGTCGAGGCCGTCGCACTCTACAATCAGGCCCTCGACGAGGATCCGGACGATCGCCGCAGCTTCGAGCGCATCGAGCGCATCCTCACCAAGCGGCAAGACTGGGGTGAGTTGGCGCGCGCCTACCGGCACATGATCAAGCGTCTGGGCGCTTCCCCGCCGGCCGACAAGCGCTCCTTGCTGTTGGCCCTGTGGCGCGGCTTGGCCGAGATCTCCCGGGTTCGCCAGGCGGACATGGCGGCCGCGGCGGCGGCCTACGAAGTCTGCGTGTCGCTGGCGCCAGACGATCAAAGCCAGCGCGAGGCGTTAGTTGAGGTCTATGAGGCCCAGGGGGCGGAAGGGGTTGCCGGGGCGGTCAAGGTGCGGGAGCAGCTTCTGGCGGCAGCCAGTGATGCCGAGGGAGCCGCCAAGCAGATCCGGGCCTTGGCCCGACTGTACAGCGAGCACCGACGCTACGATCGCGCCTTCTGTGCCTGCGCAGCGTTGTGCGGCCTGATGAAGGCGAATGCCCAGGAGAAGGCGCTGTACGGCCAGCACGCGTTGCCGGGCGTGCCCTTGGCTCAAGCCGTATTGAGCGAGGGCCTGTGGCAGGGCTGGGTGTGCAGCCCACGGCAGGACCGGCGCATCTCCCAGGTACTGGCCGCCGTGAGCGGGGGCGTCGCGATGTCGCGGGCCAAGCCGGCGCAGGCCTTCGGGCTCGACGTGAGTCAGCGGGTCGATCTGGCCCGTGACAACTCCTCGGTGTCACAAATTCTGGCATATGTCAGCCGACTCATCGGTGTGCCCTTGCCCGCGGTCTATGTTTCGCCGACCGCGCCAGACGAGATCGATCTGGTGATCCTGCTGGAGGGCAACCAGGTGGTTCCGGCGTTCGTCCTCGGGCCAGGACTGGTATCGGGTCGGACCGATCGCGAACTGGCTTTCCGCCTCGCGAAGAGACTGGTAGGTCTGCGTGCTGATCATTTTCTGCTGTGGCCGCAGGTGGTGCCGACACAGGCCGAGTTGCGCATCATCCTGGCTGCGGCGATCAAGCTGTTGCGGCCCGAGTTCGACCTGCCGGGCACGGATGCGGTTGCCGTGCGCAAGTACGTCGCTTTCCTGCACAAGGCTTTGCCCCAGTCGCAGTGGATATCGATGAACTCGGCGGTCGAGCAGTTGGTGAGCGACCCGGCTTCCATCGATTTTTGCGCATGGGCCGCCGCGGCCGAGGAGAACGCAAACCGGGCTGGGTTGCTCGCCTGCGGTGACGTGGTGGCCGCCGCGCGCGAGCTGGTGAAGGAGGCGCGCGCGCGCCGGGAACGACCAGAGGAGGCCATCCTGGGTCTGGCGCGCTGGAGTGTGACGACCCAGCACCTCGAACTGCGTGAGCAGCTCGGCCTGGCGTTGGTTGTCGATGCGAACGCCGTCGACACAGCTCGGCTTTCGTTGCGCAACGGCCGGCGGACGTAGGGGCGACCTGCGCTTTGCTGCACGATGTGTGGAATGGGCGGCCGACGGTCGCCTCGGCGACCTCAACGAAATGGACGTTGGCCCTGGGGACGGCTAACGTCGTGCACAGAGCAGCAGCGTGTCCAGCGCACTTCGTTCTTCGGCCAATGTGAGCGTGGCAATCCTTGTGTCGCGGGTGCTGGGCGTCGTGCGCGATTCCCTCTTTGCGCGAGTATTTGGTGTCAGCGGGCTGACCGACGCCTACGTGGCGGCGTTCCGCATCCCCAACCTGCTGCGCGATCTCTTCGCCGAGGGCGCGCTGTCGAGCGCGTTCGTCCCGACTTTCTCCGATGCGCTGAACAAGGGCGGACGAGAACGCGCCTTCAGACTCGGCAATCTGGTTCTGGGCGGTGTGCTGGCCGTCACGGGGGGACTGACCTTGGCTGGAATCGTGTTTGCCGACGACCTGGTGTCGCTCATCTCGCGCGGCTTTGGCGGCAACGCGGCCCAGGTCGCTCTGGGCGGTCTGCTGGCGCAGATCATGATGCCAATCCTGGCCATGGTCAGCGTCAGCGCCGTGTGGATGGGCATGTTGAATGCCCAGCACCACTACCTTGCCCCCGCCTATGCGCCGGCCATGTTCAACGTGACCAGCATCCTGTGCGGCATGGCTCTGCTCATCGTGCACCCGGCTGATCGCAGCGGCATGATCGTGTGGAGCGCGGGAACCGCCGCCTCGGGCCTGGTGCAGGCGGTGGTGCAACTGCCCAGCCTGTGGCGGATGGGCTACCGCGTTCGGCCGACTTTGGTCGGGCTGTGGCGCGACTCCGACGTGATCCGAATCGTGCGTCTGATGGGGCCGGCCACGGTCGGCCTGGCTGCGGTGCAGATCAATATCTTTGTCAACACGCAGTTCGCCGCAGCCCTGGGGTCGGGGCCGCTCACCTACTTGCAGAACGCGTTTCGCCTGTTCTATCTGCCAGTCGGGCTTTTTGGTGTGGCGCTGGCCACCGTGACCACGGCACGCGCTTCGCAGGAAGCGGCCCGCGGGGATCGCGAGGCGTTGCAGGCGCGCGTGGCCGAGGGAGCGCGGGGCGTGTGGTTGCTGGCCTTGCCTAGCGCGGTGGGGCTCATCGTCCTGGCCAGGCCGGTCGTCGAGTTGCTCTTTCAGGGTGGCAAGTTCGTGGCGGCCAACACTGCGGCCACCGTGCCCATCGTGCAGGCGTACATGCTGGGGGTGTTGCCCTACAGCTTGGTGAAGGTTCTGTCGCCGGCGTTCTTCACGGTTGACCGGCCTCGCATCCCCATGGTCGCTTCGATGGTGTCGGTGGTGGCCAATCTCCTGTTCAACGGGCTCACCTACCGTCGGCTGGGGGCGGCCGGGCTGGCCCTGGGCACCACTATCGGAGCGCTGGTCAATCTGGCGGTCCTGCGGCTCTGCTTCGGCCAAGTTATCGGCCGCGCATCGCGTCCGGGTCGCTGGTATGAAGCTCTCCGGATGGTCCTTTGCAACGTCGCACTTGCGGCCGTCGCGGCAGCGGCCTGGTGGGGCAGTTCTTGGTTACTCGCCCACGCTGGTATCGCGTGGCCCTGGGGAACTCGGCGTCTGGCCCACGCCTTTCTGCTCTTTGCCACCATCGGCGCAGGATTCGTCAGCTACGGTCTTGGCCTGAAGCTGCTGCGCCTGCCCGGCGCGGACGAGCTGTGGGAGTTGCCCAAGCGGATTTTCGCTCGGCTACGAGGAACTCGCTGACTACGTCGACCCCTCTTTGGTCCCGTTGGTTTCATCCGCGACGCTCATCGCTGCGGTCGTGCGCCGATTCGAGATGAGGCGGGGCAATTCGGCTAGGGCTTGCTCCAGCGTCACAGGCTCGTCGGGGGCTCGCTGCAAGAGGGACTCTATCTCCTCGGCGCCGCCTGCCAGCATGCGGGCGCGATCCGATGCCCGTCGCACCGATGCGTCGTCTGCCCATTGGTCCACGTCGTCGGGGCTGGGTGATGTCACCGTACCTCGCGCGGCCGGCGACTCTCCGCTTGGCTGCCGGGGCACGACGATGGGCACGCCACTTGAGGGGCTGGGCCGTGAGGTGGTCTTTTTCTCCAGCAGCCGCTCAAGCAGGGGCTGGCATCCGGGATCGACGAACGTGAATTGCACGCCCATTCCATGGGCTCGGTGCGGCTCCGCTGGATTGAATTCGCGCACCCAAGTCACGCGACCTGAACCCCACAAGAGGGGAGGTCCCTGCGCCAGCGAAACCTCAAAACGGACAACCTCACCCACGGGCCGCGGTTTGCGGCTGGCCAGGAAAATTCCACCGCGGGTCACGTTGGGCGCAAAGCGCGCCACGAACGTGTCCACATCGGGGTAGCGCAGGTGAAGTCGCACCAGAGACGGAGAAGGGTCGCTCGTTGCCACGGGAAATCGAGTATCAGCCCCCGCGCTCAGGCGGTCAACCGGATCGGCATGGGAAACCCCGTCAACCGGAAGGCGGTGCCAGGATGCTCCCGCCCGCCTGGGCCACGGCATCCGGCAAGGCAAACCGCCGTTGCGCGTTCTGGGTGGTGGCCTCGGCCGCGCGAGAAAACGGGATCCCGCGAATCGAGGCGAGCGTCTCCAATGTCTTGACCACCAAGGCGGGCTCGTTGCGCTTTGCGGGGTGCGGTCTGGGCGCCAGATAGGGCGCGTCGGTTTCTACCAGGATCGAGCCCAGCGGCGCATAGACAGCCACACGGCGGATCTCATCCGCGTTCTTGAAAGTCAGGATCCCCGAGAAGGAAAGGTCCAGTCCGAGATCGAGGTAGCCACGCGCATGGTCTAGCTTGCCGGAAAAGCAGTGCACCACACCGCCAGCTTCGCCCAGCGACTCCGCGCGCAGGATGGCGAGCGCATCCTCATGGGCATCGCGCACGTGGCAGATGAAGGGCCGGCGGGCCGACCGGCTGAGCGCAAGGAAACCCCGGAAGACATCGGCCTGCTTGTCGCGTGGCGCGCAATCATAGAAGTAGTCGAGCCCAGTTTCGCCAACACCGACCACTCGCGGGGCGCGGGCCAGCTTGTCGAGCACGGGCCACCAGTCATCTTCGATCTTGTCCGCGTGATGGGGATGGATTCCAACCGCCGCGAATACGTCCGGCTCTCGGGCGGCCAGCTCAACGGCCCGCTGTGCCGTCGCCAGATCCGAGCCGGAGCCGACGCAGATCATCGCGATCAGGCCAGCCTGGCGGGCCCGGTCCAAGACCGCAGGCACATCCTCGGCGAAGTGGTCGAAATCCACGTGGCAGTGCGAATCGATGATGGGGACCATAGCCGTGGACGGCGCTACTGGCCGAGAGATCTCAAGGTCTGCGCAAGCTGGGCCAGCCCGGCGTCGGGATTGGGACTGAGATCAACCCGTAGCACGCGGCGGCCATGCGCCTGCAACGCTTCCAGATCGCACAGGCACTGGGCGTCGCGCAGAACGCCGAAGGTGAACGGCTCGTCGGCAACGGGCAAGTCGGCCGTGACCGACGAGCACAGTTGCAGGAACACGCCGTTGCCCGCGCCGCCTTTGTGGAGTTGCCCGGCGGCATAGAGACAGCGCGGTCCGTAGCCCGCAGTGGTCGCAAGACGAAGCCGCTCACCACATAGCGTTCGGATGGTACCCAGCAAGACATCACGCTCAGGGGTGGGCTGGAAGTAGGCGCCTATGGCGAGGTAGTCACCGGGCTTGGCCGCTGCCAGGTGCTTCACGATGGCTGCGTCGGCAGCATCCACCACGCCGGCCGCGACGGGCAGCTTGCCCGTCTGGCGATAGCAATCGAGCAAGCGGGTGAGGGCTTGCCTCGAGTCGACGGCTTCGGGCTCGTCAAAAGGATTGACTTCGAGCAGGCTGGCCGCGACGGCAGTGGCGAACTCCCAGCGAAAGAACTCGGCGCCCAGGTCGTATTTGTCGCCCAGATCGATCTCGTAGACCGGATGCCCGGCGGTAATGATGGCTTCCAGTTGTTCGGGCTGCAGAGCAGGCGCTCCACCGCGCAACCGCAGCACGACAAAGAAGCGATCCGAACGGTAGCCCGACGGCGCGAAAGGCGGCTCGCCCTCCACCGGCACGATACCGCGTCCTTGCTTGCCGGTTGCGCCAGCGACGAGCTGCTCGATCCACGCGCCCAGCGGCGCCAGCTCGGGCGACAGGAACAAGGTCAGCTTGTCGCGGCCGATGGCGGCCAGCGCGCCCATGAGCGTTCCGAGCGTCAGACCGGGGTTCTGCGTCGGCTCCCGGCAGGCCGCGGCCATACCCTTACCGCGCGCCACCAGCCGGCCCAGGTCGACGCCCATCAGGGCCGCCGGGACCAGACCAAAGCCGGCCAGCGCGGAGAAGCGGCTGCTGATGTCGGGCGGGTTGCTGAACAGACGACGGTAATGGTTGGCCGAGGCTCGCTTGGCGAGATCGGTGTCGACGTCGGTGATGGCTGCGAAGTGCTGGCCAGCCCGACCGGCGTCGCCGCCCCAGTGCTGCAACAGCTTGGTCCAGAAGTACCGCTCGAACGCACACACCTCGGGGGTGCTGCCAGACTTGGAAGCGACCAGGAACAGCGTGCGATCGAGGTCGAGCGAGTTTTCGACCGCCAGCACGGCGGCTGGATCGGTACAGTCGAGAACGAACACGTTGAGCCAGCCCGCAACCGGCCCAAACACTCGCGCCAGTACTTCGGCAGGCAGCGCGCTGCCCCCCATGCCCAGCAGCACGGCACGCCGGAATCCCGCCTTGCGAACCTCGTCCGCAAAGGCTGTGATACTCGGCAGTTCACCTTCCATGTCGCGAGGGGCGTCGAGCCAGCCGAGGTTGTCGCTGGATCCTTGGGCGGAGATCGCAGTGGGTACAAAGGTGGCGGGATCTTTGGCCCAGATGCTGGCCGGAATGCCCCTGGCAGCCAGACGAAGTTGCTCGCTCTCGACGAGAAAGTTGAGGGCTGCTGCGGTCTCCATGGCCGAGATCTTGGCGATGCGACGACCGTGGCGGCCGCCGGCGAAGCCGGTGGACAGCCATGTGTCGACGATCTCGCAGGCATCGCTTTCCGCCAGAAGGCGGCCGCCGAGGCAGAGCACGTTGGTGTTGTTGTCGAAACGCGAAAGGCGCGCGGCCTCGACGCTGGTGGGGGCAAAAGCCCGGATGCCGCGCACCTTCCCCGCCGCGATGGCGGTGCCATGCCCGGTGGCACACACCAGCACCCCGACCGACCCGACATCGCTGTGTACGGCATTGGCCACCAGGGCGGCGAATTCTGGGTAGTCGCACGCGGCTTCCGAATTGGTGCCGAAATCCACCACCTCGTGGCCCTGGTTGCGCATTCGCTCGACCAGCTTGTTGCGCAGGGCGAAGCCCGCATGATCGCATCCTGTGTAGATCTTCACGGCGCCTTCTTTTCTTGCTATCCCAAGTTGAGCATGAAGATCGCAACCTGGAACGTCAACTCCATTCGCGCGCGCATGGAGCGGCTGCGCGCGTGGCTGGCCGCGCGGGCGCCCGAGGTGCTTTGCCTGCAGGAAACCAAGGTCGAAGACAAGGAGTTTCCCCTGCTGGAACTGGAGTCACTGGGCTATCGGGTGGCAGCGCACGGCCAGAAGACCTACAACGGCGTGGCCGTGCTGGCGCGCCAGCCGCTTGCCGACATCGTGCGGGGCTTCGGCGATGGGGTCGAGGATGCGCAGGCTCGCTTTCTCATGGTTCGTGTGGGCGCGGTTCGTGTGGGCAGTCTCTACGTGCCCAACGGGCAGGCGGTGGGGACGGACAAGTTCGCGTACAAGCTCGCATGGCTGCAGCGCTGGCGAGACTGGCTTGCGAGAAACGCCGACGCCAGCCAGTCGCTGGTCCTTTGCGGCGATCTCAATGTCGCGCCGGAGGACCGGGACGTTCACGATCCCGATGCTTGGCGTGATCGGGTGATGTGCCATCCCGACGAGCGGGCCGCCTTGGCCGAGATCCGTCGCTGGGGCCTGGTGGACGCGTTCCGCCAGCTTCATCCTGAGCCGGGTCAGTACACTTGGTGGGACTACCGCCAGCTCAGCTTTCCCAAGGATCGGGGGCTGCGCATCGATCACATCCTGTGCACCGAAGCGATGGCCGCGCGCTGCCGATCCGTGGTCATCGATCGCGACGCACGCAAGGGTCAGACGCCCTCGGATCACGCGCCAGTGGTCGCGGAGTTTGCTGATCTGTGACGAGGGCGCGTGCTGACCGGCGGTTCGCGGTGAACTAGGCGACCCTCCAAGTTTGGCCTTCTCGCCGAATCGCGACCCCGGCCAAAGCGCGTTGGCGTAGACTCTCCTCCATGCTGCAGGGGAGGCGCCGAAGACTTCCAAGTGCTGCAGGTTGATGCTGGTTTCTCAGCCCCTGAGCAGCTCATGAACTATTATTGCGCAAACCATCCCGCGCGTGGTGGGGTGTGTTGCGGTGGCGCTGGTGGCACTCTGGGTTCGAGCAGCCCTGAACGTCGGCGTACTCCGCCATCCTCGGCCTCGGAAACGGTTGGCTCTGGCGATTGGCCTCTCAATAACTGAAGCACCCTCGACCGCGCAAGGTCGCGCCGCGGTTGGCCGGGCGCGCATCCGCATGTCTTGTTCGTTGATTCTGTTCTTTGGACTGCATCTCACGGGTCTGTGGGTCGTACAGAAGAATAACCAAGACACTGAGAGATGGCTCCGTGAGTGGACGGCCGCAAGAAGCCAGGACTTCAATCGACGTTCAACCCGTTCGGCGCGACCGCGTGCGCGGCCAGACGCCTCAATCAGTCCCATCCAGAAGTAAGCGAGGCGCGAGAGCGGGCGGCAGGGGGCGTAAGGAGCCGCTCCGAGCCTCGTCTGCGAGGCTCGGATGCCAGGCGATGATCGAGGAGGTCATGGACGCGCGCAGCGCGGCCGTTGACCTCCGTCCCCCGAGGAGCGCTCCTGTCCGACCGCCAGAGCCGAGCGCCCCCCCTACAACCAATGCCGCAACCCATACGCCAGTCGCTCTAGAATGCGCTCGAGCAACGGCCGCCGGCTGAAATCTTCCCAACGGATTTCGGTCCCGGCCGCCATGTCTTCTAGCAACGTGGCTGCCAGAGCCTCGTTGCATTCGCGATCGAGTGCATTGACGACCAGTTCCAGGTTGTAGACCAAGGATCGATGGTCGAAGTTGTAGCTGCCGATGGATACGAACTCGCGGTCCACCAGCAGGGCCTTGCTGTGAGCCACTGGGTTGTGCTGGAAAAGCCGAATGCCAGCCTTGAGCAGGCGCGCGAAGCTGGCCCGTGAAGCCAGATCGGCCAGCAGGTTGTCGCTGGCGACGGGCACGAGCACCCGCACGTCCACGCCGCGGGTCACGGCGCGTGCCAGCCCGTTCATGAAGCCGACGTCGGGCATGAAGTAAGGGCTGACCAGATAGGCGCGTTCGCGGCTGGCCCGGATGGCGTGCAGGGCCGCCCGGCGGATGGAGAAGCGATCAACCAGCTCACCGTTGGCGATCACGGCCAGGGCGACGTCACCCGCGGGGGCGGGCCGGTGCACGCGGCTGCGCTTGAAGCGCAAGCGTCGCTTGGCCCTCCAGTTCCATGTGCGCAGAAACTTCTGCTCGATGGCTTGGACTGCTGGGCCCTTCACCTCCACGGCGACGTCGTGCCAGCCGGTTCCATCGCCGGTTTCGGGCAACCATGCGTCGGCGACGTTGATGCCACCCACGAAAGCCACCTGGCCGTCACAAACCAGTGTCTTGCGGTGGTTGCGCCGGAGGAGGGTCCAGAAGCGCGGGCGCCAGATCCGGTAGGGGTGGTAGGGGAAGGTGAAGACGCCCGCCCGCCGCATGTTGGCGAAGAACTCGGGCGAGTCGTGACGGCACCCGATGAAGTCGTAAAGCAGGCGAACCGAGACGCCGCGACGAGCGGCACAGCACAGAGCATCGGCGAAGCGCCGACCGATCCGGTCGTCGTCGAAAATGTACATCTCCATAGATACGCGCGTACGGGCCGCGTCGATCGCGTCCAGCCAGATGGGAAATGCCTGATCTCCATTGCGCAGCAGGCGTACGGCGTTCCCCGCTGTCAGATCGTCCAGGTCTTCGATGTACGCCAAGGCGTCGCCAGGTGCGGCCGCAGCCGGCGAAACCAGCGAAAAGTGGAAGAGCGGAGGCAGCGCCACAGCAGCAGCGAAACAGTCTATCTGAAGTCCAACCGTTTTCATGATTTGACCCGAGGGAGACTAGCGGGTAACTTCTGTGCCGCCACGATGGGTCGAGAAGAACACATAGAATTCCAGGGCCGCGTGATCGAGGTCTTGCCTGCGGGCAATTTCAAAATCGAGTTGGAGAACGGCCATCAGGTGCTCGCCCATCTCGGCGGCAAGCTGCGCAAGCACCGCATCCGCATCGTGCTGGGCGACAAGGTCACGGTCGCGTTGACCCCATACGATCCGACGCGCGGAATCGTCGTGTATCGGGGCTAGTTCCGCCGGTCGTAGGTTGGTAGCTGGTTGAGCGGCCTGGTTGGCAGCGGCGGCGAGGGCGCGCGCGAAGCGCTCGGTGTGGGTAGGGTGGTGGCGGGTCCCGAAGTCCCCGACGGGGGAACCGGTGGCCGGTTCCGGCTGCCGGATCCGGCTCCGGCCACCGCATCCGGTTCCGGCCCCGGTCCCAGCAGGGCAGGGCGGGCGAGTCGCTCTGGGCATTGTAAGATAGGCGCTATGACACTGGCGTCACTTTCATTCGCTCTCACAAGCGTTCTGACCACGGCCCAAGCTGCGGCGCCAACGCCACCCGAAATGGGTGCCTCGGTGGCTCCTCTGGTCGAGCGCGTGAAGGCCTCGGTGGTGACCATCCAGAGCATGAAGGTCATTCCCCGAGTCATGCGTGAAGATCCTTTCTCGCAGTATTTTCGCGAACGCTTCGGCCTGGGCGATGCTCCCAGCCGGCGCGAGACCCAAATGGGGTTGGGCTCCGGCTTCATCGTCAACAAGGCCGGTATCATCCTGACCAACAACCACGTGGTCGCTGGGGCCGACGAGGTGTGGGTGCAACTCGGCGACCAGCGGCGTTTCGAGGCGCGGGTGGTGGGCAGCGACCCGGCCACGGATGTGGCGGTGGTCAAGCTCAACCGACCACCGGGCGACATGAAGCCGGCCGCGCTGGGCAACTCGGAGCAAGTGCGGGTGGGAGACTATGTGCTGGCCATCGGCAACCCGCTGGGGCTGGGCCAGACCGTGACCATGGGTATCGTGTCGGCCAAGAACCGCATGCTGGGCGGCCGGATCACGCAGTACGAAGACTTCATCCAGACCGACGCGGCCATCAACCAGGGCAATTCGGGCGGGCCTCTCTTCAACTTTCGCGGCGAGGTCATCGGCATAAACTCCGCCATCCTGAATCCCGCCATGGCCATGAACGTTGGGTTTGCCATCCCCATCAATTTGGCGCGGCAGATCGCCGATCAGATCCAGCGCAGCGGCAGCGTGGCGCGCGGTTATCTTGGAGTCGGAAGCGAAGACCTCACGCCCGACAAGGCGAAGCGCATCGGCATCCCGTTCGAGGCGGGCGCCCTGGTTAATGTCGTGCACCCTGGATCGCCGGCCGAGGCCGCTGGTTTGCGTCCCAATGACGTGATCGTCGAGGTTGCCGGCCGCCGGGCCGAGAGCAGCGCGGGCCTGCAGCGGATCGTGCAGTCGCGGGCCCCGGGCGAGGCCGTGGCCGTGGTTTATCTGCGCGGCGGCCGGCGCGTGACCGAGCAGGTGCGTCTCACGGAGAACGCTGACCTGCGTGGCGCCCAGGTGCTGGGCATGCAGGTGGTCCCGCTCAGTCCGTCCGAGGCGCAAGAGATCGGGTCTGCCGGGATGAAGGTCGTATCAGTAGACCGGCGCAGCCCGGCCAGTGGCAGCTTGCAGCCGGGCGACGTCATCACCCATGTGGTGCTGGGCACGCAGGGCAAGCCCGCCACGGCCGCGTTGCTCAAACAACTGGAACAGAAACTTGCTCGCGGCGGCGGGGGCCGACTGGTTATCGTGCGCGATGGCTATCAACTGATCCTGACATTGGGGTAGCCATTCCCGGTTCCGGGACCGGTGGCCGGATTCCCTTTTCGGGGGCTTCGGGATACACCACCGACCCTGCCCACCCCGCGCGCTTCGCGCACGCCCTTGCCGGTTGCCGGCCACCGGCCCCGAGGCGGCAGAAGGCTGGCCGATGGACCCAGATTACGCTAGACAACCAGCAGGACATGTCCAATCCAGTTTCGGCCTCGCCCAAGGCCCACGCGCCGGTCTTGCCGCCCACGCTCAAGCCGCCCGCGGATCCGGGGACCCTGGTGCACCGGCAACTGCGCGACGGTCCTTTCTGGCAGCGGCTGCGGGCCTACGCCGATGTGCCCGAATCCGATTTTCTCGACCACCGCTGGCAGGCGAAGAACTCCATCACCAACGTCCCGCGCCTGCTGGCCGCGCTGCAAGGTTTGGTCGACGCCAGCTTCATGCGTGATGCGGAAGAGGGCTTCCGCCACGCGCCCATGCCGGTGCGGGTCTCACCCTATCTGCTCTCGCTCATCGACTGGTCGCGGCCCTACGAAGATCCTCTGCGCATTCAGTTCATCCCGCTGGCCTCGCGCCGCCTGCCTGACCATCCCAAGGTCGATCTCGACCCCCTGCACGAGCGGCAAGACATGCCGGTGCCGGGGCTGTCACACCGCTATCCCGACAAGGTTCTGTTCCTGCCGCTCGATACCTGCCCGGTCTACTGTCGCTTCTGCACCCGCAGCTACGCTGTGGGGCTAGATACCGAGGAGGTCACCAAGTTGCAGTTCGGCGTGGATGTGGAGCGCTGGCGCCTGGCTTTCGAGTACGTGGCTTCGCGACCGGAGGTGGAGGACATTCTCATCTCGGGTGGGGACGTCTCGCAACTGCGCGACGAGCAGGTGACCTACATCGGCGAGGCCTTTTTGGCTGTGCCGCATGTGCGGCGCATCCGCTGGGCCACCAAGATGCTGGCGGTCATGCCGCAGAAGTTGCTCAGCGATAGCGCATGGGTCGACGCCCTCACACGCATTGCGGACAGAGGGCGCCAACTCCACAAAGAGGTCGTGCTTCACACCCACTTCAATCATCCCGACGAGATCACCGCCATCACGCAGGCCGCGACCAACAAGCTCTTCGATCGCGGCATCACGGTTCGCAACCAGACGGTGCTCATTCGCGGGGTGAACGATAGCCCCCCGGTCATGGGTGTGCTCATCAAGCGTCTCAGTTTCGTCAACGTGCACCCCTACTACATCTACGTGCACGACATGGTGAAGGGCGTTGAAGATCTACGCACGACCGTGGAGAGCGGAGCGCAACTGGAAAAACATCTCCGTGGGTTGACCGCTGGCTACAACACGCCGGCGACGGTGGTGGACACGCCGGGCGGTGGCAAGCGCGACGTGCACTCCTTCGAACACTACAACCGCGAAACCGGAATCTCGGTCTATGCCTCGCCGGTGGTGCATCCGGGGCAGCTCTTCTGCTACTTCGATCCCATTCACCTGCTGCCGCCCTCAGGGCAAGCCCGCTGGGCCGATCCGTCGCAGCACGACCGCATGATCGCAGAGTCGCTGGAAGAGGCGCGCAGCCGGCGATGAGTTTCGACGACGAGCTGGAGCGCGGCTGGGACCTGCTGGAAGCGGGAGACGAACCGGCTGCCCGGCGACTGGCGGAAAGCCTTTACGGCGACGATCCGGGCCATCCCGATGTGCTGCTGCTGCAGGCCGCCTGCTGCCGTCAGACGGGCGCCATTGTGGAGGCGTTGCAACTTCTCGAACAGGCGGCCCAGGCCGACCTCAATTGGGCTGCGCCCGAGATCTGGATCGCCGAGATCTTGGCTGAGGATCCCGAGCGGTGGAGCGAGGCTCTGCAGCACGCGGCTGCTGCACTCGACCGCGCGGAAGAAGAAGACGAGTTCCTTGAGGCATTGGCGCTCAAGGCGGGGCTGGAGATCGATGTGGGCAAGCCGACCGCAGCCCGCAAGACCCTGGCGGAGCTGCCGCCTCTGCACGCAGGAGCGGCGGTGCCGCCCGCACTCGCGCTTGACTTCGCTCATCTGTTCCTCGAGGTCGGCGATGTGGACGAGGCCACGCGGCGGTTTCAGGCGATGGTAGATGCCGACGGCCGGGATGCCGACGCCTGGCACGGATTGGGCCTGTGTGCCGAGGCCAGAGACGACGAGGCCGGGAAACGTCAGGCATGGCTCCGCGTTCTTGCGCTTGACGCCGAGAAGCCGCTGGCCGCGTCTCTTCTGTCGGAGGTGCAGATGGCCGAGGTGGCCGAGGCGACCCTGCGCGAACTGCCGCGGCGGGTGCGCGAGCTGATCGCGCATGTGCCCATATTGATCGTCGATCTTCCCGCGCGTGACGAGGTCGACCAGGGTCTGGACCCGCGACTGCTCGGCATGTTCGCGGGTTCGCCCTACTCGGACCCATCCATGATGGGGGGCCAACCCCAACTCACGCAGATCCTGCTGTTCCGCAAGAACTTGGAGCGCGCCGCGCACAGCGTCGAGGAGTTGCGCGAACAGATCCGTATCACCCTCCTGCACGAGACCGGGCATTTCTTCGGCATGTCGGAAGAAGACCTCGCCGAAGTCGGGTTGGAATAATGCATCCCCTACTACTCAACGGTGGGACTGGACGAGAAGAGAGGGGCGGTGGCGGGGGGTGGTCCGCCTGGTTCCGCTCACCAAAACTGTGGACCGGACTGTGGACGGAGGCAGAAACTAAAACGGCCAGTCGGAGGTAGCTCTCCAACTGACCGTTTTCATTCGTGAATTTTGTGGGCGTTGCAGGATTTGAACCTGCGGCTTCCACCGTGTGAAGGTGACACTCTTCCACTGAGTTAAACGCCCGTGGTTGGTTTCGTGTAGGCTGAAACCTCCATTCTGTCAAGGGGTTGGCTGATTGTGTTCTAGAAAGACGGCGCCAACACGCCGTCCTCGTCCATGGGTCTGCCGCCCTTACCACGCCGGGCGCCGCCGACCTTGCCAGCTGAGGGCTTCGGGCCGGCCTTGGCTGCCCGTTCCGGAGTCGCGTGGACATCGGCTGTCGCGGCTTCCAGCGTCGCCTCTAGAAACCCGGACTCCGAGGGAACGATGGAAAGCGGCACATCCTTGAAATCCGGCTTCTTGAAGACCACGGCCAGGGGAGAGTTGCCCTGGGGAACTTCTATTTCGAAGGGAGTCACGCCCAGTTGCTCTCCCGTGTCCTTGCGGGTGACGGCGGCGCCGACCGGCTCGGAGCGAAACTTGAGGATCACCTTGGCAGGCAAGGGCGCAGCCGCCGGATGCCTTGGCGGTGCAGGCGCTGGGTTGCTCACGGCTGGCTGCACGGTTGGCGCCCCTCCGCCCGATCCAGCGCGCACCACCAGGAAAGCCGCCACACCGCCGACCGCCAGCGCGGCTACCAGGATGCCAGCCAGCAATGCGCCCCGCGATTTGGGAATCGCCTCTTCGGTTTCAAGCGCAACCGCCGAGTCGCGGAAGGTTGACGCCGGCTGTGCCGTGCGGGCGCTCAACTCCGTGACACCATCGAGCGCCCCGTTGTCGCCGAGCCTGCTCTTGGCCATCGGCGGCTGTGCCGCGATGGTTTCCCCGCCATACCCGGCCAGCGGGCCGGGCGTGGGCACGATTGACGGCGAGAGCGCATAGCGCTCTGGATCGAGCATCGCCACGCGGAAATCCTCCATGCCCTGGAAGCGCTCGTCGCGGTTCTTGGCCAGGGCACGCAGAAGGATCGCCTCGTGGGCAGCAGTGAGGCGCGGGTTGATGCGTTTGGGCGAAGGCACGGGCATGGTGATGTGCTTGACGATGATCTCGCCATAGCCTTCGCCAGTGAAGGGCACCTGGCGGGTCATCATCTCGAACAAGATGATGCCTAGGGAATAGACGTCGGCTCGTTGGTCGATGTTGGGCCGGCCTTCGCATTGCTCGGGCGACATGTAGTATGGCGTGCCCATCACCGAGCCAGTGCGCGTCTTGTGCGAAACCTTGTCGGCGCCCAACGTCAGCTTTGCCAGGCCGAAGTCAAGCACCTTCACGAAGTCATTCGTGCTGCCCTTGTGGATGAGGAAGATGTTCTCGGGCTTGAGGTCGCGGTGGATGATGCCATGTGCGTGCGAGGCAGCCAGGGCGTCGGCGACCTGAGCCGCAATGTCGAGAGCACGCGCAGGATCGAGGGGAGCCTCGCGCTTCACCCGATCCGCCAGGGACTCGCCCTGCAGGAACTCCATGATGAAGTAGAAGTCGCCGTCAGGAGTCGTTCCGAAATCGTGAATGTCGACGATGTGCTCGTTGCCGATCTGGTTGACTGCTTTCGCCTCGGTCACGAAACGAGACACCACCTCCGGATTGCGCGACAGCTCCGGGTGGATGGCCTTCATGGCGACCTTGCGTCCGATGACCGGATGCTCGGCGAGATAGACGACACCCATCCCGCCTTCGCCCAGCTTGGCCGTGATCGTGTAGTTGCCGATCGTCTGACCGACCGCGATCAAAGGTGATGATGCAGGCGAAGCCACGCTAGTAGTCCCAAGACAGCGTAACTCTTACCTTCGGCGATTTCCACATGTCCGTCAAGGTTGGGGGCTGGAGGTTGTCAACTCCGATCGTGGTTCCGACCACTTGTGAAGGGGGTACGGCTTCTTTCGGCAATCGTCGACGTCGCCCCCAGTCTTTAGACGGTACAAGTGAACGATTCAGCCAAAGAAAATCGACCTCCGCTCAAGCAGCAGGTCCGCGATCATGCGGTCGACGACGTTTCGAACCTGCTCTGCGATCTCCAACGTGTCGCGGTCTGGCTGCGACATCGGGGCGATGGCTTTGCCGATCTGGATGCTCCATTTTGCTGGCACCGGGAGCAAGCCGAGTGGCCCGAGCAGCGGAAAGGTGGGGGTGATCGGAATATAGGGTAGCCGGAAGGGTTTGGCTAATTGTGTTAGCTTGGCCACCACGGGATGGGCTTCCTCGGCGCCCACGATGGCGACCGGGATGATCGGCACCTTGGCCGTGCGCGCCAGCCGAACAAATCCGCCGCGTCCAAAGTTGGTCAAGCGGTAGCGTTCGCGGTACGGCTTGCCCACGCCGCGCAGACCCTCGGGGAAAACGCCGACCAGTTGGCCGCGCTCGCAGAGGTCGAGGGCGTTGCGCATCGACGCGCGCACGCCACCGATGCGCGCCACCACCGGCCGCATCCACGGCGATCGAACCGCGAAAGTTGCAACCAGGGGACGCAGAGGTCTGCGCGCGGGATGAAGCGAGTGGCAGGCATGGATGAGCATGGCCCCGTCGTAGGGCAGGCCGCCAGAGTGGTTGGCGACCAGCAGCGCGGCCCCGCTGGCAGGCACGTTTTCCAGTCCGAGCAGCCGCACCCGGAAGTAGCGCGACCAGAGGAATGCGAGGGCAGGGGCCGTGCGTTCAAGAAAAGCGGGGTCGAAGCCGAAGTCGGGCAGGCCTGCCGGGTCAGGCATCGGCCTGCGCACGGCCGCGACGATCGCTTTGAGTGCATCCTTGATCGCCGGGTCCATCATGGTCGAGCAGAGACCGCGTTCTCAGGATTCGATGAGAGTCCGCAGCCTTTCGGTCCAGCGTTGCACGATATCGCCTAGAGTTGTGTCCGCAGGCGAGGCAGCCCCGCCTTGCGCCAGGTCTGGCCGGCCGCCACCCTTGCCACCCAGATCCTGCAAGAGCAGGCTCACAATCTTCCCTGCGTGGAGCTTGTCCTGCGCGCCCGGCGTCACGGCGCACACCATCGCGAGCTTGCCCTCGACTGCGCCGGCCAACACCAGCACGCCCGGATCCATGCGCGGCTTGAGCTTGTCCGCGGTTTCGCGCAAGATCTTCGGATCGCCCACGCCCACGTCGTGCACCAGCAGCCAGTAATTGCCGACTTGTTGGCGATTGGCCAGGGGATCGCGCGAGCCGCCGGACGCAATCTGCGCCTTGAGCTTGCCGATTTCCTTCTCGCGCTCGCGCAACTCGCCTTGCTGTTTTTCCAGTCGCGCGGCGACTTCAAAGGGACCGGCGCGCAGGATCGCGGCGGCCCCGGCCAGTTCGTTCTCCATGCGCCTCACCAGCGCCAGCGAGCCCAGACCGGTCACGGCTTCCAGACGCCGCACACCCTGGGCCACGCCGCTTTCCTCGACGATCTTGATGAGCCCGATGTCGCCCGTCCGCTGCACGTGTGTGCCGCCGCAGAACTCCTTGGACTCGCCCATGGTCATGACCCGAACCGTGTCACCGTATTTCTCGCCGAAGAAGGCGATGGCGCCGGCTTGCTTGGCTTGAGCAATGGGCAACACATCGGTGGTGACCGGCAGGTTGTGCAGCACGCGGGTGTTGGCCAGGTCTTCCACTTTCTGCTTCTCTTCGGAAGACAGCGGCGCCAGGTGAGAGAAGTCGAAACGCAAGCGCTCCGGTGCCACCAGCGAGCCTTTTTGCGCCACATGTTCGCCCAGCACCGTGCGCAGGGCCCAGTGCAGGAGATGAGTTGCAGAGTGGTTGCGCCGGGTGGCGTTGCGGCGTTCGACGTCCACAACCAGGTCAAGGGTGTCACCCACCTGGATGTGCCCGCTCTCGATCTCGCACAGGTGAACGGCGAGAGATGAGAGGGGCCGCTTGCTGTCGACCACCCTGAGCGCGCCGTGCGGTCCGGTCGCGGTACCCGTGTCGCCAACCTGGCCGCCCTGCTCGCCGTAGAACGGGGTTTCACGGCACACGACCGCCACCGGAGCCTTGTACGGCGCCGTCACCCTGGTGACTTCCTTCCCCTCGGCCACGATGGCAACGATTGCGCTCTTGGCGGTCATCTCCTGGTAGCCGAGAAACTTGGTGGGGCCGACCCGGTCGAGGATGCTCTGGAACACGCCCTCTACGGCCAACTCGCCCGAGCCCACGAATTCGGCACGGCGGCGCTGTTCTTCCATGCTGGCATCGAAGCCGGCTTCGTCGACCGCGAAATGGTTGCTGGCGGCAATCACGCGGGTCAAATCGAAGGGAAACCCGTAAGTGTCGTACAATCGAAAGGCGATCGCACCGGGAATCACGCGATCCGGGCGCTTGCCCATCTCGTCGTCCAGCATACGCATGCCTCGGGTCAACACCTCGCGGAAGCCATTTTCCTCCTCGCGAGTGATGGCCTCGATGACGCTGCGGCGATCGCGCAACTCAGGGTACACGTCCCCCATCATGTCGACGACCATACACGCAAGTCTGGGGAAGTGACTGCCGCTGCGAAGTCCCAACAACCAGCCGTGGTAGATGGCGCGCCTCATGATTCGGCGCAAGACGTATTCGCGGCCGGTCTTTTCGGGGAACACACCATCAGCAATCAGAAACGCGGCGGTGCGTGCGTGGTCCGCCATGGCGCGCATGGAAACCGCGATCGAGCCATCGCTGTAGTCTTCGGGCACGAAGGTCTTGCTGGTCAGCCTCTCGACTTCGGCAATCAGCGGCCGAAGCAGGTCGGTTTCGTAGTTGGAACGGAAGCCGCCCAGCACGGCACACAGGCGCTCCAGCCCCATGCCCGTGTCAACCGAGGGTTTGGGCAGCGGACGGCGCGTGCGATCAGGCAGTTGCTCGAACTGCATGAACACCAGGTTCCAGATCTCGATCCAGCGGTCGCAGTCGCAGGCCGGCCCCAGGCAGGCGCGTCCAGCCGCCACCTCGGGACAGGGAATGTCGTCACCCTGGTGGTAATGGATCTCGCTGCACGGGCCGCACGGGCCGACTTCGCCCATGGCCCAGAAGTTGTCCTTGTCGCCCAGACCCAGGATCCGGTCGTCGCCCACGCCGGCCACCTTCTTCCACAACAGCCGCGCGTCGTCGTCGCTGTGATGGACGGTGTACACCAGACGCTTGGGGTCAATGGCGTAGCCCTTGACCAGAAGGTGGTGCGCGAACTCGATGGCGTCGGCCTTGAAGTAGTCGCCAAAAGAAAAATTGCCAAGCATCTCGAAGAAGGTGTGGTGTCGGGCGGTGCGGCCGACGTTTTCCAGGTCGTTGTGCTTCCCGCCGGCGCGCACGCACTTCTGCGAGCTGCAGGCACGGGAGCGCGACCGCTGCGCCTTGCCGGTGAAGACGTCCTTGAACTGGTTCATCCCGGCGTTGGTAAAGAGCAGGGTCGGGTCGTTGGCCGGCACCAGCGACGAGCTGGGAACTTCCTCATGGCCCTTGGCCACAAAGCTGTCGAGAAACGTGCGGCGGACTTTCTGCGAAATCCAGTCTGACATGGGGCGGGGAGACTAGCGTGAGTGCCGGCGTCAGTCGACTGCCGACTTCTGGTAGGTCTTGCGGGAGGCCCCGCTATTCCTTGACAAACCGATCCACGCCCCCGACGCTGCCGGCCTGGCTGGCGGTCGATACGTTGAAATCCTGGCCCACCTGGCCCCCTTTGCTGACACCACGGAAGAAGAGCGCGAAATCGTCGGGGTTGGTCGACGCGGAGATGGCGTCTTCATAGGTGACGAAGCGGTTCTTGACCAGCTCGGTCAGCGACTGGTCGAAGCTGATCATGCCGTAGGGGTCACGGCCCGTGGCTATGGCCTCGTGGATCTCGCGCGTACGATTCACATCGGCAATCAACTCGCGCACGCGGGCCGTGCTGACGAGAATCTCGACCGCCGGGACCATGCCCATGCCGTCGGCCCGCGCCACCAGTCGCTGTGAGATCACGCCCTTGATGACCGAGCAAAGCTGCAGGCGCGCCTGAGCTTGCTGGTGGGGCGGATAGATGGACACGATGCGGTTGATGGTCTCGACCGCATCTACGGTATGCAAAGTCGAGAGCACCAGGTGCCCTGTTTCGGCCGCGGTGAGCGCGATCTCGGTGGTTTCCAGGTCGCGCATTTCGCCGACCAGAATGACGTCGGGGTCCTGGCGCAAGGACGCGCGCAGTGCCCGCGCGAACGACGTCGTGTCGAACCCGACTTCGCGCTGGTTGATCACGCTGCGCCGATCCTTGAACGCGTACTCGATGGGGTCTTCGATGGTCACGATGTGGGCGGCCCGGCTGGTGTTGATGTAGTCGACCATCGCTGCCAGGGTGGTAGACTTGCCCGACCCAGTAATCCCGGTCACCAAGAGGAGTCCGCGCTCTTCATCGGCCAGCTCCAGCACCTTGTGCGGCAGATTCAAGCGTTCGAATGGCGGAACATTGGGCGGGATGAGACGCATAACGACGCCCATGAATCCGCGCTGTTGCAGGATGTTGACCCGGTAGCGGAAGCCGTCGGCGGTGGCATAAGCAAGGTCGACGTCCCAATTCTTCTCGAACAGCTCTCGCTGGCGCGGATTCATCATGCTCGCCCCGAACTCCTCCACCGCCTCCTTGGTCAAGGGTGGCACATTGGCCACCGTGCGTAGGTCACCCTTGACGCGGAAGATGGGCGGCAAGCCCACCTTCAAGTGGACATCGGACGCGCCTAGCTGTCGGGCGGCCTGCAGTACCCTGTCGAGGACGCTCACCATCTTTGTTACCGATCGATCGACATCTTGCGAGACGAGCCCAGACGACAATCTGCCATTCCTTCACATTACCACGCCCACCCCCATTTCGCGCTTTGATATGGGAGTTTTTGACCTTTGCCCGCGTCTCACCTAGGGTCATAGGAGTGACTGTTCAGGAGGTCAAGACATCTTCGGCCCAGGAGGTACTCGTCCTCGACGCCGAGGTCAACGTGCTGAGGGCGGTCGAGAGTGTGCTGCTTGAGGCTGGCCTCACCGTCACGGCCCTGGTTTCGCCCGAGCGCGCGTCCGACCAGGTCGTGAATCGCTTCTTCTCCGTCGTGCTTTGTGATCTCGATACGCCATCGCTCGACGGAGCCATCGAATTCATACGATTCGTTCGCGACAAGTCCCCCTTGACCGCGGTGATTGCCATGAGCCGGCGGACTACCTTCGATGTGGTGGCGCCGGCGTTTCGCGCTGGCGCGGCAGACGTGATGGCGGAGAACCGTCACTCCGTCCTCGCGCTGCGTGACCGGGTGCTGAAGGCAGCCGGGGAGGTCAAGACGGCGCTGGGGCGCGATCAACTCCTGGCTGAATTCGCTGACCTCAACGACGAGCTCGTGCGCAAGCTGATGGAGTTGTCCGGGCGGGCCACCGAGTTGGAGGACAAACTGCTGGCCAGTGACAGGGAGCCATCGTCGGCCGCCAGCCGGCTGGGCGCGCTTCACCTCTTGGTGGTTGATGACCAACCCGACCTGGTTACGGCGCTGGAGAAGGCCTTGCCCGCGGACAAAGGCTGGCACCTGCAGCACGCGCAAAGCGGAGGAGAGGCACTCGACAGCGCGACCCAGACTCCTCCGCAAGTTCTGGTGGCCAAGGAATCGCTACCCGATTTGACGGGAAGCATGGTGGTCAAGACCATCAAGGCGAGTGTGCCCAGCCTGGTCGCCATGTTGTTCGTGCCCCCCACGGAAGAAAAGGAAGGCGAGGTCAAGATGGTCAACCAGAGTCGCCTGCACACCTTGATCCCGCGCTTCAGGAACGCATCCGACCTTGTGGCTCAGCTCTCTGATGTGCGCGATGCCTTGCTCAGGAAGGCTCGCGAGCGGCGTCACGTCAAGATCTTCCAGACGCAGTATCTGGAGATCCTGCAGCGTTGCCAGCGTCTGCAGCAGCAACTCGAGGCCGTTCTCAACGAGAAGAAGTAGGCGGCTGCTGCTCGTCGATGGCCGCAACGTAGGGCAAGTTGCGATACTTTTGCCCCGCATCCAGTCCGTAGCCCACCACGAATCGATCAGGAATATCGAAACCCACGAAGTCCAGTGGCACTGAGACTCGACGCCGCGACGGCTTGTTGAGCAAGGTGCAGACGTGGAGGCTGGCGGGCCCGCGCGCCTCCAAGAGGTCGAGCAGGTAGCGCAAAGTGAGTCCTGTATCCACGATGTCCTCCACCAGCAGGACGTGCTGGCCAGCGAGGGGCAGGTTCAGGTCGCTCGTGATCTGGACAACCCCGGAGGTTTCGGTGGCAGCGCCGTAGCTGCGCACGCCCAGAAAGTCGCAACGCACATCGCGCGGGATCGCTCGCACGAGGTCCGCCATGAAAACAAACGCACCGCACAGGACGCCGACCGCGGTCAGCGTTTCGTCAGGAAGCTGAGCGGCGATCTCGCTGCCAAGGGCCGCCACGCGTGCAGCAATGTCTTGGGCCGAGATGAGTGGAAGTGGCTGCACGGCTTCCTTGCGAACGGTATCATTACCTTCATATCACACGCACTGGGAACCGAGGCGCCAGATGAGTTGTCCATCGGGAAAGAAAGCCATGCAACTCTCAACTCCCTTGTGTTCCTGGTTGATTCCTGGTTGGGCCGCCGCCTGTGCGGTGACGCTAGGCGCATGTGCGACGTCGGGCGCCCATCCGCCGGCGGCCGGTCCCGAATCAGGGTCGGTGGTCAAGTACGAGATGGACCCCATCCGAATCGACGCCACCACGGGGCCTGCCGGAATGCAAATCGAGGCCTATGACGCGCCGGAACTGTTCGAGCAAGCCGGGGTAGCTCTGTCCGATAGGCGATTCGATGTGGCGGCCAAGCTCTACGCCAAGCTGCTCAAAGGCTTCGCTGATTCTCCCTACGCGCGTGCGTCGCTGTACAACATGGGTCTGGCCCATATTGGCAGCAAGAACTGGGCAGAGGCCGTCGCCGCCTTCAAGGGACTCATTGACAAGTACCCGAACCACCCCGACGCGAAGGACGCATCTTTCCAACTGGGCGCGTGCTACGCCGAGCAGGCGAACTGGCCCGCGTCGGCCGAAGTGTTCGCGCGCATACTCGAGCGGTCAGACTTGTCGGCCGACGATCGCATCGAGGCTCTTGCGCGGCGGGGGTTTGCGCAATTCAACCTGGGCGACCTCGACACCGCCGAAAAGACCTTCCGTGCCGTCCTGTCGTATCGCCAGAAGATCGAGAATGAGGAACGGCTGGCCACGGACTTCTACCTGGCCTTCTCGCAGTACCATCTCGCACAGATCTCGCACCAGCGCTTCCAGGCGGTCGAGTTGCGCCTGCCCGAAGCACAGATGGACAAGGATCTCGACCAGAAGGCGAGCCTGCTCCTTCAAGCGCAACGCGCGTACATCGAAACCATCAAGTACGGCAACCCGGCCTGGGCGTCCGCCGCCGGCTTCCAGGTGGGCTCGCTCTACGAACAGCTCTACGATGCCTTCATGCGTGCCCCGATTCCACCGGAGCTTCAGGGCGAAGCGCGGGAGGTGTACCAGGAGGAATTGCACAAGAAGATCCGCGTGCTGCTCGAGAAGTCGATGCGCTGGCAACGCGAGAACCTGCTCATGATAGAACGCCTGGGAGTCAACACGGATTGGGCCGAGAAGAGCAAGCTGGCTTACGCCAAGCTGCTCAAGCTGTTGGAGCCGAAGATTCCAGGTGCCCCGGAGGAGCCCGCTGCACCTGCTGTGGCGCCCGAGAAATCACCGGCCGTGATTCCTCCGCCCACCCCACCTGCACCGCCGCATCGCGGAGACGTCCCGGAACGAACGCCTCCTGCCGATTCCGACGTCGTAGGGCGACAGGTTCTGTAGGGCCGCCTCCCGAGAGTTCGTGGCTAGCCGGCCGAGTTGACGGCGGCGTCTGCCCACACCTGGCCCACAGATTCGTGCCAACATCGCGGTCCCGGCTCCGGCTGCCGGCCATCCGGCCTCCCGGCTATAACGCAGCGCTATCGAGAACGGCCCGGATTCTGCTTGACACGCCTCAGATCCCGAAATATACGTTCGCCCCTCTGACTGCGGGGGAGATAGTTGTACCCCGTGACCGAGACCACCTAACTAGGCGAAATCGCAGGATATCTGATGAAAACCCGGCGCTGGCGTAGCTCAATGGCAGAGCAGCTGATTTGTAATCAGCAGGTTGCGGGTTCGATTCCCATCGCCAGCTCTGCCATTCCAGCGACACGCGGCATGAGCAAAGCAGTTTCGCTGCGCACGCGTTGTTCGATCGACGCGTGTGGCATTTCCATCACGGAGGGGTTCCCGAGCGGTCAAAGGGAACAGACTGTAAATCTGTCGCCACTGGCTTCGAAGGTTCGAATCCTTCCCCCTCCACAGAAAGCGAGAATGGATCGAATCAGCGACGGGAATTGCGCAAGCATTGCCACACGCGGGAGTAGCTCAGTTGGTAGAGCTCCAGCCTTCCAAGCTGGACGTCGCGGGTTCGAACCCCGTCTCCCGCTCCAGGGGTGACCCGCTGATGGTCGTGGCGAATCACCAAGAAGAAAGAGGATCAGACAACAGAACTAGGGTAGACAACCGGGTCCATGCTGCCCACGTAGCTCAGTTGGTTAGAGCGCGTCCTTGGTAAGGACGAGGTCACCAGTTCAACTCTGGTCGTGGGCTCTGCACGGTAGCTGCTGGACACGGGCTAAACAGAAAAGCGTTCTTTCGGAGATCAGACGATGGCCAAAGAAAAGTTCATACGAAACAAGCCGCACCTGAACGTAGGGACGATCGGGCACGTGGATCATGGGAAGACCACGTTGACGGCAGCGATCACCAAGGCACTGGCGAAGAAGAACCTGGCGAAGTTCACGGCGTACGACCAGATCGACAAGGCGCCGGAGGAGCGGGAACGCGGGATCACGATCGCGATCGCGCACGTGGAGTACGCGACGGAGAAGCGTCACTATGCGCACGTGGATTGCCCAGGGCACGCGGACTACATCAAGAACATGATCACCGGGGCGGCGCAGATGGACGGGGCGGTGCTGGTGGTATCGGCGCCGGACGGACCGATGCCGCAGACGCGGGAGCACATTCTGTTGGCGCGGCAGGTAGGGGTGCCATCGATCGTGGTGTACCTGAACAAGGTGGACATGGTGGCGAAGGAGGACGCGGAGCTGTTGGACCTGGTGGAGCTGGAGTTACGCGAACTGTTGTCGAAGTACGAATTTCCCGGGGACACGACGCCGATCGTGCGCGGGAGCGCGCTGAAGGCCTTGGAAGGGGATCCGTCGGACATCGGGGAAGGGTCGGTATGGAAGCTGATGGAGGCGTTGGACAGTTTCATCCCTGAGCCGAAGCGAGAGACGGACAAGCCGTTTCTGATGCCTGTGGAGGACGTATTCACGATTTCGGGACGCGGGACAGTGGTGACCGGGCGCATTGAGCGCGGGATCATCAAGGTAGGGGAGGAAGTGGAGATCGTGGGATTCAAGGACACGCAGAAGACGGTGGTGACCGGGGTGGAGATGTTCCGGAAGCTGTTGGATGAAGGGCGGGCCGGGGACAACGTTGGGGCGTTGCTGCGTGGGACGAAGCGAGAGGACGTGGAGCGAGGGCAGGTGTTGGCGAAGCCCGGGTCGATCACGCCGCACAAGAACTTCCGAGCGGAGGTGTACGTATTGAAGAAGGAGGAGGGGGGGCGGCACACGCCATTTTTCAAGGGATACCGGCCGCAGTTTTATTTTCGGACGACGGACGTGACCGGCGAGGTGAAGCTGCCTGAGGGGATGGAGATGGTGATGCCCGGGGACAACGTGAACATGGAGATCAACCTGATCACGCCGATCGCGTGCGAAGAGAAGCTGCGTTTCGCGATTCGGGAAGGTGGCAAGACGGTTGGCTCCGGTGTCGTGACCAAGATCCTCGAGTAGTTTGACTTACTGTACGTGAACTAGGAGAAATCCCGTGGCAGCATCCGCCCGAGTCATCATCACCCTGGAATGTGCCGTCTGCCGCGAGCGCAACTACTCCACGACCAAGAACAAGCGCGCCAACGCAGAGAAACTGAAATTGTCGAAGTACTGTGGCCGATGCAGGAAGCACACGGAGCACAAGGAGACGAAGTGATTAGGGCAGTAGCTCCAATGGTAGAGCAGCGGTCTCCAAAACCGCGTGTTGTGGGTTCGAGTCCCGCCTGCCCTGCTGCCTTCCACAACCCCCTTGCGGGGCTCGCGCGTCGATCGAGAGGAGCGTAGCGGCCAGCCATGGGCCCCAATAAGTACATACATCTGACGTTTGCGGTGGGGATCCTCTTGGCCGCGTTCCTGCTCTTCAAGACAGGGGACTGGATCTGGAGCTACTTCGCCAAGCCGAACGAATTGTTGCTGCAGGCTGTGGCGCTGTGCGCGGCTGTGCTGATCGGTGTAGTCGCGTATCGCAATGAACGCATCTACGCAACCGCCGTGGACGTGACGCGGGAGTTGGAGAAGGTCGCGTGGCCCACTCGCAAGGAAACCTACTATGCGACTATCGTCGTGATTGTCACCGTCTTCATCTCGACGGTCATCCTCTCGACCTTCGACGCCATATGGGCGTTCATGGCCGGCAAGATTCTTAAGTGACGGACTGCGGGATCTGACCCATGGCGATGAAATGGTACGTCGTGCACACATACTCGGGACACGAGAACAAGGCTCGTCTGTCGCTGCTCGATCGGGTACGACAGGCCGGGTTGGTGGCGAAGTTCGGCGAGGTGCTGATCCCGACCGACACAGTGGTGGAGTTGGTGAAAGGGCAGAAGCGCTCGACCACGCGCAAGTTTTTCCCAGGCTACATGTTCGTGCAGATGGATCTCGACCAGGAAACCTTTCATCTGGTCAAGAACACACCGCGCATCACGGGATTCCTGGGCGGAATGAATCCCCAGCCGGTCAAGGAAGCCGAGATCCAGAATATCAACACCGCCATGACCGAGGGCGCTTCGCGCCCGCGTCCGCGCGAGAGTTTCAAGGAAAGCGACAACGTCCGGGTTACCGAGGGCCCCTTCGCGAATTTTACCGGCGTGGTGGTCGAGGTAAAGGCCGAGAAGCAGAAACTGCGCGTGAACCTCTCCATCTTCGGTCGGGCAACCCCGGTCGAACTGGATTTTGCTCAGGTCGAGAAGGTCTGAGGGACTAAGGCAGATCCATGAAGAAAGTCACTGGTTACATCAAGCTGCAGATCCCCGCTGGCAAGGCCAATCCGGCACCGCCCGTCGGTCCCGCACTAGGCCAGCACGGCGTCAACATCATGGACTTCTGCAAGCAGTTCAACGCTCGCACGCAGGCGCAGGCCAAGGACGAAGTGACCATTCCCGTGCTGATCACGGTGTTCTCGGATCGCTCGTTCACCTTCATCACCAAGACACCACCCGCGGCCATCCTCATCAAGAAGGCGGTGGGACTCTCCACGCAGAAGAAGCCGGGTGCAGGGTCCAAGGAACCCAACAAGGTGAAAGTCGCCAAACTTTCCAAGAAACAACTCCGGGAGATTGCTACAACCAAGCTTCCGGATCTAAACACCACCGACGTCGAGGCCGCCATGCGGACCATTGCGGGGACCGCGCGCGCCATGGGCGTAGAGGTGGAAGGCTGAAGCAAAGCCGAAAGCAGAAGAGCATGCCCAACAACGGAAAGAAGTACGCCAAAGCGGCTTCCAAGGTGGACCGCAGCAAACGCTACCCGCTGGCCGACGCCTGCAAGTTGCTGCCAGAAACCAAGGTGGCGAAGTTCGACGAGAGCGTGGACATCGCGGTGCGCCTGGGAGTCGATCCCAAGCACGCCGATCAGATGGTTCGCGGCGCTATCGTGCTTCCTCACGGAACCGGCAAGACGCTCAAGGTGGCGGTAGTGGCCAAGGGTGACAAGGCCAAGGAAGCCCAGGACGCGGGCGCTGACTTTGTTGGGGCCGAGGATCTGGTCGAAAGGATCCAGAAGGAGAGCTGGACAGACTTCGACTCCATGGTCGCGACCCCCGACATGATGGGACTGGTCGGCCGGCTGGGGCGCGTGCTGGGGCCCAAGGGTCTCATGCCCAATCCCAAGGTGGGCACGGTGACCGCGGATGTTGCCAAGGCGGTGCGGGAGCTCAAGGCCGGTCGCGTCGAGTTCCGCGTCGAGAAGGCGGGCATCGTGCACGCCCGCATCGGCAAGGCTTCCTTCGGCGGCGACAAGCTGCTGGACAATGCGCGCGTCATGGTCGAGACGCTGCTCAAGCTCAAGCCGGCCTCGGCCAAGGGCACATATATGAAGTCGGTTACGCTGTCTACGACGATGGGCCCGGGCATCAAGGTCGATGTCGCCCCGCTGGTCGCCGAATTCGCCGCCAAGTAAGTCGCGAGGAGACCCGTCGTGAACACCACAGAGAAGAAAGAAAACATCAGCACCCTCAAGGACAAGCTCGCGCGTGCGCAGAGCCTGATCCTGGCGGATTTTCGCGGCTTGTCGGTCGAGAGCGACACCAAGTTGCGGCGGGAGTTTCGTGCCGCCGGTTGCGAATACCGAGTGGTGAAGAACACCCTTTTGGGCCAAGCCGCCAAGGGAACACCCATGGAGGTGCTCGAGCCTTTGTTGGCCGGACCCACCGCCATCGCCTACTCGTTCGAGGATCCATCGGCGCCGGCCAAGGTTGCGACCAAGGTGGCCAGGGGCGAGAGCAAGTTCGTCATCAAGGGCGGTTGTGTCGACGGACGCCTGTTGGATGCGAAGGGTGTGGAGAGCCTGTCAACGCTGCCGGGCAAGTCTGAGATGCGCGCCACCTTCTTGGCCACGCTGCTGGCCGTCCCGCAGAATTTCCTGCGCTTGTTACAGGCGGCGCCGCAGAATTTCGCGTATCTGCTTTCGGCGCGCGAGGAGGCGTTGAAAGAGACCGAGAAGAAGGTGTGAGCCACGCCTGTCGTGGCCAGAGTTTCGAGAAGAATGATTTGAAAACGAACAAGGAGATCCGGAAATGGCCGATGTGAGCAAGGAGCAAGTTGTTGACTTTCTGTCCAAGATGTCCGTCATGGACTTGGCTGCTCTGACCAAGGAGCTCGAGGACAAGTGGGGCGTCAAGGCGGCTCCCGTGGCGGTCGCTGCCGCGGGCGCTCCGGCTGCGGGTGCTGCTGGCGCAGCCGCTCCCGCTGCTGAGCAGACCGAGTTCACTGTCATCCTCAAGGAGGTCGGCGCAAAGAAGATCGAGGTCATCAAAGTGGTGCGCGAGCTGACTCAGCTCGGTCTCAAGGAGGCCAAGGACCTCGTGGATGGCGCGCCGAAGACCGTCAAGGAAGGCGTGTCAAAGGCCGACGGCGAGACCATGAAGAAGAAGCTCGAAGAGGCCGGTGCGAAGGTCGAAATCAAGTAGGCACGTCGGCAGTTGACAATTCACGGTCGACTATCGGTCGACAAGCGAAAGTATTTGGTTGCCGGGGGCGCGTATGCGCCTCCGGGTATTCGACTGTGCAGCGTCCGCCAATGACGAACGGACAGGGGAGAACGCATGGCGTCCCAGATCCAGAATAATTTCCGAGCGCGTAAGAGCTTCGCGAAGATCGCGAAGATCATCGATATCCCCAACCTCATCGACATCCAGAAGCAGAGCTACGAGAAGTTTCTGCAAAAAGATGTGCCGGCAGAACAGCGGGAGGATGTGGGGCTGCAAGGCGTGTTCAAGAGCGTCTTTCCCATCAAGGACTTCTCGGAAACCTCGTCGATTGAGTTCGTCAGCTATACGCTCGACAAGCCCAAGTACGACGTGGACGAGTGCCGGCAGCGGGGCATGACCTTCGCCGCGCCCATTAAAGTGACGGTGCGCTTGGTGGTGTGGGACACCAATGAAGAGACCGGCTCCCAGTCGATTCGCGACGTCAAGGAGCAGGAGGTGTTTTTCGGCGAGATCCCGCTGATGACCGACAACGGGACTTTCATCATCAACGGCACCGAACGGGTGGTGGTCAGTCAGCTGCACCGCAGTCCGGGCGTCTTCTACGATCATGACAAGGGCAAGACGCACTCCTCGGGCAAGCTGCTGTACAGCGCCCGGGTGATTCCCTACCGCGGCTCCTGGCTCGATTTCGAGTTCGACCCCAAGGACTTGCTCTATGTGCGCATCGACCGGCGGCGCAAGCTGCACGCGACCGTGTTGCTGCGCGCGCTCGGCTATTCCACCGAGGAATTGCTCAACTACTACTACGACACCGAACAGGTGTTTCTCGAACCGGGCAAGAAGTATTCGAAGTCGGTTGAATACGATCTGCTGCCCGGGCAGCGGGCGACGCGCGACGTGCGCCACCCTGAGTCGCGCGAGATCCTGGTGAAGAAGAACCGGAAATTCACCAAGCTGGCCATCAAGAAGCTGAGAGACTCGAACATCGAGCGGCTGCCGGTCGAGGTGTCGGAGTTGGTGGGCAAAGTGGCCGCCACTGACGTCATCGACGAGACTACGGGCGAAGTCATTCTTCAGTGCAACGAGGAAGTGACCGAGTCCAAGCTGGACGAACTGCGCGAACACGGCATCAGCCAGTTCGTGGTTCTCTTCATCGACAACCTGAACGTCGGGTCGTTCTTGCGTGACACGCTGATCGCTGACAAGCTGCAGAGCCCCGATGAGGCCATCATGGAGATCTACCGGCGGCTGCGGCCCGGTGATCCGCCCACGGTGGAAACCGCGAACAACCTATTCAAGAATCTGTTCTTCAACCCGGAACGCTACGACCTGTCGAAGGTCGGCCGACTGAAGCTGAACTACAAGTTCAAGCTGGACGAGGCTCTCGACAACACGGTTCTCACCAAGCGCGACATCCTGGAGACTGTCCGCTACCTCATCGATCTCAAGAATGGCAAGGGCCAGATTGACGACATCGACCATTTGGGTAACCGGCGCGTGCGGGCGGTGGGCGAGTTGATGGAGAACCAGTACCGCATCGGCCTGGTGCGCATGGAGCGCGCCATCAAAGAGCGTATGAGCATGTCTCAGGAGATCGAGACGCTCATGCCGCACGACTTGATCAATGCCAAGCCGGTCTCGGCGGTGGTCAAGGAATACTTCGGGTCCTCGCAGCTGTCGCAGTTCATGGACCAGACCAACCCGCTCTCCGAGGTCACCCACAAGCGGCGACTCTCGGCCCTGGGCCCGGGTGGTCTGACGCGCGAGCGGGCCGGCTTCGAGGTGCGCGACGTGCACACCACGCACTACGGGCGTATCTGCCCGATCGAAACCCCGGAAGGTCCGAACATCGGACTCATCGCCTCGTTGTCGACCTACGCGCGGGTCAATGAGTTCGGCTTCATCGAGACGCCCTACCGCAAAGTCGTCGACGGCCGCGCCACCGACGAGGTCGGCTTCTACTCGGCGTTGCAGGAAGAAGGGCACTTCATCGCCCAGTCAAACTCGCCTCTCGACAAGAAGGGCAAGTTCACCGCCGAGATGATCCTGTGCCGGCACAATGGCGAGAACGTGATGTGCAAGCCGGAAGAGGTCACCCTGATGGACGTGCTGCCCAACCAGCTGGTGTCGGTGGCTGCGTCGTTGATTCCCTTCCTGGAGAACGACGACGCCAACCGCGCCCTCATGGGTTCCAATATGCAACGGCAAGCGGTGCCGCTCATCCGCACCCGCTCTCCCCTGATCGGCACGGGCATGGAAGGGATCGTCGCGCGCGACTCGGGCGTCACTGTGGTGGCCCGGCGCGAAGGCGTGGTCGAGTCCGTCGATGCGGCCCGCATCGTGGTGCGAACCACGTCGGAGTCCGACGATCTGGCTTCGGCCAAGCCGGACATCTACAACCTGGTCAAGTTCCAGCGATCCAACCAGAACACGTGCATCAACCAGCGGCCGATCGTCGAGCCCGGCGATCATGTGAAGCCGGGCGACGTCATCGCCGACGGTCCCGCCACCGAGAAGGGCGAGTTGGCGCTGGGCGAGAACATTCTGGTCGCGTTCATGCCCTGGGGTGGCTACAACTTCGAGGACTCGATTCTTATCTCGGAACGCCTGGTCAAGGACGACCACTTCACCTCGATTCACATCGAGGAGTTCGAGTGCGTGGCCCGCGACACCAAGCTGGGCAAGGAGGAGATCACCTGCGACATCCCCAACGTGGGCGATGAGGCGCTCAAGGATCTCGACGAATCGGGCATCGTGCGCATCGGCGCCGAGGTCAAGCCGCAGGACGTGCTGGTGGGCAAGATCACGCCCAAGGGCGAGACCCAGCTTTCGCCGGAGGAGAAACTGCTGCGCGCCATCTTCGGCGAGAAGGCCGGCGACGTGCGCGACAGCTCGCTACGCGTGCCGCCGGGCGTGCAGGGGATTGTCATCGGCGCCAAGGTGTTCTCGCGCAAGGGCACCGAGAAGGACGAGCGCTCGAAGGAAATCGAGGACCAGGAGAAAGAGAAGCTGCTCGCCGACCAGCGCGACGAGACCCGCATCATCTCCGAGTCGTACTACACCAAGATGCGCAAGTGGCTGCTGGGCAAGACCACAGCGGTTCGCCTGGTGGACGACAAGGGCAAGGTCCTGTGCGCCAAGGGTCAGAAGATCGACAACCCCATGCTCGATGAGGTTCCGAGCCGTCACTGGCCGGAGATTCAGATCGAGGGGGGCAAGGGCGAGAACCGGGTCGAACAACTGGCGGTCCAGCTCGAGCAGGAGCTGAAGACCATCGATGAAGTGTACCGCGACAAGATCTCGAAGCTCACCAAGGGAGACGAGCTGCCACCCGGTGTGATCAAGATGGTCAAGGTGTACGTGGCCATCAAGCGCAAGCTCTCGGTGGGCGACAAGATGGCCGGCCGTCATGGCAACAAGGGCGTGGTTTCGCGCATCCTGCCCGAGGAGGACATGCCCTACATGGCCGATGGCACGCCGGTCGACATCGTGCTCAACCCGCTGGGCGTGCCCTCGCGTATGAACGTGGGTCAGATTCTCGAAACCCACCTCGGCTGGGCCGCTTTGCAATTGGGCCGGCAGATCGACGGGATGCTGGAGAAGGAATGGAAGGGCGAGGCCCTGCGCAGCAAGCTGAAGAAGGTCTTCACCGAGGAACCTCAGCAGAAGCTCATCGATGGCCTCAACGATGAGGGATTGCGCCGCTTTGCCCGCGGCGTGCGACAAGGGGTGCACCTGGCCACACCCGTGTTCGATGGAGCCAAGGAGGTCGACATCCGCGCGGCCCTGGCGTTGGCCGAGTTGCCGCCCACCGGACAGGCGACTTTGTTCGACGGCAAGACCGGCGAGGCCTTCGACCATGACGTGACGGTGGGTGTGATGTACATGCTCAAGCTTCACCATCTGGTCGACGACAAGATTCACGCCCGCTCCATCGGCCCCTATTCGCTGGTCACCCAGCAGCCGTTGGGGGGCAAGGCCCAGTTCGGAGGGCAGCGCTTGGGCGAGATGGAAGTCTGGGCTATGGAGGCGTATGGCGCGGCCTATGGTCTGCAGGAGTTCTTGACCGTGAAGTCGGACGATGTGATCGGTCGAACCCGCATGTACGAGGCCATCGTCAAGGGAGAGCAAACCCTCGAGTCGGGCCTGCCCGAATCGTTCAACGTCTTGCTCAAGGAGTTGCAGTCGTTGTGCTTGAATGTGGAGTTGATCGAAGATCCCAACGCGCCTCGCAAGCAGGAGTCGACGATCGAGCTCATGGCCCGAGAGGTGGCTGCCAAGGCGGGTACAGCTGCTCCGCCAGCCGCGGCTGCCTCGGAGTAGATGCAATGACGATGTTCCGCGCAGGGGAGTAGCGAACTATGACGATGAAGGACATCTTCAACTTCTTTGAAAAGCCGAAGGATCCACTCTCGTTTTCCGCGATTCGGATCTCGCTGGCGTCGCCAGAAAAGATCAGGGAGTGGTCACACGGCGAGGTGAAGAAGCCGGAAACCATCAACTACCGCACCTTCAAACCTGAGCGCGACGGCCTGTTCTGCGCGAAGATCTTTGGGCCGGTGAAGGACTACGAGTGCAACTGCGGCAAGTACAAGCGCATGAAGCACCGGGGGGTGGTGTGCGAGAAGTGTGGCGTTGAGGTCATCCAGTCCAAGGTTCGCCGCGAGCGGCTGGGCCACATCAACCTGGCCACGCCGGTGGCGCACATCTGGTTCCTGAAGTCGCTGCCCTCGCGCATCGGCAACCTGCTCGACATCGCACTCAAGGATCTGGAGAAGGTTCTCTACTCGGAAGCGTTCGTGGTGGTGGATCCCAAGCAGAGCGGACTGCAGACAGGCGAGTTGCTCACCGAGGAGCGCTACCTGAAGCTGGTCGAAGAGGTGGGCGAGGAGGGATTCGTCGCGGGCATGGGCGCCGAGGCGGTGCGCGATCTGCTCAAGGCCATCGACGTGCACAAGCTGTCGGAACAGCTTCGACAGGAAATGAAGGACGCGACTTCGGAGGCCAAACGCAAGAAGATATCCAAGCGCCTCAAGGTGGTGGATGCTTTCCGCGAGTCGTCCAATCGCCCGGAGTGGATGATGCTGGAGGTGATCCCGGTGATTCCTCCCGACCTCCGCCCCTTGGTCCCGCTCGATGGTGGCCGCTTTGCCACTTCCGATCTCAACGACCTGTATCGCCGGGTCATCAACCGCAACAACCGACTCAAGCGCCTACAGGAACTGAACGCGCCCGAGATCATCATCCGCAACGAGAAGCGGATGTTGCAGGAGGCGGTGGACGCCTTGTTCGACAACGGCCGTCGCGGCAAGACCATCACCGGCCCCAACAAGCGGCCGCTCAAGTCGCTCTCCGACATGTTGAAGGGCAAGCAGGGGCGTTTCCGGCAGAACCTGCTGGGCAAGCGCGTCGACTATTCCGGCCGTTCAGTCATCGTGGTCGGCCCGGAATTGAAGCTGCACCAGTGCGGGCTGCCCAAGAAGATGGCGCTCGAGTTGTTCAAGCCCTTCATCTACAACAAGCTGGAAGAACGCGGACTGGTTACCACCATCAAGAGTGCCAAGAAGTTGGTGGAGCGAGAACGCCCCGAGGTGTGGGACATCCTGGAGGAGGTCATCAAGGAGCATCCCATCCTGCTCAACCGTGCTCCCACCTTGCACCGTCTGGGCATCCAGGCGTTCGAGCCTCTGCTTATCGAAGGCAAGGCCATTCAGTTGCACCCGCTGGTGTGCGCTGCCTTCAACGCGGACTTCGACGGCGACCAGATGGCCGTGCACGTGCCCCTGTCACTGGAAGCCCAGATGGAAGCCCGTGTACTCATGATGTCGACCAACAACATCCTGAGCCCCGCCAACGGGCGCCCCATCATTCTCCCCTCGCAAGACATTGTTTTGGGCCTCTACTGGATGACCCGCGAGCGGACTTTCGCCCGCGGCGAGTTCCGCGAAGGGAAGGGTGCGTCCTCGGTTCGTGGCGTCTACGCGTCGGTGGAAGAGGTGCGCATGGCGTACGACCACGGCGAGTTGGACCTGCAGGCTGCCATCAAGGTTCGCATCGGCGGGGAGTTGGTGCTGACCACGGTAGGGCGCGCCCTGCTTTACGAAATCATCCCCAAGAAACTGCCCTTCAAGCTGGTTAATCGCGTGATGGGCAAGAAGCAACTGGGCGATCTCATCGACAGTTGTTACCGCGTCTTCGGCCAGAAGGAGACCGTGCTGCTGGCCGATCGCCTGCGCCACCTTGGCTACGGCTATGCCACCAAGGCGGGCATCTCCATCTGCGTGGACGATCTCTTGATCCCGAAACGCAAGGTTGAGCTGCTGGAGCAGGCTCAAAAGGACGTGCAGGAGATCGAGGAGCAGTACACCGAGGGCCTCATCACCGATGGCGAGCGCTACAACAAGGTGGTCGACATCTGGGCGCAGGTCTCCGAGCAGATCGCCGAGGAGATGATGAGCGAGATCGGCGCCGAGAACGTAACCAACGAGGAAACCGGCGAGAAGAAGCGGGTGCCTTCCTTCAACCCGATCTTCATCATGGCCGATTCCGGGGCGCGTGGCTCGGCCCAGCAGATTCGGCAACTCGCCGGCATGCGCGGGCTGATGGCCAAGCCGTCGGGCGAGATCATCGAGACCCCGATCACGACGAACTTCCGCGAAGGGTTGTCCGTCTTGCAGTACTTCATTTCCACTCACGGCGCGCGCAAGGGATTGGCCGACACTGCGCTCAAGACCGCGAACTCCGGCTATCTGACCCGTCGTCTGGTGGACGTGGCGCAGGATTGTATCATCGCGGAATACGACTGTGGCACGTTGGAGGGCATCGAGATTGCGCCTTTGGTCGAGGGCGGGGAGATCATCGAGAAGCTCGGCGACCGCATTCTTGGCCGCGTGTCGGTTGAGGACATCTTCGACCCGTACACGGGTGAGGTGCTGGTGCAGGCCAACGAGGAGATCACGGAAGACAAAGTGCGCATCGTCGAGGATGCTGGCATCGACCACGTGAAGATCCGATCCGTGCTCACCTGCGAGACCCGCCGGGGAATCTGCGTCCTGTGCTACGGCCGCGATCTGGCGCGTGGTCACATGGTCAACATTGGCGAGGCGGTGGGTGTCATCGCGGCGCAGTCCATCGGCGAGCCAGGCACTCAGCTTACCATGCGCACCTTCCACATCGGCGGCGTCGGCCAGGTGCGGACCGAGCAATCCCAGCTCGAGGCGCGCTACAGCGGCGTGGTCAAGCTGGAAAATGTGGAGCTGACCAAGCGCGAGAACCACTACATCGTCATGAATCGCCACGGCGAGATCGTCATCCAGGACGAGACCGGCCGTGAGCGTGAGCGCTACGGGCTCACCTATGGCGCCCGTCTGCACTTTGCCGACGGGGCCCGGGTCAAGCAGGGCGAGCTTCTCTCGGAATGGGATCCGTTCTCGGTGCCCATCCTCACCGAGGTGGCCGGCGTGGTGAAGTTCGGCGACGTCATCGAAGGCGTCACCATGGCCGAGCACATCGACGAGGTGACCGGCCTGTCGCGCAAGAGCGTGAGCGAGTCCAAGGACGCCGACTTGCGCCCGCGCATCTCACTGAAGGACGACGCCGGCAAGACCTTGCGCATCCCCAATTCGGAAAACGAGGCGCGCTACTTTTTGCCGGTGGGCGCAACCATCGCCGTGTCCGAAGGCGATCGCGTGGAGGCGGGCGACATCGTGGCTCGTATCCCGCGCGAGACCACCAAGACTAAGGATATCACGGGCGGTTTGCCTCGGGTGGCGGAGCTGTTTGAATCGCGCAAGCCCAAGGAGCATGCAGTGATCTCGGAGATTGACGGCGTGGTCGGGTTCGGCAAAGACACCAAGGGCAAGCGCAAGGTCGTGGTCACGCCCGACCGGGGCGAGGCCAAGGAGTACCTCATCTCCAAGAGCAAGCACCTCTCGGTGCGCGAGGGCGATCCCATCCACGCGGGTGAGCCGCTCATGGACGGGGCGGCCAACCCGCACGACATCCTGCGCGTGCTGGGCGAGAAGGCGCTAGCCAAGTACCTGGTGGACGAGGTTCAGGAGGTGTACCGGCTTCAGGGCGTCAAGATCAACGACAAGCACATTGAGACCATCGTGCGGCAGATGCTGCGTCGGGTGCGCGTGATCGACGTGGGGGACACCGGCTTCCTAGTCGATGAGCATGTGGAGAAATACATCTTCGAGGAAGAAAACGATCGCGTGGCGGCGCGCAACGGGCGCCCCGCCCAGGGCGAGCCGCTCCTGCTCGGGATTACCAAGGCGTCGCTCTCCACCGAGAGCTTCATTTCTGCTTCGTCGTTCCAGGAGACCACCAAGGTGCTGACCGAGGCAGCGGTGTGCGGCAAGGTCGACTACCTGCGCGGACTAAAGGAGAACGTCATCATGGGCCGCCTTATCCCAGCCGGCACGGGCTTGGGGGCCTACAAGCGG
Source organism: uncultured delta proteobacterium (assembly GCA_963755125.1). Classification (GTDB taxonomy): domain Bacteria; phylum Myxococcota_A; class Polyangia; order Fen-1088; family Fen-1088; genus Fen-1137. The sequence continues at coordinate 135,964 of CAVWIP010000001.1, forward strand.
CTTACGCTCAAGGTCGACGAACCGGCAGCAACTGAGGTCCCGCCCGGTTCCGCGGAGAGCCCTCCAGTTCCGCCCACGGCGACTGGTGCAGGCGAATAGCGGTCGCAAGGCTGCTCGGCCCTGGCTCACGGCTTGGAACTGAGGGGCGGAGCGCTGTGCAGGGTGGCGCGTGCCTGTGCGCGGCAAGCGAACCGGCCGACAAGTCATGAAAAAAGCGCACGGTCGTCGTTGACTTTGCGATCTCGATTCCTATAATGCACCCCTCCTCGGGCCCGGGGCTGCCGGGTAGGATCGCTGCCCGCGTGAGTGCGGTACGGTCTTCGCGAGAGACGAATCAAACAATGCCCACCATTAGTCAACTTGTAAGAAGTGGCCGCGATGTCATGCGGCGGAAGACGGACTCGCCTGCCCTCAAGGGCTGCCCGCAGCGACGGGGGGTTTGCGTCCGCGTGTACACCACGACCCCCAAGAAGCCGAATTCGGCGCTGCGCAAGGTTGCCCGCGTCCGGCTCACCAACGGGATGGAAGTGACGACCTACATTCCCGGCGAGGGACACAACTTGCAAGAGCACTCGGTGGTTCTGATCCGCGGTGGACGCGTCAAGGATCTTCCGGGCGTTCGCTATCACATCATCCGCGGAAGCCTGGACACATCGGGGGTGACCAACCGCCGCCAGGGCCGCTCGAAGTACGGAGCCAAACGACCCAAGTAGGGTCGCAACCGGGGTCGTCCACAGATGCCACGCAAAGGTGAAGTTCCCAAACGAAAGCTGCTGCCGGATCCGAAGTTCACGGACCAGCCGGCGGATATGCGTCGTCGTATTACCAAGTTCGTCAACACGGTGATGAGCTCGGGCAAGAAATCCGTGGCCGAGGGGATCGTGTACGGCGCGTTCGATCTGGTGGCCGAGAAGGCGGGCGATGATCCAGTCAAGGTGTGGGACAAGGCGATGGCCAACGTGCAGCCCAAGATCGAGGTGAAGTCCCGCCGCGTGGGCGGTGCTACCTACCAGGTTCCGGTGGATGTGCGCCCGGATCGGGCATTGGCGCTGGGCATGCGCTGGCTCATCCACTCGGCGCGCGAGCGTTCCGATGGCCGGACCATGCGCGAAAAACTGGCCGCCGAATTGCTCGATGCCTCGGCCAACAAGGGCGCTGCGGTCAAGAAGCGCGAAGATACGCACAAGATGGCTGAAGCGAACAAGGCGTTTGCGCACTACCGTTGGTAGTGTCGGCGTCAGATGAGGAGCGGAAGAACGATTCGCTAGTCTAGACATAAGGAAGAGAAGATTCGGGCTCGTAGGGGGTTGAAGGGGTGGGCCGAAGCGTCGTGCTTCGGGGCATCCTTCCAGCCGACCGAGGCAGTCCGGACCAGTTCTCGACCGTAAGACCTTTCAACCTGCGGACCTTGTGGTCGCTCGGGGGCAGATAGCCGGCCGAACGATCCGCATGCGCGCGGAGGATCAAGTTAAGTCGTGGTTCGGCAAGTCCCCATTACTCGCACCCGGAACATCGGGATCATGGCGCATATCGATGCGGGGAAAACTACGACCACCGAGCGCATCCTATTCTACACGGGCGTGTCGCAGACCATGGGCGAAGTCCATGAAGGCACCGCGGTCATGGACTGGATGGAGCAGGAGCAGGAGCGCGGTATCAGCATTACCGCTGCCGCCACCACCTGCTTCTGGCGTGAACACCGGGTCAACATCATCGATACGCCTGGCCACGTGGATTTCACCGTCGAGGTCGAGCGTTGCCTGCGGGTGCTCGACGGTGCCGTGACGGTCTTTTGCGCTGTGGGTGGGGTGGAGCCTCAGTCGGAGACGGTGTGGCGCCAGGCCGACAAGTACCGGGTTCCGCGCCTTGCCTTCATCAACAAATGCGACCGCCGCGGGGCGGATCCAGGGCGCTGCGTGGAACAGATGCGCGAGCGGATCAAGGCCCATCCCGTGGTCACCCAGATCCCGATGGGCCTGGAGGACTCCTTTGCCGGCGTGATCGATCTGGCCAACATGCGGGCACTCGAATGGGTCGGTGACACCACGGGTGCCGCCTTTCTGGATCGCGAGATTCCTGCGTCGCTGGTCAAGCCCGCCAAGGATGCCCGAGTCGCGATGATTGAGACCCTGGGCGAAGTCGACGACGAGATCTTTGCTCTCTACGTGGAAGGCGCTGAGATCTCGGCGGCCCGGATTCGAGCCGCCCTTCGTCGCGCGACCATCGCCGGCAAGGCTGTGCCAGTTTTGCTGGGCGCGGCTTTCAAGAACAAGGGAGTGCAACCCTTGCTTGATGCCGTGGTCGACTACCTCCCGTCGCCGGCCGACATGCCCCCGGTGGCTGGCCACGCGCCCGATGGGATGCCGTGTTTGCGCTCTGCCTCTGATGACGAGCCCTTTTCGGCGTTGGCCTTCAAGATCATGAGCGACGTGGTGAGCGGTCCGTTGACCTACTTTCGGGTGTACTCGGGGCAGGTCGAGGCGGGCGCCACGGTATTCAACGCCACCAAGGGAAAGCGCGAGAGGGTGGGCCGGCTGCTGCGTATGCACGCCAATCGCCGCGAGGAGATTCGCCGGGTGTCGTGCGGAAATATCGCCGCGGCTGCGGGGCTGCGCGTGACCTCGACCGGGGACACGCTGTGCGATGGTCGGGCGCCCATCGTGCTGGAGTTGATCGATTTTCCGCGTCCGACCTGCTCGGTCGCTATCGAGGCACGCTCGGAGGCCCAGCAGCAACAGATGGCCCAGGCCTTGGCGCAGTTGGCGGTCGAGGATCCGACCTTCTCCGTGCGCACGGAGGCGGAGACGGGACAGACCCTCATTTCGGGGATGGGCGAGCTTCACCTCGAGATCATCGTCGACCGGTTGGTGCGCGAGTTCGAGGTGGAGGCCAGGGTGGGGCGCCCTCAGGTCGCCTACCGCGAGATGATCGGTGAGATGGCCGAGGCCGAGGGGTCCTGCATTCACCAGGTGGGCGGGCGGGGATTGTTCGCGCAGGTGAAGCTGCGGGTTGAGCCTTGGCCCGACGGTCGTGGGATTCTTTTCGTGAACCAGTCCTCCACCGGCGCTGTGCCGCGCGAATTCGTTGCCGCGGTTGAACGGGGCGCACGGACCGCACTCGAACGCGGTGTCCTTGGCGGTTATGGCCTTTCCGACGTGCGGGTCACCTTGCTCGACGGCAAGCACCATCCTCTCGATTCCAACGAGATGGCCTTTCAGATTGCCTCAGCGCAGGCGGCGACCGAGGCAGCGCGTCGCGCCAGTCCGGTCCTGTTGGAACCCCTCATGCGGCTCGATGTTCTGGTTCCGGATGAATTTGTGGGAGGTGTGCTAGGAAATCTTTCCGCTCGGCGGGGACGTGTGCTAGGGATGGACGCCCGCGGCGGGGTCCAGGACATTTCCGCCGAGGTACCGCTAGCCACCATGTTCGGTTATTCAACAGATGTTCGTTCGCTCACGCAAGGAAGAGCCACGTTTACCATGCAGTTTTTGCGCTACTCGCCCGTGCCTCCCCTGGTACGGGACGCGCTTTCCATTCGAGCCCAGGGTTCTTGAAAGGTCTCGTTGGTAGGAGGACTTTATGGCCAAAGAAAAGTTCATACGAAACAAGCCGCACCTGAACGTAGGGACGATCGGGCACGTGGATCATGGGAAGACCACGTTGACGGCAGCGATCACCAAGGCACTGGCGAAGAAGAACCTGGCGAAGTTCACAGCGTACGACCAGATCGACAAGGCGCCGGAGGAGCGGGAACGCGGGATCACGATCGCGATCGCGCACGTGGAGTACGCGACGGAGAAGCGTCACTATGCGCACGTGGATTGCCCAGGGCACGCGGACTACATCAAGAACATGATCACCGGGGCGGCGCAGATGGACGGGGCGGTGCTGGTGGTATCGGCGCCGGACGGACCGATGCCGCAGACGCGGGAGCACATTCTGTTGGCGCGGCAGGTAGGGGTGCCATCGATCGTGGTGTACCTGAACAAGGTGGACATGGTGGCGAAGGAGGACGCGGAGCTGTTGGACCTGGTGGAGCTGGAGTTACGCGAACTGTTGTCGAAGTACGAATTTCCCGGGGACACGACGCCGATCGTGCGCGGGAGCGCGCTGAAGGCCTTGGAAGGGGATCCGTCGGACATCGGGGAAGGGTCGGTATGGAAGCTGATGGAGGCGTTGGACAGTTTCATCCCTGAGCCGAAGCGAGAGACGGACAAGCCGTTTCTGATGCCTGTGGAGGACGTATTCACGATTTCGGGACGCGGGACAGTGGTGACCGGGCGCATTGAGCGCGGGATCATCAAGGTAGGGGAGGAAGTGGAGATCGTGGGATTCAAGGACACGCAGAAGACGGTGGTGACTGGGGTGGAGATGTTCCGGAAGCTGTTGGATGAAGGGCGGGCCGGGGACAACGTTGGGGCGTTGCTGCGTGGGACGAAGCGAGAGGACGTGGAGCGAGGGCAGGTGTTGGCGAAGCCCGGGTCGATCACGCCGCACAAGAACTTCCGAGCGGAGGTGTACGTATTGAAGAAGGAGGAGGGGGGGCGGCACACGCCATTTTTCAAGGGATACCGGCCGCAGTTTTATTTTCGGACGACGGACGTGACCGGCGAGGTGAAGCTGCCTGAGGGGATGGAGATGGTGATGCCCGGGGACAACGTGAACATGGAGATCAACCTGATCACGCCGATCGCGTGCGAAGAGAAGCTACGTTTCGCGATTCGGGAAGGTGGCAAGACGGTTGGCTCCGGTGTCGTGACCAAGATCCTCGAGTAGGCGGACCGGGCGGAGTTTTCCAAAGGACACCAGAAGGGGGCGCAACGTGACACCCAAAATCAGGATTCGGCTCAAGGCCTACGATCATCGCCTGCTCGACCAGTCGGCGGGTGAGATTGTGGACACCGCCAAACGGACCGGCGCGAAGGTCGCGGGTCCCATCCCGTTGCCGACCAAGATCAACAAGTACTGCGTGCTTCGTTCACCCCACGTCGACAAGAAATCGCGCGAGCAGTTCGAGATCCGCACCCACAAGCGGCTGCTTGACATTCTGGACCCCACGCAACAGACGCTGGACGCGCTGATGAAGCTCGACCTGTCGGCTGGCGTGGATGTCGAGATCAAGACCTGAGGAAGGCCATGCAGATCGACGTCGTCAACATGGAAGGCCAGAAAGTCGGCCAGATGGAACTGGCCGACGAGGTATTTGGCTGCAAGGTGCGCGAGCATCTGCTTTGGGAGACCGTCAAGGCGCAGCAGGCCGCGCGTCGCGCGGGCACCCATTCGACCCTCACGCGCGAGTTCGTGCGCGGCGGTGGACGCAAACCCTACCGCCAGAAAGGTACCGGCAACGCGCGCCAGGGTTCGACGCGCTCGCCGAACTTCGTAGGCGGCGGAAAGGTCTTCGGGCCTCATCCGCGTGACTACGAATACACTCTGCCCCGCAAGGTCAAGAAGGCAGCGCTGGCCTCGGCCCTGTCCCTGCGCGCGCAAGAGAAGAAGTTGATCATTGTCGAGCGGCTGGTCGTGGAGACGCCCAAGACCAAGCGCCTGGTGGCGGTTCTCAAGGCTCTGGGCCTCGACTCGGCAGTGGTGGTGGACGGAAAGCACAACGGCAATTTGGCCAAGTCGGTGCGCAACCTGACCGTTTGCACCTGCCTGCCACCCGAGGGACTCAACGTCTACGACATTCTCATGCGCTCCGGACTGGTCATCGCCAAGGACGTCGTCAAGGAAGTCGAGGCGCGTATCGTTGGCTCCGGCGCTGAGGCCGCAGCCTAGAAAGGCAGAAAGGCAAGTCATGCGCTCCCCTGAAAGAATCATCAAGCGCCCGCTGCTCACCGAGAAGGGCTCCTTGCTCAAGGAAACCGGTGGCCGGCCTGAGGAGGACATCGACGCGGAGCAAGTCCAGCCCCAGCTCTTGCTCGAAGTGTCGCGCGATGCCAACAAGATCGAAATCAAGCATGCGGTCGAGAAGCTGTGGAACGTCAACGTGCTCAAGGTGCGCACGGCCATCGTGCAGGGCAAGCAGAGGCGGGTAGGTCGCCACATCGGCCAGCGCTCAAATTGGAAACGCGCATTGGTCACCTTGGCGGCCGGCCAGAAGATCGATTTCTTCGAGGGAGTCTAGCCCATGGGTCTTCGCACCATCAACCCGACAACGCCCGGCGTGCGCGGCAGGATCGCACCCGATTTCTCCGACCTCACGCAGGGCAACCAGCCGCTCAAGGCACTGACCGAGTCCAAGCCGGCGACCGGTGGCCGCAACCATTTCGGTCGCGTGACTTCGCGCTTTCGGGGTAGCGGGCACAAGCGTCGCTTCCGCATCGTCGATTTCCGCCGCGACAAGCTCGGCGTGCCCGCCAAGGTGGCCAGCATCGAGTACGACCCCAACCGTAGCGCGCGCATCGCTCTTCTGCACTACGTGGACGGCGAGAAGAGATATATTTTGTGGCCGGTCGGACTTGCGGTGGGCGACACGGTGATTTCTTCGGCCAGCGCCGACATCAAGCCCGGCAACGCCTTGCCGCTGCGGAACATCCCGCTCGGCACCACGATCCATAATGTGGAATTGAAGGTGGCGGGCCGGGCGCAGATGGTTCGTTCCGCTGGCAGCGGGGCGCAGCTCATGGCCAAGGAAGGGGAGTGGGGGCAGGTGCGGTTGCCCTCGGGCGAGGTTCGCCTGGTTCACCTTGATTGCCGGGCCACGGTCGGGCAACTGGGCAACGTCGAACACAGCAGCGTGCACAACGGCAAGGCCGGGCGAACCCGCTGGCTCGGTCGGCGTCCGCACAACCGTGGCGTTACCATGAATCCCGTCGATCACCCGATGGGTGGTGGCGAAGGCCGGTCGTCCGGTGGGCGCCATCCTTGTTCGCCCTGGGGCCAGCTCAGCAAGGGACTCAAGACCCGCCAAAACAAGAGGACGGATCGCATGATCATCAAGCGCCGGGGAAAGAAGGCGTAGCCATGCCACGCTCAGTAAAGAAGGGCGCATTCGTGGATCGTCACCTGATGAGCAAGGTGACGGATATGCAGGGGCAAAAGGCCAAGAAGGTCATCAAGACCTGGTCGCGTCGCTCCACCATCATCCCCGACATGGTCGGGTTGACCTTTGCCGTGCACAACGGGCGCAAGTTCCTTCCCGTGTTCGTGACCGAGAACATGGTCGGGCACAAGCTCGGTGAATTCGCGCCTACCCGGATTTTCCAGACCCACTCCGGGGATCGCAAGGCGGCAGCCGGGGCCGCGGCTCCGGGTGCGCCGGCGGCTCCGGGTGCGCCGGGGGCTGCGGGTGCGCCGGCGCCGACGGCGCCCGCGGCTGACAAGAAGTAGCAAGAGAAAGACGACGAACATGGCACACGCAGTGTTGAGACGGTTCCGGCAGTCGCCGCGCAAGGTGCGCATGGTGGCTGACATGATCCGCGGGCGCAATGTGGCCGAGGCGCTGTCTATCCTCGAACTTCAGCAGCGCAAGGCCGCTCGCATGTTGTCAAAGGTCTTGAGCTCCGCGGTCGCCAACGCAACCACCAATGAGAAGGCCGACGCCGACGCGCTGGTGGTGACCAAGGTGAGCGTCGACCCAGGGCCGACCGAGAAACGCTGGCTGGCGCGATCCATGGGCCGCGCCAACCGGATCAACCGTCGAACCTCCAACGTGACCGTCGTGGTCAACGTGGCGCAGGAGTAATTGCAATGGGGCAGAAGACACATCCAGTAGGATTTCGGCTCGGTGTCGTCCGCGGCTGGAGTTCACAGTGGTATTCGGAGAAGGACTTCGCGAAGTGGTTGCACGAAGACATCCGCCTCAAGAAGTTCGTGAAGGAGAAGCTGGGTCATGCCGGGGTGGCCTCGGTCGAGGTCGAGCGCGCCGCCAACAAGGTGAAGATCAACATCTACACCGCGCGGCCGGGGATCGTGATTGGCAAGCGCGGCGCCGGCGTCGAGACCTTGAAGAAGGAAGTCCAGGCGCTCACCTCCAACGAGGTGTTCCTCAACATCCAGGAAGTGCGCAAGGCCGAGACCAACGCGCAGTTGGTGGCGGAGAACGTCGCGACCCAGCTCGAACGTCGAGTGGCCTTCCGCCGCGCCATGAAGAAGGCGGTGCAGACCGCGATGAAGTTCGGCGCCAAGGGCATTCGACTGGCGTGCTCCGGCCGTCTGGGTGGCGCCGAGATGGCGCGCTACGAGTGGTATCACGAAGGCCGCGTGCCCTTGCACACCCTGCGCGCGGACATCGAGTACGGCTTCACCGAGGCGCACACGACCTACGGGGCCATCGGCGTGAAGTGTTGGATCTTCAAGGGCGAGGTTCTTCCGCAACGGTCGGTTCGTCTGGCCTAGGCGCAACGAGAGGAAACCATGCTGGCACCTGATCGAGTCAAGTGGCGCAAGCAGCAGAAAGGCAAGATGCGCGGCGTCTCCAAGGGCGGCGCTTTCGTCTCTTTCGGCGAATACGGATTGCAGGCGATGACCTGTGGCTTCGTGACCGCACGCCAGATCGAGGCGGCTCGTACCGCGATCTCGCGCCACGTGAAGCGCGGTGGAAAACTGTACGTGCGCATCTTCCCGGACAAACCCATCTCCAAGAAGCCGGCTGAAACCCGCATGGGCAAAGGCAAGGGCACCCCGGAGGAGTGGGTGGCCGTGATTCGGCCGGGCCGGGTGATGTATGAGCTTGAGGGTGTCACGGAGGAACTGGCGAAGCAGGCATTTCACCTGGCCAAGCACAAGTTGGCTGTGCGCACGCGGGTCATCGGACGGGAGCATTCGCTATGAAAGGCAAGATCCAGGCGAAAGACCTGCGCGGAAACGATGCGGGCGAACTGGCCCGTACGCTGCGAAAGTTGGAAGAGGATCTCTTCCAGTATCGGATGAAGAAGAACACGAACCAGCTCGAGAACACGATGCTGGTGCGCCACACCCGGCGGGACATCGCGCGGGTGAACACGGTGCTGGCCGAGCGGCTGCGCAAGTCGCCTGCGGCGGCGCCGGCTACCCCCGCGAAGGAGAAATAGGCCGTGGCCAACCAATCACCCAGCCCCGCCAAGAGTGACCAGGCCGTTCTCCCTTCGCGGCCTCAATCGCGCAAGCGAAAGCTGATCGGCGTGGTGACCAGCGACAAGATGAATAAGACGCGCGTGGTGACGGTGGAGCGCCGGCTGGCGCACGCCAAGTACGGCAAGTACATGACCAAGCGAGCGACCTACAAGGCGCACGACGAAAAGAACGAGTACCGGGTGGGCGATCGCGTGGTGATCGTGGAGTCGCGTCCGCTTTCGCGCGAGAAGCGCTGGCGAGTGGAGCGGCTTGTGGATCGACCCCAGGAAGTTTAGCCCGGCTCGCAGGCAAAGAAACGGACGACAGGTTCAGATCATGGTCCAGACGACGACAACTCTCGATGTGGCCGACAACTCGGGCGCCAAGAAGATTATGTGCATCCGGGTGTTGGGTGGCACCAAACGCAAGTACGCTTCCCTGGGCGACGTGATCATCGTCTCCGTCAAGGAGGCTATTCCCAACGCCAAGGTGAAGAAGGGCGAGGTGGCCCGGGCGGTCATCGTGCGCACCAAGAAGGAGGTGTCGCGCCCGGATGGCTCGTACATCCGCTTTGATGCCAACTCGGCGGTGTTGGTCGACAAGGACAACGAGCCGATCGGGACCCGCATCTTTGGGCCGGTGGCGCGTGAGCTACGCGCGAAGCGATTCATGAAGATCGTCTCTTTGGCGCCGGAGGTGCTGTGATGCACGTTCGCAAGGGCGACAACGTGGTTGTGATTGCCGGCAAGGAGAAGGGTAAGCGCGGCCGCGTTCTGCGCATCCTTTCTGCCAAGGGCCGTGTGGTGGTCGAGCGGATCAACATGATCAAACGCCACACCAAGCCCACCCAGCGCAACCCACGTGGCGGCATTTTGGAGAAGGAAGGCTCACTCGAAGCCTCGAATGTGGCGCTGTGGTGCGGGAAGTGTAGCGCGGGCCGGCGTTGCCGGGCCGATATCAAAGAAGGACAGAAGAAGCGGCGCGTGTGTGTCAAGTGCGGGTCGGTGATTGAATCGGCATAGCCGCCAGGGGCAGAAGGAACAAAGCGATGGCTGAGCAGAACGACAAACCCGAGAAAGGCGAAGAGGCCAAGCCGGCCAAGGGCGGCAAGCCTGTGCTGACCCCAGAGCAACAGGCGGAAGCCGCGGCGAAGAAGGCAGCGCGTGCGGCAGGAAAGGGCAAGGAGAACAAGGGAAAGGGCGGAGTTGCAAAAGGTGAGCTTGCCGCGGAGCGGGTCAAGCGCACTCAACCGTCACGCCTGCGCAAGCTCTTCGAAACCGAGCTGCGCACGCGCCTGATGGCCGAGTTGGGTCTGTCCAACGTCATGCAGGCTCCCCGCATACTCAAGATTACGGTGAACATGGGATTGGGCGAAGCCATCACCAATCCCAAGATCCTGGACTCGGGCGTCGAGGACTTGACGTTGATCACTGGCCAGAAGCCGGTGGTCACCAAGTCCAAGAAGGCTATCGCGGCTTTCAAGCTCAAGGGGAATCAGAAGGTCGGCGCCATGGTGACCCTGCGGCGAGACAGCATGTACGAGTTCCTCGATCGTCTGGTCAGTTTCGCGCTTCCGCGGGTTCGCGACTTCAAGGGCGTCTCGCCCAAGGGTTTTGACGGACGAGGCAGCTATACGCTCGGGATCCGCGAAGGAAACATCTTTCCCGAGGCGAGCTTCGAGCGCGTGGAGAAGTCCAAGGGAATGAACATCACTATCACCACCACGGCGCGCACGGACGAGCAAGGCCGTGCTTTGCTGCGCCACCTCGGGATGCCGTTCAGGAGCTAGCGAAAAATGGCGAAGACCGTCGACATGTTCCCACCCACCCCCAAGTTTGCCGTGCGGCACCGGAATCGCTGCAAGCAGTGCGGCCGTTCGCGCGCATTCATTCGCAAATTCGAGTTGTGTCGTATTTGTTTCCGGCTGCTCGCCCTGCGCGGCGATGTTCCCGGTGTTGTCAAGTCGAGTTGGTAGGTTCCCATGACCGATCCCATTGCTGATTTTCTGACCCGGATTCGCAACGCCATCCTCGCGCGACAAGGCGACGTCATGTCTCCCTCGTCGCGTCTCAAGGTGCGCCTAGCCGAGTTGCTCAAGGACGAGGGCTACATCACCGGCTTTGACGTCCACGATAACTTCGACGGGCATGCCGAGATCGTGGTTCGCTTGCGCTGGCCTCAGCCAGGGACCAATGCTATTACCGGCCTGCGCCGGCGTTCTCGTCCTGGGCAGCGCGTGTATGTCGGACACGATCGGATTCCCAAGATCCGATCCGGGTTGGGCATCGCCATCCTGTCCACTTCCCACGGCCTCATGACTGATCGGGCGGCCCGCAAGGCCGGGGTCGGGGGCGAACTGCTTTGTGAGGTCTGGTAGATGTCGCGCATCGGTCGCAAAGTCATTCCGGTCCCCAAGGGCGTGACCCTCAGCCAGAAGCCTGGCCAGTTCTCGGTCAAGGGCCCGAAGGGTGAACTAGCTAAAATCCTCCCTGAGGGAATCAGCATCAAGTTGGAAGGCAACACGCTTGTCGTTTCCCGGGTGGATGATTCGCGCGAGAAGCGGGCACGCCACGGTCTGGTGCGTGCGCACCTCGCCAACATGGTCAAAGGCGTCACCGAGGGTTGGACGCGTGAACTGGAGATTAACGGCGTCGGCTATCGCGCCGAGGTGGCTGGCGACACGGTGACCTTCGCGCTGGGCTACGCGCACCCCATCGTTTTCAAGCTGCCCAAGGTGGTCAGTGCCAAGGTGGAGAAGAATCGCCTCACCCTGAGCTCAGCCGACAAAGACCTGCTTGGTCAGATTGCGGCTAAGCTGCGCGAGTTGCGGCCTCCCGAGCCGTACAAAGGCAAGGGTGTCAAGTACGTGGAAGAAGTGATCAAGCGCAAGGTCGGCAAGGCTGCCGCGACCGGTGCGGCGGCGGGCGGCGGATAGCCTCGACCACGAATTTCGCAAGAAGAGCAAGGAACAGGACTCATGGCACGCAAGAACAAGATCGAAAGTCGCACGCGCCGGCAGCGCTCGCTGCGCAAGCGGATTTCGGGTACGCCGGAACGGCCTCGCCTGGTGGTCTACCGCAGCGCCAAGCACATCTACGCCCAGGTGGTGGACGACTTGGTGGGCAAGACCCTGGTGGCAGCATCCGATCTGGTGGCCAAGAAGAACCCGCCGGCCGAAGCGCTCAAGGGCAAGAAGAAGGATCGAGCCAAGCAGGTGGGGTCCTTGGTGGCGAAGAAGTGTCTGGAAAAGGGCATCAAGCAGGTTGTCTTCGACCGTGCCGGCTATCGCTACCACGGTCGCGTCTCGTCGATCGCCAGCGGTGCGCGCGAGGCGGGTTTGAAGTTCTAGGGTCAGAGTGACTAGGAGCAAGAATGGCGATTAACTACGAAGAAGTTGGCGAGCTGGTCGACAGCGTCGTCTTCATCAACCGCGTCGCCAAGGTCGTCAAGGGCGGCCGGCGGTTCTCGTTCTCTGCCTTGGTGGTGGTTGGCGACCAGCGCGGGTATGTGGGCGCAGGTCTGGGCAAGGCCAATGAAGTCCCCGAGGCGATCCGCAAGGGCACCGAACAGGCCAAGAAGAACCTGTTCAAGATTCCCCTGGCCGGCACCACCATTCCTCATGAAGTCAAAGGGACGTTCGGCGCGGGCACCGTGCTCTTGCGGCCCGCCAGCCCCGGTACCGGCGTGATCGCGGGCGGCGCGGTTCGGCCGGTGCTCGAGGTGGCGGGGGTGCAGGACATCCTCACCAAGTGCATCGGAACCTCGAACCCCCACAACGTCATCCACGCGACCATCGATGCGCTCAAGAAGCTGAACAGCGGCGCAAGCATTGCCGCCCTGCGCGGCATGCGGTTGGAAGATATTACGGCAGCGGGTTAGACCATGGCCAAGAAGCTGAAAGTCACCTTGATCCGGAGCGGCATCAACCGCCCCGAGCCACAGAAATTGACCATCTGGCAACTGGGTTTGCGCAAGATGGGGCACAGCGCGGTGTTGCCGGACAATCCGGCCGTGCGCGGGATGATCCGTTCCGTTGCCCACTTGGTAAAGGTCGAGGTGGCAGAGTAGATCGCGAGCGAGAGCCGAAAGGAACCTGGAGCATGGGTACCACGTTACACAACTTGAAGGGGCCGCGCGGCGCCAGACGGAATCGCAAGCGCATCGGTCGCGGTCCGGGCTCGGGCACGGGCGAACAGTCCGGCAAGGGCGTCAAAGGCCAGAAGGCCCGCACCGGTCACCATGGCGCGCGCCTTGGCTTCGAGGGCGGCCAGATGCCGATGCAGCGCCGGCTGCCCAAACGGGGATTCAAGAACATCTTCGCAGCCGAGACCTTCGCGGTGAACCTGCGCGACCTCGAGGAACGCTTCGAGGCGGGGACGGTCACCATCAATGAACTGCACGGGGTGGGCCTGATTCCGCGGCGCTGCCGCTGGGTCAAGGTGCTGGGTTCGGGAGAGTTGAGCAAGAAGTTCGTGGTGAAGGCCAACGCATTTTCGGTCAGTGCCAAGGACAAGATCGAGAAGAAAGGTGGACGCGCCGAAGTCGTGCAGGACTGAGAGCGTCGTTCAGAAACGGATGAACGTCGATTTCTAGGGGGAACTAAATGGCCTCTGGCTTTCAAAATATGGGGAAGATCCCCGAGCTGCGGAGGCGTATTCTCTACACGCTCGCGCTGCTGGCGATTCACCGCATCGGCGTGGTGGTGACCACCCCGGGCGTGAACGCGAGCGTGATGAGCAAGATCGTCAACCAGGCCTCGGGAACCTTCCTGGGACTGTTCAACATGTTCTCGGGCGGCGCCCTGGAGAAGATGTCGATCTTCGCCTTGGGCATCATGCCCTACGTCAGCTCGTCCATCATCCTGCAGCTTCTGACCGTGGTCATCCCCAAGCTCGAACAGATCCAGAAGGAAGGCGAGATGGGGCGGCGGAAGATCAACCAGTACACCCGCTACGGTTGCATCATTCTGTCGTTCATTCAGTCGTTCTTCATCGCGCGCTGGCTGGTGTCGAACAACTCCGCCTACGGCCATCTGGGCGAGGTGGTGCCTGACCCCAACTGGCACTTCTACCTTTTGACCATGCTGTCGCTCACCACGGGCACGGCCTTCATCATGTGGCTGGGCGAACAGATCACCGAGCGCGGCATCGGCAATGGCATCTCGCTCATCATCTTCGCCGGCATCGTGACCGACATTCCTGACGCCCTGGCCCGCCTCTACTTGCGCGCCAAGGACGGCAACATCACCGCGTTCTCTCTGGCCCTGATGGGGCTCATCGTGGTGGTGGTGGTGGCCGTCATCATCTTCTTCGAGCGAGGCCAACGCCGCATTCCGGTCCAGTACGCCAAGCGGGTGGTAGGGCGCAAGATGTTCGGCGGGCAGTCCACCCACCTTCCGCTCAAGGTCAACACCTCGGGCGTGATCCCTCCCATCTTTGCGTCGTCGATCTTGATGTTTCCCCAGCAGGTCGCTTCGTTCTGGGACAATCCCATCGCCAAGGCATTCTCGGATGCGTTGCATCCCGGTGATTGGCGCTATGGCGTCCTCTACGTCGGCCTGATTGTCTTCTTCTGCTACTTCTACACGGCGGTGACCTTCAATCCGGTGGACGTGGCGGACAACATGCGCAAATACGGAGGCTTCGTTCCTGGCATCCGTCCGGGCAAGGCCACGGCCCAGTACATCGACAAGGTTCTCACGCGCATCACGGCGGGCGGCGCCCTATACGTGTCCGCCATCTGCGTGTTGCCCACGTTGTTGAGCACCCACATGGGGGTTCCGTTCCACTTCGGCGGCACCGGTCTCATGATCGTGGTCGGCGTCGCGCTGGATACCGTGCAACAAATCGAGTCCCATCTCATCACGCGTAACTACGAGGGCTTCACCGGACCCAAAGGACCGCGCATCCGCGGAAGGGGCGGACCCGTGAGGGCTCCGGTAAGCGGCTGAGCTTGCGGCTTGTCAGGACCACTCATGACCACCCTTCGCGCATCCAGCGCTCGCTGGGCCAGCGGGATGCCCAGCACAATGAGGCGGATGTGAAGGGAATTCAGCTCAAGTCGGCTGCCCAGATCGCCAAGCTGCGCGAAGCGAACCTCGTGGTCGCTGAAGTGCTTGACGTTCTAGCCGACGCGGCGGCCCCGGGCGTGAGCACGTGGGAACTCGATCAACTCGCGGTCAAGCACACCAAGCGCCTGAAAGCCGAATCGGCGTTTCTCGGCTATCGCGGCTATCCGGCGGTTCTATGTGCCTCGGTGAACAACACCATCGTGCACGGGATTCCGCGCATGGACGTGGTGCTCAAGGCCGGCGACATCCTTTCGTTGGACTTCGGCGCCTTCAAGGACGGCTGGTGCGGTGACTCGGCACGAACCCTGGAGATCGGTCCGGTTTCGCCGGAGGCCCACTCTCTGGTCGAGGCGACGAGGGAATCGCTGGACAAGGCGCTGGCACAGTGCGCGATCGGGCACCGGCTGGGGGACGTAAGCTGGGCGGTTCAGAGCCACGTCGAGGCACGTGGTTTTTCCGTCGTACGGCAATTCGCGGGGCATGGTATAGGGCGGCACATGCACGAACCTCCTCAGATTCCAAACTACGGAGAGGCCGGCAAGGGACCACGCCTGGCTGCGGGGATGGTCCTCGCGGTCGAGCCCATGGTGAATCAGGGCGGCTCCGACGTGGTAATCGAGGAGGATGAGTGGACTGCGGTTACCAAAGATGGTAGCCTCTCCGCCCATTTTGAGCACTCGGTGGCAATCACCGAGAACGGCCCGATGGTTTTGTCACGGGCGTGAAACGGGGCAAGGGTTCCATGAAGGTCAGAGCATCAGTCAAGAAGATCTGCGACAAGTGCAAGATTATCCGCCGCCGCGGAGTTGTGCGCGTCATTTGTGAGAACGCGCGCCACAAGCAGCGGCAAGGCTAACCAGGATGAGAGCAGGAAAGGAAACCTCATGGCCCGTGTAGCAGGCGTCGATCTTCCCCGGAACAAGCGCATGGAGTACGCGCTGACCTACATCAACGGAATCGGGAGGACCAAGGCGCGCGAGATCCTGAATGCCTCCGGTGTGTCGCTCGACAAGCGCAGTGACACCTTGGACGACAACGAGAGTCGCCGCATCCGTGAGGTCATCGAGCAGATGGGACTGAAGATCGAGGGCGATCTGCAGCGTGAGATCTCGATGAACATCAAGCGCCTGATGGACCTGGGCTGCTACCGCGGGCTGCGCCATCGACGCAGTCTGCCGGTTCACGGCCAGCGGACCAAGACCAACGCCCGGACCCGCAAGGGACCGCGCAAGGGGCAGATGATCAAGCGCAAGACAGAGGGCACGGGAGCCTAGACACGAACCGGCCGGCGTCAGTGGACGTCGGCCGCAACCTGAAAAGAGAGACAAGACGGACGAAAAATGGCGACTGAGCAACCAGCAGTAGTCAAAGCAAAGCCCAAGGCCAAGAAGGCCAAGAAGAGCATCCAGAGCGGCATCGCGCACATCACGGCGTCGTTCAACAACACCATCGTGACCATCACCGATGTGTCCGGCAACGTGGTGTCGTGGTCATCGTCGGGCGTGAAAGGGTTCAAGGGCTCGCGCAAATCAACGCCCTTCGCGGCCCAGTTGGCCGCCGAGGATGCGGCCCACAAGGCCATGGAGCACGGGATGAAGTCCATCAACGTCTTCATCAAGGGCCCCGGTTCAGGGCGTGAGTCGGCGCTGCGCGCTCTGGCCGCCACCGGCTTCAAGATCAATCTCATCCGGGATCTGACCCCGGTCCCCCACAACGGGTGCCGCCCCCCCAAGCGGCGGCGGGTCTGATGCGTTTTTTGCCAAGGTTCCACAGTCAAGTGAAAGCACGAGGAAGGTAACTCAGCGATGGCGAAGTATTCCGGTCCGGTTTGTCGCCTCTGTCGCCGTGAGGACACGAAGCTGTTCCTGAAAGGCGACCGTTGCTATACCGACAAGTGTGGCTACGAGAGGCGCGCCTATGCGCCCGGGCAGCATGGACAGGCCCGCCGCAGGAAACTGTCCAACTACGGCTCCCAGTTGCGCGAGAAGCAGAAACTGAAGCGCATGTACGGCTTGGCGGAGCGGCAGTTTCGCGGCTACTATCACAAGGCCACCCGCATGAAGGGCGTGACGGGCGAGAACCTGTTGCAACTGCTCGAGCGCCGTCTTGACAATGTGGTGTACCGACTGGGCTTCGCCTCGGACCACGCAGAGGCGCGCCAGTTGGTGCGCCATGGCCATTTCGTGGTCAATGGCAAGAAGGTCAATGTGCCTTCGTTCCTTTGCTCCGCCAACGACAGCGTGGCGGTCAAGGAGACGTCCCGCAAGGTGACACGCATCCTGGAGAACCTGGGAGCTGTCGAGCGCCGGGGCGTGCCCAAGTGGCTGCAACTGGACAAGGACAGTTTTCAGGGCAAGCTGGCCACGCTGCCCGCGCGCGAGGACCTGACCATGCCCATCCGCGAGCAGTTCGTCGTAGAACTGTACTCGAAGTAGATCACCCGCCCACCCGGATTTCAGATAGGAGAACAGAATGTCGACCGCGAGTTCACAAACTGTGGCGGCGTCTCAGCCGGCGTTTGTTGCCAAGAACTGGCGCGATCTCATCCGCCCGCGCAAGCTGGAAGTGGAGACCGAGTCGCTGACCGATACCTACGGGAAGTTCACCTGTGAGCCATTGGAACGGGGCTTCGGCACCACCATTGGCAACGGGATCCGTAGGGTGCTGCTGTCGTCTCTGCAGGGCGCAGCCATCACAGCCATCAAGATCGAAGGCGCCGTGCACGAGTTCACCTCGTTGCCCGAGGTGGCCGAAGACGTCACCGACATCGTGCTGAATCTGAAAGAGGTCATCATCCGCTCGTTGGATGGCAAGCCGCACACCCTGCGGCTGGACAAGGACGGTGCGGGCAAGGTGACCGCGCGGGACATCCAGTGTCCCGACGGCATCGAAATCCTCAACCCCGACCGGCTGATCATGACCTGCTCCAAGGGCGCCAAAGTGCGCATGGAGATCGAGGTCAGCACCGGTCGTGGCTATGTGCCGGCCGAGCGCAACAAGACGCCGACCATGGGTGTGGGGACCGTCCCCATCGATTCATTGTTCTCGCCCATCCGCAAGGTGAACTTCGCCGTGACCAACGCGCGCGTGGGTCAGCAGACCGACTACGATCGTCTGACCCTGGAAGTTTGGACCAACGGCACGGTCAAGCCCGAAGACGCGGTGGCCTTTGCCGCCAAGATCTTCAAGGACCAGCTCACCATCTTCATCAATTTCCAGGAAGGCGCCGAGCCCGCGCCCGAGGCCACGGTTTCCGAGGAGCAGCAGAAGCTGAACGAGAACCTGTGGAAGTCGGTTGACGACCTGGAGCTGTCGGTGCGTTCGGCCAACTGCCTGCAGAACGCGAATATCCGCTGCATCGGCGAGTTGGTGCAGAAGACCGAATCGGAGATGCTGAAGACCAAGAACTTCGGGCGCAAGTCGCTCAAGGAGATCAAGGAAATCTTGGCCAGCATGGGGTTGTCCCTGGGCATGAAACTGGAAGGCTGGCCGGGCGACGGTCCGCCCAAGAAGGCCTGAACGACGAAGCCGCCCCACCGCCAACTCAACGAACTGCTAGGCAAAAATGCGACACAAGAGAGCAGGACTGCACCTTTCTCGGACTCCGGCCCACCGCAAGGCTCTGTTTTCCAACCTTGTGGCAGCCCTTCTGACGTACGAACGCATCCGGACCACGGAAGCCAAGGCCAAGGAGGTGCGTCGGCTCGCGGAGCGGGCCATCACATGGGCGCGCCGGCTGGGCCCGGTGCTGACCAAGAAGCCAGAGAAGCGCACGGACGAGGAGAAGGCGCGTGTGGTGCATGCGATGCGCATGGCCTTGCGGGCGGTGCGCGACCGGGAGGCCGTGCTCAAGCTGTTCGAGGAGATTGGACCGCGCTACCTCACCCGACACGGGGGCTACACCCGAATCATGAAGTTGGGGCAGCGTCCGGGGGACGCGGCCCACATGTCGCTGCTGGAGCTTATCCCGGCGGAGGGCTCGGTTGAGAAGGCTGAACCCAAGCACGACAAGGGCAAGGCCAAGCCGACGCCGGCCGAGAAGGGCGGCAAGGCCAAGGAAGAGGCTGGTCGGCCCAAGAAGGCCGCAGCCAAGCCCGCGCCGCCCAGGGGCGGTGTGAAGAAGGAGTCGGTGGCTCGCTCTGCCAAACCGTCGGGCGCCACAGTCCGGCGGGCGCCTCGAGGCAGGAAGGGCGGGGGCGAGTAGCTCTTCCGTCTCAGTTCTTCGATTCACCGACTTTCAACTCTGCGGTTGACAGCAGAAGGCGGGTGGCGGTAACAGGGCGGTATGGGTGCGTCAGCGGCTGACCTGCCTGGCCTCGGGAGTTCCTTCGCGTTGTCGCTTGTATCGCTGGCGCTGGTCTGCCTTCTGGCCTACCTGTCCTTGCGCTGGTTTTCGCGGCGAGGGGCCGGACGCGGCGAAGGCCCAGTTCGCGTATTGGCTCGCTGCTCGCTCGAACCTCGGCGCGTCGTCTACCTCTTGCAAGTGGCAGGTCGCTGCTTTCTGGTCGGGGTTGGTGATGGCCCTATGTCGTTGCTGGCCGAGATCGATGCCGCAGCCGTGGAGTGCGAGACTGCCGCCGAGGCGCCTGCCCAGGCTGGCCTGCGCTTCGCCGACGTGCTGTCCCGATTCCGCGGGAGGCCTAAGTCGTGAACCCGATGTTGCTCGGGACCGCGGTTGCGAGCGATGCAGGCCTCGCCTCCCGGCCACTCTTGCTCCTGATCGTGATAGCCGCCATTTCTCTGCTGCCGTTCGTCCTGTTGCTGATGACCAGCTTTGTGAAGATCGCGGTGGTTCTTTCGGTGCTGAAGAGCGCCCTGGGTACGCCCCAGATTCCGCCGTCCCAGGTGGTCACCGGGGTGGCCCTGATCCTTACCCTGTTCGTGATGGCCCCCACGGGCATGCGCATGTTCCAGGCGGCGGAGCCCATGCTTGGGCAGAGTGCCGGAGCCGATCTGCTGAGCGGGCGGACCGCGGAGGCATTGACCGCTGCCACGGCCAAGGCCAAGGAACCCTTGCGCGATTTTCTGCTCAAGAACGCCAGCGCCCGGGATCGGGCCGTCTTTCACCGCCTGGCCCTGCGCATGCGCTCGGCCGAGGAACGGGCCGGGATCTCGGAGCGCGACTTCCTGATCGTGGTGCCCGCGTTCCTCACTTCTGAACTGCGCCGTGCGTTTGAGATTGGGTTTCTGCTCTTCGTTCCCTTCCTGGTCGTGGACATGGTGATTGCCAACCTGCTCTTGGCGCTGGGCATGCACATGCTGTCGCCCACCACTGTGTCGCTGCCCTTCAAGTTGCTGCTCTTCGTGCTGGCTGACGGATGGCAGCTCCTTCTCCGTGGCCTGGTGGAATCCTATGTTTAGTGTTCTGGGCAGCGAGTTGATCCTGCGGGCGGTGCGCGAGGGCTTGCTGCTCGTGATCCTGGTGTCGGCGCCGCCACTGCTCGCCAGCCTGGCGGTTGGACTGGTGGTCAGCATCCTGCAGGCGGCGACCCATCTCCACGAAAACACGCTGGCATTCGTGCCCAAGCTGGTGGCTGTGACGCTGGTCTTGATCGCCATGGGCCCGCTGCTCGGCGCCCAGGTGCTGCGGTTTGCCCAGGCGCTGTTGCTGGCCATACCGACCATCCACTGATTGCTATCATGCCTCTGTTGCCGGACGACCTACAACGAACTCTGGTTGTATTCGCCCTGGGCGGCGCACGCACGGTGCCGTTCGTCTGGCTGATTCCGATCTTCGGGGGACCGAGTCTGCCTGCGCGGGTCAGGCTGGCTCTGGGGTTCGGGCTTTCGGTCCTGTGCTTCCCTCTGGTCGCGGGCCGGGTGCCGTCGGGAGGGCCAGCCCTGTGGGTATTGCTGTCGCTGCGCGAGGCCGGGGTGGGGCTGGTCATGGGTTTCGTGGCAGCTTGTATGTTTCGCGCGGTCGAGGCGGCGGGACGGCTGACCGACATCCTGCGCGGGGCCAACCTTGCCGAGGCAATCGCACCCGAGCAAGGCAGTCGCAACAGTCCGCTGGGCGACCTGTTGCTGCTTCTTGCCGTTGTCGTCTTCTTGGAAGCAGATGGCGCAGGTATCCTTGCCACCGCCCTGGCCCGCAGCTACGAGGCGGTGCCGCTGGGGGCGGCTTTGCCGGGCCCAGCCAGCCTGCACGCGGCGGCGTTCTTGGTCATGGTGGCCTCGGCCAAGTTGATCGAGGCCGCTGTCGGGTTGGCGGCTCCGGCCTTGGTTGCTTTGCTCATGGCTGACTTGGTTCTGGGCGTCCTGGGTCGGGCCGTCCCGCAGATCCCGCTCTATTTCGTGGGCATGCCGGCCAAGGCTTTGCTCGGCGTGGGCGCGATGCTGGCAGGGCTGGCCACGTTGGATTCTGCGCTCACCGTCGGGTTCCGCGGCTTCTTGGAATTGCTGGAGAGGGCGGCGCAACTCGGACGCTGAGAGTAGCCGCATGGCTGAACCCACATCCGCTGCCAAGACCGAGGAGCCGACACAAAAGCGACTGGCCGAGGCGCGCCGTCGAGGCGTGATCGCTTTGAGCCGCGATTTCCAGTCTGCACTGACGGGCCTCGCCCTCTGCGCTGCCCTGGTGCTTGGTGCTCGGGTCTGGATAGGCGGTCTGGCTGCCTATTTTCGCCTGGCTTTGGATGATGTTGGCGCTCGCCCCGACCTGACCCGCGCTGGACAAGCAGCCTTGCGTGCGGCTCGGGACGGGCTGATCATGCCCCTCGGGGTCGCGGTGGCGGCTGCGCTTGCCGCCGGGTTTATGCAGACGCGCGGCCTGGTTTCTGCGTACCCGCTCAGGTTCGATCTCAGACGCGCGCGTCCGACGGCCGGCCGGCCATTCGGGGGCGCAGCCGAAGTCTCGAAGAATCTACTCAAGGCCGCGCTGGTGGCCGTGCTGGCGTGGTGGACGCTGGCCTCGGCCACGTCGGACGTGGCGCACCTGGCAGGCGCGTCAACGGGTACAGCGCTGGAAGTGTTTGGTCGCCTCGGTGCCAGGCTGGGCCTGCGACTGGCGGCAGCCTTGGCAATGTGGGGAGCAGCCGACTATCTGTGGCAGCGCCACCGGCACGCAAGGTCGCTGCGCATGACCCGCGAGGAGTGGAAGCGCGAGCACAAGGAGAGCGAAGGAGATCCCCTGCACAAGGCCGAGCGCCAGCGTCTGCATCGCGAGATCCTGGAGCAGCAGATGATCGAAGACGTGCGCCGGGCCAAGCTAGTGTTGGTCGACGGCGACCGTCTTGCCGTCGCGCTTGGCTACGACCCTGGACAGGCAGGCGCTCCGGTGGTGGTGGCCAAGGGCGAGCGGCTGCTGGCCGCCATGATCCGAGAGGTGGCACTGCAGGCCAGGGTACCCGTGCTGGCCAGCGCAGCCCTGGCCCAGGCGCTGCGCGCGGCGGAGGAGGGCGACGAGATTCCCGAGGCGACCTTCGATGCCGTCGCTCAGTTGCTGGCACGGCCGCTCGGAGAACCGTAGCTGGTGAGAAACGGGGTGGGCGGCGGGGCCGGAAGCCGAGGGCCGGTGGGCCGGGGCCGGAAACGGATCCGTGGTCCGGGGCCGCAGCTCTGGCCCGAAAAGTCGTCCCTTTGTCACTCTGATACGGTACTTTGAAGGGGCATGCACCACGGCCACCCGTTCGCATCTTCGACTGGTGTTGCCGTGGCGGCTGGGAACAGGTGCAGGAGAAAAAGATGCGCAAAGCGATAGCCATGGTTTTCGCTGGTGGGCGAGGCGAGGATCTCTCGGTCCTGACCGAGCGGCGCCCCAAGTCGGCCGTCATCTTTGGCGGCATCTATCGCTGTATCGATTTCGCCCTGACCAACCTGGCCCGTGCCGGGATCGGACAGGTGGGAATCCTGGCGCAGTATCGGCCGGCCTCGCTGATGGATCATGTGGGCACCGGCATGGCGTGGGATCTGGTGGGCGCCAGCCGCGGGGTTCGCTTCCTGCCTCCCTATCTCAAGCTCTCCGTCAGCGAATGGTATCGCGGTCCTGCCGACGCCCTCTATCAGAACCTTGACTTCGTCGAGCGCGCCGACGCGTCCGACGTGCTGGTCGTGTCGGCCGACCATGTGTACTCCATGGACTACGGACCCCTGCTCAATTTCCACCACGAACGGGACGCTGATCTGACCATGGTGTTCGCTCCGCGCGATGCGGATGCCAGCCGTTTCGGCATTGGCGAGTTGAATGCCACCGGTCAGATCATCAACTTCATGGAGAAGCCGGAGTTCCCGCGCACCGACCTGGCTTCCATGTCGGTCTACCTGTTCAAGAAGGAAGTGCTGGTCGAGGAGTTGCGGCGGGCGGTGAGCGGGGAGGATCAGACGGTGACTTTCCAGATCCACGAGGTCCTGCGCCGGATGATCTCCCGGCGCCGGGCGTACGGGTTCATTTTTCGGGGCACGTGGTCGTATTCGCGCACGCTGGACGAGTACTACGCCTTTCACCAAGAGGTTCTGGGGGCAACCCCGGCGGTGGACATCGCGGCCTGGGACGTTCAGTCCAACCTGATGGCCGGGCGCGCCTCGCCGTCGCCGCCGGCCCGCTGCTTGCCCGGGGCCTGCATCGTCAACTCGCTGGTGTCGGCGGGCTGTGTGATCGAAGGGACGGTGGAGAACAGTGTGCTGTCTCCCGGCGTGCGGGTGGGGCCACGCGCGGCGGTCAAGGGCTCGGTGCTGTGGGACGACGTGGTGGTGGAGGCGGATGCGCAGGTGTCAGCCGCGATCGCGGACAAGCGGGTGGTCTTCTCGCACGGCTGCCAAGTCGGGGTGGGGGAGTCCGTGGCCAGCGAAGAGAGGCCCGCTTCACTCTCCGGCGGGGCCACGGTGTTGGCCATGAACGTTCGCCTGCCCGCCGGCGCACGCGTGGGCAAGAACTGCCTGATCCACGTCGAGGCCACCGAGAACGACATCGGGATGCAGGTGCCCTCGGGAAAGAGCGTGTGGCCCGCGGCCACGGCCAAGCCGGTGCGGCCATGAAGGTCACCTTTCTGGCGCGCGAGTTTCCTCCCCACGTGTACGGCGGCGCTGGCGTGCACCTGAAGAACCTGGCTCACGAACTGGCGCGCAGCACTGACGTGGAGGTGCGTTGTATCGGCGATCAGGACATGACCGACGGCCGGTTGCGGGTGCGCGGGTATCAGGCATGGCCGCGCATGTGGGAAGGCGAAGACAAGCTCTTCAACAGCACCCTGGGGACGTTCTCGGTCAACCTGTCCCAGATTCGCGATCGCATCGACGCCGACGTGGTGCACTCGCACACCTGGTACGGTGCCCTGGCGGGCTTCATGGCCAAGACCCTGTACAACGTTCCCTATGTGGCCACGGTGCACAGCCTGGAGCCGTTGCGGCCCTGGAAGGAAGAGCAACTGGGCCGCTCGTATCACCTGACCTCGTGGATCGAGAGGGTGGCCCTGGAGAACGCGGACCGGGTGGTGGCCGTGTCGAACGACGCGCGACGGGAGATCCTGGAACTGTTCAACGTGGACCCGCGGCGGGTAGTGGTGATCCACAACGGCATCGAACTGGGCGTGTGGAAACGGGTCGAGAGCCGCGCGACCTGCAAGGCCTATGGCATCGACGGCGACTACATCCTGTTCGTGGGCCGGACCACGCGACAGAAGGGCATGGTGCACCTCATCGAGGCCATGAAGCACGTGGCTCCTGGCGTGCGCCTGGTGTGTTGCACCAGCGCGCCCGACACGCCGGCCGTCGAGGAAGAGATCGCGGCCAAGGTGGCGGAGCAGCCACGCTGCCTGTGGATCAACACGCTGCTGCGCGAGGAGCAGTACATCGAGCTATACAGCAACGCCGCGATTTTTGCCTGCCCCTCGGTGTACGAGCCGTTCGGCATCATCAACCTGGAGGCCATGGCCTGTGAGCGGCCGGTGGTGGCCAGTGCGGTGGGTGGCATCAAGGAGGTCGTGGTGCCGGAGACCACGGGCCTGCTGGTGCCACCGGCCGACCCGCTCGCCCTGGCCGAGGCCATCAACCGCGTTTTGCGCGATCGGGACTGGGCGCGCCAGCTAGGCCTAGCCGGCCGAAAACGGGTGGAAGATCATTTCTCCTGGGCGTCCATCGCCGAGAAGACCAAGAGGATGTATCAGGAGTTGCTCGACGAACGCTCCTCGTCGTGAGGATTTGTAGTACAAGAAGCTCATGGAGCAAGTGCGGATAGTGATCGAGAACGTGACGCCGAAGGTCGACTGCGGCCGTTTCGCAGCCAAGGCCGTGGTGGGCGACAAAGTGGAAGTAGCGGCCGACATCTGGAAGGATGGCCACGAGTTACTGCGCGCTGTGGTCCTGTGGCGCAAGCTCAATGAGGACGAGGCAATGTACGGCGCGATGCCTACGGCCCCGGATCGGAAGCGCGTCGACTGGCGCGAGTCACCCATGCTGAGCGATCCGGCCTACAACGATCGGTGGTATGCGACCATCAGCCCCCACGAGGTGGGGCCGCACGCGTTCACGGTGGTGGCGTGGACTGACCGCTTCGGATCCTTTGTCAGCGAGCTGAAGAAGAAGTCCGACGCTGGGCAGGACGTGTCGAGCGAACTGCTGGAAGGCATGCACATCATCGACCGTTCGCTCGAAGCCGCAGCCCACGGCAGGGACAAGGTGTCGCTGCGCGAGACCCGGGACGCGATCGCCGCGGCCAAGACCACGGCCAATCGGGTCGAGCTGATGCTCGATCCCTTGCTGGTTGAGTTGATGGCAGCCTGCGATCCGCGCGACGACCTGCAAATCTGCCCCGCCGAGTTGCCCCTCTGGGTCGATCGCGAACGCGGCCGTTTTGGCGCCTGGTACGAGATCTTTCCGCGCTCGCAGGGCACGGATCCTGCGCGCGGCGCGACTCTCCGTCAGGCCGAGGCGCGCCTGCCTGAGATCGCTGGCATGGGGTTCGACGTGCTCTACCTGGCGCCCATCCATCCCATCGGCCGCAGCCATCGCAAGGGAGCCAACAACGCAGAGGAGTGCCGGCCCGGTGAGCCTGGCTCGCCCTGGGCCATCGGCAGCGAGCAGGGTGGCCACGATGCCATCCATCCCGAGCTGGGCACGCTGGCCGACTTCGATCATTTCGTCGCTGCCGCGCGCGGGCTAGGGATCGAGATCGCGATCGACTTCGCCGTGCAGTGTTCGCCCGATCACCCGTGGGTCAAGCAGCACCCCGAGTGGTTCAGCAAGCGGCCCGATGGAAGCATTAAGTACGCCGAGAATCCACCCAAGAAGTATCAGGACATCTACCCCATCAACTTCGACAGCGAGGAGCGCGAGGGCCTGTATCAGGCGTTGCTCAATGTCGTGTTGTTCTGGGCCCAGCGGGGCGTTCGCATCTTCCGCGTGGACAACCCGCACACCAAGCCGGTGAGCTTCTGGGAGTGGCTGATCGCCAGCGTGCACCGCGACCATCCCGACATTCTCTTTTTGGCTGAGGCCTTCACCCGGGACAAGCGCATGAAGAGGCTGGCCAAGCTGGGCTTCAGCCAGTCGTACAGCTACTTCACCTGGCGTAACTCGCGCAAGGAGCTGGAGGAGTACGCCACCGAGTTGTTCCTCACCGACACGGCCGACTACCTGCGGCCGAATTTCTTCGCCAACACGCCGGACATTCTGCACGAGTATCTGCAGCACGGGGGACGCCCGGCCTTCATGGTTCGCCTGATCCTGGCTGCGACCCTTTCGCCCAGCTATGGCATCTACAGCGGCTACGAGCTGTGCGAGAACCGCGCGCTGGCGGCCGGCAGCGAGGAGTACCTGGATTCGGAGAAGTACCAGTACAAGACCTGGGACTGGAACCGGGAGGGGAACATCAAGGAACTGGTCAGCAGGGTGAATCGCATCCGGCGCGCGCATCCCGCGCTGGCCCTGGCCCGCAATATCAGATTTCTCGAATCGACCAATCCCAACATCATCGCCTATGCCAAGACCACGGCCGACCGGGGCGATGTCCTGGTGACGATTGTGAATGTGGACCCGCACAACGTGCAGGACGGCACCATCCGCTTGGTGCCCGAACTCTTTCATCGCACAGAGCGCGGCAAACCCGTGGCCGGGACGGTGCCGGAAAGCTGCGATCTGTCGGAGCTGCTGACCGAATCGAACTACACCTGGCGCGGCGAGTGGAACTACGTGCGTCTGGACCCGAAGTGGATGCCGGCGCACATCCTGCAGATCAAGCGACCCACGTGACCCGCGACCCCGGTTAGGTTACGCTGAAAGGCCATGGCGATGGTGAAACCAGTTCGCAAGGCCGTGCTCCCGGTTGCCGGAATCGGAACCCGGTTCTTGCCGGTGACCAAGGCTGTCCCCAAGGAGTTGCTGCCCATCGTGGACGTGCCGGCCATCCAGATCAACGTTGAGGAGTGCGTGTCGAGCGGTCTTCGCGATCTGATCATGGTCACCAGTCGGGGCAAGGATGCGCTAATTGACTACTTCGACCACGCCGGCGAGTTGGAGGATCTGCTGGAACGCAAGGGCAAGCAAGCGGAACTGGCCATGGTGCGGCGGCTGAACGACCTGGCGCAGATCTCGGCCGTGCGCCAACCGGAGACGCGCGGTCTGGGTCACGCGGTGCTTTGCGCCCGCGCTGCGGTCGGCGGCGAGCCCTTTGCCGTGCTGCTGGGCGACGATCTGTTCGAAGGGAACCCGCCGGGTATCAAGCAACTGCTCGATGTCTACGCGAAGTACGGCAAGGGAGTGGTGGGTCTGTGGGAGGTGCCCGTGGGGCAGGAGCACCTCTATGGAATTGTCGATGGCGAACCAGTGGGCGGGGACGTGTTTCGCCTGAACAAGTTGGTGGAAAAGCCCGAGCCGGGCAAGGCACCTTCGCGGCTGGCCATAGCGGGTCGCTATGTCTTGCCGCCCGAGATCTTTCCCATCCTGGCCAACACCCAGCCGGGCCGGGGTGGCGAGATTCAGCTGACCGACGCGCTCGCCACCCTGTGCGCCAGCGACGGTCTTTACGGGGTCAGGCTGCGGGGCGAGCGTTTCGACGCTGGCGATCGGGCAGGCTACGTGCTGGCCGTGCTCCGCTATGCGCTCCGCCGATCGGACATCGGTGCGGCGGTGCGCGCGGGTGCCGAGAAACTTCTGCGCGAGACGTGAGCGCGGCACGGGGAACTTCCGCGGCGGCTCCTGGCACCTTGTTGCAGGTGGCGGTGACCCTGCCGGTGGACGCGACGTTCACCTACCGCGATCCCCGGCCGGGTGTGTGCTTGCCACTCGGCACCGAGGTGATCGTGCCATTCGGCTCACGCCGGGTGACGGGATTCGTGGTGGGGCATCCTGAGTCCGCGCCCGGCCCCGTGCGCGACATCACGGACGTGGTGGGCGACGGTCCCGCCATCGACCCATCCATCCTGGATCTGTGTCGCTGGGCAGCCGGCTACTACCTGGCCCCGTTGGGCGAAGTCCTGCGTTCCGCCCTTCCGCGGGGCGAGCGGGCAGTTGCCTCACGCCGCATCCGTCTCACCGAGGCGGGACGGCACTTGGTCGATCTGGAGGCCGACGGGCGTTCGCACATGGCCGGGATTACGCTCGGTGCACAAGAGCGGGCTTTGCTGGCCAGGCTGCGTGTGGCGCGCACCTTGAGCCCGACCACGCTGGCGCGCGCGGCTGGGGCGGCGGCGCATATGGCGCATTTGCTGGAGCGCGGTCTGGTCGAGATCATCGATCGGGTGGCCAGTCCGACGAAGAGCAAGCGGCGAGTTGAGGCTTCAACTCCGTCGGTAGCTGCGGTCGAGCTTCCCACACTCAACCCACACCAGCAGGCGGCCTTCGACGCGCTGAAGGCGGCACTGGGCAAGGGCTACAGCGGCCACCTGCTCCACGGGATCACCGGCTCGGGCAAGACCGAGGTCTACCTGCGCATCATCGCCGAGGCGCGGGCGCAGGGCAAGGGAGCGCTGGTGCTGGTGCCCGAGATCGCGCTGACCCCGCAGTTGGCGGCACGCTTTCGCGCTCGCTTCGGCGACGACGTGGCGGTCCTGCACAGTGCTCTGCCGCCTGCCAATCGTCTGGCGGCCTGGCGGCGGTTGCGCAGTGGCGAGGTCGGCATTGCGGTGGGCGCGCGCTCGGCGGTGTTTGCGCCGGTGCACGCACTGGCCGTGGTGGTGGTGGACGAAGAGCACGACGGATCTTTCAAGCAAGAGGACGGCATACGCTACCACGGCCGGGATCTGGCCGTGATGCGAGCTCACCAGGCCAAGGCTGTGGTGGTACTGGGTTCGGCCACGCCGTCGCTGGAAAGCTTCCGCAACGTGCAGGTCGGGCGCTTCCATCGCCTGCATCTGCCCACGCGGGCCAATCCGGCAGCCGCCGCTCGGCCCTTGCCGCCGGTCGAGATCATCGATCTGCGGCGTCACCAGTTGGGACCGGATCAATTGCTGGCGCCGGGGCTGACCCAGGCGGTGGCCGACGCCTTGGCTGCGGGCGAGCAGAGCATTCTCTTCCTCAACCGGCGCGGCTACTCCACCCTCATGCACTGCCGGGTCTGCGGCGCGGTCCTGCGCTGTTCGAGCTGTGACGTGTCCATGACCCTGCACCGCGGTCGCGCGAAGCTCATCTGCCACTATTGCGGTCGTGCGGAGTCCATCCCCGGTCGGTGTCCGGCGTGCAAGCAGGAAACCCTGGAAGGGCTGGGCACCGGCACCGAGCGGGTGGAGAGCGTGGTGCGCGCGCTTTTTCCCGCCGCCCGCGTGGCGCGGCTGGACCGGGACACCACCGACGGGCATCGCGACCAGCTAGAGAAACTGCTCGCGCGCATGCACGCTCGCGAGATCGATATCCTGGTGGGAACCCAGATGGTCACCAAGGGGCACGACTTCGGCGGCGTCACCCTGGTGGGCGTGCTGCAGCCTGACCAGGGCATGCACCTGCCAGACTTCCGCGCGGCCGAGCGGACCTTCCAGCTTCTCGAGCAGGTCGCTGGTCGTGCCGGCCGCGGCGATCGACCGGGCCGCATCGTGGTGCAGACCTATTGCCCGGAGCACCCGGCCATCCAGTTCCTGCGCGATCACGACTACGAGGGCTTCGTGCGCGATGAGTTGGCGAGACGAGAAAGTGCGAGTTATCCGCCGTTTTCGCGTATGATCGCTCTTCGCTTGGACGGCCGTCACGAAGCTTCAGTTCGCGCCACCGCCACGGACGTGGCGACGCGTGCCCGCGCGCAGGCGGGGAGCGCGGTCGTGGTGCTGGGCCCGGCCGAGGCACCCATCGGCAGGCTGCGCGGCCGCAGTCGCTATCAGATCTGGCTGGCCGGGACCGACCGGGGAAAACTGCAGGCCGTGGCGCGCTCCGCTGCCGAGGTGACCCTGCCGCGTGACGTGCGGCTGGCTATCGACGTCGATCCACAAAGCGTGTTGTGATGGCACCGGTGAACGAAGATCTTTCGCAGTTGCTCGGCCGGTTGGCCGCGGGCATCGACGATGTCATCGAGGCAGAGATGTCGACTGCGCTGGAAGCCGTGGGAGACGAAGGTCCCGCTTCAGCTGGCGCTCTCGCCGAGATCGGACTGCCGGTTTTGATGGGCCGCATCTTCAGCGACGGAACCACGGGCCGCCTGAGAATCTGGCAGGAGCCGGTCGAGAAGAGCGTGTATTTCGAGGCCGGTTTGCCGGTCATGGCGGCTTCGAATGACGTGGCGGATCGCATGCTGGCCATGCTGGTTCGGGAGCGGACGGTGTCGACGGCCCAGCGCGAGGAGGTGGAGAAGATCGTCGGGGCATCCGGACGCAAGGTGGGCGGGGTGCTGGTCGACCTGGGCTTTCTGCGCAGTGATGAGCTGCTGCCGGCGGTGCGCCGCCACTACGAGAGCATCATTCTTTCGCTGTTCGGTTGGACCGCCGGGCTTTGGCAAATCGAGCCTGGGATGACCGCTGGACCGGAGCGGACGCGGCTCTTGCGTCATCCTGCGGCTCTGGTGCGTGAGGGGCTCGCGCGTGGCTATTCCAGCGAGAAGATCGCGGCTCATGTCGGCTCGGGCAAGAACCTCTTTGCGCTCGACACGTCGGGTACCTCGGCCGATGTGGTGAAGCAAATGTTGACCGACCCAGCCGAGGCGCGCGTGCCTCTCTTGTTCGATGGGGTACGGTCCTTGGACGAGGTCGCACGCTCCAGCGGCCTGCCCGATGCGACGGTCTGGCAGATCGCCTTTGCCCTGTCGTGCTTCGGGGCCTTGCGCCCCGCAAGGTCGGGCGGCGGAGCCAACGAGGGCTTACGCTTCGGCGTGCGCGATCTGCAGATCGCACGTGAGCGGCTGTTGGCGCGGCAGGCGCTGGCACAGGAGGGCGACTACTTCCAGATTCTGGGTGTGGATCGACAGGCGGATGCGACCGAGATCCGACGCGCCCACCAGCGTCTGGTCAGAGAGTGCTCGCCCGAGGCTCTGGGGCCTGACCTGTCCCACGAGCTGAAGACGGCACTCGAAACGATCCGCGAAGTGTTGGACGAGGGGCTGCGCGTACTTTCGACGCCCGCCTTGCGAGCAGCCTACGAACTCAACCAGGCGCCAGAAGTGGAGGCCCAGCCGCCGCAGCCGGAATCGGCCGCGGAGCCTTCAGCCGACGCGCCCAGGGGTTGATGGCGTGCGCGTGATTTTCTTCGGCTCTCCAGCCTTCGCGCTGCCGTCGCTGCGGGCAATGGCTGGTGAACACCAGGTGCTGGCGGTGGTGAGCCAGCCGGACCGGCCGGCGGGACGGGGCAAGAAGTTGCAGCCGCCGCCGGTGAAGGAACTGGCCCTGCGGCTCGGGCTGCCGGTCCAGCAGCCGACCAAGCTGCGCGACGGCGCGCTGGCCAAGGAGCTTTCGGCTTTGCAGCCCGACGTCTTCGTGGTGGTGGCCTACGGCCGTATCCTGCCACCAGATCTTCTGGCCGTGCCGAAGTTGGGCGCGTGGAACGTGCATGCCTCGCTGTTGCCCAGGTACCGAGGCGCCGCGCCCATTCAGTGGGCGGTGATCCGTGGCGAGACCAAGACGGGCGTATCCGTGATGCGCATGGAAGAAGGCCTAGATACCGGGCCGGTGGCGGCCTGGGAGGAAGAGCCGATTCGCGACGACGACACCGCGGGGACGCTGGCTGAGCGGCTGGCGTTGCTGGGGAGCAAATTGCTTGTCGAAACCCTGCCCCGCATCGCTGACGGCAGCGTCACGCTGCAAGTGCAGGACGAGACAGGCGCCACGCTTGCGCCACTGATGAAAAAGGAGGACGGCTACCTCGACCTTGGCGCCCCCGCACGGGCCGTGTCAGCGCAGGCGCGCGGTGTGGACCCATGGCCGGGCGCAACGGTCTTTCTGGTCAACCAGCCGGTGAAGGTCTTCGGCGCACGCGTGATAGAGGGGCAGGGTGCCCCCGGCGAGGTCCAGGGGCTGGTGCCGCAGGGGTTGGCCGTCGCGTGTGGGGGAGGCGCCGTCGCTTTTGCCGAACTGCAGATGCCCGGCCGGAAGCGCTTGCCAGCCGCCGCAGTACTCGCCGGTCATCCGATCCCCGTTGGTACACGCTTGAGAAGCGCGCCCAGCTAGGAGCGAAACAATGAGGTTGTCGGGGCGAGAGGATTTGAACCTCCGGCCTTTCGGTCCCGAACCGAACGCGCTACCAGACTGCGCCACGCCCCGATTGTGTTTTCGTTCGACCGGGAAGCTGACCGGGCGGACACCCAGCCAACTCCCCCGCGCCAAGGCGGCGAAAATTAGCACGACCAGCCGGAGTCGCCACGAGAAAACGACCGCAGCGGTCAGTGTGGTTCGTCCGTCCCGCTTTCATTTTGCTCCACACCCTGGTCCAGATCCTCCTCGGAGATCGGCCGGCTGATGCGGTAGGCGCCGTCCAGCCAACTCCCCAGATCCGCCAGCTTGCAACGCTGCGAGCAAAAAGGCCGGTAGGACGCGCTGGCCGATTCAGGAGGGATGGCTCGCTTGCAGACGGGACAGCGACCTACGCCTGTCATCTTCCTCACTCTACCACAACGCATGTCCCCAAGCAGGCCCGTGACGTGCTACGGTTGCGGCGGTGAGGCTAGCTGTCCTCTCTTGCACGCTCCTGGTGGCCGCCGGCTGTAGTCACAGATGGCCGAATGGCGCTCTGGGGGTGACGCAACCAGAGGCTGTAGCCGGGAGAGGAAAACCCGTGATCTTTCGTCTCGACAACGGCCTGGAAGTGGTTCTCGAAGAAAACCACGCCGCGCCCGTAGTGGCATTTCAGGCCTGGGTCAAGATCGGGTCAGCCGATGAGCCCCCTGAACTGGCAGGCATCGCGCACGTATTCGAACACATGCTGTTCAAGGGCACCAAGCGGCGCGGCGTCGGCCAGATCGCGCGCGAGGTGGAGGGCTCTGGCGGCGAGATCAACGCCTGGACCAGCCACGACGAAACCGTGTACCACCTCGTGCTGGCCAGTCGGTTCTTCGATGCCGGCCTCGACATCCTGGCCGACACGCTTCAGAACGCCAGCTTCGACCCCGCCGAGTTTGATCGTGAGCGCCATGTCGTGCTCGAAGAGATCAAGCAAGGACTCGACGACCCGGAACGCCAGGCGGGGCAGGGCCTGTTTCGCGCGGCGTTCGACCAACACCCCTATGGGCGCCCCATCATCGGGACCGAGGCCACCGTGGGCCGCTTGCGCCGCGAAGATCTGGTGGCCTTCTTTTCCAAGTGCTACGTGGCCAGCAACCTGACGCTGGTCGTGGTTGGCGACTTCGACTCGGACAGTGCGCGCCACAAGATCACGCAGGCATTCTCTGCTCTTCCCGCGGGAGTCCCGGTTGCGGCCCGGCCCCGGCAAGCCGAGCAGTCCCAGCTGCGTGTGGTCGCGGCTGCGCGTGACGTGAAGGAAACCCAGCTCCTCCTGGGTTTTCACACCCCATCCATCAACCACGCCGACGTGCCCGCGCTCGACCTTCTGGCAGTGGCGCTCGGCCAGGGCGACAGCTCGCGGCTCAATCTTGAAGTCGTGCGCAACCGCCAACTCGTGACCAACACCTCGGCCTATCTGTTTTCCGCGCGCGATCCCGGACTCATGGTAGTGGCCGCCAGCCTTCCCCCGGGGCGTGTCGACGAGGCTGTTCGCGCCATGCTCGACGAGATTCTGCGCTTGTCGCACGAGGAAATGGCGCAGGGGGAGTTGGCCAAGGCGCGCACCATCTTGGAGAGTGATCGTGTTTACGACAAGGAGACGGTCCAGGGCCATGCGCGCAAGCTGGGCTTCTTCGCGGCCATCGCTGGCGACGTAAACTTCGAGGATCGCTATCTTGCCAGCCTGCAGAAGCTGAGCCCGGCTGATCTGAGACGTGTCGCTGCCCAGTACCTGCGGGTGTCGAACCTGACGGTCTTCGCCCAGGTGCCAGAGCCAAAGACTGACAAGCAGAAGGCTAGGACGGAGAAGATCGCGGCCACTATCAAGAAGCTGGCCGAGTTGGCCGAGACCAGAGCCGACGCGCGCTTTGCCCGCGTGACCGCCGCTGGCGAGGGCGATCGCGTCGTCATGCACGTTTTTTCCTCCGGGCTCAAGCTCTTGGTTCTGCGTGACGCCTCGGTGCCCATCGTTGCCGTGCGCGCGACCTGGGTCGGTGGACTCCGCTACGAGGACGAACGATCCAACGGCATCTCCCACATGCTGGCCAGTCTGTTCTCGCGCGGCACCAAGACCCGCAGCGCAGAGCAAATCATGAATGACGTCGAGGGCATGGCAGGCAGCATCTCGGGCTATTCGGGCCGCAACAGTCTGGGGCTGCAGGCCGAGTTCCTGTCGCGCTATCTCGATCGCGGCTTTGACTTGGTGGCGGACTGCCTGCTCAACGCCACTTTTTCCGACGAGGAGTTGGACAAGGAGAGGCGCATCGTCATCGACGACATTCGGGCGCAGGAAGATAACCTGGGTCAGGTGACATTCCGCCTTTTCCATTCGGGCCTCTGGAAGCAGCACCCCTATCGCCTCGACCCTCTGGGCACGGCTGATTCCGTCGCCGGGTTCACCCGACGCAAGCTGCTGCAGTACTTCCACCGCTTCTACGCTATCAAGAATCTCACGCTTGCGGTGGTGGGGGACGTGGATCCCAGCCGTGTGATTGCCAAGGTGGGGACGCTTTTTGCCGGCGCATCGGACGCCGGCGCCCAACTGCCTGAGATTGCAACCGAGGCGCCTCCAGAAGTGCCGAACCAGGTTTTCAAGTTCATGGCCAAGGAGCAGGCGCATGTGGTGCTCGGCTTCCCAGGCGTGACCTTCGCTAATCCTGACCGCTTTTCCTTGGAGGTGCTGGCGCATGTTCTGTCCGGGCAGGGGGGACGCTTGTTCAGTGAGATTCGCGAGAAGCGAGCCCTGGCCTATCGGGTGAGCGCCTTTTCCCTTGAAGGAATGGACCCAGGGTATTTCGCCGTCTACGTGGCGACCAGCCCAGAGAAAGTGGAAGAAGCCATTCACAGTATTCGGGAGGAGCTGAAGGCCGTGGTTGAGAACGGCATCTCCGCGGACGAATTGCAACGAGCGCAGCGCTATCTCATCGGAACCCACGCGATCGGGTTGCAGCGCAAGAGCGCGATCGCGGCCGCGCTGGCGTTCTATGAAGCCTATGGTCAGGGCTGGCAATCGTATCGCCTTTACGGCGACAACATCATGAAGGTCAAGGTCGCCGACGTGGCACGGGTGGCGCGCAAGTACCTCGACCCCAAGCGCGAGGTGACGGCCGTGGTCCAGCCGCCTGTGCAGACGCCCGGTGCGGCGCGGGCGGCGGCGCGTTCTGGCGGGAGCGTGGCCGGATCCCGCGGCCGATCGGGCGAGGCTGTTCCCACTCGGCAGCTACGATACGATCCGGACGCACGACCGATTTCCAGGTAGGCCCCATGCCAGCGGCAGCGGACAACCCCAGGAATTTGCTGACGAGCCTCATCCTCGTCTTCCCGTTGTTTCTCATCTATCAGGTGGGGATCCTGTTTACGCTTCCCGTGCTGAACGGAGTGGACTTCGTCACAACGCTCCTTTTCCGTACCTTCGGGCTGACCCTGACGGGCTATCTCGGCTTTCTGGGAGGCGTTCTGGTTCTGTTTCTGGTAACCGTGATGGCGCTTGGTCGGCGCCAGCGTTTCAACGGCGCGGTGGTAATACCAGTGATACTCGAAAGCGTGGTCTGGGCACTCACCATGGGATCCTTGATCGTCTTTGTCATGACCAGGATGCTTGGTATATCGCCCCGACTTGCGGGCGGGATCGAAGGGCAGGGACTGCTGACCCGCTTCGTGATGTCGCTGGGTGCGGGCGTGTACGAAGAAAGTGTGTTTCGCCTGGGTTTGCTCAGCGGACTGGCTCTTGTGCTAGAGAAGGTCGTGCGCGTCGCCCGGTGGGCTGCGCTGCTCGGGGCTCTGGTACTCTCGTCGGCGTTGTTCTCCGCGATGCACCATCTGCCGCCCTACGGTGACCCTCTTGCGATCAGCCCTTTCGTATTCAGAGTTCTGGCCGGGATCTTCTTCGGGCTGCTCTTCTGGCGGCGCGGGTTTGCGGTAGCCGTCTACACCCACGCCTTCTACGACATCTTCGTGCTCGTCATCAAGTAGCGGCGAAAGCACCGGCCGGCCCGGTTGCTATCTGCGCTTCTTGGCAGCCGGCTTCTTGGCAGCCGGCTTCTTGGCGGCCGGCTTCTTGGCGGCCGGCTTCTTGGCAGCCGGCTTCTTGGCAGCCGGCTTCTTGGCGGCCGGCTTCTTGGCGGCCGGCTTCTTGGCGGCCGGCTTCTTGGCAGCCGGCTTCTTGGCGGCCGGCTTCTTGGCGGAAAGTTTCTGAGCGGGCACCGAAGCGCCTGCTTTTCGCGAAACCTCCGCTGGAGTCTCCCGCGCGGGTTGTGAGGGTTTGGCCTGCGCCGGGAGCTTCTTTTCCTTGGACTTGGTCCCGGCCGCTGGCTTGTTGGGAAGAGCGCTCGACGGAAGCCCATCATCCTCGGCCGCCAACGGCGATCCAGGGATGTCCTTTCGATTGTGGACCAAGATGCGGCGCGCGTCTGCGAACGTGATCTCCACCTTGCTCTCCGAAACAATCTCGGAGACAAAGCCCTTGCCGAACTTCGGATGGAAGACGATCTGATTCTCACGATAGCAGTCCCGGAACTCGTACGGCTTGGCCTCTTTCTCACCGTGCTTCGCGAAGAACTCCTCCCACGTGAACTTTTTCATCATCGCGCGCTTACGCGCTGCGACTGGCTCTGGGACGTCGTCTTCTGCCTCGCCGCGCGGTTTTCTAAACGAATGCACGTCTCCGCAAGGATTGCATTGAACGCGGCGAATCTCGTCTTCGTACTTGGAGATTACGACGTGAGTCGTGTCAGCCTTGCATTTTGGGCAAAAGGCTTCTACATCCGATCCGACTTCGTCGACCTCATCTTCGAACATGAAGTCCATCATCAAAACCCTGAATTCACGACAACTTCGGCTAGTAACACAGCTGACTGCTACGTGCAACAAATCACGGGGCGTAACACTGGAAAAACATGGATTTTCTTCCTCTTGCCGCGAGGGCGCATCAAGTATTTGTAAATCATTTCAATTTGTTGCGAGATGAACCATCGATGAAACATCAAGTAGAAGAAAACACCAGAGGGGAGCGCGGACGGGCGTGGAAACTCCTTGGGGCGTTGTTGTAGAAGCTGGTCTAGGCTGCAGATGCGCTATTTCGACGCCAGAGTGATTGAGAACCGCTCGCTTGGAGGTGGTTACTTCGTTCTTCGCCTTGGGGGCTGTGAACCTCTCGCAGGCAGCAGGCCTGGTCAGTTCGTGATGCTTCGCGGCGATTGGGGACGCGACCCTCTCTTGCCGAGGCCGCTGTCGCTCTTGTCAGTGGCTCACGAGGGGCGAGCAGACCTTCTGGCGAAAGTGGTCGGCAGGGGCACTGCGTTGATGGAGCGGTCGCCCCCGGGAGCAAGAGTTTCGGTCCTCGGTCCCCTCGGCAACAGCTTTCCTGTGCCTTCGGCCAACATGACCGACTTGCTTGTGGCTGGCGGTGTCGGCTTGCCGCCACTCTTCATGCAAGCCGAGTCAGCTGCCCGCCTTGGCATGGCTGACGGTTCTGAGATGCTCTATGGCGGCCGGACTTCACGCGATCTGGTGCTCTTGGGCGAGATGCGCAGCCTGGGAATTGCCATGCATCTGGTCACCGAAGACGGCTCCCTCGGCCGTCGGGGCCGCGTGACGGATGAATTGGAAGCTCGGATCGAGCGCTGGCGCGCAG
Source organism: uncultured delta proteobacterium (assembly GCA_963755125.1). Taxonomy (GTDB): domain Bacteria; phylum Myxococcota_A; class Polyangia; order Fen-1088; family Fen-1088; genus Fen-1137. Next base: position 174,260 of record CAVWIP010000001.1, read on the forward strand.
CGGATTCAGATCGGCGTTTGCGCATCATGTCCTGCGGTCCGCGCGAGATGCTTTGGGCCGTGGGGCGCATCGCACAGAATTGCGACATCGAGTGCTATCTATCGCTGGAGGAACAGATGGCCTGTGGTATCGGCGTCTGCCTGGGCTGCGCCGTGGCGGCACGGACGCGCCAGTACCGCTATGTTTGCAAGGAGGGTCCAGTCTTTCCCGCTGCCGAGGTGATGTCCCACGCGCCGGCCGCATCGACCAGCGGAATGGAAGCGGGCGCCCCATGACGTCCAGTTTGGACACTCGGGAAGAAAGAACGCCAACCCTGCGCACGAGCTGCGGCGGAATCGAGTTTCGCAACCCGGTGCTCACCGCCTCTGGCACCTTTGGTTATGGCCAGGAGTTTGACACGCTACTCTCCCTGCCCAGATTGGGCGGGCTGGTCACCAAGGGGATTTCGCCCAAGCCCCGCTTTGGCAACCCGCCCCCGCGCATCTGCGAGACGGCCGCCGGCATGCTGAACTCGATCGGATTGGAGAACGTCGGCGTCGAGGCGTTTGCTCTAGAGAAACTCCCGTTCCTGCGTTCCTGCGGAACCCGCGTCTTGGTCAACTTCTTCGGCACTACCTTCGACGAGTATGTCGACTGTGGCGCTCGACTGGCCGCGCTTGACGGGGTTGACGGCCTGGAGATGAACGTATCATGCCCAAACATCAAGGCGGGAGGCATCGAGTTTGGTCGCGATCCATCGGTCCTTGGTGATCTGGTGAGGGCTTGCCGGGCCGTGATACGCAAGCCCTTCTGGGTGAAGTTGACCCCCAATACCTCGGATATCGTGGCCTTGGCACGCGCGTGCGCCGACAACGGGGCGGACGCGGTTTCCATCATCAATACCATCACGGCAATGGCCATCGACGCGCGCACTCGCCGGCCGAAGATCGGGACGGTTTTCGGGGGGTTGTCCGGCCCGGCCATCAAGCCGGTTGCCCTGCGCATGGTCTATGAGGTGCATCGGGCGAGGATTCCCATACCCATCTGCGGGATAGGCGGCATCCAGGACGGTACCGACGCCATTGAGTTCTTGCTCGCGGGAGCCAGCTGCGTGCAGGTCGGCACGCAGAGCTTCGTTGACCCTGCCTCGGCAGAACGGATCGTCCGCGAGATCGAATGCTACTGCCATGCTCAGGGCGTGAATGACGTGCGCGAACTCATCGGCGGCTTGGCGATTGGTCACTAGCCGCCGGCCGACCCATGGGAAAAGGTCACGATGAAAATGTCGCGTCGCGCTGGCAGATCTTCTATGGGGTTCTGCGCGCGGACACAGGGTTACGCCAAATTTGCCAACAGGAAATACGCCGGAAACCTAGGATGGCTAATCTTCTTTCGGCGTCATTCACGAAGAAGATTGAAGCCAAGGCCAAGGCCCTCTAGTCTCTGCGCCCGGTGACTCATGAAAAAGATCGAAGCAATCATCAAGCCGTTCAAGCTCGATGACGTCAAGGATCGACTGCGCGAGATCGGCGTCCAGGGTATGACGGTTTCGGAAGTCAAGGGATTCGGGCGAACGGGAGGCCGGAAAGAGGTGTATCGCGGCTCCGCCTACGTCGTGGATTTCGTGCCCAAGGTCCGCATCCAGATCGTGGTCAAGGACGACATGGTCAAGGACGTGGTGGAGGCCATCATGTCGGTGGCCCGCACTGGCCACATCGGGGATGGAAAAATCTTCGTATTGCCCGTAGAGGAAGTCATTCGCATACGTACTGGCGAGCGTGGCGAGGACGCCCTCTAATCAGAGGGATTGAGTGGTTCGCCGAACAAATATGCGCATCGAACGCGCAGGAGGAGCGTAGCAAATGTCACCAGCCGAGGTTTTGAAACTGATCAAGGAACGCGGACTCAAGCTTGTCGACTACAAATTCGTCGATCTCTTGGGCCAGTGGCAGCACACCACCATGCCGATCCACCGGATCACCGAAGACTGTTTCACCGAGGGATTTGGCTTCGATGGCAGCTCCATCCGCGGCTGGAAGGCCATCCACGAGTCCGACATGATCTTTGTTCCCGACGCCAGCACCGCGTGCGTCGACCCATTCTTCAAGGAGCCGACCCTCTCGCTGATCTGTGACATCGTCGACGCCGTTACCCACCAGCCTTACAGCCGTGATCCGCGCTATGTTGCCAAGAAAGCCGAGGCTCACATCAAGCAGATCGGCCTGGGTGATTCCGTGTACCTGGGACCGGAGCCGGAGTTCTTCATCTTCGACGAGGTCCGTTTCGGCGAAGGGCCGAACCACTCCTTTTACAAGGTCGATTCGGTCGAGGGTCGCTGGAACAGCGCGAACGATGAAGAGGGCGGAAACCTCGGCTACAAGCCTGACTACAAACGCGGCTACTTCCCGGTGTCACCCAACGACACCCAGTACGACATTCGCGCTGAGATGGCGCTGACCCTGCAAGGGGTCGGGATCCCCATCGAGGTCTTCCATCACGAGGTGGCGACGGCCGGTCAGGCGGAACTGTCCATGCTCTTCGACAAGCTCACCATCATGGCCGACCGAACCATGTGGTACAAGCACGTGGTCAAGAACGTCGCGCGTCGTAATGGCAAGACCGCGACCTTCATGCCCAAGCCGCTCTTCGGGGACAACGGCTCGGGGATGCACTGTCACCAGTCCATCTGGAAGGGTGAGAAGAACGTCTTTGCTGGCGACAAGTACGCCGGTTTGTCCGAGACGGCGCTCTATTACATCGGCGGTCTCATCAAGCACGCGCCGGCCCTTCTGGCCATTACGAACCCAGGGCTCAACAGCTATCGCCGCCTGGTGCCCGGTTTCGAAGCGCCCGTGAACCTGGCCTACTCGTCGCGTAACCGCTCGGCCGCCATTCGTGTGCCCGTGGCTGCCTCGGCCAAAGCCAAGCGCATTGAGTTCCGCTGCCCAGACCCCACGACCAATCCGTACCTGGCTTTTGCCGCTATGCTGATGGCTGGTGTCGACGGCGTCGAGAACAAAATCAAGCCCGGCGACCCACTGGACAAGGACATCTACGCCCTATCGCCCGAGGAAATGAAAGACGTTCCCAAGGCGCCCGGCTCGCTCGAACAGGCCATTGAAGCCCTCAAGAAGGATCACGCCTTCTTGCTCAAGGGCGACGTTTTCACCAAGGACGTCATCGACACGTGGATCGATTGGAAAGAGGAGAACGAGATCAAGCCATCGCGCCTACGCCCGACCCAGCTTGAGTTCGCACTGTACTTCGACGCGTAGCGCACGCGCGGGTAGGCCGCTCACGAAGGCGCTGTCGCAGCCGCGCACGGCAAGAATGCCTGTTTGCGCATGCGTCAGCGCCTTCTTGCATTTTTGAACCAGCCTTTGTCGGCAGAGATGCATCGAAAGCGGTTGCACAGAACGCAAGACCTAGCCTAGAGTTTTCCATCTAGGCTTACTTTCTTGCGGTTGGTTGAACCGGAATGTCCACTCTGTCTCTCGGTGAGCGTGTCGTCCGGTCCGCTTGGCGGCTTGCGCCGCAGAGAACTCTATCCGGTTTCGTCGGATGGGGAGCCAGGCGCACCTTGCCTGGGCCGGTTCGCTCTTTGGTGCTCAAGTCATTTGCCCGGAAGTACGACATCGATCTGGCTGAGGCCGAATGGCCGCTTGACCGGTACACGAGCCTGCAAGAGTTCTTCACGCGTAGGTTGCGCCCCGGAGCACGCTCGGTTGCATCGAGGGCCGACGCAGTCGTGGCGCCTTCCGATGGCGTGGTGTGCGACGCCGGCGTGGTTTCGCAGGGCAAGTTGCTGGAGGCGAAGGGCTCAGTCTTCACCTTGTCCGATCTGCTCGCCGATGGCGAATTGGCGGCTCGACTGGACGGGGGGCCGTATCTGGTGACCTACCTTTCGCCGCGCGACTACCACCGTGTCCACGCGCCCGTGAGCGGCAAGATCACGCGGTGGACGCACATTCCCGGGCGACTGTTCCCGGTGGGAAGACGGAGCGTTGCGCGAGAGACGGGGTTGTTCGCGCGCAACGAACGCTTCATCACTGTCATAAACGGCACGGCCGGCGTCTCCGTCGTGGTGATGGTCGCTGCTGTTGGCGTAGGGCACATTACGGCCAGCTACGATCTCGATGTGGCCACCCATGGTCCGGGGTTCGCGGCAGGCGGTGTGCGCAGCAAGAGCTTTCGCGATCCGAGAAGCATCGGGCGCGGGGATGAACTTGGGGTTTTCAACCTCGGCTCCACCACCATTGCCGTGTTCGAGCCGGGGCATGTGGTTCTCGAAAAGCTGGCGGAAGGGAGCGCAATACGCATGGGATCGGCGGTAGGAATGCTTGTCCCTTCGTCATCCGGTGTGTCGTCATGAACAAGAATGATTCTGCTGCTGGTCCGCCTTCCCCTGTACCGCCCGAGACCGTCGCGATTCCTGGGACGGCCAATAGTCGCCCGCCGGCGGAGAATCAGGAGGGCCACGATCCGACGCTCAAGTGGTGCATTCCGGATCTGCACGGCCATCGCGCGCTGGCTTTGCCGCTGGCGAGCCAGCCACTAGTGAGTGAGCCCGGCTCCGACCAGCCTAGCGCGGGAACGCCCGTTGCATCGAGTTCGCCCGAAACTCCCGCCGAGAGCGCGATCAAGGGAGCGCTGCCAGAGGCCATCCAAGAATCCGCACGCGACACTTCTTCGCCACGAGGCGAGAGCTTCGAGATCATTGTTGCCGATGGCCCGCCGGAAGATGGTGAGGACGAGCCACCTGGCGCGACGGACGAGATGGCAAGCGTGACTCCGCCGCCCCTGCCAGAGATGCGGACCGTGGTTCCGCCACCTCCACGGGAAGCGGAGGCCGTGACTCCGCCACCCATACGAGAAGTGGAGGTCGTGACTCCGCCACCTCGACCAGAAGCGCGGACGGTAACTGTGCTGCCGAAACGAGAGGCGGAGGTCGTGACTCCACCGCCGAAACGAGAAGTGGAGGTCGTGACTCCACCACCTCGACCAGAAGCGCGGACGGTAACTGTGCTGCCGAAACGAGAGGCGGAGGTCGTGACTCCACCGCCGAAACGAGAAGTGGAGGTCGTGACTCCACCACCTCGACCAGAAGCGCGGACGGTAACTGTGCTGCCGAAACGAGAGGCGGAGGTCGTGACTCCGCCGCCCAGGCGAGAATCAGTCGCCCCCACTCCGCTGGCCGAGCAAGCCCCGGCGACATCACCCCGCTTGGTGGCGGAAACCGGGGTGATGACAGGGCAGGGCGGAGACGCCTCTCGTCCAGCTTCGCAGGCAACTCTCAGGACCGGCGCTCTGCCAGAGGCCCCGATAAGGATGGCCGAGACCGCCGAGGTTGTTGAGGGCGAATTCGAGGTCATGGAGCCTGCCGATACGCCATCGACCCCAGCAGCATCGACGGCCCCAACACCGCCGCCGGTACCCGGCATTGCCGGGGCGCTGGCGGTACCGTCGCAGCCGCGGGGGCGAGAATCTCCCTCGGAGGCAGGCGGATCCGTCGGGCGTGAAACCGCCCCACCATTGTGCGTGAGGCGCCACTCCTTCCCGAAGCCCTGTCCCGCCGGCCCCTCAAGAAGAGGCTCAAGCCGTGGTTCGAGGAGGTCTTCGACGAGGACTATCTGCGCACCCTGCCTTTCATGACCGCCCAGCAGACGCTGCGGGAGACGGCCTTCATGAAGGAGGCGCTGTCTCCGCCAGTTGCGGGCGAAGTGCTGGACATTGCGTGCGGCTACGGCCGACATGCAATCGAGTTCGGCCAGCGTGGATTCCGGGTGACGGGGCTCGATCTGTCTTTGCCACTTCTCATCCGTGCCGCCGACGAAGCCCAGCGTCGGGCACTGTCGGTCAATTTTGTGCATGCAGATATGCGCGAAATGACCTACTACGGCCAGTTCGATGCCGCCTACTGCGTTCTCACATCGTTCGGCTACTTCGACGAGGAAACCAACCTGCACGTCGCCTCGTCGATCTGTCGCGCGCTGAAACCTGGAGGGCGGTTCCTGGTTGACACCATCAACCGGGACTACATCGTGTCCGATCTGCCCAGCCGGGTCTGGTGGGAAGGCGACGGCTGCGTGGTGCTAGAGGAGGTGGATTTCGACTTCCATACGAGCAGGGTCTTGATTCGCCGTTCAATCGTCTTCGGGGATGGACGCCAGGTCGAGAACGAGATTTCGATTCGTGCCTACAGCCTTCACGAGATGGGCAGGGTCTTGCGTCGAGCCGGGTTCCAAGTACTTGAAGTCTCTGGAAGTCTGGCAAACAAGGAGCCGTTTCTTGGAGCCGCGTCGCGTCATGTCGTCCTGGTTTGTGAGCGTCAGTTGACGTAAATCGGATAACTCAGGGAGTTATTTGCGGATTTCCGTGCCGCGACTGCACGATCCGGCGGCTTCGCGACACTAACGTCTTGGAAACAGGGGCGTCAGTTCGGAACGCGCAGGGTGGCTCCGACTTGCCACCGGCGTTGCGCTAGCCCTGTCGCATTTGACGCCTCTGAAACCAACGACGGGAGTCAAACATCAAAGTGTACGAGAGAGAATAAGCGCTGCCAGGAATATTCTGGCGCCCCGGACCGTATACGTGTAGTAGGGGAGGCCTAAAGTCGTCTATCCAAAGAGAAGAAGCAATGGACCGTACAGCAACAAGAATGAAATCAGCTCGCAGGCAGCGGCCGGCTAACGGAAACAGCCGCGTCAAGGCTGGGCGCCGGACTGTCAGAAGCATTGCTGAGGAGTCAGGTCCCTTGCCGCGACCGGCCAATGACGTTGGCATCGAGATGGGATTGCCAGAGCCGACGATGGCCGAGGCTGTTTTCGTAGCCGCGGTCGATGATTTGCCTGTGGAGATTGAGCCCATCGAAGCCGTGGTGGTGGCTGTTCCAGAGGAGGATCTGGAGGTCGATCTGGCTACGGTTCCGGAAGAAGAGGCCGATGACGACTCGGAAGACGAAGAGGAGGTCGTCGCGCGCCCTGCTGGGCCTGAAGGCGAAACCAAGAAGTCCGAGGAGCCGCAGAGTTTCCTCTCGATGTACTTCCGCGACATGGCGGAGCTGGATGTGCTGCGGCCGGAACAGGAGTTCGAAACCGCGCGCCACATAGAGGAACTCGAGCTGGGCCTGTGGCGGGTTATCCTGGCCTTCACGCCGTGGGCAGGGCACGCCGCCGCAACCGTCGAGGCAGCGGTCGGCAAGCCGTTGCTTGAGTTCAAGGCCTACCGGATGCTGGCTGAGCGGATCGGACGCCGTGCCGTGGTTGCGAAGAACAAGAAGTTCGAGAAACTGATAGACGACCTTGCCGTCAAGCTGAAGGAATTGGACATCGACCGAGTTTTCGTCGATGCCGCTATGGCCGAGATCCATCGTTTGAATGGCGCGGCCAGGTTGGGGCGTCCGGTGGAGGGTCTTGGCTTTCCGACCAACAACAGAGCCTTCCGTCAGTTCGTCGAGGCCGTTTCGTCGAAGGCGGCCGTGGTCAAGCGCGCCAAGAACGAGTTCGTGAAGGCGAACCTGCGTCTGGTCGTATCCATCGCGCGGCGTTTTAACCACGGCCGTCTGCCGCTGCCTGATCTCATCCAGGAGGGCAACATCGGCCTGATGAAGGCTGTCGAGCGCTACGACTATCGTCGCGGCTTCCGCTTTTCCACCTACGCGAGTTGGTGGATTCGTCACGCGATCAGCCGGGCGCTGGCCGACAAGGGCCGGGCGGTGCGTTTGCCCGTGCACATGATCGACGCCTATCACCGCATCGCCAAGTCCGAACGCGAGTTGCAGTCCAAGCTGGAGCGTCCAGCCACCACCGACGAGATTGCCTCGGTGACCGGGATCGAGGCCGAGAAGCTGGAGAAGATGCGCACCTTCTTGGCTGACAACCCCGTGTCGCTCGATCGCTCGCTCTCGGACGACGATGGCCGGCGACTCATCGATGTCCTGGTCGACCCCAACGAGGCACCGGCTCCTCCTGACCAGATGATGAGCAGCGAGACCCAGCGGGAGATGCTCAAGCTGCTGAGCGTGCTCAAGCCCATCGAGGCAGACATCCTGCGCAAGCGTTTTGGGTTGGTGAACGACCGCGAACGCACGCTGAAGGAAATCGGCGACGAATACCGTCTGTCACGCGAGCGGGTGCGCCAACTGCAGGAGCAGGCCCTGGGCAAGATGCGCAAGGCAATGGCCAAGCGCGAGATGTTGTAATTTGATCCCGGTGGATGTGTCTGCCGGGACACAACTTAGGGCCGAGTCGGACGATGATCCGACATGGTCTTCGCTATATGGGTCTGCGCGTTCGCTTGCGGGATCGCCGTCGCGATTCTCTCTGCGGCCTATGTCGCGGCCGGGTTCGGGCTGGTGGCGCTCGGGCTGCTGGCCTGGAGTCTGAGCCGTCGCGCGTGGGTCACTGCAGTCGCGGCAGGAGCGCTGGCGGCAGGTGCCGGGCTCGGTATTCGAGCGGTTCGTGAGTGCGAGGCCCCATCGTGGGCCGTGCCCGAAGACACGCTGGTTCGGCTGTCAGGCCAGGTCGTCATGGGGCCGGAGGCAGGCGCAGGGCAGGGGGAGAGCAAGAAGATACGGTTCCTGCTGGCGGTTCACTCGCTCGACGGATCTCCCCTGAACGTCAGTGCGGTGGTGACCGTGACAGAGGGCGTGCCCGATCTGGCACCAGGGGATGAGGTGGCGTTCAGCGCACGGCTTTTCCTGCCGCGCGGGTTCGCCAATCCCGGCTTGCCCGATGCGCGCCTTCTCTCCAAGGCACAGGGCGTGGACCTGCTCGCCGGCGTCCGGAGCGCAGCAGACATCCAAATCGTCTCTGGGCTGGAGGGCTCGGGATGGCCGCCGCGACGTCTGGCCTTTCGCCTGCGCTCGGCCATGGCACGGGTGATCGATCAGCGCCTCGCCGGTCCTGCGGCCGCATTCGTGCGCACCATGGTGCTGGGCGAGCGCACCGAGGTGTCACCCGAGGTCGAAGAGGGGTTTCGCGCGGCCGGGGCCACGCACGTTCTGTCGGTTTCGGGACTGCACCTGGCGGTTGTCGCAGCGCTGGTCTTCGGGCTGTTGCGCCGGCTGGCCCTGTTGGTCCCCCAATGGGCTTTACGCATGAATGCCACGGCGCTGGCCGCTGCGCTGTCGCTGCCCGCGGTGGCGCTGTACACCTTGCTCACTGGCGAGGCCATGGCCACCCTGCGCTCGGCTTTCATGGCTGTGGTCGCGTTGGGCGCGATGCTGGTCAATCGACCGTTCTCCCTCGCGGCCAGCATCGCGTTCGCCGCGCTGGTCTTGTTGGTGCAATCGCCGCTGGCTCTGCTCGATGTCTCGTTTCAGCTTTCCTTTGCCTCGGTGATTGCCTTGGGCTTCTTTGCGCAGCGGTTTTCGCCTGCGGCACCGCCCAAAGGTGCAAGATGGTGGCGGCGGGCTCTGGGGTGGCTTGGCCGCTGTCTGGCCGCAAGTTCCGTCGCGAGCCTGAGCACCATGCCACTCGTGGCACACCATTTTGGCGAGGTGACGCCTGTTGCGCCGGTCGGCAACTTAGTGCTGGTACCGCTGGTCGAACTGGCGGTCTTGCCTTGCGGGTTGGTGGGCGCGCTCTTGGCCCTCGCCCATCCGGTACTCGGGGCTGCGCCGCTCTGGATCGCGGGTGTGGCTTCGCAAGCGGCGCTCTACGGGGCCGAGGGATTTCGGCGTCTGGCGCCCATCATTCTGGTTCGCTATCCCAACCTGCTCGAAAGCGCGGCGTTGGTGGCCAGCGCGGGATTTCTTCTTTACGGGCTGTCACGGGGCACGGGTCGGCGATTGCGCTGGCTGCTGTCGGCATTCTTGGCCTGCTTGCTGGCTACGGGCAGCCTGGTGGTGCGCGACCTGCGCCGCAGGACAGCCGACGAAATGCGCGTGACTTTCATCGACGTGGGGCAGGGGGATTCGGCCCTGCTGGAAGGGCCCGGTGGGTTCGTCATGCTGGTCGACGGCGGTGGTCGTTACGATGATTCCTTCGATACCGGGGCGCGCGTGGTGGAGCCGGTGCTGCGCGCGCGTGGCATCGGACGCGTCGATCTGGTCGTGCTTTCCCACCCGCACCCCGACCATCTCAACGGCCTCTTGCGCGTGCTGGCGCGTTTCGAGGTGGGCACTCTGTGGACCAGCGGCGATGATGGCCACAACCCGAAATACCGCGAGCTGTTGGCGCTGGCGCATCAGCGTGGGGTCGCCACGCCGGTGCCGGCCGGGTTCGACAAAGAGGGCGTGCGGGTCGAACCACTGGGCCCGTGGGTCGGCGATGTCATCGGCCCGCCGCCGGGCCTGGACGCGAACAACGCCTCGCTGGTGGTGCGCGCGAGCTATGCCGGCCACGCGGTGCTGTTCACCGGCGACATCGGTGAAGACGGGGAGGCCGAGCTGGTGGCGCGAGGGGAAACGGGCTTGGCCATCGCCAGCGACGTGCTCAAGGTTCCCCATCACGGCAGCCGGATGTCGTCGGGGGATGAGTTCCTGGCGGCCGTGCAGCCAAGCACGGCGGTCGTATCGGTGGGCAAGCACAACACTTTCCATCTGCCCAGCCCGGCGACCTTGGCCCGATACGCCGCGCGGAACACAGGTGTGCATCGCACGGATCTGGAAGGTGCGGTCACAGTAGCCGTCAATGCGCAAGGGCGCCTATCGGTGACCTGCGTTCGGGGGTGCCGATGACCGGCTACTCGTCGAACATGGTCTCGTCGGAGGCGTCAGGAAGTTCTTGCCGTGCGCCAGTGAGATCGGCCGTGGTCTTGCGCAGACGCTGGGCCAGCACCTGCACGAAGCTCCACAACAACTTCACCGACAGACGCGGTTCGTTGCGAATGATTTCGTTGAATTCCTGGCGGCGCAGTACCAGGGCGCGGGTGCGGTCCTCAACCGAGGCGCTGACCGAACGCGGTCGCTTGTCGATGAGGGCCATCTCGCCGAAATGCGTGCCGGGTCCGAGTTGGGTGACGAAGGCCCCGTCCTTGTGCAGCCGAACCTTGCCTTTGAGCAGGATGAACAGGTCATCGCCCGGCTGACCCTCGCGCAGGATCTCGTCGCCGGTGTTGAAATCCACGACCTTGGTGACCGACAGGACGCGCAGGATTTCCTTGTAGGTGAGGTGGCGGAAGAGCGGCATCTGCCGCAAGACCTCGACCTTGCGGTTGAGTTCCTGGGCGCGCGTCTGCCCCGCATCGGTCGTGTCGACCTGTACGCGCAGAATGACTGCGGTGATGTTGTCCTGACCGCCGCCCTTGTTGGCATGGTCAACCAGCTTCTGCGGAATGGCGGTCACGTGGTCGCCGCCGAGGAAGCTGGTGACATCCTTGTCCTGCAAGTAGGCGTGCAATCCGTCCGAGCAAAGCAGGAACTGGTCGCCGGGCAGGACTTCCAGGTCGATGGTATCGACCTGTGTCGTCTCGTACACGCCAAGCGCGCGCGTGACGGCGTTCTTGTACGAGGCGTAGGGCGAGGCAGCCAGCGACTCGCGCGTGACCTTGCCGTGGCGGATCAGCTCGTTGACCAGCGAGTGGTCCTCGGTCAGTTGCACGGTTTGGTTTTGCCTGACCATGTAGACCCGACTGTCACCGACGTGGGCGATGAAGGCGCGCTCGCCCACTAGCAAGAGAGCCGACAAGGTGGTGCCCATGCCGCGCTTCTCGCGCTCCTTCTGTCCGCGCTCGAAGATGGTGACCCCGGCCTGTTGTACGGCGTTTTCCATCGCCGCGAGGATGTCTTGCGTCGTGATGCCATCTTCATGGCGCGCATATCCGTCCAGCAGATCCTTTCGGGCCTCCATCGCGTTGCGAAAATCGGTCACCGCGATCTGCGATGCGATTTCGCCCGAGGCATGGCCCCCCATGCCGTCGGCGACCGCAAAGAGCGACAACTTCTTGTCGATGAGGAAGTTGTCCTCGTTGTGTTGTCGCTTCCGACCGACGTCGGTCGCGGCCCAGAAACTCAGATCCATGGTATGTCCTGCACGGTGACCGCTTCGCCGAAACGAGCCTGAATAGCATCTATCCCCGGGGCCAGCAAGAACTGGCGCGGCAAGGCGGATGCCGGTCTTGACACGCCCAGCACGACTGCTACAACTTTCCTTCCCGCCGCGGACCGCCTCGGCGCGGAGAACTCGGGGATCGTCTAATGGCAGGACGCCAGACTCTGGATCTGGCTATCAAGGTTCGAATCCTTGTCCCCGAACACAATCTAGCGTGAGAGAATTTGAAAGTTACGACTGGCCCCATGGTCTAGCGGTTAGGACGGCGCCCTCTCACGGCGTAATCTCGGGTTCAAGTCCCGATGGGGTCACAACGATTCTAGGTGGTTACGCCCGATTTTCCGTGTTTTGCCACGGATTTGCCACGGCGGGGGCGTCCAGAGCCCTGATCAGATCGGCCCCACTGCCCGGCGACAGGTGGGCGTAGCGCATGGTCATGGTGATGGTCGAGTGTCCCATCCACTGCTGTATCTGCGGAATGTGCACGCCCCGCATCGCCAGGTGCGAAGCGAAGGTGTGCCGCAGATCGTGCCACCGGATCTCGCGAATCCCCGCCCGTCTGCACGCGCCCCACAGCCGCTCGTGTAGCTGGTCTATCTTCAACGCTGAGCCGTCCGGGTTGCAGAAGACCAGCTTCGATCGCAGATGACGGATCCGCTTCAGGCCGGCGTCCAGGGAAGCCGAGAGAGGCACCCGCCGTTCCCGCCCGCTCTTGGTCGGACCGACCACGCCCCGTGTGGAGCTGCGCCGAAACACCACCAACCGACTGCAGAAGTCCACGTCGCCCCACTGCAAAGCGAGCTGCTCGCCCGCCCGCGCGCCCGTGTGGAGCGCGAACAGGATAGACACCTCGACATCCTCGGAACGCGCTCCAGCCGCTTGCAGGACCTTCTGCGCCTCTTCTGGCGTGAGGAAGTCCCACTCGGGCTGCGGCACCTTCATGCGAGGCAGGACAGGCAGCGCGGCGAGGTACTCCCATTCGACAGCCGAGGCCAAGATCCGCCGCAACGTCCCCAAGATGTTTTTCAACGTCTTGGGCTTCAGCTTCGACTCGTCCCGCAGCCGCGCCACCAGCTTGCCGACCACCTCGCCCCGGATCTTGTCCAGGGTCAGGCGGCCAAGCGTGGGCTTCAGGTGCAGCCGCAAGTGGATCTCCTTCTCCTCGACCGTGCTGGGCCGGTTCCCGACCGAGCTGGGGTACATGGGCCACCAGACCTCGTCGACGAACTTCTGAAAAGTGGGCACCTCCTTCTTCGTTTGCTCGGCGGGGGAGGGCGAGAGCACACGGATGATGTGCTCTCGCTCCGCAACCTCGGCCGCCTGTTTGGTGTTCAGCGTTGGCGAGCCGCTGATACGGATCCTGCCCCCGTCGGGCAGTTTCACTATTTTTCTGTATCGCCATCGTCCTTCACGATCGCGTCTTGCCGGCATGGATTCCTCCAGGGGGCGCGACGCAGCCTTGCTGTAGGAAGGACGCTACCACGTTGCGGGATATTCGGATGACCCGCCCGACTCGCAACGCCGGAAAGCGCCCGGCTTTGATCTCGGCGTAGAGCGTTTTCACGTTCACGCCGATCGCAGCCGCGGCTTCCCTGACTGTGAGGACGGGACGATCTGGGAGTGGTTCGAGCATGGGGGCACCTTCGCCTAGAAAGGCACGTCCTCAGACGGCACTGGACCAGCGTCTGAAGGGCCGGAGTTACCAGAATTGCCGTTTCTGCCGCCGCCTTTTGTCGGTTCAGACAGAGGCTCCTGCTCGTCGGCAAAAATCTCGTAGAGCTGAAACTTGCGTTTGTTGTAGAGCTGCTTAACGCCGGCCGGGTTGATGAATACCCGGCTGCCCACCCTCACGGTGCGCAGGTCACGCAGGCCCGCGCGCTCCGAAACCCCAATGATAGACCCCGTGTCAGCCTCTCGGATGGCGAATGCGTTGTACACGTCGCCGCTCGGGTGGTGCTCCTGTCGGCCTTTCCAGATCAGCGTTCCGTCGATGGGGCCGTCTTCTGGTCTGAACCACCGGGTGATGTCCGGCCGGTCCACGCGGTTCGCGTTCTTGATCCATTCTGGTAGCCGTACTTTACTCAAGACCTGCGCGATGGTTTCGGGTTGTCTCGTCGTCTCGGAACTCTCGGTATCACTCATCTGCTTTCTCCTCTCGGGCGGTTGGTTTTCTTCGACAAAGGACCCGCTCGCCCGAAGCGCGGAACCCAGTCGTCTGGAAGCTCGGAAAACAAGATGTGAAGGGGCGCGATCTCGCTCCTCCACGCGTTCGCACCACAGTGCGGACAGGTGCGCGCTGTCTTCTCTGGAAGGTCGCTGTCGTCGTCAGCCCCGCGCCACGCGCCCATGCACTCAAACAGGCGGTCGCCCGAGAACGCGACTTCCGCGCGCGCGGCCAGCACAGGGTCGATGAACTCGCCAGGTCCGCCGCGCAGGATGTGCAGGTTCTTGGGCGAGGCGGCCTTCATCATATACTTGGCCAGTTCGCGGATCGCCTTGCGCGGCTTGCGCACGTATTGGCAGTTCACGAATGGCGAGTCGCCCGCGCGGAACATGTATATGTCGCGCAGGATCCGAACGTCTGGACGCCGGCCGTGATAGAGCGCGTGGACGTGGACGGCGCCGCGCGGTGAGACTTCCAGACTCAGGGCCAGTGCGCGCCCGCGCGGCTTCAGATAGTGCCGCCAGACGAACCCAGCCGCCTCGCGCACAATCTTCTTCCGGCGCTTCAGACCGTCGACGGAAACATCGTCTGGAGCGTTCGGGTCATAGCGAAGAGTGAACGTCAGCAGATACAGCGCCATGTCGCGCGGCCGTGCGCCAGCGCACCACTTTTCGTCTAGCCGCGACCGCACCACGTTGGCGCGCCGGCGCGCGCAGGTCGGGCACGAGCGGAGATCGCAAGCACATTCGATGATCACACTGGCGGCGTCCACGGTCCCGCACGTGCCGCAGCGCTGGACGCGCGCGAAGCGCCCACACGACAGGATTGCACGCGCTTTCTTCACGAAGTTGCGCCGGCGCTTGCCGTGGGCCACGTGATAGATCGCCAGCCGACGCAGTTCGGCCGCCACACCCTCCCGGTATTCGTCCAGGGTCATCCAGACAGAGCCGAACAGGGCGGAACGGGATGGCTCGCGTCGTTGAGTTGTTCCGTATGTATCAAGATTAGGGGCGCCGGCCGAGCCGGCACCCGCGGAAGGGGGCTCCGCCCCCTCGCTACCGCTCACCCCCGCGCTGGGCGCCTCGGGGTTCCCGATGGGCGCGAAGCTGCCCAACGCGAAGGGCGGGGCGCCCATTGGACGCCCCGCCCACGCCATCGGTCTACCCGTCGGCGCTTGGAGGGGTGCGACCGCCTCGCTTTTCTTACATGCCCTGGCTTCCATGCGGTCCAGGGTGGACTAGAAATCCCGACGACTCCTCAGTACAGTGAAAGAGCCAGCATTGTACCGGGTACAATGGTTGTGCCGCCCATTGTACGGTTGACTCGAAATCGCGGTTGGAGGGTGCGTTCTCCTATCGCTGCTCGTCGCGGACCATCCTTCGTCGGGCCTGGTGAACTGCACCGACGCTGATTCTTTCGAGCTTCGCCATCTCCGGCTCGGAGAAGTCGAGTGACTGATAAACCTTCAGACGAAAGAGAAGACCTCTTTTCTGAGTGGCGTGGGTCAGGGGAAGTGCCTCGAATTCGGCCTTCAGCGATTCGATGGCCTGCCCTACCGGCCCAGCGACCGGCCCGAGGGCAGCATCCAAGCCGCTTCTAGACTTTCTTGCGAATCGCTCGATAGGCGTGGTTTCGGGAAAAACACGGTCGAAAAGCCGGTGAATTATCGCACGCAATCCGTCCTTCGATTGCTTTTCGGCGGCTTCTCGCGCTTGCCGTCTGTCATCGATTCGAGCAATTGTCTCTCTAATGCGTGCGACAAGCACACACAGCATTTGAAGGTCCTTCAGCAGCGCCCGGGAGATAGGGCGTGCGTCCCGCTCTTGGCGCTCACGTTGTCTTGACTGCTCGACCAGCACAAGAGCGAACATGCGCCACCACTTTGGATGCGGCTTTCGTTTGCCCGCCCCTTCCCAAAACGCCAGAAACTTTTCCTCTGCCGTCTCGTCGTCTTGTTCCTCGTTCGGTGCCATCGTCTTTTCTTGCAGCGTAGCCCAAAACGGTGGTGTAGGCGGCACAAGAAGGGCTGTCACGGCACGAAACCCGAAAAGTTGTCGATTGCCGTGCTGGATTCCGTGGAACGATTGGACCATGCGAACATTGACCTAGCTCTCGCCGGCATCGCTTGCCGGAATGGTGGATAGTTTTCGACTATCAATTTGGCCGTTGCACGAGCTGAAACGAGCATGGCTTTCGCCATGCCTTATCGGGTGTCCTCCGGGCGCATGAAATCTCGCCAGCGAAGGCCGTTTGACACAAATCGGCCCAAGGTCTACGCTATGGCTGTCTTCATCTTGTGCGGCCTAGACCGTCGCGGGACTCTGGAGAACTGGCGCACGTGACTACACGAGGATTCACAGCGAGCGTGAGGTATTAACCATGAAATCGTCATTTCTCGCGGCGTGTGGGTTTGCATCGGCGCTCGTCGCGGGCGGTTGCACCTTCGATTCGAGCCAGCTCCGGGCGCTGGGGCCTGACGGTGGGCTAGGCGGCGCGGCCGGCAACGGCGGCTCGGGCATGGCTGGAGCTGGAGGAGGTGGCACGGGCGGAGCCGGCGGCCAGGTGGCCACGGCCGCATGCGTTCCCGGCGCAAGCGTCGGATGCGCATGCGCCACCGGCCAGCAGGGCGCCCAGACATGCACCTCGGCGGGCACGTTCGCGGCGTGCGTGTGCGCGGCGCCCACGATGGACGCTGGGGGCGTGGGCGGTAGCGATGGCGCTGCCGCCGGACCACCAGACGCTCCCGTCTCGACCAGCACCGAAACAGGCAGTCCGACGGCGTCAGCTAGCCAAACGAACGCGCAAACCGGGATGCAGACGGTATCTGCGAGTCAGACGAGCACGCAAACGGCGACCCAGTCTGGCTCAGCGACTCGGACCCAAACCCTGACAGTGACGGCAACCCGGTCGGCTTCGAGCAGTCAGAGCAACACGCAGACCGCGACGCAGACGGTATCTGTGGGGGCGATGGGAACAGCTACACAGACGGTCACGACGACGTCGTCCTCGTCGTCCTTCACCAGAACCGCGACGGCGACCCAAACGGTGTCTATGAGCCAGATGAGCACACAGACGGCGACCTCGTCGGTCTCTGGGACGCAGACTCAGACGGTAACGAGAACGCAAACGGTGTCCACGATCACGGCTACCGCCACGCAGACGGCGGCGGTGTTGCAAGGAGTCTTTGTGGCGACGGGCAGCATGACTGCGCCAAGGGAGTCGCCCACGGCGACGTTATTGCCGAGCGGGAAGGTGCTCATCGCCGGCGGATCGGATGATGGCTTCGGCTCTCTGGCGAGTGCGGAGCTATACGACCCAGGAACCGGGAAATTTACAGCAACCGGCAGTATGACCGCGGCAAGGGGGTACCACACAGCGACGTTATTGCCGAGCGGGAAGGTGCTCATCGCCGGCGGATCGGATGGCTACGGCAATGCTCTCGCGAGCGCGGAGCTATACGACCCAAGCGCCGGGACATTCACGACGACGGGCAGCATGACCGTCGCGAGAGAAGGCCACACGGCGACGTTGTTGCCCAACGGGAAGGTGCTAATCGCCGGCGGAGAGAATGGCTTCGGCTCTCTGGCGAGCGCGGAGCTATACGACCCAAGCGCCGGGACATTCGCAGCAACTCGCTACATGACCGATGTTAGGTATCTTCACACGGCGACGTTATTGGGCAGTGGCAAGGTGCTCATCACCGGCGGAAGCGCCGGCACCGGCTCTCTCGCGAGCGCGGAGGTATACGACCCAAGCGCTGGGACATTTGCAACAACCGGCAGCATGACCGTGGCAAGGGCGTGGCACACGGCGACCTTGCTACCAAGCGGGATGGTCCTCATCGCCGGCGGAGCGTACGGTCTTGGGGGCGCGGAGCTGTACAGCCCAGGAGCCGGGACATTTGCAGCAACCGGCAGCATGACCGCAGGTAGATATCTCCACACGGCGACGTTGCTGGAGAATGGAAAGGTGCTCATCGCAGGCGGGTGCGGCGCTTTGGGGTGTGGTGGTGGCGGGGACCTCGCGAGTGCGGAGCTGTACAGCCCAGGAGCCGGGACATTTGCAGCAACCGGCAGCATGACTGCGCCAAGGGAGTTGCACACGGCGACCTTGTTGCCGAACGGGAAGGTGCTCATCGCCGGCGGGGACAGTGGTCTCGCGAGCGCTGAACTATACCAATAGAGCGCCGCCGGCTACTCGCCGACTTCCTTCAGCACTTCGGCACAGATCCGATCCGAGAGGTACATCCCGCCCCGGCGCAGGTGTTCGAGGGCGTCGCGATATCCAGCTTCAGGGCCAGGAGGGTCTCATCCGGAATGTTCAATCGAACCACGTGGGCCGAAAAACTTTGCCACCAGTTTGCCACGACACCCTACTTTTCGGCGGTTTCAGCCGGAAATCCCCGGTTCGGAACGGGTTGCTCCCACCGGGCCGAACTCTCTAAGATCCTTCAGAAAACCAGCGCAAGGCCGCGTCGCGCCTGGGTTTTTTCTGAATGAGCTTCGAGCAGTTCAAGTCCCGATGGGGTCACCACTTTTTGCGCTGCTCTTGTCGTGGTTCGTGCGTCGCCGTGGGCTGTTTGTGTAAGGCACAGGTTGCACAAGAATTCTTGTGTAAACGAATCGTGCGATATGCTTTACACAAACTCAGCGGATCGTGAGCACAATGAAGCCCGCCCTGCCGTCGAAATTGCCCGCAGCGGACGTCCAGTGGGAGTCACTTATCCCGGCGCTCGGCAAGGCCAATCGTGCGCTGGCGCGCTACGACGGAATCTTGTTCAGCGTTCCCGACCCCGCGATCTTGCTGTCGCCCATGACCACGCAAGAGGCGGTGCTTTCGTCGCGCATCGAGGGAACGCAGGCCACGTTGAACGAGGTTCTGAGATTTGAGGCAGGGGACGAGCCCGAGCAGGAGTCCAGGCGCTTCGATATCCAGGAGATCATCAACTATCGTGCTGCTCTCCGCCGCGCCCAGGAGTCGTTGCGCAGTCGGCCCTTCAACTTGAACCTGCTCCTGGATCTTCATGCCCAACTTCTCGACAGCGTTCGCGGGCGCAACAAAGGGCGCGGCCATTTTCGTCGCGTGCAGAACTGGATTGGAAGCGCGGGCTGCACCATTGAGCAGGCGGACTTCGTGCCCCCCGATCCAATGGTCCTCATGGAGTACCTCGACAACTGGGAGAAGTACTACCACTCGGACCGACCCGATCCGCTGGTTCAGTTGGCCATCGTGCACGCCCAGTTCGAAATCATCCACCCGTTTCTCGACGGGAATGGACGCATCGGGCGCATCCTGATTCCGCTGTTCCTGTTCGAGAAACACCTGCTGTCACAGCCTATGTTCTACCTCTCCGCGTACTTCGACCAGCATCGCGACGAGTACGTGGCCCGGCTTCGAGCGCTCGGTAGTACCGCCCAGTCCTGGAACGCATGGATCGAGTTCTTTCTTGCGGCCGTCGAGGCGCAGGCCCTTCGGAATGCGGACAAGGCTCGCGACATCAAGGCGCTGTACGACCGTCTGAAATCTCAGGTTATCGAGCTGACCCGTTCGCAGTTCGCGGTGCCTCTGCTCGATGCGCTCTTCGAGACCCCGGTGTTCCCCAGCACCCAGGTCCGGCTCCCCGGCCGCAAGCAGCCCAGCCGCCAGGCGGTTGCCCAACTCCTCCGCGTACTGCGCGAGGAGAAGATTCTCAAGGTGGTTCGCGAAGGCAGCGGGCGGCGAGCTCAGGTGCTTGCGCTGGCCGAGCTGATCAACCTGGCCGAAGGCAGGACCGTCATCTGACCGCGGTTGCGCGACGTCGCGGAGTGCGGGTGGCGGGACTGGACGCGGCTTCGCTGGCGGCGCGGGCGGCGCGGATGCGGGCGAGGAGGGCGGAGGCGGGCTCATAGTCGCGGCCTTCTTGGCGAGCCAGTTCGGCCTCGGTGGGAACCAGCTCGCCGCGGAAGGCTTTGGCGAGAATCGCCTGGGTGATCTTGTCGGCGCGGGTGGTGGCCGCGGCCACGCGAGCCTCGATGGCGTCGGCGAGCTTGAACAGGGCGTCCACGCGGCGGACGATTTCGTGCTGCTCGGCGACGGGTGGAACTGGCAACGGCAATCGGCGAAAGTCCTCCACGTTGTGACCCCCTGTAGCGCGACACCCTTCTTCTCGTCGGTCAGCCACTTCTGGATCTCGGGGCACTGGATGGCCAATACGAGGAATGGGGTGCGGCTTGTGCCGTCAGGGCTGAAGCGGACAAGATGCTGCGTGATGTTCCCCCCCTCCAGTTCTGGCGGAACCACCGCAACTCGTCCGATTGTTCCGTCCTTCGAGATCAGGACATCGCCTGCGCGAAGCGTGGCACGCTTGAATAGCGCGGCCCGCTCGGGGGATGTGCGCTTCAGCGACTCCACATCGATCCGGCCGTCTTTCATCTCCACCACGCGAACGTACGGAACGCCGTTCTCAATGTGGGGACCGGGCTTGATGATTCCGTAGATGATGGGACGGTCCCTGTCACGAAGCTCATCCAAGGCCCGCCATGCCCACTCCGCTGGAATCTCGAACAGAGCATCCGCGGCCAAGCCCGAAGACGGCGTGTTCGGTTTCTTCAGGGGTGCGCTTGGATGCTGTTCCCCGCCAGCCTTCGGTCAGGCGGCCGGAGCAGGCGGCGGAGAGGATGGATTGGCGGAAGCGTTTCAGGATGGTGGGGACCTTGGCGAGGTGGGCGCGGGCGGCGTTGACCTGGGCCAGCAGCGCCTCGACCTTCTCGACGATCCGCCGCTGCTCGGCGAGAGGGGGCAGGGGCACGGCGATTTCGGACAGTTCGCCCTTTCGGATGCTTGGAACTGTCGTGGCCTGGGTGAGTGGCATGAAATCGATCGTCTCCAGAAAACGGAGAAGCCATCGATCCTCGACCGCACCGCCAGAGATTGCGGCCATCATGTTGTTGTCGATGCATGAGCGGACGCCAATCTGCCGGCGACGATTGAGACGAATTGCCATCCCGATCTTCGCAAAGACAACTGCGCCAGGCGGAATGATCTTGGCGCCAAGCTGCTGCGCCATTCGCTCGTCGATCGAGTGGGCAGACCTTAGAAGAGGTTCTCCGGAAGGCACCTCGCCGAGGTTCCCAACCTTGAAGAACGGAAGCGAGCCGTCTGTGCGCCCCTGATGTTCGAGGGGAAAGCCCGCACCGCTAGTCAGGTCGGCAAGATCACCGAGACTTGTCCCCGCCCACCCTTCCGGCAGTTCCTCCTCGCTCATCGCGCCGACTTCCCCGCGGCCTTGCCGTTTCCGTTTCCATTCTCCAGCAGCGCCAGCACTTTGCCGAGATCCGCGACAGCGCCCTGCAATTCCTCGATCGCCTCGCCGGCCAGATCCTCTGGCTCGGCCAAATCGTCGGCATCGTCGATGGATTCTTCTTTCAGCCACTTGAAGCCATCAAGCTTGAACTGACGATCTTTCACCTCGCTGATGGGGAAGCTGCGCCAGCGATCTTCTTTCGAGTCGGACGGCTTGCGCTTGGCATTGCCGTTGGGGTCGGCGCCGAAGCACTTGTCGAACTCGGCAAAGTGGGAGGGAACCAGCGGGCGATCCTTCTTGGTGATGCCAGGCACGTTGGTGCGGGCGTCGTAGATCCAGACGGTTTCGGTGGGGCAACCCTTGGTGAAGAAGACCACGTTGGCTTTCACGCCCTGGCTGTAGGGGGTGAAGGTGCCGCGGGGCAAGCGCAGGACGGTGTGCAGGTCGGCGTCCTCGGTCAGGATCTTGAACACCTCGCCGGCCTGGTCAGCGAACAGGCAGTTGTCGGGCAGGACCACGGCCGCGCGGCCACCGGGCTTGAGGATGGTCAGCACGTGCTGGACGAAGTTGAGTTGCTTGTTCGAGGTGGCGACGGTGAAGTCCTCGCGCACGGGATTTTGGTTGGCGCCCTTGGTGCCGAAGGGCGGATTGGTCAGGATCACGTCGAAGCGGTCGCTTGACGGCGGCTGGTCGATGGAGTCGCCGAGACGAATGGTGGGCTCGATGCCGTGCAGGTACAGGTTCATCAGGGCCATGCGGCGCGGGCGCGGGACCAGCTCTTGCCCGTGGTAGGTCGACCGCTTCACCCGCCTGGCCACGTCGCGGTCGAGGGCGCCGCCCTTGCTTTCGGCGGCCAGCCATTCATAGGCGGAAACCAGAAAGCCGCCCGTGCCGCAGGCCGGATCGCAGATGGTGAAGTCGCGCGCCTTGCGCGGGTCGGGCTTCATGCAGCGAACGATGGATTGGATGAGCACGCGCGGGGTGAAATACTGGCCCGCGCCTTTCTTGCCCTCGCTGGCGGCCTTTTCCAGCAAGCCCTCGTAGGCGGCGGCCTTCACGTCCACGCCGAGCTCGGTCCATTCGGTTTCGTCGATGAGGCCGACCAGGCGCTTGAGGTTGACGGGATTGTTGAAGCGCGACTGCGCGCCCGCGTAGATGTCACCCAGCATGCCGGGCTGCGCGCCCAGGGCGCGCAACGTGTCCACATACTGGTTCACAAGGTCGTTGCCCGATTGGGAGACCAAGTTTGCCCACGAGCAATCGACGACCTCGACCTTCTTCTGACGCTCGACCTTCAGCTTGGTGAAGTCCAGGCCCTTCTCGTCGGCCATCTTCAGAAACAGCAGATAGGTGATCTGCTCGATGTAGTCGCCGTAGTCGATGCCGTCGTGGCGCAGGGTATGGCAGAAGCCCCAGAGTTTCTGAACAACGTCGGTCATGTGGACGGGGATTATGCTGCCACGGCGCCGTTCAGGTCACGGATCAAGTGGTCGAAATTCTTGCCGAAGGCGCGGCGGGCAGCGGCGAGGCCACCGGCGCGGTCGAGAATGGGTAGGATGCCGAAGTCATCCGGTTCGAGGGAAAGGTTCTCGCGCAGGGCTTGGCCGATGCGATCCAGCCAGGCTTGCTGGTCGGGCGTGAAGGTCTGGCCTGCGGTCAGGCGGGCGAGGGCGCGCGTCACGCGCTCGTCGGGTCTTGGGAAAGCGTCCGAATTCCTGCTCGTGGGCCAGAGCGTACTTCTTGACCTCGTCGACGATTTTCCGGTTCGAGTCGGGCGCGGTGATTTTGCGCTCGATCTCGGTGGGGTCGAACTGGCGCTCGTCCTCCAACAGGTCGAGCTGGCGCGCGCCGGTCTCGGTGTCCACGCGCTCGACCTGCTCGCCCTCTTTCAAGAACACGCCAGTCATGCGCACGTCGGAGCGGATCGAGGTCAGGTTGTAGTCGACAAGGTGGCCCTCGCTGACTGCCTGCTCGTAGCTGTAATGGAAAACGGGTGCGCCAAAGTAGCCGGTGGTGTGCTTGGCGGGCGTGGCGGTGAGCCCGATCTTGATGGCGTCGAAGTGGTCGAGCGTGCCGCGCCAGGCGGACAGCTCGGCCGAGGTGTAGCCGCGGTGACATTCGTCGGCGACGATGAGGTCGAAAGCGTGGATCGGGATGTCTAGGCGATCCACGTCGGTGTCGAATGGCTCGTCGCCCACACCGAAGATGGCGTCGCGGCCGAGCACGTTGATCGCCATGCGCTGGATGGTGCAGACGTAGACGAAGGCGTGGCCCGCGTCCGGCGCGGTCAGGTACTCGTTGGGCATCAAGGTGAAGTCGAACTTTTCGCCTTCGTCGAAGTCCTCGCGCTGGAAGCGGTTGCTGTAGACCTCGTAGACCTGATTGAACTTCTGGCCCGGTTCGGCGTCGAAACTGGAAAACGCACGCACCGCCTGCGCCGCCAAGGCGCGCCGGTTGACCAGGAAAAGCACCCGCTTGGCCACGCCCGTCTTCATCAGCCGGTAGACCTGATTCACGACCGTGAACGTCTTGCCCGTGCGGGTGGCCATGGCAAGCAGCAGGCTGCGCTTGCGCTCGGCGATGGCCCGCTCGGTGGCCGTGTTCGCCTGCCTCTGGTACGGGCGCAGCCGGTCGCCCGCGTTCGGCAGTTCAAGGAGCCGCCTGCACGCCCCGTCGAAGTCTCGCGAGAGCAGTTCGCCCAGCGCCTCCGGCGTGTGGAAGTCGGCCACGCGCCGGGATCGGCTCTCCGGGTTGCGCGCGTCCCTGAACCAAATCTGCTCGCCGTTCGTGGAATACAGGAACGGCACGTGGATCCCGTCGAAGTCGTAAGGGCTAACGGTGAGCCCGCGCGCGTACCGTTCCGCCTGGATGAGGACATTCTGCGGATCCACCGCCGTCTTCTTCGCCTCGACGATGGCCACCGGCTTGCCGTCGAGGAAAAGCGCATAGTCCGCCGGCCCGTGCGCCGTCTCGTGCTCCTCCGTGCGACAAGCACCGGCGCCTTTCGGGGCCTTCACGCAACGCCACCCCCGCGCATCGAGCTTTGGGTCGATGCGGGACTTGCGGGTTAGGGATTCAGGGGAGGGGGGCATGGCGCCGTGCCTAGGGAGCGGCCAGCATCATATCGCTTCTGGCCAAGCCGCGCTCGAATGGCGATTTCGCGCCGATGGTGGAGTTTCACGAACCAGCAACAGGCGCTATACTAAGAAATCTTGTTTCCTGGCTTTGGCGGCCCGCGGACTGTGGGGTCGTCCAACCACACGAGGGACGATGTCCACATGAGTTCTGACGAGCTTCTTGAGCTAAAGGGTAGTCTGTCGGATGAAGGTGCCAGCGTTGAATTGGCCTTGAGCAAAGACGTGCCTGGCGTGCTCGCGCGCGTGTTCCCGAAGTTTGCAGCAAAATCGCGCGCCAGGACTCTGCTCTCCTCTTTGGTCCTTGAGAAGGTCCAGAAGGGACAGCCTCTGGATTCAGCAGATATCCCCTACGTCATCGCCACGTTTGGAAAGGCCGAGGCCAATTGGATACGCATGCGAGAGATTGCGATGCGGGCTGCGAAGGCGATTGAAGAGGAGAAGAGAATTCTGGCGCTTCTGCCTTCACCGGAGCCGTCGGCCAAGCCAGCTGCAACGGCCGACGACTGGATCAGCAAGTTCTGGGAGGATGCCGGTCTGGTCTCTGATGAGGTCCTTCAGGAAGTCTACGGGCGCATTCTTGCGGCCGAGGCGACAACCCCTGGGACCTGCTCACTTAGAACCCTCCAGGTTCTCAGATACATGGATCGCTCAACAGCCGAGAGCTTCGCGGAGCTCGTGCCCGCCGCATTCGATTGGGGGTGGGTTCCGAGAGACGAGAGTCTTCATCATGTTCTCGGTATCAGCTACGAACTTCTCATGGATCTTGACGACGCCGGGCTCGTCGACTCGAATCCGAACATCGTACTTTCCGTGACATCCAGCGCCTACGTACCGAGATATGGCACGCTTGCGCTCTTCATGGAGAATGCCGCCGGCCTGGAGATTAGCGAATACCCGCTGACCCGTGCGGGAAAGGAACTTGCGCGCGTGGCGCAAATTCATCGGCGAGACGAACACTTCTTCGCAGTTGCCCGCTGGCTTCAATCGAGAAAGGCTGACATGCGGATGAGGTGGGCGCGAGTTCCAACCCCGACCTGGAACGGTGACGTCGATACATTGACCTGGGCGCCATTGCCTGTTGAATCGCCGAACTCTGCAAGCGCACCTTTCATAGGCAGTCTGGGTTCGAGCGCCAGTGCTGGTGGCGTAGGCTTTTGATCTAGCTTCAGCTCCCTGTGAAACTCATTTCGGAGGCATCTCCGCCACGTACTTCCTGGTGAGGAGAGCGTTTTCGATCCAATTCGCAGACAGGGTGATCAGACGCTTCAGATCGGTGATGTCCTTGTCAACCCACCGCCGCTCGTAGTGGACTTGACCCGGTTTGGTGGACACCCTCGCTCAGGAAAATGGGCGTAGAAAGGTG
Source organism: uncultured delta proteobacterium (assembly GCA_963755125.1). Taxonomy (GTDB): domain Bacteria; phylum Myxococcota_A; class Polyangia; order Fen-1088; family Fen-1088; genus Fen-1137. The sequence continues at coordinate 200,178 of CAVWIP010000001.1, forward strand.
ACCACATGTTGGACAAAGAGAAGAAGCGATCCCGGCGCATGCACACGCGCGAGTTCAAGGCAGACTTGGTGGCGCTCGTCCGTGCAGGACGCAGCGTCGCGCAGGTAGCAAAGGACTTCAGGGTGGCAAGCAGCCTGGTGTACCAGTGGGATCGGCAGTCGAGGGTAGACGAGGGCAAGGGCCCTGCTGGCGCCCTGACGACCGCCGAGAAGGAAGAACTTTCGCATCTGCGTCGCGAGGTGAAAGTCCTCCGCATGGAGCGTGAGATTTTAAAAAGGGCGGCCACCTTCTTCGCCAAGGAGAGCGCGTGAGGTTTGCGTTCATCTCCGAGGAGAAGGTGGCCTTCCCCGTCGCGGTCCTCTGCCGTGTCTTGGCCGTTTCGCCCAGTGGCTACTACGCCAGCCAGGGACGGCCCGCCTCGTTGCACGCACGCCGTGACCAGGATCTGTCCGAGCGGATAGCCGCGATTCATCACGGGAGCCGGCGACGATACGGCAGTCCCCGTGTTCATGCCGACCTCAAAGCTTCCGGGGATCGGGTGGGTTGCAAGCGGGTGGCCAGGCTGATGCGCGAAAACAAGCTGGTGGCGCGCTGTCGTCATCGTTTTCGCACGACCACCGACTCGAAGCACAGCTTCCCCATCGCGCCGAATGTGCTGGAGCGCAACTTCACCGCGCTTCGTCCAAACCAGTCGTGGGTCACTGACATCACGTTTCTGTGGACGCAGCAAGGCTGGCTGTACCTCGCGGTGATTCTCGACCTGTTTTCCAGGCGGGTTGTCGGCTGGGCGACCAGTCGGAATGTCGATCGCCACCTCGCGCTCGCGGCACTGGCCATGGCCTTGTGCCAACGCCAGCCCGGCAGCGGCCTGGTTCACCACTCAGATCGAGGCAGCACGTACGCGAGCGACGACTACCGCAAAGCCTTGGAAGCCGGAAGCATAGAATGCAGCATGAGCCGGAAGGGAGACTGCTGGGATAATGCCGTGGCCGAGAGTTTCTTCGCGACCCTCAAGCGCGAGTTGGAAGACATCGACGATCTCGAAAGCTGGGAGGCAGCTAACCTCTCGATTGGCGAGTACATCGAAGGCTTCTACAATCCTTGCCGCCGTCATTCGGCGCTCAATTACAACAGCCCAATCGAATTTGAGCTGATGCACTCAGTGAAGAAAGCTGGTAAGAAAGCTGCGTAACGAAACCGTCCACCAAATCGGGTCAACTCCATAGTGTGTTTCATCGTTGCCGAGCCAGGCGGCGCGCTTCGCACATTCCTTGATATTCACGTCGTCGACGAATTTGGCGATGCACTGCCCGAGCAGTGCACTCACGATCGCGTTGCGGTCATCAGGTTTCTCTCGGACGCAGAAATCCTTGATAAGGAATTCGAGCGCCTTCCGAAGGCCGATACCGGTGAGCTGGTCCAGACCGTGACCTTGGGCCGCAATCGACTGGTCAAAAATCTCAACAAACGTCGGCGATACTTCTCGAATTTCAGCGCTGAACTCCGATTTCTTTGCGGTTTGCGGTGCCACGCTCTTCAGCTCGTACAAACCCCTTCGCGAAATATAGCTGGCAAGAAATAGATGTGAGCACGACCGACTGGTACACAGGAAGGTGGCGTCAAGACGCTGCCACCCCGTCCCCAAGTCCAGCCAGATCCCAGCTACGTACGTTGGAGAGACCCTAAGATGGCAGAGCGGGCACTTGTCAGGGAGGCGATCGATCTTCAGGCTGAATCTTGTACTCCCACCGTCTACCGATTGGGCGCTGAGCGTGAGTGGGTCCATGGTCGTGTTGCCCCTCGGCTGTCTGGTCGCTATGGCTCTGGCTACTCGCCCACTTCCTTCAGCACTTCGGCGCAAAGGCGATCTGAGAGATACATTCCACCCCGGCGCAGGCGTTCGAGGGCGTCGCGGGCAGAGTCGATGAGCCGGGCGCGACGGGCTCGCAAGACGAGGCCGACGGTGCCGCGCAAGGTGATTCCCAAGGACTCCGCGCAACGTCGCCCTTCAAGGTCGTCGATGATGGCTGGCGTTCCGGGGTGGGACAGCGCCCACGCCAACACGGACGACTCCCCAGCGCCGAGATCCCACGCCAGGACGTTGGACGGTATGGCGATGTCATCGGCCTGCTTCATCCACGTGGCCGTCGCCACGGCGTTGGCCGTCACATCGCTTGGGCCGCGGGCCAGGATCTCACGTGCCACCGCTGCTGGTACGATGATCGTCTGCGCCGCCTGTCGAAGCAGATCCGCCAGACCAGCGCGACTCAAGCAGATGAGCGGCGATGCGTTGACGACGGCTGTCTCAACCATCGGCCAGTTCACGCCGGAGCGAGGTCATGTCTACCGCGAAGGCGTCCACGCCCTCGCGCGCGAGTGCCAGGATGAAATCGGTGCGGTCAAGCCCGGCCACCTGCGCCGCGCGTTCCTGGGAGATGAGGCCTCGCGAGTACCAGTGCACGGCCGCGGCAAGACGCAGGTCGCCTGCCATTTCGTCGGGTGACCGGCGAAGCGCCGAAAAGGTTTCCTCGGGAAGCTGCACTTGAACGGTGACCATGGCCTTGTGCCAAGCGTACCACGGATGCGCGCCGGCACGTCGCCTGCCCGCGGGGTCATTTTCTTTGCCACCAGTTTGCCACGACACCCTACTTTTCGGCGGTTTCAGCCGGAAAGGCACGGTTCGGAATGGGTTGCCCCCACCGGGGCGAACCGTCGAAGATCCTTCAGAAAACCAGCGCAAGACCGCGTCGCGCCTAGGTTTTTCCTGAATGAGCTTCGAGCAGTTCAAGTCCCGATGGGGTCACCATCTTTTGAGGCGCAGAGGCTGGGCGGCGCGATCGTGTGGGAGATCAACGAGGGCCATATTTCCACGGCGCCAGCCAGCGCAACGCAGCTTTCTGGCAAGAGATGGCGCTCGCATCGCGGACTCTGCCAAGGCATGATGCCTCCCCATTGACCTGAGGCCGCAAGTCCACTACGAAGGGTGAGGCAATTCATTCGGGCTTCCTTGACGGGGCCCCCATCACGCGAAGGACGCGTTCATGAAGACAATCACCGAATTCTCCGGGATTCTCTTGCGACAGGCGGCAGAGGCGCAGCAAGCTTTTCGGGCGGCGCATCCCCAAGCAGAGGAGCAGCCGGCCGCCGCCGCGCAGCCGGCGGCCGAGGCTGCTCCGGCCGCCGACGTGCCAGAAGAACCGGTGGCCGAGACGCCGCCTGACGCTGGCCCTGCGGCGCAAGATGCTGCATCGGCCGCGGCCGATGCAGGCGGCGAACCGGCCAGCGATCCCGTGGCTGAGCCAGCCGTCGAAGCGGCAGCGCCGGACCTTGGCACGGGGCCTGAGGCCGAGGCCGTGGCCGAAGCGATGCAGATCCGGGGCGATCGCCTTTCGCGTCTCATGGAGGCGCTCGCGGTGGTTGGCAAGCGCGCGGCCGGGGTACGGCTGGTGCGCGTCCTGTCGGGCGAGAACCCGCCTGCCAACGCCCAAAAGAAGGGCGATTTCTACTACGTGGTGGACGCCGTGCCGCGGCCTGAGTCTCGGCGCGATGTGGACTCGCGTGGTGACGAGCGGCGTGGACGGGATCGAGATGGCCGCGGCGGCGGTCGTGGTCCGGTCGGTCCTGGCGGCGGTCGTGGTCCGGTCGGTTTCGGCGGACGCGGCGGTGGGTTCAATGCCCTGGCCCGCGATGCGGATCTGCCCAGGGGCGATCTGGCCAAAGGAGGCGAAGGGTGGATGTTGACCCGCGCTCCTGACGAGCGACGGGGCGGCAATCGTGGGCCGGTTGATCCGACGCGACGGGAGCAACCCGGCCGTCCGCCGCATGGGCCGCGCTTTGACGGCCGCGGACCCCGCCCGCCTGGTGAGCGGCCGGCCGGCGACCGGTCCCCGGGAAACCGTGCTCCGCGCGGAGATCGTCCGTCCTTTGGCGATCGGCCGCCGCGCGGAGATCGCCCGCGATTTGGAGATCGACCGCGCGCGGGGCGCGAAGGGGTTAGCACCCAGCCACCCGGGCCGGGCAGCGAGGCAACGCGGGCGGCCGGGCCAGGCAGCGACCAGCGTCCGCGGCGAAACAGCGGAGAAGACCACCGACGTGGCCAGGGTTGGTCCGGGCCGGTGCGCCGGCGGGGTGGATGGGACGAGCCGATGGTCGTTGAAGCGGGCTCTGCCCCGGACGTCGTGGCTGTTCCGCCGCAGCGTGAAGCGACACCAACGGCGCCCGACAGCGCACCCGCGCCTGCCGTCGAGTCCGCCGAGGGCGAGAAGAAATAGTCATTCGCACGTCGTTCCGGTTGGTAGGCTAGTCGCGTGGGGAGCCCGCCGGCTTTGCCGGCGGCGGACCATCGCGGGAGGGTTTGGGAACCCTCTAAGGGTTCCCATGTCAGGGGTGCGCGTGTCTTCGGCCGCCAGGCGTTTTCGGGGACGCGGGCTTCTCTTCACGCTCTGGCTCGATCGGGGAAATGGGGGGAAGGAGTGTGGGCTCGCAGGTGTAGACGATCATGGCCGTGCCATCGCCGCCCGCGACTCGCATGACGGTCACGACCCCGGCCGGCGGCAGTTTTTCCGAGGTCGGCATGGCCTGCTCGGCCGGCATCCGCTGCGACACCATGTTCGGGATTCGGTCGGCGGGTTGCATCTCTTCCGAGGCTGACGGGGCTCGCGCGATCGGCGCGGGTTTCAACACCATGGTCGGGACTTGGACGGCTGGCGGCGGTTCGCGGCGGTTCGCGGCTGGGCCGTAGATGATGGCGATTCCAGCGCGATCATCGGCTTTCGGGGTACGAACGCCCGCTGTTCCCCCGCGAAAAGACATGAGTGAGTTGGGATCGTCGCTGTGAGCCAGCCCGAGGACATGCCCCAATTCGTGGGTGAGCACGGCCTGAAGATCAAAGCGGCCGTCTTCCACCTCGTCGGGGGCCAAGAAGGAGCGATCGCATTCGTTGATTTCCACGGTGGCGGATGCCACGATGCCCGTGCGGACATCCGCCGTGAACACCGCCTTGCCCAGGTCGTCCAACTCGCCCGTCCACCGGCCACGGCAGAATCGCACGCGCACCGCGGGATCGAGCGTGGTGACGACGCGGAATCGCACGGGTAGATCCCCAACCTCATTCCACGCATCGACTGCGGCTTGCAGGGCCTCCCTCACCCCGTCGGAGGCGACCGTCCGACTGGGGGCACCTCGATCGAGCCCAACCGTGATGTCGTAATCGATCCAGTGCACCAGAGCGCCGCTGCTGGTGCGGAGAAGGTCAGTTTTCGCCAAAGCCCCGGGTGCTACGCTCACGGCAAGCGTTGCAAGAATGATAGTACGCGCGGGCCGCATGGCCATTTCCAATCATCGGTTGCTCGGCGCGGATCGTTGATAATGCGTCGTGGCTTTCCGTGGGGAAGGAAAATCACGGGCATTCGTGCTACGAACAAGCCCCCGAGGAGAGGTATGCAAGAGAAGAGATTGCCGGTTGCTGGCGCGTCGACCATGGTGGTGGTTGCGTCAATGACGATCGCGGCACTTGCGTTCGCTGGCCAGGCGAGCGAGGGCCAAATGGCCGCGCAAGCCATCGAGAGGGCGCTGCAGAAGCACGGGGCCGATGTGCATCGGTGTTTCGAGAGATCGCTGGCTGACCGGCTGGATGCCGCAGGCAAGGTGGAGATCGAGGTCGAGGTGGGACCGGCCGGGCGGGTGGCTGCGGCGAGACTTCTGTCGCACGGGCAGGCCGCACCGAGTGCCTTGTCGGCATGCGTGCAGAAGGCCGCCATGGGCTGGACGGTGGATGGGATCGAGTCCGGCGCTAGGGTCGTGCTTCCGTTTTCGTTTCAGGCACAGATGAGCCAGTTCGTGGTCAAAGCGGAGGACGTGCCCGAGCGCGCGCTTGGCGCTGCTTCGTCCGCCAAGGCGGGGCTCGGCCCCAAACGCGACGCCCCGTTCACCGTCAAGGTGCTCGCCGACGAGACCAACATGCGCGTGCAAGGCATCTCGCTCACCCAGTTGAACATCGGCCCGGCCAGCCGCGTGGCTATGCACCGTCACCCCCGCAGCGGCAAGGTGCTGTACTTGCTCAAAGGGCACGCCCGCCTGCTGGGACCTTCCGGGGTGACACCCGTGAAGCTGGACGAGGGCATGGTGGCGTTCGTGCCCGCCGGCTATCCCCATGTGATTGAAAACATGGGCCGCCAGAGCACGGCGGTCTTTTTGCAGGCGTTCGTGCCGCCGGGGCCGGAGCGCGTGTACCGCGATCCGACCGACGCGCGCGGCCGGGCCGATTTCGAAGTCATTCGCGACTCGGCTACGGCCAGGATACCGCCCGAAGGGAACGGCAACCTGGCGGTGGTGACGGCGAGCGAGGTGGTCGCGGTGCCCACTCTCGGGGGAAAGGGCATGGGCAGGGCTCTGCTCGACGCCAAGACGACTGGGAGAGAAGGCGTGACCGTCAACCTACTGGAGTTCGCCCACGGCGCCGAGTTGCCAAGACACGATCACGGCGGCTTGACGGAAATACTGTACGTGGTGGCGGGCGGCGGCATCCTGAGGGTTGGCAGCGAGGAGTACCCCTTTGGCAGCGAAAGCGTGCTCCATCTCCCAGCTGGCCAGCCCCACACCATCAGGTTCATCGCCGTCGAGAGGAGCGACAAGGCCGAGAAGCCCGAGAAGATCGCGGCGGTGCAGTTCCTCGCTTCGGCCCGCGCGACGGGCGGTGCCCCCGCAGCGGCCGCACCGACGAATCCAGCGTCCAAGACGCGCTCCATGCAGACGGATTCTGTTCCATGAACTTCGATCGCAGCGATGAGCAGAAGGTTTCAACCGGGGTCCAAGAAATGGCGATGGTCCGCGAGGTTCTCAAGAACCGGATCATAGGATAGGCTCTGCGCCATGCGCGGCATCGTCGGGCCTCTCTCGTTTGCCTGGCTTGCCGCCGTGGCGGCAGGGGGATGCAGCATGTTTGATCGGGTGGGAGGCGGACAACTGAGCTTCGCTCTGCCTCAGACGACCTTCAGCATCGACACGACTGATTCCCGCTGGTGGCCATCTCCTCCGACGGGTGTGCCGCAGGTGGTCTGTCGCGGCCCGGCCGCGCTGGTCACGGACTGTTGCCAGCCGCCCCCGCCCATGGCCGCGGTGGATTGCCAGGAATACCCGCTGAGCTGCGACGACAACAACATGTGCGCCTTGGCTTTCGACTACGACGATGCCGAGACGGTCGATTTGGGGGATGTCCCGGCGCTACAGGCTCAGCGTCGCTCTGTACTCGCCCAGGCGACTGTCGAGCAACTCGACATCCGGGTGGAGGCAGACGACGCTGGTGCCTTGCCTCTGAGTGCCGCCAGCCTCTACGTAGCACCTTTGGGCACATCCTCGGCTAGCGGAGCTGGGGCGATCTTTTTGGCCGCCATCCCCCTGATGTCGGGGACAGTCAATCTCGGCGCACAGGCGCAGATTGCGCTCTCATCCTTTCTCATGGACTTCAACACGCCGTTCGGCCTGATCCTGTCGGCTCACGTGGTGGTGGAGAGCGGACCTGCCCCCACAGGCGCACTGACGATCGTGGTGAATGGACCAGTAAAGGCGAGTTTCTAGACCTTCTTCGCAGTAGTCCCGACCGCCGAGGCGATGGGCGCCGGAAACGCCACTGCCGGCAACTCGCGGGTGGAGTGCACGACGTTGCCGATGCGGTCGCGCAGTTCCTTGCCAACCTTGAAGAACGGCAGGCGCTTCGGCTTCACCTGTACCGCCGCACCGGTCCGTGGATTGCGCCCGCTGCGGGCGTGGTAGTGCCGCATTTCGAAGCTACCGAACCCTCGGATTTCGATGCGCTCATCCCGGGCCAAGGCCTGCAGCAGACAATCGAAAATAGTGTCGAGCAACAACCCGGCACGGCCTTTGGGCAGCTTCTGCACCTGCGATAGGCGCTCGGCAAGTTCCGATTTGGTCATGGCACAAGCCCCACTGCGAATCGGCCTCAATAGTATAGACGAATCGGCTCCGCAATCTTGAGCGACCCGTCGCACCAAGCTATCGGCAAGATGGCTACGAGACTTTACCGGACCTGCCAGATACCTCGTGCCGGCCGCCCCCAGAAGACATTCAAGTGGTAGGATACCAGCCGCAGTTCATGGCCATCGTCACGCTCACTACCGACTTTGGGTCGGCCGACATCTATGCGGCCGCCATGAAAGGCGTGATTCTATCCATGGCGCCAGGCACTGTCCTGGTCGATATCCAGCGATGGCTCGGCAGCCGAGGAGACCGGGGCGCGACGGGGAACCCGCGTTTGTTTGCGGAGGGTGGGATGACGGCACTCACACGCGTTGGCTTGCTGCTGATTGCGCTGATTCTCACAGGCTGCAGTGTCGGCCAAGGTACGGGGGCGGCCAGCGGGCTGCTCTTCGTGCTGGACTGCTCGAAGGCAGGCGACTACTGCGATGCCTCGGGGGTCTGCGGCACCCCGTCGGCACCGGTGGACTACAATCTGAACCCAACATTCTTTGCCGGCGAGCCCATCGACCAGCTCACCCAATTCCCGAACGGGTCGCCGCTGAGTGGATCGGAACCACTCATGAACCGCATCACCATTCGCCTGCAACGCTCGGGCAAGCAGATTGAGAGCAACGACGCGCTTTTCTTCGACGTGGTGAATGAGTATGAAGTGGCTCGCTGCGTGCGAGGTCGCGAGATCGCGGTCGCCGGCCAGCCCAACCAGCACGACTACGACGACCGCTATTGCTTCCGTGCTTCAACCACCGGGCCGGCGCGCGTGCGCATTTCCGTGGTGGGTGGCATCGTCCACTCGACGCTGAGCCCGCGCATGACCTGCACCCGTCCGGTGGACGCGACCGCCGACGATGTGTTTTCCGACGATGGCGTGGTGCAGACCGTGGCTGGCGGAGCTTGGGAGTCGTGGGTCGAATTCGCGGATTTCGGCTCGGCGGCACAGAACGATCAGTTGGACCCCACCGCCCGCACGCCGGTCAGCCTCACGTTCAAGATCGAGCTTGAAGACCGGTTGCACGCCTCGGCGTTCTCGCTGACCCTGCAGGACGAAAAGGTGGTGACTGCAGAAGAGGATCTGGAGCCACCGCCCAACCCCGACATAGGGGGCTCGCTCACCGGGTGGTTTGATTTCGACCTCCAGCGAGGGCAGGGCGCGCAGATGTTTCCCTGATGGGCCGGCCTTCACTCGCCGCCCTGCCCATCGATCCCCTCTTGCCCGGGATGGCCACGTCGCTGCGCGCACGCGGCGCTGTCGCGATCGAAGCGCCCCCCGGCGCCGGGAAGACCACCCGCGTTCCGTTGGCCCTGCTCGATGCAGGTTTTGGCCACCGGGGAGAGATCGTCGTGTTGCAACCCCGCCGGCTACCGGCGCGCCTGGCGGCCGAACGCGTGGCCAGCGAACGGGGCGAGCGAATCGGCGAAACCGTCGGCTACACCGTGCGTTTCGCCGAGGAGGCTGGCCCGCACACACGCATTCGCTTCATCACCGAAGGGATCCTTCTACGCCGCCTGTTGAGCGAGCCGAATCTCCCCGGAGTGGAGGTGGTGGTTCTCGACGAGTTCCACGAGCGGCATCTGGCCAGTGACTTGGCCCTGGCGCTCTTGCGACGCCTGCAGCTTGGCGAGCGCCCTGACCTCGGGCTGCTGGTCATGTCGGCGACCCTGGACACGGAGCCCGTGTGCGAGTTCTTGGGGGACTGCCCGCTGCTGCGCAGCGAGGGTCGCCTGTTTGAAATCGTCGTCGAGCACTTGGCCCAGCCCGACGCGAGGCCGCTGGCCGATCAAGTCGCGAGCGCCGTGCGCCGGCTGTACCAGGAGGGCCTCGACGGCGACGTGCTGGTGTTTCTTCCTGGCGCGGCGGAAATACGCCGCGCGACCGAGAAACTTGCGTCGTTGGCCGAGCCCCGCGATCTCTTGGTTCTGCCGCTGCACGGCGACCTACCGCCTGCTGAACAGCGGCGCGCGGTGGAGCCCGCCTCGCGCCGCAAGGTGATTCTCTCCACCAATGTCGCCGAGAGTTCGGTCACCATCGATGGCGTGGTCGCCGTGATCGATTCGGGGTTGGCCAGAATCGCCTCGCACTCACCGTGGAGCGGCCTGCCCGTCTTGACGGTGGGCAAGATCAGCCAGGCCTCGGCTGTCCAGCGCGCCGGCCGGGCGGGCCGCACCCAGCCCGGGCGAGCCCTTCGCTTGTACACCAGACACGATTTCGATTCGCGCCGGCCGCACGAGATTCCCGAGATCGCGCGCCTCGATCTTGCAGAGGCGCTCCTGACCCTGGCGGCACTGGGCGTGCGCGATGGCGAGGGCTTCGACTGGTTCGAACGGCCGGCCGCGCCGGCGCTGCAGGCAGGGCGTGATTTGCTCCGGCGCCTGGGCTCCCTGGACGGCCAGGGCAGGCTGACCGATACGGGCCGACAGATGCTTCGCTTCCCGGTTCATCCCCGGCTGGCGAGGCTGATCGTCGAAGGTGAGCGCCGAGGTGTGGGCGAGGACGCAGCGGCGCTGGCAGCCCTGGTCGCGGAGGGTGACATCAGCGAAATCGCGCGAACGCGGTTCGCGGGTCAGAGCCCACGCGCGGGCGCGCCGGAAGGTGCCGATCTGCTCGATAGGCTGGACCGCTTCCGCCAGGCGCGCGCGGCGCGCTTTGCGCGGGAACGGCTGCGTGGCCTGGGAGTGGATGTCCGCGCAGTCGAGGCAGCCGAGTTGGCGCGCCGGCAGCTCGCAGCAGCTTTGCGGCGCGATGGACCGGTAAAGCAGCCGACGGAGTCGCGTGGGGAGCCTGCCGGTTCCCCCTGCGGGTGCGTGGGGGGCCGAAGGGCGGAGCGAACCCTCCCAGGGTTCCCATCTCAGGCAGACGCCGTCGACGAGGCACTGGCCATGGCGACGCTGGCGGCCTTTCCCGATCGGGTGATGCGCCGACGCAGTCCGGGCAGCAGCGAGGCGCTTCTGGCCTCGGGCGGTGTCGGCGCTGTCGGGGCACAGCCACCCGATGACCTGCTCTGCGCCGTGGACGTCGAGGAGCGCAGCGCGACCGGGGGCCGCGGCCGGACGGTGTCTGTGCGCCTCGCCGTGGGCATCCGTCCCGAATGGCTGCTTGACATCGCACCCGGCGAACTGACGGAGCGTGACGAGCTCCAGTGGAATGCGGATCGCCAGCGAGTGGAACGGGTCAGTCGCCTGCTCTACGGCGCGCTCACGCTGGAGGAATCGCGCCAGGTCGCGCCGCCTTCGCCCGAGGCAAGCCGTCTGCTCGCGGAGGCCGCTTTGACAAGCGCGCCGCGCGGACAGGAACACGGCGAGGTCCCCGTGGAGTTGCAAGCCAAACTGGAAATTCTGCGCCAGGCCTTTCCCGAGGCCGACGTTCCTGTGCTGGACGCCCAGGAGTGGCAAGCCATGGTGGTGGCGGCGTGCGAAGGCATAACCAGCCTGGCCGAACTGCAAGCGAGCCCGATCGAGGATCGCTGGCTGGCCAGCCTGCCGCCGCAGGTGGCCCGGCTGCTGCGCGAGGAGGTGCCGGAGCGGATCCGCCTGGCCAGCGGGCGTGTGGTTCCGTTGCACTATCAAACGGGCCAGACACCCTGGATCGAGTCGCGTCTGCAAGACTTCTTCGGCATGGCCGCAGGGCCGAGCATCTGCAAGGGGCGGGTACCGCTCACGCTGCACTTGCTGGCGCCCAACCGGCGAGCCGTGCAGGTCACCAGCGATCTGTCCAACTTTTGGCGCCAGCACTACCCCAAGATCCGCCGCGAGCTGTGCCGTCGCTACCCGCGCCATGCATGGCCCGAAGACGGCGCCACCGCCACGCCCCCGGCGCCGATTGCGCAAAAGCGGCGATAGAAACGTTCATCGTCTACCCTGGCGCAGCCAGCGAGGGGTGCGAGATGAAGAACGGGATGGCCTCGGCCATCAGGTCGAGATCGGGATCGAGTTGCTTGCCGATGCCCTCGGTGACCGCGATGGCGATGTTCACGATGGTGAACGCCGGAGTCATGCGAATGCGGTGGCGGCGCAGGATGCCCAGCATGTCGATGAGCACCTTGCCCACCTGGACGTCGGCGAGGCGCTGGCCCCAGTAGCGGCCCACAAAATCGATGACGGAAACACGAAAAGCCTCGTAGGTCTTCTGATCGTCCGCGTGGCTGGTTGACAGCGAGTACATCTGCTTGGCCATCGTGTCGCCATCCCGCTGGGCCCAGGCTGCAAAGAAGCGCGCCAGGGCGGCACGGTGGAGCGGGTCGAGTTCCCCGACCAAGCCCAAATCGAGCAGGGCCACCCGATCGTCCGTGGTGATGAGGATGTTCCCGGGGTGCAGGTCAGCATGCACGAAACCGTCCTCGAAGATCATCTTCATGAGAGCGTGCATGCCCAGACGGGCGATGCGTTTGGGATCCGATCGCGTGTGGCCCACGCCCAGGATCTTGGTCCCTTCGATGAAAGACATGCACAGAATGCGCTCGCTCGACAGTTCGGCCAGCACCTGGGGAAAGACCACCTCGTGCTCGTCGCGGAAGTTCTCGCGAAAGCGTTGGTTGTTGCGCGCCTCGATGCAGAAGTCGAGCTGGGCGAACACCGCGCGTCCGAATTCCTCGACCGCGAACTCGGGTTCCACGGGGACCAGGGGAGGCAGCTTGCCCAGCCAATGCGCCACCGTGCGCATGACCGCGAGGTCGAAGGTACACAACTCGACCAGATTGGGCCGCCGCACCTTGACCGCCACCACGCGGCCGTCGGGCAGGCGCGCCTTGTGCACCTGCGCGACCGAGGCCGAGGCGAGGGGAATCGGGGCAAACTCGCTGAAGATCTCGCGCAACGGCCGGTGCAGATCCTCCTCGATGGTGCGCACCACGTGGGCGAAGGGAAAGGGTCCCACGTCGTCCTGCAGGTGCTCAAGCGCGTGAGTGATGTGTTCGGGAAGCAGATCGGGGCGCGTGCTCATGATCTGTCCGACCTTGATGAAGGTGGCGCCCAGTCTGCGAAAAAGATCGAGCACACAGCGGCCAAACCAGGCCTGACGGCGTTTGCGCCCCGCGAAGGTGATGAGCAACCACAGCCAACCCACGAGCCAGTGCAACCCTTGCTGCAGGAACAGGACAAGGATGGTCAGAGCGCGGAGAAGGAGCCGCGTATTGGTGAAAGTGGCTCGCACCATCTGGGAAGGCTATGATTGTCCCACTCTCAACGAATGACGTCTACCGACAGGCCGTCGCCCTATGCCGCGCTCGAGGACAAGCTCGGCTATGTTTTTCGCGATCCCACTCTGTGCGAGACCGCGCTGACTCACAGATCGTGGATGAACGAGACGCACGAGACTGATCGCTCGGACAATGAACGGCTGGAATTTCTGGGTGACTCGGTGCTGTCGTTGGCCATCAGCGACATGCTGATGCGACGCTATCCCGAGCATCCCGAGGGCGAGTTGTCGAAAGCTCGGTCGGCCCTGGTCAACGAGGCAGGCTTGGCGCGCGTGTCCGACGATCTCTTGCTGGGGCAGTGGATCTTCCTCGGGCGTGGTGAGGAACAGGCGGGCGGACGACAGAAGCGGTCGCTCTTGTCCAATGCGCTGGAGGCACTGTTGGGCGCGGTCTATCTCGACGGGGGCTTCGCCGCCGCCAGGGGCGTCGTGGAGAGGCTGTTCCAGCCCGCGCTGGCCGACACACCGGCCAGCACTGCCCGCGATTTCAAGTCGCGATTGCAGGAAGTTTCGCAGGCCCGCATGCAACTCCAGCCCCGCTACACCATCGTCGCCGAGCACGGGCCGGATCACGACAAGATCTTCGAGATAGCCATTTTGCTCGGCGACAAGGAATACGGCCGCGCCCGCGGAAAGTCGAAGAAAGAGGCCCAGCAGAATGCGGCTGAACTGGCGCTGGCGGCGTTGCACGCCGAGCGGGGACTTCTAGCTTGATCGATGCCACGCAGATTCCCGACGATGTGCTTGCGGTGTGTCGCCGGCTGCGCCAGGCCGGGTTCGAGGCGTATCTGGTGGGCGGCTCCGTGCGCGATCTGCTGCTGGGCCGAAGCTCAGGCGATTTCGATGTGGCGACCAGCGCCCGCCCAGAAGAGATTCTGCGTGTCTTCGGTTCGCGGTTCAGTGTCCCGACCGGGCTCCAGCATGGCACGGTGACCGTGCTGGCCGGCGCGACCCCGCGCCATGTGGAGGTCACGACCTTTCGCGGCGAGGGTGTGTATCTCGACGGACGCCATCCCTCGGTGGTGACTTTTGGCGCGACCCTGGCCGAGGATCTGTCGCGCCGGGATTTCACCATGAACGCCATCGCCTATGAGCCACAGGCGGGTGCGATCATCGATCTTCACCAGGGCCAGCAGGACATCGCACGCCGGGTGGTGCGCACCGTGGGCGATGCCGTCCAGCGCTTCTCCGAGGATGGCCTGCGTCCCATGCGCGCCGTGCGACAGGCGACACAGCTTGGTTTCGAGGTGGACGCCGCCACACTGGCCGCCATACCGGCCACACTGGAGGTCTTCCGCAAGGTCTCGGCCGAACGCGTGCGCGACGAGCTTTTCAAGTTGTTGCGCGCGCCCGTCCCGTCACGCGGCATCGAGTTGATGCGCCAGACGGGATTGCTCGCCGAGATATTGCCCGAACTGCTGGCCGCGGTCGGGTGCCGACAAAACCGTTTTCACAAGGACGACGTCTACCAGCACAGCCTTGCCGCTCTGGATGCCGTCCGTCCCGAACCCATCCTGCGTCTGGCGGCGTTGCTGCACGACGTGGGCAAGCCGCGCACGCAGACACCGCAGGCAGATGCGCCGGGTGAGTTTGGTTTCTTCAAGCACGAATCAGTGGGAGCAGAGATGGCGGAAGCCATCGCCGGCCGATTGCGCCTGTCGGGCGCGGAAACCGAGTTGCTGGTCGCACTGGTGGCACACCACATGTTCTTCTACACACCCGCGTGGACCGACGGCACGGTTCGGCGTTTCGTCAACCGCGTGCATGCGGAACGCATTCCACCGCTGTTTTCCTTGCGTGAGGCCGACATCGTCAGCCGCGGGCGGGGAGAAGATCCCGAGTGCGAAACGCGCGAACTGCGCGCCCGCATCGCGCGGGTGGCGGCCGAGGATGCGGTCTTGCGGGTCAAGGATCTGGCCGTGAGCGGCGCCGACGTCATGCGCGTGCTGGGCGTGGGGCCAGGACCTCAGGTGGGGCAGGTACTCAACCGTCTGCTGGAGCGCGTGCTCGACGATCCGGCGCTCAATCAAAAGGAGACACTGGAGCGGCTCATTCCCGAGGTGGCGGCACGCTAGGCACCGGGTAGGGCAGCATTTCCATCTCGGAAGCCGGTTCGCCAAGAGCGAGCGGGGCGGTGCCCGCGCGCAGCGTGGCGACCACGGGCTTCTCGATCTCGCGCAGCCTCACGACGCGATCTTCGCCGCGGTCGTCCTGCAAACAGCGCACGACGACCTGCGCGGGCTCCAGGTCAGTGGCTGCCTGGATGGCGAGGGCCGAGCAGCCAAGGAAGGCCGCGTTCATGCGATCGGCCAAAGGAGGACCCAGGTTGGGGCCGGTTTCTCCCTCCGGGAACAACACGAGGACCGGCTTCAGACGTTCGGCCACGGAGCCGAGCAAGGGGCCATGGGTTGCATCCAGTGGCGGGCCAGCGAGCGCCTCATCTGAACAGCACAAGATGCGATCCGCGCCTGCTGTCCCCACTCGACCAGCCAGAGTCGCGAGTTCGTCGGGGTTGGTAGGCCCAAGTGCCAGAAGCGCATACACCGTCGCGCCGAGATCGTCGGCAACTCGTCGCGCCTCGGCCAGCGCGAAGCGGGACGCAGCGGTGATCGCCGCGTCCCGAATTTCCATGTAGGCAATGATGCTGGCCATACGAGCCGAGCGACCATTGTACCGGGGTCCGTGGTAAAGTGGTGGAACAAGCATGACCGTTGGCGAGAGCCCCCCTCTGGGCACGGACCCGCTCATCTCGCAGCTTGTCGCGGATCGCTACCGGGTGATTCGCAAGCTGGGCGAGGGCGGGATGGGCTCCGTGTACCTGGCCGAGCACGTGGTCATCGAGAAGAAGCTCGTGCTCAAGGTGCTCGCTCCCGAACTCGCGCGGAGGGAGGATCTGGTCGCGCGTTTTCTGCAGGAGGCGCGCAGCGCCTCGCGCATCTGCCACGAGAACGTCATCGACATCTCCGATTTCGGTCAGTCCGCCGAGGGCTACGTCTACATCGCCATGGAGTACCTGGACGGCAAGGATCTGGGCGAAGTGGTGCGGGCGGAAGGGGCACTGGCCTGGTCGCGCACGCGCGACATCGTGATGCAGATCTGTCGGGCCCTGCGGGCGGCGCACGACAAGGGCATCGTCCACCGGGACATGAAACCCGAGAACATTTTCCTCATCCAGCGCGAGGGGCGGCCCGAGTTCGTGAAGATTCTCGACTTCGGCATCGCCAAGGTCATGGGACTCGATCCGAATGGCCCACGCCTGACCCGCACCGGGATGATCTTCGGCACGCCCGAGTACATGGCGCCCGAACAGGCCGAGGGCAAGGAAGCCGATCATCGAGTGGACGTCTATGCCGTCGGCTGCATCGCTTACCACCTGATGACCGGTCAAACTCCTTTTATCGCCGACAATTTCATGGCGATTCTGACCAAGCACATGATGGAAGACCCGGTGCCGCCCAGCGTGCGCCGGCCCGATCTGGCCATCACGCCCGAGATGGACGCCCTGGTGCTGAAAGCGCTGGAGAAGGACCGCGACAATCGCTACCAGAGCATGGCGGAGTTTCTGGAAGCCTTGGCGATCTGCCGGGGGCCAGACAAGGCAACGGGCCAGCGCTCGGTCGCGGGTTACACGCGCGAGATGGGGGGCGCCCACGCCAAGGTGGCACTCAAGGTGGCCAAGCCGGCGGAGCGTGCCTCCGACACCGAGTTGGTGCCGCGTGGCTGGGAGGAAGCCGCGGCATCAGAAATCGGGGACCGGCCGCTGGGTGGCCGCCCCAACCCGAAGCTCATTTTGGCCGCGGTGGGCGTGGCCCTGGGCGTGGCGGGAGCCGTGTGGTTTGCTCTTTCCCGCGGCAGCGCGCCTTCACCGTCGGCCCCGGCTGCGGGCGAGGCGAAAGTGATTCCGGCTCCGACGGCGGCTCCGACTCTGACGTCGGTTGCGGCTCCGGTCGCCGCCGCGTCCGTGGCAGCGCAGGCCGTTGCGCCGACTGTCCCGCCGGCGCCGGCTGCACCTGTTCCTGCGGCGCCAGCCGCGGAACCACCTGTCGCTGCGGAGAGCACGGCGACAGCCAAGTTGGGACACCCGTCAGCGGCCCACAAGCCCAAGCCTGGCCACGCACACGCGTCGGCCGCGGCGGTGAAGCCAGGCGCCGGTCTCTCTCCTCCTCCGGTTGCCGGGCCTCCGCCGCCCAAGCCGAAGCCGCCGGCACCGCCCGCGGACCTCAAGCCGTTCCCCGGGATGTGATCAGAGCCCAGGCAAGTAAAAATCAAGCTACCTCCGCCGCGGCGGACGCGCGGGCTCGCACATGATCGCCCGCCCGTTGCGTTCCTTCCCGACCAGCCCGGCGCACAACTTTTCCCCGTCGGCGGAGTCGACGTTGATGTAGCTGTGCGTGTTCATCACGTCGATGGCCGGCGTCGGCACTGACACGCCCGTGCTGGCCAGCAGTGCCGCGATCTCGTCGGTCGAGACGCTATCCTTGCGACCCAGGTTTAGATACAACCGGACCTGGCCGGGCGCTGGAGCCTGGTAGCCGGCCGCGGGGGCTTGCGTGCTAGCCACGGGCTGTGGGCTGGCCGCCGCCGGTGATGGTTCCGGCGCCTCGGTGGTCGTCTCCGGCGAGGGGGCGGCACTGGCCGCGGGCGTGCGTCCGACCTCCTCGCTCCACACTTCCCAGAATTCGCGGCCATCAATCGACGGTGCTGCGGAGGCTGACGTCGGCTGCGCTGGCCGGGCCGCCCTGGCAGGCTGCGGGCTGCGCTCGGCCCGCTCCCGTCGCTCACCCCCGGATCGCGGGCGATCCGATGAGGCGCGCTCACGGTCACGCGGGGGCCGGCCGCGATCCGGTCTGGATCGTTCGCGATCCCGGTAGCCACGCCCATGGCGTTCCTCGGCCGGCTCGCGCGATGACCGGGTAGATTGGCCGCCGACGTTGTCGGCTGGCGCGGTTTCGGACTGCCCGCTGTCGTCGTGACGAGGTGGCTTGACGTGTTCGACATGAGCCGCTTTGTCGGCCAGTGCCTGATGCAGCAGGCATCCGATCAGACGTTCACCGTCACCTGCGCCCATGATCCGCCGGGCCAGCGAACGCCACTCAGCGCCCACGTCGCCGGGAAGCAGGCTGCGCAGTCGCAACACGCTTTCGCCCTCGCTCTTGGAACGCAGTTCCGCCTCGGAGGGCAGCGCTCGCTCCTCGGGCCGGATCTTGTAGAGCAACTTCAGGTAGTAGAACGAACCGACCTCGGTGGGGCCGATGAGCGACACCGCGTGACCCGAGCGGCCGGCCCGACCGGTTCGACCGGTGCGGTGGATGTACGCCTCGGGCGACTCCGGGAAGGTGTAGTTGATCACGCAGGGCAAGTTTTCTATGTCGATTCCGCGTGCCGCCACGTCGGTGGCCACCAGGAAGCGGATGTTGCCGGCACGCATGCGCGCCATGACAGTTTCGCGTTCCGACTGCGAAAGGTCCGATGAGATGGCCTCGGCGTCCAGTCCCTGACGGCGCAAGAACTCAGCCACCCGGCCGGTCTCTTCACGGGTGTTGCAGAAGATGAGCGCGCGTTCGGGATTTTCGAAGGCGAGCACGCGCGACAGCTCGGCTTCGCGCTGCCCGCCGGGGATGGAGTAGTAGATGTGGTGAATCTCGTGCACGCCCACAAAGTCGGCCGACAGGGTCACCATTTCGGGCTGGCGCATGTAGCGCCGCGCGAGCCGCTGAATACCCTCGGGCAGGGTAGCGGAGAACAACATGGTCTGCCGCTCCTGCGGTGTCCGTTCCAGGATGGCCTCGATGTCCTCCTGAAAGCCCATGGACAGCATCTCGTCGCACTCGTCGAGCACGGCGCACTTGACCTTGTCCAGGTGCAAGGTTCCTCGTCGCAGATGGTCGAGGATACGTCCCGGCGTGCCGCAGACAATCTGCCCGCCGGCGCGGAGTTGTTCGATCTGGCGGCCCATGGGCGCGCCGCCGTACACGGGAACTATCGACAATCCCGACTGGGTGCTGATGCGCGCGATCTCGGCCGCCACCTGCAGCGCCAGTTCACGCGTGGGAAGGAGCACGATGGCCTGCACCGACTTCTGCTTGGGGTCGACCATCCCGTCGGCGAAGGGAATTCCGAAGGCCGCCGTCTTGCCTGAACCGGTGCGGGACTGCACCATGATGTCGCGGCCGGCGCGCACCAGCGGCAGGGTCACTGACTGAACCTCCATCGGTTCGACAAATCCCATGTCCGCCAAGGCCTGCAGGACCTCGGGCCGAAGGCCCAGGTCGGCAAAGGAAGTCTTCTTCTCGACAGGGCTGTCACCCGCCGCAGCGGCCGCGGTGGACGGCACGTCGGAACTGTCTCTGGCTTCTACTGGATCGATCATTCTTTCTCTCCTGATGGCGAGCCGGTCGTACCGATGGCTTCGCCGAGTTTGTCGAGGCGCTTGTCCAGTCGTCCCATGCGAGGAACCAGGTCCTGGGCAAAGCGCTTCAGCTCTTCTGTGTACGTGGTTTGAATACTGCCAAGCTCCTCATGGGCTGCGGCCATAGCTTCCATTTCCTTGCGCACCGGAGTGGGTCGCGTCCCGGTCACCAGCCGGCAGCGTCGTCCTAGTCCCAGCCACTGCGCCCGCCAAACCGCACCTTCGTCGGCCCAGCGCTGCAGTTCATCGGCATCGTCGTTGGCCAGAAGGTGATGAGATCGTTCCAGGTACTTCCGCAGCGCGACTGACACGTCCCGCAGTTCGCCGAAGCAATTGGCCATCTCTGCCTTCGACACCCGAGCGCCAATCTCGTCGCCGGCTGGAAGCGCGTGCCGCCGCCGGTACAGGCTCACGCTCACCGACAGCAAAAGGTACAGGCTGCCGAGTGCAATGACTGAAAGGATCGTCCAGGAAACCAGTTTTCGATATTGCCGGAATTCTTGGGCTGGTTGTTTTGTAGGTAAAGACACGGTTCTTGGGGGCGACGAGAAATCCACCCCTGCCCGTCGAAGGGGGCTCCCAGCGAGGAGCGCGCGTCGCCGGAGCGCCGGCGAGTAGGTATAAGCTACGAGGCCAAAGGCCCCTTGTCAAACTTCATCGTGATTCATCGGGCGACCGCAGGTCGCACCGCTACGGGCACGTCAGATCGACGACCCAGGTCGTGCGCACCACGAAGCCAGGCGATTTGGCGGGCAACGAATCGAGCTGCAAGTCAGCGGGCGCCTGATCGGGCGACAGGAACGGCCGGTCTGCCACTGACAGCGTCACTCGGTGCGAGGCCAGCCCCGAGGCGATCTGGTCGTCCGAGCAGCTAGGAGCAAACTGGATGGTCTCGCGATTGACGGCACCGCTGGGTGGCAACCTTGCCTCGAGTGCCAGGCGCGAGATGGAAGCGTCATAGGGCGGGTAGTCGATGAGCCAACGAGCCACGAGGATGTCGTCCAGGTTGGGGTCGCCAAGAGTGACTTGAATGGTGTCTGTCGGGTCTGTGGAAGTGGGCAGCTGCGCGCCTGCGGTCGGGACGCTGCTGACCACGAAGGGTGGGTAGTTCTCAGACGGATCCTCGAACTGCGGCGCCACCGGGACAACGCAGGCGCAGGCCCACAGGGGCAGGGCGGCCAGCCAAAATCGCGATGAAAATCCGGCTTGCCAGGTCACGGAAGCCGTCCTGTGTCGTCGCCAGGGGGCAAGATGTCGTCGGGGCCAGCGCCCGATTCCTCGCGCTCCAGGTGTCGGAAGATGGTGCGCGGATCGACGCCCAAATCACGCGCGGTGCGGGTGCGGTTGCCGCCGTTGAGGCTGAGCACCTCGTTGATGTACTGCCGCTGCCAGCGCTCGCGCGCCTCGGCCAGGGTCAAAATAGCGGGCAGTTCGTCGGAGTTGATGCCGAGATCATCGGGGCCGAGCAGGGCCTTGTCAGCCAGCACCAGCGCCTTCTTGATGCGGTTTTCCAGTTCGCGGATGTTGCCCGGCCAGGGGTAGCGCTTGATGGCGGAGATCGCGCCAGGGGTGAAACCGCGCACCTTGCTGGCCAGTTCCTGCGCGTAGCGCGACAGGAGGTAGCGCGCCAGCACCACCACGTCATCACCGCGATCGCGCAGAGGCGGCAGCAGCAGGTGCACGACGTTGAGCCGGTAGTAGAGATCCTCGCGGAAATGACCGGCCTTGGTCTCGGCCTCCAGATCCCGGTTGGTGGCGGCGATGACCCGGATGTCTATCGGCTCGTTCGCCGTGTCGCCCACGCGGGTCACGGTGCGGTCCTGCAAGGCGCGCAGGATCTTCACCTGCAAGGCCACTGGCATCTCGCCGATCTCGTCGAGCAGCAAGGTGCCCTTGTTGGCCACCTGGAAGCGGCCGGGCTTGCTGGCCACCGCGCCGGTGAACGCCCCGCGCACGTGCCCGAACAGCTCGGATTCCAGCAGGTTCTCGGGAATCGCGCCGCAGTTGATGCTGACAAAGGGACCCTTGGCGCGCGGCGAGCGGTTGTGGATCTCTCGCGCGATGAGCTCCTTGCCCGTGCCGGTTTCGCCGGTGACCAGCACGGTGATGTCCGTCCCGGCCACCCGCTCGACCTTGCGAAAAACCTCCTGCATGGCGGGCGAGGAGCCGAGGATCTCGCCGAAGCGCATGCGTTCGATGCGTTCTTGCAGCGATCGTTTGTCGAGTTGCAACTCGTTGACCAGAAGCGCGTTGCGGATGAGCAGCGAGGCCTGCGACGCGAAGATGGTCAGGATCTCCAGCGCCGCCTCGTCGAAGAGCTGCGCCACATTGTCGTTGCCCACGTAGATCATCCCGATCAGGTTGCCGCGTTCGAGCAAGGGCACGCACATCACCGAGGTCAGACGCAGGTTCATCACTGAAAGCGAATTCTTGAACTCGGTGTCGTTGAGCGCGTCCGAGATGATGAGCGGTTTTCTGGTGGACATCACGCGCGCCAGGATCGCATCCGACAGATGGCTGACGGCGTCCGAAATGGTTTCGTGGCGCAGGTTGCGCGCCACCTTGACCACCGGCTCGCCCGATTCGACCAGCACGATGAAGCCCTTGTCGGCGTTGGTGACCTGGACGACGACGTCGAGCAACTGATCGAACAGGGTCGAAATCTCGTAGCTCGCCATCAGCTTCTGCGAGAACTCCAACAAGCGCTTGTACGAGTTCAGCTCGGCCATGGTCTTGGCGGCGATGTCGTCGGTGACTGGTTCGTCGTACAGGGAAAACTCCAGCTCGACACTGCCCACCCGGATACGGTCCTCCTGGGCCAGACGGTGCTTGCTGCGCCGCCGTCCGTTGACGTGCAGGTCTGCGTCCTTGTCGGTGACCGAGATGTTGAAGTCGCGGCCGTCGAAGTGGATGTGCGCGTGCGTGTCAGCCAACAGTGGATCAGGGAGAAGGATGTCGACCCCTTCACCCTTCCCGAGTGAAGTGAGCTTCTTGTAGATGTGGTACACCTTCACGCCCGTTCCGGGCATGTGGATGCGCAGGGTCGCCATGGCTCGCAGTTTCTCCGGTTCTGGTCAGAAACGGAAGTACAGACCGGGGCCAAGCGCGTCGCCGACCAGGACGGGCAGAATGTGCGGCGCGCTTGACTGGATGGCGAGGTGGCCGGAAGAAATCGGCGCCAGCGGGATTTCGGGCCGGAAGTAGTACAGGGCGTCGGCGATGCCCAGGCCGACGGCGACAAAGAACGCCGCGCCGCTCGCGACCTGCGTGCGCAAAAGCCAGCGCGACCGGTTCTCGTCGGTATAGTCGATGTCCTCCGGCAGGCAGGGGTTGGCCCCGCTGTCATAGCGACAGCCCCGTTTGGGCTGCGACCCGTACAGCGCGAAGTTGGTCGAGAAGGCCGCCACGGAGACCGCGGCCAGCAGGACCTCCACCGTCAGAAAGGTCCAACCCTTGATCCGATGGCCATTCTGAAACTGTCCCGCGCCGAAGGGGACGAAGTTGACTGCGAAGGAATTACGGCCGAAGCGCTTCTCGATGATGGCCGGCCCGGCCCGCAGTTTCTCGCACTCCTCGCGGTCGCGCTGGCGCGCCAGCACCGCCTCTCGCTGCCTTGCCTCTAGGGTCTCGACTTCGGCCTCATGGGCACGCAGAACCCCATTGAAGAGATCCACCACCTGGGGCGGATCGAGCAAAGGATCGAAGCGGTAGTCGGGCCGCAGTTGCAGGAGGCTGCGGAACTCCTGGGCGGCAGCGTCGTTGTGGCCCTGAAACAGTTCGGCCACCCCGAGCATGCGGTGGGCCTGCACTATCTGGCCCTCCGATTCCAGGCGGATTTCGGGGTAGAGCAGGGGCCGCAGGATCTCGATGGCCCGGGCATACTCGCCACGGTCAAATGATGTCTTGCCACGCCGAAGCTCGTCGGCCGCCGGCAACGGAGCGGCGTTGGGCGCTGCCTGGAAGAGCAGGAGAACGACGATTCCCACGCACACGTTACTGATCCAACCGCACGGTTACTTGCCGCGATTCTCCCGCGGTGATGTTGACACGCTCAGTGAGGGTTTTTTCTCCAAGAAAGACCACGACGTCCAGACTCTTGCGCATCTCGTCGCCGACGTCAAAGGGAACCGGAACTCTTTCGCCCGCACGAACCGTGGTGCGCCAGGGGTTCGGCCGTCCATCACTCACCTCGCGCACCAGAATGCTGGCCTCGGCGCGCGCCGGCTGCAAGTTGACCGACAGGCGGGCTGGCTTGGGGTCGAGGTTGACGTAGAGGTGATCCCCGGGCGGCCGGTACACCTGCGGCCCCACGGTCACTTCCTTTCGGTTACAGCAAGTGTCGTTGCGGAACTCCAAGATGTGAGGCCCGTCCCACGGAATCGCGATGCGGTCCTGCCGGGGACCGAAATCAAAACGTTTCTGGCCGTCCATCCAGACTTCGACCTTTGGGGGATGAGGTCCCAAGGTCAACTCGACTCGCTGAGGGTTGGCCGAGGCCGCGCCACGGGGCGACTCGCGTGCGGTTTCATCGCGTGGGTCAGGCCGCTCGGCAGACGTCGGCGGTCTTCTTGACTCCCGTTGCGCGCGGCTCGCTGTAGCGGCCGCACTCTGCGGGCGGGCCACCAACTTGGCGAGCGGCGACGGAGACTTCGGCTCTCCGACGGTGGTCGGGCTGCTTGGCCCCGGAGGTTGCATGCTGCCGGCCATCCTCTCACCGCTGCCGCCCTGATTAGCCCGCACCGCCCGTCGCCAGATTGCAAAAGTTCCGGCCCCTATCCCCGCGAGAACCGCCAGCACGACGGCTAGGGTCACCCAGCGCCGGACGCGTTCGCCTCGCTCCAGCCGTCGTAGCTCGGCCAGAACGGTGGGATTCTCTGGTTCCAGGGCCAGGGCGCGGTTCCAAAGTTCCAGCGAGCGAGCGCTGCGGCCAGCCGCCTGCTCACGCTGGCCTGACGCCACCAGGGCCGTCGCGAGACGGTGCTCCAGGCCCTTGTCGTAGCTTTCGGGGTTCGTGAGGTACTGGCGCAGTTCCTCGCGAACGTTTTCAAGACCCGCGTCGGCCACGAAGGTGCGCAGGTCATCCAGCATGAGGGTAAGGCGCGGATAGCGGTCGTCGGGATGTCGCGCCAGCGAGCGCGTGATGACCTTGGCCAGATGGTCGGATATCCGCGGGCTCACCGTGCGCGGGTCAGCGAAACGGCCCTCACCGATGCGCTTCAGCACCTCGTGCGGGTTCTTCCCCGCGAAAGGCAACACGCCGGTCGCCATCTGATACAACATGACCCCCAGCGAAAAAACGTCGCTGCGAAAATCGAGAGTCTTGCCGTCGAGCACCTCGGGCGCCATGTAGGCTGGCGAGCCCAAGATCTGTCCCGTCACGGTCATCCGCTCCAGGTCCACGACCTGCGCCACACCAAAGTCCATCAGCTTGATGGCCCCGTCCTTGCGGACCATCACGTTCTCGGGCTTGACGTCGCGGTGGATGATGCCAAACGAGTGCGCGTGGGCCAGGGCGCTGCCGACCTCCAGCACGATGAGCGCCGCCAGTTCGGGCACGGGCAACTTTCGGTTGGCCAGAAATTGTTTCAGGGTCTGGCCATCGATGAACTCCGTGACGATGAAGGATGACTCCGCGTCGTCTCCCGAGTAGTCGAAAATCTGCAGGATGCCGTCGTGGTTCAGTTTGGCGACGGCCCGCGCCTCACGCTGCAGGCGTGCCCTTGATTCGGCCTCGGCCAGCAAGTGCGGGTGCAGCACCTTGACCGCCACCTCGCGCCGCAGGGTTTCGTCCTGCGCACGATAGACCACCGCCATGCCGCCCTGGCCGACTTCCTCAATGATTCGATATCGCGATGGCAGGGGGTTGGGAACCATAGTCACCACACGACGACAAGGCCAGCAGGACTAGGCTAGGCGTTCGATACTACGAGACGAAGGGCCCACATACAACCAACAACTCAGCGCGTTGCGTGGGAGCTACAGGTTGACCCCAAGACGAGCCGAGACGACTATCTGCCGATTCATGGGATCCGGCAATGTGAAAACGTCCAATTCCGCTTTCTCCGCGCGGACTGCTGGCGACATCTGGCGCGTCCGCGCAGCCCTGGCCGGAGACAGCATCGCGTTTCGGGTTCGCGATGGGGACGACTGGCGCGGCATCACCTGGCAGCAGGCGGACGTGATGGCACGCCAGATTGCCGGCGGGCTGGCGAGCTTGGGAATCGGCGCGGGTGAGTGCGTTTGCATTCTGGCCCAGACGCGGCTCGAATGGGTGCTCTGTGATGTCGGGCTGGTCCTCGCCGGCGCGGTGTCGGTGCCCATATACCCATCAAGCACGCCCGAGCAGTGTGCCTCCATTGTAAAAGACAGCGGCGCCCGGACGGTGATCGTCGAGGACGCCGCGCAGATGGACAAGCTGGTGCCTCTCCTGGCGCAGAACCCGAAGCTGCGTCTCGTCTTCTTCGATGGTAGCTCCAACCTCGAACATTCCGATGCCCGGAGCGGAAAGAAACCTCGGTTGCATGAGGTACTGGTTGCAGTGGAAAAGGCTGGTGGGCTGACGCCTCTGTCGCTGGCGGCATTGCGCCAGGCAGGCCAGGCGTGGCTGGCGGGCCATTTGGCAGAGTTGGAGCAGCGCTTAGCTGAGATCGGGCCCGACGATGTGTTCACCATCGTCTACACCTCGGGCACGACGGGACGGCCCAAGGGGGTGGTGCTGACCCACCGAAACATGGTCGAGTCTTTTGCCAGCGCCATCCGCGCCTTCGATCTGCGCGACACGGACGTGCAGCTTCTCTTCTTGCCCCTAGCTCACGTACTCGGTCGTGAGATGGAATGGGCGCCCATTCTGGCGGGCTCATCGATCGCGTTTTCCACCGGAGCGTCTCGCATCAAGTTCGACCTGGTGGACGTGCGGCCCACGTTCATGGCCGGCGTGCCGCGCGTCTTCGAAAAACTGCACACGGCGATCACCACGGCAACGGGGCAGGGGAGTTGGCCCAAACGCGCTCTGGTCGGATGGGCATTCAAGGTCGGAGCGCGGTACGCGGGCGGTTTGCGCCGGGGCGAGTCGCCTCGGTTCGGCGTGCGCATCGAGCACGCCTTGGCCGACCGGCTGGTCCTGTCCAAGCTGCGCGCTCGTCTGGGTTTCAACCGCTGTCGCTTCCTGATCTCGGGCGGCGCGCCGCTGTCTGCCGAGATTGCGGAATTCTTCCATGGCATCGGGCTCCTGGTACTCGAAGGGTACGGTCTGACCGAGACCGTGGCCGCCGCGTTCGTCAACCGCTGGAACCGCTTTCGCTTCGGCACCGTGGGACCCGCCATCGACGTGATTCAGTATCGCATTGCCGAGGACGGCGAGATCCTGGTGCGCGGGCCGTCGGTCTTCACCCGCTATCACAACGATGCAGCCGCCACGGCCGAGGCCATCGATGCCGAGGGCTGGTTTCATTCGGGCGACATCGGCCGGGTCGAGGATGGGTTCTTGAGCATCGTGGATCGCAAGAAGGACATCATCGTGACGGCAGGTGGGAAGAACGTGGCGCCCCAGATGGTCGAAACCGCACTAAAGGCCCACTGCCCGCTGATCAGTCAGGTGGTGGTGTTCGGCGACAAACGCCCGCACTGCGTAGCCATCGTCACGCTGTCGGAGACCGCCGCACGTCAGTTTGGAGGCGGAAACCTGGCCCGTGCCGCTTCACGGTCCGAGTTGCGTGTGGCCGTGGAAGACGCGGTGGCCGCGATCAACCGGACCCTGGCCTCCTACGAGACCATCAAGAACTTCGCCATCCTGCCAGCCGATTTTTCCGAAGCCGCGGGCGAGCTGACCCCCAGCCTCAAGGTCAAGCGGGATGTGGTGCGGAGCCGCTACGCTCACATCGTCGATGTCCTGTACGAGAAGCCTGTATAGCACTGTCCGCACGCAACCTGGAACCCGTCGCAGCCGATAACCCTGCATGCTGCTTCGGCTCGCCGCAGGTCTTCTCTGGCCCGCGCGCTGTGCTGCCTGTAACGCCTTCGTGCCCGAAGGCAGGGCGTTTTGCGAGAGCTGTGCGGTTACGGTAGCGGCAGTCGATCGTCCCTGTCACGGATGTGGTTTGCCTGTAGATGACGGCCGCGATGAGAGCAGGCGCTGTCAGGGTTGCCAGGCCAGGCCGCTGCCCTTTTCGCGGGTTTGGACGGTGCTGGCCTACGGGGGCGCTACCACCGAAGCGGTTCTTCACCTGAAACACGGAAGGCGTCGCCACCTGGCGCGACCCTTGGGCGCCTTGCTCGCGCCTGCCGTCGCAGCCGCGCTCGACAGCGGAGTGGACGCGCTGTGCCCGGTCCCCCTGCACCCCCGCCGTCTGCGCCAGAGAGGATTCAACCAGGCGCTGGAACTCCTGCGCGTGGCGGAAAAGCTCTCCCGCCGGCCAGCGTCCCGACCGCTGGTGGCTTTCAACGGCTTGCGCCGGGTTCGCGATACGCCGGCGCTGGGCTGGGAGTCGCCGGCGTCGCGGCGGCGGATCGTGGCCGGGGCCTTTGCCGTCGAGCGGCCGGGATGGGTTCGGGGTCGGCGGATCTTGCTGGTGGACGATGTCATGACCACGGGCGCCACGTTGGCCGAATGCACGCGCGTCTTGCTTCAGGCCGGAGCCGCCGAGGTGCAAGTGGCGGCATTGGCCAGAGTCGACTGATTCTCTGCTTGACTCTACCGTCGCCGTCGCTAACGTAGCCCGCCTGAACCAAACAGACTCACAGGCACGTAGCTCAGTGGGAGAGCACTACCTTGACACGGTAGGGGTCGGCGGTTCAATCCCGCCCGTGCCTACCATTTGTATTCAGGCTTCAGCGCCGGGGGGCGTCGGTGCTATCCTTCCGCCGTTGCAACCCGCGACCCTTGCCCACGCAGTCCGCGCCGACCGGCCCCCGCCAGCGAGCGCCTATCCCCTGTCAGCCGGATGTTTGCGTTCGGAGACCAAAGACCGTGAGTGAACGCCCGGTGATCCGCCCCCGCGACAAGGGGGATGTGCCTGATGATCCGCTGTCCCGCATGCGCCATTCAGCCTCCCACGTGATGGCTGATGCGGTTCAGCGCCTGCGGCCCAAGGCCAAAGTGACCATCGGACCGGCCATCGAGAACGGATTCTACTACGACTTCGACACCGAGCCGTTCGCGCCCGAGGACATCGAGAAGATCGAGGCCGAGATGGCCAAGATCGTCGCGCAGGATCTACCCTTCGTGCGCAAGGTGGTTTCGCGGCCAGAGGCCCTGCGTCTGTTTGCCGACAAGGGCGAGAGCTACAAGGTCGAAATCATCCAGTCGATTCCCGAGGGCGAAGAGATTTCGCTGTACCAGCACGGCGACTTCGTGGACCTGTGCGCCGGGCCGCACATCGAACGCACCGGGCAGATCGAGGCTTTCAAGGTGCTGTCGTTCGCGGGTGCCTACTGGCGCGGCGACGAGCGCAATCCGCAACTCCAGCGCGTGTACGGCACGGCGTTCGCGTCCAAGGACGATCTGAAAGCCCACCTGGATCGTCTTGAAGAGGCTAAGCGCCGCGATCACCGCGTGCTGGGCAAGCAACTGGACCTGTTCTCCGTCGACGAGCTGGTGGGCCCGGGCTTCGTGCTCTGGCACCCCAAGGGCGCCATCGTGCGCACCGTGCTCGAGGATCTCATCCGTCGCGAGTTGGTACGCCGAGGCTATCAGGTCGTGTTCACCCCGCATGTGGCACGCGAGCAGTTGCTGGAGAAATCCGGCCACATGGCGCACTACAAAGAGAACCTGTTCGGCGGCATGGAACTGGAAGGCCAGCGCTATCTGGTCCGGCCCATGAACTGCCCCTTCCACATCGCCATCTACCGGTCGCAGCTTCGCTCGCACCGCGAGTTGCCCATCCGCTACGCCGAGCTGGGAACCGTGTACCGCTACGAGCGCTCGGGCGTGCTGCACGGCCTGCTGCGCGTGCGCGGATTCACCCAGGATGACGCCCACCTATTTCTGCGTGAAGAGCAGATTGAGGAAGAAATGGCCGCCTGCGTGCGCTTCGGCCTCGACATCCTCAAGGTCTTCGGCTTTGCCGATGTGAAGGCATTTTTGGCGACCCGTCCGGAGAATTTCATGGGCGACAGGGCGGCCTGGGACCGGGCCGAGGCCGCCATCCGGCGCGTGCTGGAGGCTGCGGGCATGCCCTTCGAGGTGGATGAAGGCGGCGGCGCCTTCTACGGCCCCAAGATCGATCTGAAGATCCGCGACGCCCTCGGCCGCGAATGGCAGTGCACCACCTTCCAGCTCGATTTCCAGCTTCCCGAGCGCTTCGCGCTGGAGTACGTGGCGCCCGACGGTTCGCGCCAGCGGCCAGTCATGATCCACCGCGCGCTGTTCGGATCGATGGAGCGCTTCATGGCGGTTCTCATCGAGCACTTTGCTGGTGCCTTCCCGCTCTGGCTCGCGCCGGTACAGGCGCGCGTGCTCACCGTGAGTGAAAAGGCCGATGTCTGGGGCCGCGAGGTGCAGGCGCGCCTCTTGGCGGCCGACCTGCGCGCGGACGCCGATCTGTCGGCCGACAAGCTCGGCGCCAAGATCCGGCGCGCGCAGATGGAAAAGATTCCATACATGCTGGTAGTGGGCGAGAGAGACATGGCTGCCCGCGTGGTTTCGCCGCGGACGCGGGACGGCCAGCAGATGCCGGCCACGCCACTCGATGAGTTGGCGCAAAGGTTGGCGTCCGAAGCCGTGCCCCCTGTGCTCGGCGCTCCCTCGGCAGAGAAGAAACCGATCAGTTAGCGCGGCGACCAACCAGGAGAAAAGACCATCCCAAGGCCAGGCGGGTATTCGGGTTCCAGCGGAAGCGCTGCAGACAACTATCGCGTTGGGCGACGCATTCGCGTGCCCGAGGTGCGAGTCATCGGAGCGGACGGCTCTCAGGTCGGCATCTTGCCGACCTATGAAGCACTGAAACTCGCTGACGAACAGAACCTTGATCTGGTGGAGGTGAGCCCGCGGGCTGTCCCGCCGGTTTGCCGGATCATGGACTTCGGCAAGTTCAAGTATGAGGAATCGAAGAAGGAAAAGGCGTCGCGGCGGCACCAGTCCACGGTCGTCATCAAGGAAATAAAGCTTCGGCCCAAGACCGACAAGCACGACTTGGCCTTCAAGCTCAAGCACATCCATCGCTTCCTGGGCGAGGGTAACAAGTGCAAATTGGTGATCGTTTTTCGCGGACGCGAGATCGTTCACCCCGAGACCGGCCAGGCCATGCTGGACCAAGTCGTCAAGGGGTGTCTGGACATCGCAGCGGTCGAGCAGAAACCCATCATGGAAGGACGCCGAATGGTCATGATCATCGGCCCGCGCGCCGGTGTGATCCGACCGGCCAGTTCGTCCGGTCTAACGGCGTCGCCGTCCAGGCCGGGCGACCAGGAGAACGGACCCAATGCGAGCGACGCGCCAGCGGCGCCTTCCAGCGGGCCGCGTTTTGGGGCGCCCCCGTCGCAGAAAAGCTAGTGCCAAAGGTTGGTTCCGCTTCAGGGCACTAGACTCTTGCACTGCCCGGCGAGACGGATATACTCCGCGCCTCCCATGCCCAAGCTCAAAATGAAGACCAAGAGCAGCGTGAAGAAGCGCTTCAAGCTGACGGCCAAGGGACGCATCAAGAGGAAGCGTGCCTATCTGCGGCACATCCTCACGCCCAAGCGAACCAAGAACAAGCGGAAACTGCGTCGGGGCGGCTACATCGCCAAGACTCAGGAACATCAGATCAAGGCGATGATTCCGTACGGACTCTAGGAGTTGACCCATGCCTCGCGCTAAAGGTGGATTCAAGACAAAGCGACGCCGGGACCGCATTCGGAAGCATGCCAAGGGCTTTCGCGGCGGCCGCTCCAAGCTGTGGAAGGCAGCGGTAGAAGCCGTCCATCGCAAGTGGCGCTTCTCACTCTTCCATCGGCGCAAGAGGAAGGGCGATTTTCGGGGAGTGTGGATCGCGCGTATCAATGCCGCCAGCCGCGAACTCGGTGTTGCCTACTCGCGGCTCTTCGCCGGGCTAGACAAGCAGGGCATCACTCTCGACCGCAAGATCCTCGCGGACCTGGCCATCAGCGACCCCAACGCCTTCAAGAAGGTCGTTGAGGCTGCCGGCGTGGCATCCTAGGCTCCTTTGGCAGCGGTTCCGTCGTGACTTCCGGCGAAGGAACCCCAGCGGCCCAGGATCTGATTTCAGCCTTCGAGTGCTTGATCGCGGAATTTTCGGCTGAGATCGCCTCACTTTCCAGCGAGCAGGATATGCGCGCGGTTCAGGCGCGCTACCTGGGCAAGAAGGGCAAGGCCACCGAACTGATGAAGGGCCTGGGCAGGCTGCCGCCATCCGACCGACCGGCAGTGGGCGAAGCCGCCAATCGAGCGCGTGCCGCTGTCGAACAGGCTGTGCAGGCTCGCTTGCAGGATCTGGCTGGCGCCGACTTGGCCGCCGATCTGGAGCGCAAGATCGACGTGACCCTGCCGGGCCGCGGCCGTCGCGCTGGAACCCTGCATCCGCTCACGCGGGTGCGGCTGGAAATCGAGCAGATCTTCCACGGCATGGGCTTCGAGGTGCGCACCGGCCCCTGGATCGAGACCGAATGGAACAACTTCGACGCGCTCAACACGCCGGCTGACCACCCGGCGCGTGACATGCAGGACACCTTCTATGTCGAGGGTGGCTTCATCCTGCGCTCGCACACATCGCCGGTGCAGATTCGCACCATGCTGGCCGGCCCGCCTCCGGTGAAGATCATCGCGCCCGGCAACGTATTTCGCCGTGACGACGACGCCACCCACACGCCCATGTTCCCGCAGTGCGAGGGGCTGCACGTGGATCGCAACGTCAGCTTCGAAGACCTCAAGGCCACGCTGATCGTGTTCGTGCAGCGGTTCTTCGGGCCTGACACCCAGATCCGGCTGCGGCCCAGCTTCTTCCCCTTCACCGAGCCTTCGGCCGAGGTAGACGCCTCCTGTTTCCTGTGTGAAGGCAAGCAGCCCGCGCGCTCAACCTGCCGGCTGTGCAAGGGCACCGGATGGCTGGAGATCGGTGGCTCCGGGATGGTTCACCCCAACGTGCTCAAGGCTGTCGGTTACGACAAGTACAACGTGACTGGATTCGCCTTTGGCATGGGCCTGTCGCGCATGGCGATGCTCAAGTACGGGGTGCAGGACCTGCGCCTCTTTTACGAGAATGACCTGCGGTTTTTGCGCCAATTTCCAGCGAGTTAGGGACGAATCATGAAGATCTCGTTGAACTGGCTGCGGGAACTGGTCGAGCTACCGGCGGGCGCCGATATCGAGGCCGTGACCTGGGCGCTGACCGACCAAGGGCTGGAGGTCGAAGGCAGCGAGGCAAAGGGCCGCGAGTTGACGGGCGTGCTGGTGGCCGAGGTGCTGGACATCAAGCCGCACCCGAACGCCAACAAGCTGCGCATCGTGCGCGTGCGCGCGGGCCAGCGCGAGGAGAGCGTGGTGTGCGGAGCACCCAACGTGCCCCCGCCCGGCAATCGCGTGTGCTGGGCCCCGCCCGGCGCGCGGCTGCCCGGCGGGCACACCCTGGATGCCCGCGAGATTCGCGGTGTGTTCTCGCCCGGCATGATCTGCAGCGAGATCGAGATGGGCCTCTCCGAACAGGCCGACGGGATCTTGATTCTGCCGCCGACTGCCGAGTCCGGCGTCGATGTGGCCCAGTATCTGGGCGTGGTGGACGACGTGCTGGAGGTGAACGTCACGCCCAACCGTCCCGATGCCTTGTCTCACCTCGGGATCGCGCGCGAGCTGGCCGCGCACTTCGGCACCCGCCTGCGCCCCATCGATCCTCCCGCGGGTTCCGAACAGGCCGGCGGGATCACCACGGACGTGCGCATCGACGACCCGGTGGCCTGTCCGCGCTACACGGCCAGCTTCGTCGCCGGTGTCACGGTTGCGCCTAGTCCCGTGACGATGCGCCTGCGCCTGCAGTACTGCGGGATTCGCGCCATCTCGAATCTGGTCGACGTGACCAACTACGTGCTGCTCGAGACCGGGCATCCCTTGCACGCCTTCGATTTCGACAAGCTGGTCGGGCCCATCGTGGTGCGGCGGGCGAGGCCTGGTGAAACCATGACAACGCTCGACGGCCTCGGCCGGACCCTGCTGGCGGAAGACATCGTGATCACCGATGGCAGCGGGCCGGTGGCGCTGGCCGGTGTCATGGGTGGAAATAGCAGCGAGATCTCCGCGTCCACCCGAAATGTTCTGCTCGAGGCAGCGACCTTCGAGCCGCGCAGCATTCGCCGCACCAGCCGCCGTCTGGGGCTGATCTCGGAGGCGTCCTATCGCTTCGAGCGCGGCGTGGACGCGAACAGCATTCCCTTGGCTGCGCGCAGGGCCGCGGCTCTTTTGGGCAAGCTGGGCGGTGGCCATGTGGTGGCGGGCATGGTGGATCGCTACCCGCGGCCGGCGCTGCCTGCCAAGGTGAAACTGCGCACCAGCCACCTGCGGCGAGTGACCGGGGTGGACTATTCCACGAACTTCGCGCAGGACCAGCTTGCTCGACTCGGCATCGCGTGCGAGAAGACGGACGATGGCCTCGTCGCCACGGTGCCCACTTTCCGCCCCGACCTCACCATCGAGGAGGATCTCATCGAGGAGATCCTACGCATGGGCGAGTATGGCAAGCCCGCGCACAAGCAGCGCATCCGCAGCAACGCCACCTCGCTTGCGAATCCCGAGGCGCCCGCGGATCACGCACGCGCGTTGCTGGCGAGCGCCGGCCTGCACGAGATCGTGAGCTGGGCCTTCGTTCCGCGAAGCGCTCTGGCGACGGTGAGCGCCGACGGCGCGCACCAGGAGCTGGCCGACGGCATCGCGGTGCAGAACCCCATCTCGGCAGACTACGAGGTCATGCGCACCACCTTGCTGCCGGGGCTGGCCGATGCCCTCAAACGCAATCTCGCGCGCGGGGTCAGTGACGCCTGGTTGTTCGAGGTGGGTCGCGTGGTGCGGCGGTCGGCCCAGGCAAGCGAGGCGCCGATCGAGAAGACTCACGCCGCAGGGCTGATCGCCGGCCGACGGGCCGAATGGCTCAAGCCCGGCGAGCCGGTCGACTTCTACGATCTCAAGCGCATCGTCGAGGACCTGTTGCGCGGTTTCGGCCTGCAGGACGCGCGGTACTGTGCCCAGGCCGGCGTGCCCTTTCTGCACCCGGGTGTCTCGGCCCTGGTCACGAGTCCCGCCGGTGCCGAACTTGGCACCCTGGGCGAACTGCACCCGGCGATCGCGCGGCGCCTAGGCATCGAGCCGCACGCCTTCTATTTCGAGTTGGCCATCGCGCCCCTCGCCGCGGCCACGGCACCGCTGCGCGCCGAGGCGCCCCCGCGGTTCCCCGCCGTGACCCGTGATGTGTCGTTCTGGAGCGACGTCGATCTCTCTGCGAATGCCCAGCGCGCGGGATTCCTGTCGGCGGATGAGCCGCTCTTGCGCGAGCTGGCTGTGCTGGAGGATTTCCGCGACCCCAAGTACGTCCCGGCCGGCAAGAAGGGGATGCTGTGGACGATGACCTACCGGGCTGCCGATCGCACCTTGACCGACGCCGAGGCCGACGCCGCACATGCCCGGGTTGTCAAGGCGCTGACTGCTCTTCACGCCATCGACATCAGATAGGTCTAGGCAACCCTTTGACATCAAAGGGATTTGTGGACAACATAGGCGTATGACCAAGGCCGACATAGTTGAAACGGTCTACGAGAAGGTCGGCGGATTCTCGAAGAAAGAGGCCGCCGAGATCGTGGAGACCGTTTTCGACACCGTCAAAGAGACCTTGGAAAAGGGCGAAAAGATCAAGATCTCCGGTTTCGGGAACTTCGTGGTCAGGGAGAAGAACGCGCGCGCCGGTCGCAACCCGCAGACCGGTCAAGAGATCACGATCAGCGCCCGTCGCGTGTTGACCTTCAAGCCCAGCCAGGTGCTGAAGAGCGCGCTCAACTCCTAGACCAGCAGGAACCCGTTGCCCCGGCGTGCCTCCGCTCCCGTCGATCCGAGCACGATCCCGGACAAGCCCTTCTTCAAGATCGGCGAGGCGGCCCGCCTGTGCGCGGTCAAGCCGTACGTGCTGCGCTACTGGGAAACCGAGTTTCATTCCATCCGGCCGCAGAAGACGCGCTCGCAGCAGCGGCTGTACCGGCGCAAGGACATTGAGCTGTTGCTCACCATACGCGATCTGCTATACGGGCAGCGCTTTACCATCCAGGGTGCGCGCGCGCGGCTGCGGGAACTGGGACACGACGAGGGCACGCCGCCGCCGGTGCCGCCGCCGGAAATCGACGTCGAGACCATGAGAAAAATCAAGCAAGGGCTTCTGGATCTGATACGACTCGTGGAAGAATAGAAACAAATATCGGGGCGTGGCGCAGCCTGGTTAGCGCACCTGACTGGGGGTCAGGGGGTCGCTGGTTCAAATCCAGTCGCCCCGACAAATACCGTGTCGTCGAAGCCATTCATTCTCCTCAGCAATGACGATGGCGTGATGGCGCCGGGGATCTCTGCGCTCGCGGAGGCGCTGGTGGATCTGGGTGACGTGATGGTGGCCGCGCCTGACCGCGAGCGAAGCGCGGCCTCGCATTCCATCAGCTTGGATCGCCCGCTGCGCGTGGATCAGATCCGGTCCAACGTGTACGCCATCGACGGGACACCGGTGGATTGCGTGTATCTCGCGCTTCTGCACCTGGTGCCGCGCAGGCCGGGCCTGTGCGTGTCGGGGATCAACAACGGGTTCAACCTGGGCTCGGACGTGTTCTATTCGGGCACCGTGGGCGCGGCCCTGGAGGCCGCCGTGCGGGGGATTCCTGCCATCGCCCTGTCGGTCGAGCGGCGCTGGCCGCAGGACTTCGCGCCGGCGGCGGGCTTTGCACGGGCGTTGGTGCGGCAGGTGCTGGCCCAGGGGCCGGACGCCATCGAAGCGGGCACCCTGCTGAACGTGAACCTGCCCGCTGGCCCGGTGCGCGGATATTCCATGACCAGCATGGGAAAGCGGCTGTACCGGGACCAGGTGGACGTGCGCGAGGATCTGCGCGGCCGGGCCTACTACTGGATCGGTGGGCCCGAGGAGAAGGGCGAGGACGTTCCGGGCTCGGACAGCGCGGCCGTGCGTTCCGGCCTGGCGTCGATCACACCGCTCAGCCTGGACCTCACCCACCGTCCGGCCTTGCAACGGATGTCCACCTGGAACCTGGGCACGTTCGCAGAAGGCGCAGCGCTCAACGCCGGGAAATAGCATCGTGAGCGCAGGACGCCGATCCGGCGATACGCCAGGCCCAGCGGGGCCGCCGGATCCATTCGTCAGTCTGCGCGCGACGATGGTGGCGGAGCAACTCGTCCGTCGCGGCATCACCGACGCGCGCGTGCTCGATGCCATGAGTCGGGCCGCGCGCCATCTCTTCGTTGACCGGGAGCAGGTGGATCTTGCCTACGACGATCGACCCTTGCCCATCGGGTTCGGTCAGACGATTTCGCAGCCGTACATGGTGGCGCGCGCCACCGAGCTGGCAGTGCCGGACGCGGGCGACGTCGCTCTCGAGATCGGGGTGGGCTCAGGCTATCAGACGGCTGTGCTGGCGCTGCTGTGCGCGCAGGTTTTTGCCGTGGATGTAGTTTCCGAGCTGGTGGACAAGGCGCGGGCGCACCTGGCCGGTGCGGGCTGCCAGAACGTCACCCTGGCCGCGTTCGACGGGAGTTGCGGCTGGCCCGAGCACGCGCCCTACGACATCATCATCGTCTCGGCCGCGACTCCACAGATTCCCGCGCTGCTGCTCGATGAATTGCGCGACGGCGGCCGTCTGGTGGCACCAGTGGGCGGCTTCGATGAACAGATCCTGACCCGCGTGCGGCGCCGGGGCGACGCATTCGAGACCATGCAGGATGTTCCCTGCCGTTACGTGAATTTGATTGGACGCTATGGGGTGGGCCGTGACAAGCCGCAGGCGTAGTCGCGGGGTCGCGTGCAGACGATGTGCCCTCTGGGCTGCGTTCGTGCTGCTCGGCCTGGGAGCCTGCGCCACCACCGCGCGCCCGTTGCACGACGACAACCCGCCGGGAACCTGGCACGTGGTCAAGTCGGGCGAAACTCCGGCCAAGATCGCCAAGGAGGCTGGGATCCCGCTGGAGGATCTGCTGGAGATCAACGGACTGCGACGGAGCCAGTTGCTCGAGCCCGGTCGGCTGGTGTTCGTGCTGGGCGCCTCGGCCCAGGCCGGCACCATTCCGCCCGATGCCACGCCTGCGACCACAGCGCTGCCCAACGCGCCCGCCGCGCAGAGCGAGCCGAGCAGCAAGGCGCCCCTACGCTGGCCGCTGGCCAGGCCCATTCTCACCTCGCCGTTTGGCAAGCGCTGGGGCCGCGACCACGAAGGCATCGACATGAAAGCAACCATCGGGACGCCGGTGCTGGCTGCGGCCGATGGCGAGGTTCTTTACGCGGGTGACAAGGTGCGAGGCTACGGGAACATGGTCGTGCTCCAGCACGCGGGGGATCTGGTGACCGTATATGCCCACAACTCGCTCCTCTTGGTACACGTTGGTGATCACATCACCGCGGGCCAGGAGATCTCGCGCGTGGGCGACACCGGTCACGCCACCGGCCCGCACCTGCACTTCGAGGTGCGGCGCAGGCAGGAGCCGCAAGATCCACTGCAATTTCTGCCGCCCCCGAAGTAGAAACAGGCCATGCCAGCCGCACCCGAAAGGTTCACAGGTGATCTTCGTTCCCTGATTCGCGACGTCCCCGACTTTCCCAAGCAGGGGATCCTCTTCCGCGATGTGACGCCGCTGCTGCAGCACGGTCCTGGCTTTCGCTGCTGTGTGGAACGTCTGTGTGATGGGATCGCGAAGGCGCGGCCGGCCGTGATCGCCGGCATCGAGTCGCGCGGCTTCATCTTTGGCGCAGCGGCGGCCGCTGTGCTGGGGATCGGCTTCGTGCCCGTGCGCAAACCGGGCAAGCTGCCCTGGAAAACGCGGCAGCAGCGCTACCAGCTCGAATACGGCAGCGACGGCATCGAGATCCACGAGGACGCGGTGGCTGCGGGCACGCGCGTGGCCCTGGTCGATGATCTTCTCGCCACCGGCGGTACAGCGGCCGCGGCCTGTCGTTTGTTGCAAGACCTGGGTGGGCAGGTCGTCCTGGCGACTTTTGTGATCGAGCTAGCCGGGCTGAACGGCCGGGCGAAACTTGGCAAGGTGCCGGTCGAAGCGCTGATCACGTATCCCTGATCATCAGTGCCCGGCCAGCGCGCCGTCGCGGGTTTCGATGATGAAGGTGACCGGGCCGTCGTTCACCAGTTCCACATCCATGTCAGCGGCAAACCGTCCGCAAGACACCGGGATGCCGTCGGCGGCGATGCGATCGGCGACCCGCTGGTAAAGAGCCTGCGCCAGTGCCGGATCCTCGGCGCGGTCGAAACTGGGTCGATTGCCTTTGCGGATCGAGCCGGCCAGCGTGAACTGGCTGACTACCAGGCAAGCCCCGCCCGCGTCCTTGAGGCTGAGATCCATGGGCGTGCGGCCGGGAAAGATGCGAAGGGCAACCAGCTTGCGCGCCAGCACCTCGGCATCGGCCTCGCGGTCGCCTCGCTCGACGCCGACCAGCAAGAGCACGCCCTTGGCGATGCGTCCGACAACCTCGGCGGAGACCCGGACTTCGGCACGGGAGACTCTCTGGACAATGGCGATCATGATGGTGACCCCGGCCTGATTCGAACAGGCGACCTACGGTTTAGGAAACCGCCGCTCTATCCACCTGAGCTACGGGGCCGTGGGAGTGATTCTAACCTGTATGGGCGACGGGCCAAGTCCCGATCTTCCGAAGATCTGAACTCTTGCAAGGCTGTCCAGTCTTCTACCGCTTCGACCAGTACCGTTGCTGTCGCTTCAAGTGCGCCACCGCCACGACCTCGACTTCTTTTTCCGAGGTCTCGCGGTAGACGACAGCAAAGGGGAATCTCCCCCATCAGGTATCTGCGCGTCCGGCGGACCAGGCGCCACCGCTTTGGTGCCTCCAGCACCGTCGCGGTCGCATCACGGACGGCATCGACGAAAGCCGCGCCCAATCCGGGTGAGCGATCCTCGTACCAGCGTGCCGCCTCCAAAATCTCCGCCTCGGCCAGCGGATTGAAACGTAGCCGCCTACCGGACACGGAAGCGATGCTCGAGCCGCGAGAAAACTTCCTCGGCGGGGATGGTTTTCACGTGCCCGGCGTCTACGTCCTGGACCCGTCGCTGGATCTCCTCTTCCCACTCGTTCCCAAGACTCCCATCGAGGCTGGCCCATAGATCGTTGATGATCTCCTCGCGCTGCTCGGGCGAAAGCTTCATGGCGGCTTCCACTATCTCTTTGGGCTGCTGCATTGACCTAAATTCCAATCGTACCACGCTCTCACAGGTGGCGCCGTTGGAATGGCTTTTCAGGAAGATTCCGCTCCGCCGCGCCGGACGCGGCCCATTTCTTCACGAAGGCATCAACAGCCGGCGACATCTCGTGAAGCATCGTACCCGACCTGACAGCGGGGCGGAAGCGGAAGAGCGGCGGAGTCCAATGGTTAGCGCAGTCGCTTCCTGAGTTCGTAGGTTCGTCCCCTCACTTGACCTCGAAGGTCGCATCGGACAACCTCGTCCTCAGATCGAGGAAGAGATTGCACCATGGAAAACTTCATCTATCGCAACCCGACGGAGATCCTGTTCGGCAAGGGCATGATTGCCGAAATCGCCTCGCGTGTGCCGGCGGATCGGCCGGTGCTGATGGTGTGGGGCGGCGGGTCCATCAAGAAGAACGGCGTGTACGAGCAAGTGAAGGCCGCGCTGGCCAGGCACAAACTGGTCGAGTTCGGCGGCATCGAGCCCAATCCTTTGCACGAGATGTGCATGAAGGCGCTGGCCGTGGTGAAGGACAAGGGCATCAAGTTCTTGCTCGCGGTGGGCGGCGGCTCCGTGCTGGACGCCGCCAAGTACGTCGCGGCCGCGGCCGTGTTCCCCGGCGTCGACCCATGGGACATCCTGCGCACGAATGGCAGCACCGTGACCGGCGCCTTGCCTGTGGGTGCGGTGCTGACCCTGCCCGCCACCGGATCCGAGTCCAATGGCAACGCGGTCATCTCGCGCAAGAGCAGCAGCGAGAAGCTGCACTTTGCCTCGGACCACGTCTATCCGGTGTTCTCGGTGATGGATCCCGAGACCACGTTCTCGTTGCCGGCCAAACAGGTGCGCAACGGCATCGTGGACGCCTTTGTCCACGTGTGCGAGCAGTACATGACTTTGCCCGCGCAATCGCTTTTGCAAGACCGCCTGGCGGAAAGTGTGCTGCAAACCCTGGTTGATGTCGGGCCACGCACGTTGGAGAGCCCGCGCGACTACGCCAGCCGCGCGGACTTCATGTGGTCGGCCACCATCGCGCTCAACAACTTGCTTTCCTGCGGCGTGCCCGGCGACTGGGCGACCCACATGATTGGCCATGAACTAACTGCGTTTTACGGCATCGATCACGCCGAATCGCTGGCCGTGGTCATGCCTGGCGTGTGGACCTACAAGCTGGCCGCCAAGTCGGCCAAGCTCGCTCAGTACGGCCGTCGCATTTGGAATGTTGGCGATGCAAAGGCCGCCGTTGACAAGACCGAGGCATTCTTCCATTCGCTCAACATGCCCACGCGCCTGAAGGCCTTCGGCATCGATGCCGAGGATGCGGCCCGCAAGGTGGGCGAGCGCTTTCCCAGTCGCAAGTCGGCCTTCGGCGAGCAGGGCGACATCACCGCGGACGCCGCCGCCAAGATCCTGCGCGCAAGAGCGTGAAGGTCACGGCGATTCGGTGATCGGGACGCCGTTCTGGTCGCAGGAGTAGAACGAGTTGTAGTCGCCGACCGCCGTCAGTCCACCGCTGCTCCCCGTGACCCAGTCTTGCCACGCGCACGAGGGCTTGCAGCAGTCCTGCATGGTCGTGGTTGAGAAGTGATTTCCATTGGCGGCAGTTGCCTTGAAAGCGGGATTGTTGGCGGCTTGAGCCGCGGTCGTGACCGTGGGGTCGACCTGGGGAAGTCCCTGCGGGGCCAGTTTGCACCCAGTGACCTGGGTGAGGTGGGTGGGGCATTCGACCTTCATGACATGAACAAACCAGTTGAGATGGTAGTAGGTGTTGGGGTCATTCGATTTGATGCAGGAGTTGATGGTTTCGTTGGTCATCAGCGTCGAGTTCGAACTGGTCTGGTTGCACGCAGCCGCGATGTCGTTCTGGCAAGCTGCCGACGAGAGCGAGGCCGTGGTCACCCACTGTATGGTCGTTTTGCAATCAGTGTAGGTTCCGGCGCCCTTGATGCCACCCGATTGGCCGTTGTCTGGAAATGTCGTATACATGTACAGGCCGGCGGCATCTGTCATTGAGTAGTTGGGCCGACAGGCGTTGTTTCCGCCATAACCACCGGCACCCATGAATACGTCAAAATCATCGGGTCCATTGGTTGCCGTGTTGAAACTTTGTACGATAAGCGGCGGCGGAATGGGGATGGCCGAGGGACCGGTATTGCTCGCATTCACGTTGCACTGATTCTCCGCAGGGTAGTCGTAGACCAGTTGGTAACATTGGCAGCAGCTCGTCTTGTCGGAGCCATCAATACCACCGGTGTCCCGGTCGTGGCCGACCACTGCGTAGTTGAAGGCCGTATTGCCATCGTCGATGGCGGCCTGGAGCATCTCGTCGCTGAACAACATCCAGCGCGGGCAGGCGAAGGTGATGTCGGCGCCTGGCTTGGACGAGGGGGTGTCCTGACAGGCGTTGACCGACGAGCACTTTCCACCACAGGCGGAACTGGCATCGTTCCAGGTGCAGTTCTGGACGAAAAATTGATTGTCGCACTGCTTGGGGGCCGGCAGTGCGTAGCTGAGCGGGGCTGGTCCTGCGTCGGCGGGAGTGCTGGAACTGCTGGCGCCCCCGGTTCTGCCGGAGCTTCCTGGGGCCGACGACCCACCGGCAACGGTCGTTCCACCAGCGAGCGAGGAACCGCCTTTGCTCGACGAGGTGGCAGTGCTGGTGGAGCCGCCGGTGTTGGTGGAGCCGCCGGTATTGGTGGAGCCACCCATAGAGGTGGTCCCTGAACCGCCGTTTCCTCCGGCGGCGGACGATACGCTTGCAGAGCCAGTGGAGCCGCCGTTTCCCGAAGAACCTTCGCTGCTGGTGTTTCCCCCCGCCGGTTTGGTTGTCGTCGATCCGCCATTGCCAGACCCAACGGCTGTCGTCTTGGCGCACGCCCCGGCGGCTAGCATCAACCCGCACAGACCCGTCGCCACTGTGAGCCGACAACGAATCGAAGGCTCAGACTTGGGAGAGGAACGTGGCGGTCGTGTAGCCGGGGTCAAAGCCATGCGACCAGACTAGCGATCTCCAACGTATTTGGGAAGACACCACTCTGCTTGCCATGGATTTGCGCAAGGCAGACCTACGCGGATTTCTTGCCCGTGGCTGTCGCTGTCAACGCCTGGGCGTTGAAACTGCGCAACTCAAGACCGACGCGTCGAACCGGGGGGACGCGATCGATGCCGACGGTGTCGCGGCTTGTTCATGGCAGGACGGGCTGTGCGGGCCTGATTGTGGTCAGGTGGAACCAGGCAATTCCGTCCGTGGCCGATGAGGTCTGGCCGGCCCAGATGAAGAAGCGCAGCGCGAATCTGCGGCCAGTTCTCGGAATCGTGGTAGCGCAGGAACGCTTTGTGCAACCGGCGTTGCTTCTCGCCGCGGGCCACGCAGACTTCCTCGCCGCCGCGTCGGTGCAGGGGACGCAAGGGGTTCTTGCCCGAATGGTACATGGCCGTGGCCATGGCCATGGGCGAGGGCAGAAAGGCCTGCACCTGATCGGGCCGGAAGTTGTTGCGCTTGCACCAGAGCGCGAGCGCCACCATGTCTCGCAGCGAGGTGCCCGG
Organism: uncultured delta proteobacterium; assembly: GCA_963755125.1. GTDB lineage: Bacteria > Myxococcota_A > Polyangia > Fen-1088 > Fen-1088 > Fen-1137. The sequence continues at coordinate 243,702 of CAVWIP010000001.1, forward strand.
GTGCGCGGCAATGAAGTACGGGATGAGGTACTGCTCCTTGCCGGCCTGGCGCGAGAAGCGCTCGAACAGCACGCGAAACTCGTCGAACGCAGTGATGCCCGGCTTGCACATCTTGGCCAGCGGCCCGAGCTCGCTGTGCTCGGGGGCGACCTTGAGATAACCGCCGACATGGTGCCTGACCAACTCCTCGACGTAGGCGGGCGAGACCAGGGCCAGGTCGTAGCGCACGCCTGATCCGATGGTGATTTTCTTCACCCCCGCGGCCTGGCGCGCCCGCTGGTAGAGATCAATGAGCGGGCCGTGATTGGTGTCGAGATTGGGGCAGATGCCCGGGAAAAGACACGAGAGCCGGCGGCACGCGGCCTCGATCGCGGGGTCCTTGCACGTGAGCCGATACATATTGGCGGTCGGCCCGCCCAGATCGGAGATCACGCCCGTGAACCCCGGCGTCTTGTCGCGCACCGACGCTATTTCGCGCAAGATCGACGCAGGCGAGCGGCTCTGGATGATGCGGCCTTCGTGCTCGGTGAGCGAGCAGAAGGTGCAGCCGCCGAAGCATCCGCGCATGATGGCGATCGAGCACTTGATCATCTCGTAGGCCGGGATGCGCGAGTCGCCATAGCTCGGGTGGGGCCGGCGCGAAAACGGCAGATCGTAGACTGCGTCCAGTTCGGCCGTGGTCAGCGGTAGGGCCGGCGGGTTCACCCACAGGTCGCGGCTGCCGTGGCGTTGCACCAAGGCGCGCGCGTTGCCCGGGTTGGATTCGAGATGCACGATGCGCGAGGCGTGGGCGTAGAGGACCGGATCCTCGGCCACCGCCTCGAAGCTGGGCAGGCGGACGACCTGGCCCTTGGACGCCCTGGCGCGACCGACGGTGGTAGCGTCGATCTCAGAATCCCGATCGGGTCGCGTGGCCTTGGCCGACAACGCGATCGCAGTGCCGCGCACGTCGGCGATCGCGGCGACCGGCTCGCCTGCGGCGAGGCGATGAGCGATCTCGACCACCTGGCGCTCGCCGTTGCCGTAGACCAGCAGGTCAGCCTTGCAATCGAGGAGCACTGAGCGCCGCACCTTGTCCGACCAGTAGTCATAGTGGGCGACCCGGCGCAGGCTGGCCTCGATGCCGCCGATGACGATGGGCACGTCGGGAAAGGCTTCGCGGCAGCGCTGGGAGTAGACCGTGACCGCGCGTTCCGGTCGCAGGCCGGGCTTGGCGTCCGGCGCATACGCGTCGTCGCTGCGCGAACGTTTCTCCGCGGTGTACAGGTTCACCATCGAGTCCATGTTCCCGCCGGTCACGCCGAACATGAGGGCCGGGCGGCCGAGCGAGGCGAACGCGGTGGCCGAGCGCCACTCGGGCTGGGCGATGATGCCGACGCGAAAGCCCTGTTCCTCCAGCACGCGGCCGATCAGCGCCGCCCCGAAGCTCGGGTGATCGACGTAGGCGTCGCCGGTCACCAGGATGACGTCGCAGCATTCCCAGCCGAGCCGGTCCAGCTCGGCGCGCGACACGGGCAGGACCGGCGCCACGCCGAAGCGATGCGCCCAGTACTTGCGCCGCGCGAACAGGGTGGAGGGCAGTCGGCTGGGCGAGACAATCTGCCAGCGGGCAGAAGCAGGCGACACAGGGTTTTTGCCAGTGGGCGTCGGCATGGGATGGCTACGCTGCCGATGAATCTGTCAGATTCGCGGGCCAAGTGCGAAGGGTCGCAGTTGCAGGGCTGCGGTATGATGGCCCCATGGCCTCCACCACGGTCGGCGTGATTTCCGATACCCACGGCTTGCTTCGGCCCGAGGAACTGATCGCGTTGGGGGAATAGGGGCTTTCGCTCGGCCAGGCTATGGGGAAACGCAGGTCCGCACCGAGAAAAGGCACGCACGCCGCTGCTGACGGGGCGAAGGGCGTGGATGCGGCCGCCGCTAGCCAGTCGGCTACGCGGCTCCGGCTCGCTCCTTTTCTGGTGTTTCTCGCCCTGGCAGCGCTCTACATCGCGACCTTGAATCCATCGGTGGCGGGCGGCGATAGCGGTGAGATCACGGCCGCGGCGCTCACCGGCGGGGTTCCCCATCCCTCGGGCTATCCGCTGTTCGCGATGCTGGCGCGCTTCTTCGCCGCGCTACCGCTCGGGCACTCGCCTGCCTGGCGCGTGAACTTGCTTTCCGCTTTGTCGACCGCAGCGGCAGGCGGGTTGGTGTGCGCCGTGGTCCAGTCGTGGATCCGCAATACCTGGGCGGGGATTCTGGCAGCCGCGCTGTTTGGCGCGAATTCACTGGTCTGGTCGCATGCGACCAGCGCAGAGGTGTTCGGGCTCAATGCCATGTTCGTAGCCCTGGTTTTCACGCTGTGGTTGTGGGTCGAGCGCACGCTTTCTCGCCGCGCGGTATTTGCGCTGGTCTTTGCCAGCGGGCTTGGCATGTGCAACCACCACAGCCTTGTGTTCGTCGCGGCACCCTTGGTCATCCGGTCGCTTTGGGTGGCACGGCGCAATCTTGGCGCGACGGGTGTGGCCATGGCTTGCGCACTTGGGCTGCTCGGATTGGCCCCGTACCTCTATTTGATGTCGGCCTCTACTTCAGCAGCGGCCGTTTCGTGGGGAGATGAAAGCAGCATCGCCGGCCTGGTCGCCCATATCCTGCGCCGTGATTATGGAACTTTCGGCATGGGCCGGGCCGGTGCGCAAACCGTCTTCGTCGCGCACGGCACGTTCTTCCCGACCCTCTGGCGCATGTGGGGATACGCGTTTCCTCGTCTTCTTTGGTTTGGTCCTGTCCTGGCTGTAACGGGTTTCTATCTCGGCGTGAAGAATCGCCCAACCCGCACCACGACCGTCATGCTTCTTCTCGTCCTCTGCTTCTACAGCCTGACCTTTTCTGCTCTGTCCAACCTGTCGACGCCAAGACCGCACTTGCTGGCTGTGCTCGGCCGGTTCTGCATCGAATCCGATCTGCTGTTGGCGATTGCCGCCGGGGTTGGGTTTGCTGGTCTTTTGCAAAGACTGGGCGCGCGCGTTTCCTGGCCACGCCTGGCTCCTGTCGCGGTTGTGGCGGCGTTCGCGCTCGGCGTCGCTCTTCATGCGGGGCAAGCCAGCGGGCGCCACAACACCGTGTATCGCGATTTCGTGACGACTGCGTTCGCGTCGCTTCCAGCCAATGCCCTCGTGATCACGGCGATGGGGGACGATGTCACGGGCGCTGTCTTCTATTTTCAAGAGGTGGAGCAACTCCGCACCGACGTTGTTCACCTGGATAGCGACTACCTGGCCATGTCCTGGTACATGGCACGGAGGCGGCGTCTTCATCCTGATGTGTACCTGCCGCAAGGTGCTCATGGCTCAGGTGGCTGGACCCTCAAGCAACTGCTCGACGGTAATCCCCACCGGCCGGTCGTCGTCATCGGTCATGTGGACGATTGGGACACAAGCTGGCAAGACGGATACAAGCTGGTCACCTACGGCTTGCTTCGCTGGCTGGTTCGGCCGGCCGAGTTTCCAACCTACGAGGAATGGGTCGAACGAGATCGTCAGGCCATCGGCACATACGACATTGCGCCGGCCCTGCGCGCGCCAGACGAGTCCTGGGAAAATGGTCTCGGTCGGCGGGTCATTGATTCGCAAGTCGGGCGCGCGCACCTCGCGCTTGTTTACAGCGACGAGCGCGGAGGTGCCTTGGAGCCCGCGCGTTATGCACTTCGCATTCTCGAGGAAGTCGTGGCCCAGTCTGGCGGCGACGGCGAGCTTGGCATCGCCGCGGCACCGGAAATGCGCAAGATCGAACCGGGTGCAGCCCTCTGGAAGAATCTTGGTCTGGCCTACCAAGTCCTGGCTCGCAGCGACGGCAGGTATGCTGCCCGCCTGGCCATTGCCTGCGCGAGGTTCGTCCAGCGAGCAAGAGCCGACGATCCCGATCTACCGGCGGCGCGCAAGTACCTTGATGAGATGCGCGCGCCCCAGCGGGACGCCGTTCTCAATACTCAGCGAATCTCGCCGTAGACCCCACGGTAGATCGCCTCGGCGGCTTCCAGCATGGCGGGGCCGGGCTCGTCTAGCAGCTCGGCGGGAAGCTCGACGATCCGGTCGGGCTCGTGGCAAGCGGGCAAGTGGTCGGCGCCAGGAAAGGCACAGACTGCGGCGGACATTCCCTGCTTGGTCACGATCAGGTCAGGCGCCAGGTCCAGCAACTGCTCAGCCGAGAACGCCGGCCAGTCGCGATAGCGGACCGCCGCGACATCGATCAAACCGCCTGCGGTCAGAACGTCGTGCAACGCAGTTCCGGTCGTGCCGCCCTGAACCTGATTGCCGATTATCGACAGAAATAGAGCAGTCTTGCGCGGACGCCCTGCCAGCCCAGCGGCCACGCTGTTCATCCGCTGCACAAAGGTGCGCGCGAAGTTCCGGCCTCGCTCGGGCTGGCCCAGCAGTTCAGCCAAGGTCTTGGCCGTGCTGACCAGACTGCCGACTCCGCGAAGTTCGCCCAGGTCGAAGACCTCGATGCCAGCCGAACGCAGCTTGGCCGACCGCCCGGGCGTGCCGAAGCTGTTGGTCAGCACCAGATCCGGCCCCAGCGCAATCAGCGCCTCGACCGGTCCGAAGCCGTCGACGATCGGCTTGCCTGCATAGCGATATCCGTCCTGTGGCCGCTCGGCGGCGGCGCGACTGAACGCGAGGATGCGGTCGGGCTCGGCGAGTTCTAGCAGCAGGCGATCGGTGACCAAATTGGTCGATACGATGCGCGTGTAGCGCCGCAACGGCACCGAGTGTAAAGCGGCATCGACGATACTTGCGCTGCCAGCCGCGCGACCTGCCCGGCCGTGGCCACTGCCAAGGTGAATGGTCAGTGCGATTGCCGCGGCCAGGGCGGAGGCATTGGCCATGGTCACGCGCTTCATGGCGCTGTGTCCTTCGGGGCCGGCATGCGATAGCCGAACTGGGCCGCGGGCACCATCTCGACGCCGTAGACCCGACGCACGGGCTCGGCCGAAATGACTTCTGCCGCTGGGCCCGCGGCGACCAGACGGCCGCCCGCGAGCAACAACGCCCGATCGCTCGTCTGAGCGGCTTCGTTGAGTTGATGGAGCGCGACCATGACCAGCGATCCGCGGCTCGCCAGGCCGCGCAGCAAGTGAAGCAGACCAAGCGCATGGGTAACGTCCAGCGCTGCCGTGGGCTCGTCGAGTAACAGCACGCGCGCCTGCGTAGCCAGGGCGCGCGCCAGCAGCACCAGTCGTCGCTCGCCATAGGACAGGCGACAGAACGCGCGGCCAGCCAGACGGCGCGTGTCGGTCAGTTCCATGGCGCGATCGATGGCCGCATCGTCGCCGCGACCTGGCCGGCCCCAGACATCTCGATGGGCGAAGCGGCCGTGCGCCACCACGTCGCGCGCCGGCAGCGCCACATCCAGCGCCGAATGCTGGGGAACATAGGCCACAAGGCGCGCGCGTTCTGCTCGGCCAAGCCGGACCGCCTCGCGCCCGTCGAGCCGCAGCCCGCCCGAAAACGGAAGCAGGCCCGCCAGTGTCTTGAGCAGCGTGCTCTTGCCTGCGCCGTTGGGCCCCAGCAACGCCACAACCTGTCCTGCACCCAACGAAAAAGAAATCTCGTCGAGCAGCAAGTGATCTCCCCGTCGCACAGTGAGCCCCTGCGCCTCAACAAATGTCGCGTCAGCCATGGCTGACCTCGCGCTGCGAACGCGCCAGCAAGAACAGGAACACGGGCGCCCCAATGATGCCGGTGATCACGCCCAGGGGCAGCTCGGACCGGCTGGGGAAGACGCGCGCGATGACGTCACAGGCGACGAGAAACGCGCCGCCCAGCAGGGCACAGGCCGGAATCAGGCGTCCATGGCGCACGCCCACCAGGGGCCGCAGGGTGTGCGGAACGATGAGACCCACGAATCCCACGTTGCCGCCCACGGCGATAGCGGCAGCGGCCAGCACCGCCACCCAGGTCACGGCCCAGCGTCGGGCGCGGCCCACCTCGACGCCCAATGTGGCGGCCTCGTCCTCGCCAGAAAGCAGCAGGTCGAGGTTGTCGCTCCACAGCCAGCAGGCAACCATGCCGATGCCGACCAGGGGCAGGGCCGCGAAAAGCTGGCGCGAGCTGACGCCGCCCACGCCGCCCAAGGTGAAGGACACCACGGCCCGGCTCATGTCCCAGGAATCCTGCGCCAGGCTGGTGATGAAGCTGGACAGCGCGAGGAACAGCGACGACAGGATGAAGCCGGTGAGAATGAGAGTCAGCGTGCCGGTACGCTCGCGACAGAAGCTGAGCACGATGGCCAGCGACAGGCCCGCGCCCAAAAGACAGCCTAGAGGCAACACCATCTCGGCGCTGACCGCCAAGCTAGCCAGGGGCGAGCCGGAAACGAGTGCCAACATGGCCAACTGTCCGCCCAGGCTGGCGCCCGCGGTCGTGCCGAGGATAGAAGGGCTGACCAGTGGGTCGCGAAACACGCCCTGGACCACGGCGCCGCCGGTGGCCAGGGCCGCGCCTGCCAGCAAGGCGGCCCCCACGCGCGTGGCGCGCAGGCCGAGCAGCGTCGAGCGCAGCGCGGGATCGGCGAGGCTGCCGTGCCCGACCAGCAAGGCCAGCGCCACCGCGCCGATCAGCAGCGCGAGCAGGACCAGGTACGTGAGCGTGGTCTTCATGGATCAATACAATGCGAGAGTCCGCGGCAGCAGGCCCCTGGCGGGATCGCTGACCAGAGAAGGCATCTCGGCGGGTGGCCAGACACTCACGTCAAACACGTGCAACTTGGGCGATTGGGCATCGGCATCGCCCAGGAACACGCGCTGGGAATCCGGGTCAAAGGCCAGACCTCCCAGCACCCAGGCGCCGCTGGCGTCGAGCAGCTTTTGCGGCACGCCGCGGGTGAAATCGAACTGCCAGAATTGATCAGGTGGCGAACCCGTGACATCGCCGGGCACGATGGCAAAGGCGAGGGTGGAGCTTACCACGGCCAGATCGGTTCCTGAAAGCGGCCGGCCAAATGCAGCGGCCATCAGAGGCTGCACCGAAACGGGCGACACCGATGTATCGATGAGCGCCACGCCTGAGCCATTGATCTGATTGGCACCGTCGGAGAAGAACCCGGAGCAAACCACAGCCAATGCTCCATCCTGTCCGGGCACCGGCACGATGGCGCTGCAGTCTTTGAAGCCGGGCAGATCGATGACCGAGCTGACCGTGTCGGTCGCGGGATCCACGACGACCACGCGGCCTGGCCCGGCCTGGCTGACCAGGTCGGCGCTGAGGCTGTTGAGCGTGACGTAGATCTTGCCGCCTAGAGACTGGGCGCGGTCGGGGTTGGGATTGATGCCGGTGCCGCCCGTGGCGTAGGGGGAAAGGTCAATGCGGGACACAGCCTTGCCGAAGTCGAGATCCAGGATCAAGAGATCACCGCCTGCGTCGAGGCTAGACGGGTCCGCGCTCGGTTGGGGGTTGGTCGCATAGCGAGTCACGTAGAGCCTGTTGGGCGCGATTGCCACCACGTCGTGTGGGTTGGCCGCGAATCCAGTGCTGACGCTCACTTGCCGGGTTACCGTGCAGCTCGCGGGATCCACCCACACCAGGGCGTTGTTCCCTCGATCGATGAGGATCAGGGGATGGCCGGGCAGAGGCGCGCTGGGCAGCACCACGTCGCCGGACAGTGCCTCCGAGAGTTGCGGCGCGACGCTGCCAGAATTGAGGCAGTTGTCGTGCACCAGCGTGGCGGTTGCAGGATCTACCAGCGACAGTAGCGACGAAGTGTAGTCGATGCTGCCGTGAATGACGGCCAGTCCATTGGGGGCAGAATCAGTCGCAACCTCGGGTGCCGTGCCGCTGTCGGCCGCGCTGGCAGAATCGGTCGCGACGTCGGGTGTTGCGGCGACGTCAGCCGCGCAGGCCGCGTCCTGGGCGGGGCTGACGTTGCCGCTGCCGCAGGCGAGGCCGAATAGCGTGGGTAGCGAAAAGATCGAAGAGAGAGCGATGTGGCGAGATGTTTTGTTCATTCCGGGGTCTCCTTGTTTGCGTCGGGCGTGGACCATTGCAGGGTGAAGAACACAGAGCGGCCGGGCAGGGGATACCCGGTGAAATCGACGACCGGCGTGTTGGCCAGATTGTGTGCGCTGGCCACCAGGCGCAGCCCCCACTGGGGCGCTTCGATCTGGCCGCCCACGCCGAAGAGCACGCGCGGGTTGACTTCGACCAGATTGGCCGAGTCGAGGTAGTTGCCGCTGGTTGCGTCCAGATCGGCGTAGAGACCCCAGCGCCAGCGACCCGCGAGACGAAGATTGCTCAGTTCAGGGCGCGCGTAGGCGCGCAAACGCGGCCGGTTGGGGAGCTGTTTGCCGTAGCTTCCACTCGCGTCTTCCGTGTCGCGGGCATCGGTGAAAGTGGTTTGCCCGAAGAAGCGAAAACGGTTTCGCCAGTCGAGCGTGGCCGAGGTCTCCGCGCCCAGGATGCGCGCGCTGCCCAGATTGCCCGGCCGCATGTAGGTCCCGACCTGGCGGAAATAGATGAGGTTGCGCGCCCAGTCGGCAAACAGGGCACCGTCAAGAGAAAGTCGCAGGCGCGCGCCCGTGCAGGTCCAGTTTGCGCCCGCGTCCGCGTTGGTGCCGGTCTCGGGCACCAGATCGGGATTGCCCAGCAACTGGCCGGTGTTGCCGTAGCGTTCGACCATCGAGGGCAGACGGCCGTAGCGTCCCAGATTTGCGCGCAGGGTGAGCTGTTCACTCGCCCATTGCACAAGGGCCAAGCGCGCGTTGGGTAGAAGGTAGTTGGCGGAACTGGTATCGGCGCCCATCAGGCGATAGCGTTCTGGGCGCGTGATCTCGTCCTCGGCGGCCTCCAGGCGCAGCGATGGGATCACAGCCAGACGCAGAGGTTGCGCCACGAAGCGCGCCTCCACGCCTCCAGCTCCAAAAACGCGCGAGCCAGGCGGAATGGAAGCGGCGCCAGGCAGAGTGCTGGAAGGATCGAACTGTTCATAGCGGCCATCGCCGACGGCTGAGAGGGTCAGCCACCCGCTTACTGGCTTCGAGCCGGCGAGCGTGAAGCCGGAGCTGGCCGAGAGATCCCGCGTCTGCGTGGGCACGCCGCTCGACAGATCGCCGTACGGATCGTCGAGGCGCTGCCAGGTGGCGACGGTGTAGAGCTGGGCGCGCAGGCGGCTGCCTGGGCCGAGGTTGTCACGCGCCTGGTAGGCAGCCGTGGCGAGCAGCCGGTCGGTGCCGAGCGATGCTCCGTGCGCTTGCACCGAGCCCGCGGGTGGCACGCCCTGATTTCGGAAAAGGAAGCTGGCTGTGCCCCAGATCTGTCGACGCTCAGGCAGCAGGCCGACCACGTGCACCAGGCCATCCATCTGTTGGAGGGCATTGTTCTCGCGGCGACTGATGGAATCGTCGCCGGGGGTGAAACTGGTTGCGTTGTCGTTGTGATAGGTGAAGTCGCCGGCTGAGCCAAACTCGTTCACGCTGGCAAGCGCGCGCAGTTTGTTGCCAGCCCAGCGTGCCTGCACCCCGCCGAACTCGGTGCCGAACGAGCCTCCGCCCACATAGGCGCGTGTACCCGAGTCGGTTGCGCTGGCGCTCGACAACGACACGATGCCGCCCATGGCCGAGGTGCCGAACCCGATGGGGCTCATGCCCCGGTAGACCTCGACGGACTCCAGATCCACGACGGGGATGAGCCCGATGTCCACACCGCCGCCCGAGGCCGCCGAGAGCGGCACGCCATCGAAGTAGACCTCTACCTGGTTGGCCGACGATCCGCGTAGCGACAGCGTGGCAAAGGAGCCAAGCCCGCCTAGGCGCGTGACCGAGACGCCCGGCAACTCCGAGAGGAGTTGGGGCAGATCCTCGGCACTGCGCGGGGTGCGCGTGGCCGTGACGACGGAGGACGAGGCCGCATCATCTTGGCGCGCGCGGTTGTCGACCGCTGGCTCGGCCACCACCACGGTGTCGTAGAGCGGTTCGGCCTGGGCGGCGCCCGCCGCCGTGCACAGGGCCGCCGCCGCGAACGCGGCGCCGATGTGGAAAGGAATGTGTGTGTGGGCCGTCCCGGCAATCTCCGCGCCGGCCGTCACCCGTTTCGACCACATGAAAGACCCCCGTTCCGTCGGCGGAAGCGGGGGCCATGGCTGCAAGCTCGGCGCCCGCTCCTCCTCGGGAAGGCATCGTGGTTGACACGGGCAGGTCTCCTGGCTCGTGGGTCTTGCGGCAATGCCGCATCGCCTTTTCCAGCCTTCCCAGAGGTTGTCCTCCAGTGGCCCAATCGGAAAAGACTTCCCACTCACAGTGGCGGGACCGCGCCGGGATGACACCCTGGGGTGCGCACCGGCTTCCCTTTTTCAGCGGGGCCGTCGAGGCCCCGCGCCCGTGTCGCTATTCAGTTGTCAGTGCGGCGTCAAGCTAGTCTTCGCCTCTGGGACTGTCAAGCGTGTCACGGCGAGCGATTTTTGTTACGCCTGGATCGTTTCTGCTAGTGTGCCAGGCATGAGCGCCGAGGGCGAAGGCAAGGGGCCCAGCCTGGGTCACGAGATACCCGATGTCCTGCCACTGCTGCCGGTCAGGGATTTGGTGGTTTTTCCCTACATGATTGCTCCGCTGCGCGTGTCGCGGCCGATTTCGCTGGATGCCGTGCAGGCGGCGCTGCAGAACGACCAGCGTCTGTGTTTCATCGTCGCCCAGCGCGAATCGGCCGAAGAGGATCCCAAGCCCAGCTCGCTGTACCGCACGGGCACGGTCGGGATCATCATGCGCATGCGCAAGCTGTCCGACGGCGGGCTGAAGATTCTCATCCAGGGTCTGTGCCGTGCGCGCATCCAGCGCTTCATCGCGGAGCAACCCAGCTACCGGGTCCGCCTGGACATCATGGAGGAAGCGACGCCGGCGTCCACGGTGGAACTGGAAGCGCTGGCGCGTACGGTGAAGCAGAACGTGGAGCGGGTCGCCGAGTTGGGCCGCACCGTGCAGCCCGAACTCGCGCTGGTGTTGCAAAACGTGGACGAGCCGGGCCGCATGGCGGATCTGGTGGCGTCTAATCTGACGCTCAAGCTGGCCGACGCGCAGGCCATCCTGGAGATGGACGATCCGGTGCAGCGCCTGGCCAGGGTGAATCAGGCCCTGGAAAATGAGGTCGGAATCCTGGAGGTGCAGAACCGCATCCAGAGCCGCGCCAAGGAGGAGATGTCCAAGACCCAGCGCGACTACTACCTGCGCGAGCAGTTGCGCCAGATCCGGCACGAACTGGGTGACGCGGATTCCTTCCGCGACGAGATCGAGGATCTGCGCCAGAGAATCGAGGCCGGGGGACTGCCGGCCGAGGCCCGCGCCGAGGCGGACAAGCAGTTGCGCCGCCTGGAACAGATGAGCCCCGAGAGTGCCGAGGCGGCGGTGGTGCGCAGCTACATCGACGTCATGGTCGAGCTGCCGTGGAAAGAACCGGGCGAGGATCCGGTGGATCTGCGCGCCGCGCGCGCCGTGCTCGACGAGGATCACTACAATCTGGAGCACGTCAAAGAACGCATCCTCGACTACCTGGCGGTGCACAAGCTGCGCCGCGGGGCCCACGGACCGCTGCTCTGCTTCCTCGGCCCGCCCGGCGTGGGAAAGACCTCGCTCGGTCGCTCCATCGCGCGGGCGCTGGGCCGCAAGTTCGTGCGCATCTCCCTGGGCGGCGTGCGCGACGAGGCCGAGATCCGCGGCCACCGTCGCACCTACGTGGGCGCGCTGCCGGGGCGCATCCTGCAGGGGATGAAACAGGCAGGCAGCAAGAACCCCGTGTTCATGCTCGACGAGGTCGACAAGCTGGGTTCCGACTACCGGGGCGATCCCTCGGCGGCCCTGCTCGAGGTGCTCGACCCCGAACAGAACCACGCCTTCCGCGATCACTATCTGGGCGTGCCCTATGACCTGTCCAAGGTCATGTTCATCGCCACCGCCAATCTGGCGGACACCATCCCGGCGCCGTTGCGCGATCGCATGGAAACCTTGCGCCTGTCCGGCTACAGCGAGGAAGAGAAGCTGGCCATCGCCGAGAAATTCCTGGTGCCCAAGCAGATCGCCGAGGCCGGGCTGAGCGAGCGCGATCTTTCGCTGGGGCGGCCGGCGCTGCGCAGAATCATATCCGAATACACGCGCGAGGCCGGCCTGCGCGAGCTGGAACGGCAGATCGCGCAGCTGGCGCGCAAGATGGCGCGGCGTCTGGTCGAGAGTGGCCAGACGCCTGCGCGCGGGCGCAAGGTCAGCAACAGTCGCGCGGGGGTGGCTGCGGAAGATCTGGCCAAGCTGCTGGGACCGCCCAAGTTCATTCCCGACGAGCGCCAGCGCGCTGACGAGGTCGGCATCGCGAACGGTCTGGCCTGGACCCAGGCGGGCGGCGAAGTGCTGCACGTCGAGGCGCAGATGATGCCGGGCAAGGGCAACCTGATCCTGACCGGGCAGCTGGGCGAGGTGATGAAGGAATCGGCGCAGGCAGCCCTGTCGTTCGCGCGGGTGCAGGCTACGCGGCTGGGCCTGCGCAGCGACTTCCTTTCCGACCGCGAGATCCACATTCACGTGCCCGCGGGTGGCGTGCCCAAGGATGGCCCGTCGGCCGGTGTCACCATGGCCTGTGTGCTGGTGTCACTGGTGTCCGGGATTCCCGTGCGGCGGGACGTGGCCATGACCGGCGAGATCACCCTGCGCGGCCGGGTATTGCCGGTCGGGGGCCTGAAAGAAAAGCTGCTGGCGGCGGTGCGCGCCGGCATGCGCATGGCCATCGTGCCTGCCACCAACATGGCGGAGCTGAGCGAGATTCCCAGTCACCTGCGCCAGCGAATCAAGATTCATCTGGTGCACAACGTGGATGAAGCCCTGGTCGTCGCGTTGACCCGACCGTTGGCCCATGCCAAGCCCGCTGGCCACGGTGTCGCGCCTGCCGCCAGAGTCGTGACGCCGCCCCGGCGCGGTGGCGCGGCGTAGGCTGCGAGCCCACTATCGAGCGCGGAGGTCGGGAGAGAGAGGCGGCTGTCAGGCAGCCGCGGTCAATAGAGGACAGGGCCGAAATAGCCCGTGAATGCGACGTCGTCGATCCAGACTCCGAACCTGGCGTCGACCGGAATCTGAAACAGTACTTCGTAGAGGGTCGACGGGTCGAAAGCCAGCCCTGGGCGGCCCCACCCATCCTGGCTGAGAGAACTGAAAGGCACGGTGTACTTGGTCCACGTGGTGGTAAGGGTTATGCGTGCGCCGTAGTGGTCGTAGCATTGTGTCGGGCCGGTGACGTTGGTCTGGCAAAGTCCACCGTCAGGGTCTGTGTCCTTGTCGGGAAACGCGACCCGCAGGACCGAAGTAGTACCAGCATCGATCTTGGCCCAGAAATCGATCCCAGTGTACGCGGACGCGTTGTAGGGGCTGCCGAGCCCGAACCAGAAATCCGCGCCCCAGTCCACGAAGGGCCCACCGTACACGTAGGCCGCGTACTGGCGACATGGATCGCCGGTCCAAGTCATGGTGAACGGTCCCGCTGGATCGGGAAACATGCTCGATCCCGGGGTGCTGTCGTCACTGTCGCTCCAGGCCCCGGCACGTCCGTTGATTTGCGGGATGTAGCGACTGCCGTCATTCATGTTGTCGATTAGCTCTTCATGAAGGGGATCCAAACCAGGACACGATCCCCCGCTGCTGCCGATCGCCGAGCCACCGGTCCCACCCGACCCGCCGGATGGGGCGGTCCCGGTTCCGATGCAGACTGGGACAAGCACGCCTGGCGTGCAGTATGGGATGGTCCCGCCCGTGCCGCCAAAAGAAACGCCGTTGCCACCGCTGCTGCCGAGGATTGAGCTGCCGCCGTATGGGACGGTCCCGCCCGAGCCCGAGCTGCCACCGATGACGATGCTGCCGCCGTGCGGGACGGTGCCCCCGGTCGGTTCGCCACCCCCGCCGTCTGTGGTGCCGCCGAACGGGACAGTGCCGCCCGACCCGCCTCGACCGCTGCGGGCGCCGGCGATGGTGCTACTACCCAAAGGGATGGTGCCGCCCGACCCGCCGGATGGGGCGGTCCCGGTTCCGATGCAGACTGGGACAATCACGCCCGGGGTGCAGTACGGGATGGTCCCGCCCGTGCCGCCGAACGAAACGCCGTTGCCCCCGCTGCTGCCGAGGAACGAGCTGCCGCCGTACGGGACGGTCCCACGTGAGCCACCAATTGAAACAGTACCGCCTAGCGGGCCAGAACTGCCGCCGTCTGTGGTGCCGCCGAACGGCACGGTGCCCCCCCCGCCGACCGTTTCACCGGACCCGCCTGCCGGAACGTAACCCGCACTGCTACCGCCTGCTCCGCCACCCTGAGAAGTGGCGCCCCCGGTTGGATTGGCCGGCTGGAAATCGTCAAGCGGCGTTCGTGCCGCGCATCCCGTCGTCACGACCAGGAGTGAAAGAGTCAGCCATAGAGTTGAACGCTTTGCTTTCATGATCTCACCCCTGCATTTGCGCGTGTGTCGCGGCCACCTGGATCATAACGGATTTCGAGGCTGGAGCGGGAAAGACTCGCGACAAAGCCCCGGTTCCTTCAGAGTGAACTAGCCATCGGCAGTTGACTTAAAATATCTTATAACTACATGCAGATAGACGACATATCAAATGTATCGCTTGAATTCCGTCGGTCGCCCCGACCAGTTCCGGCTCCGCGTTCTCCCCCTCTCACCTCTGCGTTTTCGGCGCCGGGTGGCTGTCGATCTGAACGAACGCTTTCGCTTGGCGATCCAACAGATGGGACAAATTCACGTTGCCCAGCGCCGCCAGCATGTTCTGGCGCAGGTTGGGATGCTCGCATTCCAGACGGGAGAGCAGCGCCTTCATCTGCTTGCGCTGGGCATCGGGCTGTGAGCCGCACAGGTTACACGGCAGGATGGGAAAGCGCCTGCTCTCGGCGAAGCTGGCCAATGTCTCTTCTGCGCAGTAAATGAGCGGCCGGATCACCACGGACGCGCCATCATCGCTGACCAGGCGCGCGGGGATGGCTGCCAGCTTGCCTGCGAAGAAGACGTTGAGCAGCAGTGTCTCCACCGCGTCGTCCCGGTGGTGCCCGAGCGCGATCTTTGTGCACTGGAGCTGGCTGGCCAGACGGTAGAGGATCCCGCGGCGCAGGCGCGCGCACATTGAGCAGTAGGTTCGGCCTTCGGGGATCTTGTCGACCACGATCGAGTAGGTGTCTTCGCGCACGATGCGGTGGTCGAAGCCATTGCTACGCAGCCAGTCGGCAAGCGGCGCGGGGTCGTGCCCCGGCTGGCCCTGGTCGAGGTGCAGGGCCAGCAGATCGAAGTGCACCGGTGCACGCCGGCGCAGGGCTTCCAGCAGAACCAGCAGGGAATAGCTGTCTTTTCCTCCAGAAACCGCCACCAGGATCCGGTCTCCCTCTGAGATGAGGTCGAAGTCAGCCACGGCGCGTCCCACATCACGAATGAGGTCGCGCTCGATAACCTGCGCGGAGCGGCCCCCAGGCTGCGTGGGGCTTCCAGGTTGCGCGGGGCGGCTCATCATGTGGACGTGCTACTGTAGAGAATAGAGCGCCGCGGATCCAGGCGCGTGGTGAAGCCCGGGGCCAGGGCAGGTGCTTGCCCGCAAGTGCTGCTCCGCGAACGAGGCAAGTGTGCGTTCGCGGGCGGACCAACCGGCAAGGCCCCCCCGTGCGCATTCCTTGCGGGAATCCCGTGGCGCGCGCACGAGCCTCGATGGTTGGACCATGAGAAAAAGTGGCTACACTAAAGGTGTAGGCGGGTTTCGCGCCATGGCCATCTTCGATTCATCCCAGCGACGGAAGGGCTCCTCGCTCGGCCGATGGGCCGCGCTGGCCGTGCTCATCCACCTGCAGCTCCTGCTGGTCGCCGGGGTGGTGCTACGCATCTGGGCCCCGCGCGATGCCGACATCTTGGCGGCGCGCCAACGTGCCGCAGCCGCCGGCTCGGCCGAACCCATCTCGGTGAGCACGGTCGACGATGATACGGCGAGGAGGCTCATCGCGGACATGGAGCGGCTGGAGGAAAAGGCGAAACAGGAGCAGTTGAAGAAGGAGGAAGAGTCGCCCAAGGCGCCCGGGCAGGTGGTGGACCTGGCCCGGCCGCGCGAAGAAAAGCGGCCCGACAACGCACGCTTCGCCGCGGAGTACGACTCCTCGGTCGAGCACGAAACGCGCAAGTACGGGAAGTTCGATCCCAACGAGTTGCAGAGGTCACGCGGCGACAGCGATCGCAACCGCGCGGCGGTGCCTGAGCAGGCGAGCGCGCCGGGATCGGCGGGGGCTTTGGCCATGCGCATGCCTGTGCACAGGAGGGCACTGTCCACACCGGGCGATCCCGACAAGGATCCTGGCGAGTCGGGTGAACGGTACCCGGGGCCGTCGGATCCCGAGGGACTGTTTGCCCCGCCCGGCGGTGGTGGGCCGCGCCGACTCCAGCCGCTGGCGAGCGAGGGTGGGCCTCTGCTGGAGCCTGGCCAGGGCGCGGCTTCGCTCATTCCCTCGGAACAAGAGGTCGCGCGCGCCGTGGGCAGCGGGACCCAGGATTACCTGCGCGACGTGGACGAGGGCGAGGAAACTGCGCTCAATGCCAAGCGTTGGAAGTTCGCCACCTTCTTCAACCGGGTCAAGGAACAGGTGCAGAACCACTGGAAGGCGGGCCAGGAGTACCAGCGCCGCGATCCCACCGGCGCCATCTACGGGGCGCAGGATCGTTTCACCCTGGTCCACATCCAGCTTCATCCCGATGGCTCGCTGGCCAAGGCATCGGTCCGCCAGACCTCCGGGGTGGACTTCCTCGACGACACGGCCATCGAGGCGTTCAAGCAGGCTCAGCCGTTTCCCAATCCGCCACACCAGTTGGTGCGGGGAGGGCTCATCGACTTCGATTTCGGCTTCTATGTCGAGGTCTCCGGGGCGCCGCGCGTAAGATTCCTGCGCTACAACATGTAGCCGGCAGCGCACTGCCGGCCCGCGGTCGGCGCGAAATCAGCGAGGCTTCAGCGTGAGCCCGATGCAGAGGTTGATGGTGACTACCGGCACGACCAGCGGGAAAAAGGACCGATGCTCGACGGTGAAGTGCGGGGCAAGAACCTCCAGAATTTCTCCTGGTCGGTTCATGTGTTCGCGTTCGATGAACCACTGGTAGGGCTGGCGGTATCGCCGCTCGAAAATACGCTGCGCCGAGATGCGCCGGGAGAATCCGTAGGCCAGACCGCCCTCGCAGGGGATCACGATATGGAAGCGTCCGCGCGCCTTGTGGCAGAGCCGGTGCATCTCGCTGACCGCCGCCGGTAGATTCGGCAGGTGCTCCAGCACGTGGACCGCGATGATCCGGTCGAAGGCATCGTCGTCGAATTCGAGCCGCTGCTGGCAGTCGCCCACCCGGGCCTCGACGCCGGGGAAGCGCCGCACGATCTCAGCCGCCATATTGGGCCGGAGTTCCAGCGCGACATAACCCTCGCGCTGCGCCGGCGTCAGCCGTTCGTACTCCAGGTGCTCGCCCAGCCCCGCGCCGATTTCCAGCGTCCGCCGGAAGTCGGCCAGCGCGTGGTCCACCGGGTAGCGATGACTGAAGCGATCGATCACCGCGTACTTCTTGGGTAGGACCTCGTGCCAGTAGTGCATGAAGTCGTCGCGGATCTGCTCTTGCTCAGGCGTAAGCGGCGGAAAGGTCTTGGGCCACTTTTCCGTCGCGGAGTCGCTTGCGGGCATCAAGGCTCGACTCTCGGTCGGTCGGGACGGCTGTGACCGTCCAGGTTGCGGGTTCGCTGTTGCATGCCACGGCAGTCTACCCCATCACGCCATGGTTGACGTCCTATCAGTTCTTCTGAGGACCGGAAGCGGAGGAGCAACGCAGCCAGCGGCCCGGATCGTCGGCCGTCGTCATCTCGGTGGGCCGAGGCATCGCTTTGCTAGCTTCGATAATCCGCGTTCTCGCTGACGTACTCGTGGCTGAGATCGGCGCCGAGCACGGTTGCGGCTGCAGTGCCCGCGCCTAGATCGATCTCCACCTCTACGCAGCGCTCGTGCGGGGGGTAGTCGATGGGCGGGCGGAAAACGCCGTCGACAGGCGCGACGCTGGCGTAGAGTTCGGCCTGCTTGAGGTGCGCGACCAAAGCCGCTTCGAGTTTGGCGTCCAGATGGAAGCTGCCGGCTTCGAAGATCGGGATTCCGCCCATGCGGATGCGCAGGTTGCACAGATCCAGGTCAGGCGCGGCCGGGCCGACGTACTTGCCGATGGCGCACGCTAGGCGGCCCACGTTGGCGTCGTTGCCGCACACCGCGCACTTGAAAAGAGGCGAGTTGACCACTGACTTGCCCACACCTCGGGCCATGGCCTCGCTGGGCGCGCCAACAACCCGCACGCGCAGCACGTGGTGCACGCCTTCGCCATTGCGGGGCATGTCTTCCGCCAGATCCTGGCACATTTGCGCCAGCGCGTGCTCGAACGCAGCCGGGTCAGGGCAGGGCACGGCGCCCGACGAGAGCAGCAGCACGGTGTCCGATGTGCTGGTGTCCGAGTCGATGCTCGTGCAGTTGAAGCTGTTGTCCACGGCTGGAACCAGCATGCGGCGCAGTTCGGCCCGCGGGACCGCGACATCGGTGAGCAGAAAGACCAGCATAGTGGCCATGTTGGGTTCGATCATGCCGGCGCCTTTGCCAAAGCCCACGAGGCTGCCCCCGCCGACCGACGCGCGGCGGACCTTAGGATACAGATCCGTGGTCATGATGGCGGTCGCGGCGTCGAGCACGGATCGCTGTCCCAGCGATGCCGCCGCATCGGGAAGCGCAGCCAGCATGGCGTCGATCGGCATGCGCCAGCCGATGACACCGGTCGAGTTGGGCAGCACCTGGCGGCCCTGCAAGCCGAGCGCGCTGGCCACGGCCTCGCACCACCGCTCGGCAACGGCAACACCGTTGGGTGCGCACGCGAGCGAAACCTTGTTGTTTACCACCAGCGCCCCGACCGTCGCCTCGTCGAGCCGCCGCCGTCCGATGATCACCGGCGCACCGGGAAACGCATTGCGGGTGAAAAGCGCAGCGAAATCGGGCGTAGGCCGATCCAGCGCGATCAGGGTCACGTCCATCTTGGCCGGCTTCGGCGTCTCGGCGGGAATGAACGACAACGACGTGGTGCCTACACGGAAACCCGCCGGCAAAATGGCCTGGGTGGCCAGCCAGGCCCGGTGGGCATCGCGCGACGAGAAGGTCAGGTTGGTACTGGACATGGCTATTTCAGATGGGAACCCTCAAAGGGTTCGCTCCGCCCTTCGGCCCCCACCCGCCACCACCTCCCCGCTCGCTTCGCTCGGCCTCGCCAAACCCTCCCGCGATGGTGCGCGGCCGGCAAAGCCGGCCGGCTCCCCACGCGAGTCGTAGGTTTCCACTGGTGGGCAGGAGCAGACGAATTGTCGGTCGCCCAGCACGTTGTTCAGTCGTCCCACCGACGGCCAGAACTTGCGGCCGCGCAGCCAGGGCAAGGGATAGGCGGCACGCTCGCGCGCGTAGGGATGGGTCCACTCACCGGCCAGCAGCGACTCGGCCGTGTGGGGCGAGTTCTTGAGCAGGTTGTCCTCGCGCGACTGCGCGCCTGACTCGATCTCGCGGATCTCCTGCCGGATGGCGATCATGGCCTCGCAGAAGCGGTCCAATTCCGTGCGCGACTCGCTCTCGGTGGGCTCGATCATCAGGGTTCCCGCGATGGGGAAAGACATGGTCGGGGCATGAAAGCCGTAGTCCATCAGGCGCTTGGCCACGTCCTCGGCCTCGATGCCGGCACTCTTCTTCAGCGGCCGCAGATCCACGATGCACTCGTGCGCCACGCGGCCGTTCTCTCCGCGGAACACCACGGGGTAGTGCGGCTGCAGGCGCTCGGCCACGTAGTTGGCGTTCAGGATGGCGAACTCGGTGGCGCGCTTGAGCCCGGCTGCGCCCATCAGGCGCGCGTAGGCCCACGCGATGAGCAGAATGTTGGCGCTGCCCCAGGGCGCGGCAGCCACGGCGCCGATGGCGTCGCGCCCACCCACCGGCACCACGGGATGGCCGGGCAGGAACTCGACCAGATGGCTGGCCACCGCGATGGGCCCCATACCCGGTCCGCCGCCGCCGTGAGGGCTGGCAAAGGTTTTGTGCAGATTGATGTGGCAGACATCGGCGCCAATCTCGGCCGGCCGACACAGCCCGACCTGGCCGTTCATGTTGGCGCCGTCCATGTACACTTGGCCGCCGTGCTCGTGGACGATCGCGCACAGGCGCTGGACGTTCTTCTCGAACACGCCATGGGTCGAGGGATAGGTGAGCATGAGCGCGGCGAGACGGTCGCTGTGCTCGGCAGCCTTGGCCGCGAGGTCCGCTTCGTCGACGTTGCCGCCGGCGTCGCAGGCGATCCCCACCACCTTGAACCCGGCCATGACTGCGGAGGCCGGGTTGGTGCCATGAGCGGACGCGGGAATCAAGCACACGTCGCGATGGCCCTGGCCGCGGCGGGTGTGATAGCGGCGAATGACCAGCAGGCCCGCGTACTCGCCCTGCGAGCCAGCATTGGGCTGCAGCGACACACCCCGAAAACCGGTGACCGCCGCCAGAACATGCTCCAGCTCGCGGAACACGGTGTGATAGCCCTCGGCCTGGTGGGCCGGCGCAAAGGGGTGCAGCCGGCCCCACTTGGGCCAGCTTATCGGCACCATCTCGGCCGTGCCGTTCAACTTCATGGTGCACGAGCCGAGCGGGATCATGGAGTGAGTCAGTGACAGGTCGCGCGCCTCCAGTCGCCGGATGTAGCGCAACATCTCGGTCTCGGAGTGGTACTGCGCAAAGACCGGGTGCTGCAGGTACGCGCTCTTGCGCAGGAGCGCGTCGGGAATGGGCGGCTCGACCTCCTTGGCCAGCGCCACGACGTCGGGAAGCCTGTGACCCGAGGGCGCCAGCACCGCCAGGATGTCGGCCACGTCGCTCTCGCTGGTGGTCTCGTCGAGCGAAATCGTGATGGCCGCTGGCCCCAGCGGCCGGAAGTTCATCCCCGCAGCCTCGGCGTGATCGTGCCAGGTCTTCACGTCAGCGGCCAGACCCTCCACCCGAACCGTGTCGAAGAACGGTCCCCGCCACACACGCAGACCGAGGCGCGCCAGACCCTCGGCCAGCACCGCGGTCAGGCACGCGACCCGCTCGGCGATGGCGCGAATTCCGGCCGGCCCGTGGTACACAGCGTACATGCTGGCCATCACGGCGAGCAGGACCTGCGACGTGCAGATGTTGCTGGTGGCCTTCTCGCGCCGGATGTGTTGCTCGCGGGTCTGTAGGGCCATGCGCAGGGCGGTGCGGCCGTGAGTGTCGACCGACACGCCGATGAGCCGTCCGGGCATCCGGCGCACCAGTTCCTTGCGGGTCGCGAAGAACGCGGCGTGCGGGCCACCGTAGCCCAGCGGCGTGCCGAAGCGCTGCGTGCTTCCCAGGGCCACGTCCGCGCCGAATTCTCCCGGCGGCAGTAGCAGTGCCAGGCTGAGCAGGTCCGCGGCCACCGCCACGCGCGCACCGGCCGCGTGCGCGCGCTCGCAGAAGGCGCGGTAGTCGACCACGCTGCCGTCGGTGGTGGGGTATTGCACCAGTGCCCCGAACACGCGGTTGTCGAAGGCGAAGCGCTCGTGGTTGCCCACCACCACCTCGATGCCGCGCGCCTCGGCGCGGGTCGCGACAACCGCCAGGGTCTGCGGGTGGCACAGCTCCGAGACGAAAAAAACATTGGCGTCGTCGCGCTCGGCCAGACCGGCAAACATGTGCATGGCCTCGGCCGCGGCTGTGCCTTCGTCCAGCAGGGACGCGCCCGCGACCTCCATGCCGGTCAGGTCCATTATCATGGTCTGGAAATTGAGCAGCGCCTCCAGCCGGCCCTGCGAGATCTCCGCCTGGTAAGGGGTGTACGCCGTGTACCAGCCGGGGTTTTCCAGGATGTTGCGCTTGATGACCGGCGGGACGATGCAGTCGTGGTAGCCCACGCCGATGAACGAACGAAACACTCGGTTGCGACTGGCCAGCCGGCGGGCCTCGGTCAGAAGCTGGTTCTCGGAAAGCGGAGGCGGCAGGTCGAGCGGCGTGGACGAACGGATGGCGGCCGGGATGGTCTGGCTGACCAGCTCGTCGAGCGAGCGGGCGCCCACCACCTTGAGCATGGCGTGAAGGTCGGCGTCGTCGGGGCCGATGTGCCGTCGGGAGAAGGAATCCGTCCGATCGATCGAGGAGGTCATTGGACGGGGCTAGCCTTCGTGTTCCTTGAGGAACTCCTCGTAGGCTGCGCTGTTCATCAGTCCCTTCAACTCGTCGGGGTTGGACATCTCGATCTGGGCCATCCAGCCGCCGTCGTAGGGTTCTTCGTTGACGTATTCGGGGGAATCCTGCAGCGGGGAGTTGACCTTCACCACCTTGCCGGATATCGGGGCGTAGACGTCGGAAACTGCCTTGACCGATTCCACGGACCCGCACACCTCGTGCGCCTTCAGCACTTCCCCCTCGCGCGGCAGATCCACCTGTGTCACATCGCCGAGTTGATCCACGGCGAACTGGGTGATGCCCACGGTGACCAGATTGCCTTCCTGGCGCGCCCACTCGTGGTCCTCGGTGTAGAGCAGGTCGTTGGGAACGTTTTCGCTCATGTCGGTCGGTCTCCTTGGCTGGCGGGATTGTACTTCAGGCTAGCGGCGATAAAAGGGGCCTTCTACCACCTCGGCCTCGGTCGGTTTGCCGCGACAATCGATGAGCAGGCGCGCCCCGGCCCGGGCCAGTCCGGCCGGCACGTAGCCGAGTCCGATGTTCTTGCCCACCGTCGGCCCGACCGTGCCGGAGGTCACGTCGCCCACCTTGGCGCCGGTGGAGCGATCGAGGATGGGATAGCCGTGGCGGGCGATCCCGCGGCCGAGCATGACGAAGCCAGCCAGCTTGCGCGCCAGCCCCGCGTCCCGTTGCCGAAGCAGAGCGTCGCGGCCGATGAAATCACCCGCGTCGAACTTCACCACCCAGCCCAGGCCTGCTTCCAGCGGCGTCGTCTCGTCGTTGAGATCGTTGCCGTAGAGAGATAGACGGGCCTCCAGCCGGAGTGTGTCGCGCGCGCCCAGCCCGACCGGCTTGCCACCCACGCCGGCGCACGCGTCGAGCATGGCCTGCCAGAGCGGCTCGGCGTCGGGCACCGCGCAGAAGATCTCGAAACCGTCCTCGCCGGTGTAGCCGGTGCGCGCGATCCACACCGGCCGGCCCGCGACCTCGACGTCGGGCAAGAAGTGAAACGGCTTGAGCGTTGCCAGCGGCGCGCGCGTGAGAGGCTGAAGACAAGCCTCGGCCTTGGGGCCCTGGAACGAGATGAGCCCGGTCTCGTCCGAGGCGTTGCGGATCTCGCACCAGGATCCGACCTGCTGGACGAAATGCTGATAGTCCTTGGCGATGTTGGCGCCGTTGACCACGATGAGGAAGTGGTCGGGCTTGACCCGGTAGACGATCAGGTCGTCCACGATGCCGCCCCTCGGGTTGCACGCCACCGTGTACATGGCGCGGCCGTCGTGGAGCTTCGCGACGTGGTTGGTGACCAATCGCTGCACAGCCTCGGCCGCGCGAGCGCCGCGGAAGTGCACCTCGCCCATGTGGCACACGTCGAACATGCCGACTGCGGTGCGCGTGGCCTTGTGCTCGTCGAGAATGCCCGAGGGGTAGTTGACCGGCATGAGCCAGCCGCCGAAGTCGATCATCTTGGCACCCAGCCTGCGGTGCGCGTTGCAAAGTGGCGTAGTGCGGGGCTCGGTTGCGGCGTTCATCGCGGCGGGATCTTGGCGGAAAGCCTTCGCGGGGACAAGAGGATCCTGGGATTCGGAGTAGGGGGCAGGCGCGGGTGCGCCCGCCCGTGGGGCGACCTGCGGTCGCCCCGCACAAGCGGTGATACTACGTGACGCCGGCCAAAGATTGCACTTCCGGCCCCGTGCTCCGAATCCCAGACCTACCGTTGTTCAAGCAACGTCGGATCTAGAAATCCCACCAGCAGCTCGATGGCCTGGTCTTGCAGGGCGCGTGCTTCCACCGGCGAGCGCACGTCGTTCATCAGAAAGGAAAAGACGAGGGGTTTCTGCCCGGGCGCGCCGGCCACGCCTGACAGGCAGCTCACCTTGGCCAAGGTGCCGGTCTTGGCGCGCACGTAACGCTCGGCCGCGCTGCCGGCCATGCGGTTGGCCAGCGTGCCCTCGGCGCCGCTCACCGCGAGCGAGGCCAGGAATTCGCCGGAGATGCGGAAGTCGCGCATGGCCGAGCGGACGACCGTGGCGAGCTGTTCGGCGGAAAAACGATTGGAGTCGTACAGCCCGGAGCCATTGTGCATGGTGTACGTGGCTCTTGAAATGCCGATGCCTTCAAGGTAGCGCGCCACCGCATCCAGTCCCTTTTGCCAGGTGCCGGGCCGGCCCATGACTTCGCCGCCCAGGGTGCGCAGGATCTGCTCGGCAACGAAGTTGTTCGAGCGCTTGCCCAGTTCGTGCGCGACCACCGCCAAGGTGGGCGAGTCGTGGGTGGCCATGGTGCGCAGCCCGTCCTTGGGCGCGGCCGCCACGCGCATGGGCTTGTCGACGGTGATGCCGCGTTTCTGCAAGATCTGCTTGAAGGTCTGGCCGAGGAAGAGATCCGGCTGGACGATCCGGCGCAGCACGATGCGCGGCTCGCTGCCCAGGCGGATGCGGCCCGACACGGTCACGCGGGTTTGACCGTTGCCCGCGTCGCTGGTTTGCACGACGGGCGCAGCCGGCCCCTTGGCTGCGGTCGTCACCCGGCCGGTCAACACCAGATTGGACGACGGCGGGTCCAGGACCACGCGGGCTGCTGCACCGGCGCTGGGTCCGGGCGTGATGATCACCGAGACGGTGTTCCCGTTCAGCGACGCAGCCGACGAAGGCGCGCGAAACGCGGCCGAGTCGTCCTTCTCATCATAGGACGGCCCGACCGTGGCGCTGTCAAAGGCCGTGGCGTCGATCACCAGGGCACCGCGAACATTGCGCAGGCCGATGGCATTGAGCCCGCTGGCCAGCTCGGCCAGATCTTGCGTGGTGAGGGTCGGATCGCCGGAGGCGCGCAGATACAGATCCCCTTGCAACTCGCCGGCGGGGTTGACCGCGCGGCCACCCTCGGCCGGTGCCAGGCCGAGTACGGCCGTCTTCCAGCGAAACTCGGGACCCAGCAGAGCGAGCGCTGCCGCACTGGTCACCAGTTTCACATTGGAAGCGGCGTTCAGCCCGGTCCTTTCGTTGCGGGCGTAGATGGGTTTGCCGCTCTCTGCATCGACGACCATCACCGAGACCTTGGCCCCGGCCAGGGCAGGGGAGGCGAAGACCGCATCCAGCCGCGCTTTGAGCCACGCCGGTCGTTCCGACGGGTTGGCCGGCGGTGGCACCGAAGACAGTGGCACCGGCGCTGCGGGTGGCGTCGCAGCGCCGCTGTCGTTGGTCGGCTGCGCCGGCTGTGCGGCGACAGTTTGGGGGCCGAGGCAGAGAACCCAGATCAGCGAGAGGGCATGGCGCAACATTGGATCTTGCTCGCCGGTCTACCGTGAAGGGGACGGGGTCTGCAACCCAAGGAACGACGGTTGAGGAGATACAACGCCGAGCGCGACGAAGCCGTTACCTGGCTGCACAGCACATTGTCACGCCTTGCGCGGCAAAAGCATACGGTGGCGTTCGACGGCCACCCCAACTTGAGATCACAGATTGTGATTTCAAGTTGGCGGCTTCGACAGACGACCGACAGAATCAGTCTGTCGCGCCGTCGGCCGCCCCGTCGTCAGTCGCGCCGGCGTCCACTCCTCCGTCGGTCGCTGCACTGCCGGCGCAGGGCGCGAGGGTCCAGGTGCCGTAGTCGCCGTTGCCCTGGCTGTCGACGCCCGTGCCCCAATTGTTGCCACCGTCGGCATTCACGTTCCCGCTGAACAGCCCGCCGCCGCTCTGACACACGAGCGTTTCGTTGGCATCCATGCTTCCGAACCAGGAGAAGCCGGGAGTGACACAAATCGCGGCGCCCGAGTGTGTGACGGTGACGCCGAACGGGAACGGGGTGGAGGGAACGGTCGCGGTGCTGGATGTGTCGACGAAGCTGCCGCAGAAAAGGCTGATCGGGTCACTGCTGGCGGAGTCCAGAAACAGGGCAAAGCTGCCCGAGTCCTGGGCACTGTGGGCGTAGCTGCCGAAGACGTACGCGGGGCGGGACACGCCGGCTAGCTGGTAGCCATCGGTCGACGAAAGCGAGAGGCTGGCACTGGACCGGTCCAGCGTGCCGGACAGGGACACCTCCGTGCTGCCAAGCGCGATGGTTCCGCTTGCGGGCAGCGGGCCGCTGGACGCCTCCGCCACCGCAACCTCCAAGATTCCAATCTGGGAAATGCCGACGATGATGCCGCGGTAGGTTCCAGCCCCGCCTGAAGGCGGCTTGCTGGCACAGGACAGCGACGCGAGTGCGACGGTGGCGCACGCGAAGCTGCGGAGGGCGGGAGCGAGGTGGACCAACATGAAAGAGACTCCTTGCACGAGGTTGTCTCAGGCTAGCAGGCGCTGGCCGAAATGCCTCATCAAGCAGGACCATCTGCCCGGGCCGCAACTTCCCGCACCCGCTGGAGCACGGCGTGGGCGTTCATCACACGGGCATAGACGTAAAGCGCGGCCGGCAATTCCTCGTCGAGCGCCGCCTCGCTGACGCGCAGGTGCTTGCTCGCGGCAAACACCACAGCCTCGGCCAGCCCCTTGCGCGCGAGTTCGATGCGTTTCCAGACCGCGTCGCGGCTCCAGAAACCAAGCACCTCCAAATATACAGTCTGCCCAGTCTGCTGGTGCACGAACTCTAGATCGGGCACACACTGGCCGACGCCGGGGAGATCGAGAATCGCGTGGCTGGGGGCCGGCCGCCAGGGGCCGGGCAGGGCAGCCAGCTCCTGGAGGAGCGCGGCCACCTCGTCGGGAAGCTGCTCGACCGTGTCTTTGCGATCGGGCGCGGCATTCTCGTCGGGAAATTGCCCTGGCGCGGGACCTCGCAGGGCATAGCGCAGCGGCCGCCGCTCCCGGCCCCAGCGCAAGTCAGCCTCGATGGCCCAGCGGTCGCAGGCCATCAGCGCCGGCAAGGCCAGCGCGAGGTGAAGCCCGTACTTGGTCACCGACTCGAACAGGCTGTAGGGGCCGTCGATGTGCAGGCAATAGCCCGCGTTCTTGGGTAGCCGTTCGATGCGATAGAGCAGACGGAGAAACTTGAGCTTGTGGAAGAGGTGGCGATAGCCGATCGGCGCCGCGCTCCACACCGTGGCGCGCACGCTCAGAGCGCGCAGCAGGACCGCCTGGAGTTGCGCAAGTTGGTGCTCGGCCAGCAGGGCCTCGGGCGAAAGCAGGCGCGCCTCGCGGAGGATATGGGCGTCGGCCAGGTCGGCAAACAAAGCGCGCTCGATGGCGTCGCTGGACA
Organism: uncultured delta proteobacterium; assembly: GCA_963755125.1. GTDB lineage: Bacteria > Myxococcota_A > Polyangia > Fen-1088 > Fen-1088 > Fen-1137. Next base: position 271,133 of record CAVWIP010000001.1, read on the forward strand.
CGCGGCGTTCGGCCGCCGTTCCAGCCAGAATGGCCGCGCGATCGAAGACCGCGTGCTCGGCCTGGCGGCGCGCGCTGGCCGCGCTGGTGAACAGGGCGCGCCGCAACTCCACGGGCTCCAGAGTCGCGTCCTCCTCGAATTCGCAGCGGTCGAGTGCCAGTTTCAGCAGGCCGCGAGCCAGTCGCTGCTCGCGCGGCTCCACGTCGACGGCGCGGCAGGCGTCCAGCAGGGCTCCACGAGTTTGCCCGACGTGACCGCGCGCCAGGTCGAGATAGGCGGTGGCCAGTTCCAGCGCGCGCGGACGTTCCTCATCGGAAACCGGCACCACGACCAGCCGGTCGCCGCGCCGGCGCACGTGTACCATGTCAGCGGTAAGCAATGTGTTCGCGCCTCCGCTGGCTGGTGAAGGTTTCGCTGGTGCCGCCCGCGACGAGTTCGTACAGAATCGCCTGCTTGCCGTCGCGTTTGCGCAGTATGCGGCCCAGACGCTGCACGTGCTCGCGCACCGAGCCGCTGCCCGACATGACGATGGCCACGTTGGCCTCGGGCACGTCCACGCCTTCGTTGAGGACCTTGGAGGTGGCGATGGCGGTGTAGCGACCTTTGGCCAATCCGTCGAGAATCTCGCTGCGCTCGCTCACCCGGGTCTGGTGCGTGATGGCCGGCAGAAGAAAACGCCGGGCCACCAGGTGTACGGTGGCGTTGTCCTGGGTGAAGATGATGGCGCGGTCGCGGCGGTGCTGGTGCAGCAGCCGCTCCACGTAGTCCAGCTTGGCCGGGGCGGTGAAGGCAATCGCGCGTTGACGCCGGTAGGCCTCGAAGGCGCGCCGGCCTTCGGCGTTGCGCGAGGACCGGATGATGAACTCGGTCCACCCGTGCGGGCTGGCCATGGAGATTCCGTTCGCGTCGAGAAATTGCCGATACAGGGCGCGCTCGGCCGCGTATTCCGCGCGCTCGGCGGGCGAAAGATCCACCACGACCCGCACAGTCTCGTAACTCGACAGATAGTCGCCCGACAGGGCCACGATGTCCTTGCGGTAGACGATGGGACCGATAAGTTCATCAAGCGCGTCGGGGCCGCCCGCGCCTTCGGGTGCAAAGCCGCGCGTGGTCCAGGCGTCGCGCTCGGGCGTGGCGGTCAGCCCTAGACGGAAGGGCGCCAGGGCCAGGCGCGCGGAGAGCGAGTAGCTGGCGCTGGGCAGGTGGTGGCATTCGTCGAACACCAGCAGGCCGAAACGCGCGCCCAGGTTCTCCATGTGCAGGTAGGCCGAGTCGTAGGTGGTGACGGTCAGCGGCCGCAGATCGTATTCGCCGCCGCCGACGATGCCGATCGGCACGTCGAAGCTGGCCAGCAGGCCGTCGTGCCACTGGCGCACCAGATCGAGAGTGGGCGTGACCACCAGGGTGCTCCGGCGGCGCAGGTCGATGGCCATGTGGGCCACCAAGGTCTTGCCCGCACCCGTGGGCAGGACCACAACGCCGCGGCCGCCGGCTGCGTCCCAGGCGCCGAGTGCCTCGCTCTGGTAGGGGCGCGGCTCGCGCCGGACCAGGGCACCCGCAGTCAGGGTTTCGTACTGTCGGGCCTGGTCGACATACGCGATCTTCAGACGGCGCAGGGTCTGGACCAGGTCCGCGTACGCCGAGGCCGGCGCACGAAAACAGGCGGTGCGCTCATCCCACACGCAGGCAGATGGCAGACCGACGAAGGCGGCGGAGATTCCCGCGATTTCCAGTGTGCCCGAGTGAAAACGAATCTCGACTTTGGCAAGTGCGGGCGGCGGCGTTTCGGTCGCGGTCACGGCTGGCCGTCACAGCAACTCGTCGATCTTCTCGCACACATATTCTACATAGCCCCGGCATTGCGCGTGCACCCGCTGGCGATAAATTCCGTAGGCGGTCGGTTCAGTGAAATCCAGGCCGGTGAGGGCAAAGCAGTTGTCGCTGCCGAAGCGGGCGCGAAAGCCGTCGACCAGCGCCTGCACCTTGCTGACCAGGACTTCGCGATCATCGCCAAGCTTGTCGCGGCCAAAGGCCGCGCTGAGCACCAGCACACCGCCGGTCAGCGCCCCGCACACGGACTTGGTGCGGCTGAGCCCGCCGCCAAACCCGGTGGCGATGCGCGGAATCAGGTCACTCTGCCGGCCGAGACGCTTCATTCCGGCGATGGCCACGGCCTCGGCGCAACTCAGGCCCGAGTCGAAGACTTCAAGTGCCAGTTTCGTGGTCGACATACGCCGATGCTAGCACTGCCATGCGAGCGGGCGGGCAATTCTGCTGGGCGCAGCGTGCGGTCTGTGATGACATGGCTTTTCGTATGCGCGCAAAGGTCATCGTCGCCGCAACGCTGCTCCTGGGCCTGGTGGCCTGGGACTTTGCTGCCGCCACCACCTTCGTGGGCGATGATTACCTGTTCCTCGCGTTCGCACGGCTGGAAGCCAATCCGCTCCTGGCCTTCGTACGCGACATGCACGGCGGCGAATACTACCGGCCCGCGCCCATGCTGCTGTGGTGGCTGCTCGATCGAGCGGGGCAGGGGGCGACATGGCCATTTGCCATGGCGGCGTTTCTTTTGCACGCGGGCAGTGCGGCCCTAGTCGTGGCGCTCGGCCGCGGGGTCGGGTTCACGCTCCGGGTTGCGCTGGCCGCGGGCGCGCTGTTCTTGGTGGCGCCGGCCCAACGCGAGGCCGCGCTGTGGTTTGCGGCCAGCACCGATCTGCTCGCCACGCTGGCAACCCTGGCCGCGCTGGTCTGCCTTCTGCGCCAGAGGCGAGGCTGGCAAGCGGCGTCGGTGGCCATGGCTGCACTGGCGTACTTCTCGAAGGAGACGGCGCTGGTGCTGCCGTTGCTCGCGGTGGCGGCAAAGTGGACGGCTGCATCTCGGCAGCCGCCCGTCGCTGAGAACACATGGAGGAGAAGGGAGGGCACAGAGTTTCTTCGGACATGCGTCGTGCCCGTGCTTCCTCATGTGGGTGTCGCGGGTGGGTACCTGATCATTCGCTTCTCGGTGCTGCAGGGGCTGGGTGGCACCAATAATCCGGTCGCGCCGTGGTGGGGACGAGGCCTGCAGATCGTTGGGGGCTTGGTTCATGCGGTGGCGGGCTACGCGCCATTGCCCGAGGCCGTGGCATGGCTGCTGGGCGGCGGGCTGCTGCTGGTCGCCGGAGTGTTCGCGGTGCGCGCCCGCGCATGGTTTTCCGTGCTTTGGACGCTGCTGGCGCTGCTGCCGCTGCCAGCCGCCGGTTGGGTGGTGGGCGCGCGCTACTTCTACCTGCCTGCGGTCGGGCTCATGTTCATGCTGGCATTGGCCGCCGACGCGTGCGGGGCGGTGGTCATTGTTGTCATCAGCCTGCTGGCGGCGGTCGGTCTAGGCTCGACAGCCACCCGCATGGGTGAAGTCTGTCACTACCGTGCGGTTCTGGCTGCAGCCCGCGACGCCGTCGAAAGGGGCGCGCACGAGGGGCACACCATCTTCCTGGTGCGAAACGCGGTGAAGGATCTGGACCTTGCGATCAAGCTCACCACGCCAGCGGAACTCTTGCCTCGGCCGCTGCTGGTGATTCCCGACATGCCCGCCTCGTTCGTCTGGATGCCGGAGGCGCTTGCCGACCGCGCGCGCTTTCTGCTCGCCAGGCCGCCCTTGCCGCCTGCCGGTGAGTACTGCTTCGGTGGCCAGCACATCGTCGGCCTGGCCCGCCGCGAGGAGGCCCCGGACCTCGACGAGGTGCTCGCCCGGCTGCCCGAACTTCGTTTCATCCAACTGGTCACGGACGGCCGCGGCCAGGTAACCGGACAAGACCGAACCGATTTGCGCCGGTGAGTGTGCGCGCACGCCAGATTTCGAGATCTGGCCGCGCGCGACGGGCTGGCGTAGCATCAGGATCCGGGAGAGAAGAGCAACGTCATGGCAAAGACAAGTCAGAATCATTTGGAGCTGATCAAGGTCGCGGTTTCATTGGCCCAGAAGCGAACCTTCGATCACCTGCTGTATGTGGGCGACATCCCGCTGCCCGAGGAAGTTTTTCGCGGCAAGCCGCGGGCGCGCAAGAAACTGGTGCAGGCGGTGGTCAGCGAGGCCCAGCGCGCGGTGGTCGAGGCCACGGGCGTTCCCGTAATCCCGCTGCCGCAGTACGATTTGGGGCGGCCCGAGAAGCTGAAGCTGGCCCTGGTCAGCGGTATCGCGCGCGGGATTTATGCCGAGGGTGACGTGGTGGTGGCGCTGCTGTCGGCGCGTCCAGTGGGCAAGCCCGACTCCATCCTGGTGGTCAACGTGGGCCCGGACGAGGAAGACGTGGGCTTCGGCTTCTTGCGCACCGAAGGCGTGCAGCCCGAGATCCTGGAGGCGCTTATCGACCTGGCGGTCACCATCGGTGTGGAGGGCTGGGAGGGCCGGCCAGTGGGGGCGCTGTTCGTGATCGGCGACTCCAACAAAGTCATGGAGCAATCGCGGGTGCTCAGCCTCAACCCATTCCAGGGCTATTCTGAAGACGAGCGCAACATGCTGAGCCCGGAAGTGCGCCGTGCCCTGCGCGCCTTTGCCGTGCTCGACGGCGGCTTCGTCCTGCGCGAGGACGGCGTGGTGCTGGCCGCAGGCCGCTACCTCAATTTTGACGAGAAAGATGTGCGCGTGCCGCTGGGCCTGGGCTCGCGCCATATGGCCGCCGCCGGTATCACGCACGAGACCGAGGCCATTGCCGTGGTGGTCTCGCAGACTTCCGGGGCCGTGCGCGTCTTCCGCCACGGCCGCGCCGTGCTCGAGCTGTCGTCGAGAATCCGGCGATCGTAGATCCGCCGGCCAACAATGCCCGCCAGCGAGCCACCTGAAGTGGGCGAACGGAGCTTGCAGCCGTCAGTCGCACGCCGAGCGTGCCGAAGTAAGCTGAGTGTTGCCCCGCGATTTGAGCCTCCCTATATTGCCGGGGCAGTGTCGTGAAATCGCTCTTGCATCCCGTCCTCGGTATCGTGGCAATCGCGGTAGCCCTCGGGCTTGCGCTTCGTACGCTATTCTTCCGCCTCGCCCCGTGGCTGTGGTCCAAGGAATCGCCACTTGATGTGCGTGCCATTACGCCCTGGACTCGCTGGGCCGTCGCCGAACGAGACGGCATCGAACCGTATGCGCTGCTGCTCCTCGTGCTGGGTGCCTGCGCGGCAACCGTTGTTCTCTCCCGGCTGAGCGAACGATTGCCTGAGAGACTTCGCGCCGCCGTCGCGGCGTCGGCGCTGCCGGCCGTGATTGTGCTCGCGTTCTCGGTCCCCTTGCGCCCACCACTCTCCGTCGTCGCGAACACGCCCGGGCTCGCACTCCTAGTCGTCAGTGTTAGCCTGCTGGTAACCGTGTTCGTCGGCTGGGCTGCTGCGGCGAGAAGATATTGTGTGTCGGCGTTGCTGGTGCTCGGTCTGGCGGCCGTCTGTTTCCTGCCAACGACACTTCTCTCCCGGTTCGACGGGCAGACTGTCTTTGCGCCTGCTCTTCGTCTCGTGCACGGCGCATCTCTTCGGAATATTTACTTCCAATACGATCTTCTCCTTTCACTGCTGGCGGTTGCTTGGTTCAAGGTTGGTGCTGACCCTATGGCCTTTTCCTTTGTAACAGGTCTGGGCTATTTCCTGTTGTTCATCGGTCTTTGGCTGACCATGCGCCGTTGGTTCTCGTGCGCCCGACTCCTGGCGCCTCTGCTGGTCTGTCTCGTGCTTGTGCGCTTCTATGGCAACATGCACGACGCGAGTGCGCTTCCGCAGCTAACTCCCTGGCGACTAGATTTGTGGATCGTCCCGCTGGCGCTGACGCTCGTGTTTGGTCTTGATCATTGGCTGGTTGGCCTCGCACTGGCCCTGCTGTGCTTCTTCTGTCGCAGTTTTGGCATCCTCTATCTTGCAGCTTACGTGCTGGCGTGGGGAACTGACTTTCTCGCTGCTCGCTCGATCGAGTCGGAGAGAGCGGAACCGTTCTTCAAGGCATTGTGGACGGGTCTGCGTCGGGCACTGCCTATTGTGGGGCTGGTTGGTTGCTCCTTCGTGGTGGGGCGCTTGATGTTTGGCAGCCTGACCACCGAGGCCGTCAGCCTGTATCGCAGCTTGGGCATCGGCATGACGAAGATCGCCAGCGGATCATTCTACTGGTGGATCGTTCCCCTTTCCGCCGTGGTGGCAGGATTGGTCTTCTATCGGCGAGCCTCGTTCTCGCTCAAGCAACGACAGGGAGCCATTTCCCTTTCTGCTCTGGCCATCGCCAACTCGCTCTACTTTTTCGGTCGCAGCCACGAGAGCAATCTGGTTCTACTCAGCGCCATCTTTCTTGTGCTCTTCTTCCTGGCCATCGATCTAGCCTGGGGATTGCCGGAAACACGCGATGCGCTGGCCATGCGCTGGTTCTTGAGAATCCTTCCGTGGTGCACGGTCGCGTTCTGTGCGTATTTCTACGCGGGCCAGGTTGTGGCGCGAGTGGAGAGCCAAGCCGCATTGGTCGGAAGACACCAAGCGCTTGCGCCGGCGCACCAATATGACTTCGTTCCGGTCATCGATTGCAGGGAGATATCCGGCGCCATCGGCGATGCCAAGGTCGTGTACTTTTCCTTCAATGACTTCTGGTTCTACTGGCAATGCTCGAACGAGCCCGCGGGAGGCTATCAGCCGTTGACGTTGTCCCCTCTCATGGAACCGCTGATTCGACAGTTGAATCGCGACGTGACGGCGGGACACATGATCGTTGTGCCCAAGCAGGCAAGGGACTGGGCCTCAGTTTTCAAGCAGGAATTCTTGCCAAAGCTGGGCAGCCTTTCGCTTACCGAGACCGAAAAGTATCTGGTCTACCATCGCCCGTGATCGAGCCATGCTGACGGTGGAGGGACGCCTCAAGTGCCCCGACCGTTGACCTCCCACCTGCGAGCACTGCTCCAGTGTGACCAGATGCCTAAATTGGCGGACGCCGCCAATTGGGGACACGCGCTAGAAATCCACGAGCTGGCGAATTTTGGCTTCCAATTCGGCCTCGGTCACTTCGTGCTGTTGCCGGCTGGCGAGATCGCGCAGGACCAACTTGCCGGTCTGCAGTTCGTTGTCACCGACGATGAGCGCCAGCCGTGCCTTGAGAACGTCGGCGCGCTTGAGTTGCGACTTCAAGCTCGCCTCCCGATGCTCCAGTTCGGTGCGCACGCCTTGCAGGCGCAGTCGATGCGCCACGGGCAAGGCCCAGGCCTGCGCTTTCTCTCCCAAAACCGCGATGAAGAGAGCCAGCACGGGCTCAAATTCCTCGGCCGGCTCGGCCAGCGCCAAAAGGACACGTTCGACGCCCAGAGCGAAACCGATGGCTGGTACCTCGGGGCCACCCAACGACGACACCAGACGATCATAGCGCCCGCCGCCGCCCAGCGTGTTCTGCGCGCCCAGATCGCCGATCTTGGCCTTCACCTCGAAGATGGTGCCGGTGTAGTAGTCCAGCCCGCGCACCAGCTTGGTGTCCACCACGCTCGGGACACCAAGCGCCGAAAGGTGGCTGCGCACAGTTTCGAAGTGCCGCTTGGATGAGTCGCCCAGCACGTCCAGCAAGACGGGGGCACCAGCGGCCAGCCTCTGGATATCAGGATCCTTGGAATCCAGGATGCGTAGCGGATTGGTTTGCAGCCGCTGCCGCGAGCCCTCATCCAGCTTGTCGAGGTGGTTCGTGAAGTACCCGCGCAGGGCCTCGCGATAGCTCGCGCGCTCCTCAGGCTCGCCCAGGGTGTTGACCGCGACCTCGAGGTCGGAGGGCTTGATGCCCATCTCGACGAGCAACGCCACCAGCATGGCGATCATCTCCGCGTCGACGCTGGGCGCGGCCAGACCGAACGCCTCGGCCCCCACTTGGTGGAACTGGCGCAGGCGGCCGCGCTGGGCGCGCTCGTGGCGAAACATCGGACCCAGGTAGTACCAGCGGGTCACCGGCTCGCGGGTCCATTGCGAGCGGGCGATGTACGCGCGCACCGCGCTGGCCGTGCCCTCGGGCCGCATGGACACCGACTGCCCGTCGCGGTCGGGGAAGGTGTACATCTGTTTCTCGACCACCTCGGTGTCCTCGCCCACCGAACGCACGAAGAGCGGCGTGTATTCGAGAATCGGCGTGCGCAACTCGCGATAGGCGAACGACTCCAACACCGTGCGCGCCTTCTCCTCGACGAATTGCCATTTCGACACCTCGGGCGGCAGGATGTCGTTCATTCCCTTGACGGTGGGTGGTAGGTCAGACACGGCCGGATTTATAGCAGATGCCGGCTATTCGGTGCGAACCACAGCCAGGCCCAGTCCCTCCACGATGCGTGCGGTGGCGCGTTCCACCAGGGCCGCGTCGCGGCCGTCGACGGTGATCTTGACCTTGTATTCGGCGACATCGAGGCGAGGGTAGGAGCCCACGGCCACGCCGGGAAACTCGGCCACCACGGCGTCGAGCGTCCCGGCGATGATGGCCTCCCCCTCGCGGGAGTACACCGCGCGACTGAGGATGGGGCCGGCGCGGAACATTTCTCGCACCATCTGGAACTTGCGGCGGAATATCTCGGGCACCCCGGGCAAGAGGTAGACGTTCTTTACCGTCACCACGGGCCAGCGGGAACGGTCCCCATCCGGGCCGTAGAGCAGTTGTGCGCCGTCGGGGATGTCCGCCATGCACAGGTCGCGCTCGTGCAGATTGGACCCCATGGCCGAACGAATCTTGGCTTCCAGTTCGAGATTGCGCCGCAGCAGCAGGCCAAACGCCTTGGCCATCGCTGCCATGGTCACATCGTCGTGGGTGGGGCCTACGCCGCCCGAGGTGAAGACATGATCGTAGCGACCGGACATGCCGCGCGCGGCTTCCGCGATCTCGTCGATCTCGTCGGGGATGACGTCGATGCGGCGGACCGCCACGCCTAGCCCGCGCAGCTCGCGCGCCAGATAGCGGGCATTCTCTTCTTCGACCTTGGCAGAAAGGATCTCCTCGCCGATGACCAGGATTCCCGCGGTTGGACCGTGAAACGGCAGTTTCATGTCGGCGACACCCAGGATACATCGATGGTTGGCATGTCCACCACAGGAGGAGCTAGCGAAGCGGATTGACCCAGCGAAGCTGGGGGAAGCGCGCGAAGTCGGCGTCGTTCGAGTGGAGTTCGGCCTGGTGCTCGATCGCCAACGCAGCCAGTTGCGCATCGGTCGTCAGGTTGCCTGCCGCGCCCAGCCCGCGCAGAAGGCGGAAGGCAATCTCCAGGTGGCGTGGGCCGGGAACCAAGAAGCTGACCTGGCTGCGTGACAGCCATCTCTCCACATGGGCCACGGCGTTCTCGACGGTCATGGGACGATCGAAGATGCGCGGATTGGTCACCACCCGGATGAAACCGTAGAGAGCGGGCGCTGCAAGGCCCACGGGCTTGGGGTCGTTCATCAAGTGCTCCCACCAGCGGCGCGCCTTCGCGTGCTCGGCGAAACCGTTGATGTGCGCGTAGACCAGCAGGTTGACGTCAGGAACAATCACGATCGCCTTCGGCGCGTCGGAACCAGGAGGGCTTCGTCTTCTAGCTCGTCGGCGTACTTGTTGAGCGCGGTCCGGTCCAGCCCCGGCAACAAGGCCGCGTGATGCGCTGTGATCCGGTAGACGGCTTGCGCTTCGCCCGCGCCACGTGGAGAAAGACCGCGGCGAATGGCCTCGTTCACGACTTGCTTGAAAGGCTTGCGCGCCCGATGCACTTCCCCTTCCACCAGGTGGAAGACATCGGCGTCAAGCGTGAGGGTTGTGCGCATGAAGGCATCATGATGCTAAATAATAGAGTCGTCAAGATGCTATCCGAGGCCGGCTTGGCTATCCGATACCGCGGGCCAGGCCGGTCTTCCTGGAAGAGCGTTTGCACGCGACCAACTTGCCCTGGGGAAGGTTGAAATGAAGTCACCTTGCCTCCATGTGTCACCGAGCATCACCCAAAAAATTGCGCCTCCGGATAGCCTCCCCATACTGATGGGACGGAGCCGTCATGCGTCGCGATACCCGGCCAAGAAGAACCTGGATTCTGCGTGGGCTGGCGGCTGTCCTGCTGGCCGTCACCTTCGGGTACGTGCCCTATCATCTGTATGCACGTTCCGGCTACGCCCGCTATCTGGAATTGCGGCGCGATCTGGTGGCGGCCAAGAGCCGCAACACACGCCTGCGCGCCGAGAACGAGCGGCTGGCCCGTGAGGTGGAGGCCCTGCGCACGGATTCTCGCGCGCTGGAACAGGTGGCCCGCGCCGACATGGGGTGGGTGCGACCGGGCGAGATCCTCTTCGATTTTGCCGAGGGGCGATGAGACTGTCCAAGCTGCGCGCTCGTCTGGCTTTCGAGACCCGGCGTGCTTGGCAGACGGTATGGGGCTTCGCCTTGGTGGCGACCATGGGTGCCCTGCTGTGGCTGGGCTGGTTTCCCGACCTGCGCCGGCCCGGCGCTGACTGGACGCGCGGGTTGGCCGCGGCCGCGCTGGCGGCGGCCTTGCTGGTCAAGCTGGCCGGTCGCATCGGCACCAGCGAGCGCCGGCGCACCCGCGCGCGCGAGTTGATTTCCGATCTCGAGATGGGACTGCTCTTGCTCTCGGCAACTTACGTCTTTCTGTCCATGGTGGGCGGGGTCACCGCGCCTTTGTATCCGCTGGTCTACGCGCTGGTCAGTTTCCTGGTGACCTTCCATCCCCTGTCGGTCGGCTGCCCGCTGGCCGCGGCTGCGCTCGGTTTCGAGGCCATCATGGCCTATGGCCTGGGCGCCACGCCGGATGCGGCGGCCGCCTTTCCCGGACACGCGGGCTTCATCGCCGTGTTCGCCGTGCTGAACGTGGCCTTCCTGCACGCCGAGGTGGCGCGCCAGCGACGCGAGCGCCGGCGCTGTCTGGAGGCGGAGGTGGCTTCCATGAAAGAGGAGGCACGCGATTTCCGCCTGATCTCGTCGGCGCTGAGCTGCGAGCACCATGTGCGCACGCGCGCCGAGGAAGAGGAGAAGCTGTCGCAGGGATCGATCGAGACCATTCACGATCAGTTGCTGCACACGGTGGATTTGCTCCGTCGATCGATGGCGCTGCAGACCTGCGCCCTGCTCTGGCTGGACAGCACGGGCGACAAATTGAAGTTCAAGGAACTGTCGAGCGATTCCCCGCACATGGCGGAAGGGCCGCTGTCGGCGCACACCGGTGTGCTGGCCGCCATCATCAAAGATCGGCGGCCCTGTGTTCTGGAATCGCCGCGGCTGTCGCTTTTGCCCTATTACCAGGGGCCGGCCGATGTGTCGGCCTTCCTGGGCGTGCCGGTTTCGGAGGGATTGTCCCTGCGCGGGGTGCTGGTCGGCGATCGCGAGGCGGGCGCTGTCTTCTCGGCGAGCGAGGTGGAGTTGTTCACCGCCGCTGCGGATCAGGTGATGCGCATCGTGCAGTCCGAGCGTGTGTTCCAGGCGGTCGAGCGCTCCAAACACGAGCACGAGCGCTTCTACCGGGCCTCGGCTGCGCTCAACCGAGCGTTGACCCTGGCCGAGGTCTACGACGCTGCCATCGAAGGCGCGCGCGGTGCGTGCGAGTTCGACTTTGCCGCCATCGCGACTTACGAGAACGCCGACGGGAACCACGTTCTCAGTCGGGTGGTGGGCGAGGGGGCCGACGATCTGGCGGGCCGGACCTTCTGCGACCCGGGCTCCATCGCGTCCATGGTGGTCAAGAACAAGCTGGCCTTGCCGGCTGCCGGCGACTGGCGCGATCGCGGCGGCTCCTACGTGTTCGAGCCGCGCGAGCGTTTCAAGGGTTTCGAGTCGCTCTACGTGTTGCCCCTGCTGGTCAAGGACGAGGTCATGGGAACTTTCACCGTGGCGGCCCAGCGAGCCGGCGCCTTCCCGGCTGACCGGCGCGAGATGCTGGGCGTGATCGCGAACCAGGTGGCCATCTCGATGCAAAACGGCCGCATGGTTCAGGCGCTGGAGGAGCAGGCCACCACCGACGGGCTGACCGGCCTGGTCAACCACCGCACCTTCCAGGAGCGCTTCTCCGCCATGCTGGGCCGGGCCGAGCGCCACTCGATGCGCGTGTCGTTCATCCTGACCGACATCGACCATTTCAAGAAGATCAACGACACCCACGGCCACCCGACCGGCGATCAGGTGTTGAAGCGGGTGGCGCGTATTTTGAAGGCCAGCGCGCGCAAGATCGACATCGTGGCCCGCTACGGAGGCGAGGAGTTCGCGTTGGTGCTGGAGGGCACGGATCGCACCGGCGCGCGCCAGTTGGCCGAGCGCATCCGGCAGGAGGTGGGCGCGCAGACACACGACTCGGCCAAGGGCGCGTTCAGGGCGACGCTGTCGCTGGGCGTGGCGGTATATCCCGAGGACGGCAAGAGCAAGCAGGAACTGATTGCCAACGCCGACCAGGCCCTGTACGCAGCCAAGCACGGCGGCCGCAACCGCACCGTGTGCCACGGCGAGTTCGCGCGCGCGAAAGACGCTGCGCCGCGGGCGCGCGCAGCGGGGTAGGGGAGGCCCTGCCCGGGTCGCTGAACGTGCCGAAGCAACGACCGGCCCTCGCGTGCCGACAACCCTCCACGCAATCTCGCGCGGCGAAGTCGTACCTGCTCCCGCCACGCCTCCAGCGGCCCGTAGCGAGCAAGACAAGCCCAAGCGGCGATCATGATATACCCGGTCTTGCTGCCATCCCACGAGCCTAGTCTCTTCTCTCGGGTTGTTTCCAGGTACACTACCCCGGGTGGTCGGCAGAGCATCCATAGCTCCTGCACTATGTGCAACCGGAGGCACCATGTTGAATCGCGTGTGTTCTGTTCTCGTGACGCTGACCGTACTGTCTATGCTGGTCATCACCGTGGGTGCAGTCGGGTGCGGCAGTGGTGGCGGAGGCACGACCAGAACCACGGGAGGAGCAACCGCCTTCGCGGGCACCACCGGCACCGCGGGTGGCGCGATCAACTCCGCCGGAGGTGTGGCCAGCCCCACCGGAGGCACCACGGACGCCGTCGGCGATGCGGGTGGAGGAGGCATGGCCAGCACCACCACAAGCATCCCCAACTATGCGGGCACAGTCGGCACCACTGGAGAAACCACAGGCGGAGGAAGCACCAGCACAATGGGAGCCTCCGGTGGAGGAGCCACCATGGTCACCAGCGGAGGAACCACCAGCGATGCGGGTGTGACCGGCACGACTGGAGGAAGCACCATCACCATCGAGGGCACAGGTGGACGAGGCAGCGCTAGCGTTGTCGGAGGCACCACCAGCGATGCGGGTGTAACCAGCATCACCGGCGGCGCACAGGCGAGTCAGGACGGTGGTGCCCCCGCCCCTTGTGGCTGCAACGGCAAGAGCGACTGCGCAGTGTGGAAGAGCGTGTTCATCACCTGGTACGGATTCAACGACAACTCGTGCACTGTCGAGACCGAGCACGACTGCAACACCATCGCGTTCCCTGGGCTCGGACCCCAGAAGCACCAGGTAGCCACCGAAGGCAAGGGGACGTACGACGACCCCATCACCTGCGCCGCCTCGGCGACCGACAGCGGTGGCGACAGTGAATCGTCCGGGGGCGTGACGCTTTCGCCTGGCACACTCGTCTACAACCCCGAGGTAAAGAAGTACTTCATCATGGAGGACCAGTGCGCCGAGTGTACGGCAGACTACCTCTGCGAGCCCGACGACGACACGACCCCGGATACCGATGCCCCCACGGGGTGCAAGCAGAACGGGTACCCGCACATCGATTTCTGGATGGGGCCATCCTTCATGCAGAACGCCACCACCCTGAACAACTGTGAGGACAACTCCACGATCGGCAACCCGTACGCGGGCACGGGCACCGTCGTCGTCAACCCCCCGGACGATCTGGAGGTCGTCACGACTCCCCTCTACACGGGCACAGGCGCGGGGGGTGGATGTTGGACGAGCGTTCAGGTCAATTCCGACTCATGCCCTTGACGCTCCCTGGACGGGGAGCACTCTTCCCTCCGTCTGAGTTAGCTTTGGAAACCGGGGTGCCTTTGCCCGCACGTACCCACGATTGTCCGTACACCAGGGGCGGAAATGTCGGCGGGCGAAAAATTCCGGGGCAAAATTTCAAGCCGGCTGCCCAGCTTGAACCCGGAGACGTGAACTCAGGAAATACGCGGGAGCCGCAACCGGCCCACAACGCTCTCGTGTCTGCGTCCAAGATCGACGATATTCCTTGGGCATGTGGGGACCAATAGCACTCTTGCTGTGGGCTGGGTCGGTCACGGTGTTGCCGATGGGCACGTCCTGCCCAAGCGGAGAGGCCATCGCCGCTGAGTTGGACCGGTTGGGTGCCGGTGCTGCGCTTGCTGCCTTGGGTTCGTCACAGGTCACAATCAAAGACACGAAGATGCACGTGGTCCTGCGGGGTCGGGACGGTTCCCTACTGGGTGATCGAGAAGTCGCGGCGCCCGAGGATTGCATGCGGTACAGACCTATGGTCAACGGAGAGGCGCTACCCGCAAGCCCCCACTTCACGAATACGGCCGCAAACCCGAGCAAGCCTGCCCCGAAGATGACTGTGAAGACACCCCGGGAGGATGGAGAGGACGCCGTTGATTCGATCACGGTGCGCCGAGGGTTAGATCGGAAGGCGACCAGAAGCCAGGAAATGAAAGTTGGAAGCGAAGACCTCGTTCACCTGCTCCTGACCCAGAGGTACAAATCGCCCCAGCGAGGTGCCGGAACGAATCCCGTGAGCGAAGCGCCCAATGGGCAACGTAGGTCCGCCACAACGACGTCGGCCTCGGAGACCAGCTTGTCCGCGTCTGAGGCGGACATCTCGCCGGAACGTCGGCCTTCCGAGTCCGCGGCAACCGAGGCGTTCACCTCGTTGAGGGGGAGCAGGCGCTGCGCGCGACATCCGAGGTGGGCCACCATGAGCGCGGGGCGGTCAGGCGGGCGGCGCTCGGGCATCTCGGCGACCGAGATGTCACCGAAATTCTTGCGATTTCGGCTGTAGCGCAGGGTGAAGTCGAAGAACACCAGTTCACCCGCGACCGTGATTTCTCGGTAGAGGCTCCCGCTCTGTCTCCACAGCAGGTGGGTGACGCCGAAGCTCGCGAGTTGGTCGAACACCGCACCCGGGCTGCCAAGGTAGGCGTAGTCGATTGCCCCCTGATAGAACTGGCTGTCACCCACAACCTTCCTGCGAATCCCGAGCCGCAGGTATTCCTCGTGCACGAGCACGACGGCGTTGGCGGGCAGATAGGCAGCGATGGCCTCGTAGCCCGTGTGTGTCGTCAGCGCATTGGTGTCCTTGCGGAACGACGCCGACAGCAGCTCAATGGTCGGCCTGAAGACCACGTCTCTGATCATCGCGTGGGTTGGCAGAAACGGTACGTCCCCGCCCCAGACCAGTTGCAGGCCGACTAGGGCCGCGACACCGATGCGGGCCACCAGGTTACTGGACCACGCGAGCGCGAGGGTGGCGCTGGTGGACGCGACCATCCACGGCAGCAACGCCTGCAGGTAGCGGTCTTGGTGGTAGGTCCAGTACCATACGAAGACGCCGATCATCGCACCGGTGGCAAGCAACCAAGTCCGTCCGCTGCGCCGAACGAACAGCAGCAGGGGCAGGCTCAGCGTGAACAGGAACCCGAACACCGGCACGTCGTGGTGGAAGGGGTACCAGTCGTGAGGAACGAAAGAGAACTTGAACGCGGCGATTGAAGTTTCGCGAAGACGCTCGATCAGTGTCCCGGTCGGCCGCCAGTCCGCGACCGGGATCAGGCCTTGCCAGCCGGGAACCCAGGGCCGGGAGGGGAAGAGTTTGCCCAGCAACGGGTACACCGGGTTGCCGTGCCAGATCAGATTCGCGAGCCAGTGCGATACCGTGGCCAGCAGGGCAACCACGGCCACCAACCCTGGGCCGCTCGCCAGGAACTTCAGGATCCGACCTCGGTGTTGCGGGATGGCACGAACTGTCCCGACGAGCAGGAACAAAGCCACCGGGATCAAGAGGCTGAGGGCCTGGTACTTGGTGAGAGCGCCACCCGCGATCATCAGGCCGAGCAGCACACACCTGCCCGCAGACCAACCGCGCAGCACGCGAGCGGCGGCGAGAGCCAGCGGAACCGCCCAGAAAGCGAGCACATGGTCGGCCGCCCCTCCCAGGCTCGAGTCGTAGAGGAACAGCCCGGGAAACAGGAAGAACACAACCCAGGACATGCCCGCACGCTTGCCGGGCACCAGCACCTCCACCAGCAACGGCAGCGAGGCGAGGGTCGCCAGAAACAGGAGAAACTCCAGGTGCGCCACCAGTTCCAGACGGAAGAACTCGTCGCTTGGGGTGATGGTGAACGCCCAGGTGTAGAGCCAGGACGCCAGGTGAGGCAGCGCACCCGAAAACGATCCCTCGGGGAAGGCTCGGATGCAGTGGGCGACGCCGTAGTGCTCCGCGATGGGGATGTGGTACGTCTGGGCGTCAAAGGCGAGGTTGTCCGGGGTCATCACGCAGAGGTAGACGAGCGTGATCCCAAGCGTGCCCACGACGGCGGCGCCGACGCGCAAGACGGAGAAGGAAGCCGTGGGCCTCGGAAATCCACGCACATGCCGGAATGCGCGCATTAGGTAGGGCACCAGCGACGGAGCCCCCGCGGCCGTCAGGACGGCCGGGAACAGGTAGTAGAACGGACCGCGCAGGAGGCAAAAGATGCCAGCGAGGAAGATCCCGGTGCCGAACGCGAGGACCCCGACGGCGAAGTCGAACAGGAGCCGTTCGCGTACGCGCAGCCTGAGTCCGGGGAGGACGCCAAGCAACGCATGACCTGCTGACAGGCAGGAAATGCCGAACACCAGCGTCCAGAGCCAGATCCCTGCGTACTTCCAAAAGATCCAGTTGGCGACGGGCTCGTGCCCGTTGGTAGCGACCAACAGGATGTAGATGTCCGCAATCAAGGTCGCGACAAGCAGGTAGGGACGCGCACGATCGAAAATGCGTCGCAAGACGAGAAGGGCGTGTGGCATGGCGGCGTTCGATCCGGTCGAGTGCTTTCCGGCCCCCGCAAGGGTTCGCTGGCAGTCGCAATGTATCAAGTGGCCCTGCCGATCTCCAATCCCCCTGGTTTGTCCAGAGCAGCGCGCGGACGGGACGGAGACGCGGTACACAGACAGCGCATGGCCGGCCCTGGCCCACGGTCTTTACGGCCCAATACCTACTCCTGCGACCAGACACGTCTGCTGTGCGCCGAGCCGTAGCCACTGGAACCTTGTTTGGCGCTAGCGTGTCCGTCGCGGCTGCGGCGGGGGTACGAGGTCCACCGGCTCGTCAGGGCCAGGCGGCCCAATCAGATCGACCGGTGCGCCCAGGTCCACCGGTGCCGCGAGATTGGGCTCCAGATCGACCGGCACGTTGAGATCCACGGGCGGCTCGCTCGCGTCGCTGGGTGCAGCCAGCTGCTGGGTGAGTGGCCGAAGAGACGTTCGGCCCGCTGTTGTCGCTGTCTGCACCCGCGAAGACGACGGTCGCGGCGCGGGCTGCGCCCGACCGGTCGCCGAGACGGCTGGACTGGCTACCGGCGTCGGTCGCCGGGTCGGCTGCGCAGCCCGCGCCGCGGCTGAAGCCCTCGATGCCTGCGACGGACGGACGAGCGGTCCTTGAATGCTTCCGGCTGGGGGGCTGGCCGAAGCGCCGCCTGCCACGGGGATCTCGATCGAGTCATCTGCTGCGGCAGAGGTGGTCGCACGGGGCACGGCACCCATATTGGCGGATGGTCGCTCGCCGGTGGCCGCGCCTGGAGGCACATTCGCGGTCTGTGACTTGCGTGCCACGGTCATATAGGGAAGGGCGTCGTCTACCTGGCGTTCGAGCGCGCGCGACGCGTGTTCCTGCCGTCGCTCCCACACCAGATTGATGGTCATTTCGTGGACCTTGGCCTTGATCACGTGATACGGCCGCTCCACGCTGATACCCTTCGCAGTCACGTGGATGATGTGATAGCCCTTGGGCACCTTCAGGGTGACAGTGCCCTCCTTGGGTGTCCCCACCGCTTTGCTGCGCCCCTGGTCGAGCCACACGCGCGCCCCTTCGACCGGGCCGCTGTCGTCGACGACAGTGATCTTGAACTCCGCCTCGGACGCCTCCAGGTTGAAGACCACAAAGGCGGTCTTGCGGGGAAGTACTTCGGCCATTTCAAAGGGTTCGTTCAAGACCAGAACCTGGCGTCCTCGCGTGTAGACGCCGTACAGGTGAACGAAGTACTTGCCCTTGGGAATGCCCCGAAACGTCGTGCTGCGCTCGACCTGCCAGGCCTCGAAGCGCCGCTTGCGCTGGCCCAGCCATTCCAGTTTCTTCACGTATGCTGTGGGGTTTTCGATCACCGGCGTCTTGTTGCTGTGCGAGATGAGGATAGAGAACATCTCTTCCTTGGAGTCGGGATCCCACTGCACTCGCACCACGATCGCGCCGCGGAACGAGATGACGGTCGCCCAGGTCACGGCCCCAGCCAGCGCCAGCACGCACAGGACTGCGAGCAAGGGATTGATCATCACCAGGCCCGTGGATCGTCCTATGAGAGAGCTGCTGGCCTTGTGAACCTTCTGTTTGGCAACGTCAAACAGGATCAGCTCGACGGTCACCCAGGGCGCCAGCCCGGCCGGCTGGATGCGGTACATGAGCACGGCCTCGCCGCCCATGTCGTGCGCCAGAACCGCCAGCGCGTCCTCCGTGGTTCTGTTGGCAGGAAGCTCCTCGGTGCGGACCTTCGACCGCGAGGCGTTGAGTTCCCAGGGCGGGCGCATGAGCGCCTCAAGCAGGCCACTGGAAAGCCTCTCTGGCCGGACCAAGAAGGGCCAGTAGAAAGGCTGGCCGCTTCCGGGCAGAGGCGCGATGGTCACCGCGGTCAGTGTCGGTTCGTAGAGCAGGTCGAACTGCTGCAGGAGCGTGTACAGGTTACGCGCCAAGGTCGAGGGCGGCCCCATCGGCTTCTCCGGCCCCTGGCCAGCGGCGTGAGCCTGTGTCGATTCGTCCTGGCGCGACCTGATTTCCTGGCTCAGCGCTGTCGCAGCCGGGTCGCTCCCTCCTACCTTGTCCAGACGAGCGCCGACCGCCTTGACTTGCGCCGTGCTCAAGTCCTGGACCTTGATGAGTGGAGCCGCCTGGCTGACCGGCGCGCCGCCGGTCAAAGCGCGCGCAGCCACGGTGGAGGCAAGGCCCGGCTCCTGCGGAGCGAGTTTCTGCGCGGCGGTCAGGGTAGCCGACTCCACCTGCGGGCCAAAAGTTCCGGGCGCCGATGCTGCCACAACCGGCAGGGCCGTGCGCCACTCGGAGGCAGGCCGGCCCAGCAAGGGCGATAGCGCCTCGTCGCGTTTCTCCACCGGATCGCCGCGTTCGATGGCCAGCGCAGCTCTGGCCACCGCCACGGCCGGAACGTTGCGCGCACCCTTGAGAGTGTCAAGTTCGCGTTCAGCGGCGTCGAAATCCCGCAAGGCGATCTTGGCCCGCGCCTTGGCGGCGCGCAGGGCGATGTTCTTGGGGTCAGCCGCCAGACCCTCGTCGGCCAGTTCAACCGCGGTGGTCCAGTCGCCCATGAGCAGGCGGGCCTGCACGCGCGTCTGCTTGGGCAAGCCGGGCTCCTCGGCCAGGGAGCGGAGAACGTCGAGCACTGCGGACAAATGGGCGGCCGTGTTGGGCAGAGCGACCTCAATGGCCCTTGCTGCTGCGGCGGCGTCGCCAACCAGCAACGCCGCCTGGGCCGCCACAAAGGGACGCAGGTCAGCCAGACCCACGGCCGGGGCGTCGATGACGGTGGCACCGATGGCAGGGGCCAGGCGTTCGGCGATCTGACGAGCCAGTTCGCCGAATTCGCCCATGGCGACGCTCACCGAAATGCGGCCGACTCGCTTGCCCGCGGGGCCATAGACCAAACCGGTTGCCATCAGGCGCTTGGACGACTGCTGCAACTGCGCAATGAGGATGCGGTCGGCGCCGAGTTGCTCGGCAAGCCGGGGCGCCAGGTCTTGGGTCGCGGTCAAACTGTCGCGCGGGGGACGGCCAGTGAGCGCTTCGATGGCAAGGGCCAGTTCGTGTCTCGGCACCATCTGGCGCTCTCCGGGCTTCAGATACGAGCGAAGTAGCATCGAGACCGCAGCGGCCTGTTCGCTGAGTTCCGGCGGCGCGCTGAGGTCCGGTAACGCGGTGGCGCCCTGGGCTGTCGCGGGCCGCGCCGGCGTCAGGACCGCGAGCAAGAGCACGGTCAGGAGAGTCGGACAAAGGCGAGCGCGGGCGCGGGGTGCGGACATCGTGAGAATCTTCAATTGATCTTCGGCGGGTTTGCTCGACAAATCAATGCCACCGCGAACCTCTTCAAGCGACGCAGCGCGATCGCGTCAGGGGGTGATAGAGTCGAGTCGATGTTGAGGGGACTTTCTCCACTCGCCGCCGGCCTCGTCATGGTGGCCACGGTCGGCTGTCGTTCCAATCCCGACAAACCGATCGGGCCCGCCGACTCATACATCTTGTTTGCGCCGGTCGCGGGAAAGCTGGACGGCGCGCTTCCTGTCGTACGTCGTCTGGATATCAAGGACGAGACCGTGCAACCGCTGCCCCGGCTGCTCGAGTCGAGCTTCGCTTTCGAGATGTTGCGCACAACCTACTTGGCCAAGCAGTTCGTTCGCGAGGCCAGCGTGGATGGCCAACGGTTTTCGACAGCCGCACGACACGACGCTGCGGAGCCGACCTGTCTGGTCCTGGGGATCGAGCGACAGCCCTACGGACTCGGGTTGGCCTTGTCCCAGACCTTCGGCGGTCCCCAACCGCGTCCACGCCTGCCGTGGATTGGCCTTGCTGCCGATCCCTCTGCCGACAAGGCCCTGGTGCAGACCGTGGCCGGCCGCCTGGCCACCTATATCGCTCATTTCGTCGCCACGGGTGGGGCGCTCTCTGATGGGACCGCGCCCCCGCCGGTTTTGGTTGAAGGCTACCGCATTGCCATGGAAGTCATTGCGCGCGAGTGGCGGGTAGGGTCGGGCCCGGCAGGCGTGATCCAGGTCGAAGAGGGGTCAAGTGCACAGCGTGAGATCTTCTCCAACGTGCGCGAGAATCGATATGTCATGCGCCAGGATGCAGCGACCCTGCGCGACGCACGCGAGTTGATCGATGATCCGGGCGTGGCGGCCACGGTCATCCATCGCATGGCCCAGTCGCGTGCGCTGGCCGGGCGGGTGGCGCCCGAAGCCTTCTACGCGCCATTTGCCGCAGGCCGCTTTCCCCCGGGCGTGAGCCCGGCGGCCGTGCTGGGGACTTTCAGGAATTTCCAGGCCAAGTTTCTCGGCGCTTGGGCCGCGGCCGTGCTGCGCGGGCATGCTCCTCGGGACATGATCGACCTTGTCGATGTCTACGGGGCGACCTTTCCGGCCGAGCGCGCGGAAGCTGTCCGCATCTTCGTGGTGACAACATTCGGGGCGACTGCCAAGACAGGTGGCGTGTCGACCAAACCCCAGGACGCCACCCGGGCCCTTGCGGAGTTGACCGCCCTGACGGCCGAGGTTGTGGCAGCAAGACGCTCGTTGCGCGAGGCGCTGGTTGTCGGCTCTGCCGACGCAGGAACAGGGCAGGGCAGGGCGTCCGGCCCCGGACACTGAGACAGCGGGATAACTGGCGTCGTTTCGCGATGTTGCGGTATGAAAGCTCAATGACTTCTTTTGAAGAAAAGGGGGCGCTATGAAGCGCGCACTTGTCACTGGAATCACCGGTCAGGACGGCTCGTATCTGGCCGAGTTCCTCCTGGCCAAAGGCTACGAGGTCTTTGGCGTGATCCGACGCTCCAGCTCTTTCAACACCGAGCGCATCGACCGCATCTATCAGGATCCGCACAGCACCGACTACCGACTGCGCCTGGTGTTCGGGGATCTCGACGATGCGAGCTCGATCAACCGCATCATTCAATCCACCCAGCCGACTGAGATCTACAACCTGGGCGCGCAGAGCCACGTGCGGGTCAGCTTCGACGTGCCCGACTACACGGCCAACACGGTGGCGATGGGGACCTTGCGGCTGCTCGAAGCCGTGCGCGAGAGCGGGGCGCGCTGCCGCATGTATCAGGCTTCTTCCAGCGAGATGTTCGGCGCGTCGCCGCCGCCACAGAACGAAGACACCGCGTTCCGTCCGCGCAGCCCCTACGCCTGCGCCAAGGTATTTGCGCACCAGCTCTGCCAGAACTACCGTGACGCCTACGGCCTATTCGTCTGTTGCGGGATTCTGTTCAACCACGAATCTCCCAGGCGCGGCATACCGTTCGTCACGCGCAAGATTACGCGTTCGGCAGCTCGCGTCCTGCATGGGCTCGACAAGAAACTATTTCTGGGCAATCTGGACGCGCAACGCGACTGGGGATTTGCCGGCGACTACGTCGAAGCCATGTGGCTGATGCTGCAACAGGATCGGCCCGATGACTACGTCATTGCGACGGGTGAATCGCACGCCGTGCGAGAGGTTCTCGACGTCGCGTTCGGCACGCTGGGCCTGGATTGGAAGAAGTACGTCGAGACCGACTCGCGTTACCTGCGTCCGACCGAGGTGGACCACCTGCGCGGTGACGCCAGCAAAGCCGCCGCCGAACTGGGCTGGAAGCCGCGTGTGCGATTCCGAGAACTGATTGAAATGATGGTACGCTCGGATGAGGCCGACGTGCGAGCCACGCTCGCGGGTCGCGCGCCCAGCACCTAGGCCCGAAAGACCTTCTCACCGTCGAGAGCCAGCCTTGCCACGAACACTCATCCTCATCCCGACCTACAACGAGCGAGAATGCGTCGAGCCCATCGTGGCCGCCGTGCGGGCCGCCGTGCCCGAGGCGACCATTCGGATAGTCGACGACAACTCACCTGACGGTACCGGCGCTGTGGCCGACCAGATCGCGGCGCGCGACCCGCAGGTGCGCGTGATGCACAGGGCACAGAAGGCAGGGCTGGGAGCCGCGTACCTCGATGCCTTTACAGCGGCGCTGGCGGAGGGCTGGGAACGCATCGTGCAGATGGACGCGGATTTTTCGCACAATCCCACGGATGTGCCGCGGCTCCTACAAGCCCTGGAAGATGGCGCCGACATGGCCGTGGGGTCGCGCTACGTAGCCGGTGGCGGCACCGCGAACTGGGGACTGGGCCGCCGGATCATCAGCCGTGGGGGGGGGGTGTACGCCCGGATGGCTCTCGGGGTCGGGGTTCACGATCTGACCGCCGGGTTCAAGGCATGGAAGGCCGCGACTCTGCACGGAATCGACCTCGGGGCGGTAAACGCCCGCGGCTACGGTTTCCAGATCGAGATGACCTACCGGACCTTGCGCGCCGGCTTTCGAGTACGCGAGGTGCCGATTCTCTTCGTCGACCGGCGCGTGGGCCTTTCCAAGATGTCGGGCTCGATCTTTTTCGAGGCGTTGACCCTGGTCTGGCGGCTTCGCCTTCGGGTCGCGAGAGAGAAATCCCACTAGAGGAGCGGACATTTACACATGGGCGCTACAATCCGAATGTCCGATAACAGATATTATGTCAACTAGACAAACCGGCCGATTCCATTGCGTCTCGGACGCGGCGACGCCTCCGCATCAGGCCAGCACGCCTGTGACCTCGCCTCCTCCCCTCCGTGTTCTCAGCGGTTGGCCGCCGTGCAGTTGAAGCGGCTCATCCAGGCGGTGGATCGAGGCTTCGCTGTTTCCGGGTGCGCTGCTCGCGCAACTCGGCCAGCGCGAGGTCGAGTTCGGGTGAACGTGTGGACTGAGATTCGATGGCGGCGATGGCCCTGTCAAGGGTTGCAACGTCGGCAACCGTACGCGTGCGCAAGGCCGCGTACATCTCGGCGAATTGGGCGAAGAAATCCTGCAACTCGTCCCCGCGGCGCAGTTGGCGCAGTGTGGGCGACAATTGATCGTCGCGAATGCGCCCGCAGGTAGAGGCGATGTTGTGAAGCGGTCCCGCCACCTTGTGGGTCAGCCAGATGCCGGCGGCCGCTATAGAGAGCACCAGAACCACGGCGAATCCCGCCATGCCATAGAGAACGATGCGGTCACTGGCCTGGAATTGGGCCCGCAGCTCCGCCCCGGCAACCGGATCGGCCTGGACGGTCATCATGACGATGCGGGATGATACCTGCGTGGCCTGATAGACCTTGTAGCCAAGCACCCCGGTGAGGAGCACGGCCACCGCGATGATGAATGCCGTGTAGCGGAGCTGCAGCCCCACGTCGAGCAGATAGTTGCGCAGCTTGCGCTGGCGCGCGAACGCCGCCCTGTCAGGTTTTTCGATTTGATTGGTCATGCTTGTGTCTCCTCCCCGGCTAACCCCCTTGAGAACGGAAGAATTCAAGTAGGCTGTCGCCCAGTTGGCCTGCCGTCGCCTCGATGCAGTCGCGTCGCGCGTTCAGCTTGTCGGCGTCGCGCCTGCCCCCCTGCACGGCAGCGCCGGCGCTAGTCCACAGGATCACGGTCCTCGACGGCCAGCGGGCGACCATGATCTTGATCTCGCAACTGGTCTCAGCGCTGCCTCCCGACCCCGAGGAACTCTCTTCCAGACGAGCCACGTTGCCATCGATAAGGAAGCCGACGCGGCCGGCGCGGGCACGTCCCTTGGGCATTGGCGCGTCCGGAGCAAAGGTCAATTTTGGCAGTTTGGCGAGGGATTGCTGAAGCGAGCTATGCAACAAGGCGAGCAAAGTGGAATCCGCGGCCTTCGCGCCGCCGGTGAACGGGCCAAAGGTTACGAAGATCTTTCGGTCCTTGACCTCCTGGTCTTCGAGGGCGGAAAGCGCGACCTTGATCTGAGTGGCGACGAAGGGATCGGGCTCTCGCTCAAGAAGTGACTTGAGCGCCGCGGCGGCTGGTGCGCCGCCCAGCTTGCCCAGCGACTGCGCCGCCATGGCTCGCACCGACTTGTTCTCGTCGTCAAGTGCCTTGATGAGCGCCTCGGTCCCGGCCTTCTCACCCAGCTTGCCCAAGAGCAGCGCCGCCTGCACGCGGACTTTGAAGCTGGGATCAGTCAAGAGTGCCTTGGATAGATCCTCGCCCTTGCCGCCCCAGCCTGGCTGCGCCGCAGTCAGGACAGTGAACGCCGTGGCGATCGCAGCCATCAGGAGTCGCGACCGAGAGCGCCGAACCGGTTGCCGAAACGAGTGGAATTGCGCAGGTGCGAGCGGCCCGAGGCGCAAGGAGGGAGAATGCTCGACGTATTTGACCGACGAGCAACGAAGGGACGCGAGGCAAATGGGCGACTTCACGACGGGAGGCAAACCGCTCGGCGCTCTGAAAGCCGCGGCGTTCATTCCGGCGTGCGCAGCCTCGGAGGTGGCCCGCTCGAAGGAAGCTCGATGACGAAGGCCGATCCACCTCGGGGGATGTCCTCTACCCAGATAGTCCCGCCGTGCACCTCGATGATCACCTTTGCCAGAGCGAGCCCCAGACCGTGACCGATTGGCACGTGCTTGCCCACCTGGGAATAGGGCTCGAAGATCCGTGTGCGCTGGTCCACCGGAACGCGGTCACGATCGCCACCCACACTCGCACGGGTCAGCCCACCCGCGCAGGAAATCTGGACCCGGCACTGGCGGTTGACCGGCTGGCGCAGAACATGGGCAATCAGGTTGGCCAGTGCGTCCTGCAGGTAGGCAGGGTCGCCCTGCACCGGCTGGGCGTTGCTCGCGGCCTCGATGGCGATGGTCTTGTTGCGACTGCCGGTCGACGCCTCGATAGCAGACTTGGCTTTCTCAGCGATATCCGCCAGGGAGACCTGCTCTTCGCGCAGGGCGACCCGGTCCGACTCGAATCGTTCATAGTCGAGAACCGTGTGCAGGCCGTGCGTCATATCACGAAACAGGGCGCGGCAGTCATCAACGCACTCCTCGACCTCACCTTTGGGCGAAACCCGGCCGAGCGACGCGAGTTCCTGGGCCAGAAATTCAAAATTCGCCTGCACGGCACCAACGGAGTTCTGCAGATCATGGATCAGCCCGCCCACCCAGCGGCGTCGCTCCCGTATGGCGGTGCCCTGAACCATGCGCTTTTTCTCCTCCCGCCGGTAGAGGGCGTGCGTTCGCAAGAGAGCCCAGAGGCGGGCGCGCCGTTCGTCGCCGCTGGTGGCGGGGGAGAACATCGCGTCTGCGCCTGCGGTCACGGCGCGTAGCTGCAAAGCCTCACTGCGTTTGTCGTCCGTCCACAAGACAATCGGCACAAAGTGCGTGCGAGCATTTGCCTTGAGGCGGGCACAGAGATCGACGCCCCCGGCCGCGGTCACGCGCGTCTCGATCATCACCAAATTCGGGCGATGCAGCAGCACCTCTTCGAAAGCAGCGTCAGCGTCGCCAGCCACCTGAACGTTGATGCCCTCGGATTTGAGGAACTCAACCAGGGGCCGAGCGGTAGGTCGGCCCGACGCAACCACCAGGCCTTCGACCTGACCCGGGGCTGGTACGACATCGTTGCGTGTCGTCCGTTCAGTGGAGAGCATTCGACGGCGAATCCCACGCCGGGAATCAAGGTATCAAAAACCGCGCAGAGTTTCAACGCTTAGCACAACGTATTGTCATGGCGCATCTACGAAAGATGCCCGTGAGCATACATGTAGGTTTTTTGACTTCATTGTGGGTTCTGGCAGTGTGTCAGCATGAGAAACCGTGATTCTGCCGACCGAGCGCCCTTCCCTCCTCTCGAAGAAAAGCGCCAGCACCTGCGCTTCGACAAGGTCTTTCCCGTGCGAGTCGAGTCGATCCTGTTCGGCGAGCTGGACTGTGTGGCCCGCAACGTGTCGGCTGGCGGGATCTTCGTCGAGATGACCGAGCCACTCCCTCTGGGAGCGCACGTGCGGGTTTCGTTTCTCAGCTCTGACACCTCGGCCGAAATCGTCGCTCTCGGCGAGGTCAAGAATCACTACTTCATGAACTTCGCCAAGGAAGGCCTGACTCGCTCGGTGTCCGGCATGGCCGTTCGCTTCTACGCGTTCGAGAACGAAAGCCAGCAGATCCTGGCTGACTGTCTGGATCGGTTTCGAGTGCTGAACTAGCGCCCTACTCTGCGAGCTGCGCTCGCACCACGACCGGTTCTTTCAGCGCGACCGTTGTATCGGGGTCGATGGGAACCTCCACGTCTCGGGGACCTTGCGCGATGGTCAGCGTCCGCGTCCCCTCCCGGACGCTGAGTTCGTAGCGCCCCGGCAATACGCCAGCAACCAGAAAGTGCCCGTCCTGATCCAGTGCGCCCACCGCCGGTCTTGGGAAGGCCAGAGAGGGTGCCCTACCCAGCAGGACGGCGCGGGTATCGGATGACAGATGGTAGCCTGGCCTGGAAACAACCTGGCCGGTGACGCGCGCCCCTTTGTGATCAAGACGAAGCTCGACGGTGACATCGCCCTTCTCGGCCAGTTCGATCCTTTCAGGTGGGTAAGCCAGCATGTCGCCCCGCCGGGCCCACAGGTAGTAGGTGCCGGGGGCGAAATGGTCTTGGGCAAAGCTCCCTTCCGAATCCGTGGTCCAGAAAATGGGCAGGGTCGGCGCGCCGGGCACATCGGAGAGCACCGTTGCGACCGTGGCATTGGGCTCAGGCGAGCCGTCGGCGCTGTGTACGACGCCGCGGATCACAGTGCCGTGCGCCAGCTTCACGGTGAGCCGCGCCGCCGGGGCAGTGAGCGCGTTCTTCGTGGTGATTGACTTCCAGCCAAACTTGGAGACGCGCAGGGAATATCGGCGGGCTTCCAAGCCGCCCAGTACGAAGGTTCCGTCTGCGCCAGAGCGAGTCTCACTGACCGCGATGGCGTCTTCCGAAGTGCGCACGGCCTGCACGAACGCATCCGCCACCGGGACGCCGGTTTCGGCGTCAACCACGCGGCCGCGCGCGGCCGACTCCGGGCCCATGCGAAAAGTCCGCGTGGGAGCGGTGCCGGTAGCGCCGAGCTTGTCAGGCGCCACACGGTCGACAATCTCGCTGGCCAGGCCGAGGCGACGCAGGCGCAGGGCATATGTCCAGGGACCGTTGCGCAGGTGAAGCCTGAACGTACCGTCCTTGGCCGAAACCTCGTCTCCCAGTGGGGTGAATTGCGTGCCCCGCGCTACCCAGATGTCGACATGCACGCCCTCGAGTCGGTGGCCCGCCTCATCCGTCACTCGTCCAGACAGAATCACTTCCGGTCGATCGGCCGTGTCCCGGTTGAACACGGCCCGATGGAAGGCCAGTTCAGAATCGAGCACGCAGTGCGGTTCGGGTGTCCATGGCAGGGCACAGGGTGGCGCCAGCGTCGAGCAGAACTCTACGCATTCCTCAGCATCCTTGGGATCGCACACGTGTGGCCGCGACTGAAATGCCTCTAGTGAGGAACCCTCTCCCTCTCGGCCGACGCAGTACAAACAAGCATCAGGCTGCTCCACACACAGGACGCCGCGGGGCGATGCGCTGGCGACGTCGGCCGGCCGCGCTTTCGACGCCTGAACCGAACGCTTGCAGGCCGGCAGCGCAAACACGAGCGCGGCGCACAGGCCGAGCTTCAAAAATGCGCGTGCCACAGGTTGTCTCGCATCAAGGCTGGACACAGGGGAAGACTATAGGATCGCGGGCACTCGGCAAGCGCGCGGTTTGGTTGTAGAAGACCGCCAAGGATCGTGAAGCCTTGATCCGCGGCAAACTGATAGTCTTGGAAGGCATCGACGGCTCGGGCACCACAACGCAAACCGAGCGGCTGGTCGAATCCCTGCGCCAGCAGGGTCGTATGGCTGCTTCCACGCGTGAGCCCAGTGCCGGGCCCATCGGTCGACTCCTGCGCGAGGTGCTTCTTGGCCAGCATCGCATGCCGTACGATGATGCCTCGGTGGACGGTCGGACCATGGCCCTGCTCTTTGCCGCTGATCGCCTCGACCACCTGCAACGCGAGGTGGAACCCTTGCTAGCCGCAGGAACCGACGTGGTTTCTGACCGCTATCTGATGTCGTCACTCGCCTATCAAGCAGAGGAGGCCGATCGTGAGTGGGTGGGCGTGCTAGCGCGAGGGGTGCGACCGCCAGATCTGACCATCCTGCTCGACATCCCGGTGGAGGTGGCGGCGCAACGCAGGCTGCTGGCCGGGCGTCCCCAAGAACGCTACGACGCGGATGCCTACCTTGGCCTCGTGGCAAACAACTACCGTCGGCTGGCGCACGCTGACCCGTCGGCCGCGATCGTCGACGGTTCCGCATCGCGAGACGAAGTCACGGCCGCCATCGTCGCGGCAGTGCAAGGACGGTTCGCATCCTTGGCAACGCCATGAGAGTATGGTGGGGCATGCATCGACGTCTTTGTTCTCTTGGCGCTCTCCTGAACGGTGTTCTTCCCATGGGGCTGCTGGTTGCCTCCTGCGCGACAAGCAGGCCCGACTTGGCCAGCCCGGCTCCCGTGGGCGAGCAGCCCACTCCCTTGGAGACCGTGGCTCCCGCACCCTCCCCTGCCCCCGAGCCAGAAAAGCCTCCCACGCCGGCACCAGCCGTGTGTACCGCATTTGTGAAACCGGGGGTGCTGAAACGTTCGGCGGTGGTTCGTGTCGTGGATATAGGCATCGGACGCTGGCTGGCGGGTGGTGCGGAAGTGGAACGAAAGATCGCCAAGAGTCATTTCCAAGGTTGGGAGATCCAGCGCCTGTATCCCGGCGATCCTTGCTACGCGACCGTCGACCTTCGGCCACACGATGTGGTCATCCAGGTGAATGGCAAGCCGATCGAGAAGCCCGAGCAGGCATTCGACGTGCTGACCAGCCTGCGTACGGCTTCCGAGTTGGTGGTGGACTTTCTGCGCGACGGCCAGCCGCAAAAGCTGACCCTGCAGATCGCGGACGAATAGCTAGTGCTTTCGCTTGCTGCCCCTTGCCCGATGAAACGCCCTGGGCTTCACCGGCTTCTTGCTTGATTTCTCCTCTTGCTCGGCGCCACTGACCGCGTCGCCAGCACTTGGCTTGGCGGCGTCGTCAGCGGCGCCGAGCCCAGCCGCTGCCTTCTCCGGGGCGGCGGGCGTGGGCACGGCGGCTGGAACGGGCGGCGCAGCCGCAGTCGGCGTCGGAACCGCCGGTGCGGGCGTGGGAGGAGCGGCTGTCGGCGGCGGAATGCTGACGGCAGCCGCCGCCGGCGCGACGGCGTGGGCCTTGTTGCTTGCCTTGCCCTTCATCATCATGGCGACCACGACAATCAGAGCCACGATCACCACGGCGGCGATGAGCAAGATCGCGGTTCGTCGGCCACGGCCGATTTCTTCCACCAGTTCCCGCTCGTTCATCTTCTCGCCGGGTATCGCGACAGCCGCCGCAGGCATGGCCGTGGATGTTCCCCCGGTCCGCAGGGAAAACTTCTTCCGATCTTCGGTGGTCACGGAACCGTCATCGACGTAGCGATCTTCCAGCGGTCTTACGTCGTCGGTGGGCAACTCGGCCTCAGCGGCAGGTTTCCCGGCGGCCGCCTGCTTGGCCTTGGCGTCGGCCACCATCTGATCCACGTCCCCCTTCTTGAACCAAAGCGTTTCGCGAAAGGCAGCGCCCGGCTTGGGAGGTGCAGCCTTGCCAGCCTCCGCAGGCTTGACGCCCAAAACCGGCGTGCCTGACCGTTGCGCAACAGCCGCCTGCTGCGCCGGCGGAACGGACTTTGGCGCTGGGGTTGCCGGACGCGGCGCGGCCGGGGGCGAGTCGATTACCATGGGCCTCGACGGAGCGGCCGGCGCAGGTCGAACAGGCGCCGCGGGCTCGGCTGCGATGGTGTCCATGACCGATATGGTGGGCTCGACGACGGCCGCCGGCACCTTCGTCGCGGGTTTGACCGCCACCGGCTCGACGACGGGTGCTGGGGCCGCAGGCTCTCGGCTGGCCAAGGCGGCCGAGGCAGCCGCCTTGGCCGCCTTGGCCTCGGCGACCATACGCGCAACATCGGCCTGATTCCCAGCGAACAGCATGGTCTTGGCCGTCCCCACATCCGCGCCGGCAGGTTTGGCAGCTCCGCTGGCCGAAGCGCCTGGGGCGGCTGCCTTCACGGCTTCGAGTTCAGTCAGGAAAAGCCGCAGGGTCAGATGCCGGCGGCTTGAACTCTTGTCCATCGCCTTGACGATGAGGCGGTCAGCGTCGGCCGAAATTCCGGCGTCAGGCCGTCGCTGGCTGGGCGCCAAGACCGGGCTTGAGACATGCATTTCAAGCATGGCCGCCGGTGCGGTTGCCTGGAATGGGGCCTCGCCAGTCAGCATGTGGTAGAGCATGGCCGCCAGGCTGTAGATATTTGAACGCTGGTCAGCTGGCTTGCCCTGAGCCTGCTCGGGCGAAACGTAGGCCGGGTCGCCCGCCACCCTGTCGGTGACCGGCGGGGCCAGCGGAAAGTTGATGACCTTCACGTCACCGGTCGGACCAACCAAGACGTTTCCCGGCGACACGTCCCGATGGACCAACCCGGCCTTCTGTGCCTCGAGAAGCGCTTGGCCCACCTGCGCGATCATGGCCTTGGCCGTGTCCAGGTCGACCGGACCAGCCTGCAACACGCTGGCCAGCGATTCTCCCGGGAACAGCTCCATGGCGACGAATAGACGTTCGTCAGGCAGCCTGCCACAATCGATAATGGTGGCGACCCGTGGGCTGGAAACCCTCATGAGTTGCTTGAACTCTCGCTCCGCGCGGGACTGGGTGGCCGACGACCCCAGCACAGCCGGGTTGACCAGCTTGAGGGCGACCTCGGCACCTGTCTGACCATCACGCGCTCGCCACACCTCGCCGGTGCTGCCGCCCCCGATGCGCTCGATTGGCTTGAAGCGCATCTCTGGTGCGTCCGGCACGGCCTCCAAGCGCTGCGGGCCGTCCGCCGTGGCACAAGTTTCCAGCGGACAGAAATTGGCGTCCTCGGGGTACTTCGACTTGCAGATTGGACAGGTTTTCATCCGGTACCTGAGGTGAAGTCGCTCCGCCTGCCAGGACAATTCCTCAACAGAAACGAAGCGAGTAAATCCTAAGCCGAAGGCACCGGCGAAAGCAACAAAGGGTTCCTCTACCCATCCGGGATGCGCGGGCTGGGTGCTGCCCCGCGTTGGAAGCTACTCAGCGGCTGTCTTGGGCGCGGGCTGGCCCGGAGCGCCCATGCCGGCGAACAGGTCGGCCTCGGACTTCGTCGAGCGAACACTTTCTTTGGCCTTGCGCTTGTGTCCGGCGTTCGAGTGGTGCCGTTGCCGGCGCTTCCAAGTCTGACGACTGTTCGATGCCATGGGACACTTCACTTAGCAGGGGCGAAGCGTGAGGTCAACTGCGGATGCCTCCCGTGCTGATGACTATACACGCGTTTACTGTCGCTCCGCTGAGATCACCCCGTCGATTCCCTGCAAGGCCCGCACGACTTTCTTCAGTTGGTCCAGGTGACTGACCGTAACCTGGAAGGTGTTGATGCCGCGACGGTCCTCGGTGGTCTTGCACCTGGCCTGGGCGATGTTGACCCCGAACTCGGTGAAGCACTTGGAAATGGCGGCCAGAATACCAGGGCGGTCGGTCGAAATGACCTCGACCGCCACGGGGCGCAGCATGCGGGTGTCTTCATCCCAGGACACCTCCACCCGCCGCGCGGGATCCAGATTCAGTGCCTTGGGGCAACTCAGGGTGTGCACGATGACCCCGCGCCCGCGGCTGATGAATGCCACGATGGGATCGCCGGGCACTGGGCTGCAGCACTTGGCAAAGCGGACCACGATGTCGGCCTCGCCCTGTACGCGCACTCCGCCCACCGAGCGCTTGGTCAAGCGCCTGGCCTGCGCGCTCGCGTCGGCAATCACGTCCGCCAGGTTTTCGGAAGTCGCGTCCACGGGCTGGGCCTCGGGGTAGATGGCGGCATAGGCGTGTTCGGGCGTGACTTTGCCGTAGCCCACGTGAACGATGAGATCGTCAGCACTGCTCAGCCGCAGTGCCGCCGCCGCCTTGTCAACCAGGTGCTCCTTTTCGGCTGTCGCCAGTGAGCGATGGTGATTGCGCAACTCGCGCGCGAGGATGTCGCGTCCCAGCCGACGGCTGCGTTCGCGCTGTTCGTTGCGCAGGTGGTGGCGGATCTTGGTCTGCGCGCTGCTGGTCACCACGAACTTCAGCCAGTCCTTGGACGGCTTCTGCGAGGTCGAGGTGATGATGTCGACCGTGTCGCCGTTGCGCAGAGGGTAGCGCAGGGGAACCATGACGCCGTTGACTCGGGCCCCTGAGCAGTGGTCACCGATCTTGGAGTGGACTGCGTAGGCGAAGTCAATGGGCGTCGCCCCCTTGGGCAAGGCCTTGACGTCACCCTTGGGTGTGAAGACGAAGACTTCCTCTTGAAACAGGTCGATCTTCACCGTCTGGATGAACTCGGTCGGATCCTTCAGATCGCGCTGCCACTCCATCAACTGGTGCAGCCAGGCGAAGGCCTGGCGATCGCCGGTACCCAGCACCGAGGGTTCCTTGTACTGCCAGTGGGCCGCGATTCCCTGTTCGGCGGTCCGGTGCATCTCGGGCGTGCGGATCTGCACCTCCATGCGGTCAGCCCCCGGCCCGATCACGGTGGTGTGCAGCGACTGATACAGGTTGGGCTTGGGCAGTGCGATGTAGTCCTTGAAACGTCCGGGCACCGGCATCCAGTTGGAGTGCACGATGCCGAGTGCCGCGTAGCAATTCTGGACGGTATCCGTGATGATGCGAAACGCGACGATGTCGTAGACCTGTTCCAGCTCGCGGCCGGTCCGCTTCATCTTCTGGTTGATCGACCAGAACGACTTGGCCCGCCCACTCACCTGCGCGGGGATCGAGGCGCCGGCCAGCACGCGCTGCAACTCCTGGCAAACCTCGGTGATATAGGCATCGCGACTGGCCTGGGTTCCCGCCATCTTGGCCGAGAGATCCTGGTGGTCGTCGGGCTCGAGGTAGCGAAAAGCGAGATCTTCCAGCTCGACCTTCATCCACTGGATACCCAGCCGGTTGGCGATGGGCGCGTAGATCTCGCGCGTCTCGCGGGCGATGCGCTCCTGCTTCTCGCGCGACACGTACTGCAGGGTGCGCATGTTGTCCACGCGGTCAGCCAGCTTGACCAGGATGACCCGGATGTCACGCGCCATGGCCAGCAGCATCTTGCGGAAGTTCTCTGCCTGGCGCTCCTCGCGTGTGTTCCAGGGGATCTGACCCAGCTTGGTGACGCCGTCGACCAGTCGCTGGATCTCGGCGCCGAAGAGGCGTCCGATGTCCTCGGATGTGGCGCTGGTGTCCTCCACGCAGTCGTGTAAGAGCCCCGCGCAAATAGACGCCACGTCCAGGTTCAACTCGGCGATGGTCTTGGCCACCCCCAACGGGTGCACGAAGTACGGCTCACCCGAACGCCGCATCTGCCCCGCGTGCCGTTGCTTGGCGAAGTCATAAGCGCGACGGATGAGCCCGATGTCGGCGTTGGGGGCGCTCTTCTGCGCGGCTTCGCAGATGACGTCGATGATCTCCATCACGGCTTGCCGACAGCGGCACGAGAGGCCGCCTCGCGCAACAAGGCCTGCGCCAGTTCGTCGTTGCGGACGCGCGTGCAGCCGGCTGCCACGTAGATGGCGCGCAGCTTGGCGTAGGCCTGGTCCAGGTTGTCGTTGACGACCAGATAGTCGTACTCACCGTAGTGGGTGAGCTCCTCGTGGGCCATGGCCAGCCGGCGCTCGATCACGTCGCTGGCATCGGTGGCGCGCTGGCGCAGGCGGCGCTCCAGCTCCTTCATCGACGGGGGTAAGATGAAGCACAGCACGCTCTCCGCGGGCCACAGGCGGCGAATCTGGCGGCCGCCCTGGTAGTCGACGTCGAACAGGCAATCCACGCCCTCAGCCAGTGAGTCGGTTACCGTCGCGACGCTGGTCCCGTACTGGTTGCCGTGGACGACCGCCCACTCGGCGAATTCGCGGCCCTCGACCATCTGGGCAAAGCGTTCGCGGCTCACGAAGTGGTAGTCTTTCCCCTGCACTTCATCCTTGCGGGGCTGGCGCGTGGTGTACGAGACGGAGAAGCGAAGGTCGAACTCCCCGGCCAGCCGTCGTGCCAGCGTGGTCTTGCCGGCGCCCGAGGGTGAGGAGATGACCAGCAAGAGGCCGGGGTTTCTATCGGGTGACGTCATGTCTCGGCATTTCTCGTCGGGTGGCTCACTCGATATTCTGGGCTTGCTCGCGCAGTTTCTCCAGTTCCGCCTTGCTCTCGACCACCAGGGCGGCGATGGGGGCGTCCTGGACCTTGGAGCCGATGGTGTTGATCTCGCGGCCAACCTCTTGCACGAGGAAATCGATTTTGCGCCCGGCGGCCTCGGGGGCTGCGCCAGAAAGCAGTTCTCCCAAATGGTCGAGATGCGTGCGCAAACGAACCAGTTCCTCCGAAACGTCGAGTTTCTCTGCCAGCACGGCCACCTCCTGCGCCAGCCGCCCGGGATCGAGTCCGGCGCTGCTGGTCGCGAGGGCGGCCAAGCGTTCTTCCAGCTTGCGGGCCGCGCGGGTCGGCAAACTGGCGGCGGCCTGGGCGACGTGGGCCGCCAGCTCGCGCAGGCGATCGAGCCGCTGGCGCAGATCGGAGCAGAGAGCCGCTCCTTCGCGGGCCCGCGTGGCTTGTACTTGCTGCAGAGCTTGCTCCACGGCGGGGCGTACGCCCTGCCAGGTCATCTCGTCGCGCCGGACCTGGCGGGCTGCGGGGCCAGCCAGGAACGCAGCCACGGTGGACAGATCGACCGGCTGGGCCAGGCCCAGTTCGCGGCGCAGGGTCTCGATCGCATCGTGGGCCTGGCGCACAACCGCGAGATCGATGAGAGCGTCCGGCGCGTCGATGCCTTCCTCGCGTATGGAGACGCTGACCGAGCCGCGCACGATCTGCGCACGAACCGCGCGCACGATCTCGCTCTCTACGGCCGCCGGGATGTCTCCCTCGCGACCCCGCACTTTCACGTCGCTGACTCGGCCGTTGAGCGAACGGATCTCGACGGTAACCCGTCGCGCACCGGTCTCGGCTGTCCCACGCCCGAACCCGGTCATACTCAGCAGACAGGTGCTCATGGCATCGACCTCTGCTGGCGGAACCAAGCCAGGGTCCGCTGCAGCCCGGTGGGGAAATCCACCGCCGCGGTGTAACCGAGCATGGCCTTGGCCTGCGCGATGTCAGCCAGCGAATGGCGAACGTCGCCAGCTCGCGCCGGCTCGTGGCGAGCAGCGATCGGCCGAGCCAACGACTCGCCGAGCAAGGCCAGAACCCGATTCAGGCTGGTGCCGGTTCCGCACGCGATGTTGAAGATCTTTCCCGAAACACCGTCGGCGTCTGCGGCCCGCAGATTGGCCTCGACCACGTTGTCGATGAAACAGAAGTCGCGCGATTGTTCGCCGTCGCCGAAGACGGTGGCGGGCTGGCCCTGCAGCGCAGCCGTAATGAAGCGCGGGATCACCGCTGCATACTGCGAGTTCGGATCCTGACGCGGACCGAACACATTGAAGTAGCGCAGGATCACGGCCTGCACGCCAAACACCCGCGCGTACACTCGACAATAGTGCTCGCCCGCCAGCTTGGACGCAGCGTAGGGAGAGAGCGGCGCGGGCGCCATGCTCTCGACCACAGGCAGGCTCGGCGGCTCGCCATAGGCCGAGGACGAGCCGGCATAGACCACGCGCCGAACCTGGCAGCGACGCGCAGCCTCGAGCACGTTGAGCGTGCCCGTCGCGTTGGCGTTGTGGCTGGCCAGCGGCGCAGCCAACGAACGCGGCACCGAGGGAATCGCGGCTTCGTGAAACACGACGTCCGCCCCGGCGAAAGCCCGGTCCAGCACGCTCGCGTCGAGAATGTCCCCTTCCACGACCGCAAGGCCGGTGGACACATCTTTAAGATTCTCGCGCTTGCCGGAGGAGAAGTTGTCCAGCACCAAGACGTCATCGCCTCGTGCGACCAAGGCGCGCGCGAGCGCGGATCCAATAAATCCGGCTCCTCCGGTGATGACAATCCTTTTCGACATGCGGTTCAGGCAGGCTGGAGAAAGGAGTCCTTTAGCGCGTTTCCCCCGCCGGGGACAGGGTTTTGCTCGCAGCGGAACGGGGCGCTGGGAAGGGCAGCCCGGCAAGGCCGGAGCCGTAGCGGGCATCAAGGAAGAAACCCTTGCTTTTCCCCGCCGAGATGCGGATGCGGGGCAGGCCCTGCGCATCGCGTTCATCCTGTGCGGCGAAGCCGCAGGCTGCGTCCGTCACCACGCGGCTGGTTGGCCCCACGCCCGCGGCAGTCAACACCACCCGGTGCGTTTCGGCTGAAAAGCGCCCACGAAATGCGCCGGCCGGCTCAAGTGCCTGGCCGTTAAAGTGGAACTTGTCCATCTCCCCGTCCGGCCTGGCCACTTCCAGTCCTGCGGCACCATTTTCCGAGAACCACAGGGCCAGCTGCCGAACATCGCCGGGCAACTCGACGCCCGGTCCCAGGGTCATGCTGGGAACATCGAGTTGCCGCACGCCAAGACCGCGCAAGAGGTCCGGCTGACCTTGCGCCCGCACCAGCCGGCCCGCGCGTACGAACACGATCCGGTGGCCGTCCGGTGACTGCACGAAGGCAAGCACGCGCCCGTCCTCGGCGGTGACGGGAAGATACCGTCCCGAACGCGGCAGCCAAGCGTAGATTTCCTGGTTCATCCCCAGCACCAGGACACCCCGCCCTTCCAGCTTGACCGGGGGCTGCGTGCGCGCCACGAAGAACAGGCCCCCTTGCGCAGCCTTGCCCCACTCCGTCGACGCCTCGGCCAAGGCGGCCTTCAGTCTGGCCAGCCACTCGGGTCGAATCTGCAGCGCCCCGAGATCAGCCGCTTCCATCACCTCGCGCGCCCCGGGAACGTAGGCATGGCGGATCAGCGCCACCGCCTGCTCGGTCGCCTCGGCGAAGCGATCTTCGCGTGCGTGGGCACAAGCCAGGTTGAGCCAAGGAGCGACGAAGTCAGGGTCCACTCTCCTGGCCAACTCGTACTTGGCACGGGCCTCGGCGAAACGTCCCTCGCGGTAGAGGACCTTGCCCTCGCGGTTGAGATCCATGGCCTGCTGGGGCGGCAGATGCACGACCTGGGCCTTCCCGGGGCCGTTCGCGTCCGGCGCGGACGCTGGACAGGCCGCTAGCAGCAAACTGGTAACGGCCAGCCCGATCACGGATCGACCCACACCGACCGCAGATCCAAGCGATCGCCCACGCCTGCCAATCCATGCACTCGTTTGGCGACCAGCGCAGGGACGTCGTGGCGGTAGAGAAAGATGACGGGCCGGTCACTGGCCAGCCACTCGCCGACTTGCTGCAGGACCGGCACGCGCGCCGCAGGCCCTGGCGCCAGGCGCACCTGCTCGATCAAGGACTGCAGGTGCTCTGAGCGATATCCGCTGAAGGCGAGCTGGCCCTGGCTGCCGCAGAGTAGGCGAGGATCCTCGTCGCGCCAGCCTTCCCAGGTCAGGGTCACCAGATCGAAATCGCCACGGTCAAGTCGCGACTGCAAGGTGCTGGCGTCGACCGTGATGGTGTCGAGCAGGAGGCCCGCCCGACGAAGGTCGAGAGCAAACGCGCGAACCTCGGCTGCCAGGCTGCGCGCTCCGGCGGGAAGCAGAAAGGTCAGGCGGATGGGCACACCGCCCACGTCGCGTACGCCATCTCCATCGGAGTCGCGGAACCCGGCGTCTTCCAGCAAAGCGCTGGCCTGCTTGCGATCCATAGGGTCCGGCGGAACCTCGGCAAACGTGGGTGCACCGATGGGACGTGCCAGGCCGTGGTGGATCTCCTCGGCGAAACGCGTCCGATCCCACAGCAAGCTGAGCGCCTGGCGGAAACGGGCGTCACCGAGCGGCCCCCGCCGATGGTTGGGCACGACGAACGACGTGCGATCCGGCGTCAGCCACCACAACTCGAAGGCGTCCCGCAGGGTGGCCGGTGCCACCTGCTCAGGGTAAAGCACGTCGAGCACGCGGGGCAGAATGTCGATCTCGCCGCGCCGGGTGCGGACCAGCGCCCGCGAGCCATCACCGTCGATTTCGAACACGATCTCGTCGAGGAAGGGCGGTTGCGGTCGCTCCGCGGGCCGGCTGCGCACCAGGCGAATGCGCTTGCCGTGCTCCCAGGACGAAAAACGGAATGGGCCCGTGCCCACGGGCTGGCGCCCGAGCTGGCTGGCCGCCGAACCCACCTTGCGCAGGGATTCGGCCGGCAGGATGGGGATTTCGCACAGGGCACGCAGAACCAGATCAGACGGCCGGCGCAGGCGGAAACGCGCCCCTCGCTCGGGCAGCACGTCGACGCCCTCGACGTCTTCCAGCATGGCGTGCCACATCGCCTGGTGACTGCTCGCGCGCAAGAGCGGCTCGAAGGTGGCTTGCACGTCGAGGCCCGAAACCACGCGGTCGTCGTGCCAGCGCGCGCCGCTGCGCAACTTGACGGTGATGCGCTCGCCGTCGGGCGAGACCTCCCAGCTCTCGGCCAGCGCTGGCCGATATTGGTTCTCCCGGCACTCGATCAGCGTCTCGTATACCAGATTGGCCACCACCCTCTGAATGACCTGAATCTGGTCCTGCAGCGGGTTGAGGTGCGGCGGCTCGGCCTCCAAGTGGACATGGAGCGTTCCGCCATACGGATCTGGGCGCGAGGGTCTGGGGGCGATCGCTGGCAGCGTGATCCCGTTTGGCGGGCGAATGGGCCGATGCGAACCCGGGACACCCCCGTCACTAGGCTGCGGTTGCGCGGCTGTTGGCCGGTGCGGATTGCCGTGGTGCCGGGTGCAGGCGACGCAAGCCAGCGCCGCCAGCAACGTCACCAGGACGGCTTTGGGGTCTTGTGGCCCGCAAATGACCATGTTATGCAGGAACCTCACGTACCGGCCGCGTAGTCGGCGGCTATTGGCCTTCGAAGAGGGGAAACTCATGCTCCGAATCTTCATGGTATCGGTTTTCACGATGGCTTCCCTGGCGTCAGTCGCGGCCCTGGCTCAGGGCCAGGCTCTCCCACCGGAGAAGGTCAACCTGCCGCCCTCGCCCAATTTCAACGTGTCGAGCGCGCCTGTCCAGTATCCGACTGGCGAGTTGTCAGTGTTTGGTCTGCGCAAGCAAAAAGACAAGTACATGGACAAGGATGTGCGGGTCAAAGCTTATCTGACCGAGATCTACGAATGCCCGGCCGAGTTGCGCAAGTGCAACGATGCGCTCTTCGAGAAACAGAAGGCGGAGAAGAAGAAGGCCATGAAGAAGGGCGGCGACGCCCTGACCGCGCCGATCGCGGTCGATCGGTCGGGTTGCCGGCCCTGCGACCAGCCGCACTTCTTCGTCGCGGATAGCCCGGGCACCAAGCGGGAGCGCGCGCTGCTGGTGGCCGACTATCCCATCAAGGACTGGGAAACCGGCGACCTCAAGCCGCTCACCGTCAAGCCGGGCGAGCAGGTCATCGTGACCGGCACTTTCGCCATCAACTCGATTACCGGATTTGCCGCCTCCAACGGGCTCATCATCCACAAGAAGCTGGAGGATCTGAAGGGCAACATGCTGGCCGAGGGCAACGCCGTCCTGCCCCCCGAGGCGCAGACCATCCAGCTCGAAGGCCAGGCACCGCAGGTGGTGGGCTGGGCCGCGCAC
The DNA here is from genome assembly GCA_963755125.1 of uncultured delta proteobacterium. Lineage (GTDB taxonomy): Bacteria > Myxococcota_A > Polyangia > Fen-1088 > Fen-1088 > Fen-1137. Next base: position 311,640 of record CAVWIP010000001.1, read on the forward strand.
CAGAAGGGCGACAAGCCCAAGGGCGACAAGTCGGTTCCCGGCGGAAAGAGCAAGTAGAACCTGTCAGTGTGTTGCTCCCCAGTTCGCGCCAGCGTGAACGTCGACCACCAGGGGGACGCGCAGGGCGTAGGCTGACTCCATCACGTCCTTGACCCAGGCAGAGAAGGCCGCCACTTCGTCGGTCTTGACCTCGAAGACCAGTTCATCGTGGACGGTGAGTAGAAGGCGTGCGTCGGGAAAGCGCAGCATCTCGCGATCGACGCGAATCATGGCCAGCTTGAGCAGATCGGCGGCCGAGCCCTGGATGGGCGTATTGCGGGCCATGCGCTCGGCGTAGTTGCGTTCCTGGGGTCGGCTGGACTTGATCTGTGGCAGCGAGCGCGTGCGGCCGAGCAGCGTGGATACCGCGCCCGTTCGGCGTGCCTCGACGATGACCTCGTCCATGTACTGGCGCACGCGCGCATAGCGCTGGAAGTAGCGCTCGATGTAGGAGTGGGCGTCGGCGCGCGCAATGTGCAGCGCCTGGGCCAGCCCGAAATCGGTCTGCCCGAAAACCAGACCAAAGTTGATGGCCTTGGCGATGCGGCGTTGCTCGCTGGTCACCGCATCCAGCGCCACATTGAAAACCTCGGCGGCGGTTCGGCGGTGGATGTCCTGGCCGGCGGCAAAGGCGTCGAGAAAAGCTGGATCCTGGGAGAAGTGCGCCAGCACGCGCAGCTCGATCTGTGAATAATCGGCCGATACGATCTGAAAGCCGGGATCAGCCACGAAGGCGTTGCGGATACGGTGGCCCAGTTCGCTGCGAATGGGAATGTTCTGCAGATTGGGATCGCTGGAAGATAGGCGGCCAGTGGCTGCTACCGCCTGGTTGAAGGTGGTGTACAGCCGACCGGTGCGCGGGTCGACCAGGGCCGGCAGGGCATCGATGTACGTGCCCTTGAGCTTGGTGAGGCCGCGGTACTCGACCACCTTGGCCGGTATCGGGTGCAGTGTGGCCAGTTCTTCCAGCACGTCGGCGTCGGTTGACGGGCCGGTCTTGGTCTTGCGAATCACGGGCAGCCCTAGCTTGCCAAACAGGATCTCGGCCAGCTGTTTGGGCGAGCTGATGTTGAAGGGCGTGCCCACGGCTTGGTGGATCTCGTGTTCAAGGGCCTCGATAGCCTGACCAACCTCGTTGCCCAGTTGGCGGAGAAAGTCGCAGTCGACTCGGATGCCCCAGCACTCGATGCGCGCCAGCACTGGAACCAGCGGAAGTTCGACCTCACGGTATATCTTGGTCAGGCCCAGCGGTTCCATGGACTGCTCCTGCCGATGGGCCAGGACCAGCGCAGCCCAGGCTTCACTGCACAGGGGTGAGCTGGCCTCCTCGACAGAAATCTCGCCGGCTGGCCGTGCATTGCGACCGCTGCCCAGCCAGGCCGGCCGCGGGGGCACCTCCCCTGCCTCGTCCGCGGCGGCGAGATCAGCCAAGTCATAGGGCGCGCGCCCAGCGTCCAGCAGATACGCAGCAAGCATGGCGTCTCCGGCGAGACCGCCCATGGTGACGCCGCGCACTCGCAGGAGGATGTCGAGAACCTTGGCGTCGTGCACGTATTTGCGAATCTCCGGCGACGCCAGGAGCGGGCCGAGCGTCGCGAGAACCTGTGCGGCGGGCAGCATGGCCGGAGCGCCGAGCACGCGATGGCCAACCGGCAGATAGAAGCGCTCACCGCCTGGCAAAGCAAATGCCAGTCCCACCAAAGCTGCGCGCGGGCAGGGCGTCCCCTCGGCAAGCACGGCCACGCCACAGGCTTGCGCGGCACGAAGAGCCATGGAAAGTCGATCGAGGCCGACGCGATCGACGACGATCTCCGGGGGCAGCGGGAGCGCGGTGATCTCGGGCGCAGCGGCGAAGCCGGTAGCTGGCGAGGGCGCGCGCGAAGCGCGCGGGGTGGGCAGGGTGGCGGGCTGTCCCGAAGTCCCCGCAGGGGGCGAGGGTGCGCGCGGGGTGGGCAGGGCGGCGGGCTGTCCCGAAGTCCCCACAGGGGAAACCGGCGTCCGGCGGCCGGCTCGGGTTTCAGCCCCGGATCCGGCAGCCAGCTTTGGTGCGTGCGCTGCCGCCCGTGCGCCGTCCATCTGGGCGAGCAGTTTGGTGAACTCCAAATCCGCGAATAGTTCGGCTAGACGGGCACGGTCGGGCTCGGCGCGCTGAAGATCCTGCACATCCCGTCCCAGCGTCACGTCCTCGCGCAGGCGGACCAGCCTGCGCGAAATCTCGATGGCGTCGCGGCTCGATGCGATGGCCTGACCCTTCTTACCCTTGATCTCAGTCCCATGTTTGAGCACGCCGTCGAGCGAGCCGTACTGACTGATGAGGTCAGCGGCAGTCTTGGGTCCGATGCCGGCGACGCCAGGCACGTTGTCGACGCTGTCGCCCATCAGGGCGAGCAGGTCACCGAGCCGATCGGGCGGGACACCGAACTTCTCCTGCACCTCGGCCGGTCCCAGAAGCCTGTTTTTCATCGTGTCGAGCAGTTGGATCCGGTCGGAACAGAGCTGCATGAGATCCTTGTCCGACGAGCAGATCACGACCCGCAATCCCACCCCCACCGCCTGTCGCGCCAGGCTGGCGATTGTGTCGTCGGCTTCGACTCCTGGCTGCGACAGCACCGGCAGCCCGAATGCCTCCACGACCTGGTGGGAAAGGTCGATCTGTGCAACCAGGTCCGGCGGCATGGGCGGACGGTTGGCCTTGTAGGCAGCGAAGATCTTGTCACGGAAGGTTGGCCCTGGCGCATCGTAGATCACGCACAGGTGGGTAGGCCGCCACTCGCGCTCGATACGCAGCAGCATCTGGCACAGACCGTACACCGCGCCGGTGGGAACGCCCCGGCTGTTGGAGAGCGGCGGCAAGGCGTGAAAGGCGCGAAACAGGTAGTTGAGCGCATCTACGATGTAGAGCGTGCCATCCATGGTGTGCAGGAAACTACCACTCGCCCGGCTGCAATTCCGCTTCACGGTTGGTTTTTCGGGTTAGTCTGAGGGGGCACGTGGCGTCCCCCGTCCGACGACGAATTCTCAAGTGGAGCGGCATCGTGCTGGCCAGCCTGCTGGGCCTGGTCAGCCTGGCCGTGGCCGGTGCGGTGTTCTTTCTGCAGGGCGAGCGCATGGGCTCCTTCGTTGCCATGGTCTTGCCCGAGATGCGCGGCAAGCTGGAGTTCCGATCCATTCGCTGGCCCGCGCGCCTGCTGGTCGATGTCCTGGCCAAACGCCCTACCCCATTTTCTGTCGATGGCGTGAAGTTCTTCGACCCCGAGGGCACGGTGGTGGTGGACGTGCCCCACCTGGACGTCAAGATCGATCTCCACCAACTCATCAACGGCGCCGGTCTCTTCATGCACGACCTGGAGGTGGGACCGAATTCGTACTGGCGCTTCGGTCGCATGAAGAAGACCAAGAAGGGCATCGGCTTTCTGGCCACTTTCGATCCCAAGCATCCCTCGCCGCCTGCACCGCCTCCGCCGCCGGGCACCAAGCCGGAAAAGGGCTTCGCAGTTCGCATCTTCAACGCCCAGCTCAACGGATTGCGGGTGGTGTTCGATTTCCCGCATGTCTGGGGTTTCGACCTGCGCGACCTGCACGCGCCCGCGTGGCTGCAGGTCGAGGACGGTTTCTGTGGCTGGGAAGCCGTGGGACTGGAGGCGCGCGGGGGCGGATACCTGACCGTGCTCGACCAAGTGCTGCCATTTGACAGTGTGAAGGTGAAGCAGGTCGCCACCTTGCGCGAGTACTCCGACGACATCTTCCTCGACCTGACCGCGGGCAAAACCGGGCGTTCAACTCTGGTCGGCAAGGGCTTCTTCAACGGCATCTATGGCGAAAACTCCGTGTCCGCGATCCACATGCACACCGAGTTCCACGACGCCACCGATGCTTTGAACGCCGTGCTGAAGCCGATGAACATTCCCGCACTCCATGTCGGCGGCGCCGACGCACGCGTGACGGCCGACCTGATGGGGCCCTATGTGAGCATCGCCATCAACACCGACATCTCCGGCCTGGATGCCGCCTACGAGCAGTACGCCGTGCAAAACCTCGTGCTCCGCGCGGGCATGCAGTTCGATCCCAACTCCAAAGCATCGGCGCCCAACACCAGGTTGGAAGAGCTGTCGTTCTCGTCGCCGGGCGGGGGACGGTTCTTGACCAAGGCGGAACTGATGGTCCCAAAGTTGAAGACACAGCTTCGCTTCGACCATTTCACGGTGGACAGCTATCTGCCGGCAGGGCTGCGCAAGCTAGCAGGAGGCAAACTGCACGGCCGGCTGTCAGCGACGGCGGAATTCGACGAGACCATGTCTGCGGTCAAGCGAGGAACGTTGACAAGCCTGGATCTTTCCTTCCAGCGGACGGGCGAGAAGATGTCCCTGCCTCGCTCGTTGCGCTTGAGCGGCCAGGCCACCGCTTCGCCCGCAGAGGTCAGCACATCGGGCCTTCACATCGAGGTGCCCGGCGCCGGCATCGAGGTGAAGGGCAAGGCCGAGTTGGTCAAGCGCCTGCTGGCCCTGGGGTTGCGCGTGGGCAGCACGAACCTGCCACGCCTGCTCGCCTCGCTGGGCGTGCAGCCCTTGGCGCAGCAGGTGTCGATGGCGGTGGACCTGACCGGTACCATGGAGCAGCCGCGCGCCAGCGGCCAGATCGAGGTCAAGGGTATTGGCGGCATGGATGGCATTCCCTCGGTGCCGTCGTTCGAAACCAAATTCCATCTGCAGGACGGTGCGCTGCACGTTGATTCTCTGGCCGCCGAGGTTGCCGGCGGCACGCTGGCCGGCAACGGAACTCTCAAGCTGTTCGAGCGGACCGTACACCACATGCTGCGGTCGCCGAGCCTGGAATTCCGCCTGGAAGGCAAACAGATTGCTCTCGAGTCGCTTATCACGGGCGGTCTGGTGACCGGCAAGATGGCCTTCGAGGTCACGGCCAGCGGCCCGCTCCGCCGGCCGAAGATTCGTTTCAAGATGCCGGCCGGGGTGACCGCGCATGTGCTGGGACAGAGCTGGCAGATTGGTGGCATCGATCTCGAGGTTGACCAGGAGGGCATGGCGCTGCGTCTGCTGCAGGCGAGCAACAAGACGGGCGGCGAGATCCAGATCGAGGGCCACATGCGCTTCGTCCCCAAGGCCATGCCCATCGAGTGGCACCTCAAGATCGCGGACCTGCCGGTCGCCGCGGTGCTGGCGGCGGCACAGGTTGACGTGCCGGCAGCCGGACGCCTGTCCGTCGATCTGCGTTTGTCAGGCAGCACCAAGATCCCGCTTGTCGAGGGCACCATCGCGCTAGACGGAGTGACGGTCATGGGTGTGGCATTGGGCGATGCGACCCTGACCCTGAGTGCGGTGGACTCCGGCGTTGCGGTCAACGGCACGCTCTTCAATCGTTTCACCGTCGACGCCACCGCCCAGTTTGGTCCCGCCGGCCTGCGCGCCAAGGGAAGCCTGGCCTTCACCCATCTGGTTCTGGAGGATTTAGCCCGGCAGCTCAGGGGCAACCGAGAAATCGAGGAACTGGTCGAGCAACTGAAGGCTCTCGATGCCCGCGCTGTCCTATCGGGACATGTCGGGGTCGAGCTGGATCCGGGAAAACCATTGGCCGTCGAGGCCGTGCTGACCGAACTGGCGGCATCCATCAGACAGGAAATCAGCGAGGCCGGCGGTCAGGTCTCGACCCATCGGATGGGTTTTCACAACGACGGCGATCTGCGGGTGCTGCTGGCGGGCGACCACATCGTCCTTCGCCAGGCGCGCTTCCTGACTGACGCCGGGCGCTTCAACGTAGAGGGCGAGATGGACGGCGACTCTCTGCGCGCGGCGTTCCTGGGCCGGCTAGAATTGGAATTTCTGCAGCCACTCTTGCGCAAGAGAATCGAGAAGCTTGCAGGCGCTGTCAGTCTGGAGGTGAAGGTGTCCGGGACCATGAAGGAGCCCCTCCTGGACGGCACCCTCGCCATCGCTCGCCCGGTCAAGCTGGTGCCTGCCGGCTTCGGTCCTGCCATCGCTGTGCCGTCGGGCGCGGTCCATCTGCAATCGGATGTGGTGGAACTCAAGGATCTGGCGGTATCAGTTGCCGGGGCGACGTTACGTTTGAGCGGCCGCGCCAGCCTGGGCGCCAACTTCGTGCCCAGAAGTTTGGCCTTGCAAGCCAACGGAGAGGTGAGCGCCTCGTTGCTGGAGTCGCTGGTGCCCGACGCCGTATCGGACGTCTCCGGCAGCGCGCGCATCGACGCCAAGGTTTCGGGGACGCTGGACCAGCCCAATGTTTCGGCGCGCATCGATCTGGGTGAGATCCAGATGCGCTTACGCGGCATCAGCGGCAAGGTGGCCGTCGAGAGCGGCACCATCGAGCTGTCGAGCCACGAACTGCTCCTGCGCGAGGTCAAAATACGCGTTAACGACGACGGGCGCTTGCTGATCGGCGCCGCCGGGGCGCGCCCCGGCCGCATGCACATCGTGAGCCTGCGCCCCAAGTTGGTGCTTGGCAAAGTAGACCTGCCACTAGAGGGCGAACGCCTGGTCTACCGGTCGCCGAGCCTCGAGATTGACGATCTTTCCTTCACGCTGGAGCTGCTCGGCGACTTGCACAACTCGCTCAGCCTGGGCGGCAACGTGCGTCTGGTCTCTGGGAGATACATCCAAGATTTCAATGTGCGCAACTTGATGCTCACCCCGCGTATCAACGAGTCCGAATCGCGTCCTTTCTGGGAGGGTGTGCCTCTGCTCGAAAACCTGGGTCTCAATTTGCGCGTGCGCACTCTGGGCGACGGTTTCATGGTGCAGAACAACCTGGCGACGGAAATCTACCTGCAAGTCGATTTGCTCGTGGGCGGAACCCTCTCGTCACCCACCCTGGCCGGGGACGTGCGGCCCACCGATGGGCGGTTTCACATTCTGGGGCTACGCGGCGATTTTGACATCACGCCCAACGTAAACCACATCACCTTCGTTCCAACCAAATCGCTGGCCGCGGGCGATACCCCCGAGCTCAACATCGACGCCACAAATCTCTATCCCGACGCTTCTGAGAACGAGCACACGGTTCAGATACGCATCACCGGCCCCATCAACCAGGCAGCCATCGACCTGTCGACTACCGACGGACTCGACCGCAACCAGACCCTGATGCTGCTGCTCTCTGGACGAACCACCGAGGACATTGGCACGGGAGCACGCACCATCGGCATCAACGCCCAGAGCGGAATCGACATGATGGGCCAGGCTTCGCGCGATGCCGTGTCGAACCTGGTCGAGCCCTACATCGACGATACCCTGCAATCTCTCACCGGCCACAAGTTGAATCTGCGTCCTACCGTGGGAGCGGACGGCTTCGAAGTGAAGGTGTTGGCGCGTGCGAGTCGCGAATTCACCCTGGAGCTGTCCTATCTGCGTGGTTTTCAGACCCAGGTGCGCTACCGGGCCCAAGCCAACGCTTGGTTGCGGGACTACCTCACGGCCCGCCTGATTGGCGAGCAGCTCAACTACTCGCCCCAGCAGGGCATTAACGATTCAGTGGGAAGTCTGAAGTTGGAGATGACCATCGACTACCCAATCCGGTTCATGGGTCTGCCATGACCGGAATCCACCGAACCACTCTCTGACATCCGTGCTGAAACCATTGTTGCGACAGACTACTCACGCCGCGCTCTTCGCGGTGCTGCTGGCCACCAGCCTTGCGACCGTGGCGCGTGCGCAGAACGCACCCTCTCCGCCGCCGGATGTCCGCGCCACGACCTCGGCGCCACCCATCGTGTCGGTCTCGATAGAGGGCTCGACCGACCCCGCCGGACGCATCGAAAGCCTGGTGGCCACCATCGCCCCTTTGGGTGCGCCCTTGGTCGAATCCGGCGACGCTGATCGAGTTGGGACGCCCATCGGGACGGTTCCCCGTCTCAAGAATCTGCTCAAAGCTATGGGCTATCAGGCTGAGATTGCCGTCCAGACGGACGCCGGCGGAGTGCGCCTGCAGATTCGTCTACGAGCCTTCGATCGCGTACGTCAGATCTTCGTTTCGGGCAACCAGCCCATCGTCCGTCCGGGCGTGCGCCAGGAAGAGATCCTCCGGCAGCTCAGCCTTCGCAACGGGCAAGCCCTGCCCCCGGCGGGGGAGCGGCGGGACACCTTTCTCGACGCGGAGGCTGTACGTGTGCGCGACTACCTGCACGCGCAGGGTTTTCAGGACGCAGAAGTACACATCGTTGAACACAGCACCAACAAGGTTCCGGCCCGGGTCAACTTGGACGTACGCGTGAAGCTAGGGCCGGGCTATCCCTTGGGTAAGATAAGCGTGACCGGCAGCCGCGCCATTTCCGTCGGCGATATCGCGGACAGCTTTCGCCACGTGGATTTGCACTTTTGGCGCTGGCCGTGGCTGCGCCACGAACTATTTCGCCGCAACGTCTTGCGCATCGACGAGACGGCTCTCGCCCGGCGCTACTCCAAGCTCGGCTATCCCGGGGCACGTATCACCGATGACTTTGACCCCAATTCCAGCGTGGATCACAGCGCGAAGGAGGTGCACCTGGGCATCCAGGTCAAAGAACGCCGACGCATAGAGCTGGCCTTCGAGGGCAATCACTCACGGTCCGCGGGCGCGCTGACGGGCGACGTCGCCGCCCTGTCGCACGGTGTGTACGATGACGTCGACGCGGCCGAGGCCGCAGAATCGCTTGAAAAAGCCTATCGCGAGCGTGGCCACATGCTGGTCAAGGTCACCTGGCGGCGCGAGCGCATCGACGAGGAGGCTGACCGTATCGTCTTCACCATCGATGAAGGGCCGGTTCTCAAAGTGCGCGGGGTGGAGTTCGCGGGCAACCACCAGGTGTCGTCTTCCACCCTGGTGGAAGAGATTCGAACCAAGGAGTTCCCATTCCTGGGTGCGATCGGCCTGGGCGAAGGCGGCTTTGCGACGCCGCGCCAGATCGAACTCGACGTGCAGAGTCTGGTTGACTACTACGAGAGCATCGGTCGCCCGGGAAGCAAGGTGCGCGCCGAGATTGCGCCAGCACCCGACCAGTGGCGGCCGGCGCCGACCGGCCCCAAGGCCGTCATTCCGCGGGACGAGGAGCCACTGTGGCGACAGGCCAACGCGCTCTTCGTGCGTTTCCTCATTGAAGAAGCGCCCCTGGTGTGGGTAGCGGACATGCGTTTCGTATCCACCGACCCTGCCACGCCCCTGCCCCGCGACGACATCTTCCTGCGCAAGTCGCTGCGCACGGTGGCGGGAGCGCCCTACCAGCAGAAGGTCGTGCGTCGCGATGAAGAACGACTCAAACGCCTGATGGGTGACGAAGGCTATCGCAACGCCAGCGTAGAAGCCCACATCGAGCGAGAAGGCGATCACGTCACAATCGTCTGGACCATCAAGCTGGGCTCGCAGGTGCATGTGGGCCCCCTGTTCCTGCGGGGCAATTTCCTGACCACGGAAGACACCATCATGACCTGGGCCGAGATTCGTCCGGGATCGTTGCTGACCACGCGTGCCGTAGAACGGGCCCAGCGCAACCTGGCCATGATCCAGCTTTTCAACAATCCGAACCCAGTCAGCTTCCCCAGCGAAAGCCCAGAGCAGCCGGTGGTTCCCATGGTGATCGAAGTCGAGGAACGACACGATCATTTCGGCATCGTGACCGTCGGTGGGGGCATCTCCACCGACCAAAAATCACCCACCTCCAGCTTCCCCGTAGGCGGATACGCGGCGCTCGGCTACGAGCACCGCAACCTCTTCGGGCACGGCTGGACCTTCACTTCCCAGGGAGCCTATGGCCTCTCGCTGACCCGGGTCAGCGCAAGTTTCGTGGACCCGCGCTTCTTCGGTTCGCTCTTTCGCCTGGAGATCGGCGCCAACTACTTGCGCCAGGCCACGGTGCGGCTGGGCGATCTGCGTTCGGGTGCGACCTTCATAGGATTTGCCCGCGAGATGTTCCCCGGCGTGGATGCCAACGTCCGCTACAATTTTCGCGACACCTTCCACACAGAATTTCTCGCGCGGGGCGCGGGTGCCGACGAGGATGAAAGCACGGTCAGCATTGGCACCATCGTGGGCAGCTTCAGCACGGGCATCGAGTGGCAGCGCCTCGACAATACCCTCGTGCCGACCCGTGGCTTCAAGGTCGGCGTGGGGGCAGAGCTGGCCCTGCCTCGCTTTTCGTTCGACCTGGGGTCCGACTCGTTCGTCAAGCTGAGCGGTCATTCGTTCGCGGTGGTGCCGCTGCTACCGTGGCTCAGCCTGCGCCACAGCCTGCGCTACGATCAAGGGTTTCCGCTTGCGGGCGCATCGCTTCTGCCTAGGGTGGAACGCTTCTTCGCCGGCGGCGACACTACCGTGCGCGGATACGATCTGGACCGCCTGCTGACCGAAACCGTGTACATACCGATTGCGCCAGGGGTATTCGCCGTCCAGTACCAGCCGGTGGGCGGCAATCTGCGGATCGTGCAGAACATCGACCTGCAGTTTCCCATCTTGCGTCCCTGGTACGGGTCGGTGTTCCTTGACAGCGGTGTGGTGGCGTTCTCGTTCGATGGGCTGTCAGCCTCGGACTTTCGCCATGGCCTCGGGTTCGCGCCCTTTGTCTTCAAGTTGCCCATCGGCGATCTGAGCCTGGCCTTTGCCATCCCGCTCAACCCGAAGCCCGGCGACAGCTCATGGCGATTCCACCTGAACGTGGGATTGATGTTCTGAGCGAGGTGCTCGCGTGATGGGAGCACAAGACCGGACGGGAACGTCGGCTATACTGACCGCGATGTGCCTGGACCCCCTGTCTTGCCTGCTGAAGCCGATGTGCGGGAGTCGCTCGTAGTGTCCCGCGCGATTGCGCCCACGCGCGTGGGACTGCTGTTGTTCGCGTCGGGGCTTTCCGCCCTGGTGTATCAGGTGGCATGGCTACGAGAGTTCCGTCTGGTGTTCGGCGCCAGCACTGCGGCGACCGCGGCGGTGCTGGCCGTGTTCATCGGGGGACTTGGGGCAGGAGGGTTGCTGCTCGGTCCCCGCGCCGATCGCTCGTCCCGACCACTCGCCCTCTACGGTGCGCTGGAACTGGGCGCCGCTCTGCTTGCGGCTCTGTCTCCCGTGTTGCTGTGGCTGGTGCGCACGGTGTACGTGGAGATCGGCGGCAGCGCCCGCTTGGGACTCCTGGCTGGCACCGCGCTTCGCATCGTGCTGGGTGCTTTCGTTCTCGGTGGCCCCACCTTGCTCATGGGCGGCGCCATGCCGGCCGCCGTCGCCGCCGTGGAGGTGGACGAGGACGTGGGACGCCGACGGCTGGCCGTGCTCTATGGGCTGAACACGCTCGGCGCGGTCGTCGGCTGCTTGCTCGCGAATTTCATTCTGCTCGAGGCCTTCGGCACACGGAGGACGTTGTGGAGCGCAACCGTGCTCGGAGCCTGCGTGGCGCTTGCCGCCCTGGCCTGGTCGCGCAGACTCCCGGCCGTCCGCAGCGAGCGCCCGGCTGAGGCAAGCACGAACGCGCCCACCGGTGCAGCGCCGGGATTCGTACTGCTCGCTGCTGGCGTAGTGGGTTTCGCATTCTTCCTCATGGAGTTGGTGTGGTACCGCATGCTGGGGCCACTCCTCGGGGGAACCGTGTTCGGTTTTGGAATCATCCTGGCGTTGGCTTTGCTTGGCATTGGCCTCGGCAGTTCCTTCCACGGGTTGCTTGCGTCCCGCCGCCGTTCGCCGGCGACCTTGCTGGATTTCGCCGGCATTTGCCTGGCCGAGGCTGCTGCCATCGCGCTTCCCTTCGCCCTGGGCGATGGGGTGGCTTTGCTCACGCTCTTCCTGCTCCCGCTCGGCGGTGCTTTCGGTTTTTCGGGTCATGCCGTGGTTTGGGTGGTGGTGGCTGGCCTGGTGGTCTTGCCCGCGGCCATCGCCTCGGGCATTCAATTTCCCGTGCTGATTGCGCTGCTCGGACGTGGCCGCGCTGGGGTGGGACGCCAGACCGGGATGGTCTATGCCGCGAACACCCTGGGAGCGATTGCCGGATCCTTGGCGGGTGGGTTCGGCCTCATGCCGGTGTTGACTGCGCCTGGTTGTTGGCAACTCGTCGCGGTCATGCTCGCGCTCTTAGGCCTGCTTGCTTGTCTGCTCGGTTTTCGACGAACCGAACGTGGCGCAACCTTGCCAAGGACGTTGCCCTGGCTCATCGCAACCGCCGCCATCGCGGTCGTGCTTTCCGCGCGAGGTCCGACCGCGGTTTGGCGACACAGCCCCATTGCGGTGGGCCGCGTCGACGCTGGTTCGCTGGCCAATCCGACCGCGCGGCGAGACTGGGAAAACGGAGTACGTCGCTCGATAGCCCGCGACGAGGAGGGCGTGGAGAGCAGTGTAGCCCTCGAAGCTGCGACCGGCTACGCCTTCGTTCTCAACGGCAAGACCGACGGCCACGCGCGCATGGACGCCGGGACGCAGGTCATGGGGGGACTGTTCGGGGCGTTTCTGCACGGGCATCCCCGACGCGCATTTGTCATCGGCCTGGGCACGGGCAGCACCTCCGGCTGGCTGGCTGCCATCCCCTCCATCGAGCGCGTGGACACGGTTGAACTCGAACCGGCCATCTTGCAGATCGCACGCGACTGTGCCGCCGTCAACCACGACGCCATGGCGAATCCCAAACACCGGGTGATGATCGGCGACGCGCGCGAAACCTTGCTCGCCAAGGGCGAGGCCTACGACATCATCGCCTCGGAACCGTCGAATCCCTACCGTGCGGGAATCGCCAGTTTGTTTACGCGTGAATACTATCGAGCGGTCGAGCGGCGCCTGGAGAAGGGCGGCATCTTCTTGCAGTGGGTGCAGGCCTACGCCATCGACGGACAAACCCTGCGCACCATCATGGCCACCCTGGCCCAGGTCTTTCCCTACGTTGAAACATGGTTCATGGCTCCGTCTGATCTGCTCCTGGTCTCCGCCCGTGAGCCGCTGGTCTACGACGTGGGCGTCTTGCGGGCCCGCGCGGCCCAGGAGCCCTTCCGCAGCGCCTTGCTCTCGGCATGGAGCACAACCAGCCTGGAAGGCGTGCTTGCCCACCACGTGGCACGGCCGTCCTTGGTGCGCCGTATTGCCGAACTAGAGGGCGCTCGCATCAACACCGACGACCGCGCTTTCGTCGAGTTCGGCTTTGCACGTGCACTCACTGGAACACGCGCCATTCACGTACGGGATGTGGCAGCCCTGGCGCGCGCACGCGACGAACATCGCCCCCTGCTCACCGCTGGCGAGGTGGACGCTGCCCGAGTTGCCGACGAGAGAGTGGCCTTCGATGTGTCGCTGGGATTGACTCCCTCGATCCCTGCCGAGAGTACCCGCGATCAGCGCGCGCGCTACCAGGCGCTGAGCGAGTGGCTCGGCAGCCGGTATGCCGACGCTTTGGCCAGTTGGCACCGTCAGACGTCGGACCCACAAAATCCCGTCGAGATGATGGTAGTGGGCGATGGCCTTGCGGAGACCGCCGATCCCGACGCCCTGTCCGTGGCTGAGAGGCTGCGCCCGCTCTGGCCTGCCGTCGCCAACGGGATCGCGGCGCGGTACTTCTATCGCCAGGGCAATCTCGAGGAGGCGAATCGCTTCTTCGAGGCCAGCTTCCTCGCGTACCGCACCGATCCCTGGCCGCCTCCCAACTTCATGCTGCGAACCCTCAACCTGGCCGGCGAAGCTGCTCGGCGAAGCCCGGCGGCTACCCGTCGTCTGTTTAACCTGCTCTCTGTCCCCTTTGCCGTGCACATGATGGACGAGTCACGAGCCCTTGCCCTGGTTTCTCTGGCCGAGGTGCTGCCGCCTGGGCCGGAGTGTGCGCAGGCCTTGTCCCTCTTTGAACCCGATGTGCCCTGGCAGGCGGACTTTCTCTCCTTTCGCCTGGCTTGCTACCGGGCACTGGGCATGGGCCTGGTGGTGGACGCCCGGAAAGACCTGCATCGCTTCACGAGAGATAACCCGGCTCAATTCCCTCCTCTTCTGACCGAAGGGCGCGTTCAGAGGTGAGCAACTGACACGCATGAGCCCGGCGAGACTTCATCTCCCAGGCAAGGGTCGCTATCGCTGTGCCACGTAGGCAATCACACCGTGCTTCTTCTCGAAGGCCAACTTGCCGGCTATGGCGTCTTTGGCCGTGGCGAAGTCGCCCGCGCGCACGCGATACCAGGTGCCCTTGCCCGGGATCTCCGAAACCACCAGATAGGTCTTCTCGGAGCCGAACTTCGCGGCAAACGCCTCTGCTTCGCTGCGGTCCTGGAATGAGCTTAGCTGCAAGGTGAAGTGCGCCCTGCCCTTGGCCGAATCGGTGGCCGCGGCGCCGATCACGGGGACGGGCGCATTCTTCGGCAGCGCTGCTGCCGTCCCGGCGGTCTGCTGCGCGGCGGGAACCGAGGCAGCGACGGCCTTGCTCAACGCTGGCGAGGCGGACGCGGGCTTGGGTGCCGGAGCAGCCTTAGCCACGGACTCTTCGGTGCCGGGCGCAGACTTGGGCTCCGAAGCCTTCGTGGACTCGGCCGGCTTGCTGTCGAGCAACTTCGGCAACTTGCCGCTGGCCTTGGACGAAGCCTTGTCGGGCGCGGCCAGAGCCATCTGGGTTGGCTCGCTGTTCTTGGTGGTCGGCTTGCCAGCCTCGGCAACCTTGCTGGATTCACTCCTGTTCGCATCAGTCGTCTTGGACTCGAGTAATCTCAAATCGGTCTTCTTTGCGCCGTTCTGGGCATTCTTGCTGCCGAAGAGGGCCTGCGGGAAGGTCAGGGCTGGCGTCTGGGTGGGCCGTGGCGTGGTCGCGACCTTGTCGAGCAGGGCCAGCGGATCCTCCACCTCGGGCGCAACCGCGCGGCCGCGCGATTCCAGTCGCTTGCCCACCACGACGCCCAGCACGAACAGCAGACAGGCAACCAGCGCGCTGCCAAAGAACAGAAAGAAGACCTGGCGGTTGTCGAGCCGGACTTCGATCTTGTCCCGCCAGCGTTCGACGTCGCGCAGGCCTCGTTGATCCATCGCTGCACCAGAAGTGTAACCCATGCTCTGCTCCTGCGAAAAAGGTGGACTTCGAGCCGAGGCGTTACGACGCCTCCTCGCCCTCCTCGCCTATGCGTTTCATGACGGCCGGCGCCGAGACCCCGACCAAGCCCAGAGCGGTCTCGATCACCTGCCGGATGGCCTCGACCCAGTGCAGGCGCGCTGCGGTCTTCTGCCAGTCCCAGGTTGCACGCCAGTCGCCCACGCGCTGGCGCTCCTGAGGCAGAACCGAGTCGCCGTGCACCTTCTGCAGCCGCGTGTAATAGCTCTGGAAATCGCCCGCCAGATCCGCGATGAAGGACACCAATCGGTGCGGCTCGCGCGCCGCCGCGGCGTCCTCGACGAAATCAGGGAAATCGGACAGCCGGCGCAGCAGCGCAATTTCTTCCGGCAGGCTCAGCCGCGCGAACAACTCGGCCGTGGGCGGCATGCGCGGGGCTTCCAGTTCAGCCGCGCGCCGCAACAGCGAGGCGCACCGGGCATGGGCGTACTGGGCGTAGTACACGGGATTATCCATCGACTGGCGCTTGGCCAACTCAAGGTCGAACTCAAGCGGCGTGTCGTGTCGCCGCATCAGATAGAAGAATCGCGTGGCATCGCGGCCGATCTCGTCGATCACCTCGTCGAGAGTGACGAACTCCCCTTCCCGCTTGCCCATGGCGACCGGCTTGCCGTCGCGCAGAAGGCTCACCATCTGAATGAGCAGAACCGATAGGCGGTTCGGGTCGTGCCCGAGCGCTTTCAAGGCGGCCTGCATGCGCGGCACATGGCCGTGGTGGTCGGCACCCCATATGTCGCACAGCTCGTCGAAGCCGCGTTCGATCTTCTTGCGGTGGTACGCGATGTCCGCCAGCAGGTAGGTGGGCAAGCCGTCTGACTTGACCACCACTCGGTCCTTGTCGTCGCCCCACAGCACCGTGGTCTTCAACCACACAGCGTTGTCGCGCCGATCGATGAAGCCGGCACGATCGAGCGCAGCCAGGGTGTCCGACACTTCGCCGCTGTCGTGCAGGGCTCGCTCGCTCTGCCACACGTCGAAGCTCACGTCGAACTTGCCCAGGGTTCTGCGAATCATGTCCAGGCAGCGACCGATGGCGAACTGCTTAATGGGCTCCATGTCTGTCGGTGGATCCGCACCGACGAAGCGCCCCGCCTCGCGTTCCAGCAACTCGCGTCCCATATCCCGGACGTAGTCGCCGCGGTAGCCGTTCTCGGGAAACGCCACCTCGGGCACGATCACGCCGGTCCAGTCTTCACCCTTTGCCTCCTCCATGTAGCGGGCCCACACCGAGAGCGCCAGCATGGCGACCTGATTGCCGGCGTCGTTGATGTAGTATTCGCGCAAGATATCGTAGCCCGCGAAGCGCAGCAGCCGCGTGAGCGAATCGCCGACCGCCGCGTGCCGGCCGTGAGCAAAATGCAGCGGTCCGGTCGGGTTGGTAGAGAGGTATTCGACCAGCACGCGCGGCGACGGCTTTGCCTCTCCCTGTCCCCAGCGGCCGCCTGCCGCGAGAATCTCGAGGAGGCGTCGCTGCCAGAACGCATCGGACAGGCGCAGGTTGATGAAACCAGGGCCTGCCACCGATACCTCCGAGATGTCAGCGCCGCCCTCTGCCAGCAGGTACTTGACGACTATCTCAGCCAGTGCGCGTGGTTGTTTTCCAGCGTCCTTTGCCAGAGCCAAGGCAACATTGGTTGCGTAGTCGCCATGCTCAGGGCGCTTGGGCCGCTCGACAGGAATGCTATCGGGAGCGGTCGGCAGAACGCCCTCGCGCTCAGCCCGATCCACGGCGGTCTGGAAAAGGGCGCGAACCGTGCTTCGAACACTGGAGGTCATTTACCTACACTGTAGGCCCAAGTCTTACCACCTGTCAATTTCAGCAAGCGTCCCGGGAATCGCGCCCTTTGGTGCTACTGAATCTGGAAGGGCGTGGTGCCGCTCGAGGCCGGGTCGAAGGTGGTTATGGCGTTATCGCCCTTGCGGGCGTTGATGCGCACGATCTGACCGCGGCTGTTCGGGGTAAGCGCGGTACGCCCCTGGTCCAGCACGTAGACATAGGGATATGAAAGTTGACTGGTGGAGTCGGTCATCAAGGGACTGTCTGGCACCATGGTCGGTCCGGTGAAGATGCGAATTGGTTGGGTCAACGCGATCTCGTACGAGGGGACCGCGACGGTCATCGGGATGAATCCGCCGATGAGGCTCAGTGTCGTCGTGAGGCTGTCGCCGCCGTACTGATCGAGATTGGTGAGGATGAAACGCAATTGCGGATTCTGGAAGATGGCCTTGACTGGCTTCTTCGCCACAGTGCTACCAGCCCCGGCGTCGGCAGGTCCGGCGCTGGGTGAAGATGCGGCGGATGCGTGCTCATCGTAGTTGAAGTCTTGGTACAAGCACGGATTCGGTCCAGGCGACGCGACGGGTGAGTAGGGAGGGTTGGGCGTGGCTCCTGTCCCATCAGGAAGCGGCGGGGTCGCCTGGCCGAACAAAGCCACTTCCGTGTTGGTCTTGTCGGTGGAGGCCTTCGTCGCGTTGTTGATGGGCACCACGCCGTCGATCGTCGCGCACGCGGGCGCTGACAGCGCGATCCGGTTGGCCAGCGCTGGATCGCGGTTGGGATCGAGTTGACACTGGCCATTGACGACCGTCGTGGTCGTGAGATCCGGCAGCGAGCTTCCCTCGATCAGAAAGCTCGTACCGACGTTGACGTGGTATCGATTGCTGGGCTGGGGCCAGCAGGTAAGATCGAGGGGCGGCGCCTCGACGCAGTACTTTCCCGGCCCTGGCTGCGCCGCTGCGGCGCCCAGCACAGGCCCAAGAGAGCCGGGAAGAGTCTCACACACGAAGCCAGGGCGGCAGTCCTGGTCGTCCGTCGCGCCAGTTGCTGTCGTCGAGTAGCCGCAGGCTTTCACACAACGCTTGAAGTTCTCGCCCGGCCACACCTGTTGCCACTGGAAGCCCGGATCGTTGCGCGACGGTTTATGGGCGGCGGTAGGCTGACATTCCGTATCGTCGCCGGTTTCCGTCGCAGCCACCCGATTGAAAGCCGTCTTGGGCACCTCGTCCAGGTGCAGCCCGAGCGTCAGGTGCGTCGGAGTCGCCGCAAGGACTTCGTAACGCCGCCGACTGCCCATGAAGCGCGCGCAGTTGTCGACCAAACTTTGCGTGGCGCCTATCAGCAGGCACAGACCGGTCGCGCCTCCGACCGGCTGACGGCACGAAAAACTATCCTGCGGGTTGCAGTCGGTGTCGGCCGTGCACCCTGGCAAGACAACCAGATCGCCTGTGAGCACGCCGTTGCCACAGAAGTCAGCGCCCACATCGTCCAGAGCACCGGCTGACGACCCTGCCGTTGCGGGATCTTGGAGCGTGCCGGAGCTGCGCGCCAGGCCGGGGAGAGCGGCCTCCCAAGCGATGGTGAACGTGCGCGATACATAGGTCGTCTGGTACGGGAAGTTGGCCCAGTAGTTCGTGGTGGTGTTGTTCGAGTTCCCCTTCGCGGGCGGCGTGGTATCGTTTTCCACTTCCTCGAGTCGGGGGCCGTTTATCGAAGACAGAATGGGCGTGGTCGGGAACAAGAGGTCGGATGGCACGGGCGTTCGCAGCGGCGGCGTGGAGGCCAGGGCCAACGTGTCGGCGGTGTATTGGCCGCTTGCGCGCACTTCGCGAAACGAGTGTGTCATGGTATCGGATTCGTCGATGATCACGGTTGACTTGGCATTGGCCAGAGTTTGCGGCGCGAGGTTGAGGATGTAGACAGAGTCATTCGAGGTGAGCAAGAACGCGAACTGGCCAAACAGCGTCGAGGGGTTCTTCACGATGGCCGCTGCGTTGGCCGGCGGCAAGTCCACGAACGCGATGTCGCGTGGAACGGGCGGCGCTGCGGTACGCGCCGGAAGCGCGGGAACGCGAATCCCGGGCCCCTGAGCCAGCGGTCGCCGGGTCGCCGGGTTCACGGGGAAGCACCCGGTGGTGGCCGGCATGTCGGGTGTGGGCTGGGCGTTCACGTCGCATTCCTGCTCGGGCTGCACGCCGACGTTCACCACACGGACTGATCCGTCGCGCGCGAAGGCGTAGAGAAAGTGGCCCCTCCCCGTCTCGCCAGGCTGACAACTTGGGTCGCCTGGCATCCCGCACAAGAAACTGCCCTGGCTGTCGACCACGCTGCCGTCGGCCAGGGTGATGGGCGCGGGATTGAAGGGATTGACCGAGAGACGCAGGTGATCGATGCCAATGGCCCCCGGCTCGAGCGCGATGCGCCCACCGCCCGCCGGTACCACGAAGGCTCCGTCCACGATGTCCAACGCTGTGAGGAAATCGTCGGCCGCGCTAGCCCCGACGTAGACACGACTGCTGTCGGGAAGCAGGGCCAAGGCGCCCACTCCGAGAGGCGATGGCGTCTGTGCGCCAGCCTCGCCCTGGTCGCCACCATCTGCGGAAGCAGGGGGCACCTCCCCATCATCGGACGCGATCCCTGCGTCCGAGACGGACAAAGGCCCGCAGTCCGCCGGACAGTTCGGCTCGTCGCCTGCGGGGACGACGCCCTCAGGACGGATGAAGACCGAGTCCTTGATTGTCGCTGTCGGCATGTCGAGCAATGCGACCAGATCGCAGGACGGAAAACTCACCAAGACGGACGGGGCCTGGTCGGCCTGGCACAGCCCGGGTGCAGTGCCAGGCAGCAGGAAGACGATTTCTTGCGGAGAGGCGTTGAGCGGACGCCCGGACTTGGTTTTCGGCGCCACGCGGGTAACCGGACTGCCGATTCCGGTCGCAGGGTCAGCCGGACTGAACCGCAGTGACGCCAGCAGGCGCGACGGATCAACCAGCCCGATATCACAGGAATCGTGGTTGGCGCTGGCGACCCAGCAGCCGTCAGAGCTGGCGGACAACGACCCGGGCATGGACCCGACCGGCACCATGTTGAAGCCGAACACACCTGGATCGAGGTCGACAAGACTGCCCTTGTCGATATCCACCACAGCCATCTCGCCACGGGCGGTATTGGTCACCAGCGCGAATGTGCCCAGTTGCCGCGACGACTTGCCGGCCGGCTGGATCACAGGGGCTTTCTCGCCCGGCGGGTGGCAGATGCGCATGGGCTGACCCGACAGGGTTCCGGTGCCCGGATCGATCGCGAGACACACGAACCCCATGTCGCTGGGCCGCTCGAGGTCATGCGCTGGGTAAGCGGTTGGCGTACTGCACGCGCCAAGCAAACCACAGATCGCCATCGTGGGAACGGCTCGCGATCTCATTTCGCCGTATCCGTGTGGGGGAAGCCGAGTCCCTGCACGACCATGTACTCGGTCGGGCTTCCTGGCTTGAGGTCAATGACCTCCACGTTGTTGTCCGCGTATCCGGCCACGAAGGCGATCGTCGGATCAGTGGGCGAAAACGTCAGGGCTGTGGGCCCGTGCCCCGCCTCGATGATGGCTACGACCAAGGGTGCTTGCGGGTCGACCACGTAAATCTCTCCCCCTTCGTAGCAGGTGATGAAGAGCAGGCTGCCTCGGCCCGCATCGTGGAACTGCATGTAGTTGGCCCCGCTGCAAATCTCGAGGATGGCGCTTGGTGTGTTGGCGGGCTGTCCGTTCTGGTCCGGTCGACGGTCGAGCACGATCAGCGCAGCAGGATCGGTGGAGGTTGATACGTCCGGTGAGTTGCGGTGGAGGACGTAGGCCTGGGTGCCATCGGGCGACAGGAGAAAACCACGCACATCCGTGCCCGACGGCAGGAAGGCGGACGACTTGATCTGCTCGCCCGGGACCAGGGACAGGTCGCGAATCGTGCCGTCACAAATCTGTCCCGGCGATTGGCACTGCAGAACCATCCCCGTGATGTCCGGGCTCGTGCGGGCTACCGCATAGAGCACGCCGCTGGGATTGCCGGGATCGTTCAGGGTAAGGGCGGTGACACCCTGGACCGTGCTGGTCGGGAAGACGACACGGGCGATCGAGTTGATAACGTTGGGCGCCTGGGGGTCCAGAAGGCCGCTGATGTCGATGGTTGAGATGCCGCCGCCCACGGTCTTTCCGGCCGCCGTGATGGTCAGGTGGCTGACATACAGGATCCCCAATGTCTGATCGAGGGCCAAGGCATGGGGCTCCTCGGGCAAGACATTGTCGGTGATGGCCGAGCCGCCCGGACGACGCACGCGCCAGTTGTCGTCGCAGAATGGGTTGTGAAGTTGCGGGTCCGCACTTTGCCGCGGACCGTTGCAGCGCATGTGCACGGAATCGCCGCTGTCGGTGACGTCGACGAACGTGATTGACGGTTCGGCCCGAACCACCATGAAAACACGACGCACCAATTCGCCGGCTGGATTCTGATAAGTCTGGATGGCCGCCTCGCCACCAAAGCTGCCGATCTGCACCGTGGCGTCGGATTGCACGTAGGCCCGCTCGTTGCAGTTGAGGACGTGCGGGCGGAGCAAATCGAAACAGCAGAACCTGTCCGACGTGCCGTCGAGGGTTGCCGCAGTCGTGTCGTCGGTGAAACTGTTCGCACTGCACTCGGACCAGGGAAAAGCCACGCCCCCGTCCGCAGACCACGGAGGCGCCGCGCCCCCATCGGTGGCCAGCCCCAGTCGATCGCTCTTCGCCTTCTGTAAGTCGATCGCGACCAGGGTTCCGGCGTTGAAACGAAGGTCGTTGTTCGAATTGACCACGTAAAGCCAGTTGCCATCGGGATCAATCGCCAACCCAGCCGGCCAGAAGATTTGGTCCATGGGCGGATCGATCCCAGTCTGGCCGAGGCCGCAGCCGGCTCCGGCCAGGACAAGCGCCAAAAACAGGGAAAGCCAGAAAATCGGAACGCGGCCGACGGGGGATTTCATCCGGACATTTCCCCCGTCGGTAAGTCGCACCTGCCTGATGTCTCTCTTCCCTGTGACGGGCGGCGAGTCACTACTTCTTGAGCACCGCCTGGGCGGCGGCTAGACGCGCGATGGGCAGGCGATACGGCGAACAGGACACGTAGTTGAGACCAAGCTCGTCGCACAACATCACCGAGCTTGGATCGCCGCCATGTTCGCCGCAAATGCCGATCTTGAGGTTCTCACGTGTCTTGCGACCGGCGACAACCGCCAGACGCATGAGCTGACCCACGCCATCCCGATCCAGACTGACGAATGGATCGACGTCGTAGATGTCCTTGGCCACGTAGTCGGCCAACACCTTGGGCACATCGTCGCGCGATAGACCGAACGTTGTTTGTGTCAAGTCGTTGGTGCCGAAAGAGAAGAACTCGGCAGTCGCGGCAATGGCGCCTGCAGTGAGCGCCGCGCGCGGCACCTCGATCATGGTGCCCACCAGGTACTTCAACTTGCGTCCCCTCTCCGTGAAGACCTCTGCGGCCACGCGGCGAACGATGGCCGCCTGGTGATCGATCTCT
Organism: uncultured delta proteobacterium; assembly: GCA_963755125.1. GTDB lineage: Bacteria > Myxococcota_A > Polyangia > Fen-1088 > Fen-1088 > Fen-1137. The sequence continues at coordinate 334,051 of CAVWIP010000001.1, forward strand.
TTCTTGCTGCCCACCAGCGGAATCATGATCTCCGGCTCGACCACCGTGCCCTCGGCAGCCACATCACAGGCAGCCTCGAACACCGCGCGCGCCTGCATCTCGGTAATCTCGGGATACGAGATGCCCAAACGGCAACCGCGGTGGCCGAGCATGGGGTTGGATTCCTTCAACTCATGAATGCGCGCCTCGACGGCGGCCACCGTCTTGCCCGTGGCACGTGCCAGTTCCAGCACGCCCGCATCGTCGTGGGGCAGGAACTCGTGCAGCGGCGGATCCAGGGTGCGGATGGTCACAGGCCGCTTGCCCATGGCGCGGAAGATTCCCGCGAAGTCCTCGCGCTGCAGGGGCAGCAACTTCTCCAGGGCCTTGCGTCGCGCGGCCTCGTTCTCGGCCACGATCATCTCGCGCATGGGACCGATCTTGCCTTCGCCGAAGAACATGTGCTCCGTACGGCACAGGCCGATGCCCTCGGCGCCAAAGGCCACCGCCGCGGTCGCCTGGTCAGGCTGGTCGGCGTTGGCACGCACGTGTAGGCGACGGATCTTATCCGCCCAGCCCAGCAGCCGAGCGTAGCGCTGATAGGCCGGCGCGTCCTTGGAATCCAAGTTCTTTTCGATGAGCACGCGGATGACCTCGGACGGCGTGGTGTCCACGCGGCCGTTCATCACCTCGCCGGCGAAACCGTCGATGGAGATCCAGTCGCCTTCACGCAGCACCACGGGACCGTGAGCCGTGTTCACGCTCATGGTGCGGTTGTGGTAGTCGAAACTGACCGCATCGCATCCGACGATGCACACCTTACCCATCTGACGGGCGACCAGGGCCGCGTGCGAGGTCATGCCGCCGAAAGCGGTGAGGAAACCCTCGGACGCATTCATGCCGCGGATGTCCTCGGGCGAGGTCTCGTGCCGGCACAGGATGGTCTTCTCGCCGCGCGCGGCCCAGGCCTCGGCGTCCTCGGCAAAGAACACGATGCGTCCCGTAGCGGCGCCGGGGCCAGCAGGCAAGCCCTTGGCCAGCAGCCGGCCTTCCTTGACTGCGGCTTGCTTGGCGGCCGTCTCGAACACCGGGCGCAGAAGTTGGTTGAGCGCCTCGGGCTCGACGCGACGGATGGCTTCCTCCTTGGGAATCAGCTTCTCTTCCACCATCTCGACCGCGATGCGCACGCTGGCGAACCCGGTGCGCTTGCCGTTGCGGCACTGGAGCATGAACAGCTTCGAGTTCTCGATGGTGAACTCGATGTCCTGCATGTCCTTGTAGTGCTTCTCCAGCTTCCTGCGGATATCGAGAAGCTGCTGATACGCCTTGGGGAAGCTCTTCCCCAGTTCGACGATCTTCTGTGGAGTGCGGATGCCGGCGACCACGTCTTCGCCCTGCGCGTTGACCAGATACTCGCCGTAGAATTCGTTCTCGCCGTTGGCCGGGTTGCGCGTGAAGCACACGCCGGTCGCCGAGTCCTCGCCCTTGTTGCCGAACACCATGGCCTGCACGTTGACAGCGGTGCCCCAGGAGGCGGGGATGTTGTTGAGCTTGCGGTAGGCGTTGGCGCGGTCGTTCTCCCAGGAGTTGAACACCGCCATGATGGCGCCCCGGAGCTGATCGATTGGGTTGGTCGGAAATTCGACACCCTTGCGGCGCTTGATCTCGGCCTTGAACTCCTCGACCAGTTCCTTCAGCGCGGAGGCTGGAAGCTCGGAGTCGACCTGGACGCCCAGGGCCTTCTTCTTGGCCGTGAGAAGGACTTCAAAGGGATCGTGGTCCTCCTTGCGCTCCGGCTTCATGTCCAACACCACGTCGCCATACATGGCGACGAAGCGGCGATAGCTGTCATAGGCGAAGCGCTCGTTGTTGGACACCTTTGCCAACCCCTTGGCGGTCTCGTCGTTGAGGCCCAGATTGAGGATGGTGTCCATCATTCCGGGCATCGAGGCACGCGCGCCCGAGCGCACGGAAACCAGCAGTGGGTTGTTGGGGTCACCGAACTTCGTGCCCAGCAGCGCTTCCATCTTGGTGATGCTGGAACGCACCTCGTCCTCAAGCCCTTTGGGGAGCTTGCGTCCGCTGGCATAGAATTCGGTGCACACGTCGGTCGTGATGGTGAATCCAGGCGGAACCGGCGCACCGATGTTGGTCATCTCGGCGAGGTTGGCGCCCTTGCCGCCGAGGAGGTTCTTCATTTCCTTGTTGCCTTCGGCCTTGCCGCCGCCAAAGAAGTAGATGCGCTTGGCGCGCTTCGGGGTTGCGGACTTGACCTTGGCTTTCTTGGAGGCTGGGGCTGTTTTCTTTTTCATGGTCCTGCTTCTAGTGGTTCGGGTGGAAGGGAACGGCGCCGTTTCTATCAGGGAGCGCCGACGATGAAAAGCCCCGCAAGGGGCGACCAACAAGAACTAGCGCAGTCGTGTCAGGAGTGTCGGGCCGATTTCGCCGAGTGGCGCCCTCTCCTGCTGCATGCTGTCCCGATCGCGCACGGTCACGGTCTTGTCTTCGAGGCTCTGGAAGTCGACTGTGATGCACCACGGCGTCCCGATCTCATCCTGGCGCCGATAGAGCTTGCCGATCGCGCCGGTGTCGTCGTACACGGCCCGCAAGCCGACCCGCTGCAAGTCGCGCTTGATGCCGCGAGCCAGTTCAACCAACCGGGGCTCGTTGCGCTTTAGCGGGAAAACAGCAACGGTCAGGGGCGCCAGGCGAGGGTGAAGATGCAGCACGGTGCGGGTGTGCTCCTCGGCGATCTTCTCCCCCACCCCGCGCACCTTCTTCATCACCTCGATCTTGCTGGCTTCCGCGTCATCCATCAGGCCAATCAGCGTCGGAAGCGTCGCCGGCAGACCGGCGGCAATTGATTCGGCGGCGGCCTGCAGGCGCTGCTTCACATCCGCGTCCATGCCTTCGCGTCGTCCCACCGAGCGGGCGAAACTCTCCACCAGTTCGTGCAGCTTGGCCGTGTCCTCGGCCGGCGGCTCCTTGACCAGCGAATCCTCGTAGGCGTCGCACAGGAACGCCAAGGTGCCCCGGTCCGCGCCCGCCGACGGCTCGATCACGTAGGGCACGTAGTGCTTCTTCTGTTCCTGATCGAAGTAGTGCAGCTCACCCACGGCGTCGGGGTTCTCGGGCGAGCGGCTGTGCGCTTTCAGGTCGAAGTCTGTACGGTTGGCGATGCCTTCCAACTCGCTCCAGCCCATAGGGAACAGGTACTCCAGATCCACGCAGCGCTTGGCGTAGTGGGCCAACTCGTGCTTCTCCTGTTCGCGCACACGCAAGTTCTCGGCCCGAATTCCCAAATCCAGGTACCACCGCTTGCGCTCGGCGATCCACATCTCGTGCGCCGCCTCGTCCTCGCCCGGGCGCACGAAATACTCGATCTCCATCTGCTCGAACTCGCGGGTGCGGAAGGTGAAGTTGCCTGGCGTGATCTCGTTGCGAAAGGCCTTGCCCACCTGGGCGATGCCAAAGGGCAACTTGCGACGCATAGTATCGAGCACGTTGCCGAAGTTGACGAACATGCCCTGCGCGGTCTCCGGGCGCAGGTATACCAGTCCCGATTCGTCGCCGGTGTCCACGGGCCCGACGCTGGTGCGGAACATCAGGTTGAAGGGCCGGGCCTCGGTCAGATCCTTCGAACCGCACTTCGGACACGCCAGTTCCTTGGCCGCGATCGCGGCGTTGATCTCAACTAGACCCTTGGGATCGTGTCCCTTCTGCGCCACGAAGACATGGTCGGCTCGCGGGCGGGCCTTGCAGGCACGGCAATCGGTCATTGGGTCCGAGAAGGTGGCCTCGTGGCCGGAATACTTCCAGACCAGGCGATTCATCAGAATGGCCGCGTCCAGCCCCTCCATGTCGTCGCGCTCATGAACCACCGAGCGCCACCAAGCGCGCTTTACGTTGTTCTTGAGTTCCACGCCGAGTGGACCGTAGTCCCAGGTACTCCCGAGTCCGCCGTATACAGAGGAAGACGGGAACACGAATCCGCGGCGTTTGCACAGGCTGACGATGGTTTCCAGTGATGACGCTGGCATGGGGCGGGAATCTACTTGAGGGATTGTCCACAGTCGACTGGTTAACACTGGGAAGGCAACCCGAGGTGCGTGTCCCCTAAACAGCCACCTCCCGCCGAGACCACAGAGTTGAGAGGAGAGGACACGGAGGGATCCGGCGGGGTCGATGGAAGAACTAGGTGTCGCCTCCCATCTTCTCGATAAAATCCAGTGAACGCAGATGCCCCGAGATGTGGGTGCGCACCAGCCCAAGGATTGCCCGTCGGCAACCAGCGTTGGTCTCGCGGTCCAGGGCTGCGGTTTCTGCCTCGGCCAACGCCATCCGGGATAGCCGGGCGAGTGCCTGGCGTGTAGCCGTGGTCAGGAGATCGCCCCGCCGGGCACAGGACGCACAGACCACCCCGCCCTGCTCCGGGTGCCAGCGCGTATTCTCATCGCCCAGATCGCTGCGCCCGCAGACGAAACAGCGGTCGAGCGCGGGGCCGAGTCCCAAGCGGCCGAGCAGCCCAAGCTCGAATACGCGCAGGCGCTCCGCACTGGCGCGCCCTGCTTCCAACCGTAGCAGGAATTCTTGGAGCCAGTCGAATACCGCCGGCTCGACGTGCCGGGGCGGGCACAGCCGGTCGCACAGCTCCAGGACATAGGCCGCGTGGGCCGTCTTGCCCATGTCACCCGCCAACCCAAGGCGCGCCTCTCTCGCTTCGAACTCCTCCAGCAGCAGCAGTTCTGCCCCTGGCCGTTCGCGCAGAGTTGCTTGGCCTTCGGCACCCATGCCCAACCCTCCGCCGAATCGCCGGGTGCTCTTGCGCGCGCCGCGGGCCAGGGCGGACAGCCTCCCGGTGGTTGCCCCGAGCATGGTCACCACCCGATCCGACTCACCATAGGCGACAGTCCGCAGGACAATAGCTCGCGTCGCGAACCTGGCGGCCACAGGATCAGGCTACCATGCTGCTGCGGCCATTTACCGGCCGCTCCCCCTCAGGCCCTGGCGATCAGGTGAGGAACGGGGTCGGCCGATTCGAGGCTCAGGCCCTCGCCCGATTGTGGCTGCTGGCGCAAGAACAGGGAAAGCGTGATGGTCGCAATGAGCAGCACGATGATAACGAAGACGGCCAGGCCAATCCCGTGCCGGGGCGCTTGCGCATCGTCGTCGCCGCTCGCCTCGGACGGCGGAAGGACTGGCGCCCGCTGCGAGCGCGAAGCAGGCGACAGACCGGGCAGGGTCTCGGCATTGCAGCGCGCTGCCACGGCTTCGTCGAAAAGGCTGAGCGCCTCGACGTGGGAGACGCCCACGGTCCGGGCATACGAACGGATGAAGCCACGTACGAAGGTCTCGTGGGGCAGGTCCGCGAGTTGCCCCTGCTCGATGAACTGCAGCGAGGTAAGCGAAACCTTGGTCTGCCGGGCGACATCTGCCAGCGATACCTGGCGTCGTTCACGAGCTTCCCGTAGCACCGTGCCGAAGTTTGCTGTTTCCATTCGCCAAGAACCTCTTATCTCACTGAATCAACTGTGCGTAGCGCCGGCATTCATCCGCGATACAACTGCGTGGGCCCATGTCGACGCAACGCTGAAAAAGTTCCCGTGCCGACGGAAGATCCCGCTTGCGTTCGTTGAGCAGTCCACCAAGGAGCTGCGCCTCCTGGATAGGACACCGTTTGACATCAGCGATCACCGGAGCCAGCGCGTCCACTGCTTGGTCGATTTCGCCGCGGTCCACGTAGATCTTGGCAAGCCGGTAGCGGGCCACGCAGAACCCAGGTGCACGGCTCACGGCCTCGTGCAGCTCTTTCCACGCGCTCTGGATATCCTTTTTCTGGTAGTAGGCCCACCCAAGGTTCGCGCGCGCCATCTCCGGTGTGCCGTAGGCGGCGTCCTTGAGCGCGTTCTGGGCCGCCTCGATGGCCGCGTCCCACGACTGGAGTTGGAACTCGGCCACTGAAAGGTTGTTCCAGGCCTCGGGAAATTCAGGCCTCAGTTCCACGGCTTTGCGCAAGTTCTTGATGGCTTCGTTGAACTTTGCTTGAGCCTCGCCGCGAACCAATTCGGCGTCCTTGCCCTTGAGACACGACGCACTTTCGAGCTGGACGACATAGTCGTGCCCCTGCCGGAGAGCGATGATCCCAAGCATGTTGTAGGCATCTGCATTTTCTGGATCAGCCTGTAGCGCCTTTTGCAGCTCCTCGATTGCGGCCTCGATCCGTTGCTCGCGAAAATTGCCAGCGGCGATCTGGTACCTAATCTGCGATTGCTCAGGATCTCGCTTGGGGCGCGAAGCGCACCCGGCATCGAGCAATAGCGCAAGACAAGTCCCCATTGTTATCAGGAATCCTTTCGAGCCGCCGGCAAAATTCGTCGTCTTTCCCAAAGGTTCTCGCTAGGTTAGCCTACCTGGCGCGGCAGGACGCTAGCAGGGCATCGGATCTCCTGTCAATGTGAAAGTGACAGCCCAGCGAACACTTCGCCACTGCCGCCGATTCCGGACCCACGATGCTCATACGCCGCGCGTCGCTGCACCCCAAATGTACTTGTGTACTTGCAGGTTGAGCCGGACTGGGAGCCGGTCGCGCAGGATCCACGCCGCGAGGTCGCGGGGCTCGATCTTGCCGGCGGCTGGAGAAAAGAGAAGCTCAGCCCGTCCTGAAAGACCACGGCTGCGCACCACCTCGGCTGACCACAGGTAGTCGGCCTCGTCACACAAGACGAACTTGATCGCATCCTGCGGCCGCAGACCGTGCAGGACGTCCCAAGAATTGCGCTCGACCTCTCCGGAGCCGGGCGTCTTTATGTCCACGATGCGTATGACCGCGGGCGGGAGATGGGCCACCGGGTGCGTTCCCGAGGTTTCCAGCATGACTCGGAACCCCTCGCCCACCAGCCGCTCGGCAAGGGTGGAAATCTCAGCTTGCAGCATCGGCTCTCCGCCAGTCAGAGCCACCGTGGAAAGGCCGAGTCGGCGAACTTCCAGCATGACGTCGTCGATGCTCATCTCTTTCCCGCCTGAAAATGCGTAGGTTGTGTCGCAGTATGAACAACGCAGATCGCAGCCGGTCGTCCGCACGAGCGTGCATGGGGTGCCGGCATACTGAGTTTCGCCCTGGATACAGGCGTAGATTTCGGTGATGCGCATGGATGACTGATTCGGACTATGGCCCGCGGCCACCGGGACGTCTATGGTATCCCGTGCCCATGAGCGCCGCATCTGAACCCACGCAGGCAGAAACCCTCCTTGCAGGAGGTTTCGCGCTACATGTCGAGCACTTTTCTTCCGCCGGCCCTCCACGATTGCTCCTCATCACGGTGCATGGATTCGGCGCCCATTGCGGGATCTATCGCCATGTCGCCGGGGCACTGCGCGCGCGCGGAATCGCGGTGACTCAGTTTGACTGTCGCGGCCACGGCCGTTCGCAAGGGCGGCGCGGGCATGTCGACCGCTTCGACGACTACCACTCTGACCTGAGCCTGGTCGTGCGCCGAGCGCGCGAGCGAACGCCCGGCGTGCCCTGGGCGCTGATGGGACACAGTCTGGGTGGCGCGATCGTTCTGGATCATGTGCTGCGCCAGCAGAGCCATCCACAGGCCGACCGGGTGGTCGCGGTAGCGCCATGGCTGGAGCTGAAGGTGAAGGTATCGATGCCCAAACGTGCGGCGGCAGAGTTCTTCTCCCACCTGAAGCCAACCCTGACCATTGAAAATGGCATCAAGGCCGAAGATGTGTCGCGCAGTCCAGAGGTAGTGGCCGATTTTTCCCGCGATCCCCTCGTCCATCACGTGGCCACTGCCGGCTGGTTCGCCGGGGTTCTGCGCACGCAAGCCGCTCTGCGCGCGATGGCCGCCCGGTTGCAAGTCCCCACCTTGCTGCTGGTTGCCGGCCAGGATCGGATTGTGTCGACGGAAGCGTCGCTGGCCTTTGCCCAGGCGGCTGGAAGCAGAGCCGAGGTTCGTCTGTACCGGGAACTTTACCACGACCTATTTCTCGAGCCGGAACGCGAGCAAGTCGTCAGCGACGTGGCAGACTGGTTGCTAGAACCGAAGTCGTGATGAGGTGCTCCCGTGCCGGCGTCCTCGATCAATCGGAGGTCTGCCCTCACCGACCGAGGCGTCGCTGCCTACGAATGCCATACTTGGCTGGGAGAACATCGTGAACCGGCTGGTTGCCTACATCGGGAATGACCCGGACCGTGTAGCGTGTGCGCTCTATCCTGGGCGTCATGCGCTGCGCGCGTTCTCCGCGGGGTCGGCGGCAGATTGGGGTCTTGGTTTCGTCCAAGCGGGTGACGTGCTTCTGCAAAAGCGATCGCGCAGCAGCACAGCCCAGGTGGATTTCTTCGATCTGGCTTCAGACCTGCGCGCCGACGCCCTGCTGGGGCGTGCCACGCAGGGCGAGGGAGCGCGAGCCGCAGCCACTGCCGACCCATTTCGTTTTCGCTACTGGCTCTTCGGCGCTGTGGGCGAATTCGGTGAATTCTCGCAGATCCGCGGGCGATTGCTCGACAGCATTCCCGAGTTCCTACGTCGCAACATCCGAGGACCTTCGCCCAGCGAACAGGTCTTTCACCTCTTCCTGGCCTTCCTTCACGACGCCGGTCTGCTTGAAACGCTGTCGGCAGAGCCCGAATCGACCCATCGTGCGCTCGACGAAAGCATCGCCTTCGTTGATCGCCTGCTGGCGGCTTCGGGCGCAGCGTCTACCAGGCTGGCTGTCATGGCGACCAACGGCCGCTGTCTGGTGGCCCTCTCACATGGCCATCCGGTCCAATACCTAGAGGTCCGCGGCATTCCAGCCTGTCCCGTCTGCCGCAGCAGACAATCCGACCAGGTGCACGACCGCGCCGTCTCCCATGAACAACTGAGGGCCGTGATCATCGAAGCTGACCATCAGGCCGAAACACACACTGGCTGGCGCCAGATTCCGGCTGGAGGCGCTCTCTTAGTCGGACCGCAACTCAACCTGCAGCCGATATCGCCCCGGTGAGCCGGGGCGGCGTCCGCTTGATGATCGCACCTATTCCGTCGGTTTCTTGGGCGCCAGGGCGGCGAGCTTCTCGCGCATCACATCGCCGAGTGTGGCGGTGGGAACGCCGGCGCTGAAGCCCTGCGCGTCGGCCACTTCTTCGGCGCGCGTAGCGCCTCGGAACGAGAGACCAATCTTTCGTTCGGCGCCGTCCACCGAGATGATCTCGGCCTTGACCGTCTGCCCGGGCTTGACGAACTGCTTGGGATCCTCCACGCGCTCGTCGGAGAACTCGGACACGTGGATGAGACCCTCGACGCCCTTCTCGATTTCGACGAAGGCGCCGAAGTCGAGCACCTTGAGGATCTTGCACTCGACGATCTTGCCCGCTGGATAATCGTAAGGAATCCGATCCCACGGGTCAGGCACGAGCTGCTTGATGCCGAGTGAAACCTTGGGCTTCTCGCCGTCAAACTCGATGTTGAGCACGACGGCCTCCACCTCGTCACCCTTCTGGTAGAGCTCCGACGGATGCTTGACCCTCTGGGTCCAAGAAAGATCCGAGACGTGGACCAGACCGTCGATGCCTTCCTCGATCTCCACGAAGATGCCGAAATCGGCGATATTGCGCACCACACCCTTGACCACAGTTCCCGGCGGATACTTCTCTTTGAGCGACGCGAACGGGTTGGGTTCGAGCTGCTTGATGCCCAGGCTGATCCGATTCTGCCGCGGGTCGATGTCGAGCACCACCGCCTCGACCGTGTCGCCGATGGCCAGCATCTTCGACGGATGTTTGACCCTGCGGGTCCACGACATTTCGGAGATGTGGATAAGCCCCTCGATACCCTGCTCGATTTCGATGAAGGCCCCGTAGTCCTTGAGCGAGACCACCTTGCCGCGCACCACGGTTCCCGGCGGATACTTCTCCTGCGCGTGACTCCAGGGATCCTCCATCATCTGCTTGAGGCCAAGCGAAACCCGCTCCGTCTCGGAATTGAATTTCAAGACCTTGACGCGAACGTGGTCTCCCACCTGGAAGAGTTCCGATGGGTGAGTCACGCGGCCCCACGACATGTCCGTGATGTGAAGCAAGCCGTCGATGCCGCCCAGGTCGATGAAGGCCCCGTATTCGGTGAGGTTCTTGACGATGCCTTCGACGATCTGTCCTTCCTTGAGCTTGTCGAGGGTCTGCTCCTTCAGTTCTGCCCTCTCCTTCTCCAGCAGCACGCGGCGGGACAGCACGATATTGCCACGCTTCTTGTTGAACTTGATGACCTTGAACCGATGGGTCTTGCCGATGAGCGCGTCCAAGTTGCGCACCGGCCGCAGATCCACCTGTGATCCGGGCAAGAAAGCCTTTACGCCGCCGCGAATGGTGACCGAGAGACCGCCCTTCACCCGTGTGCTGATGGTCCCGTCAATCAGTTCGTCGCGCTCGCAGGCCGCGGAGATTTCGTCCCAGACCTTGAGTCGATCCGCCTTTTCCTTGGAGATGATGCAGAGACCATTGGCGTCTTCACGACTTTCCAAGAAGACGTCGATTTGGTCGCCGACCTTGACCGTGATGGTGCCATCGGTGGCGAGGAACTCGTGAGCGGCGATGGTGCCTTCCGATTTGTAGCCGATGTCGACGATGATGTTGTCCGGGCCGACGTGGATGACCTTTCCCTTGACGATATCGCCCTCTTTGACCTCATCGTGCCGGAGAGATTCCTCGAAGAGCGCCGCAAAGCTCTCCTCCGAGGTTGAGAGTTGATCGTCGGAAGAAGAGGGAGTCAAAACCATGAGAATCCTTTTGCTGCTCGCCGCTGCCCGACCCTCGCGGGTCGTCTAGTCCAAGCTGTCCGGTTGCCCCATCTGAACGGCTCGGCGCTTGTTGTCAATATCGAACACTCCGACCATCGGAGTGGCGAAGGGCGGCGAAAACTACCGCTCCGACAGGAACCTGTCAACGTGCGCTGCGACCGGGGGACCGGCTGCCCTTCCGGCGCGGTGTCCGCCACGTGTGCAGCAGCGAGAGCCGAAATGCCCAGCAAGGAGCGGCACAAAAAGGAATGGTTGCTCTGGATCAGCCACCGCGCTCGCGCACTAGGGCAGCCATGCGTCCCACCACTTCTTCGGGCGTCAGGCTAGCAGTATCAATCTCGATGGCGTCCTCCGCACGTCGTAACGGCGCGATGGCCCTCGTGCTGTCGCGCTGGTCACGAAGCCGCATCTCCGCCAGCACAACGTCAAAGTCCTGGGGTCTCCCGCTCGCCGCCAGTTCCGCGGCTCGGCGCCGCGCTCGCTCCTCGATGGGCGCCGTGAGGAAGAACTTAGCGCGGGCGTCGGGAAACACGACGGTGCCCATGTCCCTGCCCTCCGCCACGACGCGGCCGCTGGCGCCGATTCGGCGTTGCAGCGCGAGTAGACCCGCGCGCACCTCATTGAAAGCCGACACCTGCGAAGCGCCCTCAGAGATCTCCGGTCGACGAATCTCCTCAGTGACGTCCTCGCCGTCGACCGTGATGCGATTGGCATCATCGCGGCCGTCGAATCGAATGTCGAGATCGTGTATGAATTGGCCGAGTCCGCGACCATCGGACCAGGCAATGCCCCGGCGACGCGCCGCCCACGCACCGGCGCGATACAGGGCGCCCGAATCCAGAAACGTGTACCCGAGTCGCCGCGCGAGGGTCTTTGCTACGGTGGATTTGCCGGCCCCGGCGGGGCCATCGATGGCAACAACAAATGAACCGGCCTGTGCGGACATCAGCCGGGCCAAGTTAGCAGCCCTGCCGGACAAAGGCCACCTTGGGTGCCTGCAGCAATCTGATAGACTGCATCTGTGAAGCTTTTGCCGTCCCTGATCCTGGTTCTTGGCAGCGTTGCGTGCGCGGGGCGGGGTCAGCCGCCCGAGACGCCCTGGGTTCCCGACCCAGTCCCCGACTTAGGTTCGGTGATCGCGCACGTCGGCTCAGTCCCAATCTATGCGCGCGAGGTGGAGGCGCAGATGGTCCGCTCTGGGGGCACACCGCGCGAGGCTCTGGATGAGCTGGTTTCTTTGCACCTGCTGTCCGAGGAGGCCCATCGCAAGAACCGGTTTCTGCCCGACTGGCTGGATCCTGAACTGAGGAGCGCATTGGCCGAGCGTCTGATCGATCGTGATATCTGGCCGCAGATTCAGAGAGACAGCCTGCCAGACCAGGAACTGCACACCATCTACCAAGGCGCCATCAGCACGTTCGTGCACCCTCGTCTAGTTGATGCCGGTTTTCTCATCGTGTTCACGGGATCTCGCATGAAGGCAAAGGCGCGGGCCGAGCGGACGGAAGCCGCCAGGGCTCTCGCAGCCACCGTGGCCGCGCGGCGCATCCACGGCCCTGAAGACTTCCAGGCCATCGCGAACGACCCCGCCTGGGCAGCCCGCCACGTCAGCTACCGACGGAATCTTCAAAGCCCGGACCAGCCATTCTCGCGCAAGGTTGGTGCAGAGGTTGTCAAGTTGAAGGCCGCTGGCGAAACCACACCGCTCATCGAGGATGACGACGGGTTCTTCATCGCAACCTACGCGGGGGAGCGACCGGCTGCGGACATACCTTTCGCGCAAATTCGAGAGGAACTACGCCAGCGCTACTACGACCGTTGGCGTGCGCAGCGACTCGATGAACTTGCCAGAAAGCTGGCCGAAGGCCATCGGGTGGAGAGTCACCCGCAGTTGCTCAACCAGGGCGCGGCCGGGCGCGGATCCTAGCTTTTGCGAAAGCGCGAAAGTGAGGCGGGCAAACTGGCGAGATCAGGGAAGGTCTTGTCCGGGTGGAGTTGCTTGGCGCGCGCCAGAAGGACTTCCTCGGTCTCCGGGTTGTTCGGATCGGGAACGCAGCATTCCACCGGGCACACCGCCTGGCAGGCCTCGTGGTCGAAGAACCCGACGCACTCACTGCACTTCTTCGCATCGATCAGGTAGATGCTGTCACAGCAAGCACGACGAATCAGTGTCAGACATAAACATAACA
>CAVWIP010000002.1:0-239943 GCA_963755125.1 uncultured delta proteobacterium
CATTCGCGATTCCCGGCACGAAACTTGGCGCAACTGAGATCTACGCCGGATACGAGCTGTCGGTGAGAGGTGTGAACCACGACATGAGCCAGGAGATATTGCGACGCTCGACCGCTCTCTTGTCAGCGTCAGGACGCCCGACGACAGCGTCGCTCGCCTCCTCCTTCTGAGCGTCGTCGCGTCCTTGGTTCAGGCCGGGGGAGCATGAAGGATGCGCTCCCGGGCCTGTCTTTCTGTCCTATCGATAGTGGGTTGATTACGAGCACAGCAAGGAATGGTGGTGCCCAATGACAATGAGATCTCACGTGTTGATTGGCCTTATCATCTCGCCGGCGATGCTTCTCAGTCTGCTCACAGCGGCACGGGCCAGCCCTGACCTATCGGGCACGTCGGCGCCGCCGGCTCTTTCGCCGGCGTCCACAGACAGGTCGGAAGTCGACATTCCTCCGCTGCCCCTTTCGGTAGCGTCGCCGCCAATGCGCTCTCCGCCGGAGACGTCGGCGCCCGGCGCTCCCGAGCCGGCAAGCGAGCCATTTGCTTTTGGAGACTTCACTTGGCTGAACGGAAATAACCGACAGAAGCAGGCCCTGCTCGACACCAAGTATTTCACGCCGTCGCTCCTTGTCGATGTGAACTACACAGCGTCGAGGAACAATCCGATTGACAACACGGTTGTCGGTTCGACCGCACTTTCGCGCAACAACGAATTTACTTTGGCCTTCCTGGGCTTCGGCGGCGACTTTCACGCCGAGGGTGGCCGGGCGCGGCTGATGACACAGTTTGGCGTCCGCTCGACTCTGGTACCACGCAATGACGAAAGCACGAACCGTGGCCAATTCGACCTCCAGACGGCTCTGCGCTACATCAGCGAAGGCTGGGGCGGCTATCACTTCAATGTCCTACACGGCATCAATGTCGACGCGGGAATCTTCATGTCGTACATTGGCTTGTTTTCCTACGACAACTTCGAGAACTGGATGTACCTGCCGTCGTTCACTTCGGACAACACGCCGTGGTTCTTCAACGGGATCCGGATCCAGATCTTCCCCACCGACAAGCTCAAGATCGAACCCTGGATCATCAACGGATGGCAGACCTATGGGAAGTTCAACACCCTGCCCGGATTCGGTGTGCAGATTCTCTATCGCCCGGTGGAGTATCTGTCCTTCATGACCAACGACTACGTCGGTTGGGACACGCAGGACGCGCCCGGCCGGACACGGTATCATTCGGACAACAGCTTCCTGATGCGCTGGCTGAATCTCAGTCAGCCGAGGTATGGAGTGACGCGGGCGGCGTTTTCGATCACTGCGGACATCGGCTTCGAGCATGGGGACGGTGTTGTCGGGTTCGGTGGCACGGGAACGGAGGGCAATTGCACCAATGCCACACCATGCACGCAGCACTTTCTCAGCGCGATGGCCTACCACCGAGTCTGGTTTGGTGAGAAATTTGCGTGGAACGTCGGTGGAGGCTTCATGAGCAACCCGGGACGTTACCTGGTGCTGTCGCCTACCGGGAATGCATCCAGCACTTCTATAATCCAGCCGCTTGGCGTTGCATCTCCCACGGCGGGGTTCGACTTCAATCCGGGCACGAAGTTCAACGCGTTCGACTACGAGACGGGCTTTCAGTACATGCCCAGCCAGCTAGTCACATTCGACATCGAGGTCAACCACCGCCAGGCCAGCGTTCCATACTTCGCCGGCCACGGGGGCGTCACGTCGCCCGATGGCTACATCAATACTATTATTCCGCCTGGCTGGCGGCCCGATCTGTCCAAGACCGACGACCGGATCATCCTCGCGATGTTGACCCGCTTCTAGTGGCGGCAGGTGGATATCGGGCAATGAAACTCGGAGGATTGTCATCATGAAGAGAGCACCCTCGGTAAGCATCAAGTCCATCGCGTCACGAACCTTCTTCGTCACGGTCGCGGCTGTTGCGTTGGCACTCGGGGACGGGTGCAACCAAGGAAAGGAAGGGGATCGCTGTAACCCCGATCTTGCCCCGGGGGAAAGCGACTGCAACAGCGGCCTGACCTGCCAAAAGTCGCCGACCTGCGCGGAGACAGGTTTCTGTAGGCGACCAGGACCGGGGACTCAGCCGTGGGTACGCGCGACAAGCGGGACACGCAGGAATCCGGGGACTGCATCGAATCCGGCGTCGAAGGTCGCGACCGGGCCGATGCGACCTTCCTTCTGTAGAACAGCGATGAAGGCGTCATTGAAGTTGAGCTTGCCCCCGGTCAATGCGACAAAATCGAGGATGTCTTCGTATAGTCGCTCGGCTTCCGAGCCCACCCACATGATGGCCGAGCGATCGATCCTGCGACGGAAGTCGGCGAGCATGGCTGCCAGGTCACCAGTCCGGCGACGTTCCCGAAAGCGGCGGCAGAGAACCGACACGGCCTCGCCAACCAGAATATCAAGGAGCACTGGATCGGTGCCGTCCTGCTCCAGCTGCGTCATGAGGTCGTGCGCGCGGGTGTGTAGGCTGTCCGCCGCGTCGATCCACGCCACCAGTACATTGGCGTCGAGAACGCACTCAGCCATCGTAGAGATGCGCGCAGTCTTCGAGAGCGTCTCCACCGAGGGTGACGATACCCTCCAGGTCGTGCAGACGCTGCCAGACCGCCGTCTGCCGGCTTTCGTGCGCAGACCTTGGCCCCCGACGACTCAACTCCGCCAGGACGCGAGTTCGATCCTCAGGACTCAGAGCTGCCAGTTCTTTGGCCAGCTCTTCTATACGTGCGCGCGGTGTGGCCATCTAGAAGCAAGCGTAGACCCGTTTTCGACGAGGAGCAAACCGTACAGCGCCCCGTGGTGGCTACAGATCGCATCCGCGCGAGATGATAGGTGAAATTCGGGACAACGGGCAGCTCGACTGGTCACACTTCTTCGTGGTTGAAGAGGGAAATGACGTCACTCCTCCTCTCTCAAATCGCAGATTGGATTCGACACGCCGCCCAACGGATCTGGAATAGCCTGCGCCCATTCTCCTCTGGCAGCCAAATCATGGGAATGGCTCTCGACGTGAGCCGCTCCCGACGTGACCTGATCATCGAGAACGCAGTGCTTCGACACCAGATCAACATCCTTCGTCGAGGCAAAAAGCGTCCCAGGCTCGGGGTGACCGACAGGCTCAAACTCCTCCTGGGCGCCTCGTTGCTCCCCAGGTGGCGCCAGGCCATTGCCATCGTGTGGCAGGCGTAAGCTGCTCGACCACGTCATCCTGCTCGGCGACCGGCACCTGGATTCGCTGGTTCGCGAGTACAAGGTATACTTCAATGAGGCTCGACCCCATCAGGGGGATCGGACAGCGCGTGCCGTCTGGGGTTCGGCATCACGACCTGAGCGAGCCGATTGTCATCAGACCTGTGCTCGGCGGTCTGCATGCTGACTACCGGAGGGCCGCGTAATCAATGGACTTCTAAATGGACAGCCATGGTAGCCAGCACGGGGCTCTGCTTCGCGGAGTCAGTTTCTTTCGAAGAGGAGGGTGCTCCCGCGCAATGCCTACCGCACTCAACTCGCGTGGGTGAGTTGTGGGTCGTCGCCACTCGGCCGGTGGAGGTGAATGGATTCGGATGGAACCCCAGCAAGACTGCTGACGCGACAGCCCGCCTACACAGCCAGTTTGTGGTGCTCGATGAAGGGCCGGCTGCCTTCGATGCGGCCGAGAACTACGTCGGCAGAATCTGCCAGCGCTCACCGTCAAACTGCCCCGCGCCGAGCGTCGAATGCATTCCAGGCTGCGGCGCCATTAAGTGCCTGAAGATAGTCCCCGGCTTCAAGGCCCGGCCGGACATTTTGCTTGGAGCCCGGTCGCTCTGGCCCGGTGAGAAGCAGGCGACCTTGGGCCGAAGGCTGCCGGGGCTCGGGAACGCAACGTCTCCGTGATTTGCCAGCCCAGCGCGAAGACCTCCATGATATTGAGGATGGCGCAGTTGCGCACAGAAAGCTCGGGAATGTCTTTGCGCCCAGCTGTGCCGATGAGATCGCGTCGATCGGAGCCGTGCATCCTCCGGCGATCTTTCACACTTCCTGCCATGAGTTTCTGGACACGCGATCCGACCGCCCAGCTTCCTGGTACAATTGAGGCGGTTGGTCTGGAGCGCCAAGCCCGACACTTTGCGCCCGGGCCTCGTTGCCTTGTTTCGGTTGCACCACCGCCATCATAGGAGCCCCCATGTCTAAGTTAACGGCACAATTGGCTGGTATTCTCGCTGAAGCGAAACTTCGTGGCGTGGTTCGGCTTTGCTTCCTGCTTTCGCTTTTCACAGCGTCTTGCCAGCAAACAGTAAGCCCTGCGCGAGATGCTGCCGCAGCCAGCGGAGGCCAGGGTGGTTCCAGCAGCGCAGAAAGTGGCGGGGCATCTGGCACAGGCGGCCAGGGTTCTGCGGCCTCGACGGGAGGCAGTACCAGTGCCGGGGGCCAAGACGGCAGTGCTATTTCTGATGGAGCAGGCGGGGCCGCTATCGGCGGAACCGGCGGGGTTAACCCAAGCGGGGGCGCTGGAACCGGCGGTGTCAACTCAAGCGGAGGCGCCGGAACCATCAGTGTCACAGGAAGCAGCGGCGCAGCGGGACGCGGCGGTAGCACGGGAAGCGGTGGCACGACGGCCCAGGGTGGGTCCGGCGGCAGCAGAAGCACATCCGATGCGGGGATTGCAGGCCGGGGTGGCTCCGGCGGCAGCGGGGGCGCGACCAGTACGGCTGGCACCAGCGCCGGGGGCACGGGAGGCCAGGGCGGCATCGGGGGCAGCGCAAGCGCGACCGACGCGGGAGCTGCAGGCCAGGGCGGGGGCGATGCCGGCAGCCTTGCGTCCACCTCGTTGGCGGTGCGCTTTGCCAACATGATCCTTAGCAAATGGCCTGATCCGGCCAGCATCGACGCGACAGCCGGCTTCGAGTACAACCACGGCATCGTGTTGCGGGGCATTGAGCAAGTCTACCGTCACACCGGGGATTCCCGCTATCTGACGTACATTCAGAAGTACATCGACGAAAATGTGAGCGCGAGCGGCGTTGTCGACATTAGCACGACAACCTTCGTCGCCTTCGACAACATGCAGCCGTCAGTATTGCTGCCCTTCTTGTACCAACAAACCGGATTGGCAAAATACCAGACTGCGGCCGACAGCATTCGGGCTCTCTACAACAATATTCCTACCAATGGCGACGGGGGCTTCTGGCACAAGCAATCGCTTCCCGACCAGATGTGGCTCGACGGCATTTACATGGGCGAGCCTTTTCTCGCGCGCTACGGGGCGGTGTTTGGCACCTGCGGCACTTTTTGCGGCGATACGGTCGTCACGCAAGCGACTCTCGTCGGCCAACACACCCTGGACACGGTAACGGGCCTGTACTACCACGCGTGGTGGGACAGCAATCCCGCCAGTGCAACCAATGTGAAGCCCGCATGGGCTGATGCCAACGGCCGGTCGCCCTGCATCTGGGGCCGGGCCATGGGCTGGTATGCCATGGCCCTGGTCGATACCCTGGACGACCTGCCTGCCGATCAGACCGGCCGCAACGACCTGCTGTCTAATCTCACCGGCTTGGCGGCTGGGCTCAAGACCACACAGGATGCGACAGGGCTTTGGTATCAGGTGATGGACCAGGGGAACAAGAGCGGCAACTTCCTTGAAACCTCGGCGAGCGGAATGTTCGTCTATGCGCTGAAGGTCGCGGTCAACCGTGGCTACATCGATGCTAGCTATCTCTCGGTGGCCAACAGTGGTTGACAGGGGCTTCAAACCAAGGTCACCATCGATGCTTCTGGGGAGCCGAGCATAACGGGTGCTGTCCAAGGCATGAACGTGCAGAACAACTACGCCGGTTACGTCAACCAAGCTACGAAGACCAACTCCTCTCACGGATTGTGTGCCATCCTGCTGGCGGCGGCCGAAATGGAAGCGCAATAGGAAGCAACCGCAGGTCGCTCCGCAGCTACGTGTGAGCCGCAAAGACTCTGTGCGGCCTATGTAACGCTTGGGATTCTCTGGAGATGATCGCACCGCAGCTGCGAACGAGGACATGACCGAGGATCGTTCGCAAGAGTGGCCTCCCCAATATCATTGAGGTCTTCGCTGGCGGGTGAGATCCGGCGGGTGATCCTTTCGTGATGATCGACAACCTGGCGGCCATGTCACAGACGCGCCGCGCCTACGACCACCGTCTCCGGGAGCATGCGATCCGGAGCGGCACCAGGTGCCTGCCCAGGCACCTCGCCATCCCGCGTTCCACCGGCGAGAGCCGAGCCTGGTCAGAGACACCGTGCCAGCGTTTAACGCCTCTTCGCGTCATGGTTGACAGCTTGAGAATCGAGCGGGCCACTCCGCTACCACATAGGCAGTCTGGACACGTTTCAAGAATGCCCTCATCAAGCGAGACCGGTCCGATGAGCGGAGTGACCTTGGCTCATGATGGCGAAGACGGCATCGCTCGCCTCCTCGTACGCTACGGCCGCACGCGGCCAGTTGGCGCATGAACTGCCGTGCTTCGGATGGGGTAGACTGAAACCCCATGAGCGGCCACATCTCCTTCGCGTCCCATTCCTCGCCGGATCACCACGAAGCACGCGCGCGCGCGGTCGCGCACGGTTTTCTGCCTGCCACCGTTTTTGCGCTTCTCGCTCTAGCCGGCAACGGGCTCGCTGGCTGTGTAAAAAGCGAGGTCGTCAGTACGGAAGGCGCCAATGGCGGTGCGACGGGCGGGGCCGCCGGACAGGGCACGTCGGGCGCCGGCGGCACCATTCAACTCGCCATCGACACGACCTCGACGGTTACACCGTCGAGCGTGGACACCGGGGTCACGAGTCAGATGGTGGGCTGCGACGGCGGCGATGGCTGCACCTGCCCTCCGCTCAACGTCGCGGTCCTGGGCAAGCCGGGCAAGTGGGGCGCGAACCCCAACGGGGATCCCGACACCGCTTTGCAGGACTGGCTGAACAGCAGCAGCGCCGGAACCGCGCGCGTCGACAACTTCACCAACCGCGTGACGTTGACCTCGGACTTCTTGGCCACCTACAACGTCATCATCCTCGCCTCGCTGTCGGATGATTCGAATTTGGGACCCTTCTGGACGTTCGACCCTTCGGAGGTCGCTGCTTTCCAGGACTGGGTGGAGAACAAGGGCGGCGGCGTGATCACGCTGACTGGCTATTCAGGGAATGGCCAGGAGATCAATGCCCCCAATCAGCTGATTGCATTTTCCGGTATTTCCTACAACAACGACGGAATTAACGCGCCCTATAGCTGGCCAGTTTCTGGGTGCGCCGGATCCAATCCGATCTCGGATTGGATCAAGACCGATCCGGTGATTGCCAGCCTCAGCAACAACGTCACCTGGATTGGACTGGCCAACGGCCGGTCCATCAATGCACCCGCCGATGGCCATGTTGCCGCGACCGTCCCTGGGCCTCCAATCGCGAACGTGCTGGTTGGCAAGCTCGTCGGTACCGGGCACGTGCTGGTCTACGGTGACGAATGGATTACCTACACCACCCAATGGAATGGAGTCGGCAATCCCGAGACGAATGATCCGGCCTGCGCGGGTTTCTTGCCTCAAGACGTGTATCAGACGGCTCAGTTCTGGTACAACATGATCAAGTGGTCGCAGCCAAGCGCCGCCTGCTTCGAGATCGTCGACGAGCAGCAGCCTGTTGTCATCTGGTAGTTCCCATCACCACGATCGAGGATTGTCGGCAAGCCCGCTCGCTACTCCGTGGAAGCAATCTCGCAGAAGGGCGGGAATTCGATCGCGGTGAGCGCGATTGCTTGGGTCGCCCTTCGCGAGAGCTTCCAGGTATTTGGCGCATCTCGGAGCCGCGGTTCCCATGATCGTCGGGGCGCGTTTTGCCCTGAATCCCAGGGGCACCTATCTCCGTAGCCGGCATCTAATTGATAATGCAGAGCCTGACGTGTGCCTTGGCTGCTTCCGAAGAAAAGGGTGCCCAGCACCCGGGACCACAAGCTGCTCGACGGAGGCGGCAGCGGACGGAACGGTGGCATCAACTGCCGCCTTGGCTTGCCCTCAGCCGCAACCACTGGCTACCTGTTGGTGCCTTCCGACGGTGCGCGGCTACCAGCCGGCCTAACGACCGCGAGTGGTCCGCGGCCGGCCAGTTGATGGGGCGCGGGGGAACCCCTTCGCACCTCCCGTACTTGGAAAGGAATCCGTCTTGCTCACACCACAACAGGCGTGGTCGTCCATCCTGACGCACACGGCGTGCCTGCCCGCGATCGAGGTTCCCGCCGACGAGGCTTTGGGTCACGTGCTAGCTGAGCCCCTGCTTGCGGATCGCGACATGCCTCCTGCCAACCGCTCGGCGAAGGACGGGTTCGCAGTCCGCTCGGCGGACTTGCGACGGATGCCCGTCACCCTGCCGATCATCGGTGAAGTGGCGGCCGGCTCACCTGCGGCGCCAGCAGTGACCGAGGGAACCTGCGCGTGCATTTTCACCGGCGCCAACGTCCCGCCCGGTGCCGACACCGTGGTCCAGGTCGAAGACACGCGCTCGGCGGGCGCCGGTGAAGTCACCTTCGTCAGGGCCGAGCAGGTGGGAGCAAACATCCTGCGCCAGGGGGAGAACGCGCGGGCAGGCCGCGTGCTTGTCCCCGCGGGCCGCGTGCTCGACGGCCTGCACATCGCCATCGCCGCCGCCACCGGACGTACGAGCCTGCGTGTGTTTCGCCGGCCGCGCGTCGCGATCATCGCCACCGGGCGCGAACTTCAGCCCCCGGAGGCTAAGGTCGGCGCGCACCAGGAGCGCGACGCCAATGGCCCCATGCTGGCTGCGGCCTTCCGCGCGGCGGGATTTCCTGTCGCGTTCGCTTGCCGGGTCTCCGACGATCTCGATGCCGTGACGGCGATGCTGCGGGAAGGGCTCGTGGGTGCAGACGCCGCCGTGCTGAGCGGCGGTGTGTCGGTGGGCGCGTACGATTTCGTTCCCGCGGCCATCACGGCCGTCGGCGGGAGCCCCCGCGTTCACGGCGTGGCCATGAAGCCGGGCAAGCCATTCCTCTTCGCCACCACGCCTGACTCTCGCCTAGTCTTCGGCCTGCCCGGCAATCCCCTGAGCGCGGCCACCACCCTGCACGAATTCGTGTTGCCGGCTTTGCGCCGCATGGCCGGTTGGCCCGAGGCGCACTGCCGCCCACTCGTACGCGCTCGTTTGCGCGAGGCGATCGCGAACACGCCCGGCTGCCAGCGCTATGTCCTGGCCACCCTGGCGTGGAAAACCTCGGGACCCGAGGTCACGGCGGTGGGCAGCCGAAGCTCGGCCGACCTCGCAGCTGGCGCTCGCGCGGACGGCGCGATCATCGTGCCCCCCGAAGCGCGCGGCCTGGATCAGGGCTCGCTCGTCGATTTTCGCCCCTGGAGGGTGTGGCCATGATGACCATGACGGCGCCCCTCGTCCTGCGCATCTCGGTCACCGACCGCTGCCCGCTCCGCTGCGTGTACTGCCGTCCGCACAAGGAGGACGATGAGCGCGTCCGTGATCGCCTGCGTGCCGAGGACATCGTCCGCTTTGTCCGCGTGGCCCAGGCCGCGGCCGGCGTCGCCAAGCTCCGCCTCACCGGCGGCGAGCCGCTCGGCCGCAGCGACATCGTGAACTTGGTGGCCGCCCTCGCGCCCCTGGGCGTGCCCGATCTCGCGCTGACCACCAACGGCCAGCGCCTGGCGGTGCTCGCGCAGTCCTTGCGCCAGGCCGGACTCCACCGTGTCAACGTCAGCCTCGATTCCCTCGACCCGGAAAACTTCACGCGCGCCGCTCAGGGCGGCGGGCTTGCGCACACCCTCGCTGGCATCGACGCCGCGCTCGCGGCCGGCCTCGCTCCCCTGCGCATCAACACCGTGGTGATGCGCGGGGTGAACGACCATGAGGCCGAGGCTCTCGTCGTCCGCGCCCTCGAACGCGGCTGCGAGCAACGCTTCATCGAGCTGATGCCCTCGAGCCTGCGTCCTCGGGACTTCCAGGCATGGTTCATCCCGTCCGCCGAACTGCGCGAGCGTCTGGCCCGCACCTTCGATCTTGCGCCCATTCCCCACGAGATCGCCTCGCCGAGCCGACGTTTTAGCGTGACCACCCGTGACGGCAAGCAAGGCACGGTCGGCTTCATCTCTCCCAACAGCCAGCCCTTCTGTTTCGGCTGCCGCCGCCTGCGCCTCACCGCCGATGGCCGCCTACTCGGCTGCCTCGGTCGCCGCGACCACATCGGCGTTCTCGGCCTGCTGCGCGACCCTGATGCCTCCGCCGACGAGCGCATCGCCGCCGCCCTCCGCGTCGCCCTCGGGTGCAAACGCCCATCTGGCCCCTTCTGCATCCCAATGCCCATGTCCTCGGTAGGTGGCTAGCGTGTGACATGAAAGAAACAGTCCTCTCCCACGTCGATAAAGTCGGCAGCGCCCGCATGGTGGATGTGACCGCCAAGATGCCGACCGAGCGCTTGGCGCGCGCCGAGGCCGTCGTCATCCTGGGCCGCGCCCTTGCCGCGCGATTGCGGCGCACCGGCGTGCTGTCCAAGGGCAACGTGCTCGAAACCGCACGTCTGGCCGGCATCCAGGGCGCCAAGCAGACCGCAAGCCTCATCCCCCTGTGCCATCCGTTGCCCCTCGACGTCGTCGAGATCCACGCGACTATCGTTGGCGACCGCGTGCTCATCGAGACGATGGCGAGCGCCCGCGCCGCCACCGGTGTCGAGATGGAAGCCCTGACTGCGGCCACCGTCGCGGCGCTGACCGTGTACGACATGTGCAAGGCTGCGAGCAAGGACATTGTCATCGGCCCCATTCGCCTGCTGGAAAAATCCGGGGGCCGCTCTGGGCATTTCTTGCGCAAGGGAGCGAGCCGTGCCCGGAAGGGTTGAAGCGATCTGCATCAGTGAGCGCAGGGGCATGCCCAAGACCGCGCTCCCCGCCGCACGGCTGCGCGCAGATCACGGCATCGAGGGCGACGCGCACAGTGGGCTCGGCCATCGTCAGGTCAGCATTCTCGGCCATGGCGATATCGAGTCCTTCAAGCGGGCCGGTCGTCTCGATGTGCAGGCAGGCGCCTTTGCCGAGAACCTGATTGTCGCCGGGCTCGACCTCGGCTCACTCGGGCTCGGCAGCCGCGTGCGCCTGGGCAGCGAGGCGATCCTCGGCATCACCCAGATCGGCAAGCGCTGCCATGACCGCTGCGCCATCTTCCACCAGACCGGCGATTGCCTCATGCCGCGCGTGGGCCTGTTTGCCCGCGTGCTCGTGGGCGGCGCCGTGGCGGTCGGCGATCCCGTCGAGATCGAGGAAACGGTTCCGCGCTCAGTTTTCCAGGCCGTGGTGCTGACCCTGAGCGACCGCTGCGCCGCCGGCGTCACGCAAGACACCGCTGGCCCTGCGGTGTCCGCTCTGCTGCACGAGTTCATGCCCGCGCACATCTACCGCACTGAAATCCTGCCCGACGAGCGCGGCCCGCTGGCCGATCGCCTGCGCCACTACGCCGACGGCCACGGCATCGACCTCGTCGTCGCGGTGGGCGGGACCGGGCTTTCCCCGCGCGACATCACCCCTGAGGCCGTGAGCGACGTGATCGACCGCGCCACCCCAGGTTTCGACGAGGCCATGCGCGCCGCCTCGCTGGCTCACACCAAGCTGGCCATGCTCTCGCGCGCCTGCTCGGGCGTGCGCGGCCAGACCCTGATCCTGTCCGTGCCCGGCTCCGAGCGCGCGGCGGTCGAGAACCTGCGAGCGATCTTGCCCGCCCTGCCGCACGGCCTACGCAAGCTGCGTGGCGATCCCGAGGACTGCGGGTGACCCTCGCCCTGACCGCTTTCGTGCGTTTCAGTACTTGCCCGGCCGCAAAAGTGACGCTGGAACATCGCCGGCGTACGAGTACCCGTACTGTTCCCAGTAGCCAGTGATCGCGTTATCGGTGATCTCGATGCGCGAGAGGTATTTTGCGTTCTTGTAGCCGTACAAACGAGGCACCACCAAGCGTACCGGAAAACCGTGTGCGAGCGGCAGCGTGGATCCGTCGACCCCGTAGCCGAGCAAGGTGTGCGGCTCGCGTGCGACGCTGATGGGAAGCGATTCGCTGTACACCCCGCCCACGCTGTAGAAGCTGATGTACGTGGCGGAGGGGTCCGCTCCGGCCAAGTCCAGCATGCTCGCGAGGGACACCCCGTTCCAGGGCACGTCGTCGACCGACCAGCCTTCGACGCAATGAAAATCGGTGACCTGGTCCTGCCGGGGGAGGGCAATGAGATCGGCGAAACTAAGCGAAAGAGGATTGCTTGCCATGCCGTCGACGGTAAGCGTCCAACTCGCCAGGATATCGACCAGGTTTTGCGCGTCTACAGTGTTTTCGTACCAGTTATTGAAAATGGGGTCCGTGCCGGGGCCGGGTTGGAAGTCGAAGCCTTGCGCGTCTGCCGCCTCGTCCGGCGCATCTTCGCTGGCGGCATCGGCCTGCCGACCATTCGGGCTCCTCGTTTCCAGGCACGCCGAGAGCACATCGCCGCCGAGTGCCAGTACGGTTGCCTTGCCAAGCCAGCCCAGCACGGTTCGGCGCTCGACTGTACTCGGCGCAACGATGGGCGACAGGTGTGGCTTCACTAATTGTTTGGATGCCCTTGTGGGAAGGTCGGTTCACAAGATCGCCGAGACCTTCCGGGCTGAGGCGCGGCAGACACAGCCAAGGGCCGACCTGCATGCCACGGCGCCGGCCCTCGACCCGACCAGGTTGAGAGCGGATTCGGGCGGCACCGTTACGAGTCTGGGCTCGATTCTCATTGCGTCGTGGTTTACAGGTTTCGAGCGGCTCCGGACAAGACAGCCCCATCCTCGACCGGCCAGGCCAAGCCCCAGCCCACCCCTGCTGCACCGTGGGCCAGGTCACGCCTGGTCCCGTCTTCACCACCGCAACATTCATCGGCCATGTGCTTCACGGGGGCACCGGCGCCTTCCAGTCTGTGCGTTTATCACCACTGGACGGCCCACCTGGATCGTCGCTTCCGTGCCGAACGGGCGTATCCTCCCGCTGCGATGTCCGGACATCGAGCACCTGATTGATCAGCAGACGCACGTCGTCCGGAGAGAAAGGCTTCATCAGGAATCCGTATGCTCCCAAACGGATCGCTTCGACGGCCTGTGATACGGTGGCGTAGGCGGTCATGAGCACGACGGCGGTGTCGCCTTGCTGCTCTCGAATTTGCCTCAACAATCCAAGGCCGCCCAATCCCTCCATGCGGATATCCGACACTACCAGATCGAACTCCCGGCGGTCGATGGCTTCCATGGCCGTCTCGCCGTCCGCGGCCGTCTCCACCGTATGCCCCAGAATCCGAATGTACATGGCTAATGTCTCGCGAATGTTCCTCTCGTCGTCGACTATCAAGATGGCTCCCATAGCCGTATCCGCCCTTCAGTCCGTCGCCTCTCCGGGGTGGCTTTCACTTCGACCGCCTTCACGATCCGCTAGTTACCGGCGTCCAGTGGCGGGCATGCACTGCCGTTGCAGAACGGGTTCAGGCTCGACATCAGTGGCGTCGGGCAGCAGTAGCTCTCCGCGCAGGTCGGCGACTTTTGGCAGGTCAGGCCGCTGTTGCAGTCGCTTTCCCCCGGGGCAAGGTCGGGGTTACAGCGATCCCCTTCCTTTCCTTGGTTGCACCCGTCCCCGAGTGCCAACGCAACAGCCGCGACCATGACGAAGAAGGTTCGTGACGCGATGGACTTGATGCTTACCGAGGGTGCTCTCTTCATGATGACAATCCTCCGAGTTTCATTGCCCGATATCCATCTGCCGCCACTAACCCCAGAGTTCGCCTCAGACGAAATAGGCCCCAGTGCGCAGGATGGGCAGGCCCCGCGTTGTTGGACCAGCTCCCCTTTTCCACTCAGCCGATCTCTGGGGTTAGAAGCGGGTCAACATTGCGAGAACGATCCGGTCGTCGGTCTTGGACAGATCGGGCGGCCAGCAGCGTCCCGATCCCACCAGTGCTGCATGGCAGAGATTGACCCTTTCGAGCCATGGCACCGAAATGCCCGTCATCGCCCGTAGCGCGATGACGGCTCCTTCCGTGCGTGTGGCCTTGATTTTTCCCGCGAAAGTGTCTTCCTGGAGTGGCGCAATGTTCACGATACCATCGCGGTACGCCAGCAGACCCATCTCGCGTTCCCTGGCCTGCACCCCGACACAAGCATCATCCGCAATTGCAGCATACTGTGCGGCCGAAAGTGTTTCATTCGTTCCCGCGGCGATAGTTCCAGCGCAGCTCGCCGTGACGGAAGAGCCGCCGATAGCCACAACAACCATCCATGTCCTCACTACTCTAGTAGACATGACCCAACCTCCAATCTTCGGCCTCTCTTGAGGCCGCAATGGGAGGTAATACATCGAGCGTGCCAGGCCCAAACCGCCGCAATTCAGGCAGCGCCCGGCTTTCGGTTTTGCAAATCGCACGGCCCTTGTGGATAACCATTGTATCCTGCACGAGCCCGAGTCCCATGGCAGGGACGACCATCGCGGCGGTAGCTGGCCTCTTCCCCCTGACCCTGGTGACCGGCCCGGGCGCCGTGGCGCGGAACTCGATTAGAGTGGTGCTGGTGGGCTGCGGTGGTCATTCCCGGCATGAGCACAACATCCCGCCTGTTTTCTGTCCGCGCGGAATTTTCGGCCGACAGGTGTTCTCCCGACCTTGTCCGTCATCATTGACGGGCAACGCGACCCGCACCGCGATCGTAGCGTTTATCCGCAACGCGGCAGATGCCACGCCAAGACCCAAAGATGTTCTGGTGCGCGGTTGGGGTGCGCATTCATGCGAATTCATGCCATAATTCCCGCCAAAGCTTACCAGACAGCATGAGAGGTGAATCCAATGAAACGCACCACGCGAGCAATTCCCTGTTTGGCCATCGGGCTGTTCTTCCTCGGATGCTCTGCCGCAAAAGTTGACAACACAGGCAGCGGAGGTGGCAGCGTCCCCGGTGGCGGTGTTGGTGGCGGTGGTGGTGGTGGAACGGGGATAAATCTCAACACCAACCCAAGCGGAGGTGCCCAGTCGTCCTCTTCTGACCCTGGCGCCGCGCCGATAGCCTGTGACAATCCGACTGCTTGTACCGATTTTCCCTCTGCCCCGATCATCGACTCCAACTCACCCTCGGCCGTGCCGTCAAATGCGGCCAGCCAGTTTTCGGGTAGTCCGTCTGGCACCGGCCCCTGCGTTGTCGAGCCGGAGGACGGTTCGCTCTACCCCTACAACTGGGCCCGTCCACGGGTCAGGTGGACGGGAACGAGTGGCCTCACTCAGATCACCATCCATGCCGACCTGGAGGCAAACGACCTGATTGCCTATACGACCGCAAACTCATGGCTGGTTCCCAAGGACGTGTGGACCGGACTTTCCCAGCACGTACACGAAGCGGATATCACGGTCACGGTTCGCGCTGTCAATGGGGGGGCGACCTCAGCGAAGTTCCAGATCGCATCGGCGAGTGCCGCGGGCAGCATCGTTTTCTGGGCCGCGGATCCGTCCGCCGTCGGCAACCAGAATGTCACCACCGTGCAAGACACGACTTCGCTGTTGCTAGGATTCAGCGTTGGAGAAGAGGGCAGCTCCGTCGCGCTCAAGTTCTCGCAAGTCAAGCAACCCAGTCGGGATCAATCCTATAATGTACGCACGCCGACCTGTATTGGATGTCACTCCGCCACGCCGGACAAAGGGTTCGTTGCGTTCGTCGACAACTGGCCGTGGAACTCGGTCATCGCGGGCGTCACGACCGACAACACCGGTGATGAGTTGGCCAACTTGAGCGCCGGCGGCTTGGCCGCGCTTAACAAGCCTTGGGCAGGGCCCGCGACCTTCTCGAGCGCATTCTGGCAGCCTGGAAGCCGCATGATGGTGACCACGTCGGCGCAGCAAAGCGACACCCAGCCATGGTCGACGGACGACTGGCAGGCAGCAAAACTGGTCTGGTACAACCTTGATGGCCCTGCGCCCACGCAGTCGGTTGGCCAAGGTCCGCTCGCCACGCTGGGACAGCAGTATGGTGTCATCGCCCGCAACGGCGATCCGAATCCCGGGACCGCCTTCCCGACCTGGAGCCACGACGGCAGCACCATCGTGTACTCATCCACGGTCGGTCCGCCGTCGGCGAACAACTTCGGTGGTTGCAAAGATGGTCGCCTGAACCAGGGCGCCACCGACCTGTATTCCGTGCCCTACAACGGAGGCAACGGGGGCGAAGCCAACCCGGTTCCTGGTGCTTCCGACAAGAACTGGGAAGAGTTCTACGCCGCCTACTCGCCTGACGATCAAATGGTGTTGTTCGACCGGGTTCCTTCCGGCCAGGTCATGTATGCCAATCCAAACGCGGAGATCTTCTTCGTGCCGATGGGAAGCGCGACAGGGGCTGGCACGGCGGTACGTCTGGCCGCCAACGATCCGGTCCAGTGCTCCGGAATGTCCAGTCCTGGCATCAACAACCATTTCCCCAAGTGGGCGCCCGCGAGTTCCACCTACAACGGACGCACCTACTACTGGGTCATCTTCTCTTCCAATCGCGCGGGTATCGCGCCTGTCCTTTCGACCTACGACGGCGCCATGCACCAGGTTTCGCAGCTCTACCTCACCGCTGTCACCGTCGAGAACGGTCAGTACACGACCTACCACTCGGTCTACCTGTGGAATCAGCCAACCACCACGCTGAACACAACGCCAGTTTGGGACATGCTCCAGATCCCGCCCGCGCCTGTTATTTACTAGGTGGAGACACGCAGGTAGATACGCGGGTTATGCCGAGCTCTGCATAAATCCGCGTAGCGCGGCAGTCGACTCCAGACAGCACGGTATCGCCCGGTCACGGATCGGCATGACTCCGGCGAACAGGGGTTTATGGCGCGCGTCGCCCCGTGAAGCGGGCACCATGCACCGAAACCGGACCGAGGTCGCGCCGCGTCGGCGCTTCGAAGAACTCCGGGACGACACGCCACGTTTCGACGAAACCGCCGGCTTTCGGGGATGCACTGAAATGTTCTAGATCCTGTGCATTGAGCGGTTTCCTCTTGGGGGCGTCCCGGATTCGGTTGAACACGCCATTGCGCCACTGGAACACTTCGTCCAACTTCTCAGCGTAGGTATACGCATGGTTGTTCTCGCCGTAGTAATCGTCGAATCGGTCACGACCGAGATAGATCGCGTTGGACCCCTCGTAGCCGCTCTTCTGCCTTGAGACCGGGTCGGTGTTGAGAAAATAGACCCAATCGCCGGGGACGAAATTCTTGGGCGAGACCTCACGGGCGACGGCGAGCAGTTTTCCAGGCCGCGCAGCGTCCTTCGGATTGAAACCGGGCTCGAAGCTCCAGACGGCGCCCGGTTCGACGTCGGAAAGCGGATCGTGGTTGGAAAGCAGGCGCGTCTGGACCAACCGGGCCAGTGCCGGTGATGCGCGAACGCGGTCGTAGTAGTCGAGGACACCCTTGACGATGGCGAGCTTGGTGGCCGTGTAGCACCCCATCGTGTAGGCGCTCTGATTTGAAAAAGCGTCGTCGATGGCTTCTCGCAGCGGCACGCCCGGCTTCGGCGTGCCGTGGTTCCAGTACTTCTCGTTCCACTCGGCAGCCCCACCGTTTGGCCAGCCCCACCGGAGATTCTCGGCCCAGGCGACGATATTCTGCCGCAGAGCCACGTGGTCGGAGAGCGCTTCCACGCTACACGCCGAGCCTCGCAGCGTGGTCAGCCGGCCGTGTTGTAGCAGCGCCAGCAAGATCTCCTGTCGCGAGACCGTTCGCACCTGCGAGGTTGAGTCGGGGCCGACGGACAAGGTCACTTCCTCTGTCGAGATGTTCATCGACGGCCGCGCGGAGAAGTCCAAGGTCGAGGTGTCGTGCGGCGGCGTGGCCAGCGTATAGACGAGGACGCCTTCAGCCGGCCTTTCGGTGACGACGACCAGAGCCTCCGGGATGGCCAGGGACTTCACGTACTCCGCCATCCCGACTTTGATCGCCGGCAACTGGTGCCGTGGACACACAAATCGCACGCCTTCGTCGCTGCGGCCAGCCACCCCGCGGGCGGCGTCGCGAGGCCGCGATGTCACGTGCCCGTTTTCCGCCGCGGAAATGTTCCGGGCAACCGACGTCGTCGCTAGGAACACACTGGTCAACAACACCGGTCCAAAGCGAGCGCGTGCGTCGCCAGGCGGAATCAGGCTTGGGCGCTCTGCCCGCCCAACCAGCGCTTGCAGCCGGCGGCTTCGTCTTACTTCTAGGTCTTGCATGTGCTTAGGATGAAGAAGTCCGAGCATGGGTGGCACCTAGCGCCGCCATCGTCGAGGGACGCGAGGTACGGATCCCCCCACAACGGCCAGGTGGTCGACATCCATTTGTTCCGCGAGATCGTCATCTGCCTTGCCGCCGCGAGCGCCAAGCCTCCAGGATGAGATCACTGGGAATCACTCACGGTGCGACACCTCGGCTGCCATTACTTGCTGCGGAGATGCATCGGCTATGCCACGAAGGGGTGATGCATTCCCTCAGGTGAGGCAGGGACATCGCCATCGCAACAGGGACTCAATGTCGCATGGCCGGGGTTGGCCGCGACAAACTGCCGCGGCGTGGCTGCTGTCCCTCGACCATGAAGCGGCTTGTCCTTCACCTTGCAGTGATACCAGCCGTGAGTTTCCCGACGGTGGCGATGAGAGAACAGTCGGCCTCGCCACCGACTTCGCAATCTGGGTTGCAAAATCGCTGCCCCGCCGAGCAGCGAGCAATATCTCGCTGCGTCTTTTGCGAGCGGAAGAGGCGCGGCGGGTCTAATCGCTCAGGGCTTGTCCGTACTGGACAGCAGGGCCTTTTTCGTCTGAGGGGAACTCTGGGCTAGTGCCGACGGTCAGAAATTGTCGAGGGGATGGATCGGTTGTCCATCCCTTGTGGAATTTCTGGCCGGCGGCACTCGGCTCTCAGAACTCTCGTCAGGGGTTGGCGAGTGTTGCGTAGGTACCTGGCGTCGCAAGACCCTGTTTGGCCCCCGTGATGATTCCACTGACAATTGTCGGGTAGGTTATAGCGCCAGTGGTTCTGTTGAATATTGCGTACGAGCCACCGTTGTCCCACCACACAGGACACATGCCAGCGGTTGTTGTGTCTTGAGAATAGGCCAGGGCATGCGCAGCCCTATTTGTCGTTGCTTGAGCACTCTCGGAGCCCCATTCGCCGATGACGACGCCCCAGCCGGGCAACCAGCTCAGGAGCTGCGTGACGGAACTCGCCATGCTGGTGTAGTCCGAGGAGCTTCCCCAGGCGTAAGGAGTTGTGCTCAGACCGAAATTAGTGGGCTCATAGGTGTGAATCGAGATAACGAGATTGGGGTCTTTGATAATGGTGGCCTGCAACATAGTGTTGATGCCTGACTGAGACGGGCTTGCGCCGATCGGTTGGATCATGATGACGCGCGTAGCGTTGGCTCCGCCGGTGCCACGGACCGCATTGACACACGCCGCGAGGTACAGATTGAGGGTAGCCCCGGCGTTGCCGCCACCACTGGTGCTATGAGGCTCGTTGAAACATTCGAACATGAGTTTGTTGCTGAAACCCGCGAAGGCAGTGGCGATCTGTGTCCATACCGCCGTGACCTCAGCCGTCACGGGGGTGGGGTCGGTGGGGAAAGTAACCCATTCCCCATCAGCATCGTGGTGCGTATTGACGAAGACGTACATGCCAGCATCGATGGCCCACTGCGCGGTTTGTACCACCTGGGCCATCCACGTTGCATCGATGGTGTATGCGGGCGCGGCGCCAATGTGGTCTGTCCAGGTGACAGGGAGCCTCATGAGATTGAATCCCGCTGCGTGCACGGCATTGATCAGGGTCTGGTTGGGCGCGGGGTTTCCCCAGCTGGTCACCTGGGGAGCGCCATCGAAGGAGTTGCCTAGATTCCAACCCGGGGCCATGGCCTTGACCAGCGCTTGCAGGTCGGTGCTGGCTCCGCCGGCGGGCGTGGTCCCGCCGGTAGCCGTGGATCCAGCGGCGGCCGTGGTGCCGCCAGCCCTTCCCCCGGTGGCCGTCGTGCCGCCCATTCTTCCGCCGCTGGGACTGCTACCGCCGGGGCCTCCCCCGGCAGCGCTGCTGCCACCGATTGTTCCCCCGACGGGACTGCTGCCACCGATTGTTCCCCCGACGGGACTGCTGCCACCGATTGTTCCCCCGACGGGACTGCTGCCACCGGTTGTTCCCCCGACACCACTCCTACCGCCGGGCCCTCCCCCGGTGGCCGTCGAGCCGCCCGTTGCTGTGTTTCCTCCGGGCGCCGTGGACCCGCTGGTTACGCTGGAGCCACCCGTGACCGTGGATCCACCGGTGGCGCTGGGAGTGCTGCTCGCGGTGACGCCTCCCGCTCCGCTTGTCCCGCCCGTTGGCTGGGTGCTTCCCCCGGGTGGGACCTCGATCACGGAGTTGCCACCCGTTGCGACGGAACCCGCAGCGCTCGTGACGCCGCCCCCTCCAGCCGCCGTAGCGCCGCCCGTGCTGCCGCCGCTCCCCTTTGCAGAACCATTGTCGCTAGAACATGCACCTAGCACC
Source organism: uncultured delta proteobacterium (assembly GCA_963755125.1). Classification (GTDB taxonomy): domain Bacteria; phylum Myxococcota_A; class Polyangia; order Fen-1088; family Fen-1088; genus Fen-1137. Next base: position 20,559 of record CAVWIP010000002.1, read on the forward strand.
AGTGCCAGTGAAAAGCCTGCCAGTACCGTGAGGCGAATCGAATGCTGAGGGAGAGAAGTCATCGCGAAACCTCCTGTTTTGAAGCGGTCCTTTCCTGAATGTGCTGATGACACCAGGGACCTTGTCTCGATTGATGGGCGCAAGTGAGCACGGACGTTATGAAAGACTGCCGCCCCAGTCGGGTGGGAGCCCGCCGGCTCAGCCGGCGGCACACCATCGCGAGAGGGGATGAAAATCCTTTCGGGGTTCTCACGTCAGAGCAGTAGCGCCAGAAGAAATTTCGGTCCAAACGGCCGGACGACGAGTCGCGTTAATCGGGGCAGCCCTGGCGCTATGCGTCTGCCGGGCATGGTGGGCGGAACCTCGAAACGGCTCGGGAGGCATTCCGCAGTCGTTGTGTCTGGTTTTTCAGGAGGCCGAGCCCTGATTGACGGATCCTGATCGGCCGCTGCGGAGGGTTATGTCGCCAGCGCGGCGACACGCCTCGGCGTGTCACCAACGACTGGGGGATCCGATTCTGTGAAGGTCCCGCCTGTTCCTGGCCCTCTTGGCATTGTTCGCGCGCCTCATCGCCCTCGACGATTAGGGATCACTGATTCCGAAGGAGAACGCGATCTATGTCGAACACACCATCCGCCACTCTTCCCTGCTGTTTTCGAATTTTGCACCTCTCCGGGCTATTCCTGGTCGCGGCAACCATCGGGAATTGCTCGAACACGGAGTCGCCAGTCAGCCGGCCCGATTCGAGCGTTCCCAGTTCGAGCGCGCCGTCCTCCACCGGTGGGGCTACGGCCTCGGGAGGAACAACGACGGCCGAGGGGACGACCTCGACCGGCGGCACCGCTGCTACCGGCGGCGCGACCATGACCGGTGGGGTCAGCGCGAGCGCGGGCAGCTCTGGCAGTGGCGGTAACGTGAAGCCAGCTTCCAGTCCCGCCAGCACTGGCGGCACCGGGGCAGGGGGGATCACCGGCAGTGGAGGCTCGGGGCAGACTGGTGGCACGACCTCGACTGGAGGCGCCGGCTCGACGGACACGGGCACGAGCAACCGGGATGCCGGCGATACCGACGGGCGTGCGACACTGGATGCCGGCGGTGGCACCGGCGGAGTGCCGAGCCCCGGCGGAAGCGGGGGCACGGGCGGAGCCACGCCGACGGGCGGGACCACCAGCCCCGGCGGAAGCGGAGGCGCGGGCGGAGCTACGCGGACGGGCGGGACCACCAGCCCCGGCGGAAGCGGAGGCACGGGCGGAGCTACGGCGACGGGCGGGACCACGAGCACCGGCGGAACCGCCGGCACGGGTGGGACCACGAGCGCTGGCGGAACCACGGGAAGTGGCACCACACCTGCCAACTGCACCGCCGTGCCGGTGGTACCCAACGCCACACAACAGACGCGCAACGTGTTGTGCTATCTGCACAGCATATACGGCAACGGCATCCTTTCGGGTCAGGAGGAGGACAACAACGACAATGGGATGAATACGGTCTTTGCGGCGACGGGAAAGTACCCGGCGATTCGAGCCTTCGACGTGAACAACAGTGAGGCGCCCACTCAATGTGTCACCCATTGGAACAACGGAGGCATCTGCATGTTCGGCTACCACATGGGCATCAACGGAGGAACCTACAGCACGCCGACCAACATCACCAACGTGCTTACCGCGGGCACGGCGGAAAACACGAGCTTCAATGCCGATTTGGACCGAATTGCCCAATTCGTTACGCCGTTGAAGACGGCCGGCGGCGTCGCCATCCTGCGGCTGTTCCACGAAGCCGGCAATGGTTGTAGCTGGTTCTGGTGGTCCATGGGGACTTCAGCACAGTGGCAGAGTCTCTTCAAGTACGCGTTCGACTACTTGACCGCCACCAAGGGGCTCAACAATGTTCTGTTCCTGGCGCCTCTCTGTCAGCATCCAACTACAGCGTACAACCCTGGCGCGCAATACATCGATTTCGGCGGAGCGGACGACTATGTGGCGGCTGGGGACACGGAACCGCTGACCAGTCTGTTCCAGCAGACGGAAACCGCATTCCCCAACATGATGGTTGCGCTACATGAGTGCGGCACGATTCCAGATCCCGATCAGCTCCAGTCGACAGGTACGAAGTGGCTATTCTTCAACGTTTGGGCAAGCCCATACTTCAATGCGCCGTACAATACTACCGCCCATCTCCAGGAAGTCTATTCGAACACCTACGTAATCACCCGGGACAAACTGCCCAGTTTCAAGTGATCCAGCACCACGCTGTCACTGACCGGGAGGCGGGATTTCCGGGTTGGAAAGCACGTGGCGTTGGACATCGCTTGTCCAACTGGCACCGGGGTACTTTTCAATCATCTTGAGCGCCTCGGAGTGGGCTTCCTCAACCCGTCCCAATCCGGTCAAGGACTTGCAAATGAACCACGTGCGCTCGACAGCATCAGCGCTGTTCGGGTAGCGGTCATTGCCTTCCCGCGCCAGTTTGAGAGACAGCTCCAGGTCGCTCGACCCCAGTTCGCGAATCTTCGCCATCAATGAGGCTTCGTCTTTGTAAAGGATCTTGCCATGCGGCTTGCTCGCGTGTTCGGGGAGCGCGAGTCGCACGGGTGGTAGCGAGGCATCGGCAGGGTGGTACGCAAGATGAACCGGTTCGCGAGGCGCGGGCGGAGGTGGTGGGGGTGTCGCTGGTGGCGGCTTTCCGCCAGACAAGGCAACGATGCCAAGGACGACAGCGAGCGCCATGGTTGCACCTATGATGCCAGCCTTCTTGGACACTTTGCCAGTCTCCACATCGCGTGCATTCTTGGTCATTTTGGCCGCTCCGGCCGCGGCGAAAGGCCAGCCGCTTTCACGATGCTCGGAACTGCGTCTTCGCTGGCCACGGCCATGATATGTACGCCGTGCACCCCAGACACGCGCTTCAGTTGCTCGATGGTTTCGACACAGATTCTGATGCCCTCCGCTTTCGCGTCCGCGGACCGCTCGATCCGTTGTACCAGCTCGTCTGGAAGTCGCATGCCCGGAACCCCGCTGCGCATCCGTCGTGCCATCTCGACCGACTTGACGGGCAGCACGCTGGCCAGAATGTGCGCTTTCTCGTGCAGCCCCTGCTCCCTGACCTTGTCCATCCAGGCAAGGAAGCGCGGCAGTTCGTAGATGGCCTGCGTCTGGATGAAGTCGGCACCGGCTCGGATCTTCTTGGCCAAGGTGATCATGTGGAGATCCAACGGATCGGCGAAGGGGTGGGCCACCGTGCCCAGATAGAGCGGCACTTCTCCCGAGATGGTCTCGCCACTTTCCACCCGGTGCTCATCTCGTAGTGTCTTAAGCATCTGAAGTAGCTGAATCGGGTCGACGTCGTAGGCACCCGCGGCAGTCGGATGGTTGCCCAAACGCTGGTGGTCACCGGCCAGGCAGAGGACGTTGCGAATTCCGAGGGCAGCGGCTCCCAAGATGTCGCTCTGTAGCGCCAGGCGGTTTCGGTCCCGCACCACCACTTGCAGAACGGGCTCCGCACCTGTCTGCATGAGCAGGAGACATCCGGCCAGGCTGGACATGCGCACCACAGCGGCTTGGTTGTCTGTGACGTTGATTGCATCACACGACGACTTGAGCAGCTCTCCTTTCTTGCGCATGCCGTCCGGCAAACTTCCCTTGGGAGGGCCGGCTTCGGCTGTCACGGCAAACGTACCACTTTCCAGGATCTCCTCCAGACGGCTACCGGATTTCACGACTTTCTTTCTGCCTTCCTTATACATTCATTGCGCCGCCACCCGTCCGACAATTCCCATTTCGGCCAGCGCGGCGGGCTTTCCGGACGGCAATCCAGTAAACGTCACGCGAGCAAATCGTCCTGTGACTGCCGGCACAACCGCGTCCGTGCGCGATTTGTCGGTGGCGAGAGTGCGAGTTTGCTCCACACCCGATGTCCAGTGGACCTGGTCGTGGGAAAACTCAATCCGGTAACGGTAGTTGCCCTCGGAGGGAAAGCCGATCCGGGTTTGCGACACGGAGACGACGCGCTCCAGGTCCACCTGCCACCAGGCGTTGGTCGTGGTGTCCCGCGCCTGCCAGAAGGTCGCGGGATTGCCGTCGTTGCCGAGGGCGGCGTGATGGCCGGGCGCTTCGCTACTGGCTTGGGTTGGATTGTGCAGACCAAACTGCGAATCGGTCTGAGCGCTCGCGCCGGACACCGCCTGTCTCTCGAAACGCAGGTAGGGACGCGGCTTCACTGGCGGCGTGACCCCGGAAATGAATCGCGGTTCGCCCAGCGACGTGATGGTGATGGTCGCCTGCTTGAGCCCGGGCGAACTGGCGCGGATCATGGTTTTGCCGGCGTGGTAGCAGCGGAATTCCATCGCCGCCTGACCGTCGCGGATGGCGATGTCGGAATCCGGATCGAATGTAATGGAGGGGCCGGTGGGGAATTCACCCGGGCCGGAAACAATCGCCAGCGTCACCGGGGGCGAGTTGCTCAACGCCCGGCCATCCTTGTCCACCACAGTGACGATGAGTTGCGCATCGTCCGTGCCGTCCACGGACTTCAGTGTGGTCTTGTCGGCGGTCAGTCTCAGCGCGGCGGGCGCGCCGGACACCGGCCAGACGGGGGGCGGAATGTGCCGGTACTCGTTGCGATACCAGTACCACTGCCGCTTGGGCAAACGGAAGTAGTCGACCATTCCCATTCCGCCGAAGCGCCGCCCGGCAATGCTGCCGTGATCGAACGCGCACCAGAGCGCCTCGCCACTGCGCCAAGGATAGCGCCAGAAAAATGGCGGCAATTTGTCGCCCGGGCCGTCCATCAGGTCACCCCAGCCCGGCGCGTATTCGCCGGGCCGGTCAACCATGGTCGAGCCGTATTCGGTCACCACATTGGGCAAGCCGGGATTGATGAACAGCCGCGCGCCGTCCCCGTTGTAGCCGGCAATGTCGCCGAGTTTGTCCAGGTCGCCGCGCTGGCAGCCGCCGATGGCCGCCGGTCGGGTCGGATCCAGTTCGTGCGAATACGCGACCAGTGCTTTCAAAAAGGCCGCGACCTTGGGCAGCGTAGACTTCTCCGTGAAGAACACCTCGTTGTCCATGCTCCACACGATGATGCTGGGATGGTTGCGATTGATGCGGATCATGTCGCGCAGGGCGTCCTTCACACTCTGTTCAAAATCCGGCTGATCATCAGGCTCCGGTGGATAGGCGCTGCTGCCCCAGGGATCCTTGAAGCCGGCCGTGCCCCAGAAGGAATTCTCCGACCAAAACAAGACCCCCAGCCGGTCGCACGCATCCACAAACGCCGGCGCGTGGGGATAATGGGAGCCGCGAATGAAATCGAAACCGGCGTCCTTCACCATCTTGACGTCGCGAAAGAAGCCGCTGTCAGCCACCGCGTCGCCCCAGCCTGCATGATCCTGGTGCGCGTTCACGCCCTTGAAGTAGTAATGCGCACCATTCAGCAAGAATCCCCGGTCCGCTGTCCACTTGAACCAACGAAGACCAAACGTCGTTTGAAATTGGTCGGCCTTTCTGCTGCCGGCGGACACCTCGCTCGCCGCCTTGTAGAGGAACGGATGGTCGGGATGCCACAGCTTTGGTCTGGCAATGGGGTCGGTGGTCTGGTCGAATGTCACGGTGGTTCCGGCGGGAACCGATTGCATGGAAGAAACGCTGGCGATGGCCTTTCCATCGGGATCGACAATCGTCGTTTTCAGCACACAGGTTTTCGCCGCGGCGCTGTCGTTGCGAATCTCCGTCTTCACATTCACCGTGCCGGATTGCTGGGAAACCTGCGGCGTGGTGACGAACGTGCCATACCAGGTGACGTGCAGTGCCTCGGTCGCGACCATCCGCACGTCGCGGTAGATGCCGCCGCTGAAAACGTGTTCGCCTGCGCGCGGGGCGAGCCGCGGATTCCACTGGTTGTTGAGGCGCACGGCCACCACGTTGCCGCCGGTCTTCACTGCGCCGGTGATGTCCAGAGAAAACCCCGTGTAACCGCCCTTGTGTTCACCGAGGCGCTGTCCGTTGACGAAGATTTCCGCGTCCTGGAACGCGCCGTCGAATTCAAGAAACAACCGTTTGCCGGCCCATTTCGCCGGTAGGTCAAAATGTTTTCGATACCAGCCGTAGCCGACATAGAACCGCGGTGACGCGAAGTAGGGAAGGCTGAAAGAGTGCGGTAGTCCAATCTCATCCCACCTCTGGTCATCGTAGCCGGGGGCCTGCGCTCCGGGATGATCGCCCAGCAGAAATTTCCACTCGCGGTTGAAATTGATGGTCTGGCGCGGCAGTTCCGCGGCGGCCAGCGCGGTTCCCCAAAACAGGGCGGCCAGAAAGGGGAGAGCCTTTTGCATGAGTGACTGATTTCTAACACATCCCCGTGCGAGCGGAAGGTCGACCAGGCGGCGTGCAGCGGCACCAGGCCAAGAATCAGCGAGAGAAGCGCGACAGGCAGCAGTCCAGCCAGCAGGGCTCCGACCACCGCGCCCGTGGTGGTGGCTAGTGCTGCCGGCCAGAAATTTGCGTAGGGATGCAGATTGAGGCTTGATGTGAGGCATGAAAGACATGGCGACCAGGTCGGCTTGGCCCGGCCCAGCGTCGCCGCGAGTGATTCACCTCAAACGGCAGCTCAAGAAGAAGCTCCGTCGCCTGGTACGAGCCGGAACGACGGAGAATCGCATGGCGACGCGGGCACGGGTCGTCCTGATGCGGGACGAAGGGGTGCCCATCGAGGTAATCGCGCGGCGAATGCAGATCAACCACGGCACAGCACGCAAGTGGTGCGACCGGTTCATCGACGGCGGCATCGACGGTCTTCGCGACCGGCCCAGGTCGGGCCGACCGCGCACTCTCTCTCTGGAGAGCAGCGTATCTCCCTGATCGCGCTGGCATGTCGGCCCCCGTGGGAAGCTGGCAACGTGCTCAGCCACTGGTCGGCGGCGGAACTGCGGGACGCCTTCGCGGCATCGGCTGACGGAGCCGACATTGGCACGCGCACGGTGGCACGCGTTCTCGATGAGGCGGAGATCCAGCCGCACCGGATCAGGTACTTCCTGACCAGCCGAGACCCCGAGTTCGACCAGAAGCGGCGGGACATCGTGGGCTTGTACCTGCGGCCACCCGAAGGCGCGACGGTGTTGTGTCTCGACGAGAAACCCAGTATTCAGGCGCTCGGCCGGAAGAACCCTGACCTGCCGCTGTGTCCTGGGCGGCCGTTGTACCGGGAGTTCGAGTACGTGCGCCACGGCGTGGTCCACCTTTTCGCGGCGTTCAACACGCGCAGCGGGCAGGTGCTGGGGGAAGTCCAGGAGAAGAAGACGCGGTTCGAGTTCATCGAACTTCTGGACTTGTGCGCCTGGCACTATAAGCGCGGGGAAGTCCACTGCATCCTCGACAACGCCCAGTACCACAAGGCACCGGAGGTCAAGGACTGGCTCGCCGCTCACCCACGGTTCCAGTTCCACTTCACGCCCACGCATGGTTCCTGGCTCAACCAGGTCGAGCTGTGGTTTCAGCAGCTCTCTGCCAAGGTCTTGCGTCGAGGCGTGTTCAATTCCACGGATGAACTACACTCGGCGATTATGGCGTTCATATCCCGCTGGGACGCCCATCCCCATCGGTTCAACTGGGTATACGGCGCCGAGTTCCTTGACGAAGAGGTCCTTCGCCATGCGGCATGACATCCCCTCAACAACTTCTGGCCGGCGGCACTAGTTCAAGAAACATCCGGCTCAACTGTGCCCGGCAATTTCCATCTCGGCCTCGGCTTGCAGGCTGGTGCGGTCGCGGTTGACTGTGGCTGTGGCGAGCCGCCTGTTGTCCTTCCAATAGGCCACGCAGCAGTCGTGGGCCATGGGATCGCCGTCGATCTGAATGCGATCCCAGCTTTCCGCGTGGCCGACATAGGCAATCGTCACGTCGAAGTGAGCACTCCAGAAGAACGGCACGGCTTCGAACCGCTCGCGCGCGCCAAGGATGTTGCGCGCCGCCGTCTGGCCCTGGCGTTGGGCCACGGCCCAGTGCTCGACGCGGATGAGAGCTCCGCTGTGTGGGTCCGGCCATCTTGCGATGTCTCCTGCGGCGAAAATGCCCACCGCGGACGTTTCCAAGTACGCGTTCACCTTCACACCGCGATCGAGTTCCAGGCCCGCGCTTTTCGCCAGAGCGAGATCGGGTTCAACGCCGGTCCCCATCACCACCAGATCTGCGGCCAGCAAGGCCCCGTTTGACAGAACCACCTGGTTGCCATTGATGGCGACGGGCGTCTGACCCAAGTGAAAGACGATGCCGTGGGACTCATGAATGGTCCGGATCATTTCCGCCAGCTCCGCACCCAGAATCCGTTTCAGCGGGAGTGCCTCCGGGGCGACGATTTGCACTTCCAGTCCACGAGTCCGCAGCGACGCGGCGACCTCCAATCCAATGAAGCCCGCTCCGATGACGACGGCGTTTTTGGCAGTTTTCGCGCGTTCAATCAGGGCTCGGCTGTCGGCCATGTTCCGCAAGGTCAGCACGTGGACCAGATCCGCGCCGGGAATGCGCAAGCGGCGGGGCTGCGCGCCCGTGGCCAGCAAGAGTGCGCCAAAGGGCAGGGTTGCTCCGCCCTGCAACACCACCTGGTGCGCCTTCACGTCGATGCTCGCCACCCGCGTGCTCGTGCGCAGGTCGATGCCCTGTTCCCGATAGATTTCACGAGAGCGGAGCCACATCCATTCCTCGGGCGCGTTCCCCGCGAGGTAGTCCTTGGAGAGGTTGGGCCTGTCGTAGGGGATCTCGGGATCCGCGCCCACGAGCGTGATGGGGCCCGGGTAACCTTCACGACGAAGCATGTCCGCGGCGGCACTTCCGGCCGCCCCGGTTCCGATGATGACAATCGATGAGGGACTTGAGGCCGGCGCGCGTGTCGGCACGGGGCCGCGTTTTCCGTTGACCAAGACCTGATTTCCGACGCGCTCCACCTCGAAGCGGTCGAGGGAATTCAGTGCTGGCGCGGTCAGCGCATCGCCGCTACGAAAAGAAAAGCGAGCGTGATGCCACGGGCAGTGCACGGTGTCCCCCACCGCCAGCCCTTCCTCCAGCGGCGCCCCATAGTGAGAGCAACGAGCTCCAATGGCCAAGACTTCCTCGCCGTGGCGCACCAGAAGCACGGGCTCGCCCCGAAAATGACCCTCGACAGGGATTCCATCCCGAAGTTGGTCGATTGAGATTCCGGCGGCAAGGTCTGGACCTTTGAGCGGGGCTGGCTCGGACATGGATGCCTCCCCCGGTTGGATGACTCAGGGTCGTGGAAATGACCGGAGCGGCACGCGAGTTCGCGATCGCGACAGGGGCGCCGGCCCCTCATGATGAGAGTGATGGGCATCCAGCAGTGGCGCACATGGCGCCGGTGCGCGGGTTTCGGGAAACTATTCGCACAGTGTCAGTGCGGAGTGTGATTACCAAGGTAGATAGTCAGGGCCGTACACCATTCGGCCACCGAAGTCGGCTGCCACCAGGACCAGGCCCGTTGCCGCGAAAACGAGCGCCAGGTAGGCGACACGCGACGACCCTTGCAGACGGTTGCGTCGCAGGAGCCGGAGCGCAAACGCGGCCAGAACCAGGCCGGTCACCGCAAAGTTGAGGGTTCGGTGCGCGACCAGTAGGGCGTGGACGTCCGACGGCATGTGGGCTGCACGCAAGAGCCCGGTCGCGGCTGTCGGCACCAGGCTGAGCACCGTCCCACCCAGCACGAAGATGCCCGCACGCTGCCAGGCTTCGCGCTTCAACACGAGGCCGAAGAAGTCGATGAACGCCAGCCCCACCAGCCATGCGATGGGAAAGTGCACCAGCGCCGGGTGCAGCCGGCCGACAAAATCGCCAAAGCCGGTCGGCTTGCCCTCGGCTTCCGCCGGGGTCACGGTCTGGATATCGCCGAGTTGTTCCACTGCCGGCCCCGTGTCCGCCGCGTAGACCGGGGTGGCCAGCATCAAAGCCAGCGCGAACGAAACCAGAGCCGCCAACACAGTTGGGATCGCCAAGCGTCGCATGTTCCCCCTACAGGGTCACGATGACTTGCTCAGCCACCAGTTCGGCGGCGTGGGTCTCCAGCGGTCGAGCGGCTGGCCCGTGGATGACATGGCCGTCCAGGTCGAACTGCGAGCCGTGGCAAGGGCATTTGATCTTGCGGTCGCTCGCGCTGAACGCGACCACACATTGCCGGTGCGTGCATATCGGGTTGAAGGCGCGCACCGTGGTCGTGCTGTCGCGCACGAGCAGAAGCAGCTTGTCCTTCAGCTTGAGGGCAATCGAGCCACCCACGGACTTCAGCGTCTCCAACTTGGCCAGCGGGATGGCGACCTTGCTTCCCTCTGCGCGCGCTGCGACCGTGGGCCACGCCAGCAGCGTGCCCAGGCTCAGGCCCGAGCCCAAAAGGAAGCGACGACGGCCAAACACCGAAGTGGACATGAAGAACTCCTTGAGGGTCAGAGATTGAATTCGCGCGTGATGGTGAAGCCCACGATGAGGTCGTGGATGCCACGGCTGGTGTTGGCCACCAGACCATCGGCGGTGATGTACTGCGAGTTGCTGAAGATGAGAGCGAAGGTGTGACGATAGCTGATGATCTTCAAGGCCGAAGACAACACCGGGTATTTCGCGTGATGGCCAGCCACGTTGAATGAAGCCTCGGCGTCCCAGGCCAGGAAGGTCTGCAATCGCACCTCCAGCGCAGCCGGGACGGCCAGGGCATACTCCTGGCTGCGACTGGTACGGGCATCGTTGCTCGCATTCGAATGATAGAGCACGCCACTCGACAGCCAAAGGCGCTCGCGCAGCGGGCGGCTGACGATGAGTTGGGCGAAGCCACCGCCCGAATCCGGACCCTGATACATCGCATACCAGGTTCCCCCAGCGCGCACTGCCACGTCAACGAAGTAACAGTCGGCGCGCAGTGCCCAGTACTTCGCATCGAATTGGTAGACGTCGAATAGGTCGGGACCGTTACTCAGCCGCTGCACGCCCACTTCCAGATTGTCCAGGATGCCATAGCGCAGGGTGAGCCCGATCTTGAGCGAACCAAAATCGAAGCCGAGCCCATCACGAAAGGCGTTGCTCTGGAATGCCTCGTACGCGCGGTGGTCGACTAGAAAGTTGAGCGCACGGGCTCTGGTGGTGCGGGCGTTCATGATATTGATCGCGCGCTCGATGCGCGGATAGTTCTCGGGGTCGAGCCAGAGATCGAAGACCTGCGGGTTGTCGATCTGCTCAATGGTCGCCTCGGGTACCCTTGGTTGGGGCGAGCCGTCTTGCGCTCGGGCAGTGGGGGCTGCCACGACCCACAGTCCAACCGCCAGCGCCACGCTGGTCTGGAGAGTCGCGCACGGGATGCAGATAGGTCGCAAATTCATCCTGGGTTTCTCCTTGCCACGGGCGATCAGACCGCACAGCACAGTCCAAGTATCCAAGAAGCCGTCTGACTCCGATGCCGCAAGCCCGTCCCGCGTTACCACCACCTGACCGGCGACATGTTCGACAGACTTCCACCATCCAACGGACGGCACCTAACCCGGGGACGCACGCAGGCGCCTTGGTTTCTAAGAACGATAGGAACCTTCAACAACAGTCTTCCAACGGAGAAAACAATGATCTCTGCACGGACAGCTTGCGGTGGTGTGTTGGCAATTGGATTGATGTCGTTGGCCGCATGTTCAAGCAGCAGCGGCCCGGGCAGCAGCGGGTCCGGCGGAAGCACGGGACTCGGGGGCGCTGGGGGCAGCAGTGCGGCGTCGGCAGCGGGCGGGGTGACGGCAGCGGGCGGGAATACATTGGCCGGAGGAAGCACGGTGACCGGCGGGGCAACGGTGGTCGGAGGGACCACGGTGGCAGGCGGAGCTACCGTGACGACGGGGACGACGGCAGCAGGCGGAACCACCCTGACCGGCGGGGCGACGGTGGTCGGAGGGACCACGGTGGCAGGCGGAGCTACCGTGACGACGGGGACGACGGCACCGGGGGGAGCCACGGAGTCCGGCGGAACCACATCGGCCGGCGGAGCCACAACCAGTGGGGGTGCGACGGCGGTCGGCGGGACTACGGTGGTAGGTGGATCAACCGTGACGGCTGGGGCGACGGCAGCGGGAACCACGTTGACTGGTGGGGCGACGGGCGGAAGAACAGCGACAGGCGGAGCCACGGTGACGGGCGGGACGACGGCAGCGGGCGGAACCACAGTGACTGGCGGAACCACGGCAAGTGGTGGCTCTACCGGCGCGGATGCTGGTGCCGCCTGCCATCAGCCAGGCACGCTTACAGCGACGAATAGTGGAATGATTGCCTGGCTGATCGATCAGGTGGCGAATCCCACCCTCACCTTCTGCCGCGGAAGTACCTACACGTTCGCCGTGAATGCCCCCGGGCATCCCTTCTACATCAAGACCGTGAGGTCGAACGGGACAGCCAACGCCTACAGTTCGGGCGTCACCGGGAATGGAACAGAATCCGGAAACGTCACGTTTTTTGTTCCCGCCGATGCCCCCGACACGCTGTTCTACGACTGTGCTGTTCACCTCGCGATGGGCGGCACCATCAACATCGTGAACTGACACCCCTGGTGGAATGGAACCGCCCGCTGGCCCCCGTCTTGCACTCCAGGAGAGCTGCGCACCACGTGGCGCGCACTGGTCACAAGGAGGGAGGCCATGTCGAAATCCGAGAATCTGCACGTAATCATTCTGGCGAGTGGAGAGGATCATTCTCTCAAGTCGCTTACCGAGGCGATCAGTGGAGTCGACATTCCAAAGCAGTTTGCCTTGATCGCTGGCAGCGGCTCCTTGTTGCAGCAGACGGTCTCGCGCTATGCGAGCCAGGTGCCGGCGGAGCGTATGGTCGTGGTGGTGGCGTCGGCGTACGAAGCGGTGGCACGCGTGCAGTTGCGCGAGTGGCCTGGTATCGATCTCATCACACGGCCGGCGGGATGCGGTGCTGGCCTCGACCTGCTCTTGGCGCTGGGACGCGTCTTTTCGCGCTCACCCGGCGCGCGCGTGGTGGTGACGCCGGCCGATCACTACGTGCCCCGTCCCGAGGCGTTGCTGAACTCGGTGGTAGCCGCGAGCAGGGCGTTGGACCGGGCTGCGGTGATTCTCGTTGGCGTGACCGATCGCCACCGGATGGGTAGGCAGGCATGGATCGTGCCGGGCAGGCCGCTGGGCGGGCGAATTCTTTCCGTGGAACGGTGGGGAGACCGAGCCTCTCCGCAGCAGGCGGCGCAACTTGCGGCGGCCGGCGCGCTGTGGGACACGTCGACGGTCGTCGCTCGCGTCGAGCACCTGTGGTACCTGGCTGCGCGCCAGTTGCCCATGCAGGCCGAGGCCGTGGCCTGTTTTTGGGCGGGAAGGCCCTTACTCGCAAGCGCCGCGGCGACGGCCTGCCTCGAGTTGCCGGCGCTTCAGCTCAACGGCGCGCTTCTGCGCGGAGCCAAGGATCTTGCAGTGATTCCAGTACACGGCGCGGGCTGGACAGAGTGGACCTCTACCCAGGATGTGATTGACTCGATCGAGGATCGAAAGGAGCTGGATCTTCTTCTCTCAAGTATCTTGGCGCGGCAGCGGGCATCCGGGCGGACCGAACTGCGCAGGCGCGCGCAAGCGAACTCAGACCACGCCACGGCTGCTTGAAGAGGCGCCGGTTGGTGCGCCGCTACGAATCGGTAGCGGCGCTGCCTGGCAGTGCCACCAGATGGAAACGCAGTTTTTTCGTCAGTCCTGCTTCCATTTGATGGAACATCCAAGTGACGGGTGCTGATCGGGCGACGGCCTCTTGCCCTCGAGCATGGCTTCGATTGCCTCTGCCAGATCGCGACGTGTCACCTTGGCGGGATCCTTCCAGGAATCGTCGATGCGACCACGGTAGGCCAGACGGCGTTCGCGGTCGAACACGAAGGTGTCCGGCGTGCACACGGCATCGAAGGCGTGGGCCACGGCCTGCGATTCGTCGTGCAAGTACGGGAAACCGTATTGCTTGAGTTCCCAATGTTCCTTCAGCCTGTCAAACGCGTCCTCGGGATAAGTCACGGCGTCGTTGGAGCAGATGCCCACGAACTGCACACTTCGGGGCGTGTAGGCGCGAGCCAGGCCGAGCAGGCGGTCCTCCACCGCCTTCACGTACGGGCAATGGTTGCAGATGAACATCACCACCAGCACAGGGGCCTTCGCGAAGTCGTCCCTGGCATATGTCTTTCCATCCGTCGCCGGAAGGCGAAAGTCCGGGCAAGGAAAACCAATGTTGGAAACACTGCTTGAAACCGCCATGGTCCTCAGAGAATACCACTTCGATTCAAGGTCGCGCCATCAGCAAGCAGTGCGCCGCCACTACGCGGCCAGCGCGCCGGCGAGCGGGAGCCGGACGATGAACTCCGCTCCCTTGCCAATGCCCTTGCTGTGTGCGCTGACGTCTCCGCCGTGCAGCCCGACCAGCCCCTCTACCAACGCCAGTCCAAGCCCGAGGCCGCCTTTGCTTCGATCCAGGGTGTCATCGGCCTGCATGAAGGGCTGGAAGACGTGCGGCAGCAACTCGGGTGGAATGCCGACGCCAGAGTCCCCGACCCGGATGATGACTCGCTTCGCCACCTCGTCGACGCCGACGGACACCTGGGTGCGACCGCCACGGCCGGTGAACTTGGCCGCGTTCTGCAGCAGATTCCCTACCACTTGCGCCAGGCGCGTCCGGTCGCCGTTCACGGCAATGCGCTCGGCCGGCAGCTCGGCTTCGAGGTGAACCTCGCTCTCCTCGAAAAGCGAGCGATGGTCCTCGATGGTTCGCCGCACCAGCTCGGTCACGTCCAGCAACTCGCACTGCAGCCGGATCTTGTTTCTCGCAATGCGGGTCACGTCGAGCAGATCGTCGACGAGACGGACCAGGTGCGTGACCTGCCGATCGATGATGGCCTGAGCCCGGCGCGCCTGGTCGCCACCTGGGGCGGCGCGATCCAGAACGACAAGACTGTTGCGGATGGGCGCGAGCGGGTTGCGCAGCTCGTGGGAAAGCACGGCGAGAAACTCATCCTTGCGCCGGTCGGCCTCACGCAGCGCCTCCTGGGTTCTAATCAGGTCGGTGATGTCGGTGCAGACCGTGACCGCTCCGACAGCCTGACCGCCCAACTGCAAGGGAGCGGACGAAAATGATACGACCATCTCCTGACCGTCTCGCCGGGTGAGAACGAATCGCTCCCCGAGAACTCGTTCGCCCTTCAGCGCGCGAGCGGTGGGCAGCTCCTCGCGGACCAAAGGACGCCCGTCGAGCCGACGGGAGGACAGACGTCTGGCCAGGGTCTCGATGTCAACCCCGACCGGGTCGATGTCATAAAGCGCTCGCGCCGCAGCGTTGGCGCGAACCATCGACCCGGCGGCGTCGTACACCATGATCCCATGGGTCATCGCCGCAAACGCGGCCTCCAACTCGGCAGCATTGCGCCGGGCCGCCGCCTCGGCCTGCTCCCGTGCGGCAGCGTGCTTCTCCAGCCCCCTGCCCCACAACGTGAGACCCACGACCCCCAGCAGCCAAAGCAGTCCGTGGACAATCGAAGTGCGCGCGATCTGTGGTCTCTCGATGGCCAGGATCGGCTCCATCGGAACGGCGACGCTGATCCCGCCCCGGATGTCGCCTTCCTTGTAGCCCTGTTGAGCGTGGCATGTGAGACAGGGCTTCTCTGTCAGCAGGGGCCGCATCAGGCGCAGGTCCTCCCGTCCATCCTTGCTTTCGAGCGCACTCACCTCCATGACTCCGGCCTCGAAGGACGTCAGCGCAGCCGTCTCGAACGCGTCGGGAGCATTTTCGGGGCGCAGCGGTTTGAGGCTGGTGAGGTGTGCTCGGCTGCTACGGCCCAACTGCGCCAGTTGGTTCACCTGGCGGACCATGTAAGCGGGATTGAGCAGCGTCAGAGACAGGCCAGAGGTCGTCGTGACATCCCGATTGGGGACACTGAGATGGGGATTGGGGGGCGTGTGCTCCGACACCGGCACGTACACGCCGCCCTGCTGCGCCGCCCATCTGCGGTAGAGGACGTCGTTGTCGAAAGTCACCTGGGCGCTGATGCGCGCGATCTCGATGGTCTTGTCCCTCTGCTCGTGCAGGTTCCATACGAGAGAAGCGGCGAGGCACGCTGTCCAGAGTGCGGCCAAAAGGCGGGCCTGATGCCTCATTCGTGACTTAGATGTCACAAACGGGCAGGTATGTCAGTACCGTGGTAGACATGCGTTCCTTGAGAACCTGACGGATGTCTAAGCTTGTCGGCGCTCGTTGGTTGACGGGCCACCTTGAGGTGTGTCCATGAGTCGTCAGCCGCAAGAATGGTCTGCCAACGGGGGAACTCCCCAGGGTAGATCGCGCGACGTCACCGAACGAAAACCGGCCGAAGCCGATCAGGACATTCTGGCCCGCCAGCGACAGCTCGCCCTGGATGCCGCTGCCATGGGATGGTGGCACTACGACCCAGTCACGAAGGTCGCCACCTACGACAAGCGCTACACCGAAATCTTCGGGGTTTCCGGCCACGAGCGAGCCAACGAAGAGATCTTGAAGCTGCTGCACCCTGACGATCTTCCGCAGGTCTGGGCAGCGGTGGAGGCTGCGCTCGATCCGGCCGATCCCAAGCCGTATTCCGTGGAGTATCGGGTCAACCGTCTCGACGGCGAGATGCGCTGGGTCGAGGCACACGGGCTGGCCAGCTTCGAGGGCGAGGGCGATGCTCGCCGGGCGACCAGCCTGGTCGGTACGGTGACTGACATCACCGAGCGCAAGCAGGCGGAAGCGTCAATACGCGAGGCCCATGGCAGGACCGCTGCAATCCTCGAGAGCATCGCGGACGCGTTCTACTCGCTCGATGACCAGTGGCGTTTCGTCATGGTCAACCCGGCAGCCGAACGGGCGCCCTTCGGGCGGCCTGCCAGCGAGTTAGTCGGCAAGGTCATCTGGGATGTGTTCCCGAAAATCCCCGGTACGCGCATCCACCAGCACTACCTCGACGCGGTGGCGAAGCGCAGCCACGAGCACTACGAGGCAGTGTCACCGCTCAACGGTCGCTGGTACGAGGTGTTCATGTTCCCGCGGACGGGAGGACTGGACGTCTATCTGCGCGACATCGACGATCGCAAGAAGGCCGAGGAGGCGCTCAAGCAGAGCGAGCAGAGATTTCGAACCATAGCAGAAGCCCTTCCAGTCCTGATCTCTCTCAGCCGCGCGGAGGACTCCACCATTGCGTTTACCAATACGGCTTACAATGAAGCCTTCGGCTTCCGCGAAGAGGAAATCATCGGTCGCAAAGGCCCCGACGTGTACTACGACCCGGCTGACCGGGCGAAGATGATCGACGACATCAGGGACAAGGGCTTTGTCAGCAATTACCAGCTGAAAGCCAAGAAGGCCGACGGGACGCCCATCTGGCTCCTGTCATCGGTTCGTCCGATCACCTTCGAGGGCAAGCCCGGAATTCTCGGGGCTTCAGTCGACATCACCGAGCGTATTCGGGCCGAAAAAGCGCTGCGGGCGAGCGAGGAGCGCCTGAAGCTGGCGCAGCAGATCGCCCATCTCGGCAGCTGGGAACTCGATCTGGTCGCGAACCGGCTCTCCTGGTCGGACGAGGTGTACCGGATCTTCGGTTTCGAGCCGCAGGAGTTCGGCGCCACCTACCAGGCATTTCTGGAAGCTGTCCACCCGGAGGATCGCGCCGCAGTCGACAGCGCCTACTCTAGTTCGCTGCGCGAAGGGCGAGATGGCTACGAGATCGAGCACCGGATCATTCGCAAGTCGACAGGCGAGATCCGCACGGTTCACGAGAAGTGCGAGCACGTCCGCGACCAGTCGGGCGGCATCGTCCGATCGCTGGGAATGGTGCAGGACATTACCGAGCGCAAGCGCGCCGAGGAGGCGCTGCACGCCGCCAATCTCCAATTAACCCCAGAGATCGGCTGAGTGGAAAAGGGGAGCGGGTCCAACGGCTCGGGGTCTGCCGATCCTGCGCACTGAAGCCTATTTCGTCTGAGGCGAACTCTGGGGTTAGCCGAGGCCGATCGGGGCAAGAACGAGTTCCTGGCGGTTCTTTCACACGAACTGCGCAACCCGCTCTCGCCCATTCGCAACAGCCTGTACATTCTCGAACATGCGGCGCCTGGCGCCGAACAGTCCAAGCGCGCCCTTGACGTCATCGGCCGACAGGTCGTCCAGTTGGCGCGCCTGGTGGACGATCTGCTCGACCTCACGCGCGTCTCGCGTAATAAGATCCAGTTGCAGCGCCGTCCACTCGAACTGAACGATGTGGTTCGTCGCACGGTCGACGATCACCACTCCTTGTTCGAAGAAAAGGGACTCGTGGTCGAGACGACCTTTGCGCCTGAGCGCTTGCCGGTCGACGGCGACGTTGAGCGCATTGCTCAAGTGGTGGGAAATCTTCTGCACAACGCGGCCAAATTCACCCCGAGTGGCGGTCGGGTCAGGGTCGTCACGGCAGCCGTGCCATCGACAAGACGCGCCACCGTGCGGGTCATCGACAGTGGGGTTGGAATCGAGCCGGCGATGCTTTGTCGGCTGTTCGAACCGTTCGTGCAGGCCGACGCGACTTTGGACCGCAGCAAGGGTGGTCTGGGGCTTGGGCTGGCCCTGGTCAAGGGCCTGGTGGAGATGCACGGTGGTCGGGTGTGCGCGTACAGCGACGGCCCGGGCAAGGGAGCGGAGTTCGTGGTCGAGTTTCCGCTCGACGGGACGGCACGCGCGGATTTGAGCCCAGCGGCAGTCGGGACGGCGGGCAGGCAACGGCGCGTACTCATCATCGAGGACAACCGGGACGCGGCCGACAGTCTGCGCGAGGTGCTGCAGTTCGGCGGGCACGTCGTCGAGGTTGCCTATAACGGTCCCGACGGGCTGGCCCAGGCCCGATCGTTCAACCCCGAGATCGTCCTCTGCGATATCGGCCTGCCCGGCATGGACGGCTATCAGGTCGCGCGCAGCTTCCGGGCCGACGAGGCGCTGAAAGGGGTTTATCTGGTGGCGCTCAGCGGTTACGCCCTGCCCGATGACTTGCAGCGGGCCTGGGAGGCAGGGTTCGAGAGGCACCTGGCGAAGCCGTCCAGCCTGGAGAAGTTGGAGGAGTTGATGGCAGAGACACCGGCTGCCGGCCGAAGTTGAGGCGCGCTGCCTACCAGATGATGACCGGCTGCTGCTGGTTGACGATCTTGAAGCAAGCCGCGCTCGGTTGCGACCACTTGATTATGTTGTACCAGAACTGAGCCGTCTGATGGACTGCTTCGCAAGGCTAGGCCGTTTCGTCGCGCGAAATGCCGCAGTCGGTGAACGTGCTTCTGCTGAAAGGCTGGTCCACAATATCAGGAGGGGGAGGTTTCGATGTCGAGGGAGCCCGGCACAGTTGTTCATTGGCAAAACCGACTGAGGTCGCTCGCAGGGCCTTTCTTGCGTTATGGGGGAGCTGTTGCGCTGGTCGCATGTGCATTCCTGCTGCGGCAGGAGATCTCGGCCGCCTCAGGTCCCCGTCCGCTCTACATAACCTTCGTCCCGATGTTGATGGTGGTAGCACTTCTGTGGGGGTTGCGGGCGGGGCTGCTCGCGACGGGATTGGCCGCAATCCTGGCTTGGTACTGGATTCTTCCTCCGGTAGGCAAGTTCCGCATCGAAGGCTCGTCCGATGTGGTGGGCCTGGTGTTTTTCGTCGGCACGGGCGTTTTCGCAAGCGTGCTCGCGCATCGCTATCAAAGCGCTCGACAGCGGGAGGCCAGCCTCGAGAACGAGGTCAAGTATCGCCTGCTATTTCACAACATGCTGGATGGGCTAGCCCATTGCAGAATGCTTTTCGACGAGGGCGGTCGCCCGATTGATTTTGTCTACCTTGACGTCAACGAGTCGTTCGTCAGACTGACCGGCCTGAAGGATGTCGTCGGCAAGAGGGCGACCGAGGTCATTCCAGGGATCAGAGAGTCTAACCCCGAGCTATTCGAGATCTACGGCAGGGTGGCGTCGACCGGCCAGCCGGAGAAGTTCGAGACTTACCTTAAGCCGTTGGGCATATGGTTCTCGATCGCGGTTTACAGCCCGAAGCAGGACCACTTCGTTGCGGTGTTCGATAACATCACCCAGCGCAAGCAAGCCGAAGAGGACCTGCGCAAGAGCGAAGCGGATCTCAAGGAGGCGGATCGCCGCAAGGACGAGTTTCTGGCGATGCTCTCCCACGAATTGCGCAACCCGCTCGCGCCCATTCGCAACAGCCTCACCATCATGCAGCGGGCGGCCCCGGGCGGGGACCAGGCCAAGCGGGCGCAACAGACCATCGATCGCCAGACTGCTCATATGACCCGGCTGATCGACGAACTTCTCGATGTGACGCGCATCTCCCGGGGAAGGATCGAGCTGCAGCGCGAACCGCTGGATTTCTGCGATCTGGTATGGCGCACTGTCGAGGATCATCGCTCACTGTTTGCCAAGAAAGGCGTCGGTCTCGATGTCCATGCGGTCGGCCACCGCGTCTGGGTCAACGGCGACCCGACTCGCCTGGCGCAGGTGCTGGGCAATCTGTTGCAGAACGCGGCCAAGTTCACCGCAAGGGGCGGGACAACTTCAGTTTCCGTGGAAGCGGACCGATCCGCTGGCGAGGTGCTGCTCCACGTGCGCGACACGGGCGTGGGGGTGAGCGCGGAGCTGCTGCCACATTTGTTTGAGCCGTTCACACAGGCGGACAAGACACTGGATCGCAGCCGGGGCGGTTTGGGTCTCGGGCTCACCCTGGTGAAGAGCCTGGTCGAATTGCACGGGGGCAGGGTCGAAGGACAGAGCAGCGGCGAGGGGACCGGCTCCGAGTTCACCGTGCGCTTGCCGTTCCTGCGACAGGACGACGAGCGTGCGTCCGCCGGCCTCACCGTGGAGCCCGGACCTCCGCGCAGGCAGCGCGTGCTCGTGATCGAGGACAACGTCGATGCAGCCGAGAGCCTGGGCGACGCGCTTCAGCTCAGCGGGTACGAGGTTGCCGTGGCCTTCAACGGATCGCAGGGCATCGAGAAGGCGCACCAGTTCAAGCCGGATGTGGTGTTTTGCGATATCGGCCTGCCTGGGATGGATGGGTACCAGGTGGCGCGGGCATTTCGCAGCGACGCCACGCTCAGAGGGGTCCTGCTGGCAGCCCTGACCGGGTATGCCGGACCGGAGGACCAGCAGAGGGCGGCCGAGGCAGGCTTCGCGCGCCACCTCGCCAAGCCGGCCAGCCTGCAGATGCTGGAAGAGGTGATCGCGAGCCTGCGCTCGTAGTGTGTCCTCGCCCGCAACCCGGGATGAAAGCGGTAGCAAGTAGTCCAGCAGAATGGACAAAATATGTTAGTATTGCTCCATTACGATGGACATCACGTCGATACTGCACGACCAGAACCGCTGGTGGTCGAACCCCAGCCACAGGGAAACCCTTCGGTTTAGGCGCCGAAGGCAGGCGTTCAGCCGGATTCTTGAGTACTTGGGCGATATCCACGGCGGTCGCGCGGCGACACTCCTCGGGCCACGCCAGGTGGGAAAAACCACGCTGCTGTTGCAGCTTGTCGACGACCTCCTTGGGCGGGGCTGGCCTTCCGGAAATATCACGTTCTTCGACTTCTCCGACGAGCGGCTGCTTTCCGCGGTATCGCCACGTGAGGTCGTCACGGTTCATCCAGTCGGGCTGTCGACAGAATACCCGCGCGCCTTCTTCCTTGACGAGATTCAGAACGCACCCGGTTGGCAGAAGTGGCTGAAGGGTGCGGTCGATGAGTCCCGGAGAGGCGCTGGCCCGGGGTCGCGCTTCATCGTGACCGGCTCGGCGGCGACATCGTTGCGCCAAGGTGGCGTCGAGTCTGGGCAGGGTCGCTGGGACGAGATCCCCATCGAAGGCCTCACCCTAGTGGAGTTTCTCAGGCTCGGATCGCTGCGGGACGAGGACGCGGCCCCGATCGCTGTCCGCGATCCCCAGGCGTTCGAGCGGTATCTGGAGGTGGGCGGTTTTCCAGAACACATCCAAGCCATGGTGCCAGTCCGCGAGGCGCGTCAGCGAATTCGCGAGGACATCGCCGAGAGAGCCATTTTGCGTGACCTGCGCCAGACTGGCGTGGACATCGAGCGCATTCGTCGGTTGTTCGTCTACTTGATCAACGGCTCGGGCAACGCATGGAACCAGGCAAAACGCGCAGACGATCTCGAGGCAAATCGGAAATCGGTCGCGGACTGGCTGTCGGTGCTGGAAGGGACCCGCCTGATTTCAAGGCTTGACCGGGACCGCCCCGTCCGAGCCAAAGCGCACACGCAACTTCGAGCCCAGCCCAAGATTTTCGCCAGCGACCACGGGCTCATTACCGCCTTCTCCTCGGCCCCCGAACCGATCGAGGTTGCCGACATCCGCGCGCGCGTGTTCGAGGCAGCGGTGTTCCGTCACCTGCGGGAGGTGGCTCGGTCCGACCATGGAGCGCTCAGCTTCGGACGCCTGGACGAGGACTTGGAGATCGACTTCATCGTCCGCTATCCCGGCCACGCCGTAGGCATTGAGGTCACGTCGGGCACTGATGCAAAGCCACGCAAGCTCGCTCGGGCAGTGCAGGCCATGAGCAAACTGGGCATCGACCGAAAGGTTCTCGTGCATGGCGGACTCGTGTCTCATGCGACCGGCGACATCAAGATCGTTCCCCTGCACGAGTTCTTGCTGGCACCAGAACGATACGCAGGCGGTGAAGCATGAGAGCGTTCGATCCGAAGAGCTTGCTGGGGAAGGCAGAGAGCGATCGCCTCGAGTTCAAGCAGAAGGCGGTACTGGAAAGGCCCGCGAGTATCGGACGAGAAGTTGTGGGGTTCTTGAACGCGAAGGGAGGCGAGGTCTGGATCGGGGTCGAAGAGAAGGACGGCAGAGCAGTCGCGCTTCAGCCGATAGCCGATATCGAGCGATCTCTGATCTCGCTGCGAGACCACCTGATCGACACCATTGAACCGCAGTTTATGACGGACGAGGTCAATCTCGATCCAGAGGGAGGGTTGCTCCGCGTGACGGTCGAGAAGGGAAAGAATCCTCCCTACGCCCAGCGCGACGGTGGCCGACGCTTTTGGATCCGCATCGGCGCTCGGTTGCGGGAGATGTCACGCGAGGAGATCGGCAAGGAATTCGCCGAGGTATTCAAGGGTCAATCGACAAGGAAAGACCGCGTGGCCGAGATCGCCGCCCAACTTCGGAAAGATCAAGCTACTGTGGCGCTAGCAAGGCCCCAACTTTGGCTGCGGCTCGTGCCGACTGAGTCGCTGGAAATCGACTTCAACGACAAGCCGACCCAGGAGCAGTTTCGGATTTGGCTAACGGATCCCAGGGCAACAGGAAACCGTCGTTCGGGATTTTCTTTTTCCAACGACCGCACGTCGCCTGACTTCAAAGTGCCTCGCGTCGTACACGGGGCAGAAGAGGACTACCGGAGAACTCAGGTTACGGAAGACGGTCGGGTCACGTTCGCGGTCAACGATCACGGCCTGCGCCGTCTCGAAATCGAAAACCCATATTTCGAGCCATATGCGCTTGTCGAGTACCCCGTGTCAGTCTTTCGTCTGATGGCCGCGATCTTGGGAAGACACGGCGAAGGGCATACGGACCTCCGGGTCGTCGCGGGTTTGGCTATCAGCGGTATTCGAGGCTGGTCGCTGTCGCCGGGCTCGCCGCGAGAGCCAGCTCGATTGTGGGGAGGACCAAAAGCTCTCGAATATGAAGTGCTGGAGATAGATCCTTCCCGGCTCGTATTCACGGCGGATGAGATCAAGCAGAACCCCGACCGGTGCGGCCTGCTCGTCATTCGCCGCATCTATGGGGAGTTCGGCTTTGACAGCAACGCAATCCCGCCCGAATTCGACCAGCAACAGGGGCGCTTGCTTTTGGGATGAAGAAAGCCCTGGGCCCGCCACCCAGCATAGTCTAATAGCCCTCGCTACTGACCGAAGGTGAAGGCGTAGGCGGCCACGCCACGGCCGTGAACCTGCAGCACCACCTCGTGTTCGGCATAGGGACCGCTCCACAGGTTGAAGAGATCGTGTCGGTCGATGGTTATGGTCTTGGACGCGCGGCCGTCCACCTCCACGTCCGCGGTTCGCGGCGGGGTGCCGGGTTCCAGGCCCAGCACCAGGTTCACCTCGCCGGCGAGCGCGTGGTAGCTGATCGCGCCTTCGGCTCCGGCTAGCACCTGTCGCTCCCCGTCGACCAGGCGCCAGGTGCCGACCAGTGCATAGTGGTTCAGCGGCAGCGCAGCCGGCGCAATATAGCGGTGAACCCCGCCATCTGGTTCGTCCCGCCCATTGGCCAGCGCCGACCAGCCGCGCCCACCCAGGTAGGTTTCGGGCGAGCGTTCGAGCGCGGGCGACGAGGTGGGTCCACCACCGCCGATGGTCGGGCCATTGGGCCGGGTTCCCATCTCGGACAGCAAGCTGCGAATGGCGAGGTCGGTTGCTTCGTAGTCGCCCTCGCCGAAGTGCATGTAGCGGATAATGCCATCGGCGTCGATGAGGTACTTGGCCGGCCAGTAGCGGTTGCCAAAGGTATTCCAGGTGGCGTACTCGTTGTCCTGCGCGATGGGATAGGTCAATCCGTGGCGCTGGATGGCGGCGGCCACGTTCTGCGGGCTCTTTTCGAACACGAACTCAGGCGTGTGGATGCCGACCAGCACGAAGGGCATGTTCTGGTAACGCGTCCAGTACGCCTTCATATAGGGCAGGGTGCGAACGCAGTTGATACAGCTGTAGGTCCAGAAATCCACCAGCACCACCTTGCCGCGCAACGAAGCCAGGGTCAGCGGTGCGGAGTTGTACCAGGGGCCAAGGCCAATGAACTCCTGCGCTGGCCCCACCCGCGGCAACGGGGGTGGCGTTGGCGTTGACCGGGCTCCGGTGGTGTCGCTGCCCTGGCTGGCGTGCGCGCGCGCCGGCAAAGACAGGCTCTTGCCCACGAGTCTGTCCTCCAGTGAGCTGGCCAGCGAACCGAATGAGGTGTGTTCGGCCAGCCATGTCTGTCCGCTGGTCAGCCAGTCGTAGCGCAACGCTAGCGCCGATAGTACGAGCAATCCCCCGGCCACGCGTTTGATCACTCCACTGTGGCGATTGAGGGCGCGGGCGGACCGTAGAGCACGCTGGCCGCCGTAGGCCACCAGCAGCAGCGGCGTCGCGGTGCCGACGGCGTAGGCAGCCAGGGCTGAGAACGCGCGCGGGCCCGGCTGATCGCGCACGAGCGCCAGCGCGAATCCCAGGGCAGGCCCTGCGCAAGGAACCCAGACCATGCCCAGAGTCAGTCCCACGATAAGCGCCGCGAGCAGGGATTCACCACCCAGCCCGGCGCTGGCGTTGTGCTGGACGTTGCTTCCGAGTTGCTGGATGCGGGTAGCGACTCGACCCGCCAGCAGCACCGCCACCGTTCCCAGCAGGGCGGCTGGCCCCATGGCGACCCATCCGTGCGCCATGAAGAACAGCGCGCCGACCACCGCCACCGCGATGTGCAGGCGCGCGTCGGTGCTTAGAAAACACACGCCAAACAACAGCAGCACATAGGTGCTGGCGATGCGGATGAGATCGGCCGCCGCCACGAAACGCGCCAGCGCCACCTGGAGCACGAAGGTGAAGATCACGAAACTGGCCGCCATGCCGGCCACGATGACCAGGGGCCGGATGCGGCGCTGTCCTGCCAGGCTGACCCCGAGCACCAGCGGCACCAGCGGCAGGATGCAGGGCAGGAGTATGGTGAGAACTCCGGCCAGGAACAGAGTTGCGTAAAGCTTCACAGTCAGCCCTCTCCGCTGCCTTATATTTGGATGCCTGCCCGCTCTGCACGTCACAGCGGGCAGGGCAGGGATAGGGCACTAAACTAAATGACCACGCCGTCGGGGAGGATGCCGTCCTTGGGAACGACCACGATCCCTTCGCGGATGAAGTAGCCGTCGCCGTCCTTCTCTTTGATCCTCGCTTGGTTGACGATGCGCACGCCGCGGCCGATGCGGGCGTTCTTGTCGATGATGGCCCCCTCGACGATCGAATCTGAGCCGACGCCGACTGGCGGTATGCCTCGCGCCTCTGTGGCGCGTATCTCATCCAATGTCTCGTAACTGTCGGCGCCGATGAGCAGACTGTTGCGGATGCGCACATTCCTGCCGATGCGGCTGCGGATGCCGATGACGGCACGGTCGATATCCGCGCCCTGCAAGATACAGCCCTCGGAGATGAGCGCATTGTGAATGGTGCATTGATCCAGCTTCGAAGCAGGCAGGAAGCGCGGGTTGGTGAACACTGGCCGGGCAGCGTCGTAGAAATCGAAGGGCGGAATCGGCTGGCACAGAGCCAGATTGGCCCTGAAGTACGATGGAATCGTCCCGACATCCTCCCAGTAGCCACGATAGACGTACGCCTGCACGCGCTGGTCGGGGACTGCATGGGGGATGACGTGGCGGCCGAAGTCAACCAGCTTCGGGTCCGAGACAGCCTTTTCCAGGATCTCCCGTCGAAAGATATAGATGCCCATTGAGGCCAGGTACCCGCGACCGTGTCCTGGTATGTCGGAAACCAAGCCCGGCAGTCGTTCGCGCGGCGGCTTCTCGTCGAAGAGAACGATGCGGCCGCTTGCATCCATCCTCAGAATGCCGAGTTCGCTGGCCTGCTCTTCCGCCACAGGGATCACCGCCACGGTGGCATCGGCGCCGCTCTCGCGATGGGTGCGCAGCATTTGCCGGAAGTCCATGCTGTACAGTTGGTCTCCCGACAGCACCATCAGGTCGCGCGCGGATCTCCGATGCATGTGGCGCAGGCCCTGGCGCACGGCATCGGCCGTGCCCTGAAACCAGTCACCCCCCTCCTCGGTCTGCTCGGCGGCCAGCACGGTCACGAAGCCCGAAGAGAACACGTCGAATTTGTAGGTCATCGCGATATGCGTGTTCAGGCTCTCCGAGTTGAATTGCGTGAGCACGAAGATGTGTCGCAGCCCGGCGTTCAGACAGTTGCTGATGGGGATGTCGATGAGGCGATACTTGCCGCCGATGGGAACAGCCGGTTTCGAGCGCTTGAGAGTGAGGGGAAACAGGCGCGTTCCGCGTCCGCCCCCCAGGATGATTGCCAGCAGGTTGTCCATGGCCGCCCTGTTTACCTCAGAATCTCACGGCACGCAGCGTCCCCCGACGCGGTCGAGGCGCATTCAGCCGCGCAGCGGGACCACCAGCACCGGGCAAGGAGACTTGTGCAGCACCCTTTCGGTCACGCTGCCCAGAACCGCATGGGCCAAGCCGCCGTGACCGTGGGTGCCCATCACGATGAGATCCGCGGCGACCTCGCGTGCCCGTCTGACGATCTCTGCGTGCGGGCTGCCCTCCCTGCTTTGGGTGTCACAGGGTATTCCGGCCGCCCGAACCCGCTGGGCGTCTTCGGTCAATCGCGCTTCTACCCGCTTTGACAAGTCGGGCATCAAGACCGAGAAAGGCACGACCTCTACCGGTGGCGGCAACAAAGCAACCGTCGCGGTGACGTGCAGAAGTTCGATGCCAGCATCGAATGCCCGCGCCAGGACCACCGCCGCCTGCACAGCCTCACCCGCAGCGTCCGAAAAATCGGTCGGCACCAAGATGCGTCGGATCTTCGCGTTTTCCATGACTGCCCCCTTTCGTTCGCCCCAAGAACAAATGTAC
Organism: uncultured delta proteobacterium; assembly: GCA_963755125.1. Classification (GTDB taxonomy): domain Bacteria; phylum Myxococcota_A; class Polyangia; order Fen-1088; family Fen-1088; genus Fen-1137. The sequence goes on from CAVWIP010000002.1 coordinate 48,199, forward strand.
CGCAGCCAAGCGCGCTTGCTGTGCAAAAGGGCGTGCGCATGGGTAATCGCGGAGACAAGCTCAACCCGGGGATCAGAAGTGAGTCCGCGGAGGTAATCGATGTCCTTGCTTGATTCGTTGAAGCGCTTCACCACCGTCGTTGCCGACACAGGCGACATTGACGCAATTGCCCAGCACAAGCCCCAGGACGCGACCACGAATCCGTCGCTGTTGCTCAAGGCCGCACAGGACAAAAGATACCGTCCGCTCGTCGAAGAGGCCTTGCGCCACGCGGCCCGCGCGGGCCGCGACCACGCACAGCAAACCAGCCTTTTCATGGACAAGTTGTTCGTGAACTTCGGCTGCGAGATCCTCAAGATCATTCCCGGTCGCGTGTCCACCGAGGTGGATGCCCGCCTGAGCTTCGACACCGTGGGCAGCATCGCCAAGGCGCGTGAAATCATCGGCCTGTATCACGAGGCGGGCGTGGCGCGCGAGCGCGTACTCATAAAGCTGGGTACGACCTGGGAAGGCATCCGTGCGGCCGAGCAGCTGGAGAAAGAACGCATCCACTGCAACATGACCCTGCTCTTCAGTTTTGCCCAGGCCGTGGCCTGCGCCGAGGCCAAGGTGACGTTGATATCGCCGTTCGTGGGCCGCATCTATGACTGGCACAAGAAGGCGAGGAACGTGACTGACATCCCGCGCGCAGAGGATCCGGGCGTGGCCTCGGTCGTGCACATCTACAATTACTACAAGAAATTCGACTATGCGACGCAGGTGATGGGCGCGAGCTTTCGCAAGGTCGAGCAAATCATCGATTTAGCTGGATCGGATCTGCTGACCATCAGTCCCGACCTGCTCGCGCAACTCGCCGGGCGCGAGGGCGAGGTTGCGCGCTCTCTCGACCCGGTTCGCGCCAAGAGTCTCGACATTGCGCCGGTTCATCTCGACGAGAAGGCCTATCGCTGGATGCACAACGAGGACGCGATGGCCGTGGAAAAGCTGAGCGAGGGCATCCGCTTGTTCAACGCCGACGCGCGCAAACTGGAGGCCTACGCTCAGGGCGAGGTGGCTAAAGGGTCGGCGGCCGGGAGTTGATTCCAGGCGCATCGGAGTCCAGACAATCGCCCCGCATAGTGGCGGAGCGTTGCCTGCGGCCCACCCGAACCCGCCCCAGTACCCACCCAGGCAGTCACTCCGCCACGATGCCGAGGCCCGACCCCCTCCCGACGGCACTCTTCTCCCCTACGCCACCCACGCCGCCCGTCCGGAACCCTGGTCTGCCCGCGCCACCACACAATACCACCCAACGCAGACCCCCCTGTACCCAGTGCCTCCTCCCACCCGCAGTCAATACAAACGGCGTGCCACCGCAAGCAAGGGGGAAGCGTACGCGATTCGACGTACGGACAAGAGCCGGCGTTACGGGGTGGTAATGTCTCGTCGTCAGCGCGGCACTGAAGGGAGACATGGTCACACTGTCTGCAAGAGCGCGCGACCGATCATAGTGGCCGAAACGATGGATGCTGGCGAGAGCAGGCGGGCAGAGGTCAGCACCGTCTGGGCCGGCACGGTCATTGCTTTCAGTCGACACGGGATTTGAAGTAGAGGAGAAACGCAGATGGACTTTTCAATGAGTAGATCGGATGGCGTGGCTACTCTTCGCATCAAGGGCGAGTTGGACGCGGTCACCATTCCGGATCTCCGCCCGTCGGTCGACGCCTTGGTCGCTGAGCGGCAACCTCGCGTCGTCGTCGACGCGTCTGACCTGCGGCTCATCGACAGTATGGGCGTGGGTACGTTGGTGCGCCTGTACAAGAAGGCCAAGGAGTACGGCGGCGTTGTGACCGTCTGCGGTTTGCACGATCAGCCACTGTCGATCTTCAAGCTCCTGCGCCTGGATCGGGTTCTGCTAGCGTGATGCCTCTGCCCGGGGGCTTTCTGATCGCGCCTCGGGATCTGTCGCCTGCTTCTCGGTAAGAAGCGCACGAAGTTGTCCCGCGGCATAACATAAGATGTACGCGGCCCAGGGGATTCACCCGGCCCGCTCTGTTACAGTTCCGCTCCGCAGGTGGATCAAGAATCGCGCTCGTGATATGGAATAGCCGACCGCGATCCGGGGTGGCACTTGAGGGGAGGCAAGACACTTATTGGCAAGTTGATGGCCATAGCCGAGACAGCCCTGGCAGGTTCAATGCTCCCGCAGCCGCTGCGGTTCGGCTTCGACTGCGAGGACATGGCCCGCGGCGAGGGGGGCGTGTAGTGGCACAGAACACCCGCCTCGCGCGGGTCGCGGATGGCTGCGCCCTGCTCACGGCTGCTATCGGGCTGTGTTCACTCGCCGGTTGGGTGCTCGACATCGACTCGCTCAAGCGGGTGCTACCGGGCCTCGCCGCGATGAAGTTCAACACCGCCCTCAGCTTCGTGCTTGCCGGAGCGGGGCTCTGGGGACGCCAGCGGCCATCTGTGAGGCTCGCGCTCGGGGCGCTCGTGGCATTGCTCGGCGCTCTGTCGCTCGGTGAGTACCTCGCCGGGCTAAACCTCGGAATCGACCAGCTATTCGTCCGCGACGTGGTTGCTCCGTCGGAGGAGGTGTTTCCACCGGGACGGATGGCGCCCTCCACTGCACTTTGCTTTCTGTCGCTCGGCGTTGCGCTGACGGGAAGCGGCGGTGCCCAGCGCCAGCGGGCTCCCCACGCGACCAGGCGTATCGGCCCCGCCGTCGAGTTGCTCGCGCTGGTCGCCACTGTCATCGCTGGCTTGTCGTTGATCGCCTTTCCCACCGGGGCTGTCTACCTGCGCCAGTGGCCGGGCTTTGTCAGCATGGCTCTGCCCACGGCTGTTGCGTTCGTGGTGCTTGGGGTGGGCATCCTCTGCGCTGCCGAGGGGATGGTTGTGAGGAGCGTGGGTCTGCGAGGCACAGGTGGCGTGCTGTGGGTCGGCTTTGGCGTACTCACACTCTTGCTGGCAACCGTCGGCACCGTGTTCGCGGTCAACCTTCAAACGCTTGCCGATGACCTCCACTCCCAGGCGAACGTCGCGCGTCCTCGCAGAGAGGCAACCCTCGAACTGGAGAACGGGGTCTTGGGCTATGGCCAAGCCATTCATCCGGCTATGGCTGGCGACACGCAAGCCCGGCAGACTGCATCCGAAGAGGCCATCGAGATCGACCGCGACCTCGCCGAGTACCGAGCGCTCGTCACCACCGACCACCAGCGAGACTTGGCCGCGCGCTTCGCAGCCGAGTGGCGGGACGTTCACGCGCTGGGCGCGGCGCTGCTGGAGGCCGGCAGCCAGGCGAGCCCGGAGGACCAGGCGCATTTTGCCGTCCTCCGTATGCGGCTGCAGAACATGGTCAAGGATGAGATGCGGAGTGACGCCGTTGAGAGCTTCGAAGTGCGCAAGAGCACCACGCTCCGTGACCTGCAAACCACCAGCCACTTACCGTTGCTGCTTCTCGTGGTCAGCGTGCTCCTCGCCTTGTTGACCAGCGGGGTTGTCGCTCGCGCCGTCTCGAAGCAAGAGCAGGCCGTGCGCGACCAGCGCGAGTGGCTGCGCGTGACTCTTTCCAGTATTGGCGACGGCGTGATCGCCTGCGACACGGAACGCCGGGTCACCTTCCTCAATCCCGTCGCTGAATCGCTCACCGGCTGGAAGACCGACGAGGCTCTGGGAAAACCGATCGCAACCATCCTCCGGCTCATCAACGAGCAGACCCACGAGCCAGCAGGTGACATCGCAGAGCAGGTTCTGCGCGAAGGGCGAGTTGTCGCGCTGGCCAACCACACAGCCCTGATCACCCGCGACGGTCGTCAGATTCCCATCGAGGACAGCGCGGCGCCCATCACCGACGATTCGGGCAAGGTGTCTGGTGCGGTGCTGGTTTTCCACGACGTCACGCAACGGCGGCGCGCCATCGACCAGTTGAAGGAGAGCGAGGCGCGTCTCCGATTGTTGTCGGGTACTGCCGGCCGGCTGCTCGCAGCCGAGAACCCTCAGACCGTGGTCAACGAGCTGTGCCAGGGCGTGATGGACCACCTGGACTGCCAGGCGTTCTTCAACTTCCTCGCCGACGAGTCCACCGGCCGGCTGCGGCTGAATGCCTGCGCCGGAATTCTCGACGAAGAAGTTAGCAAACTCCAATGGCTCGACTACGGCGTGGCGGTTTGCGGCTGCGTGGCACGCGACAAGCAGCGAATCATTGCCGAGGACATCCTCAATTCCTCCGACCGCCGAACCGACCTGGTCAAATCCTACGGAATCCAGGCCTACTGCTGCCATCCGCTCATGGTCCAGGGACAGCTCATCGGCACCCTGTCGTTCGGGACCAGGACTCGGTCCCGTTTCAGCCCCGAGGATGTCGAAACCATGAGAACGGTCGCCGACCAGGTCGCCACGGCCATGGAGCGCATGCAGGCACAGGTGGCCTTGTCTGCGGCCAACCAGCAACTGGTCGAGGCCGACCGGCGCAAGAACGAGTTCTTGGCGGTGCTGTCGCACGAACTGCGCAATCCGCTGGCGCCCATCCGAAACAGCCTCTACATCCTCGACCGCGCCACGCCGGGCAGCGAACAGGCGCACCGCGCTCAGATGATCATCGACCGCCAGGTCGGACACCTGTCGCGTCTGGTGGATGACCTTCTCGACCTGACCCGCATCTCGCGCAGCAAGATCCGGCTCGAGTGCCGGCCGCTGGAGCTCAATGACCTCGTCCGACGGACCGTCGAAGACCACCGTTTGCTCTTCGAGAAGAGCGAGATCCAACTCGAGATCAAAGTCGCAGCCGAGCGTTGTAGCGTGAATGCCGACGGGACGCGCCTGGCGCAGGTGATCGGGAACCTGCTGCAGAACGCGGCGAAGTTCACCTCTCGCGGTGGGCGTGTCACGGTGTCGGTTTCCGTCGATCAGGCGAAGCGGCACGCCGTTCTTCGTGTGTCGGACAATGGAATCGGCATACCGCCAGAGTTGATTGGCCGTCTCTTCCAGCCCTTCATGCAGGCGGACAGTACCCTGGATCGGAGCAAGGGCGGGCTGGGCCTCGGACTGGCGTTGGTCAAGGGACTTGCCGAACTGCACGGTGGGGAGGTTGGCGCGCACAGCGACGGGCTAGGAAAGGGCGCCGAGTTCGTCGTGCGCCTCCCGCTTGCCATCGACAACGTCATCGCGCCCGAAGCAGGCGGCGGCCATGACCGTGCCGCCGGTCGCCGCGTGCTCATCATCGAGGACAACGTCGACGCCGCGGACAGCCTGCGCGAGGCACTCGAATTTGGTGAACACGAGGTGGCCGTGGCCTACAACGGGCCCGACGGGCTCTCCATAGCCCGCGAGTTCCGGCCCGAGGTGGTGTTCTGCGACATCGGGCTGCCTGGCATGGACGGCTTTGAAGTTGCGCGTGCGTTTCGGGCCGACCAGGCACTCAATGCGGCGTTTCTGGTGGCATTGAGTGGCTATGCGCTGCCCGATGATCTGCAACGCGCTTCCGAGGCTGGCTTTCACCGCCACCTCGCCAAGCCGCCGAGCCTTGAGAAGCTCGAGGGTGTGCTCGCGGAACTGGTCCCTTGGAAGGTTTGTGCTGCTCAGCCCGGTGCGGGACGAGCCTTCAGTGGGGAAACGCCAGGCTGACTCACCTCGGGGGCAAACCGGTCCGGCGTTGCTGCCATGCCACGTCTCGGCCAGCTTGAGCATCGAACGGCGAAGCAATCTAACCCAGCGTTCAAGGGGAGCAGCGGCCACCGAGGAGAGAGACATGACGATGACAATGGAGCGACGGCAGTTTCTGACAGCAAGCTTGGCCGGTCTGGGCAGCATCGTGTTCGCCTCTGATCTGCTCAGGGGCAAAGCGGCGCGAGCGGCCAGCCGGAGCGGCGAGGATTTCTTCTTCGTGCAGCTATCGGACACGCACTGGGGGTTCAACAATCCCGCCATCAACCCTGACTTCGCCAGCACCTTGCCCAAGGCCATCGCCGCAGTGAACGTCTTGCCGCACCAGCCGGACTTCGTCGTGTTCACCGGCGACCTGACCCACACCACCGACGACGACAAGGAACGTCGGGCGCGCCTGGCCAAGTTCCGCGAGCTGAGCCGCGGGCTGAAGGTCGACAACATCAGGTACCTGCCTGGCGAGCACGACGCCTCGCTCGACCGGGGTGCGGCCTATCGCGAGCAGTTCGGCCCCTCGTACTACGTGTTCGATCACAAGGGGGTACACTTCATCGCGCTCGACAACGTGTCGGACGCCGCGGCCCATCTGGGCGATGAGCAGCTACGCTGGCTCGACGCCGACCTCAAGAAGCAGAACCACGCGGCCCCCATTGTCGTGCTCACCCACCGGCCGCTGTTCGATTTGGCGCCCGACTGGGACTGGGCGACGCCCGACGGAGGCCGGGCGGTTGAGCTGCTCATGCCCTACCAGAACGTCACCGTCCTGTACGGACACATCCACCAGGAGAACCATCACCAGAGTGGACACATCGGCCACCACGCGGCGAAGGGGCTGATGTACCCGCTACCGGCGCCGCATTCGGTGCCCAAGAAGGCGCCGATTCCCTGGGATCCGGTTCATCCCTACCAGGGGTTGGGATACCGCCAGGTCCAGGCGCGCGTCCGGCAGACGGACCTGGCGCTCACCGAACTTCCCGTGGTGCCGGCCAAGCAGCCGTTACCGTCGGAGCAGGTGGTGAAGGTGACGGCGAAGAAGTTCGAGTATTCTCCCAGCGTGATCGTGCTGAAGCGGGGTGTGCCCGCGGTTTTGCAACTGACGTCGCTCGACCGACGGCACGGCTTCAACTGCCCTGGGCTCAATTTGCAGGCGGAGATCAATCCCGGGACGGTCACCCGGGTGAAGTTCACGCCTGACAGGGTAGGCGAGTTCCCCTTCCACTGCGACGTCTTTTGCGGCAGCGGTCACGACCAGATGGAGGGCACCATCAAGATTACCGAGTAGCCAACCTGCGATATCAATGGCAAGATCTGCACCGTCCCTACCCGGAGGTGTGTGTCGATGAGCTGCTATCGCGTCCCGGAGCCGTTTCGTCCGATCTTCGAGAAGGCTGAGAGCTACGTTCAGAGGCTGTTCAACGATGTCGTGCGCAAGCCTGAGCAGGGTACCATCCACATCGGTGGCGAACGCTACGTCTGGCTCCGCTGTGAGAGCCTGTATCTGAGCTGGTTCGAACGTATGGCCACAGCCTTTGGCGCCGACGCAGCCCGGGAGTTCATCTACAACACCGCCCGCGAGATCGGACGCTCCGACTCCGAGGCGTTCGCGCAGCGCCTGAAAGTACCACCGGGGGTGGAAAGGCTCGCTGCCGGACCGATCCATTTCGCTCATGCGGGCTGGGCTTTCGTCGACATCTTGCCCGATAGCGCTCCGGCCACCAACGATTCCTATTTCCTACACTACTATCACCCCAACACTTTCGAGTCTGAGGTGTACAACAAACGGGGCAAGCAGAGCGACAGTTGCATTTGCTATTTCAGCGCCGGCTACTCCGCCGGCTGGTGCTCGGCGGCCTTTGGCGTGGACGTCCACGGCCGGGAGATCCGCTGCACGGCACGCGGCGACAAGTCCTGCGAGTTCATCATGGCGCCGGAAGGCAAACTGGATCCACTTCAGAAGAAGCTTTTGGGGTGAACCTTGCCTGCCTTCGGTTTCGCCGGTAACAAGCCGGAAGGCCTCTCGATCTTCTCAAAAGAAGTATTCGACGTGGTGGCCAGGTATACAGCGTTCCCCTGGCCGATTATTTCCGCGCAGTGCCGCCGCGCCAATGTTGACCCGGTGAATCTAGACGGGGAGGGTCTGCGGAAGGTTCTCGATTTCATCGCCGAGGGAGTCGGATATTTCACGTCGCCGGAAAAGGCGATGCTCGTGCGGCGGGAACTCGCCCTCCTTGCCAGGGTTTGAATAGCAGCCGACGTGGGATACCCTCGATCTGCGCGCATGTCGGGCAGCAAGACCAGACTTGGCTTTTCCGGCGGCGACGAGCCGCCTCCCTCGGATTCCGAGGGCGAGGCTTCGCCACGCGCGGCTCGTACCATGATCGGACATGACATCCATCTGCGTGCGCCGCTCGATCTGCGTCCCGCGGGCAGCGCCCCGCTGACCCCTCGGCAAGGGACGCCGGCCCGCGTGCCCGAGACCCCGCGGCAAGAGGCGCTGGGCGGCGTGCCCGAGGCCATCACCGACGACACCACCGAGGAACTTCCCGCGCGTCCCAGTCACAGCGGCAAGACCAAGTTTCCGGCGCTGGCACGGTTGTTCGGCCGCTGGACCACCGGGGGCCGCTTTCTCTCGCGCAGTCGCATGTCGGGCAGCGATGACGATTTTTCGGACGTGCCGCGCGAGGCCTGGGTTTCCCGCGCAGGCGTCTTTCTGCTGGCCGCCGTCTTCAGTTTCCTCGTGGCATTGGCGGTGCTCAAATTGCACCGATGCAGCACAGCGGCCTCGGGGCCGTCTGTCCCGACGCAGGTGTCGGCGACGTCAGCCCCTTATGTGCCACCCGCCGCTGGCGTGGCGCCGGAGGTCTTGCCCACGCCGTCTCCGGCGCCGGGTCCGTCCGCGGCCGCGCCGGTTGCTGCAATCTCGGTTGCGTCTGCGGCGCAGTTTCAGGGCGTTGGCCCCACGATCAGCCATCGGCCCGCGAGACGGGCAGGGTCTGACGCCACCGGGAAGCCTGGCAGCAAGCCCAGGCCGCACGATCGCGTGACGTCCCCCACGGGGAAGATGGCCAGGGACGCCCTCCTGCCGCTCAACATGTAACAGCCAGCCCGTCTGCGTTCACACCGTCCGGAAACGTGGCACTAGTCTTGCCCGAAGCTGTAAGCCATGCTACGGGACACTAGATGCAAATCAGGCCCGACCAGATCGATCCAGATGCCGCCAAGGTGGTCGAGCGGCTGCTCCAGTCCAAACACGAGGCCTATCTGGTCGGCGGTTGCGTGCGCGATCTGCTGCTGGGGCGCAAGCCGAAGGATTTCGACGTGGCGACCAGCGCGAAGCCCAACGAGCTGCGCCGTTTGTTCCGCAATTGCCGCATCATCGGTCGCCGTTTCCGCCTGGCCCATATCTTCTTTGGCAGGAAGATCATCGAGACGTCTACCTTCCGCGCCAATCCGCGCGCAGCCGTGGACGACCAGGGCGGCAATGGCAACGGCTCCGACGCGAAGGACCTGCTCATCCGGCACGACAACGAGTTCGGCAGCGCCGTTGAGGATGCCCGCCGCCGCGACTTCACCATCAACGGTCTTTTCTACGACATCAGCACGGGCCAGGTCATCGACCACGTCAACGGGATGGTCGACCTGGAAGCGCGGTTGGTGCGAACCATCGGCGATCCCGATATCCGCTTCCGCGAGGATCCGATTCGCATCCTGCGGGCGGTGAAATTTGCCGCCCGCTGCGATCTTACCATCGAGCCGGAAACCTACCGACGCATGATGGAGCACAAGGGCGAGATCGCCAAGTGTGCCCAAGCTCGGGTTTCCGAGGAGTTCTTCCGTCTCCTGCGCGCGGGCGCGGCTCGCCGCTCCTTCGAGCTTCTGCTCGGCACCGGCCTGCTCGCGGTTCTGTCGCCCGATCTGGCCAGGGCGCTCCAGCAGGAGCCGGCCGACGAAGCCGCTCGGGTGCGCCTGGCTCGTTTCTGGGCCTACCTCGCGGCCGTCGACCGCTCGACCACAAGCCGCGAGGAAACTCCCTCGGATGCGTTGGTGCTGGCCACGCTCCTCCTGCCGCCCTTGCGCGACGCCTTGCACCCCGACAGCACGGCCTTTCCCGACCTGGGGCAGTTGGTCCTGCAATCGGCACAGTCCATTGTCGAGCAGCTCAAGGCCTCGCGTCGTGATGCGGAGCTGTCGCGTCAGATCTTGCTGGCCACGCGCTACCTGTTCCCGTCGAGCAACCGCCAGCGCCCCAATCTGGAGAGCCGCGATTTCTACCAGGACGCGCTACGGTTGGTGGAAATCGTCACCGACGCGGAAAGCAGCAACCCTGCTCTGGCAGGCCGGCCGCTGCTTGCCCCCGAGGGCAGCGCCGTGGCCGTCGCAGATGAAGCGCTGCCCGCCGACCTGCAGCCCTCTCTCGATCGTTCGCGTCGTCGTCGTGGCCGGCGCGACCGCCGCCTTGCCCAGCCCAGTGCTCCGCTGCGCGCGGGCGAGCTGCCACCCAGCGCGCCCCCGCGCGAAGTGCCAGCAGCGGGGCTTGCGCCTGACCTTCGTTCTCCGGGATTGACGCCCATCCCAGGCCTGACCGATCTGTTGCGGCCGGTGTCTCGTCGCCCGGCGTTCCTGGGAGCAGGACCGTTCGGAAGTCGCTGGGGCGCCCGCGCGGACTAGACGATCACGGCAGGTAGCGCGTGGGATCCGGGACACCGGCTTCCTGGAAACCGCGCCGCCGGATCTGACACGAGTCGCACGCGCCGCAAGCCGCGCCGTCGGGCGCGGGATCGTAGCAAGAATGGGTTAGACCGTAGTCGACCCCGAGAGCTGCACCGGCGCGAATGATCTCAGCCTTGGTCATGCCCACCAGAGGCGCCACCAGTTCGACCGGTCGTCCCTCGACGCCCGCGCGGGTGCCCAGGCGCGCGACCTCTTGCATGGCGCGCAGCCATTCGGGCCGGCAGTCGGGGTACCCGGAAGAATCGAGGACGTTGATCCCGAGCGCGATGCGCTCGGCGCCCATGATCTCGGCCACCGCCAGCGCGTGCGCCACGAACAAGGTGTTGCGTGCGGGAACATAGGTCACAGGAATTCCATCCCCGATCTCCGCGTCGCTGCGGCCCTTGGGAACCGCGCCCTGGCCAGTGAGCGCCGAACCGCCCATCCCTCCCAGATCGATCTTGCACACGCGATGGGAAGCCGCGCCCAGCGCCCGGGCCACGCGTGAGGCCGCCTGCAATTCCACCGCGTGGCGCTGGCCGTAGTGAAAACTCAGGGTGTGGCACAGAATCCCCTGGGCACGGCACATGGCGAGCACGGTGGCCGAGTCGAGCCCACCGGAAAGCAGCACGATGACCTGCATGTCGGGAATCTATTGCATACTCTGACCCCTGCCCATGCCCGTGAAGAACGTTTTTCCGCGCGCCGATGAGGAAGCAGGTTCCCGCGAGGCCTTCGAGGACGCCGCGCTGTACGATTTCGAGTACCGCCGCCGCCGCGCTGACATCAACTTCTACCGGCGCCTGGCCCAGGACCGCACGCAGTTCGCGCCGCCGGGTCCGATCCTGGATCTGGCCTGCGGCACAGGGCGGCTGCTGCTGCCGCTGCTCCGCGACGGTCACATGGTGGTCGGGCTCGATCGGTCGGCGTCCATGCTGGCCGCGGCTCGGCGCCGGGTCGCGCGCCTTTCGGCCACCCGCCGCGCGCACTGCCTGCTGTTGCGGGCCGATCTGCGCAGCTTTGCCCTGCGACCGCGTTTTGCCTTGGCGGTGGCCGCCTTCCACAGCGTGCAGCACATCTACGCAGAGGCCGATCTGCGGCGCTTTCTACGCGCGACGCGGGCCTGTCTGGTTCCAGGCGGCTGGCTTGCATTCGACGTGTTGCCGCCGGATCCGGCGTGGATCGGACGCGATCCCCATCGCCGCTGGGGCCGCACCGTGTTCCGCCACCCGGTATCGGGGCAGCGGCTGGTCTCCACCAACAACCACCGATTCGACCCGCGCAGGCACGTTCTGCACATGCGCTTGTACTACCAGCCCATCGACGAGCACGGCCGCCCCTCGGGGCCGGAGCGGGTGGTGCCGCTGTGCCACCGGCAGCTTGAGCCGGCCCTGGTCAAGGGCCTGCTGGCCAAAACGGGCTTCCGCCTGCTGGCTTGTTTCGGCGGCTTCGACGGCAGGCCCGTCGATGGAGATCCAGGCCTGGCAGACGAGCATATCTACCTGGCCGCGGTGCGCTAGTCGGTGCCCTGCGGTAGCGCCTCCCTCGGCCATGGTTTCGTCGCCCGTCGAGCCCACTCGCGTTCCCCGACGGAAAACTCTTGACGAACTTTGGCTCCTGGCTACGATGCGGGTAGTTCTGATCTCCCCACATAAAGACGGAGGGCGGAGAAATGCAGGAAAAAGTAGCAAGGCTGGGAATCGCTCGTGAGAAGGACATGATGTACTACGTGAAGGACGGAGCAGTCTGGAAGGTCCGTCGCAAGCAGCCGGGTGTGCCGAAGGGAAAGCCCGAGAAGGTTGCGGACGGCGGCTTCGAGATGGACAACAACTACATCTATTTCCTCGACAAGGCCGGCGATGCGGCTCGCGCCAAGCGCGCCGTCGGCGGGCAGAAGCGCAAGAAGGCGGCCAAGAAGGCCAAGAAGGCGGCCAAGAAAGCCAAGAAGGCGGCCAAGAAAGCCAAGAAAGCGGCCAAGAAGAAGCGGCGCTAGCCTGCTTCTCCTGTAATCTCGCAATCAAGAGAGCGGCGGTACCCATCCGCCGCTCTTTTTTTGTCTCGTCGGTTCCGCCGGGTGCATGCCGTCCACGACCACGCAACTTTCCCCTGCTGAAGCCACGGAGTGTTGTTAGGACATGACAGGCTCTCCCCGATTTCCTCACAGCCGCGCCCCGACCTGGCGCAGGCTTGCCATCGTCGTCCTTGCCGCTGCGTCGTGCAAGCTCGCGCCGCCCAGTAATTCCCACGGGAGCACCGGTCAGGGCGGCACAGTTGCAGGCAGCGGTGGGTCAGGCGGCAGCAAGTCCGGCGGCAGCGGCGGGTCAGCCGGGCAAAGTGGCGGCAGCCACTCCGGCGCAGGCAGCGTGGGCTCGGGCGGGCTGGCCGCCAGCGGCGGAAGCACAGCCATCAATGGCAGCGGAGGCGCTGGTGGCACGGCAAGCAGTTCGGGCGGCGGAGGTGCGGGTGGAACCTCGGGCAGCGGCGGGACCTCGGGCAGCGGCGGAACCTCGGGTGGCGGCGGAACCTCGGGTGGCGGTGCGACGGCCGGGAGTGGCGGGGCCAGCTCCGCCGTCGAGGCGCGCGATGCCTCGGTCCCAGACGTCGCGGTCGATACGGCGCCGTCGCGAGGCCCCACGCAATCGACGACTGGACACAAATTTCCCTTTCCGCAGAATCGAGAGTCCAGCCGATGTGTCTATCCGGCCGGGTACCGCAATGAGGACGTGCAGGCGGCTTACGCGCAGTGGAAGAGCGACAACGTGACCTCGACTGGCGCCAAGAACTACCTGCGCGTGCAGCGGCCGAACGAGCCGGGGGAAACCTTCAGAAGGGCTCCACCGTTTCCGAGGGCATCGGCTACGGCATGCTCATCGCCGTCTACATGGACGACCAGAATCTGTTCGACAATCTGTGGATGTACGAGCAGCAGTTTCTCGATGGCACGACCGGTCTTATGAATTGGTACATCAGTGCCGACGGCTCGGGTCCTGGCACGGCCGCGGACGGTACCTCCGGATCCGGTCCCGCAACCGACGCCGACGAGGACATGGCTTTTGCGCTGATCATGGCCGACAAGCAGTGGGGGGGGCAACTGGCCATGGCGGGCAAGAACTACATCGACATCGCCAAGGGCCAGCTCACGAAAGTCTGGGACAACGAGATCTTCAATTACATTTACCTGAAGCCGGGCGCCTGGGGCGACAACACGACCATCAACCTTTCATACTTCGCCCCAGCCTATTACAAGCTGTTCGCCACGGTCGATACGGCCAACGCAACCAACTGGACCAATGTCGTCAACACCATGTACACGGTGCTCAACGCCTCGCTGAATTCCAGTAATGGCAACTCCAGCAATGGGCTCGTGCCTGCCTGGTGTAACAGCAACGGGCAGCCCAATGGGGGCGCCTTCGGGCCCGGCAAGACCGCGCCCACGAACTATCAGTACGACTCGTGCCGGACGCCGTTCCGCATTGGCCTCGACTATTGCTGGAATGGCGAGACGCGCGCGAAAAATTACGTGGCCAATACCAGCAGCTTCTTCAGCGGCATCGGCGCGACCAACATGGTCGACGGCTATGCTCTGAACGGAAACGCGCAGGCGCAGTACCAGACCGGTTCGACCCAGTCGTCGGCGTTTGTCGGGCCGGCCGGCGTGGGGGCCATGAGCAACTCAAACTATCAGGGCTTCGTCAATGACGCCTATGGCGTGCTGATTACCGGCAAGGCGCTGGTGGGCGGCACGTACTACGACGATTCATGGATGGTCATGTCGCTGCTCATGATGACCGCCAATTTTCTCGACTACACGGCGTATTGAGTTCATCCTTCATAGATTCGGTCCGGACGCGCGAAGCCGGCAATCCTCAGGAGATGTTCCATGCCTAGACTGCCACGATGCACGCTCTTCGTATTGTTGTTCGCGGGGGGGTGCGCTCTCACGCCGGCAGGGGGCGAGAACGGTGGAAACAGTGGAAACCCGCCGCCGGCCGGAGGCAGCCAGGCAGGGGGCGCGACGGCTGCGAGCACCAGTACGCCCGCCGGGAACTCCGGCGGAGCGGGCGGCAACTCTGGTGGCAGCACTGTCGCCAGCGCCGGTGGTAGCTCGGGCGGCAGCACAGCCAGCTCCTCGGCCGCGCCGGCCTGCGTTCCGAATGTGACCAACCTGGTGACTGGCAAGACGCTGATTTGTGACTCGGACCCCAGCTTGAACCCCGATATCGAGATCGAGGGCTCGTTCTATCCCTACGGCGACGGGTCGTCATGTGTCACGGCGAACCCGTTTTGCTCGCCGACGGCCGGTTGCTGCATCAGCGGTACTACGGTCGTCGACCCGACCTACGCGAAATGGGGTTGCGGCATCGGCCTGGGACTGAACACATCGAGCGGAGCCGCATCGGTGAAGAGCGTCTACAGCGGTCCCGTGCAGTGCTTTGACATCACACTGACTGGCAGCAGCGGAAACAACGAGGTGCGCATCGGCTTCACCCAAAGCGCGGCTACGACGAACCAGGTTGCGCCGTACACCTCGGTTGCCGCGTTCACCAATGGATGGACCGGACGGGTGTGTTTCAACAGTTCCGAGTGTCCTGTCTGGGCGACAGCGGCCCAGTGCACAAAGGCGGTTGGCACCGAGGGCACGCCGTACGACATGCAGATCCAGATTTCCGCGGGCAGCACAGCGGCGTCAGTCGGCGCCTTCAACGTGTGCGTGACCGATATCGCCCCAGTGATCAATCCTGGTACTACCGGCACGACCAATAGCTGCAGCACGGTTTCCGGCCAGGGCACCCTCAGCGGTCAGTACGACGCAGCCCATGTGACGTGCAACGGCCAAGACTACATCGTTCAGAACAACGAGTGGGGCTCGACGGCCGGCCAGACGATCACCTACGGCCCGGGGACGAACTTCAAGGTGACCGTGCAGAATGGCACCGGCGTCGGCGGCGCACCGGCGTCGTATCCTTCGATCTTTATCGGTGCCAATGGAGGCCGCAGCACTGCGGGCAGCGGATTGCCCAAGGCGGTAAGCGCGCTCGGCACCGTGCAAACCTCCTGGACCTGGGCCGCGAACGGCGCGTCGGGGGCGTACAACGCTGCCTATGACGTGTGGTTCAGCACGAGTAGTGCAGGTGATCCGTCGTTATCGGCTCCGAGCGGCGGTTACCTGATGGTCTGGCTCTACAAGCCGACCGCAAATTCGCCGATCGGTTCGATGATCAAGTCGGCCACGATAGGCGGCCAGGACTGGAACGTCTGGTACGGTAACAATTCATCGAATGGCAAGCCGTGCGTCTCGTATGTGGCGCAACAGAACCTCAACTCGCTATCGTTCGATCTTAACCAGTTCATCCAGGATGCTGTCACGCGCGGCTATGTCCAGAGCTCGTGGAGCCTGACCAACGTCTTCTCCGGGTTCGAGATCTGGAGCGGCGGCGTCGGGCTGCAGACCACCGACTTCGCAGTCACCGTCCAGTGACAAGGACTTCGACCGCATTCTGACCATCGGGCACTCACTCGCGGCCGTCAGCCTGTCTCTCACCGGAATTCTCCTGGCTGTGCGGGCGGCGTCGCCCAAGCGGGCCGATATCGAGAAGCGCGTGGAAGCGATTCTCAAGCAGATGACCCTGGAGGAGAAGATCGACATTATCGGCGGGGTCAACGGCTTCTATGTGCGGGGCAACCCGCGGCTCAGTTTGCCCGAGCTCAAGATGGCCGACGGTCCGTTCGGGATTCGCAAGAGCGGCCCGTCGACCACCTACGCGGCCGGGATCGCGCTGGCCGCGTCGTGGGACGTGGCTCTGGCCCTTCGCGTGGGCGCGATGCTCGGGCGCGATGCCCGGGCGCGCGGGGTGCACTTTCTCCTCGCGCCTGCCGTGAACATCTACCGGGCGCCAATGTGCGGCCGCAACTTCGAGTACTTTGGTGAAGATCCGTGGCTCGCGTCGCGCATGGCGGTCGCCTACATCAAGGGCGTCCAGTCCCAGGGCGTGAGCGCGACCATCAAGCACTTTCTGGGCAACAACTCGGAGATCGATCGCCACCACGCCAGCTCTGAGATGGACGAGCGAACCATGCGCGAGATCTACCTGCCGACCTTCGAGGCGGCTGTGCGCGAAGCGCGGGTGGGCGCCATCATGGATTCGTACAATCTGGTGAACGGCGTGCACATGACGGAGAACCGTCGCCTCAACAACCAGGTGGTCAAGCAGGAATGGGGCTTCGATGGCATCATCATGTCCGACTGGGATGCCACCTATGACGGCGTGGCTGCTGCCAATGCGGGTCTGGATCTGGAGATGCCCTCGGGCAAGTTCATGAATCGGGCGACCCTGATCCCGGCCATCAAGCAGGGCAAGATCTCGGTCGCCACCATTGGCGACAAGGTCCGTCGCATCTTGCGCACCGCGATCCGCTTCGGCTGGCTGGATCGCGCGCAGACCGATCGAGCTTGGCCGCTGTTTTCCGCCGAGGGGCGCGCGCTCGCGCTCGAAAGCGCGCGTGCGAGCATGGTCCTGCTGAAGAACCAGGGCAATTGGCTACCGCTCGACCGGACGAAGATCGAGTCTGTGGCGGTGATCGGGCCGAACGCGCATCCGGCGGTGCCGGTGGGCGGCGGCAGCGCGCAGGCGAGCCCGTTCGTGGCCGTGAGCTATCTGCAGGGCCTGGTCGACACTCTCGCGGGCAGTGCGACTGTGACCTGGAGTCGAGGGCTTGTGCCGTTGCACGAGATCTTCGAGACCACCGTGTTCGCCACCGCAGCGACGGGCGGGCAACCAGGCCTGAAGGCCGAGTACTTCGACAACCCCGATCTGGCTGGCAGCGCCAGCCTGACCCGCGTCGACGAGCATGTCAGCTTCTCCTGGGATCGCCCCAACGGCTGGCCCACGGGGCAGGGCAGGGCGGGCTCGGCGTGCTGGACCGGGTATTTCATCCCGGCCAGCTCCGACGCGTATCGCTTCGCCGTCAACAGCTACGGGCTCAACGAGTATCGCTTGTTCGTCGACGGCAAACCGGTGCTGGATCGCACGGCACAGCAGCAGCCGATCGGGATCGCCACGCTGAAGCTGCAGGCCGGCCATGCCTACGCGATTCGCCTCGAATACCTGCACCGCGACCACCATGCGTGGCTGGGCATGGGCGCGCGCAAGGTGTCCGAGCTTATCGAGCCCGCGGCGAAGACATTGGCCGCGGCCGCCGACGTCGCGGTGGTGCTGGCGGGCTTCGACCCCAGCAACGAGAGCGAAGGGTCCGATCGCACCTTCCAGCTTCCCGCCGGTCAGGACGAACTCATCGACACGGTTCGCGAATCCAACAAGAACACCATCGTCGTCGTCACCTCGGGCGGTGGCGTGGACATGATTCGATGGGTGGACGGCATCCGCGCCATCGTGCAGGCCTGGTATCCTGGACAGGAAGGCGGGACCGCGCTGGCGCAGCTCCTGTTCGGCGACTTCAGCCCGTCGGGGAAGCTGCCTGCGACCTTTGAGCGACGCTTCGAAGACAGCGCCGTGTATCGCAGCTACGCCCCGCAAGCTGACAAGAAGATCCCGTACAGCGAGGGCGTCTTTCTCGGCTACCGCCACTTCGACCGGGTCAAGACCAAGCCGCTCTTTCCCTTCGGCCATGGTCTGTCGTACACGACCTTCAAGTACAGTGGCCTGACGGTCACGCCGGCTGTGATGCCTGACAACGGCGCGGCGAGCGTCGCGTTCGATCTGACCAACACCGGCAAGCGCGAAGGCGCCGAAGTCGCGCAGCTCTACCTCGGGGACGGCCACGCCCCGGTGCCCCGCCCGGTGAAGGAGCTGAAGGGATTCGCCAAGGTCAGTCTCAAACCAGGGGAGAGCAAGCGCGTGCAGATCGCGATCGATCGTCGCGCGCTGTCGTACTTCGACGAGACGGCCAAGCAATGGAAGGCCGAGCCGGGCGACTTCGAGGTCCTGGTCGGCTCGTCCGCGCAGCAGATCGAGCTGCGGGGCAAGCTGTCGCTGAAGTGACAGCCGCACGCGCTTGCCGGCCGGTCGGACTCTGCCGTCGGTACAAGCGCGGGCTTCCGGTGCGCCAGGCCGCAGCCGGGCCTGACGTCCCGATCGCCGCGTTCCTTTTGTGGGAGCCGACTGACTTTCTGCTATCATTCTTCCCCTTCCGCCGCTTGCGGCGGGAGACGGGGCGTAGCGCAGTTGGTAGCGCGCCTGCTTTGGGTGCAGGATGTCGTCGGTTCAAATCCGGCCGCCCCGACAGAGATAACTTTACGATTTAATGAGGTTTTCCGAACGCGCTGGGGAGCCGGCGAACAGCCCTTCGGCGACTTGGGTAGCACAGGGGTAGCAAGAGGGAGGGCAGGGGAAGGTGTATCAACCCTGGCCGACCCGACGGAGCGCTTCTCTGAGGGTACATTTCCAGGTGCGGGTTTTGGACGGAAAGAGAGGTGGTCGATCTCTTGTTGCAGGTACTCGGGCGCCAGGTGGGCGTATACATCCATGGTCACCCGGATGTCACTGTGTCGCAGGATGCGCTGGACAACCGCCGGACTGACCCCCGACATGATGAGCAGTGAAGCTGTGGTGTGCCGGAGGTCATGGAACCGGAAAGGTGCCACCTTGCCAACGGTCCACAGCTTCATGTTGCACGTCGGACACCGCCGGGCTTCCCCCTCCCGGCTCTCCTCGGCGTGACCGCAACGCCGACACTTGTGGACGTAGCCCTCCACAATTCCCGCCCGGCGTAGTGCCGTTCGGAGGATCGAAACCAGATCCACCGTCGCCAGATGGCGAGAGCCGTCGGGTCGGGGAAAGACGAGTTCGCTCGGCGAGGCTTCGATGGCAGCCCGAAGGTACGGAACCAGTTCGGCCGCGATGGGGATGCCATCCTCGTGGCCGCCCTTGGTCGTGTCTGGAGACGACGGCGAGGAAGCGCGGCGTTTCACCCGCGCTCGGCGCGGTTGCGGCGGGATGAGGACAGACCCCGGCGCAGCCACGGGTGGTGGCCGGCCGGGGTCGGCGTCGGCGTGGGGAATGAGTTGAGCTACAGGTTCACTCGACCTCCTGGTTTGAGCGCCCGGACTTGCCGACGATCTTGATGAGCAAGCCGCGGTGGACAAGGCGGTCGGCGATAGCGGACGCAGCGGCGGCATTGCTGAAGAGCTTGCCCCAGTCCTTGAAGGGCAGATTGGTAGTGACGATGGTTGCGGCCCTTTGATACCTACGGTTGAAGACCTGGTACAAGAGGTCGGCGCCGCGGGTGTCGAAGCTGAGATAGCCGAGCTCATCTACGAGGAGCAGCTCGTAGGAGGCCCAGGTGGCGAGGCGACGGTGCAGACGGTTGCGGGCCTGGGCCGCGACGAGGTCGTTGACGAGGTCGGCGGCGGTAACGAAGCGGACGCGGTGACCGCGCAGGCAAGCGAGCTGGCCGATGGCGTTGGCGAGATGGGTCTTGCCGACGCCGGAGGGCCCAATAAACACTGCGTTGGTCCGATCCTTGATGAATTCGAGCGTGGCCGCACGCTCGACGACGTCCTTGTCGATGGACTTGGGGAAGTTGAAATCGTAGGTGTCGAGGGTGGTGACCGGGAAGATGGCGGAGCGTTTGATGGCGAGCTGGGCGCGCCTCTCGGTCTGGACGCGAAACTCCTCGCGCATCAGGTGGTCGAGGAGCGCGGTGGGTGAGTCGTTGCGAGTGATGGCCTTGCCGGTGGCCGCGTCCAGGATGGCAGCGGCGTGATCGAGGCCGAGGGCATGCAGCACATCGGCAAGCGCCATGGTCTTGGCGCTGTCAGTCGCGGGAGTCGTCGTTGTCGTCGTTGTTGATGAGGGCATCGTAGGTCTCCATGTCGTGGGGTTGGACGTCGATGTCGTCGGCGGCGGCGTTGCCGGTGACGACGGGTTCGGGCGGCTCACCCAGGCCGCGTGCGAAGCGGGCCTGGTCACACAGGGCGCGTACGTAGCGGGCGCCGAAGCTACGCTGGCCGACGGCTTTGGCGATGGCGCCGGCGACCTCGGTCTGGCCGTACAGATCGATGAGGCGGAGGATCTTGGCGGTTTCGTTGCCGAGGTGGATGCGACGGCGCGCCACCTCGTTGAAATAGACGCGGGCCTCGGGGCAGCTGGTCAACAGGCGCTCGCGGCGCGTGGGGCCGCGTGCGGCCTTGCGCCGGTCGAGCAGCTTCTGGACGTGGGCCTGGTCCTCGACGTGGTGGCGTTTGTCCCAGCAGCGCGAGTGCGCGGCCACCTCGACGCCATCGCACATCACGCGTACGCGGTGATCGTCGGCGCGCACCTGCACGGTCTTGCCCACCAGCTCGGGCGGGACCGAGTAGGTGTTGGTGTCGAAGCGGACGCGGGCCTCCTTGGAGACGATCAAGGGGATCACGATGTCGGTGTCGAAGGGATGGGCTGGCAGAGCACGCAGGCGGGGCCGCTCGACGAGCAGGCGCTGGGACGGGCGCTCGCGCGTGGTGGCGTGGATGCGCTCGTTGGCGAGCTGGTCGCGCCAGGTGGCAGCCTGTGCGCGCAGGTCGTGCAGGGAGGTGAATGACCGCCCGTAGAAGAAGGAGTGGCGGATGAACTTGATGCTGGCCTCGACGCGGCCCTTGAACTGCGGGTAGCGCACCGGGGCGGCGGTGGCCTCGAAGAGGTAGTGGCCGGCGAACGCGAGGAACCGCGGATTGAACTGCACGGTGGCGCCCACGTGGGCAAGGACGACCGACTTGAGATTGTCGTAGACGATGCGCCTGGGGACGCCGGCGAAAAACTCGAGCGCACGGCGATGCATGCGCAGGAAGGTCTCCATCTGCTGGTCGAGGGAAAAGTCGATGAAGATGGCGCGCGAGTAAGACAGCACCATCGCAAACACGGAGAGCGGCCGCTGGGCCGAGCCCATGCGCATGTAGCCGAAACTGCCCCAGTCGACCTGGGCCTGTTCGGCGGGCTCGAATTCGACGCGCAGAAACGCCTTGCGCGGCACGGGCGTGCGCACCTGCGCGACGTACTTGCGCAACTGGGTCATGCCGAGGGTGAAACCCCGGTCGCGCAGCTCCAGCATCAGCCGCGCGGACGTCAACTGTGGCCATTCGGTCAGGCGCTGGACGATGTACGGCTTGAACGGGTCGAGCTTGCTCGTACGCGGCGGCGGCGGTGTGACGGCGTCGTCGCGGATCGCCCGCCGAACCACGGAGTGGTGGACGCCGAAACGGCGGGCCACGGTTTCGATGCGCCAGTGCTCGGCCAGCACCAGCCTGCGCATGTGCGCGCGCATGTCCGCGGTGATCACGATGACGACCCCGTGGCAACAGAGGTGACCAGGCGACGTGCGCGGGCGAAGCCACCCAGCCCGTCCATGAAGCGGTCGCGCCGGAACACGGCGCGCGCCAGGTGGACCCAATCGACTCGGATGGCCTCGGCGTCGAGGTCACCAAGCAAAAGCGCCCAACGCTCCGGGTGGGCAGCGACGTCCTGGGCGTCCGCATCGAGCACAGCGGTCAAGGGTCGGCCATACCAGGCCACCAACGCCTGAAGGAGCTGGGCCAGCGCCCGGCTGTGCTGCGGACAGACGGGCAGTCGCGCGCGCAGGCACAGGCCCGCGGCGCCCGCCGAGAGCTGCAAGCGTGTCTCGGTTTGCCTCGGCTCGATGGTCATCCAGAGTAAGGACATGAACGCGTACCTCCAGGCGGGCCGTGGTCGCGGCGGGCGCCGTGCCCGCCGTCCCGGCCTGCACCATCGGGATTACAGGCGGCGCCTCCGGCGCCAAATACTGATGCGTCACTTTCTGCACGGCCGCTCGGCGCGCGCGGTACTCCTGCTGACGGAAGGCGTGCTTGCGACGCCCGATCCGCGTCGCCTGGTACTTGTGCCCGTCGACCCGCTGCTTCTGGCGTCGGCCCTTGGCCGCACACTCGGGCGAGCAGTACTTGCACCGCTTGTCGCAGCTGCGGCACACCAGAAACGCCAGCCCACATAACTTACAAGTGCGATCCAGCAAGTCCACGCGGCGGTGCTCGCCGTGGTGGATCTCCCGCCCGGATCGTGCGATTGAGGGAACTGCGTGGCTCGACCCCCACGCGGTCGATCCACCTGAAGGCCCGGAGCGCCAACTCTGGGCCTTCGCTTATACGGCGCTCGGCCGTACCTCCTACGCCAACCTGGGCGTACGCGCCACCGCGCTGGCCGTCGGCGGCGCGCCTCGGGCCGGCTGGCCTCTCACGGGGCGGCTCTCGGCAGGGTCAGCCTGACCCCGGCCGGTGCTCATCGGCGCCTTGCCGGTCTACCTGCTCACGATGGCTCAGCACCAGAGAGTCCGAATCGAATCCCGCGCATCCCCGCGCTCGCCACCGTCGCGAACCCGCGCTTCGTGGCCGTCGTCTCCACGGATGGCAAGCTGCTGGCATCGGGCAGCGGGGACAAGACCGTCAAGCTTTGGTCTCTGCCCGAGGGAGCCAGCATGAGTTGCCTTTTCGATCCCGAGGACAGCGACAAGGGGGCCAAGGCGGTCACCTATCGCACGACGGGGCTGGAGACCCTCACGCTGCCATGTGGCTCGCCCATCCCGCCTGGCATGATCTGCACCTGCAACTGCGTGGCCGGGTCCGTTACCTATCCGGGTACACATACCGTCTGCATTTGCGACACGATCACGGTTCCCGTTGGCCAGCCGCTTCCTGCCGGCGCGGTCTGCGTGTGCAACACCGTAACAGTCCGTGAGCCGACCCGTGGAGGAGAGTGTCAGATGACCGGTAGCCTCTGCACGTGCAACCAGATCTGCACCTGCGACTCCGTGTGTCCTTGCCAGTCCATCTGCACCTGCCAGTCCGTGGGCGGGGGCGGCCACTACTGGTACCCCAACTGATTTGCTTGCAATGAACGACGAACAACCACGGCGCGATCCCTACGACGACCAGGTCTATTCCCCAAGGCCTGCGGATGCGGCACGACGCAGTCCACTTTACTCTATCCCCTATCAAGATCACTTCATCCTCTATTCGCCACTGCGGCGGTTGGCGTTCGCAGGAAACCGGGCCATGGCGAACTTGGCGGCAGCCACATTGGCTGAGCCGGATGGCAAAGAGCCGGCCGCACAGTCAGAGGCCCGCACTTTTCTCGAATCCGTCGGGCTCTTACAGCCGCCGCTGGTGGATCCGGCCGTTCTCGACGGGGAGACGCCCTTCGCGCCGTCCATTGTCGTGTTGCTGCTGACGACCTCATGTAACTTCCGGTGCGCCTACTGCTATGCCTCGGCCGGTGGCGCACGCGGCGGGCTCATGCCGCTCGACGCGGGCCTTGCCGCCATCGATCTTGCCTGCCGCAACGCCCAGACACGCGGCGAAGCCAGCTACTCCCTTTCGTTTCACGGCGGCGGCGAGCCAACCCTGGCTTGGGACCATTTGCGCCAGCTCGTGGAGCACGCTCGCTCGCGATCCCTGCCAGCCAAGATCAGTCTGGCGTCGAATGGCTTCTGGACCCAGGAGCAGCGGGACTGGATTTTGGCAAGTATCGACGACATCAGCCTGTCGTGCGATGGCCTACCAGAAGTGCAGGACCGGCAGCGCCCGCTGGCTTCGGGCGCGCCAACATCGGAGGCTGTCTACGCGACCATCCGGGAACTGGATGGCCATGGCAAGAACTACGGCATTCGCCTGACCGTGACCGAGGCCGCGATCGACAACTTGGCGCCCGGCATCGAGCACCTCTGCCGCGAGACTGCGTGCCGAGGTTTTCAAGCCGAGCCCGCCTTCGGTCACGGCCGGGCTCGTGCCGAGCGACGGGCATTGCTCAGTGGCGAGCGCTTCGTGGCTGCGTTTTTGCAAGCCCACGATGTGGCCAGCCGGCACGGGCGCGAACTGGCGTACTCGGGCGCACGGCCTTTTGCTCTAACCGGCACCTTCTGCGCGGCGCCGCAGTCTGCGCTGATCGTAGGCGCCGACGGCCGGCTGACCGCGTGCTACGAGGTCTTCGATTCCGGCGTGGATCTGGGCGAGCAGTTCTTTTTCGGCCGCATTGCCGGGGATGGGACTCTGTCCGTGGATCAGGCCCGGCGTCGGTCGTTTCTCAGCAAGATCCGCGAGCGCCGTGCCCTGTGCCGTGGATGCTTCTGCTACTACCACTGCGCCGGCGATTGCCCGGCCAAAACCCTCACTCCGGACGGCCAGGGCCACACGCGATTCGGTCCCCGCTGTGAGGTCAATCGCGCGATCACCAAGGGACTGCTGGCCCGCCTGATCTGCCAAGCCGACGGCGTCTGGAAGGGTCAGATGGCGTCCACGTTCCTACTTTGCAGATGAGAGTTGGCAAGTCTCAAGTGTCCGGTGCGGGTGTGTCTTCCATCGCCCCTCCGGGCCGACCTTGACTATTTCCGGTCGTCCAGACTGGCCCGTTCGAGCTGCTCCAGACGCGACTGGCACCACTCGTTGCACTCTCCGAAACAGTCCCTCCTGGCAAGTAGCTCTCGGTAGAGATCCATCGCCTGTTTTCGACGTCCCAGAGTGAGTAGCGCCTCGGCGGCGGGAAAGAGATCGTCTTGCAGGAAGCCAGACTTGGCGCGCTCGGAACGCGGTCCCCGTCTCGCGCGAAGCAGACGAAGGAGCGCTACAGGCTCGGAATTCGCAAGCGCCACGAGTGCGCTGGTCCAGCCGTACCCATGCGCGAGGATCTCAGGGATGGCGTGCAGGGCGCGCTCGGTGAGGTTGGCGTTGATGAGCCCCGGATGGGCGGCGCGATTCAGGAACTCGACGGCCCGAAGTGCGGTGAGCGGCGGGAGATCGGACGCCTGCCGTAGATAGGGCACCAAGGGGAGCGCGAGTTCAGGACGACACCTGAGTTCGCGCAGATCGAGGACGACAGGGAGGATGCTCTCGTCGAGTTGAAAGGGGTAGAGCGCCTTCACGAGCGCGGGCACAAACTCTGGACTTGACCCGGTTTGGTGGACACCCTCGCTCAGGAAAATGGGCGTAGAAAGGTGACCACATGTTGGACAAAGAGAAGAAGCGATCCCGGCGCATGCACACGCGCGAGTTCAAGGCAGACTTGGTGGCGCTCGTCCGTGCAGGACGCAGCGTCGCGCAGGTAGCAAAGGACTTCAGGGTGGCAAGCAGCCTGGTGTACCAGTGGGATCGGCAGTCGAGGGTAGACGAGGGCAAGGGCCCTGCTGGCGCCCTGACGACCGCCGAGAAGGAAGAACTTTCGCATCTGCGTCGCGAGGTGAAAGTCCTCCGCATGGAGCGTGAGATTTTAAAAAGGGCGGCCACCTTCTTCGCCAAGGAGAGCGCGTGAGGTTTGCGTTCATCTCCGAGGAGAAGGTGGCCTTCCCCGTCGCGGTCCTCTGCCGTGTCTTGGCCGTTTCGCCCAGTGGCTACTACGCCAGCCAGGGACGGCCCGCCTCGTTGCACGCACGCCGTGACCAGGATCTGTCCGAGCGGATAGCCGCGATTCATCACGGGAGCCGGCGACGATACGGCAGTCCCCGTGTTCATGCCGACCTCAAAGCTTCCGGGGATCGGGTGGGTTGCAAGCGGGTGGCCAGGCTGATGCGCGAAAACAAGCTGGTGGCGCGCTGTCGTCATCGTTTTCGCACGACCACCGACTCGAAGCACAGCTTCCCCATCGCGCCGAATGTGCTGGAGCGCAACTTCACCGCGCTTCGTCCAAACCAGTCGTGGGTCACTGACATCACGTTTCTGTGGACGCAGCAAGGCTGGCTGTACCTCGCGGTGATTCTCGACCTGTTTTCCAGGCGGGTTGTCGGCTGGGCGACCAGTCGGAATGTCGATCGCCACCTCGCGCTCGCGGCACTGGCCATGGCCTTGTGCCAACGCCAGCCCGGCAGCGGCCTGGTTCACCACTCAGATCGAGGCAGCACGTACGCGAGCGACGACTACCGCAAAGCCTTGGAAGCCGGAAGCATAGAATGCAGCATGAGCCGGAAGGGAGACTGCTGGGATAATGCCGTGGCCGAGAGTTTCTTCGCGACCCTCAAGCGCGAGTTGGAAGACATCGACGATCTCGAAAGCTGGGAGGCAGCTAACCTCTCGATTGGCGAGTACATCGAAGGCTTCTACAATCCTTGCCGCCGTCATTCGGCGCTCAATTACAACAGCCCAATCGAATTTGAGCTGATGCACTCAGTGAAGAAAGCTGGTAAGAAAGCTGCGTAACGAAACCGTCCACCAAATCGGGTCAACTCCACTCGTCTATCGGGAGCCGAGCCAGAGTGCTTCGGAACTGCGAGCCTTCGGCCAGACACTGAAGCCGGCCGTGAATGTCCACGGCCCCGTCGTCGTACCAACGCGACGAGAGCAGTGGAGATACGCGGCCATCTGGAAGCACAGGAACGCCCATCCTGCCAGCGAGTTCCTCGGTGAAGTCCCTCACCATCGAGGGGAAGTCGAAGGAGGCATGGCAGTAGGGGTGGAAGGTGACGAGACCTCCACCGGAGGCCAGTCCTAGCAAGCAGCGTCCCAGGACCTTTCCGCGAGGATTGCGGAGGTAGAGGATGCGCTTGTTGATGTCTGTCATGTTCACGATGACAGAGAAGTAGTTGAAGGCGCCAGGGGATAGACAAGTCTCGAAATGCGCGCCCATCTGCAGCACCTCCAGCGGATCATTCTCCAACTCCAAAACAGCGTTCCCCACATTCGGGCTCGTGTGCTGAAACGAGCCGATTCCGTCTAGCCAGGGTTCGATGCGAACGCCGTTGCGTCGGAGGTGAGCGAGAAAACGTGCGTTCTTGTCATGGTCCCGCAGATCCCACGGGGGCTGGCCCACGCGACGCTTGAGAACGAGCCGTGCAAGCGCCCGAAATTCGCTGGGCAGGCGGGCTATCCCCATCAGGCACTTGAGGATGGGCTCCTGCCACCAATCATCTGGAATGGCCTCGAGCCCAAGCAGCTTTGGAAGACGTTGCCTGAGCTCCGCATCGATCTGGTCCACCCAACGTTCCAGACGAATTCTACGGGTCGTGTGTGCGATCTTGGCCTGTAGCTTCTCGACCCTTTGCTGACTGAGGACGGGACGCGCGACAAGCAGATCCTCAAGGGCTCGGATGCGAGCGCCGAGGGCTGTCGCTTCCTCCACCAAACGCACCTTGTCCCGGAGTACCTGAAGCTCCCGATGAATCTCCTCTCGCGAGCGAAACGCAGGACCCAGTATCCTCACCGCGACTTCCTCGGCAGCGGGTGTCGTGGCGGCCAATTCGGCTAGCACCGTCTTCAGCTCCGGAGCGCAATCGAGAATCCCCGTCAGCTTGACGGGTGATTCACCCGCGATGTGGGCACCGATGGCGACCTTCGAATTGAGCAGGTCTGCACGATCCAATCCCCGGCACAAAAGGGCGCCATGTCCGTCGAGGAGCGCCTGGCGGTACAGCGACTCAGAACCGACCTTCGACAGCAATAGCTTGCGGTCGTGCCAAGGCAGTGCGAGCAGCCCGTGAAGAATCGGCATGAAGGCGCCCGGCTCCGTCAAACACAGCCGAGCGGCTCCACTCAGCAAATCGAGGTCGGGACGGTCTGCTTCTCCCAGATTCGAGGCAAACAGCCGTTTGAACCATCGCGCTGCCACGGAAGCATCGGTCGTGGCGCTGCAAAGCACGGAAAGCCATTCGTGGAATTCAACCTCCGACTCGCGATCACCAGACGGCCCCACGAGGGCAAGAGCATCAAAGAACCGATCGCACTGCTCCCTTGAGCGAAGAACGTCGGGGCGGTCGATGGTCCACGGCATGCTGTCGGCAAGGTTCGGGTGCCGCTTGATGGCCCGTCTCATTACTCCGAGCCAGTCGAGCAGCACTGGGTCCGGGACCTCACTGCTGAGGGCAGGAATTGCCGCCGGTAGCCCCGTGTTGAGCAGCGGCATCTGCACCGCCAATGCTACGAGATCGCGGTGCTGTGCCGTGCTCGCACAGCGAGAAAGCCGACGAATGGACTCGAGACCTGTCTTCAGGGCGCCACACTGCCCCGGTACGGCGCCAATCGAATTCAGCTTCTTTTTGGCCTTCGCCTCCTCCCATTCTGACCAAGCTACTCCTGTCGTGGCCGCCATTTTGCGCAGATCATCCAACGCTTGCTGGATTTCACCCCACCGTATCCGCCAGTGTTCGAGAGGTTCTTCCAAGCGACCATAGGTCGCCGAGAAGAGGTCGAGCGCTCGATGCCGTGCGGACGACTCCTCTGCCAGAAGTCTTGTCGTCCAGTGACTGAGCCACACGCCAAGCCTCCCGAAATCGAGTTCAGAAAGCGTGAACACGTCACCCGCCTTGACCATTGGGAGCAGACGCTCGGGGTAGAGCCCAAGAAGCGGTCCCTGCCAGGCTCGGGAGTCGAGTACCAGTCGTTCGAGCACCGCGAGCCGAGATTCGCGTGCCTCGGCTCGCAGAGCGCGAAGTCGGAGGCAAAGGGCGCCAAAGTCGTGGTCGCGCGGGGCAATGCGGATAACCCCTACGATTTGCTGCCGACGTGCCGAGACCCACTCGAGCATTTCGGCCCCTTCGCTGGGGTCCGAGCAGAAGTACCAGGACAGATCAGCAAGGAGTTGAGACAGCAAAGGCTCGGTGCCTACTAGCTCCGCGGCTGTTCCGGCGATCGGATTTCCGAATCGTGCTTCCCTGCCGAACAGGGAACGTGGAGCACGACCATCGCGGAGCCCTTGCTTGACCCAGCCCACGGCTGCCTTCATGTTGGCGGACCAGACATCCACGTCGCCGACCGCATCCGCGAGGGCTCGGGGAAACCGCTGCGGCAACTCGGCGATTGCCCGACTGGCTTTCGTGATGACGGTCGAGTCGATGGTGATTCGCTCTGGGCCTTCCTTTGCACGAAGGGGAAAGACCCAGTCGACGTTGCCCGACTGCCACTTCTTAGGGTACCCACGAAGCCAGTCGAGATCCGCCTTGAGCCGCGCGCGCACGAGGGCGAGCGCTCGCGCCTTTCGTGTCTCTTCGGAGTGGTGGGGTTTCATGCGCGGGAGACCCGCCGTGGACCAGTGCAGGGGCGAAGGGGCACGGCGGCGCTGATGATGGTACCCGTCGTCGCCTCGATAATCGAGGATTCTCCGGCCGAGCTAGAGTGGGTCGGCGTGCTGCCTCTTTGAGCCGTGCGATGGCTTTGCCCAAGGCGGGACACTCTTGGGTGCGGTCGGCGTGTTGGCCAAACTCGGCCATCACGTATTTTCCGAGAACCGTCTCCAAGAGCCAGCCGGCGCAGATGTCATCCGCGATCTCGACTCGCTCTACGACGTCTGGTTCCGGCGCAGGGTGAAGCGCTTCGGCACGGGATGCTTCGCCCATCCGTCCTAAACACCGTGCTGGCCTGCCGAGTGGTGTCTTCTCACGCTCGCCGAAAGAAGATGAATTTCTCCAGGTCCTGCTTCACAACCCGGACCGCATTGAGCACTCGAACATGAGGGAGCGCCCCGGAGGCGCACAACTTGTACACCGTGGCCGTGCAGACTCGAAGTCTAGCCGCGACCTCCTTCGCGGTCAGGAGCGAAACCTGGTTGGCCTGGAGTAGGCGCAGGGTAGGGGACGTCGTGTGCTCGGCCCGCTCGCCTCGCCCACCGGGTACCACAGGGGAACCAAAACGGGTGTGAAAGTCTGCTAATGGCTGGTACAGTCGGACTGTGACGCGGGATCGATCCTGAACGATTGCCGACAGTTGCGAACCGTTGATACTGCCTGCGACGGTCCCGTCGGAGATTTGGGTGCAGGATGTCGTCGGTTCAAATCCGGCCGCCCCGACCAGGACAATCGACCGGCTCTCGCTGAACCGCCGACGTTCTCAGGTCAATCGACAGACACCGCGCGCGTCAGTTGCCGTACCCCGCCGCGACGATGTTCGCCTGGACGGCTTGGGCCGTTACATCGGACGCCGCGCCCGAGGTCAAGACGCCTTCGTAGAAGTCGCCCTGGGCAGTGTCGGTGCCGTCGCCGCCGGTGCCGAGAACGATGGCGCCCTGCTTTTTCATCGGATTATAGCCGCTTGGACGTACGCCGTCGTAAAAGCTCGTTAGGGTTCCCGTTTGCGCGTTACCACCTAGGAGCGCGAACGACCCGGATCTCCCTATCACCATCGCAGTTACATACGGGGACGTTTGCGAAGTATCCGCGGCGTTCGCGGCAAAGCTCGCTTGCGCGTAGACGCCGTTTTCCATGTCCGCCATGACCCAGGGACCGGCGCCACCCCCCTTTCCTTGAGACGTCCAGTTGCCAAAATAGACAGCCTCCATGGTGCCCGCGCCATCGTCATGGTTGTCCGTCTCGGCGTTTCCGTAATCGAAGCAGCAACTGGCGTTGAAGAAGGTGCCGCTCGTCACCATGTATTCGGTCTCTGGCTGGTCGCCGGTCGCGACGCCTGTGGTCTGGTCGACGCGGTAGCCGTATCCGACAGGGAGGTGGACGCCGTAGACCGTGTGACCGGAGATGGTGAACTTGAGGGCCGTCGCGTCGGCCTCTTTGGGAGCCGTCGTATTTCTCTGACCGATGGGCGCCTGCTTGAGGTGGTTATTCTTGCCGGACTGGTCGTAGATGATGGTGATGGTGCACGTCGTGCCTGTGCAGAAGGTGTCCTGCGTGGCCGAGTTGGCGAAGCCTCCTGGGCTCAGCACCCCGATGTCTTTCGTCGTGTTGTCCGAGGCGCGCGTGACCTGGTAAAGGTTGCCGTTGTACGCGCCCAAAAGAGCCCGCACCGTGCTGTGGGCTGCGACACAGGGGGCATTGCCGGCTGCAAAGATGTCGCAAGGCCCAGTACCGGCCGTTGTCGTGCCACCCGCGCCGGTCTTTCCGCCTGCGCCGGGGATTCCACCCGAACCGGTGGCACCGCCTGAACCAACCTGACCGCCGCTTGCGCCTCCAGTGGTTGCCCCACCGGTTGAAACTGTTCCACCCGCAGCCTTTGTACCGCCAGTGCCGGTGATGCCCCCAGTTGCAATTCCACCACCGGTCGCAAGCGAACCGCCTGTAGCCATTGCGCCGCCCGCGCTCCGCATTCCACCGGTCGCGATGCCGCCGCTTGCGGGAGTGCCCCCCGCGCCCGTGGCTGTGCTCCCTCCGCTGGCAAGCGAGCCACCTTCCGCGACCGAGCCGCCAGTCCCCGCAGAGCCTCCCCCCGTGTTCGAGATTCCGCCCGCGGCACTGCTTCCTCCTGTGCTGGTCACACCTCCGGTCGCGGCGTTGCTCGTGCCGCCTGTCCCTTGTCCTGTTGCGCTGCCGCCGCTCCGCATTCCACCGGTCGCCATGCCTCCGGTTGCGGGAGTGCCCCCCGCGCCCGTGGCCGTGCTCCCTCCATTGGCAAGCGAGCCACCTTTTGCGGCGTTGCCACCGGCGTTGCCCGTGCCGCCTGTCCCCTGTCCTTTGGACTCGCCAGATCCAGAGCATCCCAGTAGGAAAGCTCCGACCATCCCGGAGAGCAGCAGAGTCCTTGCAAACCGAAGCGTTCGCGTGACGCTTGGCGCCGTGTGCATCATCTCAAGACTCCTCTCGCCAAAGCAGCGGCGATCGCGGTCGTTGGGCATCATTGAATTTGCATCCTTTCTGATGATAGTTCCGCCAGCACCTCTCCACGGCTCGAATACCTATCGCGGAGACCATCGCATTGAACGGCGCCATGACGGTCGAGTCCGACACTACGCGTTTGCGCGCCGGATTCCGGCGTCGCGGTGGCTACCTTGCCTCGCGAGGCCATCGCCGGTGTTGTGGTCACGCTCGCCGGGGCGGCGAGGACCAGCCGTCGGCTGGCATGGCCAAGCCGCAGGGCACGGCCGACGCGGGAAACGCGCGTTGTTCGGCTGCCTCCGCGAACTCTTCCTCGGCATCCACGTCTCTCGACGGGGTTGCCGCTCTTGCGTACAGAAACTGTGGAAATGTCTTCGCTCGTAGCTGGGCTACAGGCCCCACGAATACTGAAGCCGGGCGAGGCCGGAAGCGTTGGTCACGGTCAATGTGAGAGTGGACCCCGCTCCGCTAATCTTGGCGACGCTCATCCCGTTCGTGCCTTCCAGGCCCGCCCAAAGACAGCCACCCATCGGATAGGCCCTGAACTGGTCCGGAACCCCCATCATGAAGGCACTGTTGACGTCAGTGGGAGTGCCGGTACCACTGTAAACGACCCCGCCGCTCAGCGGCGCTCCCCATTCCGTCGCGACGGTCCGGCTGGAATAGGCGCCCACCTTCTGTTGGATGACCTGCTCCCAGCCTGCGGCTGTGAGCGAGTTGCTGTTCGAAGGATACACGTGAAGGTTCAGCAAGGTTCCGTTCAGACGAGAGTCCGCCCCCACCTGCGTCACATCGGCATCCCACCCGTTTCCAGTCACGACCCCAGCCACGAGGACCCGCGCCCTGGGAACATTGGGGAACAGGGCCAGCCACTGCGCCACCAAGTCAGCCCACGCCGGCTCGGTATACCCGTAGGGCTCGTTGGCGATATCGAAATAGACTAGGGGGTTGTCATTGTATGTGGTGATGACGGTTTGCCACATAGTGTTGAAGGCGGTCACGTCGTCGGGTTTGCCATTTTGGTGGGCCCAATAGCCCAAGATGACCTTGAAGTTCTGGCTGGTGGCTGCGTCGATGATTGCCTTGTAGCCCGTCGTCCACCAGGTACCTGACACCGTGGGCTCGTTGATCCCCACCCGGATGGTATTGGCTTCCAGGACCGATTGGAAGCCGGACAAGATCGCGTTGGCCGTCACCAGGGCCGTGGCGTAGGTGTCCGTCGTAGCAGAGAGCCCGGTCGGCTGAATATTGCCCGTCTGGTAGTTGTCGCCAGGATCTGCCCAGTTGACGCAACGGAAGCTCGATGTGTCCGCAGCCAGGCCGGCATCGCCGCTGCTCGTCGAGCCGCCAGGCGCCGTGGCGCCACCCGTGCTGGTGGTTCCACCCCTGGCTCCGCCGGTGTTTCCACCAGCGGCCGTGGTTCCGCCGAGAACCGGGGTTCCGCCGGTACCCGTTTCGATGTTGGTCGTTCCCCCGGCTCCCGTGGTGCCGCCCGCTCTTCCGCCGCTGGCCGTGGTGCCACCTCCTCGCGTGGTGCCACCAGCCGCTCCGCCGGCAGACGACGTGCCGCCCGTTGCTGTGGTTCCGCCTGAGACTGTGGTGCCGCCCGTGGGCGTCGAGCCACCTGTGGGCGCGGAGCCCCCGGTGGCCGGGGAGCGGCCACCCGTGGGACTGCCTCCCGTCGGGCTGGTGCCTCCCGCTGCGCTGGTGCCTCCCGCTGCGCTGGTGCCTCCCGCTGCGCTCGTGCTGCTGGTCGCGCCACCGGAAGGTTGGATGCTTCCTCCAGCCGCGGGCATCCCGCCTGTGGCTGGAGTCGTCGTGCTGCCCCCTTTCGCCACAGTGCCCCCAGTGCTCGTGGTACCGCTGCTAACAATTACGCCGCCGCCCCCGAGGCTACCGCCGGTCCCCTTTCCAGGACTGCTGCTGCTAGAGCATGAGCCGAGAGCCAGGGCCAGTGAGAAACCTGTCAGCACTGTGAGACGGATCGAATGCTGAGGGAGGGAAGTCATCGAGAAACCTCCTGTCTTGAAACCGTTGTGTTGAAAATGTTGCTGACAGCAAGACCTTCTCTCTAGCAAGGGGCGTGCGCCGGCACACCCCTTGCGTCATGAATTGCCTGTCGACCTAGCAGTAGCGCCTGAAGCAGTTTCGGTTCAAACGGCTGTTTGCCAGCTAGCATTAGGCCAGGTGACCGTCACCGCCTCCGCCCGTCCGGATTCACTCTGCTTCTCTTCGATCCCTTCTTGGCACCAGACCGCGGGCGAGGCGAATCCGAGCGGAGCGGTAGAGAAGGCGAGTTAACCCCTGTGCTCACCTGAGTGGAAATAGTTCTTGCCTTGATGGGTAGCCCATGATCTCTTGGGCGCATGGCAGAACCGTACTCGACCGAACTGAGGAACCGTGTGGTCCGAGCCTACGAAGCGGGCGAAGGTGGCTACGCCGCTGTTGGTGTCCGATTTGACGTCTGCGCAGCCACGGTCTTCCGCTGGGTTCGACTCTATCGAGCCAACGGCGATACGACGCCACGACCCAAAAGAGGCGGAACGCCGTCGACCATCGCCGCCGAGGAAATCGCCGGCTTGCTCGACAAGCTGGGCGACCCCACAGCGAAAGAACTGACGGCGGAGTTCAACCGCGGCCGGCGCGGGCGAGCGCGGGTCCATGCATCGAGTATGAAGAGAGCGCTTCATCGTCACGGCTACGTGGTCAAAAAAAACGCCGCCGGCCGCTGGAGAGTCTGCGGCCCGAAGTCATAGCGAAGCGCGGCGCCTACCGACGCTGGATCGCCCGCGTCCCCACGGATCGCCTGGTATTTCTCGACGAGTCGGGGCTGAACACCTCGATGGGGCGGAGCCACGCGTGGGTCAAGCGCGGATGCGAGTTTATCGACCGGGTGCCGATGAACTGGGGCAAGAACCTGACCCTCTATGGAGCGATTCGCCGCTCCGGTTGGGTGGCCCTCAACACCGCCTTCGAATCGGCGAACGCAGACCGTTTCGTCAACTGGCTGTCGACCAGTCTGCTTCCCAAGCTTCGCAGAGGCGACGTCCTGGTCATGGACAACCTCAAAGCTCACCACGACCCACGCGTTCGTCCTGTCTGTGGAGGGTACAGCATCCGCGTCGTGTACCTGCCGCCCTATTCGCCCGACTACAACCCCATTGAGCCGGGATGGGCGCTGCAAAAACAGCTCGTCCGCAAGCACGCGCCTCGCAATGCCCACGCGCTCAGACGCATCGCCCGACGCGCACGCTATCGCGTCAGCTCCCGCCACTGTCGCAATTGGTTCACCCATGCCGGCTATCCATGAACAACTCAGGCGATCCCTGGGGTTAGTTGGCCCGGGGCATCTGCTTGTAGCAGTTGTCCGTGGTCATGGTGGCATCGAGTTGCGAGGATGTCGCGACCAGGCGAATCGGCTCCCAGCGGTCCTTGCTGCCCAGTCCCCGCCAGCGAAGCTGCCCGACCCAGTCACCGTGATCGTCGGCTTCGAGCCGCAGCATCTCCTCACCGACTGAGTAGCCGAAAAGCCCGGCCTTGCCCAGGTGAGAGACGCGCCCTGTGGCTTTCTTCCCATCAACCCGGAACTCGACAACCATGCCCGCCATCTCGTCGCACGTCACAGACCAGCGGCCGGCAATGGGACCAGGATCCTTCTGCCAGGGAAAGCGCTCATCCGCGCCACGGGCCGTCGCCACAAGGGCTGTCGCTAGGAAAAGCAGCGACGCACCCAATATCCGTTTAGAAATCGGCATGAACCACCTCGGCTGTTGCAACTCTTGTCCGCAGCGGAAACCACAAGGCGCGAGCTTGAATGAAAGAGCTCGTGGTCGCCACAAGAACCTTGAAGAGAATGCAGGCCTGGTGGGTTGCGATCGATACCCCGAAACGGCGCGCGGGGGGCGGACACATACACACGAAGTCGAGCGCCGCGATCAGCAACGTGCGCTGGCGATGGGCGTGGATCCTTAGAAGTTGCCGGGGGCCCCGAGATGTTGCCCAACCGCGTTGAGAATGCTATGGGCGACAGGGCTCGTTGCAAGCAGGCGCGCGACGCGTACCTCGCCCGCTATCCCCGCGGCGTGCACGTCACCGTGGTCAACGCCCGGTGCGGCGGTTCGTAGCCGGGCTTCCCGTCCGCGCAAAGACAATCTGCAAGACCAATCGAACCGACGGGCCAGTAGACGGAGCAATCTGCTCAACCCCTGGCGCGCGTCGAATCTTGTGCGAAGAAACGCTTTCCAGGTAAAAAGGGACGCCGTAATTTGGCCCCTTCATGCTGAAGCACCTCATCGCCAGACTGATGGTCAGCCGCAGCAAAAGCCGTCAGCATCCCATCGAGTATCTCGAACAGAAGCACGTGAACCTCGACGAGCCCTACCCCAACGACAGCTCCTATTTTTACGGCAGCGACAAGGCGGGGAATGCTTTCATCACCCGCATGGCTTTCCGCGGCCCGAACCGCCCCCACGAGTGCTGGTTCGATTTTCGTCTTGCGGGAATTGGTTCCTTTGGCATCAAGGACGATCCCGGCCCCGACGGCGCCGGCTTCCAGATGGGCGGGTTGCAATGGGTTTGCGTGGAGGTCGGGAAGAAATGGCGGGTCAGCTACCAGGGGCCGGTGACGGATGCGCAAGGCCAGCCGCACGCCTGCAAGACGGATCTGCTCTTTACCGGGGAGCATCCCGTCTACGACTACGCCAGAAGCTCCGACCGGAACCTCATCGCCAAGGCCATAGCCTCGGAGAAGTGGACAAGGGATTTTTTTCACGCGATGAAAGACACCCACCAGGTCCATTACGAACAGACCGGTGCCTTCGCCGGGAGCATCGAACTCGACGGCCGACGCCATGACCTGAACCTGAGGGCGTCGCGCGACCACTCCTTCGGCTCGCGCAACTGGCTGACGTGGGACCGCCACTACTGGTTCACCGGCATCGCGGACGACGGCCACCACTTCACGGTCACCACCATCAAATGGCAATTTCTCGGACGGTTGACCGCTGGTTTCATCACCGGGGCCGACGGTGTGACCGATGCCATCGTGGACACCACCGATCTGGAAACCATCCACCGCGACGGACTAAAGCCCGATCAGGGCACGATCGAGATCATCGCCCGCAGCGGGAAGAAGCACATCCTGGAATTCCACCGGCACGGGGAATTCGCCTATCTGCATGACGGGAAGTACATGATGCGCGAAGGGATCGCCAGCTATCGGTTCAACGGCGTTGACGGCCTCGGCATGGCCGAATATGGATTTCATGCCGACCTCTATCGGGTCGACTGAGTCTTGTTCCACTTCATACGCGACGTGGGGGACCTGCCTGCGGGTGGCAAAGCCCGCGGGTTGAAAGTCCTGCATCGACTCGGGCTCCGGGTTCCCGAGTCGTTCGTGATCATCCAGCCTGACGGGCAGGAACTACCGGAAGACGTTCTGGCAACCCACCTTCGCGCTCTGGGCGACGGACCCAAGGCGGTGCGCTCCTCTGCGGTGAGCGAGGACGGCTTGCACGCCTCTTTCGCCGGCCAGTTTGCATCCTATCTGAACGTCAGTGGCATCGAAGCAGTGAAGGCGGCCATCCACAAGTGCGCTACCTCTGGCAGCGCTGACAGGGTCTCCTTGTATGCCAAAGAAATCCACGACCGCGCTGACACCCGCGTCTCGGTCATCGTGCAGAACATGGTGCAGGCCGCGAGGGCGGGGGTCATTTTCAGCGCCGATCCGGTGAGCAACCGTCGGGACAAGATGGTGATCAGCGCCGCGGCCGGTGCCGGCGATGTTCTGGTCAGCGGCAAGAAGGATGCCGTCCAGTATCGACTGTTCAACAGCGGCAAGAACATCGCTTCACAGATCGCCAGGAACGGCGATCTGCTGTCCGCAGCGCAGGTGCGGGAACTGATGGCCGGGGCCAGACAGGCGGAGAAGGCATACGGTCACCCGGTTGATCTCGAGTGGGTGATCGACAGCGCGGGCACAATCCACTGGTTGCAGGTGCGGCCGATCACGACCCTGGATGACGTGCATTTCAACGAGCTCGACGACGTGAAGCAGGAGAGCAGCGACGTTTGGTCGCTGGGAAACATCGGCGAGATGATGCCGGGGGTTGTCACCCCGCTCACCTACTCGGTCTGCGGCCGGGCCATCGATATCGGACTCGGCACCCTGGCCGCGCGCTCCGGCGTGATCCCGATGCAGGACATCAGGAAATGGCGCTCGCTTGAGCTGTTCTACAACCGGCTCTTCTTCAACATGAGCCGCTACATGGCCTATGTGCAGCGGCTGGCGCTGAACAAGAAGGAGAACGTCCTCATCTCACTGAGCGCCACCGATGTGCCCGAACTGAGGGTGGGGAAGTTGGATCCAGTCGTGCTCCGGTGCCTGCGTTTTCTCAAGCAGATCACCACCATCCAGTTTGCGGGCCGGAGCGTGAAGAAGCTGCGCAGGCTGGAACAGGGTCTTCACCTGGAGATGACCGGCGACCTCCACAAGGACTACCAAACCCTCGACTTCGCCTTCGAGCGGTTGGTGGATGCTTTTTGCTTTCATCTCCTTGGCTCGGCGCAATCGGGCTTCTACTACTCGATTCTCATAGGTATCGTGACCGGCAACAAACGGCGTCCCCAGGCGCGCGACCACGCCCTGGCTGCGCACCTTCTCGCCGACAACCCCGCCATCGAAAGCGCCGACGCGGTAAAATCGCTCGAACGGTTCGCCGAGCAGGTGCGCGGTGCTGCCGCACTTGCTGAGCAGCTATCGTCCGTGACCCCGTCCGCGGCACTGAACTTGATCCAGGAACATGCCCCGACCCATGTTCGGGACAGCTACCAGGCGTTCTTGCAGCGGCACGGCCACCGCTGCGTACGAGAGGCGGAGTTGCGAGAGAAGCCCTGGGAAGAAGACCAGGAGCAGCTGGTCTCCATGATCCAGACTTCGCTGAGAGCCAGACCGCAGGCAAGGAGCAAGCGTGACGATGCCGACCAGCTTCGTCTGCTCATGAAGCAACAGCTCACGGTCACACAGCGCCTCTTCATCAAGCTGTTCAGCAGAGCCGCACGCAAGGCCGTTGCCAATCGCGAAATGACCAAGGCACTATCCATGAGGATAGTCAACCGAACCCGCAAAGCCTACCGGAGCTATGCCACGACGCTGGTGCAACACGGCCTTCTCGACGACACCGACCAGATCTACTTTCTCACCCCGGAGGAGATCGGGCGGCTCATCGAGGACCACAACCCTGCCTGGAAGGTGAAGGCCAACAAGCGCCGGATTCAGCTCCCGGAGACCGCGAAGCTGCAATTTCCTTTGATGAACGTGGGAATCCCCGAGCCACTCGAAGAGGAAGAGCCGGTCAGCATCGCCGGCAACCAGATCAGGGGCATTCCCGTCAGCCGCGGTGTCGTCAGGGCCCGCGCCCGCATCGTCAACAGCATCGCTGAAGCGGCCGCGCTACAACAGGGCGAGATCATGGTGGTGTCATTCACCGACATCGGCTGGACCCCTTACTTCAGCGTGATTGGGGGGCTCATTACCGAGATCGGCAGTCCGCTGTCCCACGGGGCTGTGGTGGCGCGCGAGTACGGCATCCCCGCCGTGGTCTCTGCCAAGGGTGCCCGCCAGTTCATCAAGACCGGGGACATGGTGGCGCTGGATGGGACGAGCGGGACGGTGGAACTGGCGGGAGGGTAGTGTTCTTCGCCAGGCGATCACCGTTGCGTGTCGATTGCCACGGCTCCACCCGAAGGTGGCATTGAGGCAAACCCGTGGCAATCGCGTGCGCATCGACAACCTGATACGCTGGCTGACCCCGACCGATGGAGGATCCATGACACGCCATCGCCCGATTCCGTTCTTTGGCTGCGCTGGACTGGTGCTCGCCGTGGCAGCAGGTCTAAGCTCCTATGCCGGAGAGAGCCCGGCGGCGTCCGGATGTGACACCGCCGATCTGCTCGCGGGTCGGATGCCGTCCGCCCACGCCGACATCCACGGCAACGTGGCACTGGTCACCGACGGCGCAGTTGCTTCCGAGGGCGCGCCGTGGGACGCGCCCGCTGCTGTCAAGCTGGCAAGCCACGCTGCCTCGATAACCTATGACCTGGGCGGGCCGCGCAAGGTGAGCGCGCTCTATGTGCAAGCCGACGCCAACGACACCTACAAGATCGCCGGATCGAGCGACGGGCAGCCGGGCAGCTTCCGGGTGCTGGCGGAGGTTGCGAACGTGGTCGACCGGGGCCACGGCCTGCGCGTGCGCTCGGTCCAGATCGAACCGGTGACCGTGCGCTACCTGCGCCTGGGCGATCCGGAGGGCGACGGCTTCTTCTCGGTTTCCGAGTTCGCTGCGTATTGCCTGGCCCCGACACCCTTCCCACCGGTCATGCGAGTCGGCGATGCGGCCCCTGCCACCGGCCCGCAGCCCGCCGGGGAGGCGGGAATCGCGGAGCCCGCGACGCGCGCCCCGATTGGCTGGATCGAGATCGTGCTCGGCGTGGCGATCGTGTCGCTGGCCGGCGTGCGAATGGCCCGACGCCGCAAGGGCGCAAGGACGGCTGCGAGCAGTGCGGAGGGACAGCCCTTTGCGCTTCTCCTGATGCTGTTCGTGGGCAGCGGATGTGCAGCGCTTATCTACGAGATCGTCTGGTTTCAGATGTTGCAGCTCGTGCTCGGATCTTCGGCGGTTTCCATCGCGGTGCTGCTGGGAACCTTCATGGGCGGAATGTGCCTGGGTAGCCTAGGGCTTGCACGCTTCGTCTCGCGCCAGCGGCACCCCTTGCGGGTGTACGCCATTCTCGAAATGGGGATCGGCATTTCCGGGATGCTGATGCTGGGGGCGGTGCCTCTGGTCGAGGTCGCCTATACGGCGGTGGTCGGGCACGGCGTCCCGGGACTGCTCCTGCGCGGCCTGTTCGCGGCGTTCTGTCTATTGCCTCCGACGGTGATGATGGGGGCGACGCTGCCTGCGGTTTCCCGCTGGGTGGAGATGAGCCGGCGCGGCGTCTCGTGGCTCGGGACCTTCTATGGCGGCAACACCCTTGGGGCTGTGTTCGGCTGTCTGCTCGCGGGCTTCTACCTGCTCCGGGTTCACGACATGCACACCGCAACCTACGTTGCCGTCGCTTTGAACGCGGCGGTGGCCGCCGGAGCGTTCGCGCTCGCGCGCATCCGTCCCGGGGTGGTACCGCGCGAGCGCAGCCACGACCTTGTCGACGCTGCGGTGCCAGGCCCAGGCGCGCCGGCCTGGATCATCTACCTCGCGATCGGGCTTTCAGGGATGAGCGCGCTCGGCGCAGAGGTGATCTGGACGCGGCTGTTCGGGCTGCTGCTGAGCCACACCACGTACACCTTCTCGATCATCTTGGCGGTGTTCTTGATCGGAATCGGGCTGGGCAGCGGTGTCGGCTCGTCGCTGGCGCGCCGGACGCCCGATGCGCGGCGTGCGCTCGGCCTGGCGCAGCTCGCGCTGGTCGTCGCGATCGCTTGGGCGTCGTGGAACATCACCAGCTTGCTGCCGTACTGGCCTGTCAATCCGCGGCTGGCGGCCACCCCCTGGAGCCAGTTCCAGATCGATCTGGTCCGCTGCCTGTGGGCCATCCTGCCCGCTGCCTGCCTTTGGGGGGCCAGCTTTCCGCTGGCGCTGGCGGCGGTCGCGTCCAAGGGAAGTGATGGGGGCGCGGTGGTGGGCCGGGTCTACGCCGCCAACACGGTGGGCGCCATCATCGGGGCGCTGGGCACCAGCCTGGTGGTGATTGCCTCGGTCGGGACGCAGAACGGCGAGCGAATCCTGATTGCGATTTCGGCCCTGGCCGCCGCCGTGACCCTGGTTCCGGTGCGGGTGTTCGATCCTGCGGCGCCGCGGTTGACGACTCGAAGTGCAATCTGGACCTTGTCCATTGTCGCGCTGGCCGTGCTGCTGGGGCGCAACGTGATCGCGGTTCCGCCGCTGCTGGTGGCGCACGGCCGCTTTTCGGCGGTCGAGCGAACCACGAAAGAGACATTTCTCTATGTCGGAGAGGGGATGAATTCGTCCCCGGCGGTCTCAAGGGACCTGAACGGAATCATCAGCTACGCCAACGCTGGCAAGGTCCAGGCGTCCACGCTTCCCCAGGACATGCGGCTGCAGCGCATGCTCGGGCATTTCACGACGTTGGTCCCTGCGGAGCCGCGCAATGTCCTGGTGATCGCCTGCGGGGCGGGTGTCACGGCCGGCGCGGCCAGCATCGATCCCCGGGTCGAGCACCTGACCATTGCGGAGATCGAGCCGCTGGTCCCGGGAGTAGCTGCGAAGTACTTCGGCAACCACAACCAGCACGTGATTGACAATCCCAAGGTGCACGTCGAAGTGGACGACGCGCGGCACTTCCTCACCACGACCAGGCAGAAGTTCGACGCCATCACTTCGGACCCGTTCGATCCCTGGGTCAAAGGCGCCGCCAATCTCTACACGCGCGAGTTTTGGGAGCTGGCCAAACGGCACCTCAATCCAGGCGGTGTGGTGACAGTGTTCGTGCAGCTCTATGACAGCGGCATGGCGGCGGTGAAGAGCGAGGTCGCGACCTTCTTCGAGGCGTTTCCCAACGGGACCATCTGGGGCAACACGGTCCAGGGACAAGGCTACGACGTCGTGCTGCTGGGGCAGGTGGAGCCGACCCGCATCGACGTCGACGCGATGGAGGGCCGCCTGCAGACCCCGGAGTTCCTCCCGGTCGTGCAGTCGTTGCGCCAGATCGGCTTCGACTCAGCCGTCGCGCTGCTCTCCACCTACGGTGGGCGGGCCGCCGAGATCGTGCCCTGGCTGAGGGACGCCGAGATCAACCGCGACGACAACCTGCGCCTGCAATTCCTGGCGGGATTCGGCATGAACGTCGATCAGCGCGCGGAGATCTATCGGGGCGTGCTTGCGCTCAGGCATTTCCCTGAAGACCTGTTCATTGGCTCGGCCGGCAATCTAAACGCATTGCGCGCCGCGATCGTGGCCGGCGCGCAATGACGTGCTTCTCGGCGGCGCCTCGCCAGGAACCGTCGAGTCTGTTCACCCGATCAGTCGCAGGTTCCTGAGCACGGCAACCAGGTGCCCGCGCTGGCCGTCACGCTCGCGCTGCCCGCTGTGAGCCCAGTCGCCGAGGCCGTCACCGTGATGGTGCCAGCGCCGGTCGCCTGGACGATCGCATAGGCCACGCCGTTGTAGGCGTTCCGAGTCCATGGTGGGCCGCGGAACGATTCCATGCCCATGCTGTCGCTGTCCACCGCGATGATGTTGCCTGGACCCGAGATGGTGAAGGTGATCGGAGTGGCTGCGCTGCCGGATATAGCCGCCATGAAGAAGACGCAGTCGTTATTGTCGGCAACCAGCGTGGTGTGATCGGGCGTGAGAGTCACCTTGCCAGCCACCGCTCCCGAGTTAAACGTGGTCTTGGTTGCGCCCCAAGTACCCTGCCAGGTGTTGCCGGTACCGCTGATGACCCCGAGTGAACTCATGAGGCCCCCACCGCCTCCGATCTTGGTAGTTTGCCCATCGACTTCACCCAGATACGACACGCCCGTCCAAAGGAATATGCCCGTCAGTCCAGTGTTGCCATCGACCGTGGTCCAGTCTGCCGTCGCGTTGGTGCCGTCCTCGGTTACCATGCTGGACTTGGTGGCCGTACTTCCCTCCATCTGCGTGCAGACCGCGGCGTTGTAATTCGTGCCCCACACGTCAAGCAGACTGGCTGTTTGTGCGGTGGAGGCCGTGTCGCCAGCCGTGCTCGGGTCAAGCAGAGCCTGGGTGATGTAGCGTGAGGGATCGAGCGCATGAGCGATATTGTGCATCTCGGTCAGAATCGGAGTTCGTGAAGCGAGCGAATCGTGGATCTCGTTGCCCACGCTGTACAGGGCCACGCTCGGGTGGTTGCGATCCCGCATGATATACCCGGTGAAATCCACCTCCCACCACTTCGCGCTGGTGGCTGCCGCGGGTAGCGCGGGCATTCCGGTCGGGGTCGTCGAGGCCTTGTTGAAGTACATCGAGTAGTCGCCCTTATCCTCGTACTTCATATTGCTCCAGACGTCGGTGAACTCGTCCAGCACGAGCATTCCCATTCGGTCCGTCAGATCGAGGAAATCCGGGCTGGGTGGATCGTGCGCCGTACGCCAAGCGTTCGACCCGGTGGTCTTGAGCCCCGCGATGCGCCTCTGCATTGCCCGCGCCGGCGCGGCCAGTCCGAGCCCGTGATAGTCCTGATGGTTAGCGGTGCCTGCGAGCTTCACGCTCTTACCATTGAGCGTCAGGCCGTTGTTGAATATGAGGCTGCGGATCCCGAACGGCGTCACATCGTCGTCGACAGTGGTGCCGCCAACCTGGACGTTGGTCAACAGCGAGTACATGTTGGGGTTCTCTAGATCCCATAGCTTGGGATTCGCCACAGTCACATCGAAGGTGAAGCTGGCCGATGCGCCCCCGGCGATGGTCTGGGCAGCGGCCGAAACCGGCGTGAGCGCCGTGCCATCCGGGCCGCTGACGATGCCCTGCACCGTCACGCTCTGAGACGTCGTGCCGCTGTTGACCACTGAGGTCTGAACGTGGACGGTCGCCGACGTGGTTGTCGGCGACGGCGTCTGCACATAGGTGGCCCACTGGTCAACGTGCACGGGATTAGTCGCGAGC
Source organism: uncultured delta proteobacterium (assembly GCA_963755125.1). Taxonomy (GTDB): domain Bacteria; phylum Myxococcota_A; class Polyangia; order Fen-1088; family Fen-1088; genus Fen-1137. The sequence continues at coordinate 92,667 of CAVWIP010000002.1, forward strand.
AGGCGGACATGGCGGTAGATGCCGGCGCCAGCGTAAAAGCGCTCAGCCGGCTGAGTTGATGTGTCGCACTTTACCGCAATTACGTTGTCGGTGGTCCCGTCAGCTTTGACATTCGCCGTGATGTCGTAGCGGAAGGTCACGTAGCCGTAGGGATGGTTCCCGATCTGAGTGCCATTGACGTAGACGGTGCTGTTCCCCATCACGGCGTCGAACTCAACGTAAATCTTGTCACCCGATAGGGATTGCGGAAGCGTGAAGTGTTTGCGGTACCAGGCAATTCCCGAAGCCACCCATGCGCCTCTGCCCGTGGTCGCGGCCGTTGCTGAGAAGGGATTGGCGGGAGGGTTGGTCCCCTCGATGGCCCAGTCGTGCGGGACGCTGAGTGAGCGCCACGTGGTGTCCGCGAACGTCGTGGTATCCGCCCCGGTCGCATCGCCGGCATTGAACAGCCAGCTCGCGTCGAAGGGCATGATCTGTCGAACCCGGTTTCCGATAACTGGAGGAGGATTCGGGCCAGCTCCTCCGGTGGGCGACCCGCCGGTGACTGTGGCGCCGCCAAGGGGTGTGCTGCCGCCAGGGGCCGTCGCGCCGCCAGGGGCAGTGGTGCCGCCTCGTGCGCCACCAGTTCGAGGAGTTCCGCCCGCGCCAGCGACACCGCCGGCTCCGCCAACTCCGCCTGCGCCAGCAATTCCGCCTGTCACGGTGTTTCCGCCGACTGGTGTCGTGCCGCTGGCGCCGCCCGGGGCAGTGGCGCCGCCTCCGGGGGCAGTGGTGCCTCCCGTAACAACGCCGCCGCTGGAGCCCCCGACTGGGGGAACTGGATTGGTGGAGCTGCCGGTTTGAGTTTGTCCACCTGCGCTGGTCGTGCTGCCCGGATTGGTCGTATTGCCGCCTCCAGCGCCAGCTCCGCCGGCCGTCGCGCCTCCGCTGCTCTTGCCTGACGTGTTGCTTCCGCCGCAGCCAGTCGCCAGAGGCGAGGCGGCGAGCAGCACTAGAACCAGAAGACGTGGCTTGGGAATCATGTTCATGGCTTCTCCCCAGGGTGATACGGAACTTCTATTCAGAAAGCAGTGAAGTGCCTTCGTTATACGGCTCAACTAATTCGGGTGGACGATGGAGTATATCCCCTCGACGCTGGAAGCGATGGTCCAGACCAGGGATTGCTGCAGGCATCCTCAATCCTGACAGAGCGAGAGGTGGCCGATCTGTCGTTGGTGGGGAAATGTGTGACATTTCGACCGTGACGCGGGATCGATTTTGAATGGTTAGCCTCGCATGTGAACCGCTGGTACTATCTGCGACGAGCATTTCCGGGTTTGGGTGCATGACGTCGTCGGGTGGAGTCCGGATAGCCCGACCGAGACGAGTTCGCGATTGGACAAGCTTCACCCACAGGTACAGCTGCGGAGCCGCGTTGCGAGATATCCGTACCGCGATCGGCCGTTCTCGATTTCTGGATGCACATTCTCATGACTGACCCGCAAACCAACTACACGCAGGAGGAGATCGACGAGATCATCAAGCGCGCGCTGAGCGAGCAGGCGCAGGGCGAACGCACGCTCAGCCACGCCGAGTTGGTTGAGATCGCGGCGGAGGCTGGCATCGAACGCGACGCCGTAGAGCGTGCTACCGCGGAGCTGGCGCGGTCTCGCACGCAAGAGCAGGCCCGGCAGGTTGCCTCCCGCGAGATCGCGGCCGAGCGGACCGTGCAGATCAAGCGGTTCGCCTCCTCGGCCGTGAGCTTCACCGTCCTGAACGGCTTTCTGTATTTCATCGCGACCCGTTTGACCGGTGGCAACTGGTATGTCTGGCCTTTGCTGGGCAGTGGTGCCGTGCTGGCGCTGCAGTTGAGGCACGTGATTTTCCCGTACGACAAGGTTTTGCGGCGTCGGCGTCGCGAGGAAAAGCGACGCGAGCGCGAGCGACGCCGGGCCGCGCGCGAGGCATGGAAGCGCAAGCTGCTCGACGGCAGTGGTTCCGTGGTCGAGGGAGCGAAGGAATTCGAGGGCGCGGTGCAGTCGGGGGTCACGGCGCTGCTGAGGATTGCCGCGCGGAAGCTCGAGGAGCATGTCGAGCGAGAGGAGAGTCAGCGCGACCGCAGTCCCAGGGTGTGAATACCCTCAACGAAACCCCGAGGTGCTGGCCCAGCTCGCGGAGTGGATCGGCGGTCTATAGTCGGCGGCGCCTACTCGCCTTCGGCGCCCAGGGCCAGCGGACCCTTGAGGGAATTCTCGACTGCGGGGCCGATGAGGCCGGCCAGGTTGGTGAAGGCGCGGCTGCGTGCATCGGACTCGGCGCGGCCCACACCGCGGCCTTCCTTCTGGAATCCGGCAATGACCGCGTCGGTGTCCAGTCGCTTGACCTCCACGTCGGCCGCCTCCTGCGCCGCCATGCCGGCAGCGATGACGGACGGCACCAGCGCCCTCTCGGAAACTTCGAGCTTGATGACCACGGCACCCGCGGCCCTGTCAGCGGTCTGTACCTCCACGCCCAGCTTGGTCAGCCGTTCGACCACGCTGGCCGCCACCTGCTTGGCGCCCTCGCCAGTGGCGATGACCGTCACGCGCAACTTGGAACGCAGGGAGTGGGCCAGATCCTTGAAATCGCTGCGGGTCGGGGTCGCGCCCTTGTAGCTGCCGCCGATCGCGCGCAGCACGATAAGTTGCGTTTCCACCTCGTCGATGGCTTCCCGCGCGGGCTGCAGGTGCGTGAGCGCATCCATGGGCGCCCGCTTCTTCAAGGCCGCATTGATGGCCTTCATCTCGCGCGAGGCCTTGTCCGCCGCAGTATCCACGGCCGCGCTGATATGCTGCTGCGCCACCGCCCGGTCCACCGCGGCCAGCGCGTACATGGTGGCCTGCTGCGGGTCGAAGCAACGCGCGACAATCTGCGCGTCGGGCAGCTTGATCGCGCTCTTGATGGTGGACTTGTCCTGGACGGAAAAATGCCCCCCGCCGCTCGAACTGCCCGAGGCCTCGACGGTGGTGGTCGACGAGATCGACGCCACGATCTGTTTCGACATATCGGAAAGGGCGGCTGTCTTGGCCGGCACTTCGCCGGCAGCCTGACTGGGCATGCCGCCGGCAACGCCGAGCCCGACCAGGAAACGAGACCGGGGGTATTCCGGGCTCTGGCCGCTGCGGGTCCATTCGGGACACCCGGCGTCGGCCCTGGCGGGCACGAGTAGCAGGGTGGGAACAAGCGCGGCCAAGGTCAGATAGTTCTTCATCGTCACGCTCTGCCTCCGCTGACGTTGCCCGGCCGCTATTGTGGGGCAGCGGCTGCGGCATCCTTCATCTGCTCGCTGACCTTGTCCGCGTCCTTCTTCCAGGCGCGCACGCGCATTTCCAGATCCATCCACCCCTGATCCGGCTTCAATGTCTGGGCCATGTGCAACTCGGCGAGGGCGATGTCGTAGTCGCCCACCATCGCCTTGCCCAGGCCGTAGCTGTAGTGCGCCCGGCCCTTGACCTCTGGCTTGAGGGATGGGTTCGCGTCCGCCCTGGCCACCGCGCGTGCGAAGAACTCCACGGCCGTCCCCGGATCGCTGCGTTTCAGGTACTCGTTGCCCTGCTTCAGTTCGGGTAGGGCGCTGTCTTCCAGCAAAGCCACATGTTCCTGCACGGGGTGGGGCGCGATCATCTTCAAGAACTGATCGGCCACCTCGTTGCGGCACTGGTCGAGCAGCGCATCGCTATCCACATTGTCGGGATCGCCGTCGGTGGACGTGGTCTCCTTCTTGCGCTCCGCGACCAGTCGGCGGCTGACCAGCAGCTTGCTGGTGTTGGTGTCGAACACGCGCACGTTGGTCACGAAGCGCGCCTTCACCGTGCGGGTGTAGCGGGTGCATGGGTAACGCAGCAGCTTTCCGCTCTCATACCGGGTGCAGGTGTCGCTCTTGCTGTTGACCTTGTCGTCGGCCTTGGATTCGTTGACCGTGCCGGCCACCAGCGCCGCTGCGGGCAGAAGCTTTCCGATCTCCACGCCCTGATTCTGTTCAAACGCCGCATCCAGCGCGCCTCGGTGTTCGGCCGTGATTTTGTCCATCTCGGCTCGCTCCACCACCTCGTAGCGCTTGGAATCGAGGATGCGTTGGCTGACCATGGTGGCGAAGGTCTCACCGTCGGGACCGTCGATCTTGGTGATGGCGATGCGCTTGACGCCAGCCAGGTTGACTTCAGCGGGCGCCAGGCGAGTGACCGTGATACTGGTGCCACAGCCGACGGAAAGAATCGAAGTCAGCGAGAAGGCGGCCAGCGGCAGGTGAAGAGCAAGAGTTCTGTTCATGGGTTATTCCGGGTTTGAGTCGTGCGCGTGGGCGCCGGCTACTGGGCAGTCGCGTCGTCCAGCTCGGAGAAGGCCTTGTCAGCCCGGTGGATGATGGCGGCGCGTTCCCGGTCGTCGAGCCCCTTCATCTGCGTGAGCGAGTCCTTGAAGGATTCCGTGTCGAGCACCACCAGCGCCCAGAGGGTGCCGCTGTTCGAGACCCAGGTGGCTTCCAGGCGCGTGCCCGAGAGGGTCATGTCCGTGATCTGCTTGGACACATCTTCGATGTGCTGCTCGCTGGCGGTCTTGTTCTCGGGGCCGCCCTGGGTGGCTGCCTGGTAGTCCTTCAGCATCGCCTTGACGCGGGTCTGCAGGCTGCGCGCCAGTTCGGTGCGCGCGCGGCCCTCGGCCGCAGAGTTGGCCAGCGAGATGTTGGTCATCCCCGACACGCTGCCTTTGCCGCAGACAGCCTTCTTGTTTTGCAGGCTGGCCTGACAGGGGCCGCTCACCCACGGAGGAGCGCCCACCAACTCGGCCTGGAGCGCGTTCTGCGGCTTCGCCGGCGAACTGCCGCATCCGACAACGATCCCCAGAAGCGCGAGAGACGTGGTTGCACGGGACAGAAGGCCAAAGAGATTCTGCTGTGACATAGGTATCGGCTCCTTTCTTGGTGACAGTACCCGCGGCTGCTGCCTCTGGTTCCGCTCACGCGGATCTTCGGCGCGACAAGCCGGCCGGGAGCAGTGTCCCAGATTAAGCGCGTCAGCGTCAAGAAGGCCGGCGCAGAAATTTCGCGACAAATGCATTGCAGCGGCGAGCCATCAGATGCCGCGTCGGGCAGCGGTCGGCGGTGACAGGCACCGGAACCCAGGGAGAGAAGACGGAGCCTGACGACGCGAAGTGGTCCGGCGAAGACGCGAGCCTACTTCTGGTCGTTCTTCGAACCGAACACCACGGTGACGCTCATGCGGCCCGGGCCACCAGTCAACTTGGCCTTGCCGGCCTTCGCAGCAGCGCAGACAGCCAGGAATTCGTCACCGAGCGAGCTCAGTTCCATGCGTGATTCCTCGACTGAGCCGTCGGGGCCGACCTTGATACCGAGGACCAGCGTGCCACGCAGGCCGGGTCGCGACTCAAGGGCTTTCTGATAGCAGGGCAGAAGCAGAGGCCCGAGCTCCGTGCTGGCCCTGGCCAGGGTTTCCGGCACGTCCCCGCCGGTGGCGCTGCGCGGACGCCGAATCACAACTTGCGGATCGGTCACCGGCGAGTCCAGGTCGCTGTCTGGAGTGTTGTCGCCTTGGGCCAGGCGCGAGCCGTCCGGGGCGAGCAGGGCCACGGTTTCCAGATCGATCTCCATCGTGACCACGGTGCCGCCGCTGATCCACAGGCAGGTCTGCTGGCGCAACTTCGAGTACACGGGGCGGAACACCACGCGCAGGAAGACCTTGCCTGCGGCGCGTTCGATCAGGACATGATCGGCAGCCTCGGGCGACAGGCGGAAGCCAATGGTGCCTGTCTCCAGGTTGGTCAGAAGCTCGGCGTTGTCCGCCAATCTGAAACTCCGGCCCGTGTCGAGCACCAGCCGGTGCTCCCCCAATTCGTAGTTGGCCAGGGCGAAGCCCTGAGCCGGCACGATGGCAACGTAGCGCATGCGCTCAGCATCCTGGCGGCGGCGGGCGTGCTCCTCGCGCTCTTGCGCTTGGGCCACAACGTTGCCCGAAAAAACCATCGAGTTCTCGTCGCGCAGGGTCTGGCACAGGTGGGCCAGCCCTTCACCGCCTTCGACTGCGAAGGCACCAGCAGTGCCGATGTTGCGGGGCAGGGCGGGCATCGGCGACCGGCTGGGCGAGCGCGGGACCGCGACAGGCGGAGGCGGTGGGGCCGTCCCGGTGGTTTGGGTCGAGGCGCAGGCAAACGCCGTGGTCAGATCGAGCAGCGCAACGCAACGCAAGCAGCGCATGAAACAACTTTACCTGAGATATGGCCCTTCGTGGCTATCGCCATTGCATGAAATGAAAAAGCCAGTTGACCAGTGTGATGGCGCTCGATGACAGCAGCAGGGCGCGCGTGGTCTTGATCTCGAACGAAGGGAGCAGCTTGTCAGCCAGCCAGAGCAGGACGGTGTTCACGATGTAGGTGGTGAAGAGCAGCAACAGGCCCAGGGTCAGGATGGTGGGGACCACGAGCAGCAGGCGGAGCAGCCAGCCGAGCGCCCAGTTGAGCAGGCTGAACACGACCGCCACGGTGATGGCCGCCGGGGGATTCTTCAGCCACACCCCGGAGGTCACCCGGCTCAGGACGAGCACGGTCAATGCCAGGACACCAACATGAAGAACAATGTGCATGTTTGAATCATAGCGCGTCCCAAAAAATATTCTCTGGGTCCTCCCCTCTCACGTTTGTGTTCCGGCCGCGGGCAGTCGTCCAGATGAACGCCGTCACTGCAAGGCTATTGTTTTCCCAAAACCAGCGTGGCAAGAACGCACCTCGGAATCCGCATGCACGAAACCTCCGTCGCCCAGCGCATGGTGGACACGGCCATCGAGGTTGCTGACCAGAACGGCGGCGGTCGCGTCGTGGGCATGCGCCTTCTGCTGGGCGAGATGACCTGCGTGGAGCCGGACACCTTGAGCTTCGCCTTCGGCGTGGTCAGCCGGGGCACGCGCGTCGAGGGCTGTGCGTTGGAAATCGTGTGCGTGCCCACCCGCCTGCGCTGCCGCGCTTGCGGCGCCGAGCGCGGCGGCGACTTGCTGGAACTCTGCGCCTGCGGCACGCCCGGCGGCGAGGTGCTGGCGGGCCGCGAGTTGCGGCTTGACACCATCGACATCGACGACCAGGCGGCCTTGCCCGCAGGAGAGCAACCATGAGCAAAGAGATCGAGGTGGCCCGCGACGTCTTGCAGGACAACCGCGAGAACGCCGCGAGCAACCGCCGGCGCTTCGGGCGCGAGGGCGTGTACGTGGTGAACCTCATGTCCGGGCCGGGCGCGGGCAAGACCACCCTGCTGGAACGCACGGCCGAGGAGCTGGGCAAACGCGTGCGCATGGCGGTCATCACGGGCGACATCGCGACCACGCGCGACGCGGATCGTATCGGCCGCCACGGGGTGCCCACGTTGCAGATCAACACCGGCGGTGCCTGCCACATCGAAGCGCATCAGATCGCGCGCGCCGCCGACGATCTGAAGGCGGGACATTTTACATGGGAACTCTCACAGGGTTCCCAAACCCTCCCGCGATGGTCCGCCGCCGGTGAAGCCGGCGGGCTCCCCACGCGACTGGACCTGCTCGTCATTGAAAACGTGGGCAATCTGGTGTGCCCGGCCGAGTTCGATCTGGGCGAGCACGACAAGGTGATGATGCTCTCCTGCACCGAGGGCCACGACAAGCCGGGCAAGTACCCACTGATGTTCCAGGAGTCGCGTGCTCTGATCCTCAACAAGATGGATCTGCAGCCTCACACCAACTTCGACGTGGCGGCCGCTCTCGCCGACGCCCGCGCCATCAACCCCAGCATCGAGGTCATCAAGATGTCGGCCTGGAAAGGCGAGGGCCTGCAGGCATGGTTCGACTGGCTGCTGGCGCGCATGGCAGCCACCCGGCGCATGTAGGATGGAAGCGCGCGCGGGTCGCCGCATCCTGGTTCGCGGCGTGGTGCAGGGCGTGGGGTTTCGGCCCTGGGTGTGGCGGCTGGCGCAGCAGGCGGGACTGGCTGGCCGGGTTTTCAATGACGGCCAAGGGGTGACCATCGAAGCGTTCGGTGCGCCGGCGGCGCTCGACGGATTTGTGACCAGCCTGGGCCAGCCACCGCCCGCGGCGCGCATAAAGAGCTTTACCAGTGAAGTGATTTCGACCGAGGCTGTCGCCACATTCATCATTGCGCCGAGCGGGCCGACCGGCGAGTCGGGCCGGCGCGTGTCGATCCCGCCGGACATTGCCACCTGCGCCGACTGTCTGGCCGAGATCGAAGATGCGCGCGCCCGCCGGTTTCACTACGCGCTGACCAACTGCACCCAGTGTGGGCCGCGCTTCTCTATTGCACGCGAGATCCCGTACGACCGCGTTCACACCACCATGGAGTCGTTTGTGATGTGCTCCGACTGCCGCCGCGAGTACGAAGATCCGGCGGACCGGCGCTTTCACGCCCAGCCCATCGCCTGTCCGGCTTGCGGACCCTTGCTCTTGCTGGTCGACGCCGACGGAGCGGCACTGGACCTGGCGGATCCGACGGAGCCAGCGGCTCGCCTGCTGGCCGACGGGAAGATCCTGGCGGTCAAGGGAATCGGCGGCTATCACCTGGCCTGCGATGCAACGTCATCGCTGGCAGTGTCCCGCCTGCGCGAACGCAAGCAGCGCGACCAGAAGCCCTTTGCGGTGATGGTGCGCGATCTTGGCGCCGCCGAGGCGCTGGCTTGGCTCGACGACGCGGAGCGGGCGCTGCTGGCGTCGGTCGAGCGGCCCATCGTGCTGGTCCGGCGCAAGGCGGATTCCGGCTTGGCCCCGGAAGTGGTTCCCGAGAACCCGACGGTCGGTCTTCTGCTCGCCTACTCGCCGCTGCACCATCTGCTGCTGGCCCGAGCCGAGCGGCCTCTGGTCATGACCTCGGGAAATCTTTCGGAAGACCCCATCGCCTTCGACGACGCCGATGCGCAGAGCCGGCTGGCCGGGATTGCCGACGCCTGGCTGGTCCACGATCGTGCCATCGCGAATCCCTGCGACGATTCGGTGGGCCGTCTGATCGCGGGCCGGCCGGTGTTGTTCCGCCGATCGCGCGGCTACGTGCCTAGTCCGATTGTCTTGTCGTCCGCGATCGCGCCGGTTCTGGCCTGCGGGGCGCAACTGAAGAACACCTTTGCTCTGGCGCAGGGCCACGACGCCTATCTCGGCCCTCACATCGGCGATCTCGACAACCTGGCGACCCTGGTTGCCTACGAGCGCGCGGTGGCGCGGCTGCAGCGCTTCGTCGGCATCGAGCCGGAAATCATCGCCCACGATCTGCACGCCGGTTATCAATCGACCCGCTATGCGCTGGCGCGGCCCGAGGCGTGCAAGATCGCCGTGCAGCACCACCACGCCCATGTGGCCGCTGCCATGGCCGAGTACGGCCTTGCCGGGCCGGTCATCGGCGTGGCCTATGACGGAACCGGGCTAGGCAGCGACGGGACGGCCTGGGGTGGTGAGATCTTGCTGGCCGATTTCGCGCGGTTCGAGCGCCTGGCCACCCTGCGGCCCATCCCTCTGGCTGGCGGCGATCTGGCCATCCAGCAGGTGTGGCGGCTGGCGCTCGCTCTGCTCGACGACGCCTTTGACGGCGACCCGCCACTTTCCGCCCTGGCCCCGTTTAAGTCGATCCCCGCAGGCGAGATCGCGCTCTGCCGCCGCATGATCGCCGAGAGGCTGAACGCGCCGCTGGCCCATGGTGCCGGTCGCTACTTCGACGCCCTGGGCGCGATTGGCCTGGCTGCGACCCAATCGTACTTCGAGGGCCAGGTGGCCATGCGCTGGAACTTCGTCGCTGATCCGGGCGAAACCGGCCGCTACGATTTCGCGCTGGACTCGACCCGGCGTCCCTGGCTGATGGATCTGCGGCCGATGGTGCGTCAGGCGACCATGGACATCGTGAATCAGCGCGCGCCGGCCGTGGTGTCGGCCCGCTTTCACAACACCCTGGTAGCGGCAACCGCCGATGCGCTCCGCTTGGTGCGACAGCAGCACGGCAAACACCCGGTGGTATTCACCGGCGGTTGCTTTCAGAACGCGCGCCTCACCGAATCGCTGCTGGCGGCCTTGGCGCCGGATTTCTCCGTCCACATTCCCGGCCAGGTTCCGCCTGGCGACGGCGGCATCGCCTTGGGCCAGGCCCTTGTGGCCGACGCCGTGGCTCGGTGCATTTGAACCTTCGCCTCGGCACGCTAGCGCGAGCCCTCCGCGGAACGCCGCTTCTGCGTGCCCGGGCGGGCGGGTGAAAGCTCGACCGGGCGGGCGGACTGCGTCGCGATCGCCTGCTCGTAGAGAAGTCCCAGACTTTCCATGATCGGCCCGGGTGGGAACCGTTCCAGCAGTGAAGTGCGGCCGCGCGCGCCCATCGCTCGACGTTCGATCTCCGACAAGGACATCAGGCGTCGCATCGCCTCGGCCAGGGCGCGTGGGGATCCGGTGCTCACCACGTAGCCTGAGTAGCCTGTCGAGACGGCAGCGTCCCAATTCGCTTGGCGCGTGACGACCACCGGGAGTCCCATCAGTTGCGCCTCGAGCACGACATTGGGCATGCCTTCGGCCCAGGAGGGCAGCACCAGGGCATCCGAAGCTGTGTACAGCACACGCGGTTCCTTCTCAGGAGGCAAAACTCGCAGGTATTTCTCAACGCCCAGCGCGCGCGCCAGCTTGGGAAGCAGAGCAGACGGGATCTGATCGCGCGGGCGGCCCGCTAGCAGGAACACCGTGCCCTCGGGCAGCGCGCCCCATCGCACCAGCAGGGCGAGCGACCACAGCAGCCCCAACTGGTTCTTGACCCAGCTAATCCGCGCGGGAAACGCCCAAACGAAGGCATCTGCCGAAAGCCCGAAGTACTCGCGCGCTGCCACCCGTTCACCGGGACCCGGGGGACGAAAGGCTTCCGGGTTGAGCAGATTCGGGATCACCGCGATCTTCCCTGGCCTGATCCCGGCAAACCTACGCAGAGTGCGCTCGATTCCCAGGGAATTGACGACCACGCGATAGGCACGCCGGCTGATGATGCGCGACCAGAGCAGATCCCACGGGAGAACCGGGCGGCCTCGCACCGACATCAGCCAGGTGGGCGCGTGCTCGATACGGGACAACGCCGCTCGGACCCAGCGGTTGACGTTGTCGCGAAACGAATGGATCAGGTCGGGTTGGAACTCCTCGATGACCGCCGCCAGCGCCTTGATCGCACCAGCGCCACGGGCGTTGAGTGGGAAGCGCGGCTGGCCAGCCGGGACGTCGGAGTAGTGGATCTCGGGGGCGAGGGTACACAGGGCAACCTCGAAGCGGTTCGGATCGAGCAATCCCAGCATGCGCAGAACCTGGCGCTCGGTTCCGCCCTGCTGCAGGCTCTTGATCACGAAAAGGACGCGACGTTTGCTCATGACCAACCGAGGAGTTGGGGGACAGTGACCAGCCGAATCCTACGCCGTTGCGCAAGCTGCAGCACCGATTCCAGCGCTGTGGTCATGGGCCGGCGGTCGTGGCCCAGTTTGCCGTCGTGGAGTAACAGGATAGTCCCGGGCCGGACCCAGCGCTCCGCCCGGCGCGCGATGACCGAGGCGTCCGGGCAGTCGGTGTCATAAACACCCGCGGTCCAGGCAATCAGCCGCAACCCCCTTCGCGCGAGATGCCTCGCCACAGCGAAGGTCTTGAGGCCGTGAGGAGCCCGAAAGAGGCGCACATCGGGAATCCCTGCCGCGGTAAGGGCCGCGTGGCCTCGATCGATCTCCTCCACAGCCTCGGCCAAGGAGACTTGGTTGAGCTTCCGGTGCGAGTAAGTGTGGCTTCCGACCGCATGGCCCGCGGCTGCAACCTGACGGGCCAGTTCGGGCTGGAGTTCGATGTTCTGGCCGATCATGAAGAAGGTCGCTTTGGCTTGATGCTGGTCGAGCAGGCGCAACACGCTCATGGTGTGGTCGCCGTTCGGCCCGTCGTCGAACGTGATCGCCATGCGCCGGCCCCGGCGCGGACCGCGCCAGGGGATGCGGAAGAGCGGGTCAAACCCCGGCCAGTAAACGAAGGCGGCCCACGCCAGCAGCACCAAGCCGCCCAGGAGCAGCACAGCCAAGAGCATCCGCGTCGACGCCTGCTGCGCGCGCGCCATGCCCCAAATCGGCCCAGCGACCAGAGCCAGGTGGAAGAGGGCGCGGGTGGCGCCTCGAAGCTGCCGCCAGAACTTCATGGAACCTTCCGGATGCCGAAACTAGCACGGTTCCCGCGGAGGCAACTACGAGGAATCTTGGGGGTGCGAGCCGCGAAGGAGCTTGCGCCAGAATCTTCGCAGCAGATCGCGCTCCTCGACGGCGAGACCGAGCGCGAGGAGCGTGAGCCCGTAGCCGGCCAAGATGACGGTAGCCTGAAGAAGCACGCGGCCTAGCGCGGGCAGGTCAAGCGCGCCCACGGCAAATTCCGCCAGCAGCAACGCCACCGCCCCGGCCGCCAGGGCCTTGAAGAACCCCCTCGAAAACGGATGCACGCGATAGAGCAGGGCCACCTCAACGACCTGCAGAGTTTGCATAAGGGCCACCGAGGAGGCAGAGGAGAGCGCGGCGCCCAGCACGCCCATGCGGGGAATGAGCAGACAACAAAGTGTCACGTTCATGCTGGCGGCAATCAGGTTGTTGATCAGGACCAGGCGCGAGCGCCCGGACATGGCGATCACCCAGCCGGTCAAGCCGAGCGTTCCATTGAGCAGATGCCCGAGCAGCAGAACCACCAGCACTGGGCCAGCGGCCGCGAAGGCCTGGGGGAAGAAGCGCAGCAGATCGTTGCGAAACACGATCATCGCCACCAGCAGCGGAACCGTGATGAGCGTGGTCCATCGGGTCATGAGCCGCAGGTTGTAGCGAAGCCGCTCCAAGTCCTGCAGGCGCAGCGCCTCGGAAAGCACGGGCGAGGCCACCGGATCGAAGGCGTAGCGAATGTTGGAGGCAATTCGACTGAGAGCTTCGGCGCCGGCATAGATGCCCAAGGTTTCCGGGCCGGCAAAGAACGCGATGAGGATGACGTCGGTTCGTTGCAGGATGGAATTGAGGAACTCCGATATCCCCATCAAGACCGAGAAGCGAACCATCTCGCCGTGAAAGAACGGCGCGGGCGCTGCGCCGCCTGCGCCCGCGGCGGGCCACAGCGCGTGGGAGAAAGGCATGGCACGAAAGACGCGCGCAGCCGACCAGAAGGCCAGCGCGAGGGTGAGTGCCATGGCCAGCACATGGGCGGCGCACAGACCGCCCAGGGTGGGCGCGATCGTCCCGAGCAAGACGGCCAGCAAGAGCAACGACAGCGGCTGGGTGATCCCGCGGACCAGGAGATTGTAGCGCATGGTCTTGGCGCCCATGGTGGCGGAAATCAGCACCAGGATGAGCGCGGAGCAGGGCAGGCTGGGGGCCAAGTATCGGATCGCCGTGGCCACTTCCGGCTTGCCCTGCAAGGCGGCCAGCGGCCCCGCGAACAAGAAGGCGAGCAACGCCAGCGACACACTCGCCCCGAGCGTGAGCCAAAAAGCAGTGCGCAGCGATCGCTCCTCCAACTCGGCCTCGCCCGCCACCCGGTGGGAAGCGATGTGCCGGAGCAATCCCTTGTCGGTGCCGAGCGGGCTCAGGCGCAAGAGCGGCTCGGCGCAACTCACAGCCCAGCGGTAGAAACCATAGAACGTGGTCCCGAAGAGATGGGCCGCCACAGGGTGAAAGGCGGCTTCGGACAGGCTCGCCAGGATGGCCAGGAAGTTGGTGCCAGCACCAACGGCCGCGTAGCGCGCGTCCTGCCGACGATCCGCGCTGGCGGGCGACGGGCCTTGCTCCGCAGGCATCAACCGGCGCCTCGCGTGCAAGGGCGACCTGGGCTCGCCCCCGTGGCATCGCCTGCCTCGCTGGCCAGCCGATCGGCGGTCTTCGCCATCGCGCTCTGAAAGTGCGAGCGGCCGTCCACCAGTTCGCGGTGCCACTGTTCCAGGACCACCAAGTTCCAGATGCGCTCGCCGTGATCCTCGCCGGCCGCGTGACGAGCCAGCAGGCGCTCGACCGCGCTGATGTCGAAGAGATCTCGCCGGCGCGCCTCGGGCGACAAGAGCAGTTCGCGCGCAAACGAACGCAAAGGTCCAGCGAACCAGCCGCGCGTGGGCGAGGCGAACCCTTTCTTGCGCCGGCCGCGGATTGCCGGCGGCACCAGATCGGCAAAGGCTTGCTTGAGAATGTACTTGCCTTTTCCGCGACGAAGCTTGAGCCGGCCGGGCAGGGCCGCGCCCAGTTCCATCACCGCGTGATCGACGAACGGGGCACGCGCCTCCAGCCCGAAAGTCATGCTGGCAATGTCCACCTTGGCGAAGATGTCGTCGGGAAGATAGGTGCGGACATCGAGATCGCAAAAGCGGCCCACGTTGTCGCGCGCGGCGCTGGCCTGCAGGTGCTGGCAGAACAGCGCGTGCGCGGGGTCCGACGCCAACGACTCGCGCAGCTTCGGACCATAGAGCGCCTTCTGCTCCTCGCGCGAGAAGTGGCAAATCAGCGACAGGTAGCGTGCGGCATCGTCTTCGGCCAGGCGGCGGCCGAAAACCCGGATCGCGTGGGCGCGGGCACCGGGCGTGGCCTGCAAAGCCAGGCGTGCGAGCAAGGCCAGCGGGCGGGGCCATGACGACAGCCGGGCCGCCAGATCGCCCCACAGGTAGCGACGATAGCCGCCAAACGATTCGTCGCCGCCGTCTCCGGACAGCGCCACCGTGACGTGCTTGCGGGTCATCTCGCACAGATAGCGCGTGGGCAAGGTCGAGGTGTCCGCGAAGGGCTCGCCGTGGTGGCGGACGATGCTGGGCAGAAGGCGGGTCATGTCCGGGTCCACGACCAGCTCGTGGTGGTCGGTGCCGAAGCGCCGCGCGATCGTGCGCGCGAAGGGCAACTCGTCCACCTCGGCGCCCACGAAGCCGACCGAGAAGGTTTGCACGGGCCGGCTGCTCGCGCGCGCCATGCAAGCCACCACGATGGAAGAATCCAGGCCGCCCGAGAGGAACGCGCCCAAGGGCACGTCCGACATGAGACGCACGCGAACCGCGTCCTCGACCGCTGCGCGCACCCGCTCGGCCGCTTCCCTTTCGTCAAGAGCATCCAGCGTGGGCTGGTGGCTGAGTTGATAGTAGCGGCGCACGCGCGGCTCGCCCCCGCAGCCGATCTCCAGCAGACAGCCGGCCGGGAGCTTGTTGATCTGCCGGAATATGCTGTCGGGCGCGGGCACATATTGCAACGACAGGTAGAGATCGACCGCCGCGGGCGAGACATCGGCGGCGGTGCCCGGATCAGCCAGCAGGGCCGCCAATTCCGAGGCAAAGGCAAACCCGTCCGGGCGCTGGGTGTAGTACAGGGGCTTTTCCCCGAATCGATCGCGGGCCAGCAGCAGCCGGCGCGCCTTCACGTCATAGATGGCCAGCGCGAACATTCCGCGCAGAAGTTCGGGCACGCGATCGCCGACCTCCTCGTACAGATGGGCCACCACCTCGGAGTCACTGTGGCTGTGAAAACGATGTCCCTTCTTCTCCAGATCGCCGCGCAACTCCTGGTGATTGTAGATCTCGCCGTTGACCACGATCGCGACTTGACCGTCCTCGTTGGTCATGGGCTGCAGTCCGGCTGGGGACAGATCGATGATGGACAGGCGCCGGTGGGCCAGGGCCGCCGGACCGTCGAAGAAGAAGCCGCCACCGTCGGGACCGCGATGGATCATGGCTGCGGCAAAGCGTTGGACGATGCGTGGATCAAGGTGCACGTCACCCTGTCTGGCGAGAAAGCCGGCTATTCCGCACACGGCGGTAGTCCCTTCTCGGCCAGCAAGGCATCGTAGAGCGCCACCGTTTCCGCCAGCACCCTCTCCTGCCTGAAGCTTGCGGCCACATGCGCGCGTCCGCGTTCACCCATGCGCCGGAGTTGCTCGACCGGGGTCTCGATGAGGAGGCCCAGCCCCTCGGCCAGCGAACGCAGCCCGAGGGTAGGGACTTCGATCCCGCTCTCCCCAGGAAGCACGATGCGATCGACGTTGGCGGCGTGAGACACCAGAGCCGGCAGGCCGCTGGCGTGCCCTTCCAGGACGGCGTTGGGCAGCCCTTCCCACAGTGAAGGAAGCAGCAGGGCATCGGCCGCGTGATAGAGCGTGGGCATGTCGGTCACCGCGCCCAGGCGCACCAGATGCCGGTCCACGCCCAAGAATTTTGCCAGACGCCAGGTCAACGCCGTGTAGAGATGATCGCGCTCGCGGCCGGCCAGGAGCACGCGCACTTTGCCGGGCAGCCGGCCGCGCCGCTTGAGCCGCGCGAGTGCGCGCACCAGGCCCATGTGATTTTTCTGCAGGCTGATCCGACCTGAAAGAAGCAGCACCAGATCGTCGTGCGCCAGGCGGTATCGCGCGCGGGCTGCAGCCCGCTCCCCGGCGGAGGGTGGATGGAAACGTTCGAGGTCGATGAAGTTGTGGATGACCTGGATCTTGGAGTCCGGAACCCGCGCCCAGCGCCTCAGCTCGTGGCGCACGCCCTGGGAATTGGCCAGCACGCGATCCGAGCGACGCGAGAGGTACCATTCGGTCAGAAGATAGAGGGGGTTGATGGCGCGGTTGCGCACGCTGGTGACGGCAACCGGAACCGGCGCACGCCGCAACGCCAGCCGCGCCAGGAAGTTCGCCTTGTCCCGATAACTGTGCAGGATGCTCGGCTTCTCCTCACGCAGGACTTCTTGCAAACGCCGCAGACCTTTGCGTCCCAGCCGGCGCACCCCGAGAACGTGGCGCGGCTCACCCGCGGGCAAGAGATTGCGGTAGTGAATCTCGTCGTTCCAGAGACAGAGCACCGGCGCAAAGCGAGGTGGCAGTTTCCTGGCCAGCTCGAGGATCTGCCTTTCCGCTCCGCCCTGCTGCAGGTTCGGAATGAGAAGCATGACTTTGTGCGAGTTCTCGGCCATCGGGCTCACTGAGGCGGGAACGCTTGAGGCACTCGCACCCCTGTGCTGGAACCCTCTGCAATCCAGGGACCAGGCATCCAGCTCCGCAGATCCTTGACACAGCCCGCGGCCAGTGTCGAATCTTCGTCAGACCCTGGGCAAATTCCACCCAGGCTACCGCCTCTCGAGAGGTGGTAGTTGGTTGAGCGGCCGGCGTGACGGCGGCGGGGCCGGAGGCCGGTGGCCGGTACCGGTTCCGGTGGCCGGTCCCGGTTCCGGTACCCGGCACCAGTCACGGATCTTCAAGAGGCGGTACTGGCGCTCACTTGGCCTGACTGGGTGTGCCCGCGAGCGCCGGGTTCAGGGCGGCCGCGCCGGGAAGCGGGGCGAGGCTGAACCACACGGGCTTGGCGATCTGGTTAGACTGGAGTTGCACCGCTCTTGTCCACGCAGCGGCATCGGCAATCGGGCTGGCGCGATCCCAGGCCGTGCCCACGTAATAGGTCAGCGGGCCGTTCTTCGGGGCGGGCGCGATCAGCAGGTAGTCGAGGTCGGTCTGCTGTGCCTCGCTGCGCGAGCCGGGCGGAAGAACGATGGCACATCCGAGGTTGCCACTCGCGCCGCCGTTGAGCGGCTCCCAAACCCGCATCCAGCCGGCCTGGCCGTCGACTTCCACCACGCCTCCGGGGTGTTTCGAGATGCCGAGCCCGAGGGACAACCCGCCCTTGCCTCCTTTGAAGGTGCTCTCGAAGCGATTGAAGTGCGAACCGGCATCGAGGGTCACGCGCTTGGTCTCGGTCACGCGCGTGCCGCCGGGGCCCCAGGCGGCGTAGCTGAGCTCGAACATGAGACGGATGGGACCGTTGGCCAGCACGCGCGAGCCGATGAAGTTCTTCGACACGTGCAGCTTGCCGCCCGACCAGATACCCAACCCGCCGCAGCCCCGCGATTTGCCCACCGCATAGAAGTCTGCGCCTTCGCCGTGGTCCTGGTGATAGTCGTCCGTCATGTACCATTCGTTGACCACCAGCTTGGGCACGCGCTTGACCCAAACGTCCACGCCGCTGGAGGTGAGCGGGTCCTTCTTCCAGATTTCCAGGTCAGGCCCGTACATGCGGTGAGCGACGACGTCGTTCTCCCACGCGAAGTCGTCGTGCCGCTCGCGCACGAAGCGACCGTAGACCTTGTAGTTTGCCTCGGCGGCCAGACCGCGTTCCGCGACCCGCAGCCGGAACGCCTTGCTCTCGTTCGGGCCGAAGTCGGCCTGAAAGACGATCTGGTCAGGCGTCTCGTCGCCGTCCGTGTCGACCAACTGGGAAAGTACCGGCTTACCCTGCGCGTCGACCACCTGGATCTTCTTGATATCCAGCCCGGGCACCAGCTTGATCAGGTCAACCGCCGCGAGTTCGACGGTCTCGGCGCTTCGGCGCGTGTCCAGCGGATTGGTCAGGGTCAACACCATCACGTCCGCCTTGTCGGCGACGGGGCTGGATGGGACGGCAGCAGGTGCTGCCGGCGCGGGCGCAGGAGCAGCGGCCTCGGCCTTGGGCGGAGGCGCGACCGGCGCTGGCGTTTGTGACGGACTCGCGGGCGGAGCGGACGCGCAAGCAGGCGCGAGCGAGCCAACCAGCGCGAACACGAGGACGCAACGAGTTTTGATGGTTTTCATGAGGGCGAATTATCGCCGAAGTCTCCACGGGAAAGAACAGAAAGTTGGACGCGCCCCTTTGTCGGCGCGACACAGCCCATCCGCCCCCCGTGCTCTACGATCGGGTTGGCCGCGGAGATTCGCTGGCGCGCAGATTCGCTGGCGACGCTTGACTCGGCGAGCGCCCGCGGGCATCGTTCGCCGCGTGGTTTTGAGTTGGCGCTGTCCGCCGCGATCGACGGCTCTGGCGCTGTGACCGGGCCCGATGCGCAACCGGATCGCCTGTGCCCGTTTCGTCCGACGGGTCAGTGGCTGCGGTCCTCACCACGTAAACAACATGCCGCTGTTGGCGATGTAATCGACCTGCTTCTGACCCAGGTACCACGCGAAGTTGGCGCGGAACAGGTCCACGTCGAGGTGAAGCCAGGGCTTGACATGATAAACGGCGCCGCATGAGAAGCCCTGCTGGTACTTGATAACACTATTGAGAAGGTATCCGGTGCTGGGATCAACCACGTGGTCGTCGGCGTTCATGAAGATCTGGGTAATACCCCAAGCCGCTGAGACGTCCACGCGGCCCAGGACGGCCATCGATTGCACGTAGTACCCATCGGACTTGCGCAATTGACCTTCCTGGTCAACCGAGGCATCGCTGACCTCCATGGCGTAGTACAGCCCAAGACCGTACCCGTAGTAACCAGCAGCCCCCAAACGAAGCGGACCCAGCTCAAGGCGTCCGCCATATCCAACACCCTTCGCCGTCACGCTGTCCGAGTCCGGAGCCCATGTCTTATACACTCTTTGATAGGTTCCGCTGCCGAAGAGAACAAATTTTCCCACTTTGCCGATAGGCCGTTCGAAGGTCAATTCGGCTTCTGGTCGCGCCCACTTGGTTCGCGTCCCGGCTTCATCAAGTTGGGCAGGATCGAAGGCCCCGACGGTGAGCTGCAGGCCACCGAGGACCGGCGTCGCATAAACGACGCCGGCCGAGAATCCGCTGCCAAGCAGGCCAAATCCGCTCTGACCTTGCGTCGGGCCATTGGAATCAACCGCCTCGGGATAACCTACGCCGTATCCGTGGCCGTAGAGAATGTCGATCTCCGTGTTGCCGCGCACGAACAACTCACTCGATCGGCCCACCATCAAGCTGCCCCATGCCCCCTCTAGCTTGACGTAGCCCTGTCTCACGTCAGCGTAGTTGATCTGGGTTTGTTGTTGGTTCACGCTTTCCACCCAAGCCCAAAACTGGATGTATCCTGTGACGCTTGTGCGTTCGGTGATGCGGTCCCTCACTCCGATGCCAAATGTATTTCCGATCATTCCGCTGCGAATCCGCATGCTTTCGATTGTTCCTTGCGGCGTTTGACCGGTTCCACTGGTCGCCGGCTGGGAAGCGTCCGCGGACATTCCGCCACCCTTGACGGTGTACTCGGGTGCCTGGGTTACTGCGCTCACTGGCGCATTGGGGTACGCGTCGCCTCGAACGTAACTGACGAAGGCGCCCACTCGACCATCGCTGTAAACCGTCCAATCGCCATTCTTGGAGAGCACATCTTCAGCTGCCGCATTTTTCGGAAAAAGGCAGCAGGCGAGAGCGAATGAGCAAAGAACGGCAGATGTCTTCACAAGATGTCGACAGTTGGACCCCGCCGGCGCATGCAGAGGTTGGTGTCGTGCTGCAGGCGGCTGCTGCGAGCAGCGTAGAACCTGCCGGCAGCAACCAGACAGCCGATCACCAAGTAAACAGCATGCCGCTGTTGGCGATGTAGTCGACTTGTTTTTCGTCGCCATAGTACCAGACGAAGTTGGCACGGAATAGGTCGACGTCGATGTGAAGCCAGGGCTTGACGTGGTAGACGGCGCCGCACGAAATGCCCTGCTGGTACTTGATCAGGTCAAAAGAGGGGTAACCCGTGGCAGCGACAATCATGCCGTCGTCGGCGGTCCGGAAGACACTTGTCCTGCCCCAGCCGGCTGAGACGTCCACCTTGCCCAAGACGACCATCGCGAGCACAGAGTACCCAGCGATCCAGCGCAATTGGTTTGTCTGACTGACTGCGGCCGCACTTGATTCCAGGGTGTTGTACAGCCCGAGACCGCGTCCATAGTGGCCAGAAACGCCCAGGCGAGCTGGACCCAGCTCAAGACGGCCGCCAAAGGCGATCCCCTTCGCCGACGTGCTGTACTGCGAGACGTCCGGCTCACCTAGCACGTATAACTTCTCGTAGAGTGCGCTGGTGAAGAGAACAACCTTTCCCATCTGGCCGATGGGCTGCGTGAAGGTCAGCTCGCCCTCTGGCCGCACCCACTTCGTCCGAGGCCACGCGCCCACGATCACTGCTGGATCGAAGATGCCAATGTTTAGCTGTAGGCCGGCAAGCACGGGCGTCCCATAAACCACGCCCGACGCGAACCAGCTCCCCAAGATGCCGAATCCGACTTGACCTTGCGTCGGACCGTTGGAATCGACCCCAGAGGCGCCGGGATAGCCGACGCCGTAGCCGTGGGCGTAGAGAAGGTCATTGTCGGTGTTACCGCGCGAGAACAGCCCCCTCGACCGGCCCACGAGCAAACTGCCCCAGCCCCCTTCCAGTTTGACGTAACCCTGCCTGACGTCCGCAGTGTTGATCTGGCTCTTGTCTTCACCGAGGCTTTCAACCCAGGCCCAGACCTGGATGTAGGCCTTTGCCGTCGTCCCCTCGGTGACGGGAGCCCTTACCCCGAATCCGAAGGTGTTTCCGATCACTCCGCTGCGAATTCGCATGCGTTCGATTGTCTGACTCGAATTCGCGTCTCCTTGCGTGCCGCCGTCGCCACTCGGCAGTTGCATTTGCGTAGTTTGCGCGGGGATCGGTAACGCATCGCCATGAAGGTAGCTGACAAAGGCGCCTGCTCGCCCGTCGCTGTACACCGTGAAGTCGCCGTCCTGGGACAGGATCTTCTCGGCCGCTGCATGTTTCACAAAGAGCGAAGAGGCGAGGGCGAATGAACAGAGAACGACAAATACCTTCGCAGACGAGAACTGTGACCTCACGGATGTCTCCTGTGGATGGGGGAAGGAAGGTGACAGCTATGGACTGGTCGCCGTAAAGTTACCGAAGAGAACCCACTGTGGGTAGAAGGTATTGGACTGTCTGTACGGCTGAGTGAAATTGGCCGGCTGCGGTGACATGCCAGTCAGATCGATCGTGCGCGGACTGGCGCAAGTGGTTTGTCGGTCGGGACCCCCGCAGTTCTGCTGTGCCAAACAATTCGAGTCATGCAGGGTTAGGGTGATGGTTCCCCCGCCGGTAACCTTGAAACTGGCTGTGTACTTCATGGGGAAGGTTTCGTGCGCCTCGCAATAGGTGTCCAATCCGTATGTAATCGGTGGGTAAGGGAACGCGTTCATGAAATAGACATCCTCGCCCGTGACCAGGGGATTAGCGGCACCTGACCCCGGCACAGCAGGACTGACGTGGATTTCGTAGGTGTTCCACTTGCTCGGGGCCACCGGCTGGCCGCCCACATACCAACCGTCATTGTTGA
The DNA here is from genome assembly GCA_963755125.1 of uncultured delta proteobacterium. Taxonomy (GTDB): domain Bacteria; phylum Myxococcota_A; class Polyangia; order Fen-1088; family Fen-1088; genus Fen-1137. The sequence goes on from CAVWIP010000002.1 coordinate 114,746, forward strand.
CCTCGGGATTGGAACTCAACGCGGCGACTTGCGGTGTCCCGCCGGTGTAACATCTGGTGCCCAGAACGCCGCGCGCCTCGAAGTTGATTGTGTATTGGGTTCCTGCCGTTCCACCCACGGTGAACGGGACACTTCGGAATAGCCCTTGCGTGCTGTAGTCAGTTGAGGTGGCGTTCGGGCATATGGTGCTGTTGTCCGGGAGCAGTGGGCAATCAAGCCCAGATGGGCTTCCGTTTGAACATGTTCCGATCCACATGTATCCAACCAAGTCGGGGACGACGGTGGTCGGGTCGACTGTTGTCCCGCCGCCTGCGCCACCCGTGTTGGTCGTGGTCCCGCCCGTGGTGGTTGTGGTCCCGCCCGTCTTGGTCGAGCCGCCGGCAGTGGTCGTCCCGCCCGTCTTGGTTGTGCCGCCTGCACTGGTCGTTCCGCCCGCAGTGGTCGAGCCGCCCGTCTTGGTCGAGCCGCCCGCGCTGCTGGCTGGGCTGGTCGAGCCGCCCGCGCTGCTGGCTGGGCTGGTCGTGCCAGCCACGCCTCCGCCGGTCGGGGTGGAGCCGCCCGCCCTCGAAGTGCCGCCTGCGCTGGTCGAACCGCCAGGGCTGCTCGTGCTGGCCGGGCTGGTTGCGCCGCCTGGGCTGCTCGTGCTCGCTGGACTGGTCGAGCCGCCAGGGCCGCTCGTGCTGGCCGGGCTGGTCGCGCCACCCGTGACAGGACTGCTACTGGTTTCTGTGGAGCCGCCGGATCCTATGGCGGTGGTCCCACCGGAGTTGACGGGTTGGGTGGACCCGCCTCCACTGGTCGAGCCGCCCGTGACCACGGCACCACCTCCAGGCGCACTGCTCCCCGTGTTCGCGGGGGAACACGACGCCGCGTAGAGCGCTAAGCCGGCGACACAAAGCATACGGAAAGTGGTTCGGGTCATTTAATGCCTCCTCGGAAACATTGTTCGAGCTTCGCCGGGTCGAGATCCATGCGACGCCTATTCTCTGCTATGGCTAGTACCAACATACAACGGGCCTCCGATCGGGAGACCGCGGGCATTATACCTCAGAGCCCTTCCTGATAGTTCGGCTTTTTGCCGAGGCGCGCGGCGATCTTGCGTGGCATGGCTGGGCAGAAGGGCTCAGCGAAAAACAACTGGGCACGTCGATTTTGAGTACTCGTCGCGACATGTCAGTGTCCGCGGGCGGCCGGTGCAGGGGGTGCGGTGCCGTTGCAATGCGAGTACCATAGTACGGCACTGGGTGCTGTCATGTGGCCATTTCCGCTGGGAGCGTTCACGTCTGATCTCGGGTCGCGGCCAGTCTCGTGTTCCATGAGGATGGCACGATGCCGAGTCCGCTGACCATCCTGCTCATAGCGATCGCGGGGGTCTTTTGCCTCAACGGGTTGACCTACGTGCTGTCGCTGGCGGGCCAGCGGAAGGATCCGCTCAAGGCCCTCTTCGGCATTCTGTGCCTGCTGGGCAGCGGCTACGCCTTGGCATGCCTGGCGGAGTACCGCGCGGTCAACGTGGCTGCGTGCCTGCGCGCGGCGAAGTGGCAGAGCGTTTTCTCGTGCTCGATCCTGATGGTGGTGCCCTGGTTCGTTGGCCTCTATTCCAATTTTCGGCCCAGGCGGTTTCTTGTCGCTCTGTCCACTGCTTTCTTCATTCTTGGGACCGCAGACCTTCTCTCGGATCACGGGATTGTTTACTCGGAGATCACCGGGGTGGTCCACCACGAAACACCCTGGGGGGAAGAGCTTGCCGCGCTCGCCGGCAAGGTTTCGTCGGTCGCCTACCTGGCGTACGCGATCGATCTGGTTACCATAGGGTTCTGTGCCCTGTGCGGCGTGCGGCTGCTGCGGCGCGGGGATCGGAGCCGGGCATGGCGCCTGCTGGGTCTGGTGGGCTTCGCGGCCGTGACTTTTGTTAACGACACCTTTCTCGATGCGGGCCGGATCCGCAGCATGTACCTGGAGGAGTACGTGATCTTCGCGTTCCTCGTGGTCATCGGCACCTGGCTGGGCGCCCGCCGCATGCGCGCCGAGGGAAACTACCAGACTCTCTTTCACGCCGTGAGCGACGCCATCACGGTCCACGACGCCCGCACCGGCCAGGTTCTCGACGCCAATGAAAGCGCAGCCCGCCTGTATCGCACGACCCGCGCCGATCTGCTGGCCGGCGATCCGGGCCGGCTGGCCGCAGGTGTGGCTCCCTACTTGCCCGCGGCGGCCGTCCATCGAATTCGCCGCGCTGCCAGCGAAGGTCCCGCGACCTTCGAGTGGTTCAGCCGGCACGTCGACGATGGCTCCCTGTTCTGGACCGAGGTGGCGCTGCGCTCGGAGGTGATCGACGGGCGCCCGGTGGTTCTCGCCGCTGCGCGCGACATCAGCGCGCGCAAGCGGGCCCAGGACGCCTTGCGAGACAGCGAATCCCGCTACCGCGCCATGGTGGAAAGTTTCGACGGGCTGATCTACATCTGCTCGGCCGACCGCAAGATCGAGTTCATGAACGCCAATTCGATCGAGCGCACGGGACGCAACGCCATCGGCGAGTCCTGCCACAAGGTGGTGCACGGCCGCGACGAGCCGTGTCCCTGGTGCGCAAGCGATCGGGTGCAGCAGGGCGAGACCGTGCGCTGGCAGATGCAAAGTCCGAAAGACAACCGCTGGTACGACGTGGTCAACACGCCCATCCAGCGCGCCGACGGAAGCATTTCCAAGCAGGGGATGCTCACCGACATCACCGAGCAGAAGAAAGCCGAGGAAGACCAGCGCCGGCTCGAGACACAGATGCAGCAGATGCAGAAGCTGGAGAGCCTGGGGTTGCTGGCCGGCGGGGTGGCGCACGACTTCAACAACCTGCTCACCGCGGTGCTGGGTAACACCGAACTGGCGCTCAAGGATCTACCCGCCTCGGCCCCGTCGCGAGAGCCCCTGGGCGAGATCCGCACCATCGCCTGCCGGGCTGCGGACTTGTGCCGGCAGCTCTTGGCCTATTCGGGTGGTGGAGGCTTCTTGAACGAACCGATCGCGCCCCGCCGCATCGTCGAGGAGATCTCCCGCATCCTGGAGGTGTCGGTGGCGGCCAAGGTGCGCCTGGTCTTCCGCTTCGCCGAGGATGTGCCCCTGATCGCGGGTGATCCGACCCAGATCCGGCAGGTGGTGATGAACCTGATCACCAATGCCTCCGAGGCCATCGGCGACCACGAGGGCGCGATCACGCTTAGCCTGAGCAAACGTCAGATCGAGCGCGGCGTCTTGCGCGACTTCGTGCCCCATGCCGACCTGCCCGAGGGAAGCTATGTCGAGCTGACGGTGACCGATACTGGCTGTGGCATGGACGAGGCCACGCGCGGCCGCGTGTTCGAGCCGTTCTTCTCCACCAAGTTCACCGGGCGCGGGCTGGGCATGGCGGCAGTGCTGGGCATCGTGCGCGGTCACAAGGGCGCCATCCACATCGCGAGCGAGCCAGGCAAGGGCACGACCGTGACGGTGCTTTTGCCCGCGGCTGCTCCGGAAGTCAGCCTTGCCGTCGAGAGAACCCCGAGCGGCCCCACGGCACGAACCGCGAATGCCGCGGTGCTGGTGGTGGACGACAATGCGCGCGTGCTGCAGGCGGTTTCACAACTGGTCGAGGCGCTGGGCTACCCCGTGATGACCGCTGCCAGTGGCCAGGAAGCGCTGCGCGTGTTTGGCGAGCATCACCCGCACATCGGGTGCGTGCTGCTCGACCTCACCATGCCCGACATGGACGGGCTGGAAACCATGCAGGCTCTGCGCGCCCTCGACCCCAAGGCCACGATTGTGCTGTCGAGCGGATACAGCGAGCAGTCGGTGCGGCGTCGCGTAGGTGCGGACGGACCTACCCACTTCCTGCAGAAGCCGTTTGTCGAAGACGATCTCAAGGCCGTGATCGAGTCAGCCCTGCGCACCAGCGGCGGCGGGAGCGGATGACGTGATAACAGTGAAATACTCCACGTGACGGCCGCGCGCCCCCCTTCTGTCCTGGTAATCGGTCTCGACTGTCTCGCCCCGGATCTGGTCTTCCATCGCTACCGCGAGCAGTTGCCGACCTTCGCTGCGCTCATGCAGCAGGGAGCCTGGGGTCCGCTGCGCAGCGCGGATCCGCCTATCACGATTCCGGCGTGGACCTGCATGATGACCGGGGTGCCAGCCTCGCGCCTGGGACTGTATGGGTTTCGCCATCGACGATTGGGCAGCTACGGGGACAAATACCTGGCCAATGCCACACACGTGCGCGTGCCGCGGGTGTGGGACGTGCTTTCGCGCGCGGGCCATTCGGTGGGCGTGCTTGGCACTCCCCAGACCTGGCCGCCCGCGCCGGTCAATGGATTCCTGGTCAGCGACGCGCCCACGGCCGGGAGCAACGCTTTCACTTTTCCCGCCGAATTGGAACCCGAGATCGAGCGCGCCGTGGGCCACTATCAATTCGACGTGGAGGGATTCCGCATGGCGGATCCGGATCGAGTGCTTCACGCCATCAGCGGCATCACCCGCCAGCGGTTCGATCTATTTCGCGCGCTCTGCACTTCGCGCGGGGGCGACTTTTTGATGATGGTGGACATGGGGCCGGATCGCGTGCACCACCTCTTCTATCGTCATTGCGATCCGGCCCATCCACGCCACCGGCCCGGTCACCGCCACCGGGACGCTGTGCTTGACTACTATCGGCTGCTCGATGCCGAGCTGGCGCGCACGCTGCAGCTCGCGCCTGCCGACTGCCACGTGCTGGTGGTTTCCGACCACGGCGCCCAGCCCATGCTGGGCGGGTTCTGCCTCAACGACTGGCTGATCGCGCGCGGCTGGCTGCGGCTCAAGAATCCCGCTTCGTCGGTGCGCGACTTTCACGAGGGCCTGGTCGACTGGCCCCAGACGCGCGCCTGGGCCTGGGGCGGGCACTGTGGCCGCATCTTCCTCAATCTGCGCGGGCGCGAGCCCGAGGGCACGGTGGCGCCTGACCAGGCAAGCGTCTTGTTGCAAGAGATCGCGCGGGCCTTGGAGGCAGAGCAGGATTCCAGCGGCCGTCCCATGGGCAACCGCGTGCTGCGCATGGGCGGGCCAGAGCTGCCCGACCCGACCGGGGATCACCCCGAGCTTCTCGTCTACCTGGGCGAGATGCGCTGGCGTGCCCTTGGATCGATTGGGCACGCCGGCTTCTTTCAACAGGACAACGACACGGGTGCCGACGATGCCAGCCATCACCCGATGGGCGTGTTCATCCATCGCGGGCCCGGCCGGCCGCAGGGCTACCGCGCGGACCTGCGCATTCTCGACATCGCCCCGACCATCCTGTCGTGGTTCAATCTGTCGCCCGTCGATGGCTGCGACGGCCGCGTGCTGGATTTGTGATCAATCGATGTAGCCGAGGGCACGCAATCGCGCATCGGCTCCGTCCTCGGTCACGCAAAACGCGCGGGCCTGCTCTTGTTCCAGAGTCTGCCATCCCTGGTCCGGCTCGCCCAAGCCGCGCGGCAGGGGATGCTGTTCACCGGGATCCGCCTGCAAGTCGAAGACGCGCATGGCACCCGGCTGCCACAGGTACTTCCAGCGTCGGCCGCGCAGGGCAAAAGCCGTCCACAGTTCGGCGGGGGAGCGCGGCGCCGGCCGGGGCGTGGAAAGAAAATCGTCGGAGGCAAAGGCCTGAGTTTCTTCTGCGGCCAGCGGCGTTCCTTGCCTGAAGGCTGAAGCCAAGGAGACGCCGTCGGCATCGGAAGCAAGGGCGTCCCTCGCGCCCAGGATTTCGGCAAGCGTCGGTGCCAGGTCAACTGTGCGGGCCAGGCCATCCACACAACCGCGGTGCAACCAGGCCGGTCCCCAGGCCAGCAGAGGCACCCGCAACGACTCGTCGTAGAGTGCATTGCCGTGCAGATCGAAGACCGTCTCGGGCGGGCGGCCCTGGCGCTCGCCCCAGGTCTCGCCGTGGTCTGCGGTCACCACCACGAGAAACCCGTCGCTGGCGTGGCAGGCGATGGCGTCAGCCAGCCGTGGCAGGAACAGTTCGCTGAAGCGCTCGACCGCGCGCTGATAGAGCGCGCGTAGCTTGGGCAGCACCACCGCGGGGTTTTTGCGTCCGGCCGCGAGTATCTGCGAGCAGATGTCACCCCACGCGCCGACGCTCAGCGGCCGATCGAGGTAAGGAAGATGGGTGCCCCAGTAGTGCACGAAGGTCAGCAGATTCCGCTCGTGCGTGTTGCGCAGAAAACTGCAGACGGCGTCGAAGTCCTGCGACGAGCCCAGCACGTTGGCCTCGGGAACCGCGGAGAACAGGTAGCGCGGATGAAACACGAAACTGGCCACCCGCGCGCCGGCCTGTGCCGCGGCCGAAAACACCGTCGGAAAACGCGCAAGGATGGGATGTTCCCAGCGGAACACGCCCAGCCGGTGCGGGTACACGCCGGTGACCAGCGCCGCCATCGAGGGCACGGTCCAGGGCGCCGAGGTGAAGACGGAGCAGAAGCTGGTGCCTTCGGCGGCCATGCGATCGAGAAATGGCGTCGCGCACGGGCCGCCGGCGTGGCCGAGGACATCGGCGCGCAATGAGTCCGCCACCACCACCACGATTCTCACGGGGGGCCTGCTTCCTCCTGCGCGGCGATTCGCGCGCAGTATGGATTTTCGCCCAGACCGCGGCCGGCCGCGTGGGCCAGGGTCTTGCAGCCCCCGCGGCACAGGCGCACAAAGCCGCAGTCACGACAGGGGCCGGTGGCTTCTTCAGGTGCAAAGTGCCGGTTGTAGGCGAATCCATTTTCGTCTTGCCAGATCGCGCGCAGGGATCGCTGCCGCAGATTGCCCTCGTCGAATGCCGGCGGCATCGACAGGCAACCGCGAACCGTTCCGTCGCTGGTCAGTCCCATCACGCGCAGGCCCGCCTGGCAGCCGCGGAAGGCGCGGTCGGTGGGCCGCACCACCGAGCGCAGCGCGGGCTCGCAAGGCAGCATCCACCCGATGTTGTCGGCGCCGTAGCGAGGCAGTCGGTCGGGGCGCGAGTGGTCGGTGATGAAATCGATCACGCGACGGACCTGCGACGGCTCGATGGCCAGGTCACGACCGCAGCGACCGATGGGCATGGTGAGCTGGAGCTGCCAGGCGCCGAAGCCGCCCTCGCGCAGAGCCGACTCGATGGCGGGCAAGAGATCGAGGTTGGGCCGGCAAACCTGGGTCACTGCGCCCACGCGGATGCCCTCGGCGCGCAGCACCCGCGCGGCAGCCATGACCCGGCCGAAGGCGCCAGGGACGCCGCGCAGTCGATCGTGCACCGGCGCATCGCCGTCCACGCTGAGGCTGACGCTGCGGATTCCGGACTGCGCGATGCGAGCGGCTTTTGTCGCGTCCAGCCCCAGGCCATTCGAGATCATCTCGACCACCAGGCCGTGGCCGCGCAGGGCCGAAACGATTTCTGGCCAGTCGGCGCGCAGGAGCGGCTCGCCGCCCGACAAAGTCACCTCGCGCACGCCCAGTTCCGCCATGGCCGCGCAGGCAGCGAGAGCCTCGTCGGTGGAAAGTTCGTCGGGCCGCGCCGGGCCAGCCCAGGAGCCACAGTGCACGCAGGCCGCGTTGCAGGCCAGGGTCACTTCCCATACGCAGATCCGTGGCGCGGACGGGACCATCACGCCGGTGCCTTCATGTTGAGGACCCGGTGCAGGCAGTAGGGGTTCTCGTGGATGGATCCGGTCACCGAGTAGGCGAGACAGGTGCAGCCGGCTCGACACACGCGGCGATAGGGGCAGGCCGCGCACGCGCCGGTCAGGCTGCTCTCTTGCCAATCGGTGTTGTAGGCGAAGCGCGATTCGTCGGCCCAGATTTCGGCCAGGGGCCGCTGGCGCAAATTGCCGGCGGTAAATTCCCGCGGCAGGCACGAGCAACCCTTGACGTCGCCGTTGCTCTCGATGCCCAGGGTGAGCACGCCGGCGTAGCAGCCGGTCCACACCCCGTTGCTTCCGCGCAGGACAGGTTCACAGGACGTGTAGTAGCCGATGGTGTCGGTGACTCGGATGAGCGGGCGCGGGCTCGACTGGATGAGCTGGGCAAGGTGCTCGGCCAGCGCCGGAAGCTGCGTCGGCTGGATCATGTAGGGAGTCTCGATCTCGCGCAGTCGGCCGAGCGGCAGCCCGAGTTGCACCTGCCACATATCGGCGTCCAGTTCGCGCAAGAGCGCGTGCACTCCGGCCAGTTCCTCGAAATTCCAGCGGCTGACGTGGGTGATGACCGCGAGCGCCAGCTTGGCTCGCTTGACTTGCCGGGCGGCCGAGACCACGGCATCAAACGCCGAGTCGCCGCCGCGCCAGACGCGCACGCGGTCGTGCGTGGCGCGCAGTCCGTCGAGCGAAAGCGCGAAGCCCGTGACACCGTGGTCGGCCGCGCGGCTCACCAGATCAGCGTCCACCAGCGAGCCGTTGCTGATCAGGCTCACGCGGATCTTTCGCGCGGCCAGGCGCTGGCAGATCTGCGGCCAGTCCTTGCGCAAGAGAGGCTCGCCGCCCGAGACGTTGCACTGCTCGCATCCGATCTCCGCGAGGGCGTCGCACACCGACAGGGCCTCGTCAGGGGAAAGCTCGTCGCCGCGCCGGGCGCCTGCGGACAGCTCACAGTGCAGGCAGCGGAAGTTGCAGGCCGTCGTGATCTCCCAGATCACGATGCGCGGAAACCGCCGGATGGCCCGCAGGGCGATGGGCCTCATCGAGCGATCACCGGCCGGGCCTCACACAATCTTCTCAGTCGGGAAGGTAACACCTTTGTAGAGCGCCATCGGCTTGTCGACTTGGCGGTCGACTGGGGTATCGGCAACCGAGGCTTCCAGCCTGGCCGCGATGTCCTCGGGCGTGCCGTCGCGGAACAGGTCCATCAAGGCGTCGCCCGAAATCGAGTCCGATGATCCGTCGGTCGTCGCGTCCGCCGGGCTCGCGGCCGCATCGCCCGCAGCGTCCAGTTCAGTCACAGCCGCATCGGGTGTCGAGCCCGGCGCCACGTCGGGCGTCGAGCTTGGCGCTGAATCCGGCGCCAGACTTGTCGCCGTGTCGGGTGTCGGGGCCTTGTCAGTCAACTGGATCGCATCGGCAGCCGTGGTGGGCGCGTCTGCTCCGCCGTCGGCGCGCGAGGTGGACGACGAGCAGCCCAGCGAGAAGCCCGCGGCCAGCAGCGCGATGCAAGCGAGCACGCTCGCGCTTTTTCCCACCGAGAAGCGGCGCATGGCCCCGGCAGCCGGCGTCTCGACACTGGCGCGCATGGCCCGCCGCAATTCGGCCACCAGCTCATTCACGCGCGACTGCGACAGGATCTCCGCGTCGGGCGCGGCCAGCACGCCACACGCGTCGGCCTGGATGGAATCGAGCAACGCGGCCAGATCCTCCCACAGTCCTGCTTGTTCGCGCCGTTCGAAGAGCAAGCGGTAGAGGCGGTCCATCACCTCTTCCACGCTGGACCAAGGCGCCACCGCCTGGCCCGAGCGAGCGAGAAAGAGCCGGAGCTTCTGCGTGACCGTGAGTTCCATCGCCTTCGTCATCTTGCCCTCCAACACGTGACGCTACCACGACCACGAAAATCTGGGCAGCGGGTCAGCCCGGTCGTGTGACGGGCGTCACACTCATTCACAGTGGATGGGGACTGCGACCCTCTTGCTGGTGAGCGCCGCATATTCCCCTTCGCCCTTCATCTCCCAGCCGATGAAGCTGGGTTTGCCGTCGCAGAAAGCCGGGCCGTTGCCCTCGGCGGTGTCTTTGGGCGAGTCGAGCCGGATGTTCAGCGAGTAGAAAGGGTTCCTGTTGTTCAGGGCTTGCTCGGCGGTTTGGCCCTGGAAGAGATCCACTCTCAGCCGCGAGGTCTCGAAGCCCTTGGCACAGGCCTGCCAAGCCGGATCGACCTGGATGGTGAACCTGGCTTTCTTCTCGGAAAACGGTCCATAGTTCGCGGGCGTCTGGCCCTTCTTCCAGTCGAACGCCAGGGCCGTGCGCGTCTTGCCGGGGTCGAAAGGACAGCGACAGCCCTGGTGCTGCTCCAGCGAGCGCAGGACGAGCGTCTCTTTCGTGTGGTAACGCTCGGACATATCTTTCATTGGCCCCTTGAGGCACCAGCACAGCATCGCGTAGGCGTGATCCAGACCGGCAGCCTCGGTTTCCTCCAGCTTGTGCAGGCGCCGGTCCAGGTTGTCGCAAAAGTCCCGCCCTTTCTCGGTGACGGGCTCGCGCCCGAGCGCCTTGGCGAAACGCGCGGCCACGTGCTTTTGCACGTCCGGGCTGGCGTGTCGTTTCGCCTCGTCGAACACGGCATCCCACATGCGGCCATCGTACCATCCGCGCATGGCCTCGGGCAGCCTGGGTTCGATGCGCAGAAGGAACTCGGGATCGTCGATGGGCATGAAGTGCTGGTACAGGTGGTTGAGCGCCCCGGGCTTGCTGGCCGCGGGCAGGGTCTCGTAGGCGAAGACCAGCCGCTTGAGGCGCAGCTCGTCCCCGCCGTGATCGCGGGCCGCCAGCAGATCCCTCAGGCAGCCCACGCAGGGGGTGATCTGGTGTGACTTGAGCACGTAGTCCCACTCTGGCGCCGTGACCTTGTCGTCGCTGGCGAAGAAGCTGGCGAGGCGACCGTCCTGCCCCATGAAGTTGCCCGTGCGATGGAGCGATTCGACCGGGTACAGCTTGCGAAGCAGGTCGCCGATGGCCGTGGTGTCGGTCTTCATCTTCTTCAATTTCCACAGCATCGCGATGTTCACGTCGTCGGCGGCGCCGAAGCGGGCGCCGGGAGGACAGCGTTGCATGGCAGCCAGAAGTCGCTGTACGCCTGCCGAGGTGTCGAGATCCTTGGCCCAGGCCGCGTCGTGGACCGAGAACACCAGGAAGCGATCGTGTACGTAGTCGCGCACTTTTTGGATGCGGCCAATCAGGGTCTTGGTCTGGCGCAGATCCTCGCGCATGCCCGCGGGCAGCCGCGTGTAGTACTCCCAGTCGCTGGATTCGAAGCGGATGGGATCCTTGGTCTCGAAGGAGTCGAGGCCGGCGTGCAGCTTGGCATCGAGTGCCATGATGGCCGGGGTGGGGCGGATGTCGATGCTCCGGCAATCGGTCAAGGCCCGATCGAGCGCGTCGCGTCTGACTTTAAAAGCCTCGGCGCTGTGGCCGCGCGCGCGGGCGTATTCGTCGATGTCGGTCTCGCAGCGCGCGGGATCCTCGAATTTCTCGTCGGCGTAGCGCGGGCACTCGGCTTCCTCGTCGGCCTTGGAATAGAACACCTGCACCCAGGCGCGGCAGCCTGACGGGCCGCAGTCCACGTTCTTGAACTTGATGGTGGGCTCGTTCTTGCGGATGCGACGGCAGCGCTCGGTCACCTGTCTCTCCATGCCAACGCCGGAGAGGGTCTCCTTGGTCTTGAGCACGGATTCGACCTCCACGCCACACACCTTGCAAATCTTGTCGTTGCAAACACCGAAGGCAGCGGCGAGCGCCGCCGCTTCGCTCGGACCCGCGCCTTCGCAAGTGAAGGTATGGCCAGTCTTGTCAGCGGCGTCGGGCTGCTTGGCCCAATCAGGCTGCGCGATAGCAGGTTTTGCGAGGAGCAGGGGAACGAGCGAAAAGGAAAGGATGATGGGTCGCACACCGCGAGCTTGCCGCGAGGAAGATGAGAAAGGAAGGCCCCACTCGAAGCAAGTGTCGTGGTCGTGGCCGTGGTCGTGGTCGACGGTGATTTCCCCACTATTGACGCCGGGGCCGCGCACCCGCACGATGTTGCCTAGCCAGTCGGAGGGAGGAAGAACCGTGCTCACACGCTCTCGGAAACTAGCTTTTCTTGTCTTGGCCTCGGTCATCCTGGCCGGGGCCGCCTGCCACAACCCGAACGCCGCCCACGTCGTGCAGGTGACCCCGCACGGCGAGGCCAAGCCCGAGGATCTCCGCGCCGGCGTGCGCATCAGTTTCGATCGCCCGGTGGTGGACGCCTCCGCGCTCGGCGCGCAACTCCTTCCGCCCCCGGTGGTGCTGACCCCGGGCGTGCCCGGCACGACGGTGTGGCTGGATCAGCAGACCCTGGTATTCACGCCCGCGCAGAAGCTGCAACCGTCCACGCGCTATCAGGTCGCGCTGGCACCCGCGGCTCTGGGCAAGACGCTGGCACCAGTGGAGTCGTGGGCCGGCGACTCATTCGTATACGAACGCCTGCGCGTGCGGCACGTGACCTTCCCGGGGCCCGGGCCGCAGTTCCAAAGCACAGAGCCCGTGGTTCGGGTCGACTTCAGCGAGCCGGTCGATCCGGCCCAGGTGGCCAAAGGCTGCCGCTTCGTCGCCGAGCGGGGCAAGACCATCGAGGCCCGCGTGGGCGCGCCTGCTGCCGTCGGCGCCGAAGAATCGGAGGGCGACGCGCAGGAATTCCAGCCGGGCAGGGCCATGCGGGTGCGACTGGCGCCGGTGGGGAAGCTGGAGCCGGGAACTGGCTACAAGCTGCACTGCCCGGCCGGCCTTTTGCCCACGACGGGCAGTGAGGGCCTGGCCGAGGACATGGAGTCGGCATTCCAAACCTACGGCCCCCTGCGCGTGGTCAAGGTCAGTCCCGACGGCCACGACGTGATTCCCGACGACGCGGTGGTGAAGGTCGAGTTTTCCACGCCGGTCGATCCCGAGCAGGTGCGCCAGCACGTCAAGCTGGACGTGGAGCGCGACAAGGGCAAGGCGCCGCCCAGCTTTGAAGCCAACGGGCTGCGCACGTTGTATTCATGGAAGGGCAATCTCGAACCCTCGACCTGGTACAATCTGGTGGTCGTCGGCGAGATCAAGGACATCTTCGGCCAGAAGCTGGGGGCTGACGAAAGCCACGGTTTCCGGTCCGGCGACGGAGGGCCGCGCCTGAACGTGGAACGCGGCATCTACGCGGTCGAGCGCAGCAGCGGCAAGTATTCGGTGTGGACGCGCAATCTGCACGGGTTCAGCGTGACCTGCTCGCGCATCCCCGAGGCTAAGCTGGCCACCCTGCTGGCCGGCCCGGTGAACTTCGATTCCTGGTACGGCAGCGAGGACAAGCCGGTCGACTACCGTGCGCTGGGCGTGCGGCCGGCCTACCGGCGCATCAAGACCACCGGATCGGTGAAGAACAAGTGGCACGACGACAGCCTGGCGCTGGCCTCGGTTTGCGGCGAATCGTCGTCGCCACCCGCGCCGGCGGGGCAGGGCAAGCCGGCGGCGGAATCCGCGGCTGCCGAGAGCGAAGCCCCGGCCGCAGCGCCGCAGGCCGGGCCGGCGCCCGGCGGCGTGTACCTGCTGGAGCTCGATTCGCGCGAACTGAAGCCCGAGGCGCGCGAACGGCCGCGCCGGGTTCTGGCCAACGTCACCGACCTGGGCTTGTTGGCCAAGGTGGGCGACGCCTCGTCGCTGCTCTGGGTGGTGCGGCTGTCCGATGGCCAGCCGGTGGCGGGCGCGACGGTGCGCATCCGCGATATCAAGGGCAGGGTGCGCTTCTCCGCCAGCAGCTCGGCCGAAGGCACGGTGGTGGCGCCCGGCGTGGCCACACTGGTGCAGGCGGCGCCCAAGGCACCGCAGGGCGACGGCGACGACCACAACGAAGCGTACGAGGAGTGGGACAGCCGCGGCGAGCGGCGCATGATCGTGACCGCGCAGACCGGAGACGATCTGGCGGTGCTCGATACCAACTGGTCGAGCGGCCTGCAGGTGTGGAACTTCGGCGTCAGCGAGGAGCACGGCGGTGGCGCCGTGCGCGTGCGCGGCTTCTTGCAGTCGGATCGCGGCCTGTATCGGCCGGGCGACACGGTTCACCTGCGCGGCTTGGTGCGCGCCATCGACCTGGCCGGCAAGATGCGCGTGCCCGCCAAGGCCAAGAAGGTGCACTTGCTGATCAAGGATCCGCGCGGCGCCATCCTGGTCGACGAAGACGTGGCCTCCAGCGCGTTCGGCGGCTTCCACCGCGATCTGACCCTGGATTCCGAGGCGCGCCTGGGCGACTACCGGGTGCAGGGCGACGTGCTCGGGCAATCCTTCACCGACAAGTTCTCCGTTGAGGAATACCGACCGCGCACTTTCGAGGTCAAGCTGGACGCGGGCAAGAAGAACCTCTTCTTCGGCCAGAAGATCTCATTCAAGGTGGAGGCTGATTATCTCTACGGCGCGCCCTTGCGTGGCGGCAAGCTGAAGTGGGACATCCGCCGCCGGGCTCATACGCCCAGCTTCCCTGAATTCGAACAGTACTCGTTTCAGGATCTGGTCACCCTGTGGGACGAGGGCGCGTACTGGTCGCGCAACGAGGAGCGCTCGTTCTCCTCGTTCGTGCAGGACGGCTCCATCGATCTGGACGACAAGGGCCAGGCGCGCGTTTCGGCTCGCGACGACGACAAGGATCTGGCCGGTCCACAGGACTACCTGATCGAGGCCACGGTGACCGACAGCCGCGGCGAGGCGGTGGGCGCGCGCCAGGCCCTGGTCATGCACCGATCGTCGCTTTACCTGGGCCTGCACACCGAGGAATTCGTGCAGAAGGCGGACGCGCCCTTTGCCATCCAGGCGGTTGCTCTCACGCCCGAGGGAAAACGCCGCGCGTCCCAGGGAGTGAAGCTCACCATCACGCGTTCACGGTGGGACTGCACGGGCTTCGGTCACTGCGAGCGCAAGGTCGAATCCCCGGTGGTGACCCGCACCATCGACGTTCCCGAAACCGGAGCCGCGGTCGAGCGCGTGGAATTGCACCAGCCCGGCTCGTACGAGGTGAAGCTGCAGGCGGGCGACGGTCGCGGCGGCCAGGCCATCGCGTCCGACAGCATCTACGTAGTGGGCAAGGGCGAGGCCTTCTGGAGCGGCGACGAGGGCGCGCGCATGACCCTGGTTGCGTCGCGGCCCAAGTACAAGAGCGGCGATACCGCCAAGCTGGTGGCCCAGGCCAACCTGCCGGGCGCGCTGGCTCTCATCACGCTGGAGCGCGATGGGGTGATGCGATATCAGGTCAAGCGGATGGAAACCAGCGGCGAGGCCATCGAGATCCCGGTGGAGGCGCGCTTCGCCCCCAACGTGTACGCGGCGGTCACGCTGGTGCGCGGCCGCACCGGCGAGGGCGAGAAAGGCAAGCCGCAGTTCAAGATGGGCATGGTGAACCTGGAGGTCGACAGCAGCGATCGCCGGCTGGCGGTTACGGTGGAGACCGACCGGCCGAGCTACCGGCCGGGCGACATGGTCAGCGCCACGGTCAAGGTTCGCAACGCCCAGGGCGCGCCGGTGAAGGCCGAGCTGGCGCTGGCGGCAGCCGACGAGGGCGTGCTGCAGATCGCGGGCTACAAGACCCCTGATCCCTTGCCCACGTTCTATCGAGCCTGGGGCCTGGGCGTGAACTCGTCCACCACCTGGAACCGCATCGCAACCACGCACGATCCGTCGCGCAGCAACGACGAGGAAGAAGAAGGCGAGGGCGGCGACGCCGGCGGGGAAGAGGCCGGGCGCATCCGCTCGCGCTTCATGGCCACGGCCTACTGGAACCCGGCCCTGGTCACCGCGGCCGACGGCACCGCGCACGTGACATTCACGGCGCCCGACAATCTGACCGCCTTCCGCGTGATGGCAGTAGCGGCCGACAGCGGCGAGCGTTTCGGCTCGGGCGAGAAGCGATTCGCGGTCAACAAGCTGTTGCAGGCCATGCCCGCGCTGCCGCGCTTCCTCACCATGGGTGATGCGCTCAATGCCACGGTGGTCGTGCACAACAACACCAAGGAGCCGGCCAAGGTCACAGTCAGCGCTGTGGCCACCGGCGGCGTGCGTTTTTCGGGCGAAACCTCACAGGTCATCGACGTTCCCGCGAACGGAGCGGCGCCCGCGGTGTTCCCCGCCGTGGCCGAGGCGGAGGGCGAGGCCAGCTTCACCTTCCAGGCGCGGGGCGGCGGCGAAGCGGACGCGGTGCTGACCAAGTTGCCGGTCGAGCGGCCCAGCACAACGGAAACCACGCTGGTGGGCGAAGGCTCGACCGCCAAGCGCGCCGAGCACGCCTTGCCCAAGGTTGCGGGCGTGCTGCCTGGTCGCGGTCGCCTGGAGGTGGTGTTGGATACCACCGGGCTGTCGCGCCTCGATGAGGGACTCTCCTATCTGGTCGGGTACCCGTACGGCTGCCTGGAACAAACCACGTCCAAGGTGGTGCCCATGGTGGCGGTCGGCGATCTGGCGGCTTCGCTGGATCTGCCGGAAGTGAACCAGGCTACGCTCAAGCGCTTCGTGACCACCGGGATCGCCAAGATCCTGCGCCACCAGCACGAGGACGGCGGGTTCGGCCTGTGGATCGGCGCGCCCACCGAGGAGCACTACACGGCCTTTGGCTTGTGGGGGCTGGCGGTGGCCCGGCGTTCGGGCTGGGACGTGGACCGGGCCGCGCTGGACAAGGGCGCGCGCTGGCTGCGCAAGTCGCTGGCGCAGTCGAAGGACCAGGACGGCTATCATTATATGGGTGTGGCGGGCGCGCAGGCCTTTGCCCTGTACGTGCTGGCCGAGCTGGCGGCCGACAAGATCGGGCCGGGCCCTGACGCGGCCCTGCGGGACAAGCTGCTCCGTGAGCGCAGCAAGCTGCCGCGCTACGGGCGCGCTTTCTTGGCCCGTGCGCTGGCGCGCACGGACGTCAAGGACGTGGCCAAGATGGTCCTCGACGAGATTCTGGCCGAGGCAGGCGCGGGCAAGGGTCCGCTGGTGATCGGCGAAGGCCACGACACCGATCTGTCGTGGTACTGGAGCTCGGACACGCGCACTTCGGCCATCGTGCTGGGCGCGCTCATCGCACTCGATCCCAAGCACCCGGCGGTGGAACGACTGGCCGACGGCCTGCTGGCCGCGCGCAACCAGGGGCGCTGGGAGAACACGCAGGAGAATTTGTATTCGCTGGTGGCGCTGGCCGATCTGGCGCGGGTGCGCGCGGCCAGCGGCGGCGCCAAGATCACGGTCACCGCCGGGGGCAGGTCGCTCTTCGCGGGCGCGCTCAAGGGCGCCGAGGTGAAGCGGCTGGCGGTTCCCAATGACGGGCGGGGCGCGGGCAGTCTGGTCATCGAGACCGACGGGGCTCCGGTGTACTACCTGGCGCGCCTGCACAGCGTGCGCGTCCTGGATCCCAGTGCCCGGCAGGCGGGGATGACGGTGGTGCGCGAGTATCTCGACGGTGAGAGCGGACGCCCTCTCGGCCAGGCCAAGGTCGGCCAACTGGTGAAGGTGCGGCTCAAGATCCAGTCGCAGTCGTCGCGCTCGCACGTGGCGGTGGTGGATCGCTTGCCCGCTGGCCTGGAGCCGGTGCTGGATCGGTTCAAGCCCAAGGACCAGGAAGAGGACGACGAGGGGCGCATTCATTGGTGGTGGATGGCCCGCGAGACGCGCTGGCAGAACCAGCAGCTTCACGACGATCGCGTGGAACTCTTTGCCGACGTGCTGGTGGCTGGTGAGACTACGCACGAGTACCTGACCCGCGCCATGAGTGCCGGCACCTTCACCGTGCCGGGCACGCTGGCCGAGATGATGTACAAGCCGACCGTGAATGGCCGCAGCGCCGGTGGCACGCTTCAGGTGGTTCGCTAGGTTCGTAATCCCGCCGGGCGCTGTCGCAGTTGCGGCCGGCCTCGCGTTCCTGGCGGCGGTGTATCTGGTCGACTATCCGGCGAATAGGCTGGCGCCCGAGGCCGCGGCTTCGCTGGAACTTCTCGATCGCAACGGCAACCGGCTGCATTCCCTGCCGGTGCGCGGCGGCGGACGGGCTACCTGGATCGGGCTGGGCCAGGTGGCGCCGTCGGTGATCCTGGCCACCCTGGCTTCCGAGGATCACCGCTTCTTCGAGCATCACGGCGTGGACGCGCGCGCGGTGCTGCGGGCGTTGTGGCTCGACTTGCGCGGGGGCCGGGCGCGATCGGGCGCCTCCACCTTGACCATGCAGCTCGTGCGCATGGTCGAGCCGCGGCCTCGCGGCCTGGCCAACAAGCTGCGCGAGGCGGTTCTGGCCCTGCGCCTGGAACGCGCGCTCGACAAGCAGCAGATTCTCGAACAGTACTTGAACCGCGCCTATTACGGCAACGGCGCCTTTGGCATCGAGCAGGCCGCGCGCTACTATTTCGGCAAGCCGGCCTCCGCGCTGGGGCTGGCCGAGGGCGCTCTGCTGGCGATCCTGCCGCGTGCGCCAACTGCCTACGATCCAAAACGCCACCTGCCAGCGGCGCTGGCCCGGCGGGCACATGTGCTGGATCTGCTGGCGCAGCGCGGGCTGGTCACCCGTGAGGATCGGCAGCATGCCGAGGCCACGGCCCTGGCCTTCACCTTCAGCGCGCCTGACCCGGGACTGGCGCCACACTTTTGCGACTGGGTGCTGGCCGGGCTCACTCCTGCGCAACGGGCGCATGGCGGTCCGCTGCGGACCACGTTGGATCTGGATGTGCAGCGCGATCTGGAGCGCGCGGTGTGGGCGCATGTCGACGAGCGGCGCGCTCTGGGCCTGCGCGAGGCAGGCGCCGTCATGCTGGAACCTGCAACGGGCGCCGTGCTGGCCATGGTGGGCTCACCCGAATACGGCGGGCCGGCGGGCCAGCTCAACATCACCACCACGCCCCGCCATCCCGGCTCCGCGCTCAAGCCTTTTCTCTATGCTCTGGCCAGCGAGCGCGGCGACACGCCCGCGACAATCGCGTTTGACGTCGCCGACGTCGAGTCAGAGTGGCACCCGGGGCGCGAGGTGCGGGAGCACGGGCCGGCTCGCTATCGCGAGGCACTCGCCGGCTCGTACAACCTGGCCGCGGTTCACGTGCTGGAGCACGTAGGCGTGGAGAATTTGCTCGACCGCTTGCGCGCGGCCGGGCTGGGCCCGCTGGCCGGAACCGCCGCTGACTACCGGCTGGGCCTGGCCCTGGGTTCGGCCAAGGTGCGCCTTGTGGATCTCGCCGCGGCCTATGGCTTTCTGGTGAATCGCGGAATGGTGGAGCGCGCCCACGGCGTGGGCTCGCCGGCCGCTCCAGTGCGGCTTTTCGACGAGAAAGTGAGCTGGCTGGTGATGGACATGCTGGCCGATGCGGACGCTCGTCGACAGGTGTTCGGAGCCGAGTTGCCGGTGGACTTGCCGTTTCCCGTGGCCATCAAGACTGGGACATCCGGCGGCTTCGCCGACGCCGTGGCAGTGGGCGCCACCCGCGAGGTCATTGTGGCGGCCTGGGCCGGCAGCTTCGATGGCACGGGCACGCGCGGCTCGCTGGCCATGTGGAGCGCGGCGCCCCTGGTGCGCGCGGGTCTGCTCGCCATGGCCAGTCGCCGTCCGTTGACCCTGCCGCCGCGACCTGACGGCATTGTCACACGTGAAGTGTGCCGACTGTCCGGCATGCGCCCCGGCCCGCACTGTGCCACCAAGTCCGAGTTCTTCGTGGCCGGCAGAGAGCCTACCGAGACCTGCACGTGGCACCGCCTGCGCAATGGCCGTGTCACAGTCGAATTTCCGTCGGAGCTGGCCGCGTGGGCTGCGCGAAGTGGGCAGACGGGAGCAAGGTGAGCGACATTTCGGCCTTTGCCAATTTGTGCGTGTTGAGATAGTTTCGGTTTCGGGCGCCACTTGCACATCTTGCGCGCCTGTTGCTTGGGCCGATAGTCGCCGGAACCCACTGGCGGCTTGGCTCAATCGAATAGATCAACCAGCGAGAGAAAGGGACGGAAATGGAGAAGCGCAACGCGATCAATGCCTGGTATGGATGGGTTCCGGATCGACCGGATCACCGCGACCAACTCTATTCGGCCATCGCGGCGCCGCCGCGCAAGTTGCCGCCAGCAGTGGATCTGCGCGCGACCTGTTCCCCGGTCGAGAACCAGGGACAATTGGGCAGTTGCACGGCCAACGCGCTGGTGGGCAACCTGGAATTTCTCGAGAAGAAGGCGGGCAAGCCGGCAACGGATCTGAGCCGCCTGTTCATCTATTACAACGAGCGGGCACTGGAAGGAACGGTCAATGAGGACGCCGGCGCCATGATCCGCGACGGCGTCAAGACGCTGGTCAAGCAAGGCGTGTGCACCGAGAAGAAGTGGGGCTACGACATTGCCAAGTTCGCGGTGAAGCCCACCGCCGCCTGCTACCAGCAGGCGCTCACTCACCAGCTACAATCCTATCATCGCATCCTGACGCTGCAGGATATGCGGGCGTGCCTGGCCGAGGGCTATCCTTTCGTCTTTGGCTTCACGGTCTATTCGGCCTTCGAGTCGGCGAGCGTGGCCAATACCGGTCAGGTCAACCTGCCCAAATCCAGCGAGAAGTCGCTGGGCGGACACGCGGTCATGGCGGTGGGTTATGACGACGCCAGCAAGCGTTTTCTGGTGCGCAATTCCTGGGGCAAGGACTGGGGACTGCAGGGCTACTTCACCATGCCGTACGGTTATCTCGACGACCGCAACCTCGCGGACGATTTCTGGACCCTGCGCGTGCTCGAAAACCCGTAGGTTAACCCAGATAGGGATAGTCAGCACTGACGAGGCGCGCGTCTTTCATGGCGACCCAAAAGGCAGCCGGAATATCCGCATTCGCCAGATCCCGGTTGCGTTGCACTTGCTCGGGACGGCTGGTGTTGAGCGCGACTGCGGCGACCCCTGGCGGGGACATGGCAAAGCTCAGGCAAGCAGCGGCCGGCAGGACGTCGTGTTTCCGGCAGAGCGCGTGGAATCTTTCCCGCCAGGCAAACAGCGGCTTGTCTGCTGGATCGTCCTGGCGCACTTCGCGGTAGTCGAAGAACTTTCCGCCGGTAAGAAAGCCCGCGTGAAAGACCGCGGAATTGATGATGCCAATGCCACGCTCGCGCAGCGACGCGACCAGCGCGACCACTTCGGGCGGGTGGTGAAACACCGTCAGAGAACACGCCAGCATGACCCAGTCCAGATTCGCGACCTCAGCCAACTCGCGCACCACACGCCAGTCCTTGGCGCCCACGCCAATGGGTCCGACTTGCCCCTGCTTCTTCAGTTCGTGCAGGGCTCGGTAGGCACCCAGCACGTCCTGCAGGACGTGCCGGCGTTCGGCCGGACCTGTCGCGGAATTGAGGAATTCATCGGGATCGTGCACGGAAACCAGGCGCGGCCGATAGGGCGCGCCCAAAAGATCGCAGCCCTGGCCCCAGCAGCGGAGAATGCCTTGGTAGCTGATGGCCTGTTCGGCGTCGTGTTCGAGACCAAACCAGACCCCTCGCTCGAAGGTCGGCTCGGGACCGCGCAGAGGCGTGCGCACCCAGGCCAGCTTATTGCTGATAATGACCTTGTCGGGTGGAACACCAAGAGTGCGCAATCCGTTGCCGATTACTTCCAGCGCCAGCCCCGCGCCGTACTTGCCTGCAGAATCGAGCACCACGGACCCATCCGTGCCGTTGACCATCTCGCGGAGGATGGCCAGCTTGGTCTCGGCCGAATAGGCTTGGTAGAGATTTCCCAGCGCGCTTGTGCCGAAAACAATCGGAGGAATCTCCAGTCCGGTCTTTCCCAGTTCACGCATCCTTGCTGTCATGACAGAAGCCTCTTGCTGCCGGTCCTTGTCCAGTTCATTGAGCCGATGCTTGACAATGTGGGACAATACACCAAATTCGCCAAGCGAGTCGAATCGTCTCTTTCCTGCTAGGCACAGTGGAAAACAAGGAGTTATACTGCCCTCACAATGTCCAATATCACTCCTGAAGTGGAAGCCCTGGTTCGCAATTTTGCTGGCCGTTTGATTGCTGCCATCGAGGCAGACGTTACCCGCCGACTGCAAGCAGTGCTGGCGTCTGCACTCGGCACGCCCGCCCCGTCCGCGGCAGCGCCGCGCGAGTCGATGGGCAAGTCGTCGCCTGTCGCCCGCCCGGTACGTCGTGCGAAGAAGGTGAGTCGGGCACTGGTCCAGGCCCGCAAGCTCCAGGGCCGGTATCTCGGCGCCCTGCGCGGCTTGAAGCCGGCCGACCGCGCGCGCGTGAAAGCAGCGGCTCATGAGAAGGGCCTGCTTACGGCGATCGAGCTGGCCCATTCCATCAAGCGCTGAGGCGGGGGCTATTTCCCAGGGGCCTTGCGCCTGGGCGCAGGGTTTGTTCGGTCACGCCCACGACGTTATGCGGCGCTCGCGGGATTGTGGTGTGGTTGCCGTTCGCGTGGCCGACCTGCTATGACCTCGGCATGTGCCTGGGCATACCCGGCAAGGTGATCGGCATCGACGGCCTGGAAGCCACGGTCGACTTCTTCGGCGTGCGACGACAGGTGCGCCTCGACGTGGTGGACGAGCCGGTGGCGCCCGGCGACTACGTGCTCAACCACGTGGGCTTCGCCATCCGCCGCATCCCCGAGTCCGAGGTGGACGAGACACTCAAGCTGTTCGCCGAGCTGGCTGCGGCCGGGGACGATCAGGATCTGCTGGCGGCGGACCTGCGCGCCGAACTGGCGGCCACCCGGGAGAGCAAGAAGTGACGGTCGCGCCCGACGGGGTGGCTGAGCTCAAGTTCCGCGATCCGGGTCGTGCGCGTGAGTTGACCACGGCGCTGGCGCGCCTGGTCCAGTCGCTCGGTCGTGCGCCGGTGATACTCATGCACGTGTGCGGCACCCACGAGCAGGCCATCGCGCGCTTTGGCCTGCGTTCGACCCTGCCGCCCGCGCTGCGTGTGATCATGGGCCCTGGCTGCCCGGTGTGTGTCACCGACCTTGGCGAGGTGGACGAGGGCGTGGCCCTGGCTCTGCAGGGCGTGCGCATTGCCACCTACGGCGACATGCTGAAGCTGCCGGGCAGTTCAAAGTCGCTGGCCGACGCGCAGGCCGAGGGCGCCCGGGTCGAGGTGGTGTACAGTGCGACCCAGGCGGTGGACCTGGCGCGCGCGAGCAACGGGCCGGTCGTGTTTTTTGCATCGGGCTTCGAGACCACGGCCGTGATCACGGCTGCAATCCTGCTGGCCAAGCCGCCCGCGAATTTTTCCGTGCTGTCGGCGCACAAGTACGTTCCCCCGGCCATGGAGGCCGTGGCTTGCTTGCCCGAGGCGCGGGTCGAGGGCTTCCTGGCCGCGGGCCACGCGGCTGTGATCACCGGCTATGGCCTGTTTGAGGACTTTGCCCGCCGCCATCGCACGCCCGTTGTGGTGGCAGGCTTCGAGCCGCTCGACATCCTGGCTGCGTTGGTCAAGCTGCTGGAAATGATCCGCGATCGCGAGTTTAGCGCGGCCAACGCCTACCCGCGCTGCGTGACCCGCGAGGGTAACCGGCACGCGCAGGAGTCACTGTGGCGCGTGTTCGAGGCGGCCGACGGTCCCTGGCGTGGCATCGGCGTGATCCCCAATGGCAACTTGCAATTGCGCGAAGAGTGGGCTGTCTGGGATGCTCGGCGCCGTTTTCGCATCGACGTCTCGGGCCTGCAGCAGGCGGGGCAGTCGGAACTGTCGCGGCGCTGTCTGTGCGGCAAGATCATGGTCGGGCTGGTCGAGCCAACGGATTGCCCGCTTTTCGGCCGGGAGTGTTTGCCGGATTCGCCGGTGGGCGCGTGCATGGTATCCAGCGAAGGCACGTGCAAGATCTGGCATCGATACGGAGGACGCCCGCACCTGGGCGGCACGCCATGAGCCGCGACGCGATTGTACAGAAGCACGGCGCAGGCGGCCCGGCCATGCGCGCGCTCATTGAGAAGGTTTTCGTCGCGGGGCTCGGCCCGGCCGGCGCGGGCCTGGCTGCCATGGACGACGGCGCGGCGATTGCGGTCGGCGATCGCTTCCTGGTGTTGACCACCGACTCCTATGTCGTCAAGCCGCTCTTCTTTCCCGGCGGCGACATTGGCCGACTGGCCATTTGCGGCACCGTCAATGACCTGTCGATGATGGGCGCCACCGAGCCCCTGGGTCTCACCTGCGCCGTCGTCATCGAGGCTGGCTTTGCCATCGCCGATCTGGAACGCATTCGCGATTCGATGCGCGCCGCCTGTGCCGAGGCTGGTGTCTGCATCGTGACCGGCGACACCAAGGTCATGGGCAAGGGCGAGTTGGACGGAATCGCGATCAACACCGCGGGCGTGGGTTTTGCCAATCGGGTGGTGCCCGATTCCGGTCTGCGGCCCGGGGATCGCATCATCGTCACGGGCAGCGTGGGCGATCACGGTTTCGCAGTCATGGCTGCGCGACACAAGTTGCAACTCGAAGGCGCGCTGGTCTCGGACGTGGCGCCGCTCAATGGATTGGTACGCGCGGCACTGGCTGTTGGCGGCGAGCACATCAGCGCCATGAAAGATCCAACCCGCGGCGGTCTGTCGAGCGCGCTACACGAGATGGCCGCCAAGGGTCAGGTGGGTATCGTGCTCGACGAGGTATCTTTGCCGGTGCGGCCCGAGGTGCGCGCGGCCAGCGAGCTTCTGGGCATCGATCCCCTGCACGTGGCCAACGAAGGCAAGGCGGTGATCGGTGTGCGCGCAGAGGCCGCCGACCGCGTGTTGCAAGCCCTGCAGGCCCACCCTCTGGGCCGCGACGCCGCGATCATCGGCACCAGCGTGGCCGAGCGGCCCGGCTCCGTGATCCTCGATACCGGCTTCGGCCGGCGCCTGCTGGCAGAGCCGGATGGCGAACTGCTGCCCAGGATTTGCTGACGGCGTTGCGTGGTTACATCGCAAACGCAATCCCGGTCACGCTGACCTTCGCGACGCGGTTGAGCCAGGCCAACCAGCGCACTCGAGGATAGTAGTAGCGGGCGATGTCCACGACCGCGATGCCAAATATCATCGAGCTGAGCAGGAGGCGCGGGGCGCCGCCATCCCGGGAGATGCCGCGGATGTCGCCGTCGGTGGGCTCCACACCCGTCCAGTTGGCGAGCACATAGCCGATGGACAACAGAGTATTGAGTGCCAGCATGCCCTTGCGAAAGGGCGCGTCGTCCGTGCGCAGTCCCGGTCGCCAGGTCAGCATGACCTCGTCCTCGTAGTGCTGGCACTGGATGCCCGCCGACACGATGGTGTACAGCCCGGGCCGGCCGGCCCAGTAGTGTTCGCCATTGCTCTTGGTGCAGTCACCGCCCCGGCAACGGATCGACGGAACGATGGCAAAGTAGGGAATGAAACCCAGGAAGGTCACGGGCTCGAAGCTGGGCCGGTTGCCCGTGGCCAGGTTGGCGAGCAGGTGGCAGGACTCGTGCGCCGCCAGGGCGGTGACCGCGCCGCCGGCGAAGATGGCAGTCGAGCGCCATGTGAATGGCGGAGGCATAGGTTCAACCGGCGTGGCAGCGACAGGCAAAACGGGTTTCGGTGACTTGGGCTGCGGGCTTTCGGCCAGCGGTGCGGTCGCGACCGGCGCTCGCTCCCCAGGGGGCGATTCGGGTGTGGGCGTTTCCTGAGCGACTGTCACTCGGGCAGCCAGCACGGACGCAATGGACACCAGCACCGCCAGAGCGCCGCCACCGCAACGGTCAGAGAGCCACGCCGGCATGCCCGCCCGCACGGTACCTACTCGCGAATCCAGTTCACCACGAAGAGACCATGCCCGCCCTGGATGCCGGTGCCGGTGCTGTTGAGGGCGCCACCCGCGTCGGTGCTCAGCATGTTGTCGGGCCATGGTCCGTCGACCGGGGCGTTGGGGCTCAGGATGCAGCTCGCGTCGGTGCCCTCATCGAGCTTCCAGGCTACCCCGCTGATGTCGTTCTGTGACATCCACGCGAACCAAAGGTTGGCCTCGTCCTCGCAGACGTAATCGTGGTTGGCGCTGACCAAACCCCCGTCCGAGTAGGTCGCACCGAACTCGGTCACGAAGAGCGCGATGCCGGCGGCAATGGCGGTGTTGCCCCTGTCGCGCAGCGACTGCGTGTGGGTACACGAGTAGAAGTGCAGGGTGTAGAGCAAATTGGTTCCGGCGACTGGGTCCGCGGCCGCTTCATCCACGTATTGCGACCAGTTGGGCGTGCCCAGCACAATCAAGTTGTCCGGATCCACTGAGCGGATCGCCGCGACCACGACCTCGTGGTAGGCCTTGATCTGCGCCCAGGTGAACCCGTTCGGCTCGTTGTAGGGCTCCCAGATGACGTTGGGATAGGCGCCGTACTTGGTCGCCATGTCGGTGAAGAACGCAACCGCCTGGTCCTGCTGGTTCACGGCCTGCTCGGTGTGCCAGTCGACCAGCACGTATACGCCAAGAGCGATCGCGTTCTGGACGACCGTGTCGACCTGGGCCTGCAGGCCCGAGGAAACCGGGGGCGGCGTTGCGGCACGGATCACCGACAGCTTCCAGTTGTCGCGCATGAACGCGAGAGCCGGCTTGCTCTCGGCAAAGGGCGCACTCTCCTCGGTGAGCCACATGCTGCTCACGCCCTTGAGCTGGACAGGCGCGCCTGCGGCGTCCAGAAGCTGGGTTCCCACGACCTGGAGCTGGCCGTGCACCGCCACCGGCGAGCCAGCCGGCGCAGCCGTGGCCACCGGTGGAGGAGTCCAGGGGACGATCTGGGGTGGATCACTGGCGCAGGCCAGGGTCAAGCAGGGCACCATGAAGAGGGCTACGGACAGAGTGTGTGTGCGCACTTGTGCATCCATTTCAATTGGGAGAGTTGCGAACCGGCGGGCAAGGGCCACTTCTATCCCTGACGTTGCTGGTCCCTACTGCACCGTATGGTCAAGCCTCGGTTGTAGCGGACTCGATGGCCTGGAGCACGAACGATTTTCCACGGTGTAGACTGCCTGCCATGTCGCGTCCCACGGCCGTGCACCACATCGCCATCAAGGTCCGGGATCTGACACGCGCCGAGCACTTCTTCGTGCAGACGCTGGGCCTTGTGGTGCTGCGGCGCTGGCCTGCGCAGGATGGCGCGGGCGAGCGCTCGCTCTGGCTCGACCTGGGGGCGGGCGCGTTTCTGGCGCTGGAGAAATCGTCGAGCCAGCGCGAACCGCCGGCGGACGGGCCCGGGCTGCACCTGCTCGCCCTGCGCATCGAGCGCGCCGAGCGCCGGGCGTGGATAGAGCGCCTGGCCAACGCAGGCGTGCCGCTCTGTGCGCAGACGGCATTCACCATATACTGCAAGGATCCCGAGGGCAATCGCATTGGCCTGTCGCACTGGCCTGATCCGGTGCAGGGCGAAGCGGAGTAGACTCTGTCCATGCGCGCCGTTTTCGTCATGCTGAAGACCGACCCGGGCCACGTGACCGAGGTGGCCAATTGCATCGCCGAGATCGAAAGCTTCTCGGAAGCCTATAGCATCGGCGGGCAGTACGACCTGCTGGTCAAGCTGTACGTGGATGACGTGGACGGTGTGGGTCGGCTCATCGAGCGGCAGATCCATCCCATCCCGCACATCCGCGAGACCTACACGCTGTTGACCTTCGAGGCCTTCGGGGCCCCGGGCGGGTAGGCGTGGGCGCTCGCCCCGGGGGCTGCTACACTCACGCAATAAAGGAGTGCGGTGGTCTGGTTTTGCGGGTTTTCACCGAGTCGGAGGACAACACCATGGCGTTCAGACAGATAGCTCTTTTCGTGACCTTGCTGGCTCTCGGCGGCTGTGGCGCTCCCCAGCTCGGTGCAAGCCATCCCGGCTACGGCAAGCAGCCCGATTGCTGGACCTCGGGCTGCCACGATCGCAGCCACACCATGCGACCAACCTACTGGCCGTACCAGTGCGCCGGCTGTCACGATAGCAACGGCGCGCCTCCCAGCCACGTTCCCCAATCGGCCGACCCCTGCGCGCCCTGCCACGGTCAGATGCACGGCGGACCCGCAGCCGGATTTATCGACCCCGTCGCCTGCGACGCCTGTCACGGCTGAAGCGCGGTTTGTCTGACCCGTGGCACAGTTCAGACGTCGTGCCGTGAGGTGATGGCCTGGCGGGCGAGCTGGTCGCAGCGCTCGTTGTTGTCCACGCCGGCGTGGCCAGCCACCTTGACGAGTTTGACCTGCGGGAAAGTCGCCAGTTGCTCGCGCAGGCTGGCCACAAGTTCTTGGTTGGCCTTGGCCTTCCAGCCCTTGCCCAGCAGGCCGAGCGCGTAGCTGGAGTCGCTGTAGATGCGAATGGGCCGCGTATGATCGGGCGCCAGCTCGGCTGCCAGGTCGAGCCCGCGCGAAATGGCGGTCAGCTCGGCGATGTTGTTGGTGCCCACGCCCAGGTATTCGCCGTGTTCTGCGCGCTCGCGGTCGGCGACGATCACGATGCCGATGCCCATGGGCCCGGGGTTGCCGGAACAGGCCCCGTCGGTCCACACGTGAATCGTGCCGGGAGCGCGGTCGTCGGTGGCAGACGACGAGTGCGCCCGAGGCCGCGCATGAGACGGAGACGCGGGCGCTGCACGAGGCGCGCGCGGGGCATGGCCAAACGGCGCGGGCTCGTCCCCTTGCTCGGCCAGCGGCAGCAGATTGCTGGGCGAGGGCCGGTAACTCTTGGCATCTTCTTGGCGGTACTTCATCTCGGCCCGGCCTTCGCTGTCCAGAACCGGCCGCTGGTCAGCACCTACCTGTACCCAGACCGGCTGGCCCTTGAAGCTCATGCGTGACCAAGACATCATGGCCGCCCACTATGGCTGAATCCGCTCGCGACTTTCCACAGCTTCTTGAACAGACGGGAAGGCTCTCCGCGTTGTCCACTGGTTCGCGCCTTCTTCAAAAAAACGAGTAACCTCCCGCCGTGACCGAAACAGACAAGACCACTGACCGCGCCGTCGAAGTGGGACACGGCGTGCTCTTCATCGGATTCGCCAAGGCCTCGTTCATGGTGTTCGGGGCCTTGCAGAAGTTCCTGCTTGCCCGCGTGGTGGACCAGGCTGCGTACGGCGCCTTCTCGGTGGTGAACAACGCCATCTCCATCGTCAACAACACCATCGTACAGGGGACCATCCAGTCGGTGTCCAAGTTCACCGCCGAGGACGACCGTCGGGCCGGTGCGGTCCAGCGCGCGGGCCTGAAGTTGCAGGTCTTTCTGGGCGTCGGCGTGGCGCTGGCTTTTCTGCTGGCGGCGCCGGTCATCGCCGGATTCGTGCATGCGCCCGAGCACACCTCGCTGTTCCGCCTGGTCGCGGCCATCCCACTGCTCTACGCGTTCTATTCGGTGTTCGTGGGCACGGCGAACGGGCAGCGCCGGTTTCACGTGCAGGCCAGCTTCGACGTGGGCTTCTCGATCAGCAAGACGGCGCTGCTGCTGGGCGGGGCGGTGCTGGGCGGCAGGATGGGGCACTCCGCGGCGGGCGCGTTCACTGGCTTCATCGCCGCGGCGCTGATCATCCTGCTGGTGGCGGGGCGCAAGATGTGGTCGCCCGCCGGAGGAGTCCGCTTCGCACCCTGGCGCCTGGTGGCCTTCATGGGCGGCACGGTGGCGTACACCCTGCTCATCAATCTGGCGCTCAGCTACGATTCGCTGCTTTTGCGTCGCTTCGCCGGCGCTGCGTTGGTCGGGTGGGGCGTGCGGGCCGACATGCTGCTCGGCACCTACGAGGCGGTTCGCAGCCTGGCGCTGCTGCCCTACCAGGCGCTGCTGGTGGTGACCTTCGTGATTTTTCCGCTGGTCTCGCGTTCCACCTTTGCCGAGGATCGCGAGGCGACCCGAGCCTACGTGCGGCAGACTCTTCGCTACGCGCTCATCTTCGGCGCGGCTATGGCAGTGGTGCTGGGCGCGCGCCCTGAAACCTTGTTGCGGATCTTCTATCCGGCCGGCTACGCCGCCGGCGCCGCAGCCCTTCCCATTTTGGCGGCCGGGGTGGTCGCGCTGGCGTTGCTGTCGATTGCCGGCTCGATCGTGACGGCGTCCGGTCGGCCCGATGTTGCGGTGGCGTTGGTGGCAGTCACCCTGGTTGCGGGCACTGGCCTGGCATTCACGCTGGTTCCGCGCGCCATCCCAGGCCCGGCCATGTTGTCAGCGGCAGCCATGTCGACCGCAGCCGGCATGCTGGTCGGTTTCCTGACGGCGCTGGGCTATCTGTGGCGTCGGTTCAAGGCCGGGCTGCCCCTCCTGTCGGTGTTGCGCGTGCTGGTCGCAACGGCTCTTGCCATCGCGGCAGCGCGGGTCGTTCCCGGCTCGGGCAAGCTGATGGGCCTTGCGGCCATGGCGGCGGCCGGGCTGGTGTTCGCGGCGGCATTGGCGGCGACGCGCGAATTCGGCGCCACCGATCGTGAGAAGTTCCTCAAGATCCTGCACCGCAAACGCGCGTAACTCGTGATCCCGCGCCAACTGCAGCAGGTCGTGGCCGTGGTCGTGGCCGCGGCCGAACCGTGTACGTGACGAAGGCGGAAAAGGATCGCCTCTCCGCGCGCTACTATTACATTCTTGGCGCAGGTGTCTTGGCGATACTCGCGGAATTCGCCAGGCGCGTGGCCGTGGCAGCTGGGGTCGGGGAAAAGAAGAAGTGCGACTCAGGATAGGTGTTGGGCTGTCACTCCTCGTGCTTGTCGCCCATGTCGTGCAGGCGCGCGTAGATGCGCGGCCCCAGGCTGGACACCATCAACTTTTCCACCTCGCGTTCGACCTGCTCCTGCTGATCGACGTCCTTGTAGATGAAGCGGATGCCCATGCCGGGCGTATTGACTTCGCTGCCATCGTCATTGTGGCGTGTCTCGCCCTCGTGCAAGACCCAGCGCACTTCCCCCAGCAGGACCATGGGCTCGTCGTTGTTGGGCACAAGCAGCTTGAACAGGAACTGGGTTCCCACGTCGAGCGGCTTGGTGGTCTGGATGAAGGTGCCGCCTTTGGAGATGTTCTTGGTGTAGTCGTAGAAGAACCGGTTGAGACGCTGGTACTCGACCCTGAGCTCGATGGGGGCCCGTTCCTCCTGGCGGCGCTCGTGGGGCTGCGGCATCCTGTGTCTCAGCCGTGATCGTTACACGCGCCGCCACCTGGATCAATCACCGTTTCGGCCTGCGACCCTTGATCTGGGGTGGCGTGCTGGCGCTGGCTGCGCTGGCGCTCGATTTCGTGCCGCTCTTCGACCTGCTGGGCTTCGACTTTTCCTTCGCGCTCGGTCTGGGTGCCGCCTTTGCCGGGGCCGATGTCGGCCAGGGCGCCGCGACCGCGGCCCGGCGCGCGCATCGTCGAGTGTCGCTGCTGTCGCTGGTGTTCTCTGCTTCGGCCGCCGGTCTGGCGCTGCTGGCGGCGCCGCTGCTGCTGTCGCTGGCAAACGCCCTGCGCGTGCGCAACTGCAATCTGCCGGTGGGTCTGGCCTTCTACGCCCTGTTGCCCGTGGCCAGCGTGCTGGTGGCGGCGCCCGCGGGCGTGCTGGCAGGCGTGCTGGTGCGCGGACCACGTTTCGGGCGCGCAGTTGCTTTCATGGTTCCGGCCGTATCAATCGTGTGGGCTCTGCTTCGCCTGTACCTGGACCCGCCCGTATTTGCCCTGGACCCGTTTGGCGGCTACTTCCCCGGTCCGATCTACGACGAGGGCCTGCGCCCGTCGGCACGCCTTGTGTGGTTCCGTCTGGCCAATCTGACCTGGATTGCCACGGCGGTGGCGCTCACCGGTTGTTTCAGCCGCGGAGGTCAGCCCGACGAAGCGGGGCCGCCCAGGCTTGCCTGGCACTCTTTCCCGTCATGGCTGGTGCTGGCCAGGTGGGTGGAAGTCACTTTCGTCTTGCTGGTAGGCTCCGTGCTCTGGTTCGGTTTTCGCGCCGAGCTTGGCTTTCACCTGACCAAGGACGATCTGGTCCGCGTGCTGTCGCGGCGGACACACAGCGAGCACTTCGTGATGTGGAGCGATCCCACCGGGGACACGCCCGCCGAGATTGCGCTGGTGCACAGGGATCTCGAGTTCCGCTACCACCAGTTGCGCGCCATCCTGGGCAGCGAGCCGCGCGCGCCCATCACCGTGTATCGTTTCTCCTCCGCGCAGGAGAAGAAGAATCTGGTCGGCGCCGGGGCCACGCTCTTCGCGAAACCCTGGCTGCGCGAGATCTACGTGCAGGCCGAACATTTTCCAGCGTCCCGGCTGCGCCACGAGCTGGCCCACGTCTTTGCCGGCGCGTTTGGCGATTCGCTCTTCGGGGTCTCGCTAGCGTGGCGCTGGTGGGGGCCGCTGCCGGTTCCGCGCCTTGCTACCGGGCTCATCGAAGGCGTGGCCGAGGCCGCGGACTTCAGCGATCCCGACGGGCGCGTGACCCTGCACCAGCAGGCGCGGGCCATGATCGCGCTCGGCCAGGCGCCGTCCCTGGCGCGGGTCATGGGCGCCGGTTTCAGCGCCGAGTCTGGCGTGCGCGCCTATGTACTAACGGGATCGTTCTGTCGCTTCCTGCTCGATAGCTTCGGGGCGGACAAGTTGCGTGCGGTTTACCGTTGGGCCGGCGATTTTGCGGCGGTGTACGGTTTGTCACTGGCCGAGTTGGAGAAGTCGTGGCGGGCGTTCTTGGATACTCAGCCATTGGATGCGCTGGACGAGGCGCGCGCCAAGGAGCGTTTTCGTAAGCCTGCCATTTTTCGCAAAGTCTGTGCGCGCGAACTGGCCGAGCGCGTGGCCGAGGCGCGGGAACGAATCGGCTCCATGCCGGACGCGGCGGCGAGCCTGCTAGACAGCGTGTGCCGGGACGATCCCGACGAGCCGGCCTACCGCTTGGATCGGGCCGAGGCACTGGCGGCAGCCGGCGCCACCGACAAGGCCTTGGCCCTGGCCAGGCCGATGCTCGACGACGAGTCGCTGACATGGCCCGTGCGTGGCCGGGCTGCCAATTTGATCGGCACGATCGAGTTTCACGCCGGCCACTTCGCCGATGCCGCCGCAGCGGCGGAGCGCAGCCTGGCGCTTGCCACCGATGAGAACGAGCTGCGCATGGCCTGGGCCAAGCGGCGCGCCCTGGCCGACGAAGGCGCTCGCCGGACCCTGGGCCGCTCGCTGTTTGGCGATGGCCTTGCGCGCTCCACTGACCCGGCTCTGGTGGTTTTCCTGGTGGACGAGTTTGCCCGCCTTCACCCCGACGAGGCGCTGGGATTTTATCTGGTGGGACGCCAGCTCGCTGGCCGGGATCCACGCCTGGCGCTGACTCCTCTGGCTCAGGCTTGCCCGCTCGATGGATCGGGGATGAGCGTCGCCCTCGAGCCGGCCTTTCTGAAGGAATGCCGGCAACTCTACGGCGAGTCAGCGTTCCTCGCCGGCGATCTCTCTCTCGCTCGTCATATCTACGCACTCCTGCGGGACCATGCGACGCTCGAAGCCGATCGGCTGCGCGCCATCGACTTTTTGGAACGCATCGATTGGCAAGCGAGCCACTAGCGCGGCGATTGGTTACCTCGCCCACGCCGAACGCAATCTGCGCGGCGGATGAGTCCTTGCATGGAGTGTCCGCGTCTTCGTGAACTCCCTCGTTCACCATCCTTTTTGCGCTTGACTTGCGCAGTCAGCTATATATCATCGCGTCGGCGCAAAGCGGCAGCATGGTGTCGCAAGGGATAGCGGCACCTCTTCACCCAAACACTTCACACCAGATCCAATCCCGATCAAACGGCAGCTTGTAGCGCTGCAACCAACTAGAAGGAGAGGTCTAAAATGAGAGACACTGCATTGGTGGACAAGTTTCTCGTGTTGATGATGGGAACGGCTCTGGCGCTTAGCGCGGGCTGCGGAAGCGGTTCAAGCTGCCAGACTGGCAGCTCGAATTGCTCGTGCTTTGGCAACGGCACGTGCAATGCTGGCCTCGAGTGCTCGGGCGGTACCTGTGTATTAGTACAGACCACCAGTTCGGGTTGCACCGGCAGCCAAGGGTGCGCGTGCTACGGGAACGGCACATGCGATTCGGGCCTCACGTGCTCGGGCACTGTCTGTGTAGCTTCAGGCGGCCCAGGTGGCACGGGTGGCACAGGTGGCACAGGCGGCGCGGGTGGCTCTACGGGCACCACCTGTGGCTCCATCAACGCCCAGTGTTCGTCCATAGCAACCGATTCGTGCGGCACCTGTCTTGCTTCGTGTTGTTGCACGCAGTTGATGGCATGCGCTACCAATGCCTCCTGTGCATCCATCGCTGAGTGCGCGGCAAGCTGCACCACTACCTCTTGCGAGAGCACTTGCGAGTCCGAGTACCCGGCGGGACAGACTGCGGCGAGCACCTATCTCAACTGCGGAACCTCGTACTGTACCTCTGCATGTGGCAGCTAGCCCGCGTCTGGACGGTGTAATGGTGAACCGCGGAGCCCCCGGCCGATCGGGTTGGCGTTGAGCGCACGGGCACGCTCCAGGTGGCGGTTGTGGCTGGGGGTTCTGACGGTTGCGACCATCACCGGGTTGGTAGTCGCCATGGTCGTGGCGCGGAAGCGGGACGCGGCTCGCGCGCAGGCGGCGGCGCAGTCTCAGTCTAGTGACTGGAAGGATATCCTGGTTGCGCAGGCCGAGAGGGCGCGTTCCGTGCCCAGGCTAGCGTTGCCAACCTCGGCACGAGCCCCATCCGAGCCTATCAAGCAGGCCGCCTGGAAAGATCTGCCACTGTGCCCGAGTATTCAGGTGTTCAATGTCCAGTCGACTGGCGACGGGAAGATACGGGGGGTTTGGATGAGCGAGAACCAGGGCAGTCGGGCTCTGGTTCTCCTGGGTGCTCGCTACGGCGCGTTTGTGCTGGAGTCAGTCGGACAGTATGCAGGGTCGTGGTTCGCACAGCTTCGCACATCGAGCGGTCCCTGTCGCGCGCCAGTCGGCTCGGAGGAGCGCATGCCGTTGGCCCTCAACTCGCCGGCTCCAGCCAAGCAACAGCCTCCCGACGCTGGAGTCCAGGCTTTCCCGGAGCGCGACTTTCAGTTGGTGCGCAAACTCTCGGGTCATGTCAAGCGCCTGCAGTTAGATCCAGTTCCAAAGCAGTCCAGTCAGTGATTTGGGCGGTATCTACGCCAGTCGCAAAATCAGCGGTTTTGAACTCTTGCTGAGGACCGCGCCCCACGGGACCGTTGCACTCGCCGCCGCCTGATGTGTCGCGGGAGATTATGGTCAGTGGCAGAGGTTGACCTGGGTGGTACCAGCGTAATTCGGCGTAGTACCCCGGTGTGCAATCGTCGTCCGTTAAACAAACCGAGCCGGTGGTTCCGGTGCCCGACTGCGATTCGCAGTCGGTGGCTCCAGGGAAGGACGTGTCTGCGTAACATCCGAATCCCGCGGGATCGCGCCCCGGAAGTTGTCAACGCGAATGAGACAGTGGGGTTCATGAATTAGTGAGCAAGTTCTATGAGTGAGCCCCCGGCGGGAGCGGCGAGGACGGTCAGCTTGCTATCCACGGCTCCGCCGGCCTGCGCGCTCTGGGGGGCGCGCAGATCGGCCGGCTACGCACTCGCCGCCCCCGCCTCGGCTGTAGCTGGTTTGTTGATCCACACGGCGTGGGGCAACGAAGGCAGAGCCGGTAGGCCGTGCGGGAAGCGCTCGGGGTGAGCCCGGTAGGCAGCTTCAAGGACGGCCATGCGTTTGGCGCGCTGGCCCTCGGCGAGTCCGTAGTGGACATCGTGGGGCGTGAAGAAGCCGATGCCGGAGTGGTGGTGCTCGGTGTTGTACCAGGGGAAGAAGTCCCGACAGTGGGCGCGGGCGTGTTCCTCCGAGCCAAAGCGGTCGGGGAAATCAGGACGGTACTTCATGGTTTTGAAGTGCCCCTCGGAGAACGGATTGTCGTCGGAAACGTGGGGACGCGAATGGCTCTTGGTCACGCCCAGGTCAGCCAACAGGAAGGCGACCGGCTTTGAGATCATGGGCGAACCACGGTCAGCATGCAGGGTGAGCTGGCCGGGGTCGATGTTGTGGCGCTTGCAGGTTTCCTCGATGAATGCGTGGGCAACCGAAGCACACTCGCGGCTGGAGAGGGTCCAGCCCACGACGTAGCGGCTGAAGATGTCGAGAATCACGTACAGGTAGAAATAGGTCCACTTGGCCGGCCCGAGCAGCTTGGTGATGTCCCACGTCCAGACCTGGTTGGGCCTGGTCGCCAGCAGTTCGGGTTTCTTGTACTCGGGGTGGCGGAGCTGGTCTCGCCGTTCGCGGACCTGGCCGTTCTCGTCGAGGATGCGGTACATGGTGCGCAGCGAGCAGAGCCAGCGGCCCTCGTCGAGCAATGTGGCGTGTACCTGGGGCGGCGCCAGATCCATAAAGCGCGGCTCGTTGAGCACGGCCAACACTTGCTGACGTTCCTCGGGTGGCAGAGCGCGGGGCTGGGGACGGCTGGGCCTATCTCCGTCGCTCGTGGGCGCGGTGGCGTCCACCGGCTTGGGGCGCAGTCGCCGGTAATACGTGGCACGCGGCAGACCCAGCGCGAGGCAAGCTGGCGCGACCCCGATCTTGCCGCCGGTCTCCATCACCGCCTCCATCACGACTTGTCGCTTTCCAGCGGCGTCCCCAGCAAGGCCGCTACTTTTTTTTGCAGTTCCACCAGCGCCTCGGCCCGCTCGGCACGGGCCACAAGGCGAGTGTTCTCTCGCTGCAATTCGACGATCTTGCGATCACGGGCATCGACCTCTGCCTTCTTTCGTCCGCGCTTCTTCGGGGTCAGCCCCGCCAGCTCCCCCGCATCACGCTGCCGGCGCCAGGTGGCGAGGTGCGACGAGTACAGCCCCTCGGAGCGCAGCAGCTCGCCCAACTGTCCGGGGGCCACGCAGTCTGACACCCGCTTGAGAATGTCCAACTTGTACTTGGCGCTGAACTGCCGCCGGTGTGCCTTGGGATCCACTTCTACATCCAGAATCGTATTCGTCTCTGCTTGGGTCATCGTGCAACTTCTTTGCTCCGCCCTCTACTCTAATTTCCAGGGGAGCCACTGTCTCACTCACGTTGGCACAGAGGGCCCAGTGGCGCGGAAGTGGACGCCGGCGACGGCGCGGGCGAAGAACAAGAGGAAGCCGCGTCCGGCCGGGATCGCATCTTGGATCTCTTTCCGCCAGGGCCGCTTATCGCCATCAAGATCTCCCCGCCCGAGATCGCGCTGGCGCCCGGCCGCGAGCGCCGCGTGCTGGGCGTGGGCGTGGACGAGTCAGGCCGGCGCGTGCTGGGCGAGTTGGACATCGTCTGGACCACTGCCTCGCCTGTGCTCTCCATCGCGGGCGAGGGCCGCCGGCCGGCGGTGCTGGCCTCGGCCAACGCGCGTCCTGGCAGTCGGTTTTCCCTGGTTGCCGAGGGCCAGCAGGGCGAGCGCAGGGCGCGGGGCGAGGCCGTTGTCGTCATCATCAAGGTTGAGGAACCCGGCGCCCGAAACCGTCCCGCCGTCGGGGAGACGGCTGGGCGAGGGGGCCGAACCAGCAGAACGAGCGCGGTTCTGCGCACTGGGCGCGGGCAAACCCTCCCTCGCCGACCCCTCTCGGGGAGAGGCTCGGAATTGGCCTCTCGACGCTCCTCGCTGACGCTTAGAAGTGGGTGAGTCTTGCCACCGGTCGAGCCTTCAGTAACGGATTGTCCGATAGTGTCCGCCCACTAGCCCCCTACGCCCGTCGTCCGGAAGACCCCTGACTTTCACCACGCGAGGTGACTCTATTGGCAAGTATTCATTCCATGGACGCAGGAAGAGGGCCGGCAACTACCCACGAGGCAGTCTGTCGGAGAGAGACTCGGATCGCACGCCTGAGCGCCCCAATTGTATGGCCCGTTCTGGCATAGGCCGTAGTTTGAAGTGCAGATTGAGAGTGCCGAGGGCGAGCCAGACCCATCGCAGGATATTCCGCTTAGACAGCAGTACTGCCCTGCGGGGCAATCTGCTTTGCTGGCGCAGGCAAGGTAACTATAGCGCGTCCGCGAGGGTTTGGCGTTTCAACTGCCTCGCGGGCTGCAGTCGAGCAAGCGAAGCCGTACCATGGCATGGCTCGCAGCCGCACGTTGCCCAGCGCACAGGCCCGACAACTACGTTGCCCTGCACGCGGACGCGAAAGCGCGCTTGCGCTACCTTCTGGCTTTGCTGGCCAAGGAGATCGCCCAGCGCACCCATGGCGTGCCCGGCAGTGAGGCGGCCCTGGAGAGCCTGGTCGAGATCCTCGCCCACGCCGAACGCAACCTGCGCGGCGGGTGAGGCTCTGCGTAGGCAGTACTTCACGGGAGGGGAGACGCGTCTTCGTCCTCGGTCGAAATTCGTGCGAGGGCCGAACGCAACCTGGGCGGCGGTGTCAGAAAATCACGGGGAGTGACAGTGGTTGACCTGGGTGGTACCAGCGTAACTCGGCGTCGTGAAAGAAATGCACGTCGCGCCCACCGGGCAATCGGCAACCGTGTAGCAGTACTTGATGCACGTGCCCCCAACACTGCAGTAGTACCCGGGTGTGCAATCGTCGTCCATCGCACAGGCCGAGCCGGTGGTTCCGGTGCCCGACTGTGATTCGCAGTCGGTGGCTCCAGGGAAGGACGTGTCCACCGCGGTGCATCCGAATCCCGCAGGACAGGCCAGAAGCGGCGTTTGAGGATTTTGGGGATTAACGGGATCGCATACCCGGGCGCACACCGAAACCCCCGCGATCGTGTTCACGGAGTCCCATGTGGTTTGGTCGCAAGACCGGGCCGTATCGACCGCCGGACAGTCAGAATCGGACTGACAGTAGGTCTTGCAGACGCCGCCGAAACAGCCGAAACCGCTGGCGCAGCCTTCTCCGTTGCAGGCGGCGCCTTGCCCCAACCCAGCAGTCGTTTCGCAGGTCAGACCCGTAGCTGGGGTGTCGGGATAGCAGACCTGTCCGGCCGGGCAGCCGCATGCTGGGAAGACATTGCAGGTGCCGCCAGCCGCAGGCGGCGGGCACGTCGTCACGGCCGAGTCAGGCACGCGCGAGTCCGGCACGGCGGTGTCCAGCACACGCAGGTCAGGCGCGGCGGTGTCTACCACGTGCAGGTCGGGCAGGGCCGAGTCAGGTAGGCGCGAGTCAGGCACGGCCAAGTCAAGCAGGGCCGAGTCGGGCGAGCGCGAGTCAGGCACGGCCGAGTCAAGCAGGGCCGAGTCCGGCACGCCCGTGTCCACTCCGCCATCGCGTGGGCCGGTGCCGGTTGTTCCACCGGGTGTTCCGCCAGTTCCCGCGGCACCGCCGGTGCCAGTTGTTCCACCGGGCGTTCCGCCAGCTCCCGCGGCACCGCCGGTCGCCGTTGTCGCACCGGGTGTTCCGCCGGTTCCCGCGGCACCGCCGCTCCCGCCTGAATTGGGAAGGCAGTTGGGGCCGTTGCAGTCGGGGTGGTAGCCCGCAGAAACACAGACCTGATAATCAGGTGCCGCAGGCGTACCACAGTTGAAGACCGTGGAACACGCAACGGCACTGTCCCAGCAAGTGTCCGTCTTCTTACAGTAGAAGCCGACCTGCCCCTCGCATGCGCTGGGCATGGTGACACAGGTGTAGGCGCCGCCGGATCCATTGTCGCTGCAAACAAAACCACTGGGGCAGTGGCCATCGTCGGAGCAGAGGGTCTTGCCGCTCTGGAAGTGCGGCTCGCAACCGACGAAGAACAGCAGAAGTACGAATACGCCTCGCTTCATGGTCTCATCCCTGGGTTAGAAAGTCCCGCTCAGCGCGGCGCCTGCCATGCTGGGCCCCACGGAGGGGACAAGAACGGCCGAACTGGGCGTGTCCCTGCGCGTGACCAGGAGGATCACGGCAGTCACGACAGCCGCACCGCCCACACCGTAGCCGATCCATTGCACGGTCGCGAAGGTCTTGCCCTCGCTCTCCTTGCCCGAGTCGAACTTGTGCTCGACATCCGAGAAATCAGTCAAGGCGAGATAGCTGAAGACGCCGCCGGCGAGTAACGCTGCCACGCCCACCCCACCCACTGCCCAGGCCGCAAGCTTCCGACTGCTTCGATTGCCAGATTCCGCGGGCTGGGGCACTTGTGCCACGGTAGCGGCCGGGCCCAGCTCCGGCGGGGGCATCGCTGGACCCGGCACGGTGTTGGCCGGCGCTTGCGACGTCGTGGCGGGCACGTCGACGTGGGTCGGCGAGATCGCTGGCGTCGCGGCCGGGACCGCTGCCGGCGCTGGTGGCGTGGCGGCGGCTGGGGCCGGAGTGGGCGCTGTGGGTGGCGAGGGCGGTGGCGGAAGCGCTGAACCGCGCTGGCGCAATTGGTCCATTTCCGCGATCCAGCCTTCGACCTCGGCGCGATCCTCGGGCGAGATGTCCTTCTTCTTGTGCAGGTATTCGCGCAGGTTGGACAGGGCCGGTTCAGGACGGCGCAGATAATAGTAGCAGGCACCCATGTTGCGCACGAAAACCGGCATGTCTGGGTTGTCGACGCTCAGCTCTGCGAAAATCGCCGAGGCCGCTTCGTAGTTTCCCTGCTTGTAGAGCTGGGTTGCCTTCTTCGCGTCGGCCGTGCTCTTCTTGCTCATGCCCGCCGCGCCGGCCCCCGACTCCAGCCCCACGTGGGTAACGATCAGCGCAAGCGAAACGATAAGCCCCGGAGAAACTCTGTTCAGTTTGGGTACCATGCGTCTTCCTCGCATCGCAGCCGATAGTACGCCGCCCGCGGAATTCCGCACGACTTTTGTCTTTGGGCCCCGGTTGCGGCAATTGGGCATGCGGCTAGATCGGACAGCCCTCCGCGGCTGAGAACGAGGAAGAGAGAGGGGAAAGCGCGAGCGGTCTCAGCCAGGTGCGTGTGCTACGATTCATGTGCAGTTCCCCAGCGATGCAGTGGTAAGAACCCGCGACGATGTCTGGTTTGAGATTCATCAGAAAGTCGGAGGAAATCCCGGTGGCCGGTGGTCCGCGGTCGCGCGTGGCTGCTTATGACCTTGGGTCCAACTCGTTCCATTTGCTGGTGGCCGAGGCGGATGGTCAGGGCGGCTTGCTGTTGATCGAACAGGCGCAGGAGATGGTGCGTCTGGGCGCGGATTCACTGCGCGACGGGGTCATTCCCGAGGCCAGCTTCGCGCGGGGCCTGGAGGCTTTGCGCAGGCTGCGCGGCCTGGCTGATCAGCACCGGCCCGAGAGCACGGTGGCGGTCGCCACCAGCGCCATCCGCGAGGCGCGCAACGGTGCCGAGTTCGTCAGCGCCGTCCAGCGCGAGGTGGGACTCACTGTCGAGGTGCTCGATCCGGTCAAGGAGGCCACGCTCATCTACTGGGGTGCTCGGCAGGCGCTGGACCTGGACAAGCACAAGGTTGCGCTTTTCGATGTGGGCGGCGGCTCGATCAAGGGGCTGGTGGGCGACGCCAAGGAGTGCCTGTTCGCCACGTCCATGCCGATGGGCGTGTTGCGCCTGCGCGACGAGTGCAAGTTTTCCGGCAAGATGTCCCGCGCCGACCTGCTCACGGCCGAGACACGCGTGCGGGCGCTGGTGCAGCCGGCGATCCGGCAGATGCAGAAAGTCGGCTTCGACTTCGTCACCTTCACCTCGGGCACGGCGCTGTCGCTGGCCCGGCTGGCCAAGGGGAGCGCCGGCAAGGTCGCGCCGGTCGCGGGCAAGGCCGGGGAAGGACTGGGCCGTCACCTCGCGTTGTCGCTTGACGATCTGAAGACACTCGAGCAGCGCCTGGCCGAGGCCAGCGTGCAGGAGCGTGCGGCCATCCCGGGAATCAGCGCCTTGCGCGCGGACACGCTCCTGCCCGGCACGGTCGTGCTGCGAACCTTGCTGGAGTTGACCGGCTGTCCCGGCGCCCTGGTGTGCGAGAGCGCCCTCAAGGAAGGTTTGGTGGTGAACTACTTCGCCCACCGAGATGCGGGCCTAGCCGCCGATCTGCCGGAAGAGATCTGATCAAGGCTTCGGCATCTTGAATCGGCTGGCGGGGATCTTCTCGTCGAATACCAGGCTGGTGATGCGGCCCTCGACCGTGGTGGGGCCTGCGGTCATCTTCTCCAGGTACCAGGTCTTGATGCCCTTCACCGCGCGCCAGTCACCGAACACGAGCTTGTACGGGATGTCGCCGCCAGGAGAGGGCTGCGCACCGGTCTGCAAGACGCGCAGGTGCGTTTTCGCGTCGAAGCACAACACGGAAGGCTTGCCTCGCTTTTTCCGCAACTCCACGCATTCGAGATCGGCACCAGTCTCTGTCCGCACTTCCTGGGGTGGCGGCACGGAACTGACACTAAGGTAGAGGCTCGCCAGATCGGCCTCGGCGTTCCAGGCCCCATTGATGCGGGCTTCTTCTTGCTCGGCGCCGTCGAGTATCCGGAGCCCGAAGACCGGATCCTGCGACCACGTTGCGTGGCCATCCGCGCCTTGGCGAAAAGTGCCAACGTCGCGCAGGGTGGACACACTCAGGTTCTTTCCGTCGGCAGTGGCCCAGTGCTCTTCGCTGCCGCTGGCGCCCTGGCCGGCCACGGTCAGGGCGCGCTTGATATGCACGCTGCGCAGCCGTTTCCATGCCGCCCGCCCACCGATGGCGTTGGCGTAGTCGGCCAGAATGGCCTGGGCCGGCCGGAGATGTGCCGCGCTTTCGGCCGGGGCTGCAGCCAACAGGGACAGGAGAACTGCGATGGTCACGGATGCGATGCTTTGGCCATGTCGAGGCCGGCGTCAAGTACGACGTCGTGGCCGGCCAAGAATCCCGCGCGGGTCTCGAACACCCGGCGGTCGGGCTGCACCCCGCGACCCTCGATGGACGCGCCCTTGGGCGTCTTGAAATCAGCCACCGGGATTTGCACCACAGCGCCACCCGGCAATTCCTCGATGATGGAGCCCAAGGCCGCGCCTGCGGTCGTGTCCCCGACCACCAGGGCGCGCTTCGCTTCTTGCAGCCCGGCAGTGAATATTTCGGAGGTCGAGGCGGTGCCCTCGTCGGTGAGGATGACCACCCGGCCGGCAAATGGTTTGATGCCCAGCGAGGCGGTGGTGGCCAAGGTGTTGGAGAAGTCACGATACACGATGGTCCCCAAAGTCAGCGGCGCGGTGCTGAGACGCGTGGCCAGAGGAATGACCATGGCGCCGATGCCGCCCGGATTCCCGCGCAGGTCGATGATGATGGACCTGGCCCCCCGAGCCCGGAACCCGTCGATGGCTTTCTGCACTTCGCCGAGCACGGGCTGCAGCAGAAACACGTTGAAAGACACGATGCCGACCTCGCCGACCTGCCGGCTTGCGACTTGGGGGACCACGGGCGACATGTTGAGCACCTGGATGGCCCGCGCTGCAGGAGGATCGCGTTCCAGCATGACCTCGATGGGCCGATCGTTTTCGTCGAGACAGCGCAAACTCACGCGGCTGCCCACCAGTCCGGCCAGACGACGTGCCGCCAGTTGGCGCAGGCGGAATCGTTCTTCCACGGGTCGCAGCGCCCGGCCCGAGGCCGGCAGGGAATCGAGGGCACGGCCACCGATGTGGGTGACCAGGAACCCGGGCCGCAAGCCGGCGCCCGCGGCCGAGGAGCCGGGGCGCACGCGCGTGATGGTTGGCTTGCCTTCGATGATGCGCACGAGCAGCCCGGGATCGCCATAGTCGTCGCCAGCTTCGCGGATGGCGTCGGCGGCAGCGGTTCTGGTCTGCGGCGCCGAGATTTCGTCGGGTGGGGCTGCCGGTTCCTCGCCGGGGCCGTGCACCTGCAAGTGCGATTGCCCGAGCAGCCCGAGCATCTCGTTGAGCAGACGGTAGAAGGTCGGCTCGTCAGGCGCGGCCAACGCAAGGGGCTCGTACTTCGTGCGCAGGCCGTCCCAGTCCAGACCGCCCAGTGTCTTGTCGAAGTGCTTATCGCGCACGGCAGTCCAGGCGCCGTCGAAGATCGCCTGCCGGATCTGGTTACCCGCCGAGCCGGGATGCCAGGGGCGGATTGCCGAGCCGCCGTCAGTCCCCAGCGGGACAAAAGCAGGCGGCTGGGTGGCGGCGGGCGCATCCGGTCCGGGCGTGGGGGCCGGAGCCTGCGGGGCCGGCGCGTGGCCCGCGCAGGCGGACAGGAATAGCGTGAGAAAAAGAGCGATGTGGCGATGGAAGGTCAACACGTTTTCCAGTCTAGCTCTGCTCCCGTATAGAATCCCCTTCCTTCGGATGCACTTGCCGTGATCCCCCACCGCATATTTCCCCGATTGGGGTGGCCTGCCCTGGCGGCCCTGGTCGCGGCTTTGCCCTACGCGGGGCTCGCGCTGGGATGGAGCGCGCTGTACCACGACGACAGC
This sequence comes from uncultured delta proteobacterium, assembly GCA_963755125.1. Lineage (GTDB taxonomy): Bacteria > Myxococcota_A > Polyangia > Fen-1088 > Fen-1088 > Fen-1137. The sequence goes on from CAVWIP010000002.1 coordinate 158,577, forward strand.
CTGCGCTTCGATGTGCCCATGACAAGCCTGATCAACGAGGCGCTGTGCAGGGGTCGTTTGCCGCTGTGGAACCCCTACGTGGGCGTCGGCACTCCGTTGATCATCGACGTCAGCGCGCTGCCGGTCTACCCCGCCCGGATTCTTGGTTGCGGGTTACCGGCGGGACAAGCATTGGGCCTGCTCTTGCTGATCCAGCTAGGGGTGCTTGCGGCTGGAGCAACGGCCCTGCTGCGCGATCTGGGTGTGCTGCCCGCGCTGGCAGCCGCGGCCGGGGCTGCGCTGGCCCTGGCCGGACCTGCGCCGTCGTGGCTGACCAGCCCGGCCTACCTGACCTCGCTGTCGTTCTTCCCCTGGACGCTGCTATTTGCCCGGCGTCTCGCTTCCGGCCAAAGGCTGGCACCCATCGGACTGGGCGCAAGCGTTGGTCTGGCGACGCTGGGAGGCGACGTGCCGGGTACGCTTTTTGCCACGGCAGTGGGGCTGCTGGTGTGGTGGGGGGCATGTCGGGCCCGTCGGCGCGCGCGGGCGTCGGCGGACGCTTCCTGGCGTTGCGACCTCTTGCGGCTCGCCTGTGCCGGCGGCCTCGCCCTGCTCATCGGCTCGGGAAGCTGGGTGCCGCTTCTTTGGTTTCTGCAGAGGTCGGTTCGCGGCGGCGGCATTTCTCCCATGGAAGCCGGGCAATGGTCGCTTTCTCCGGTGGACCTGATCGGGCTCTTGCTTCCGAATCCACGCGGCCTGCCACTGCCCGAGTTCACTTTCTGGCAGTTTCGCACGCTGGGCAGTGAACGGCTTTTCGTGCACAGTCTTTACGTGGGAGCCACGCTGGCGGGCTTCGGGTTGTGGGGATTCTGGCGTGAGCGAAGGGATGTTTTCGTGCGCTGGGCGGCTCTGGCGGCGTTGCTGCTGGTGATTCTGGCGACTGGGGCCGAGACACCCTTGTGGACGGTGACGCATGGGATTTTCACCTACTTCCGCTATCCATCGAAGCTGGCACCCTACGCGGTCATTCTTCTCGGTGTGGTGGGTGCGCTGAGCCTGTCGCATTCCCTCGGTGATGGGCGACGGCTGGCCCAGGTGGCGGGCGCTGTGGCGGCATTCTGCACACTCGGCGCCCTGCTTGGGCCATCGGTTCAGGCACACTTCGCGCGTGGCGCGGGCGCGCCCGACGATGTCGTGCGACGGGCGGGCGAAGCCCTGAGACTCGACGGGGCGCGCGCTGCCGCGGTTGCGGCGGCGGTGCTGGTGCTGTGGTGGCTGGCGCGAAGACGGCGCGTCGGCGGTCGTGCCTTGCCAGTGCTGCTCGGCGGCTTGCTCGTGCTTGACTCCTTGCTGGCTGGATTGGACTTGCACTGGACCGCCCCTCCGGCCGCGCTATCCCGGCCTGCGTGGGCACCGGAAGTGTCGCCCTGGGGACCGCGTGTTCTGCGCAGCCAGGTTCTCGACCAGAATCGCCTTGGGCTCGACGCCGCCGCCTATCGCGCTGAGCAGATGCGCAAGCTGGCGGAGCTACTGCCCAGTTCCAACCTTTCCCACCACATAGGCGCGCTCTTTGGTTACGGACTGGCGCTTGCTGACCCTGCCAAGCGAATCGCTGCGCTGTATGACGCTGACGGCGTGGCGCTGGCCGAGGCCACGGGTTGCGCTGTCGCCATGGCGCCTCGCACCCGCCGGCTGGCCTGGGCCGTCGCGGGTATGGCTTCGGGACGGCTCAGCCTCGCCAGCCTGTCGCCTGATGCTGCGATCTTCTCGGTCGTCCGCAGACTGCCGCGCGCCTTTCTTACCACTGGTGCGCGTATCGTCGCGCCGGGCACCGAAGCGACCGTTCTGGCCGCTGCCCGGGAGCGGCCCGCAGTGATCGTCACAGCCGGCGAGGCGCTGGTGCACGGCCAGTTCACCTCGGTGGCCATTCCCTCCGGAGACGTCCTGCTGGGCGGACCAGGCGAAATGGTGGAGGTCAAGCCGGTGAATTGGCTTCCCGAGCGCGTGCGTTTCGATCTGGTCGCGCCCGGCCCGCGGCTCTTCGTACTGCTGGACGCGTTTGCCGAGGGCTGGCGCGTCTCGCTGGATGGGGCTGAAGCGCCCATCCTGCGGGTGAATTCCGTCGGACGCGGCGTGATCGTGGCCGCAGGCGCGCACACACTTGAAATGCGCTTCCAACCCTTGGCGCTCAGGCTGTGGCCGTGGATTTCCTGGCTGTCGCTGCTGGCGGTTGCCGTGGCCGCGGTGATGGTTCGTCGTCGGAGCGGCCAGACTGAGCGCAAGCCGAAGGACAATCGGGCGTCGGCAGTATCCGACGTCCAACCTGACAGGAACTCGGCCTAGTCAGTCGACGAGGCGGATCGAGGGCCGGCGTCGATCAGTGGAGCTTGCGATAGACGCCAATCACCACGCCGAGCAGATTTACGCTGCGGAAGTCCCGCTTGCGCACCACGATGGGATCCATGCTGGCGTTGGCAGGCTGAAAGCGAATGGAGTCGCCTTCCGGGTAGTAGCGCTTGACCGTGGCCTCGTCGCCGATCATCACCACCACCACCTCGCCCGCGCTGGCCTGGAGTTGCTTGCGCACGAACACGTAGTCCCCATCCAGGATGCCGTCGTCGATCATGGACTCGCCCTTGATCCGCAGGGCGAAAACTTCGCGGCTTTGTCCGATGAAGAAGCGATCCACTTTGACCGTGTCCTCGTAGTTGCGCACCGCCAGCAGCGGCTGCCCGGCCGCGACCTTGCCGAGGATGGGCACGTCGATGGTCTGGCCGGTCGCCAGCAGGGGGCGCAGGGCGCGTGACTTGAGGTCCTCGCGCTGCAGGTAGCCCTTCTTCTCCAGGGCACGCAAGTGATCGTTCACTCCGTTGGTGGAGCGGATGCCGAAGTGGCTGCCGATCTCTCGCAAGGTCGGCGGATAGCCGCACCGGCTGATCGATCCGGAGATGAAATCAAGCACCTCGCGCTGGCGGTCGGTCAGGTCGCTGGCAGGATCATCGTCGCGCACGACAGTCAGGTGGCCCATGGGCGCTCCTCTCGCGGGGTTACTGAACAAACGTATGGTACGGAACATATGTCCCGTGTCAAGTTCAGCCCCATAACGCCGTGCGGCTTTGTCAGTTGACCGCGACCTTCTGGCGACAGCGTTTGCGGCGGCGGCGACGGACTTCAGGATTTGCACGCAACTTTGGCGGAGCCACGCCGACAAGCATGGCATGAATGAGATCCCGACCAGTCCGACTCTAGCAGCGATCGTCGGGGACGACCCCGCGCTCCGTCTGGTGCTGGCCCGTGCGGCGCGGGTGGCGCCCACGCGCATCCCCGTGCTGGTGACTGGCGAGAGCGGAACCGGCAAGGAACTGCTCGCCCGCGTCCTGCACGAGCTGGGGTTCCAGCCCAAGGGACCCTTCGTCGCCGTCAACTGTGGCACCCTGGCCCGCGAATTGGCGGAGAGCCAACTCTTCGGCCATGAGCGCGGCGCTTTCACGGGCGCCGGATCGCGCCGCACGGGCTGGTTCGAGGAGGCCGCCGGGGGCACCCTGGTGCTCGACGAGATTGGCGAGTTGCCCGTGGACCTGCAGCCCAAGCTGTTGCGCGCGCTGGAAACCGGGCGCATCCGGCGGGTAGGAGGCAGCGGCGAGATCGCCGTGCAGGTGCGTGTGGTGGCCACCACCCTGCGCGACTTGCGACGGGACGCCCAGCGCGGATCGTTCCGTCTGGATCTCTTCCATCGCCTGGCCGGTTTCGAGTTGCGGCTGCCACCCTTGCGCGACCGACCAGGGGACGTTCTTCGCCTGGCCCAGCACTTCCTGCGCGAGTTCGAGTCCGACCTGGGGCCGCGCGCCCTCGCGACCGAGGCCGTGCGCAAGCTGCTCGCGCATGACTGGCCCGGCAACGTGCGTGAGCTACGTCACGTGATCCGGCGGGCCGCGCTTCTGACCAGTGCGGTGATCGATGCCCCCAGCGTCGAGGTCGAAGCGCCGGGCGACCGCGCGGCGGGGACGTCGCAAGCGGCGGATACTTGCGGGCCTTTGCCGGCTGTGGCCGACTTCGCCCGGTCAGCAGTGGCGCCGCCGGTCGACAATGATCTCCTTCCTTTGCGCAACAAGTCCTTCGAGCAGATCCAGTCCGACGTGTTCGTGTGGGCGCTCCGCCGCAATGGCAACAGTCGGCGTCGTGCCGCTGCGGCGCTGGGCATTTCGCGCTCCACCTTCTGCGACCGAGTCAGGAGGTTGGGGCTTGTCCCCGGTGCCGCGCTCGCCAGCCAGTGCTAATCCCCGCCGGGCGGTTTGGCTACGCCGGCAGCGGGATCACTGGACGGCGGCGGCGCCGGGCTTGGCGCGGGGGGCGGGGGTGGGGGCTCATGGTCCGTGACTCGCATCGACGGCGGTTCCTGATCCGGGCTCTGGATGATGGCAGGTGGTGCAGGCGGAGGCGGTGCGGGTGGCGGTGCGGGATCGGCGGACGGCGGCGCGGGAGCCTCGGTTGCGGTCACCGATTCCGTCGGGTTTCCAGGCTGCGGCGGAGGCGGAGGAGCAAGGGGCACTGTGGCGGGTAGTCCCGCCCCGTAGGCCGCGGAGGGAGCGCCCGACGTGGGCGCGATCGGCTTCGGGCCCGACGCCAAGGCGCCGAACGGCGAGGTCTTCAGCCATTCTGGTTTCCCCATGTGGTTGAGCGGTCCCCGGATGCGAAATCCGTAGAACCCATCCGGGCGCTTGCCCTTGTCGTCGGCGAAACTCAGCAGGGTACGCAGCTTCTCGGAACTCTTGAGCAGAGTGTCGCTGAGCTTGAAGCGGACGTAGAGGTCCAAAGACGAAGAGGCGAGGGAGTCGTTCAGTTTGATTTCGCCCTCCACGTAGAATTCGCCGTCGGGCGACTTGGACTGCACGCCCTGCAGGTGGCCCACGCCCTTGTCGATGGGCACGCGTCCTACGAGATTGCCGAGGCGAATCTTGGGGAGTCCCAGACCCTCGGCCAGAAAAGGGTCACCCGGTATGATCAGCTTGGCTTTGCCGTCGCCCACAACGCAGGCGCTGCACGTCCAGGTCAGCGAACCCACGGTCGCCGAGGCACGTGGGCCGGGCGTTCTCGCGTCGAGGCGCAGGTCCAATGTGCCGGAGAGCGGCAGGTTGGTGGCGGCCTTGACCCACGGAATTTCGGACAGATCGATCGCCGTCGCCGATACGTGCAGCCCGCTCTCGGTCTTCTTGCGGGTGGTCTCCAGGTCCAGGTCGCCGCCGAAGAGGTTGGCATAGATCTGGAACGTCCTGTGGCCGGCCAGTGCTCCCAGGAGCGACCAGCGGACCTTGGCCACCGGGATCACGATGCGCGTGGGCTTGCCTCCGCCCGACGGACGCGAGGAGATGGTGACGTCCTTGAATCGGATGCCGAGACCCAGCGCGGGACCCGCCGACTTGACCTCCACGTCGTAACCTTGCTGCGAGGCCAACGCCACCAGATAGTCCTTCGCTCGGCCGTAGGGCAAGGTCAGAACGAAGACCAGCAAGAACACCAACAGACCAAACGCCGCGGTGGCTCCGACTTTCCAAAGACGGCGCAAGCGATCGCTCATCATGGAACTAGCCCTTCCCCTTCGCCGGGGTCTTCTTGCGCTGATCCTGCTTCACCCGCTCGTAGGCTGTGGCGGTCAACTCCACATCAAGTTTGTCACCCTCGCCGAAACTGCGCCGGATCTGCAAGCGCGTGATCGCGATGAGCCGAGGATTGGTTTCGATCTTGCTGAGAAAGGTGGCCAGTTCCTTGAGACCCACCTTGCGCAGTTTCACATCCAGGCTGTGCTCCAGGTAGCGCTTGCCCGCGGGACTGGGCGGATGATCCACGGCCTCCGGAATCTCGATGCCGGCCTCCTTGCCGGCCGCTTCGAGATCGGCGCCCAATTGCGGCGGCTCGACGCCGATACGCGCTTCCTGCGAAATCATGCGCGACTTGGCGTCCAGGTATTCGTCGCGATGCTTGGCGATGTCGGCGAGCGCCTCGCGGGTGTCGTCGTTGCTGGTGCTCAGTTCCTGCAGCGAATCGATGATGAGGTAGCCTGCCAGCAGAAGAGCGAGTGTGACTACGGCGCCGGCCAGAATCGAGATGAGTTTGCGCTCGCGGACCGCCATCCGGTTCCATTCGGCGGTCGCATAGGCAAAGGGTCGTCGCAGGCCGCTCGCAAACTTTGCTATCAGACGTTTGATGAATCCCACGGTTTCCTCACGGGCACTTCGAGTTGATGACCAGGCTGAACTGCTTTCCGCCTCCGCTGACCTCGGTGAGTGGGCCCTTGTTGATCTCTTGGAAGCAATCGATCTCCTTGAGCTTGGCTACCACATCGTCGAGCGATGCCGCAGAATCCACCGTGCCCTTGATGCTGGTCTTCTTGGCCTTGATGTCGAGATCCTCCACGTCGATGGCCACCTGATCGGCAGGGGGCATCTTGCGCGAGATCCGATCGAGCAGATCGTAGGCGGTGACCCGCGGCAAGGGCGCCATCTCGTCGTGCAAGGAACGCCGCAGCGCCGCCGACACCTCGGTCGCGTCAGAGCGGGCTTCCCCAAACAGTTCCTTGGTGGCGACTTTGAGTTTCTCTCTCAACTGCTGCTGCTCGCCCGACAGACGCTTGAGTGCGATGGTTCCATCCACGGCGGCACACGCCAGAAGCGCCCCGACCAAAAGGGCCAGGTGCGTGGCCTTCTGGCGCACGACTGAGAAGCTGGCGCGGTACAAGAAAGGGCCGCGCCGCAGGTCCAGCTCCCTGTGACCCCGCACGCCGGCCCAGGCTAGGGCAAACGCCAAAGCCATACGCGCGCGGCTTGCCGAACCTTCCTCGTCGACCACCGACACCTCTCCAATCTCGTCGCTCCCTGGCGCCTCCTCGACTGCGGGCTCGGGCGGGGCCGGCCAGAGACTGGTGGGGATGCCCAGCTCTTCCTGGAGAAACTCGGCCAGTCCCTGCAAGCGCGAGCCGCCTCCGGCCAGCATGATGGCCTCCACCGGCATCTTGTTGTGCGCGCGGAAGCTGGCCAGGGTCTGGCGCAGGTCACGCAGGAACGAAGCCAGCGCCTCCTGCAGCACCCCACCCAACTGGCGTTGTGCGGGGGTGGTGGGCTGCCGCGCGCGGCTGGGCACGAATCCATGCGTATGCTTGGCCTGCTCGGCCTGCGTGAAGCTCCACTTGTTCCCCGAGGCGCGCACCAGGGCCAGAGTCAACTCCTCGCCCGCGTGGTTGCTGGTTCGACCGAACACCGCCTCATCGCCGCGGAGGAAACAAAGCTGGCTGTGCCGGTGGCCGAGGTCGATGAACAGGCGGCAGCCGGCCGGTGTGTGCTGAGCGCGCGTGGGTTCTTCGGCCAGCAGCGCGTGATAGATGACCGGGGTGGCGTAGAGGGTGCGTGGTTCCACCCCGCACTGCTTGAGCGAAGCGAGAAAGGCCGCAATCTCCTCGCTGCGCGCCGCGACCGCCATGGCACGCGAGCCGGCGGCTTCGCTCTCACCTGTGCCTGACGCCGACAGGATGACGTGGTCCATGACGACCTCGGACAGGTCGTGCATGATTTGCCCCTCCAACTCGTAGCCCACCACCTGTTCCACCTTGCGCGCATCGGAGAAAGGCAGGTCGAGCACGCGCAAGGCGAGCATCTCACCAGGCAGCGCCATGGTGATGGTCGACTCGGACGGCAGACGCGCCAGCCCCGCGCGCAGCGCCTCGGCCCGTCGCTCGGCCAGCGGCGCTTCGCCTGCCGGCACGGGCTCCTCGAAGGACGTGTTGACACGCGCACGGCGGAAACCCGCGTTGAAAACCGCGAACTTGACCGACCAGGATCCCAGGTCGATTCCGGTGATGGTGTGAGCCATGAGTGCCTAGCCTCGTTCCTACTCTTCCCGCCAGTAGCGGACCACGCCCGAGGCCTGCTCGCCCACGGGGTTGTTGGTGACGGGGTTGCCCAGAAAGCCTTGGCTGTCCAAGATGACGATGATTCTCTTTTTGACCTTGCCCGACTCACCTGTGGCCACCACCCGGTACACGCGCGGCGGTCCCACGTAGGCAACCTGCTCGAGTTGCTTCCTGGTGATGGTAATCCCGGTCAAGCTCTGCATGAGCTGGAAGCGCGGGTCATCGCGGGCGATGGAACCGGCGGGATTGGACAGGACGCCCACCACGGTGTCCAGCGAGTCGAATCCTACTGCCTGGCTGCGCTCGCACAGGATGCTGGCCAGCGGATACACACGATTGTCATCGAGGATGCTCAGATCCGTCGGTGGCTTGCTCGGGTCGGGGAAGAGCGCCGCGCGCACCAGACCTACGATGAGCGGTGTGCAGTCGCCCTTGACCGAGGCCAGGTTGACTCTGCAGTTCTGGTTCGGGTCACTAGCATACACGGTGAGGTTCGACGCAAAGGCCTCGGCGTAGTCGGGGTCCATGCCGCGAACCAGGTTGGTTTCATCGACCGTGTCGTAGTAGTTGTTGTGGGCCTGGTAGGGATCTTCGCGCTGGTCGTAGCGGTAGTCTTCCGGCCCAGACGCATTGGCGTCTACCGCGAAGGCTTGCTCGTCGCCATCGGCCCAGTCGATGATGGCCCGCGCGAGATCGACGCGGTCGACGAACTGGCCCTCGGCGTTGCGCTGTTCGAACAGCCAATTGTAACGGGGCGACGCCATGAGCGCCTGCAAGAGACGGAACACCATGATCTGGCGCGTACGCACCGGGGCGGGGCCGGCGCCGCAGTTGATGTCGATCTTGCCGTCCTCGTTAGTGATCTCGGCATCCATGTGCCCCGAGGGAATGCCCAGGCCGGTGGCCCCGGTGGTGTCAATCCCGATCAAGCCGGACAGCAGCGCGGTTTCCATCTTGGAACCGGCAAAGAAGCCCAGCAGCGGGGTCACGTAGTCGGTCACGCGCAGGCTGATGCCGAGATCCTGGCCGGTCTGATCGGCGAGCATCTTCTGCGCCTGCGCCATGATGGGCTCGACGAAACGCAGTTGAATCTTGATGAGCAGGCGCGACAACGACAGCGCAGAGCGGGCCAGGTAGTGCGCGCGCACCTCGTCGCGCGCGTTGGCTGCCTGGGCCGCGTCCACTGTCGTCCCATAGGTGAACTGCGCCACCAATGCAATCAGCAGGGACAACGAGGCGATGGTGATGAGAAAAGCCACGCCGCTTTGCTGGTCACGCTCGCGCCGTGCCCGAAAGCGCGCGACCAGTGTCCCGCCCCACCCGGACGCACAAACCTGTCGTCCTTCTGCCAATGCCTCACATCCGGCCAGCGGCGGTGGGGGAAAGACTTGCCTGTGGGCATCCATGGCGTTCTCTCAAACCCCACCCGGCTGATAGCCGACCCGTTCGGTGACCTGCAGCCGTGCCGTGCTGGTGAAGATTGCGGCCTGACCGCGCTCATCGATGACGGTCAGGGAAATGCGCACCTGCGTGGGCAGGTATTGCAGGCCATCTGCGCCCATGGTGTTCCATTCCTCTTTCCACTCCTTCTTCTTGTAGTCGTAGTAGCTGAACTTCACACTGGCCACCGCCGGACACAGCACGTAGGTTTCACCGGGAATTTTTGCGGGATCTTTGCTTTCCAGGCGGCGGGTTTCCCGGCGCATCAGGTTGGTGATCATGCGATCGTCGGGATCGGGCTCGGAAAAGTAGCTGACCACCGCGGTATCGGCCTCGGGCCGATCCGCACGCATACGCTGGTGGCCGAACCAGGAGAAGCGCAGCTCGTCGAAGTCGGCGTGGGTCGTGCCCACGAACATGGTGCGCTTTTCTTCCACGCCCATCTTCTCGGAAGTCGAGAGGAAGGCCATCTCCACTTCCCGGGTCATGCGCATGAGCGCCACACGGATGGTGTGCGTTCTCTCCTGCGCGTCCTCCACGCGCTTCTTGACCCGCGCCGTCTGGCTGAATGAGCCCCACAGCAGCGCGGTCACGAAGGTCATGAGAGCCAGCGCCAGCATGACCTCGATCAGGGTGAAGCCGCTGGGAGCGGTCCGCGACGCACGTGCGTGTGCGCGCCATCTCATCGGATAATTCCTCCCGGAAATCCCGATGCCGGCGTGCTTCCGCCCAGTGTTCCCGTCGAGCCAGGCGTCGAGGGCAGTGTTTTTGTGCCGGTCGTCGTCCCCGTCGTGTTGGTGGCCGAACCTCCCTGCAACGCCATGTCGAGCTTCGACGGGTCAGTGAGGAAGTTCACCACCTCGAAAACCTGCTCAGGCCGTCCGGGCTCTTGCCATTTGACCTTGACCGTCACACGACGAACCGACTCCTCCAGGGCGACGCGGATCGGTTCCATCAACGTGGTCATGAAGCTGCCCATGAAACCCGAGAGAACTTCCATGGGATTGGTGGACTGGGTCTTCTTTTGCGCGGCCTGTTCCACCTGCTGGGTCGCACCGGTGGGCAGCTTCATGCGCTCGACCGCGGCGTACCATTTGAAGCGAGAGAAACCCTCCTCGGTGAAGTCGCCCTCGTCTTCGCCCTCCATCTCGCTGAACCCAATCTCCAGGATGTTCTGCTCCAAAGACGAGATCTTGGTCCGTGCCAGGAAGGTGGCGGCGGTGACCATGCGAGAGTGGTAGGTGGCGCGCACGTCGCCGGTCACCGTGCGCGTAAGCACGACCAGGGCAATGGCCATGATGGCAACGGAAATCATCACCTCGAGCAGCGAAAAACCACTTTCACTGGTGGATGGTTTGCTATCGCCATCCCGGCTCATGGGACGATCTCCTTGCCCTCGTCGTCGAATTGCTTCTGCAGGGGCGGCTCGACATAGAAGTTCTTGATCTGCACCCGGCCAGTCAAAGGATGCACCACCAGGGAGTAGACCGAGTCGCGCTTCTTGTCGGTGAGGTGCACGATGGCGGCCTCGGTCATCCCGAGGGGAAAGAAGTAGATGAAGCCCCGCCCGGCATCCAGCGGTTCGGCCAGCCGCGGGGTGTAGACGTCGGCGATCAGCGCGCCTTTGAGGTCAACCGGCTTGACCACGGTTTCCTTGAACGCGCCAAACTGCGCGCGCTTGGGGCGGAACGGCTCCGGCCTGTAGCGCGCCTGCATGGCGTCCAGGCCCGCCTTCTCCTCCGCGCGTTTCTGAGCTTCCTCGGCCTCTTTGGCGAGCTTTTCGGCTTCCTTTTGCCGCGACTCCTCGGTTTCGCGGCCGCCTGCCATGATGAAACGGTCGTCGGACACCTCGGCCCAGTAGCGGCCGTTGTCCATGTCCAACACCAAGCGATGAACCTTCCCCGTGGTCGAGGCGCGGTCGAAGAGATAGCGGACGGCGCCCGCCATCTTGCTGGCCGAGGAGCGGAGATCGCTCTTGGCGAGAGAGCGAAAGCCCGCCACAGCCGAGCCGATCACCAAGGAGATGAGGACCATGACCACCATCACCTCGATCAAGGTTACCCCGGCGTCGGCAGGACCAGCCGGCGCTCGGGCTGCATATGTTCGTCGTCCCGTCACTACTCCGTGGCCTTGATGTCGTCGGCCGTGCCCTCGGTGCCATCAGGCCCCAGCGAGATCACGTCGATGCCGTCGGTGTTGATCTGCCCCGGACAGCGGATGATGAAGTCCTTGTTCCAGGGATCCTTCTGACGTCGGGGCATGTACTTCTGGGCCACCAGGTCGTCCATGCTCTTGGGACACTCGTTGTTGTTGTCCATCATGTACTGCTGGGCCTTCTGCATGATCTCGTTGACCTGAATGCGGGCGGTCTTGACCTGGCCCTTCTTGAAGTAGTTGAACGCGCCCACACCCACGGCCCCCATGATGAGGGCGATGAGCGCGAACACGATCATGATCTCCATGAGGGTCATGCCCAAATCGCGGGACCGTTTGCGCGCCGGGGATACCTCACCGGCAACTGCTGCCTCTGTCTGATGTTCCTGTGCGTCTGTCATGGCTCTCTCCTTGTTGGTAGCAATCGTCGTCACTGAACCATCTGCCCCATGTCCATGATGGGGACCAAGATCGAGAAGATGATGAACCCGATGCCCACGGCCATGATGAGGATCATGATGGGGGCCAGCAGCGAGGTCAGCCGACCCACCTCCATCTCTACGTCGCGCTCGTAGGCTCCGGCCACGTTCTCCAGCATCGCCTCCAGTTGCCCAGAGCGTTCGCCCACCGCCACCATGTGGCACATCATGGAGGGGAACTGGCCCGACTTCTTCAGCGTGGCGGCGATGGACTCACCCTCCCGAATGGCCACCCGCGCGTCTTCGATGACCTTCTCCAGCACCCGGTTGTTGAGCACGCGCTTGACGATGTCCAGCGCGGTCAGCACCGGCACGCCGGAGGACAGCATGGTGGCCAGGGTGCGCGCGAAGCGGGCCACGGCCAGCAATCGGATGAGGCGTCCGACGATGAGGATGCGCAACTTCATCCGGTCCATCAGCGCGCGGCCCTTGGGCTTGCGGGCCCAACGCCGAAGCAAGAAGAAAATTCCGATCAACAAAGGCAGCACGATCCACCAATAGCCTCCGGCGATGGACGCCACGCCGATGAGAATCTGCGTGTTCCAGGGCAGGGCTTTGCCCGAATCGGCGAAGATGCCGGCGATGGGTGGCACCACCACCACCATGAGCACGGTCATGACGGCCGTGCCGACGATGGCCATCAGAATGGGATAGGCCATGGCGCCCGTCACTTTGGAGCGCAGCTCGTTCTGCGAGTCGAGAAAGCTGGCCATGCGGGCCAGCACGGCGTCCAGGTTGCCGGCGCTCTCACCCGAGCGGACCATGTTGACGTACAGTTCAGTGAACACGGCGCCGTACTCGGCCATGGCATCGGCCAGCGAGCTGCCCTCGTTCACTTTCTGCCGGATGCCGGCCAGGATCATCTGCAGCTTGCGGTGATCCGACTGCTCGGCCAGCGCCCCCAACGCCTCGGCCAAGGGAATCCCCGCGTGCAACAAGGTCGCGAGCTGGCGGGTGAAGATGGCCACATCCTGCGCGCGCACGCGTTCGAACCAGCGCTTGATGTCGACCTCGCGCCGCAAGCCCTTGCCTCCGCTGGCGGAGGCGGCCACCGCCTGCTTGCTCTGCTGGCCCGCCACCACCTCGTGCAACTCGGTGATGAAGACGCTCTCCTTGCGCAGGGTCTGGCGCAGCCCCTTGGGGCCGTCCGCCTCGCGGTTGCCGGCCACCGGCTTGCCCGAGGCGTTGAGGCCTTTCCATGCGTAAAGCGCCACGTCTGCGTCCCCTAGTTCGCGTCTCCGGTCGTGATCATGAGCACCTCGGCGGGGCTGGTCATGCCGGCCAGCACTTTCTGCGCGCCGTCCTCGCGCAGGGTGCGCATGCCGCCGCTCGCGATGGCGGCGCGCTTGATGGCGCCGGCGTCGGCGTTCTTGATGGCGAGCTGGCGAGTCTGTTCGTCCACCATGAGAAGCTCGTAGATGGCGGTCCGGCCCTTGTAGCCGGCGTTCAGGCAACTCGTGCAGCCTCCCTCGCGCGCCCGATACAGCATGCCGGGCGGCGGCGGCACACCCTCGCCCTTGAAGCGCACGCGGCGCGCGCGGCCGGCAAAGAAATTAGCCGGGTCGATACCCAGGCTGAGCAGATCCTCCTCGCTGGGCCGGTAGGCTTCGCAGCAGTCGTGGCACAGGCGACGCACCAGGCGCTGGGCCAGCAGGGCCATCAGCGACGATGCCACCAGGAACGGCTGCACACCCAGATCCACCAAGCGGGTGATCCCACCGGCCGCGTCGTTGGTGTGGATGGTGGACAGAACCAGGTGGCCGGTCAGCGAGGCCTGGATGGCGATTTCGGCGGTCTCCAGATCGCGGATCTCTCCCACCATGATCACGTCGGGGTCGTGGCGCAAAAATGAACGCAGGCCGTTGGCGAAGGTGAGTTCGATCTTTTCGTTCACCGCCACCTGCGAGATGCCGTCGAGCTGGTACTCGACCGGATCCTCGATGGTCAGGATGTTGAGATCGGGCGAGTTGATCTTGGCCAGGCAGGCGTACAGCGTGGTGGTTTTGCCCGAGCCGGTGGGCCCCGTCACCAGCATGATGCCGTGCGGGCGGTGGATGAGGTCGTCCATCTGGCGCAGGTGATCATCGCCGAACCCGATGTCGGCCAGGTCGTGCAGGACGTTCTCGCGGTCGAGCAGACGAATGGTGATGCGTTCACCGCCCTTGACCGTGGGCGCGGTGGCCACGCGCATGTCGATGTCCTTGCCCGCGATCTTGCGCCGGATGCGACCGTCTTGCGGCAAGCGCTTTTCCGCGATGTTGAGCCCGGCCATGATCTTTACACGCGAGATGATCGAGGGAATGAACTGGCGGGCCGCCCGTCGCGTCTCGTACAGCACACCGTCGATGCGATAGCGGACAATGATGTCCTTCTCGCCCGGCTCGATGTGGATGTCGCTGGCCCGCTCTTTGACGGCATTGAACATCAGAGAGTTGACCCAGCGGATGATGGGAGCCTCGTCGTTGACGTCGAGGATGTCCACCAGCTCCTCGGCCGCGCCCATCTCGTCATCGCCCTCGCCCTCGCCCAGGGTGCCCGCGTCCTGCTTGCGACCGTACACTTGGTTGACGGCGTCCACGATCTTGTTGCTGGGGACGAGCACAGGGGCAATGTCGCCGCCCACCACGCCACGCAGATCGTCCAGCCCGCCCACGTCGAGCGGGTCGGCGGTGGCCACCGTGACGGTGGTCCCCTCCTTCTTGATGGGCAGCAGCCGGTGCTGCTTGGCAAACGCGATGGGGACCAGGCTGGCCAGGTCGGCGTCGATCTGTTTGACGTCCAGGTCGGCCGAGAATGGGATGCCAAGCTGGGTGCCGAGCGCGCGCAGCACGTCTTCCTCGCTCACGGCGCGCGCCTTCTGCAAGATTTCGCCGATACGGCCGCCCTCGCTGACCTGCTGGACAAGGGCCTGATCCACCGCCTCGCTGGTGACCGCCCCCGCCTCGAGCAGGATCTCGCCGAGTCGCTTGCCGGCCATGCCTATTCCTTGGCCGGCGGCGGAGCCGGCTTGACGGGTGCGGCCCCGGGCGGGGCGGGAGCGACAGCCGGGGGCACCGGCGCGGTCTTGCTCTCCGGCGCAGCGGGCGGGGCCGTCGGCTGCGCCTTGTTCGTGACCGTGGCCGTCGTCTTGCGCCGCGTCCTGCCCTTTCCCGTCGCCTTGTGTGGCGCCGGAGCCGGGGGCGAGGCGGGTGTCAGTCTCTCCTCCGCGGGCGGTTCCTGAGTTATGTCGTCGGCCGGTGCGGCCGGGCCGGGCTCTTCCGCCTCAGGCACCGGTGCGGGCGCATCCTTGACCGAAACCGGCTCAATGGGCGTCGAGTCTTCGCCTTCATCGCGGTCTCGGATACCGCGCAGCTCCGCTTCCTCCTCCTCCATGTCCCGCACGGTCTTGTTGATCTCCTCGAGCATTCCGCGCTTGCGCCGGAAATCCAAGTCCTTGTCCAGCGACACGCGGTCTTGCAACGAGCTGTAGCGCTCGATGAACTCGCGTCGCTCGCGCATCTTCTTCTCGGCCACCCGGCGCAGATCCGATAGATCGGAGATCACATAGGGCGTGATCGCTATCAGGATGTTGGTCTTCTTCAAGTCCTTTTGGGTGTTGCGGAAGAAGAAGCCAATGACCGGGATGTCGCCCAGGATGGGAACCTTGGTCACGGTTTCGCTGGCCCGGTCGCTCATCAGGCCGCCGATCACCACGGTCTGCTGGTCGCGCGCCACCACCGTGGTCTTGGTCGACCGCTTGGATGTGGCGGGCCCGAGGTTGTTGTAGTTCGGCGCCTCGACGTCGGAAACCTCCTGTTCTACGTCCAGCCGGATCACGTTGTGTTCGTTCACGCTGGGCAAGAGCTTGAGCTTGAGCGCCACGTCCTGGCGGTTGACCGACAGGTACGGCGTGTAACCAGTCGCACCGCCGGTCAGAGCGGTGCCCATCATGGCGCCTGGGAAGGGCAGGTTCTCGCCCACGGTGATCTCGCCCTCTTGATTGTTCATGATGAGGATGTGCGGGTTGGACAGGACGTTGACGTCGTTGTTGGTCTGCAGAA
Source organism: uncultured delta proteobacterium (assembly GCA_963755125.1). Lineage (GTDB taxonomy): Bacteria > Myxococcota_A > Polyangia > Fen-1088 > Fen-1088 > Fen-1137. The sequence goes on from CAVWIP010000002.1 coordinate 174,569, forward strand.
TCTGCAGGAACACGCCGAACGAGGGGATGTTCACATTGACGACGCCGAACAGGCTGGTCTGCGCACTGGAGATGGCAGGCCCGAACAGCGCCGCGCTCAGGCCCCCCATGCTGTTGAGAAAGGTCGCGGGATTGGTGGCGGCGCCCAGAGTCTGGCTGGCGTTGAATCCACCCAGCAGCAGGCCCTGCTGGCCCGCGATGTCCTGCCCCTTGCCCGCGTGGTATGAGATGCCCGTCTGATTGGATTTGTCGGTGGTGACCTCGAGGATCAGGGCCTCGATGAACACCTGCTTGCGGGGGGCATCCAACTTTTCGATCACGCGGCGCAGCGCCTGGAAATCCTTGAACGACGACATGACCAGCAGCGAGTTGGTGGGCGCATCGAAGGTGACGCGCACATCGCCCTCGAACATGAGCGCGCTCTGATTCCCTTGTTGGTTCTGAGCCGGGGGGGCGGCAGTCGGCGCTGTGGTGCTGCCCCGGCGTCGAACGCCGGTGCTCAGCGAGCCCACCACCTGCACGCCGGTGATGGCACTGAGCGTGGCGGCCAGCTCATCGCAGTTGGCGTTGGCGCAATTGTAGATGTGGAAACGGTCCTGGGCCGCGCCGCGCACCGATTCCTCGGGTGAGACGTCCAGCTTGTGGACCAGGCTCACCAGCCAGTCATAGGCCCGCTGGTTGGCCACGACGATCAGACTGTTGGACCTCTCGTCAGGGACGATCTTGGTTATGGTCATCTCCGTCGACAGGTCGCCGGGTGGGCCGGGCTGCGGTTTGGGCGGGGTCGGGGGCGGCGATCCGGGCGGGCGCTTCTGGCCGGTGCCCAATTGCTGAACCGGCATGATTTCTGCGATCCGGCCGGCCATGTCGATGGCTGAGGTATTCTTGATGCGGATCATCCAGATCTTGTCGCGGTTGGCCGACGGGGTATCGAACTGTTTGATAATGGACACCAGGCGGTCGATGTTCTCCGCCTGGTCGCTGATGATGAGCGACGATCGATATGAGATGATGTCGCCGGTCTCGCTCTTCAGGCGGTTGAGCACCGCGTTCGTGAGATCATTGGTGTCCAGGTACGCCACGCGCACCAGCTTGGTGACGTAGCGCTTGTCGTGGGGGACGCGCTCGTTGGCGCCCACGAAGGGCAGTGACGTGAAGCGGGCCCGGGAGGACTCGACGATGCGCAGGAACTTGCCCGAGGGCTCGACCGTCAAGCCGACGGATTCCAGCGCGGCAAAGAACAGCCGATACGCCTCCTCGGGTGTGATGAGCTGGGGCGCGATGACCGTGACCTTCTTGCCCTGCAGCGGGATGGACACCAGGAATTGCGAACAGGTGATGCTTGATATCCAACCGATGAGATCGATGACGTCGGTTTCCGGCTTGAGGTTCAGCTTCACGATGCGCTTGCCGGGCGGGAGCTTCTTGCACGAGTTGAATTCCTTCTCGCCTGGCAGCTCGACCACGCCGGAGGCGCCGGGTTTTGCCGCGCCTGCCGCCGGGGCCGCGGGCGGCGCAGGCGGCGCAGGTGGAGGCGGCGCAGGGGCCGCAGCCGGCGTACCCGGACGAGCCGGAGCGCGCGGCACGAGCCGGGATGGCCGCTGCGGAGGTGCGGGCGGCGTGGCTGCGGCCGGCGCCTGTGCGTACGCCCACGGTGTCGCCGCGAGGGATGCCACCAGGTAGGCGACAAGAGCGACGACTCCGGTACGGGCCAGCGCGCTGCGAAGGCGTCCAACCACGGTGTCGGCGAGCGTCGCGCGCCCGCCGGCGTCTGTGTTCTTGCTGTTTGGTTTCATCGGATGTTGTAGTCCTGTGTGACTTTCTTGCCGTTGCTCTCCATGCCCAGGGACAGGTGGCTGGCCGACTTGAGCTTGGAGTAGACTTCGAGCGCCTTCTCGGGACTCGTGATCTCGAGGCCGTTGATGGACGAGATCACGTCTCCGTTCTGCATCCCGATCTTGGCGAACGGCCCGTCGGGCTTCACCGCGTAGAGCCGGAAGCCTGCCGCCTTGCCGTCGCGCATTTCAGGCACGATGCGCGCCGAGCGCGAGAGCAGTGACATGTTGCCCAGCACCGATTCCAGCGTGCCGCGCTGGATCTCAAAGGAGTGCTCGCCGGTCTTCTTGATGCCTTTGTCCATCTCGATCGAGAGAGGATCGGTTCCCCCAGCAGCCGAGGCCACCGGCGGCGCGGGCGGCGCGGGCTTTTCAAACAAATCCAGAAACTCGGTCTTGCCAGCGTTGTCGAGGTAGATGCGGGTTTCTTGGATCTCGATGACCGTGGCGCCGTGGATCTTGCCGCCCACCGGAAATGCCCCCATCGACTTGATCTCGGTGTCGCGGATGACGGCTATCGACCACTTGATGCCGTTGGGCGGCGGCGCATACATGATGGCCAGCAGCGCGAGGGGAAGCGTGGTCTTGACGGGTTCCATGCTGGGGTCAATGGCCCCGCCATCGGGATGCGGCTCATCGATGATGGGAGGGCAGGTCGAACAGAAGATGTTCCGTTTGAGTATTCCGTCCGGCTGCTTGCTGCTGCTGGCGGTCGTGGGCTCGGGCCGGCGTGGCTTGCTGGCGACAGGTGCCGGGGCGGGTATCGCCGCAACCACCTTCGACTCGACTGCACTCGAGGCTGCGTTGCCGAGAAAGGTTGCGCACAGGGCGACGACGGCCAGGTCGAGAGCCCAGAGATATTTTCTCAGCAGAGTTTCCACGGCTTGCTTGCACGCAAGAGCAACACCGGGGCCAGCCGGGCCATGAAAAAACCTTAATGGATCAAATTAGTTACGGTTGAGGCCCGTTCACTTGGCCTGCCAATTTGGCAAGGCAGTTCAAGAGAGAGGGCAGACTGGGCACGCGTCAGCCTGGACAGCCTCCAGCGGTTGAGGACAGGGACGGAAGCGGGGCGACGACGGTTGGGGTACGGTCAGCCGACTTCTTGACGTGCCATCGTTCCGAGGGAATCGTCCGGCTTGTGAGTCGATCCAGGCCAGTCCTTACGTGGCCTCCGGCTCTGTGATTTCTCCTCTCATCTCCGTGTTCTCGGCTGCCGTCGCTGCTTTGTCCTGTCCAGCGCCTTCAGTTGGTGTCCCTTCCTTCTCCTCCTCCAGGCGCCGGTAGATGGTCCGGGTCGCGATCCCCAGCAACTGCGCGCACAGGCGCTTGTCGCCTCCCACGTGGCCCAAGGTCGCGTGAATCACGCGTCGCTCGATCTCGCCGAGCGGCGTCCCGATGGCGAACGTGATGCTCTTTCCGTCGCTGGCGTTGCTCTGGCCCATGCGTACCTCGACGGGCAGGTCATCCAACTCCACAGCGGTCCCGCGGGAAAGAACCACCGCGCGCTCGATCGTGTTTTCCAACTCCCGCACGTTGCCCGGCCAGTCGTAGCGCACCAGAGCCTCGGCTGCCGGCCGGGCGAAGCCTGCCAGATGACGGCCGTTCCGCTCGCCGAAGAAACGCAGGAAGTGCTCGGCCAGAAGCGGGATGTCGTCGCGCCGTTCGCGCAAGGGAGGCACGCGCAGGGCAATCACATTGAGTCGGTAGTAAAGATCCTCCCGGAAACGGCCCTCCCTGACTGCGCTGCGCAGATCCTGGTTGGTGGCCGCCACCAGGCGCAAGTCCACCTTGGTCGTTCGCCCGCCCAGCCGTTCGACCTCGCCCTCTTGCAGAACGCGCAGCAACTTGACCTGAACATGGGTGGGGATTTCGCCGATCTCGTCGAGGAAGAGGGTGCCGCCGTCGGCCTGCAGGAATCGCCCGTCGTGACGCTGTATGGCTCCGGTGAACGCCCCGCGCTCGTAACCGAAGAGTTCGGCTTCGAGAATCGTCTCAGGCAGCGCCGCGCAGTTGACGGGAACAAAGGGACCCGATGCACGCGGCGAAGCGGCGTGGATAGCCCGCGCCAGCAATTCCTTACCGGTTCCCGATTCGCCCAACAGCAACACGGTTGCCATGGACGGCGCGGCCTGCATCACCGTCTCCATGGTGCGGCGCCAGGCGAGCGACTGGCCGATCAGCGTCTTCTGCCGTTCGGCAGCCAGTTGCGCGCGTAGCGAGCGGTTTTCCTGCAGGAGGTTGTGTTTTTCCAATGCCTTGCTGACCGCACGAACGACGTGCGCGCGCTTGAGCGGCTTGGTGACAAAGTCGTAGGCACCCTGCCTCATGGCATCTACGGCGTTCTCTACCGAACCGTAGGCGGTCATGAGAATAGTCTCGGTCTCTGGTGAGACGCTGCGGCTGGCCTTGAGCAGATCCAGTCCAGATAGACCCGGCATGATCAGATCGGTGAGGACAACTGACACGGGCTCGCGGCGCAGAATATCGAGCGCTTCTCCACCGCTGCGCGCCGTGAGCACGCGCAACGACTCTCGCTCGAATATCTTGCTCAACGAGTCGACGATGCCCGGCTCATCGTCCACGACCAAGATGGTCGGGGCAGCGGAATCTCGGGCCGCGCTGGTTTCGGCTTCATTGGTCACGTCTGCAGTTCCCCGTCCTGATCCTTCAAAGCGGATGCCAGGCGTATCAACTCCGCCGACACCACCCAACCGGCCGGAAACACAACATTATCAAAGTGCAGCATTTTGACACGGTCGACTTGGTGCCATCTTGACACAACTTCCGCCAACCCGCCCGTCTTGCTGTCACTTTGGCAGAGGGTTTCAGTCCTGACTGCGACAGGGGTACTGGTCCATCTGGCCACCCGCCCAATGCTGAGGACACAGAGGGGAGAAGGGATGGCACAGAGCTGGGTTGCGAACAGTCCGGGCCAGCCGGCTACGGCGTGACTGGGCCGACAAAAGTGGTGACGCTGGACGCGGTGAGGGTGACGTTCACCGTCGCGCCGGCCGTCACCGCGCCGACGTTGGCGAGGTTCTCACTTGCCGAAGTTCGGTAGCTGGTCAACGCGCCAAAGCTCCCCGCGTCGATGGTCAGAGCGAGGGGAACCTCGGACGTTCCTGCATTGATCGCCACCATCGCGATTTGGTTCCCGGCGGGGTTCTTGAAGGCGGACAGGTACACGTTGTTGGCTGGAGTCGCCACGGCATCGACCCGGCTCCAGCCAGGACGAATGAAGCGGCTGTACTGGCCAAGGGTGTAGAGTCGCTTGGGCTGGGTTCCACTTGTCTGCGCGAGACAGCCGTTGCCAGTGCCCCACGCCCACCAGTAGTTGAACGCGCTCCATTGGGTGACCACCAGATCCATGTGAACCAGGCGCGCGACAAGCAACCCATCGGTGATGCTGGCGTCCTGGGCCCACGCTGCTGTACTGAACTCAGTCATCCAGATCCGTTTGCCCGCGGCCAGTGAATTGGTAAGGGTTGGCGGCGCATAGGAACTGGCGTTGCTCTTCCCGAAATCGTACTGGTGAACCCCCACCACGCCCAACAGAGCTGAAGTGGCTGCATCGCTCAGGATGGGGACAATGAGAGCCTCTGTCGCGGTTTGGGATTCGGGCGCCATGATCTGCAGGGTGGGCAACTGAGTGAATACACCCTTCTTGGTGAACTCCGTATTCAGCGTTGCCAAGAAGTCGTGCAACTGAGCGGCGGTCCAGTCACAGGATTCGTACGTGCATTGAAAGCTCGGTTCGTTTTGCAGCGAAAGGACCGACAAGTCGACGCCCATCTTTGCCTTGTACCCCAACAGATAGTCCGCCAGAACGTCGGCGTAGTCCGCGTAGTGAGTGGGATCGAGACTGCCGCCTACTTCGGGTGCATTGATGTAGTCAATGGTCTTGTAACTGTCGCTGATCTTCCATTTACTGACGCTGTTGTTGGGAGGCGTCCAGGGCGTGCTCATAAACTTCGTCACCTGATAGTCTGCGCCCGCGGCCTTGATGTCGCTGATCAGAGAACTGGTGTTGCTCAGATCCCAGTTGGACCAATTGAGCGAGAAGGTCTTGCTGCCGTCACTATTGGTCGTGTACTGGTAGGTGCCGTCAGCGTTCTTGTTGATGAACTTGTCGTCATTGCTTGGGTTTTCTCGAAAGGGGATCCGATTGCGCACCAGGGACAGCCCGGCCCCGTTGCTGACGCTGAAGAGCGCGTCGTAGACCGCGGTCTTGACCGCGGCTTGGGGAGGGTACAACCAAGCGGTGCTGACACCGAATCCATCGATCACCTGCTTCGCCTGCGAGAACCTCACGTTCGCGCCGGGATTGGTCGCGAGCGCTCCGCCCGCGCTGGCTCCGCCCGAGTTCGCTGTCCCACCTGACGTCGTCGTGCCTCCCGTTGCGGTTCCACCGGTGCCCACGGCCCCGCCGGTTGCAGTCGTTCCCGCGGTTCCCCCGGTCACAGATATGCCCGCGGCCCCGCCGGTCTTCGCCGCGCTCGCCATTCCGCCGGTTCCCGCTGTGGCGGGAATGCCTCCCGCGGCCGCAGCGGTCTGGCCTCCTGCTATTGTTGACCCGCCGCCGGCACCTGAGACGCCACCCGTTGCGCCGGCTGCGGGCGCGTCAAGGGCTGGTCCACGGCCGCCCGTATCGCGGGGCACCGTGGCCGCGTCCGGCACGGGCGCGGCGGATCCGTCAACGGGGGCGGATGCTCGGTGGCAGCCACTTCCGGCCGCCGCGAAAGCAAGAAAAGACAGCGCCGTTGTAATAATCGTACTTCTGGACATATTGCTTTGATTCCGGACCTTGCAATGATTTATTAGTTTCTCGACAATTCAATACTTCTTTGCACGCCCGGCCTATGATCGACTCCGGTGAGCGATAAATTCTGACCACAGGCTGCCGGCAGCGACAGGCAGGAGTCAAGCACTACCCATCCAGGGCATCCGCCGACGGTCAGTCGAAACCCTCATGGTAGATCAGGAACCTGCCAACTACTTGCAAACGCCGTTTTGGCAGGTGGCTGGCGCGGTGCACGCGACGCCACACGCACCGCAGTTGGCAACATCGCTGCCTAGGTTGGCGCAAGTCCCATTGCAATCGGCCAGTCCGGGCGCGCACGATGAGCAGCAGCGGAACCCGGTATCGGGATACGAGAAGTCCTGCGCGAGCGTGGCGGCCATGAAGGTGCAATCCAGGCCGACGGAAAAACTGTCAAAGGCGCCTCCTCGGACGGTGTACACCTGGCGTCCATCTGCCAGTGCGCCGCGCAGGTCGTCGGTCCATTCGGCCAAATTGCCGCTCATGTCGAAGACCGTCGCGGCGACGTTGTTCGGGTCGAGAGTGCCAGAGGTGGTGCACTCGCTGAAGGTGCCCACGCTCACAACTGCGTTAAGGTTTGCTTCGGCGCCGTTGCACAGGGTTGCATTGTAGTTTGAACCATAGGGATAGCAGCCATCGACACAGGTCTTCCCCAGCTCACAAGCGAAGCCCCATTCATCGGCGGTCACGACGTCGTTGTTGCGCAGAACTTCGCACAGGCGCATGCCGGCGGCGCGGCAGGCGGCATCAGCCGCCGTCCATGTCACCGAACTCCAGGGCAAAACCCCGGTGCCGGTCGCACTGGTTTGGCGTGAGCAGGCACGGGCCGAGGAAGAACCCGCCGACGTCGCGTTTGCATCGACGCGGCTGGCCTCGTAGCTGTAGATGTAGTAGCCGGTGCCTAGCGCGCCTGTCGCCGCGACGTGGACCACGGAATCGCGCACACCCTTGCACTCCTGCCCCGCGCACTGTGGCAGCCCGAGTCCCGACGGGTTGTCCCAGCTTTCGTCGATGAGGCCGTCGCAGTCGTTGTCCTTGCCGTCGCAGATCTCGTCGGTCGGTGTGGCGGCAACCGAGCCGGTCAGATCGCAGGCCGGGGGCAAAATCTTGTCGGCCTGGCACTTCATGGTGCCGACGCGCTGGCATTCACCCAGGCCAGCGTTGTCACTGCATGATGTGCCCAGGACGGCGGACGCGAACTCATCCACCTCGCCGTTGCAGTTGTTGTCGAGCCCGTCGCACCATGATTCCTGCGCCGCCACTTGGTTGGGGCCGGTAAGCTGTACAGTGGCCGGGTAGTTGCAGACCCAGCTCGGCATGCTGGCGCCGGACGGGGTGGTGCACACCGGGAAAGTGGCGTCGCCCGGGTAGTGCGTCGAGTCCCCTGGACCCTTGCCACATTCACCTATCTGCAGGCAGAAGTTGACCGTCGGGTAGATCAGTCCAGGGTCGTTCGTGTCGGTGAGCCCATTGCAATCGTTGTCGACGCCATCGCAGACTTCCGGTCCGTTGGGGGTGCAGGCGTATTCGCAGCCATTACTCGGGTTGTGGTCGGCATCTGTCCAACCGGCCTGGCAAGAGCCCATTTGACACTGACCGTTGATGCATAGCCCGGTCGCGTGGGCGTAGGTGCAGGCGACCCCGCAACTGCCGCAGTTTCGCGGATCATTCTGCAAGTTGAAGTCCTCGTCAACCAAGCCATCGCAGTCGTTGTCGAGTCCGTCACAGATTTCCAGTTGCGGCGTCACTACACCGTTGCAAACCAGGGTTCCAGCCGTGCATACCCAGGCGCCCAGTCGACACTGACCGATGCAGATCCCAGTCTGCAGATTGCAGCCGTCAGCCCCAGCCGGATAACAGGGCTTGCCCAGGTTGGGATCGCTCTCGTCGATGAGGCCGTTGCAGTTGTTGTCGATTCCGTCGCAGACTTCCTCGCTGGGTTGTTGTGCACCTACGCAGAGGCGCGCACCGGCGATGCAGGTCAGAACCCCCGGCTGGCATCCACCACCTCCACCGCAAGGCTGGCCCACGTCCGTGGGATTATCGTCAATGAGGCCGTCGCAGTCGTTGTCGATTCCGTCGCAGATCTCGATGCCATTGTTGCTTGGCGTGCAGGCGTACTCGCACCCGTTGTCAGGATTGCCGTCGATGTCGAAGTAGCCAGGCAGGCACGTGTGAGTGCATTGCCCCTTTTGGCAGACACCGGTGGCGTGGGCGAAGCTGCACACGTTGCCGCACTGGCCGCAATTGGTCGCGTCGTTCTGCAGGTCGAAACCCTCGTCGATCTGGCCGTTGCAGTTGTTGTCCGCGCCGTCGCAGATCTCGACGCCGCCATTGCTCTCCAGACATTCGCAGCCGTTCACCGGATTGCCGTCGAGATCAACGTAGCCGGGATTGCAGGTGCCCACCCCGCACACGCCCGCGACGCAGGCCGCTTGGGCGTGGGGAATCTCGCAGATGGTCCCGCATAGGCCGCAGTTCTGCGGGTCAGTTTGAAGATTGGCTTCTTGGCAGGAGCCCCCGCCCGTTTCCGCATGGGAGCCCGACCCGCCATCGCTCGCGCCGCCCGCACCCCCGGACGGCATCAGCGAGAAGCCATCTCTTCCCCCGCCATCCACGCCGGCGGGGCCAATCAGGCGAGCCACATCGGCGCTGCGTTGCTGGCAGGCGCCCAACACCAGCGCCAACGCCGCGGCGTAGCCAAGATCCCTGTGGTGCGCACGATAGACCGCTGCTACCAGCCCATGGCTTCGCCCCTGCCCAGCCACTTCAGCAGCCGAAACAGTGGCGCTGCTCTGACTGATTGCAGGTGTCGCAGTCGGTCCCATGAACAGCCATAGTGTACAGTGTCTCGACGGGAACGGTAAGTCTGGAGGCGTTTGGCCGGCGCCCGAACGTCATGTGTGTACAGCCGCGCGCAGCGGGGGAGTGAGGCTGGGGCTCGGCAAGCCGCCCTTCTGACGGCGCTTGTCCAGGTACATCTCGTGGTCGGCCACGCGCATGATCTCGTCGCAGGTCGTGCCATCCTTGGGATAGCCAGCGAATCCGAAGCTGAGTTCGATGGAGAAAGGGGCGCCGGTGCGGGCTTCGGCCAGCGCGGCACGCAGACGCGCAAGCAGCGGCGCGGTTCCACCCACCCCGATCTCGGGCAAGAGCACCGCGAACTCATCACCCCCGATGCGGCAGAGCACGTCGTGGGTGCGCAGCGAGCGTTCGAGGAACTCGGCCACCCAGCGCAGAACCAGATCCCCTTCCGGGTGGCCGTGAACGTCGTTGATGGCCTTGAGATCGTTCACGTCGGCCATCATGATGCTGAAGTGGCGCTGGGGCTGGCGACGTGCGCGGCTCAACTCCTCGGTGAGACGCTCGGTGAAGTAGCGGCGGTTCCACAGTCCGGTGAGATCGTCGCGATAAGCGAGAGTGCGATAGGTTTCCATCCTGGCGAGTTCCTGGCGAAGTTCGGCATTCTCGCGCAGCAAGTCCTTGATGCTGGGTGGTGCGGCTCGCATTGAATCCTTGCGTCCCACGAGAGAAGTTGTAGCAAAAAGGTCGGTGGCGCGCCAACCCAGCCCAGTATAATCGAGCACAGAATCATGTCCTTTCGCGCCGCAATCCTCTTCGATCTCGACGGAACCTTGGTCGACACCGAGCGCGACAACGTGGAGTCGGTGGTGCTGGCCCTGCGGCACTGGCGCATCGATCTTGACGGTGCCGAGCGGCACTTCGTAGTGGGCCATTCCTGGAACGAGATATACGCCATGCTGGTTCGCGACCATGGGCTGCAGGTTGGCATGGCCGAGGTCATCACGCGGGCGGTGGCGGAGAAACGGCAGCTCCTGGCGCACAAGGGATACCAGCCCTTGCCGGGGGTGCGCGACGTCGTCAAGCGGCTCGGCCGTCGAGCGGAGTTGGCCGTGGTCTCGGGTGCCAGCCGGGTCGAAGTGCACGAGGCCGTCGCCGGGCTGGGGATGTTGGGAGATTTTCGCGTCTTGCTCGGGGCCGAGGACTATGGCAAGGGCAAACCCGATCCCGAGCCGTATCTGACCGCGATGCGCTTGCTCGGCGTGCCCGCGGCCGCCTGCATCGTGGTGGAGGACGCCGAGCCGGGCATTCTCGCGGGACGGGCTGCAGGCGCTCACGTAGTCGCCGTGCGGGCCGCCAACTACCTAGGATATGACCAGTCGGCAGCGGACGTTGTCCTCGACACGCTCGATGGAATGACCGACGAGCTGTGCGATCGGTTGCTGGCGCAGACGGAATCGATCGCAGTCGGCTAGCAGGCGTCGCCGTGTTCGATCATTTGCCTGCCGACGTCTTGCTCTTTGAAGTGGGGCCGCGCGACGGCCTGCAGAACGAGACCCGCCTGGTGGCGACCGCCGACAAGGTCGCGCTCATTGACGCGCTCACGGACTGTGGTCTGCGCGCCATCGAGATCGCGAGCTTCGTCAACCCGCAATGGGTCCCGCAACTGTCCGATGCCGGCGAGGTGGCGCGGCAGGTTGTGCGCCGCTCAGGCATCATCTACTCGGCACTGGTGCCGAACCCGCAGGGCCTGGCTGCGGCCCAGGCGGCAGCCATGCCGGAGATCGCCGTGTTCATTTCCGCTTCCGAAAGCCACAACCGCAAGAACGTGAACAAGAGCATCGCGGACACCTTGCGGGTTCTTGAGGAAATCGTGCCCAACGCGCGTCGAGCCGGCATGCGCGTTCGCGGTTACGTCTCGACGGTGTACGGCTGCCCCTACGAGGGTGCGGTGAACCCAGCCAGGGCGGTGGCGTTGGTGGCCGCCCTGCGCACAGCCGGTTGCTACCAGGTTTCCCTGGGCGACACCATTGGCGTGGCCAACCCGCGCCAGGTGCGTGACGTCCTCGCGCTGGTCTTGGCGGAAATCCCGAGTGAGGCCGTGGCGGTGCACTTTCACGACACGCGCGGCACTGCGCTGGCCAACATCCTGGTGGCGCTGGAAATGGGCATCACCACCATGGACACGGCGCTGGGCGGGCTGGGCGGCTGCCCGTTCGCGCCCGGCGCCTCAGGCAACGTGGCCACCGAGGACGCGGTGAACATGCTGGAGGGAATGGGAGTGAAGACCGGAGTCCAACTCGACAAGCTGATCGATTGTTCTCGTCTGGCGGCCAGCCTGGTGGGACACGAGATGCCGTCCCGCTACTATCGCGCGGCGATAGGCTCGCGTTTGCACGCGGGCGGGGGAAGCAGAGCGTAGGCGGCAGCCAATTCAACCTGGCTTGGAAAGTACCTTCGAGGCCCACTCTTCGTTGAGATGGTTGGCTTCCTCGATCGAGCGGTGCCTGTCCAGCCCGGGCGGAAAACGCACGGGGCAGAGGCGGGCAGAGAGATCCCATACGGACGCGATGGTTGGCCAGGGCTGAGGGTCGTCTCGGTCGAGCCAAACGGTGCCCTCCATCTCTGCGGCTGATCGGAATCGGCGGATCGGCATTCTATCCCACCAAAGCCCGCTGGCGCAGCAAGTGATCGGCCAGCACCAGGGCCATCATGGCTTCGACGATGGGCACTGCGCGCGGGAGCACGCAGGGGTCGTGACGACCGCGGGGCTGCAGCAGCGTGGGATTGCCGTCGACGTCCACGGTTTCCTGTTCGCGCAGGATGGTGGCCACGGGCTTGAAGGCAGCTCGCACGATGATGTCCTCGCCGTTGGAGATGCCGCCCTGGATGCCGCCGGAGCGGTTGCTGCGGGTGCGGACGCGGCCGTTCTCCGAATAGAAGATGTCATTGTGCTCGGAACCATGCAGGCGCGTGCCGGCGAAGCCGCTGCCCACCTCGAAGCCTTTGCATGCCGGGATCGACAGCAGCGCCTTGCCCATGTCCGCGTGTAACTTGTCGAACACCGGCTCGCCCAGCCCTGCGGGCACGTGGCGCGCCACCGCTTCGATCACGCCGCCCAGAGAATCGCCGTCGGCGCGGGCCTGATCGATGAGCGCGATCATCTGGTCGGCGACGGCCCCATCCGGGCAGCGCACGATGTTCGCATCCACATCTTTGCGCGTGACCTTGCTGGCATCCACCGCGGCGCTCAGGTTGTTCACCTGGGTCACATAGGCCACGATTTCGATCTGGGATTGCTCGACCAGCAGCTTGCGCGCGATGGCGCCGCTGGCGACGCGACCGATGGTCTCGCGCGCGCTGGCCCGGCCGCCGCCCGCGGAGGCGCGAACCCCGTACTTGGCCTGGTAGGTGTAGTCAGCGTGGGACGGGCGAAAGGCACGCTGGACCTCCTGGTAGTCGCCGGATCGCGCGTCGGCGTTGCGCACCAGCAAGGCGATGGGCGAGCCCAGGGTCACGCCGTCGTGCACGCCCGAGAGAATCGCGACCGCATCCGCTTCATCGCGGCGGGTGGTGATGCGGCTTTGGCCGGGACGGCGCCGGTCCAGCTCGACCTGGATTTCTTCCGCGGTGATGGGCACACGCGGCGGGCAGCCGTCCACCACGACTCCGATTGCCGGGCCGTGCGACTCACCCCAGGTTGCGATTCGAAAGAGTTCTCCGAATGTGCTCGCCACAGTGATCGACAGGCTAGCACGACTCGCCCGCGAAGCCGTCGACGACGCGAAACCTTGCCGCGCCTCGCATCAGCGGAAAGTGCCTTTCGCATGCCGGTTGAGTTTTCTTGTGGAATTTCGCGCCAGTTTTATTCAACGTAGCGGCCATGAGCACCAATGGAATCCCGCGAAAATGGACCATCGCGGACTCCTCAGAAACCTACGGCATCCCGTACTGGAGCCAGGGCTACTTTTCCATCAACGATGTGGGCCACGTGGTGTGCCATCCTCAGGGACCCGATGCGGGCTCCATCGACCTGAAAGAGCTGGTCGACGAGGTGGTGCGCCGGGGCATCGGGCTTCCTTTGCTGGTTCGCTTCTCGGACATCTTGCGCAGCCGCGTGGTGGAACTGCACGAGGCCTTCAAGCGCGCCATCACCGAGTACGGCTACAAGGCCGAGTATCGCGGCGTGTATCCCATCAAGGTCAACCAGCACCGCTACGTGGTCGAGGAGATCACGCAGTTCGGCCGGCCCTACCACTACGGCCTAGAGGCCGGCTCCAAGCCCGAGTTGCTGGCGGTGATGGGCATTCTCGACGACGAGGAAGCGCTCATCGTGTGCAACGGATACAAGGACGAGGAGTACATCGAGACTGCGCTCATGTGCTCCAAGCTGGGGCGCAAGGTGCTCATCGTCGTCGAGAAGTTTTCCGAGCTGGACCTCATCGCGTCCACCGCAAAGAGAATCGGGGTCAAGCCGCGCATCGGCATCCGGGTCAAGCTGGCATCCAGGGGCTCGGGCCGCTGGGAAGCCTCGGGCGGCGATCGATCCAAGTTCGGTTTGTCTACCCGCGAGGTGGTCGAGGCGGTTCGCTTCTTGCGCGACGCCGACATGCTCAACTGCTTCGAGCTGCTGCACTTCCACCTGGGCAGCCAGATCTCGGCCATCCGTGCCATCAAGAACGCCATGCGCGAGGCGAGCCGTTTCTTCGTCGAGATCGTCGGTCTGGGCGCGCCGCTCAAGTACTTCGACGCTGGCGGCGGCATGGGCGTGGACTACGACGGGTCGCAGACCAACTTCGCCTCGTCGATGAACTACACCTTGCAAGAGTACGCCAACGATCTGGTGTTCGGCCTGCAGGAGGTGTGCGACGCCGCCGGGGTCGCGCATCCCACCATCGTCACCGAATCGGGGCGCGCCGTGGTCGCCCATCATTCCGTGCTGGCCATCGACGTGCTGGGCGTGGGCGAGTTCGACGTGGGCAAGGCGCCCGACAAGCTGCCCGACAATGTTTCGCGCCTGGTGCGCAACATGTTCGACACGGCCCGCGACATCTCCAGCAAGAATCTGCGCGAGGCGTACCACGACGCCCTGGAATATCGCGAAGAGGCGCTGTCATTGTTTTCCCTGGGCAGCCTGTCGCTCACCGAACGGGTGATCGCCGAGGACATCTTCTGGTCCATCTGCCAGCGCGTCCTGAAAGTCGTGCGCGAGATGCGCGAGGCGCCCGAGGAGTTCGAGGGTCTGGAGCGCGCGCTGTCGGACACCTATTTCTGTAACTTCTCCATGTTCCAGTCGCTGCCCGACATCTGGGCCATCGACCAGCTTTTTCCCATCATGCCCATTCACCGACTGGGTGAGGAGCCCACCCGGCGGGCCGTGCTGGCCGACATCACCTGCGACTCAGACGGCAAGATCGATCACTTCATCGACCGGCGCGACGTGAAGAACGTGTTGGAGCTGCACCCCTACAACCACGGGGAAGCGTACTTTCTGGGCGTCTTTCTCGCCGGGGCCTATCAGGAGATCCTGGGCGATCTGCACAACCTGTTTGGCAACACCAACACCGTGCACGTGTCGCTGGTGCCGGGCGGCGGATATCAGATCGAGCACGTGGTGACCGGCGATACGGTGACCGACGTGCTCAAGTACGTCAGCTACGCGCGCGAGGACTTGATGGCGCGCGTGCGTCGCTTCGCCGAGCAGGCCGTGCGCACCAACGGCATGAGCCTGGAGGAAACGCGCTCACTGCTGCGCATGTATGAGGAAGGGCTGGCCGGGTACACGTACTTGGAACGGGGATAACTCTACTTCGGCATCAGTTCCGCGATGGTGATCGCGCCGATGCGGGCCCGGCGGGCTTCTTCCAGATCCTTGGTGAGTGCGACCAGCGCGGGCGAGGTGGTGCCGGGCGCGGCTTCCAGATCGGTCGAGCGGAACGCGGCCAGCACGTCCTGCAGGCTGATGGTGTCGGCGGCGCGGCCCGGGATGAAGCCTTCCTTGTCGCCTTGCACTTCCGCGAGCAGCCCCTGACCCTTGAGCCGAACTGCAACGCGATCGATGACCTCCACCGAAAGGCCGAATTCGCGGCTGAGAAATGCGCGGTCCACGCCCTTGCCGCCGCGCTGGTAGTCCGCCGCGACGAAAGCCAGGACCTGCGCGGCGACCAGCCCGTTGATGGGCTCGTCGTCGCGATGGCGTCGTTCCTCGGCCTCCAGCAGGCGCAGGTTCTGGATGGCGTTGGCGATCTCGGCGCCGCCCAGTACCACCCACCAGGAAACGTAGATCCACAAGAGGATGAGAGGCACCAGCGCCAGCGGGCCGTACACTCCGCTGTAGCTGGACAGCAGCATACCCTTGGCGAAATGCACGAATCCCCACTTCAACCCTTCCAGCGCGAAGCCCGTGACCAGGGTTCCCGCCAGGGCGGCGTACCAGCGCACGCGGATATTGGGCAGCATCCAGTTGACCAGAAAGAGCGCGCCGAACTGGATGGAGAGCGGCCCAAAGAAGCGCGCCAGCGGACCTGATCCGATGAGGCGTCCCGACCAGTAGAGGTACGCGCCCGCCAGCACCGGCAGCAGCGTGACCACCGGGTAGAAGATCAGGAACTTGCGGAACCACGACCGCCGCGTGGTCACATGCCAGATGTCGTTGAAGGTATTCTCGACGGTGTCGTAGAGGAAGTAGCAGGTGGCCAGGGTGAAACCCAGACCCAGCCCGCCCGCTGCGCCGGTGGCGACCTTCTCCGAGAACGACGCGAGTTCGCTGACCACGTCGCCCATGTCAGGCAGAACCTGGGTCGAGATGAATTCCACCAGACGGGACCGCGCCTCGAGGTTGTGAGTCTGGCGCAGGGCCGCGAACACCAGCGCCAGCAGCGGGACCAAACCGAGGGTGGTTTGATAGGTGAGCGCCGCCGCCTGCTGCGGGCAGCGATCGCGCACCCATTGCTTGATGATGCGCAGGCCGAGGCGGGCCAGGTACAGGCCGGCGCGCGCCCGCCGCGACAGCATGGCCGCCACTTCGTGGGAGGGCGCGGTCATCGCGGTCCTGATGTGGCTAAGCGTCCGACGCATGCCCAGAGATAGTCCATCACGTCGCGGCCAGACACAACCCACCCCTTTGTTCTACGTTTCCATCGCCCGCTTCCAGGCGGCGAATCCGCCGCCGGCGCGGGCGGCCTGGGCCGCGGCCAGACCTTCGGCGAAACCTCCCTGCGCAAGTCGGTGCTCGACCCATGCCCACTTGGGAGCGTCGCCGCTCAGGCGGGCGTGGCCGCGAAGCTTGCGCCGGAGAAAGGCCAGCTTTTCTTCGAGACTGGCGATGTCCTCCAAGGGCTGATGGTCGAGCGGCGTGTTGCGCTTCGAAACGAAGGGTGAGACGGTGAGCGACAGCTTGGGCGCGAGAGCCGCCAGGTCCAGCGCCAGGCGTGCCAGCTCGTCGATGTCGGCCGCGGTTTCCCCGGGCAGGCCGATCAGCACGTACAGCTTGAGCAGCGCCATGCCGTGGTCGCGGCACAGGCGGGCCGCGCGTAACAGATCCTCGACCCGGGTGTGGCGGTCGACCTGGTCGCGCAGGCGTTGCGACGCCCCGTCGGCCGCGGTGGTCATGGTCCGGTAGCCTCCGCGGGCCAGCAGTCCGACCAACTCGTCGTCGAGTCGATCGGCGCGCAAGCTGGATACGCCCACCTCGCGGTCCGCGTCGACCAGGGCGCGCAAGATTTCTGGCAGGGCAGGGTGGTCCGTCACCGCGGCACCCACCAGCCCCACCCGCCGCGCGTCGGCTGGAACGAGCGACAGCAAGCGTGCGGGCGCGACCGGACGCATGCCCCGGCCGGCCGACCGGCGCAGCACGCAGTAGGAACAGCCTCGGCTGCACCCGCGCTCGGCCTCGATGAGAAACATGCCTGCGAGCTCGGTGTGTGGCGTGACGATTTGCGAGTAGGCTGGAAGGCAATCGTCGCTGGCGATCGCGACCTGCGGCGGCGCCTCTCCGTGCCGTGAGGGAACGTAGAGGCCCGGCTTTTGCGCCAGAACCTTGAGCAGGCTTTCGCGGTCGGATTGGTCGCGCAGGCTGTTCACCAAGATTGGCAGAAGTTCCTCGGCCTCGCCCGTCACGATGACGTCGGCGAATGGGCCGACCGGCACTGGGTTGGAGAATGTCAGCGGGCCGCCGACTACCACCAGAGGGAAAGTCCGCGCGTGCGCGGCGCGCTCGGCGTGCAGCGCGGGAATTCCGGCAAGATCCAGGCAGGTCACTACGCTGGCCAGTTCAAGCTCGGAAGCGAGCGAGAAGGCGACCACAGGAAAGTCGCCGACGGGCCGGCCCGATTCGTAGGCGCAAAGCTCCTCGGAAAGTCGGTGCATCTCAGCGACGTCGTCGGGAAGGAAGGCGCGCTCTGCGGTGCAGCCAGGCAGAGCGTGCAAAGCACGGTAGATGCTCTGGAACCCCAGCGACGACATGCCCACGTGGTACGGGCTCGGATAGCACAGGGCGAAGGCCAGGTCGGCCTGCTTGTGCAAAGTTCCGGTCTCGTCGGCCAGTCGGCTGGCGCGAATCTCGCGAAACGGTGTCACCGGGACACGCGCGCGCGGCTACTTGATGGGCGCGCCATCGAGATCTCGCAACTCCATCTCGCCGAGTCGTCGCAGCGAAGGTTCGATGCTGGTGCGGTCGCCCACCACCACGATGACCAGGTTGTCGGGGCGCAGGTACTTTTGCGCCGCCTTGCGTACATCCGCGGCGGTGACGGCTGCGATGCGGGCGGAGAAAGTCTGCAGCTCTTTGTCCGGCAAGTCGTAGACAGCCAGCGCGGCCATTTGCGCGGCCACCTGGTTGGCCGTAGCGAAGCGCGCGGGGAAGGCGCGAATGATCTCGTCCTTGGTATCCTTCAGTTCCCTGCCGCCGACCTCGTCGCCGCGCAGGGCGGAAATCTCCTTCAGGATCTCGGTCACGGACTCGGCGGTGTGGCTGGTCACGAACTCGCCGCCCGTGGTCCAGGGTCCGGGTGCGCGCCGCGCCTCGAACATGGATGCGACCCCATAGGTCCAGCCCTTGGTCTCGCGCAAATTGAGCGTCAGTCGCTTGAAAGTCCCTCCCAGGATCTGGTTCATGACCAGGGCCCGGTAGTAGTCGGGGTTCTTGCGTTCGATGCCGACCAAGCCCAGTCGAATCGACGACTGGGGAGCGCCGGCCTTGTCCACCAGGAAGATCCGCGTCTTCTCGACCGGTGGCGCCTTGGGGATCTTGACCGCCGGTATCGGCTTGGGTTTCCAGCCGGCGAGCCGTTTTTCCATCTTGGCGCGCAGTTCGGCTTCCTGGATGTCGCCCGCCACCACCAGCACGGCGTTGTTGGGTCGATAGTACTTCTGGAAGAAGGCTTGAACGTCGCTGCGGGTGATCCGGCGCACTGATTCTTCAGTGCCACCGGTGGGCCAGCCGTAGGGATGACCCTCGCCGTACAGGGCGCGAGCGAAGACCACGCCGGCAACCAGGGGCGGCGAGTCCTTGCGCCGGGCCAGGGTGGAGAGCAAATTCTCGCGCACCCGCGCCAGATCGTCCTCGGAGAAGGCGGGCTGCAAGAGAACGTCCGCCCACACGTCGAGCGCGCGGTCGATGTTTTCGGTGAGCGCTGAAACCGACAGCGAGGACGCATCCCAGGTCGCGTTGGTCGAAAGCGTGGCCCCCAGTTGCGCGATCTCCTCGGCGATCTCGGTGGCGCTGCGGGTGGCGGTTCCCTCGTCGAGCATGTCCGCCACCAGATCGGCCAGGCCGGCCCGGTCCGGCGGATTCGCGCCGTTTCCGGTGCGTACCACCATCTCCACCCCGACCAGAGGCAGCTTGTGCGACTCGGCCAGGATCACGCGCAGGCCGTTCTTCAGGCGGAAATGCTTGACCTCCGGCACCTTGAACGGGGGCCTCTCGCCGGGGGCAGGAAGCTTTTGGCGAAATTCGGCGTCCGGGGTCTGGCGCGCCGTCGGTCCTTCCACGACGGGAGCAGCAGTGACTGGCCGGTCATTGCCGCTCGCAGGCTTCACCAGGCGGCCCATGATGGGTGCGCTGCCGTTGGGCTCGACGTCGACGGTCACGCGCGCCTGGTTGTGCAAGATCTGGGCGGCCCATTTCTGCAAGACCTCCGGCGTGGCTGCCTCGTATCGGCCAAGGTCGCGGCCCAGGTAATCCGGATCGCCGGCGAACACGTCGTAGGCGAGGAGGCGGCCGGCGAGTCCTTGCAGCGTGTCCAGGCCGCGCACCAGATCGGTCTTGATCTCGTTGCGTGCGCGCTCCAGTTCGGCGGCTTCGACCGGCTTGCTGCGAAGATCTTCCAACTCTTGGTTGATGACGGTTTCCAGCTCAGCCAGCGTGTGTTCCTGCAGGGGAACATAGGTGATCTCAAAGGTTCCGCCCAGCATCCGGCTGATGTGCGCAGCGTTCACGGATTGCGCAATCTTCAGTTCGAGAACCAGACGGCGATAGAGGCGCGAGCTCTTGCCGCCGCCCAGCACGTTGGCGAGCAGATCCAATTCGGCGTCGCCTGGCGCAAAGTAGGACACCGTGTTCCATGCCTGCAGGCCGCGCGCCAGGTTGACCTTGGCCTCCATGGCGATGCGGCGCTCGGCCGTGGGCGCAGAAATGGGAGGCACCACTTGTCGCCGCACCGGCGGTCCCGCCGGGATGGGACCGAAGTATTTTTCCACCAGGCCCTTGACTTGTGCGACGTCGATATCGCCGGCGATGAGCAGCACGGCGTTGTTGGGCGCGTAGTAGCGGTCGAAGAACGCGCGGATGTCAGTCTCGCCGGCCGCGTCCAGATCCTTCATGGATCCCATCACTTCGTGGTGGTAGGGGTGGCCAGGCGGAAACAAGGCTTCCAACTCCACACGAGCCACGCCCCCGAGCGGCGCGTTCTCGATGCGCTGCCGGCGCTCGTTCTTCACGACGTCGCGCTGGTTTTCGAAGGCCGCGCGAAAAGAAGGCCGATCGAGGAGGAACCCCATGCGCGAACTCTCCAGCCACAGCCCCAATTCCAGCTCGCTTGCCGGCAATGTCTCGAAGTAGTTGGTGCGATCGGTGCTGGTCGAGCCGTTGCGCGCCGATGCCCCGGCCTGGCCCAGGTACTTGAAGTAGGCATCCTCGGGGATATGCTTGGTCCCCTGGAACATCATGTGCTCGAAGAGATGGGCGAACCCCGTCTTGCCCGGAGCCTCGTCCTTTGACCCGACCTTGTACCAGACCTCGACGTGCACGATGGGCACCGCGTGGTCCACGTGCAAGATGACGTCGAGCCCGTTTTGCAACCGGTACTTTTCGAAGGCTGCCTCGGGCGTCGCGGCTCGGGCCGGCGGCGCCACGCAGAAGCAGAGCGCCAGGCCGGCTGCGATGCGTGAAAGGAAGGGCATGGGAGGCAGCCTATCGCAAAAACGGCTGGGCCACGAAGACGCCAGACGTTTGGCGAGGACTTGGAGCACCCATGACGCCCAAATCGCATGGAAATTCCGACCGGAATAGGGGGTAAACGAAGGATTCACCCTTCTCCACTTGATATGTCGGAGCGGTTGGGACTAATTTGCGCGCCCGGAGGAACTGCATGAACCCCCTACGTCTACTGTCCGCTGTCGTGTGCGGCCTGCTGCCGCTTCTATTTTCCGGGAGCCGAGCGCTCGCAAGCGAGGCGAGCCTGGTTCTGCCTGACCTGTCGTCTGCGAAATTCCTGGGAGGCGTCGCGGGTAACCGGCTGCTCATGGGCGGCCTGGTGATCTGCGTCCTGGGAATGGTCTTCGGTCTCGCCATGTACAAGCAGCTCAAGGGCTTGTCCGTGCACAAGAGCATGCGCGAGATCTCCGAGCTGATCTACGAGACCTGCAAGACCTACCTGCTCACCCAGGGCAAGTTCATCCTGGTGCTGTGGGCATTCATCGCCGTCATCATCAGCGCTTACTTCGGCTGGCTTTCGCCCGTCGAGGGCAAACCGGTCGCCCTGACCCTTTCCATCATCCTGCTCTTCAGCCTGGTGGGCATCGCGGGCAGCTACGGCGTGGCCTGGTTCGGCATCCGGGTGAACACCTTCGCCAACTCGCGCACGGCGTTTGCGGGTCTGAAGGGAATGCCCCATCCCATCTATGCCATCCCGCTGCGCGCGGGCATGAGCATCGGTATGATGCTCATCAGCGTCGAACTGGTGATCATGTTGTTCATCCTGCTCTTCGTGCCGGCTGACTTCGCCGGGCCGTGCTTCATCGGCTTCGCCATCGGCGAGTCGCTGGGTGCGGCGGCTTTGCGTATCGCGGGCGGCATCTTCACCAAGATCGCCGACATCGGCTCCGACCTGATGAAGATCGTCTTCAAGATCAAGGAAGACGACGCGCGCAACCCAGGCGTCATCGCGGACTGCACCGGCGACAACGCGGGCGACTCGGTCGGTCCCTCGGCCGACGGATTCGAGACCTACGGCGTGACCGGAGTCGCGCTCATCACTTTCATCCTGCTGGCCGTGCCCAACAAGACCGTGCAGGTCCAGCTCCTGGTCTGGATCTTCGTCATGCGCATCATGATGGTGATTGTGAGTGGCCTCTCGTACTTCCTCAACGAGGCCATCGTGAAGGCCCGCTTTGGCCACGCCAAGAAGATGAACTTCGAACAGCCGCTGACCCAGTTGGTGTGGGTGACGTCGATCGTGTCGATGATCTCAACCTATGTGGTGTCGTACCTGCTCATCCCGGAGTTGAACAAAGACACGAATCTGTGGTGGAAGCTCAGTACCATCATCACCTGCGGCACGCTGGCCGGCGCTCTCATCCCTGAGATGGTCAAGATCTTCACCTCGACCAAGTCCGGTCACGTCAAGGAAGTCGTGACTGCCTCACGCGAGGGTGGCGCGTCGCTGAACGTGCTCTCGGGTTTGGTGGCCGGCAACTTCTCTGCCTACTGGATGGGCATGGTGATCGTGGCTCTCATGACCATCGCGTACATCGTCAGCACGCTGGGCCTGGACCTGCTCATGGTAGGACCGGCGGTGTTCGCCTTCGGTTTGGTGGCCTTCGGCTTCCTGGGCATGGGTCCGGTGACCATCGCGGTCGACTCCTACGGTCCGGTGACCGACAACGCCCAGTCCGTGTACGAGCTGTCGCTCATCGAGAGCGTTCCCAACATCAAGGAGGAGATCAAGAAAGACTTCGGCTTCGATGCTGACTTCGAAAATGCCAAGAAGCTGCTGGAAGAGAACGATGGCGCGGGCAACACGTTCAAGGCCACGGCCAAGCCGGTGCTCATCGGGACCGCGGTGGTGGGCGCCACCACCATGATCTTCTCCATCATCATGATGCTCACCGACAAGTTGACCACCAATACCGACCATCTCTCCCTCATGTACGCGCCCTTCCTGCTCGGCCTGGTCACCGGCGGCGCCGTCATCTACTGGTTCACCGGCGCCTCGATTCAGGCCGTGTCAACCGGCGCCTACCGCGCGGTCGAGTTCATCAAGAAGAACATCAGGCTGGAAGGCAGCGACAAGGCGTCGGTCAGCGACAGCAAGAAGGTGGTCGAGATCTGCACAAAGTACGCGCAGAAGGGCATGTTCAACATCTTCCTCACCGTGTTCTTCAGCACGCTCGCTTTTGCCTGCGTGGAGCCCTACTTCTTCATCGGCTACCTGATCTCCATCGCGCTCTTCGGCCTGTACCAAGCCATCTTCATGGCCAACGCCGGCGGCGCCTGGGACAATGCCAAGAAGATCGTCGAAACTGAGCTCAACGAAAAGGGCAGCCCGCTGCACGACGCTTGCGTGGTGGGCGACACCGTGGGCGACCCCTTCAAGGACACCTCGTCGGTCGCCATGAACCCGGTCATCAAGTTCACCACGCTGTTCGGCCTGCTGGCGGTCGAGTTGGCCGTCCAGCTCAAGAACGACGGACTCCGCGGCGCCCTTGCCGCGGGCTTCCTGCTGGTCGCCTTCTTCTTCGTGCGCCGGTCGTTCTACGGCATGCGCATCCCGCTCGAGGCCAAGGCTGACACGCAGACCGCGACAACCAAGTAGGCCGGTTCTGACGCTCGACCGTGCTGGTCCACCCGGCCGGCAGCGTATCCGGCGCGCGCAGGTCGCCGAGTCAGGACGAGCACTTGTCATTAGGTGGGTAGTCCACGCCCTGGCTCACGTGGTAGACGGTCTGGCTGATGACAACCACGCCGGCTTTCGTTTGTTCTATGTGTCGCAAGCCCATTGCCACGGGCGCCAAGGTGATTCGCTGTTCTGTCTCCACATGCAATTCGGGCAAGATCAAGCTGGTATTCTGCTCGCCGGGTTGCTGGGACTCGCATCTGCCCAACGCGCGCCATCGCAACGCCTATTTCGTCGAGGAAGTCGCCCGGCCGGAATAGCCACTGTCTCCGTCATCGTGCCAGACGGCAGGTGACTCGTTCGGACTGCTTCGAGAGTAAGATAGCTGGTTCGTGCAACCGTCCTTCGCCCTTCTGACTTTGCAAGCCGTGTCGGTGCTGGTTGCACCGGGGCCGGAGGATGGCTGCCCGTCCGCACGCCAGGTGTCGGCTGCCCTGTCGGAACGTACGCCGGCCATGCAGAGAACGCGTGAAGCCGATTCAGACTCTGCTCTGACCCTGGTATTGCCGGCGCCTGGAACGCCGCAAGAGCCAAGTGTCTCCCTCATCGACCAGCAGGGGAGGCTGCGCCTGTTCCGGACTTTGGCCAGGCCCGGCAGCGCGCGCGTGGGCGACTGCGCTGCGCTTGCTGACACCGTGGCCATCATCGTCCAGCGTTACCTCGAGGAAGTCGAGTTGCCCGAGCTGGAAGCAGGCCGCAAGAGTCCTGCGATCCAGGCGGCGCCGCCCGCGCCATCGCCTGCGCCGATGGTTGCCGCCTCCCCACTCCGCGCACGGGCCAGGTGGGACGTTGCTCTCGGTATATCCCAGAGATTCTCCAGCCAGACAACCGGACTGGAAGCCTACGACCTGCGACTCTCGATCGCTCGTACGCTGGGCGCACGCGCCGATACCGGCCTCCTGGTCCGCCTGTGGGGCGGCGTTTCGGGCTGGACCCAATATGACTGGACCGGCGGTCGTGGCGAGGTGATTCGTGTTCCCTCAGGGCTGGAGATCATGTGGAGGCGCGCGGTATCGACCGTGGAGCTGCAGCTAGGTCTGGGAGGGCTGCTCGATTGCTGGATTCTCGGGGCCAGGTACCAGACGAAGGTGCAGTGGGATTCCCGCGTTGCGATCGCGGGTGCGTTGACCGGTGGCATGCAAGTCCCTCTGGGCAAGCGGCTTTTTGCCCGTCTATTCATCGATCTCGCCGCAGCCGCATTGCACTATGAGTACAACAACCCAACCGTGGACAGGCGAACTGTATTTTCAACTCCTGGCGTCTTCGGTGACGCGGGACTAGCTTTAGGCATGTCGCTTCGGTGACGAAGGAGATGGACTAGGAGCACTAACTGTACAGCAAGGGAAGCCTGTCAGGAACCGTCGTGTCGCCGGTGAACATGAACCAACAGAATTCTGCAGGAAGCCGTAAACCAAAGCCTGTCGCAGAAGATCAGGCGCTGGTGGAACGTGTTCGCAATGGGGACGCCCTCGCGTGGCGCTCTCTCTATGAGCGCTTCTCGCAACCGGTGTTCCGCTTTGTCAGTGCGCTTGGCGTGCCTCCCGAGGAACGTGAGGACGCCGCTCAGGACGTGTTCGTCGCGGTCTACCGCGGGCTGAAGGGGTTCCGTGGGGAGGCGCAGCTATCGACCTGGATCTATCGCATCGCCGCGCGCCACGCCTCCCACCTGGGCCGGCGGCGACGCATGCGATCGTTTTTGTCGCTTCTGCCCTGGCATGAGACCGAAATCGAACCCCAGCCCGACCCGGTTGAAAGGGCATCCGAGTTGCGGCTGCTCGACCGGCTGCTGGACAAGCTGTCACCCAAGAAACGCATGGTCATTGTCCTCTTCGAGATCGAAGGGTTGGGCGTGAATGAAATCGCCAACGTGATGGGATGTCCCCCCAATACGGTCTGGTCCCGGCTGCGCCACGCCCGGGCGGAACTCGTCAAGGCGGCGCGGAGGATACCGACATGAAGTGGCTCGAACAACATGGTGCCGACGACACGGAGAAATGGCTGGGCGAAGCCCTGAAGGCTGCGCGGCAGCGCACTGGGGACGAGGTGGCGCGCCGTCGGGTCTGGGCTCGGATCGAGGGCTTGCTGTCGGGCAATAACCTGCCGCTTCTGCGGGCAAGGTCGTTGGTGCTCCCGGCCCTGACCGGGGCACTGGTCGCACTCGGTGTGGTGGCTGCTCTCTGGATGGTTCCGGCCATGCGCCCTGCCCGTGCGCCTGTGGCCGCAAAGCGGGTCGCTCCGGCCGTCGCGTCGGCGCCGCAGCCTGGCCTGGTGGCTACCCGGGTTGTATCCCAGATTTCTTCGTCCGCGCCTGTGCGCACCGGTCGAGGCGAGAAAGCCCGCGTGGCATTGGTTGGTGGTACGGGAGTCGAACTGGACGCCAATTCTGTGCTGAGTTGGGACGCGGAACGCCGGCCTTCTGTCGAGCGCGGCCAGGCCCGGTTCGAGGTTCCCCATCAGGCGCCAGGCGCCAGGTTCGCGGTTTCCGCCGGTCCCTATGTGATTAGCGTGGTTGGGACCAAGTTCCACGTGGGCGTGGGCGACGATCGCGTTTCTGTGGAAGTCGAGGAAGGTGTCGTCGAAGTGTGGCGTGGCGCGCGCTCGGTTCGGCTGGTGGAAGGGGATTCGTGGGCTGGACCGATCCGCGGGTTGGCGCCTCCGGGCATCGAGCACCGGACATTCGTGCCGGGCACGACCTCGCGGCGGGCAGCTCTTGCGGACAGTCCGGCGCGGATCGAAAACGGTCCAGCGAGCGCGGAATTGACCGAGGCGCGGTCGGCGCTCAGCGAAGGCCGGACAGAAGAGGCGCTCGCCATGTTGACTCATTGCGCGAAGGGCGTGGGACCGGCCGCGGAAAATGCCGCCTACGAGATGGGCCGGGTCTTGCGTGATGGCCTGCATCGCCCTCAGGCCGCCGTCACCGCGTGGCTTGCGTACCGGACGCGCTTTCCCAACGGCTTGCTGCGGGCGGAGGCGGACCTGTCGATCCTGGAAACCCTGGCCAGGGTCGGCGACAAGGCCGCGGCGCTGGCTGAAGCGGAGTCTTTCTTGGCGCGCTATCCGAACAGTGAGCGTCGCGAGGAGGTGGCCAAGCTGGCTGCGAGGGTGCGCGGGGCACCGTGAGGACGACTGGGGCAGCGCGAACGATCCGGCCGAAAGGTCGAGGCACGGCGAGTGCCTCATGGCTGCCGGTTCTCGTCGGGTTGTCTTGCACGTATTCTGTCGGGCTCCCAGGGGCGGCGGTCGATGCAGGCGGAAGTCCTGCCGGGACGGGCGGAGTTCAAGGCTTGGATGCGTCCGTGGACCAGTCTGGCGCGGGTGACAGGCAACGGTCCTACCCACTCGATGGATGTGCGTACCCTCAGTACCTGAGGGTGCTCTCAAACACGGTCGAGATGATTGTTGCCCTCGACCGCTCCACCTCCATGCAACAGCATGTTTTCGACTCGACGACCAGGTTGCAGGCGGCTCAAGACGCCATCGTGGCGGCGACAGGCAATCATCCGGGCATTTGGTTCGGCCTCGAGCTGTTCCCCTCGTCGACAGACTGCAACGGGGCGTCGTGTTGTGCGGGCTCGGTGTCGGTTCAGCCCACGTTCAACCAGTCCACCAGCATCGAGACCCAGATGGCGTGCGGATCAGGTGATGCGGGCTGCCCGACCGCGGGTGATGATTCACCTTCTCCCTCGGCATTGCAGCAGTGCCGCGAGTATTTCGTTGCTGAGGGGTCGCAGGGAGGACGCTCGTCTCAGTTCGTGCTGCTGATGACCGATCAAGACCCAACCTGTGCGGCCGATTCTTTCGCGGATGGTACACCTTGCACCTCGGGGACGAACGAGGCTGGCAAGCTCGGGGCGAGGAACGTCGGCGTTCAGACCTTCGTCGTCGCGCTCAACGGCGACGCACAGGCGACCACTTGCCTGGAAGGAATGGCAGCCGCCAACGCGTCCAGTTTCGGCGGCAACTTGCAGTTTTTCTCGGTGACGGATCAGCAGGGGCTGCAGAGCGCACTCGAAACCATCATGATCGCGGCGGAGGCGAACCTGTGCCGGTTTTCCTTGGTGCACCCGGCCGCCAATCCCTCTCAGGTGGTTGTCGTGGTCAACGGCACGCCCGTGCAACCCGATCCCACCGGCCAGCAGGGATGGACATATTCCGACGCGACCTCAAGCGAGGTGGTGCTTTCCGGGGCCGCTTGTAGCCAGTGGCTATCCGGGGGCGCCAGCAGTCCCCAGGTGCTGGCCTGCTCGCAGTGAGACCGCCTACACGCCGTCTGAAGCTCAGGCGCGCCGGCGCAGCAAGTAGCGCAGCAAGGGCGCAGCGTGCAGGGCTTGGATCATGTCGCCGCTATCGATGAGGCCGGGGATTTCTGGCAGCGGCACAAGGTGAACGCGCAGATCCTCGGTCGCCTCGGGCTGGGCTCGGCCCAGCGCCATCACGCCTTCGGCAAGATAGGACGTGGTCAGGTTGTTCTGCAGGGCAGGGTTCGCCGACAGGCGGGTGAGCACCGACCACTGACCGCCCCCGTATCCGGTTTCTTCGGCCAGTTCGCGCCGAGCCGCGGTCTCGACGTCCTCTCCCTCGTCGACCACTCCGGCCGGGATCTCGTAGTGAACGTCGCCCAACCCAGGACGGTACTGTCGGATCAAGACCACCCGATCATCCGCTGTCACAGCGACGACGTTGACCCAGGGCGGGTACTCCGAGATCCAGTAGTCGGCGATTTCTCGCCCGCTGGGCAGGCGAAAACGCTGGTGGCGGAGCACCAGCCAGGGCGGCTGGCGGAACAGATACTTGGTGTCCAGCGCCTGCCACGCCGTGGGGTCATCTGGAAACCGACGGGGCAAGGGCGACTACTCCTGCCCCGCGCGTCGAGCGGGAGTCGGGGTAGACAAGGCGATGGCGAACTGATGCAGCACGGAAGTCAGTATTCAGGATCGCGCGGCTGGCGACAAGGCGTGAAGTAGCCGCTGCACCACCAATCTGACGAATTCCGTCGCCCGCGGCTGGCCGGACGCGAAGGCGCGCAGGCTATGGCGGCGAAGCGGTTTTCGAGTACGCTAACCGGTTGTTCCCGTGAGCGAAAAGCAAGATTACTATCAAGTGCTCGGCGTGTCCCGCCAGGCGGATGCGTCCGAGTTGAAGCGGGCCTACCGCAAGCTGGCCCTCGAGCTACATCCAGACCGGAACCTCGGCGACAAGGAGTCCGAGGCGCGCTTCAAAGAGGCGTCGGAGGCTTATCAAGTGCTGTCTGACCCCGAGAAGCGCGCGCTTTACGATCGCTACGGTCACGAGGGGCCACGCGGGAGCGGGTTCGGCGGTGGCTTCAGCGATGTGAGCGATATTTTCTCTGCCTTCTCCGACATTTTCGGCGATCTCTTTGGCGGTGGATTTGGTGGTGGTTCGGTTCGTGGGGCCAGACGGGGAGCCGACATAGAGACGCAGGTTGAACTGACACTGGCCGAGGTGGCGACCGGCGCGAGCAGGGAAGTCAAGGTGCAGAGGCGAGTCGTCTGCCAGGACTGCAGCGGATCGGGCGCTGCGCCGGGCACCTCGCGGGAGACCTGTCCGCAGTGTCGGGGGCGTGGTCAGGTCATGCACGCGCAGGGCTTCCTCATGATCTCCACGACCTGTCCTGCCTGTCGGGGCGACGGCTCGGTCGTGCGCAAGCCGTGTCCTTCGTGCCGGGGGAGTGGACTGCGGGTGACGGATGAGAGTTTGCAAATCAACGTGCCCCAGGGCGTGGAGGACGGCTCCACCCTGCGGCTCTCTGGGCAGGGCGAGGGGGCACCAGGGGGCGGCCATGCGGGAAACCTGTATGTCCACATCCGGGTCGCGGATGATCCCCGTTTCGAGCGCGACGGTGCCGATCTGCACGCTGAGATCGCCGTCTCTTTTCCTCAGGCGGCGCTGGGGGCGACGCTGAAATCGCAATCTCTGGAGGGCGAGGTCGATGTGACGCTGGCGCCGGGGACACAACCGGGCGCGGCGGTGATTCTGCGGGGCCAGGGTTTGCCCCGCTTGCAGGAACGGGGCCGCGGCAACCTGATCGTGCACCTCAAACTGGTCGTGCCGGCGTCCCTTTCGCCCGAGCAGGAGGAAGCCCTGCGCGCTTTTGCCGCTGCTGGCGGTGAACAGGTCGAACCTCCGTCGGAGAAGCGCGGTCTGTTCGGCCGCCGCAAGAAGAACTGACTACTTTCCCTTCTTGGCCTCGGCCTTCTTGCTTTCGGCCTTGGGTAGCGCGAAGGAAAGGAGAGGCACCGGGCGGTCGTGCTGGTAGAGCCAGGAATACGCGAACACCGAGGACAGCACGCGCTTGGTGTAGTTGCGGGTCTCGTCATAGGGAATCGTCTCGAGGAACTCGTCCAGTTCCACAGGGCCGCGCTCATGCAGCCAGCGATCCACCGCGGCCTCTCCCGCGTTGTATCCGGCGATGGCCAGAGGAAGGGTTCTATCGAAGTGGTCCAGCAGAAAAGCCAGGAAGCGCGAGCCCACTTCCAGATTCTTGGCCGGGTCCAACAGGGATTCACGGGTCACGCGCCACTTGGCGAAGCGTTGAGCGGTACGCACCAGCATCTGGGTGAGCCCGAGGGCGTTGGCAAAGGACTCCGCCCTTGGAGAAAACGCGCTCTCCTCGCGCATGATGGCGAGCTGCAGAGCCTCGGGCACGCGGTTGTCTTTGCTGTTCTTGCTCACCAGATCGGGGAAGGCACGCGGATACGCCAGGCGCCACTCGGCGTCGTGGCGCGCATCGGTCGGATACGACCAGCGGTATGAGGTGAGAGTGCTGCGGGGGATGGCGTGCGAGGCGCTCCACAGTCGGGCACGGTCGAGCAGGATCGCGGTGATCCAGTACCCGTCCTCTCGTGAAGGGGTCTTGCTGGCGCTTTGTGATTCCTGCGCGTGGTCGGAGAGCGCCAAGCCAAGACGGGCCAGTTCGCGGCGTGCGTCGCTGCCCAGGCCCAGACGGGCCAACTCAACCGCGCGCAGGAAGCCCGCTTCGGCAAAAAGGGGCTGGGGTCGAAAGTTCCACGCGGACTGTTTCTGTCCCGTCGAGAGAGGAGGTCGCAGCTCGCGCAAGAGATCGGCGCGCGCATGGGGGAAGCTGTGTCGCATTCGCTCGAGGGCGAACAGCGCATAGACCGAGAGAGGATACTCTCGTATTGCGCGCGCGTAGGCTTGCTGGGCCCGGCCCGTGGCGCCTTGCTTTTCAAAGATGCGACCCTTCCAGTAGTGGGCCCGCCCGGCGGCGTAGTAGATTTCCTCGCGCGGGAAGCGGCGAAGATCCTCGTCGAGCCAGTGCAGGGCCTTGCCCCAATCGCCCGCTCGCCAGGCCGCGAAGGCCAGGCGCCACAGGGCCTCACTCGCCACGTCGCCCTTGGGATAGCGGTCGGGCAGATCGCGCAGGCGCTGCTCGGCGCCATCATCGTCGCCCGCGTCGGCCAGCACCTCGGCCGCGCGCAAGCGAGCATCGTCCGCGAAGCGGTGCTCGGGAAACTCCGACTCGATGCGGGCGTACAGAGCGAGGGCCTTGTCGCGCTCGCCGGCTGAAGCCAGGCAACGCGCGCCCTGGTACAGCGAGCGCACCACCAGGTCGCGATTCTGCGCGCGCTGGCACGCGGTCTCGGCCTCGGCAAACAGCGGCGCCGCGCGCGTGCGCTGACGCTGCTTCCACACCGATTGGGCGCGGTGAAAGTGCGCCACGCACTCGGTGGCGGCATCCAGTCCGGGCGCGGTCAAGGCTGCGGCAAAAGCTGCTTCGGACTGGGCGTTCTGGTTCTTGTCGAACAGGCCCATGCCACGCGTGGCCCATTCCTCGGCGCTGGGAGTCGCTAGCGTGGTCTTTTGCGCAGGTGCGGCTGTTTTGGCCAGAGCTTGCAAGTTCTCGTCGGCCCGCGCGGCCCAAGCTTCCAGCGGGGCTTCAGCCCAGATACGCCGTAGAACTGCGGCGATTTCCTCCACCGGGCGCTGCAATTGCTGCATGGCCTCGGCAAGGTGGAATTTGGCCTCGGCCCGGCGTGGCCCGGCCGGAAAACTGTCGAGAAAAGCCTTTGCCTCGCTCTCCACCTCGGACCAGCGTTTCCTCGCGCCCAAGGCATCGATCTTGACCAACACCGCCTCGGCCTCGGGCACCGTGTGGGAAGGCACACGCACCGCCCAGGCGAGCGCGCCTTCGGCATCGCCCCGGCGCAGCCGGCAGCGAGCCGCGTTGTAGGCGTGATAGGGAGCCAGTTCAGGGTAACTGGACCAGAGATCCTCGAAGAGATCGCCGGCAGCCTGCCAGGCGTTCAGATTCATGTGCGCCAGAGCCAGGAGAAAGCGCGCCTGGTTGCGCTCGGGTGCACGCCTGGGCATCGCGGCCAGTGCGC
Source organism: uncultured delta proteobacterium (assembly GCA_963755125.1). GTDB lineage: Bacteria > Myxococcota_A > Polyangia > Fen-1088 > Fen-1088 > Fen-1137. The sequence continues at coordinate 206,507 of CAVWIP010000002.1, forward strand.
CGGCCAGTTGTTGCGCGGCCGTGGCAAAGTCGCCAGCACGGAAGAGATCGGCTCCGGCGTGGGCTGGTCCAGATGCGAAGAATGGCTCGAGCCAGCGCTTGTCAAACGGAACAGGGGCTCGGGCGCTGGCTAGAGCGGTCTCCTCGCCACGCTCCTCGGTCACCGTCGCCTCTTCGCCCTCGGGTGGCTGCTCGGCGGCAAGGGCGATTCGGGGCAAGAAAAGGAGCGCCAGCATTACGGCGCCCGAGAGTTTTTTCGTGGGCACTTTGGACCGCTAGGGCGCCTTGGCGGTCTCCAGGCCGGAGCTCTTGTCGAGCGTTTTGCGGTTCTCTATCTGCCGGATGGCCTGAAACTCGCCGGTGAGGCTGCTGATGCTCTGGTCAAGCAGGTTGATGTCATCTTCCAGCATGGCATTCTTCTGCTTGAGCAGGCGGAGGTCGTGACTCAGGCGCGCGACTGCCCACAGAATAATGAGCAGGTTGGGGACCAACGCGATGACGGTGACAGCCCCAACCTGGGGATCAAGAAAATGATTCATCGGAGGTCCACCGGTGACAGTACACTCTTTCTCGACCCTTGGCCACCTGGCTACCGCCAGAGACACACACGATCGCGGCCCGTGCGCTTGGCCTCGTACAGGGCATGATCCGCCGCCGCGACGAAGCCCTGGGCATCCACGATGCGGGGATCCGGGATGGTTGCAACCCCGGCGCTGACGGTGATGGGGATGTTGGTCCCGACGAACACGAACGGGTGGCCGGACACGGTTTGTCGCACCCGCTCGGCGATAATCCGGCCTTGCGTGATGTCGGCACCTCGACAAATGATGGAGAATTCCTCGCCGCCCACGCGCGCAAACACGTCTTCCACGCGCACGACGGCCTGCACGGCGGCGGCCATCTCCGCCAGGACGTAGTCGCCCGCCGGGTGGCCGTAAGTGTCATTGACCTCTTTGAAATGGTCGACGTCGAAGGTCACCAGCGCGAGGGGCGTCTTCTGCCGGAGCGAGTAGGCAAACTCGCTCTCCACGCGGTCGGTGAAGTACTTCTTGTTGAAGATCTTGGTCAAATCATCGCGCAGGGCCGATTCGTACATCTGGCGCTGGAAGGTCTCGTCCAAGTTGTCGTGGAAGGTGAACTTCAGAACCGTTCCCGAACCCACCAGGATCTTGTCCCCATCCTCCAGTTCCTGGCGGTCGATGCGCGTGCCCCGGCAGAATGTCCCGTTGGTGGAGCCCAGGTCGTGCAGAACCGCCTTGTCGCTTTCCATGACGATCTCGCAGTGTTCGCGCGACACACCGTCGTCGACCATGCGAACCTGGGCTTTCTGGCCACGGCCGATGATGGTCCGCTCGCGGGTAAGCTTGTACATCTCGCCCATCGCGCTTCCAGCCAGCACGATCAGACAGGCGCAGTCGCGCTTCGAGGGAGCCCTGGCTGTTCCCGGGGGCTTTTCCTCCACGCGTGTGACGTCGTCCCAGGTCACGTTGAGTACCTAATGAATGCTATCATCAAAGTGCTAGCCGCCGACCAAGCGTTGGGCAAGGGCGCGCAATGGTTCGGCACGTCCGTCAAACGGGGAGAGAGCGTCAAGCGCGGTTTGGGTGAGCGCATGTAGGCGTTGGCTTGCCTGGGTTCGCGTGGCCACATTGTCTCCATCGGCAAGATCGTCGGCGTGCTGAAACGCCACGCCGAAGTGCATGCCGAATTGCGCCAACGCCTTCTCCTGCACTGGCCCTGCCTCTGCCACAGCCGCGCCGACTTCCAAGGCAGCTCGGAACAAGGCACCGGTCTTTTCGGCGGCGAGACGCTCTACCGCTTGCAGCGATTGAGTTTGCGGCTCCGCCAGATCGCGTGCCTGCCCACGCACCATCCCTGACATGCCGGCGCCCCTCGCCAGCGCGGCGACGGCACGCAAATAGCGCTGCGCCACCAGGGGATCGCCGGTCGAGGTCAGGGCGGCCGCGCCCGCCTCCGCCAGGAGTTCGAACGCGAGCGTCAACAAGGCGTCCCCGGCCAGGATGGCGGTGGCCTCGCCGAAAACCCTGTGATTGGTGGGCTGTCCACGGCGCAGGTCATCGTCGTCCATGGCCGGAAGGTCGTCGTGGATGAGCGAGTAGCAGTGAACCATCTCGACCGCCGCGGCAGCGAGGCGTATGGGTTCGTCGGGCTTGTGGCCAACCGCTTCGGCGGCAGCCAGCACGAGCAGGGGACGCAGCCGCTTGCCCGGTGCGAGCAGGGAGTAGCGCATGGCCTCGATCAGGCGACCTGGATCCTGGTCCGGCGCCACGGCAGCCAGCCGCGCGGCGAGCAGAGTATCGACCTCAGCACGCCGCGTTTGCAGCCAGGATTCCAGATCGAAGTCGCTCACTCGTTCTCTTCGTGATCCGGTGGAGGCGCAAGAGGAGCCGTGCGGGGGCCGTCTTCCGTGGCCAACAGGACTTCCACCCGCTTTTCCGCTCGGTCGAGAAGGTCGGCGCCGCGGCCGCACAGGCGCATGCCCTCTTCGAAGCAACCCAGCCCTTCCTCGAGAGAGAGGTTGCCACCCTCCAGACGTTCGACCAGCACGCGCAGGCGTGCAAGGATCTCGTCGAACTTGACCGGGTCAGCGGTTGGCGGGGTCGCGCTCGGGGCCATGGAAGTATCCATTGTAGCAAGTTGCGCGGTGTCGGGAGTCTATTTTGGTCGCTCACCCAGCTACCAATCTTCGACAGGACTAGTGCTATCGTGCGTGCCAGCGTGACCAGCGAAGGCATCGCCCTCCCTGCCAACAGGCACAGGGGCCGCTTCGGCCTCCGGGCCCAAATCCTGCTTGGGCTGGCCGCCGTCACGCTCATCGCGATCCTCACCACCGGGTTTCTCGCCCTCTGGGCGGCCGGCAACACCCTGCGCGTTCATCGCGAGACCGAGGCCGTGACGTTGGCGTCTGCCTCGGCCAGGATGGCCGCCGCTCTCATGGACCGTCAAGGCGGGATCGCCTCGCCCGAGAGTCGGGAGCAGCTTCGGGCGGCCTTGTCCTCGTTGTCCGAACGATCGGGGGGCATCGGGTTCTCCGTGCTGTCGGCCGGCCGCACCGTGATCGCCTCCTGGCCGCCGCGTTCGGTCCGCGACGTTGATCCGCCGATTGCCAACAGTGTCGTGGCGGGGAGCCCGCCTGTGCTGCAGTACCGTGATTCGCCTGCCGACGGCGCCACGCAGTTGTTGGCCTACGCCGGTATCGAAAGCAAAGGACGAATCGTCGGCGCAATCCGCGTGGTGCTGGATGCGCCCGCACCGGTACACGTGGTGTTGAGGCGATCGGGCTGGCTGCTTCTCAGCCTGGTCTGCGGTGATGCGTTGCTGGTGCTGGCGCTGGGCTATTTCGTGCTGACCCAGATGGTGGTTCGGCCCCTGCGCGAGATGGAGCGGGCCACCGCGCAGGTTGGGGTGGGCGACTGGGACCAGCACATCGACCTGCCCGGCCCATCCGAGCTGAGCGCGCTGGCTAGTGCTTTCAACCAGATGACTTCGTCGCTGGCGGCCCAGCGCGAGCAACTGATTCGCTCCGAGAAGCTCGCGTCGGTCGGGCAACTGGCGGCGGGCGTGGCACACGAGATCGGAAATCCGCTTGCGGCGATTTTGGGCTACGTCGATATCCTGCGTGCGGATGCGGCGGGGACCGGCGTCTTGCCCGACGCCGAGCGGCGTGATGCCCTCGACCGGGTCAAGACGGAAACCCAGCGTATCAACCGTATTATTCGCAACTTGCTCGAGTACTCGCGTCCCAGCCATGAAGAGCCGTCGCCCATCGATCCCCTCAACGTCGTGCGCTCGGCACAGGCGCTGCTCGCTCCCCAGGCCCGGCTGCGCGAGGTGCGCATAACGGCGACGCCGGACACAGGCCCGTGGCCCACGGTCATGGTGTCGCAGGGACGCATGACCCAGGTTTTGGTGAATCTTCTGCTCAACGCCGCCGATGCGATGGGCGGAAAGGGCGACGTGGCCGTCACCTGCGAGAGCATCGGGGAGCGGGTTCGCATTGCCGTCAGTGACGAAGGCCCTGGCATCGAGCGCGAACTGCGGCGCAAGGTGTTCGACCCCTTCTTCACCACCAAGCCACCTGGCCAGGGCACTGGGCTCGGGCTTTCGATCTCGCGAGCCATCGTGGAAACCTATGGCGGCACGCTCGAACTCGATCCCGAAGCGGTGGGTGGCGCCTGCTTCGTCATCGACCTGCCGGCGGCGCCGGGCCCGTCGCTGGCCGACGGCGGGTCGGCCCACAGCGCATGACGACCGGAGAGGGAGTCGCGTTGACCCGTACCGCGAAAAGAGAGGTGTTCAGCCTCGCTGCCCGCCTTGTGCTCGTCGCAGTCGCGTTGACCCAGGCCACACCGGCGGCCGCCGACAGCAGCACGGGTCTTGCGATTGGACCAAGTGTCGGCGCTGTTGTCGGGTCACCCACCCATATCGCCCCGGCGTTTGGCCTCGACGGTTCACTGGCGTTGGTGTCCGGTTCCATCATCACGCTGGCCAGTTCCGGAGGTTCCACTCTTGGGGTCCTGTGGATTTCGGGTGGCATCCTGTTGGGCACGAGCCCCACACAACTTTGGGGCTACGGGGAGATCGGGAGCTGGTTCTTCGTCTGCTACGGTGCAGGGGCCTCTGCGCGTCTCTATGGCAGCGCCGGAGGCAAGGGTGACGTCCATTTGTTCGTGGGGGTGCCCATCCCCCTGTCGCTTTCCAACCAGTCGACGCTCCCCTATCTGCAGCCGTACTACCGTGCACACTGGGCCGTCGATCCCAACTTTGGGTTCGACTTTCACGAGTTCGGTCTGCTGGTCAAATTGGGCTTCCGCTGACCGTTGATCGATCACAAAAAGCGTGGCATTGGTGTGGAATTTCGTTAGAATGCTTGCAGAAGACACCCGGTGATCGACGAGCGCGACTGGCCGGTCGGCAGAGCCTCAAACAAAGGTGCGAACTTGGCGGAGCTACCAGCGCAGGCCGCGCGGCCAGCGCGACCAGGGCCGGGGCGGTCTGAGCCACGCGAACCTCGAGGTGGGGTCTTGCTAGTTCAGCCGGCACTCAAGCACCAGCACCGTGATGTTGTCGGGGCCACCGGCCTTGTTGGCCGCTTCCACCAGCTTGTGGGCAGCATCGTCCAGGTCGACCCCCACCTTGAGCAGGTCGCGGAAAGTCGGAGGCTCGACCACACCCGACAGTCCATCAGAGCAGAGCAGAAAGATGTCGCCGTCCTTAACCTCGGCGGCCGAGATGTCGACCTGTACCGTGTCCTTCATGCCGAGCGCGCGGGTGATCACGTTGCGGTGCGGAAACTTCTTCTGCTCGTCCTCCGACATGCCCGGCCGGGCCTCCTTGTAGTCCTCAAGCAACGAGTGGTCCCGCGTGAGTTGCTCGGCGACACCATCGCGGATTCGATAGCAACGTGAATCCCCGACGTGGGCGATGTAGAACTTGTCCTCGAATATCTGACCGATGACCACGGTCGTGCCCATGCCGGTCATGCGCACGTCACGGGTGGCGGCTTCGTGGATTCTCCTGTTGGCGTGCTTGATGGCCACCACCAGGCGGTTCTCCAGGTATGACAGCGCCCGGTCCATCTTGTACGGCCAGGTGGCGTCGTCGTCTCGGGAACGGGCGAAAAACTCGCGGATCATGTCGGCGGCCATTTTCGAGGCCACCTCGCCGCTGGCATGGCCACCCATTCCGTCGGCGACCAGGAAGAGCTGCTCATCCTCGATGAGGCAGAAGTAGTCCTCGTTGTGGTTGCGTTTCAGCCCGGGATCCGTCTTGGCGGCATAGCGGATATGCATAGTCAGCCGGTACAGTTGAGCGTTGTCCATCGCTTCTGTCAACCTCGGAGCGCGCGATGGCGTGCGGTCGTGCTGCCAGAGCGTTTCCCTTGTTGACGGTCTGTCGTCCCGTGGATAAGGTACTGAACGAATGTCTATCCCTCCGCGGGGCAAGGAGCGCAAGGTTGCGGCCAAAAAAACCGCAGCCAAGATCTCTCCGCCCACAAGACCAGCAGCCGCCAATTCTTCCGATGCCCACGCGTCGGCGACGTCCGTCGTGGCGCCGCACACCGCAGCCATCTTGGCCATTGGGGACGAGGTTCTGCGCGGCGAGATCACCAACAGCAACGCGACGTTCCTGGCCGAACGCTTGTTCGATGCGGGTCTCGAGGTTTGCGAACAGCGGGTGGTGGCTGACGAGGCCGCGGCGATGCGGCTTGCTCTGGAAGAGTTGGCGCGTCGCGCTGCGGTTGTCGTGGTGAGCGGCGGGCTTGGTCCGACAGAGGATGATCGGACCGTGGATGTGGTGGCCGATCTGCTCGGGGTCAAGGCGGACCCGCACAGCGCTTCACTCGATGCCATGAAGAAGCGCTTTGCCGCGCATGGATTCGAGCTGACGCCCAACAACTTGCGCCAGGTGCGCGTGCCCCACGGCGCCGAGGCGCTGCCCAACGAGGCCGGCATCGCGCCTGGCTTCCTCGTTCGCATCGCGGGCCACGCGGTCTACTTCTTGCCGGGCATCCCGCGGGAGATGGAGCGGATCTACCTTGACCACGTGGCGCCCAGGCTGCGGGCTCACATGGCCGCGCAGAAGGTGCCGGTCGCGGCGGTGCGCACCTGGCACGTGTACGGCATGGGCGAATCGCACATCGACCACCGTCTGGCCAAGTTGCTGGAAAACGTTCCCCATGCGACCCTGCACTTTCGCACCGACGCGCCCGAGAACCACGTCAAGGTGGTGATCCGTGGGCCCGACACGGGCAAGAACCAGGAGTTGCTGGAGCAGGTGGATCGCGAGCTGCGAAAACGTATTGGACCCGGGATCTACGGCATAGACGGTGAAACCTTCCCGAAGGTGGTCGGGCAAGCCCTGCGCGCATCCGGCACCACGCTGGCACTAGCCGAGTCGTGTACTGGCGGTGAGGCAGGGGAGATGATCACCGCCGAACCCGGCGCGAGCGATTTCTTCCTGGGCAGCGTGGTGGCCTACGCCAACGATGTGAAAGTCAACGTCCTGGGTGTGAAGGCCGCCACCATCGCCGAGTCTGGGGCGGTCAGCGAGCCCTGCGCCAAGGAGATGGCAGAAGGGGCGAGGCGCGTGACCGGCGCCAGCATCGCGGTTTCCATCACCGGCGTGGCGGGTCCGGCGCACGAGCGCGACTCGTCGGGCGGGGGTGAGAAGCCGGTGGGCACGGTGTGCTTCGGTCTGGCCAGCGCCAAGCCCACCAAGGCCGTCAGCAAACTCTTCAGCGGCGACCGGGCGCGCATCCGGCGGGCAGCGGCCTACTTCGCTCTCGACCTCGCGCGCCGATACGCCCAGTGATGTAGGAGACTCGCATGGTGACTCCCGAGAAGAACGAACACAGCAAGAGCGAACCCGCCAGGCCTGCGCCAGCGGCGCGTGAACGAGATCCAGCCCGCGACAAGGCCATCGAATTGGCCGTGTCCACCATCGAGAAGCAGTTTGGCAAGGGTAGCATCATGCGCCTGGGCGACGAGATCCCCGCGCCCGAGGTGCGCGTCGTGCCGACCGGCTCGCTCGGGCTGGACATCGCGCTCGGGGTCGGCGGGCTGCCGCGCGGCCGCGTGGTCGAGATCTACGGTCCCGAGTCCTCGGGCAAGACTACGCTGGCTTTGCACGTGGTGTCGCAAGCGCAGAAGCTGGGTGGCATCTGCGCGTTCGTCGACGCCGAACATGCGTTGGACGTCGCCTACGCGCGCAAGCTGGGCGTGCGCACCGATGACCTTTTGGTGTCGCAGCCCGATCATGGCGAGCAGGCGCTGGATATTACCGAGATGCTGGTCCGCTCCGGGGCGGTGGACGTGGTGGTGGTGGATTCGGTCGCCGCGCTGACCCCGCGCGCGGAACTTGAAGGAGAGATGGGCGATTCGCACATGGGCCTGCAGGCGCGCCTGATGAGTCAGGCCCTGCGCAAGCTGACCGGCACCATCTCCAAGTCGCACACCCTGGTCATATTCATCAATCAGATTCGCATGAAGATCGGCGTGATGTTCGGCAACCCCGAGACCACCACCGGCGGGAATGCGCTCAAGTTCTACGCCAGCGTGCGCCTCGACATCCGGCGCGTCGGTGCCCTGAAGGACGGCGAAAAGGTGGTGGGCAACCGCACGCGGGTGAAGGTCGTCAAGAACAAGATGGCACCGCCGTTTCGCGAGGTGGAGTTCGACATCCTCTACGGCGAGGGCATCAGCCGCGAGGGCGACCTGATCGATTTGGCGGCCGAGTGCGGCGTGGTCGAGAAGTCGGGCGCCTGGTTCGGCTTCGAGGGTGAACGCATCGGACAGGGCCGCGAGAATGCGCGCCTGTATCTTCGCGAACATGCCGAGGTGGCCAAGAAGATCGAGTCCAAGTTGCTCGCGCACCATGGGGTGAAGCGCGACGTCGGGCCGCCGGCGTTGGCCTCCGGGCCGGCCGCTGGCGTGGCTGCAGGCGCGGTGCGTCCCATGGTGCCCCAGCCCAAGGCGCAGGTTTCCGACAAGCGTCGGTAGGCAGAGACGGCCCAACGTGGCCGCAAGAGGTCGTGCCCGTGGTCGTGGCCGACGGTGATCGCTTCCGGCCACGGCCACGACTACGACTACGTCCACGACCACCACCGATCCCCCAGATTGGGTGCGGAACTTGAATCATGGAAAGGTCTATTCGCCCGAAACCGTCCGGCCGCGTGCGCCGGTCGTCGCACGATCGGGGCAGACAATATTTCGGCGGAAATCTTGTCGCGCCGGGGTCCGGTGCATATTACGATCCCTACAATGGCTGCCAAGAAACCCGGCCCCGAGAGCCCCATAGAGATTCCCGAGATCATCGCAGTGCTACCGTTGCGCAACTCGGTGCTGTTTCCCGGGTCGATCATACCCATCGACGTGGGTCGCAAGAAATCGGTGAAGCTGGTCGAGGAGGCGATCTCGAAAGAGAGGCCGGTCATCGGCATCGTCACGCAACGTGATGCTCGCACCGAGGATCCCGGCCCCGCCGACCTCTACACCGTGGGCTGCGCAGCCCGCATCCTCAAGGTGATCAAGCTGGCCAAGGACAGCTTCTCGGTGATCCTGCAGGGGATTGCGCGCGTCCGGCTGTTGGAGACCGGGGCGCAGGATCCGTTCATGACGGCCAAGGTGCAGGTGCTGCCTGACCCGCTCGGCTCCAATCTCGACCTGGACGCGTTGGTGCTCAACCTCAAGGACGTGGTCAAGCGTGTGTTCAAGCTCATGCCGGAGTTGCCCAAGGAGGCTTCCACGCTCATCGACAGCGTGACCGAGCCCGGGCAGATCGCCGACCTCATCACCTCGAATCTGGACGTCCAGGTCGACGAAAAACAAGAGATCCTCGAGATTTTCGAGCTCAAGGCCAGGCTGCGGCGCGTGCTGCAGTTCCTTTCGCGCCAGCACGAGGTGCTCAAGGTGCGCGAGAAGATCAACACCCAGGTGCAGGAGGAGATGGGGCGCAACCAACGCGAGTATGTCCTGCGCCAGCAGCTCAAGGCCATCAAGGAGGAACTGGGCGAGATCGACGAGACGGGCGGCGATCTGGACGACTTCCGGGAAAAGATCGCGGCGGCCAAGATGCCCGGCGAGACCGAGAAGGTGGCGCTCAAGCAACTGGAGCGGCTCAAGGTCATGCAGCCATCCTCGGCCGAGTACACGGTGACACGCACCTATCTGGAATGGCTGGTCGAGCTGCCGTGGGCGATTTCGACCGAGGACAAGCTGGATATCCCGGCAGCTCGCGACATTCTCAACGCCGACCACTACGACCTGGAGAAGGTCAAGAAGCGCATCCTGGAGTACCTGGCAGTGCGCAAGCTGAAGACCGACAAGAAAGGGCCGATCCTCTGCCTGGTGGGGCCGCCCGGCGTGGGCAAGACGTCGCTGGGCAAGTCCATCGCGCGCGCCCTGGGCCGCAAGTTCATGCGCGTGTCGCTGGGTGGGGTGCGCGATGAGGCCGAGATCCGCGGTCACCGCCGCACCTACGTGGGGTCGCTGCCCGGGCGAATCGTGCAAGGCATGAAGAAGGCGGGATCGAACAACCCGGTGTTCATGCTCGACGAGATCGACAAGCTGGGGCACGACTTCCGCGGGGATCCGGCCGCGGCTTTGCTGGAAGTCCTGGACCCGGAGCAGAACCACGCCTTCTCGGACCACTACCTGGAGGTGTCGTTCGATCTGTCCAAGGTCATGTTCATCGCCACGGCCAACATCCTCGACCCGGTTCCGCCGGCTTTGCGCGATCGTCTCGAGGTGCTGGAGATTCCGGGCTACACCAGCGAAGAGAAGCTGAACATCGCCAAACAGTTCCTCATCAAGAAGCAACTGGACGAGCACGGACTGGGCGGTGAGCGCGTGATTTTCGAGGACGCCGCGGTCAGCGAAGTCATCGACAGCTACACGCGCGAGGCGGGCGTGCGCAACCTCGAGCGTGAACTGGCCAACGTCATTCGGGCGGTGGCGGTGCTGGTGGCGGAAGAGAAGGCCACGGAAAAAGAGACGATCACCATGGCGCGCGTGCCCGATTTTCTGGGCCCGCAGAAGTTCCTGCCCGAGGTGGCCGAGCGCACCGCCGAGGCGGGCGTCGCCACCGGGCTGGCCTGGACGCCGGTGGGCGGCGATATCTTGTTTATCGAAGCGACTCGTATGAACGGCAAGGGCAATCTGGTGCTGACCGGGCAGCTTGGCGACGTGATGAAAGAGTCGGCGCAAGCCGCGCTGTCGTTCATCCGCGCCCGCGCGCGCTGGCTGGGGCTCGACGAAGTATTCCTCGAGCGCAGTGACCTGCACCTGCACATCCCGGCTGGGGCCATTCCCAAGGATGGCCCGTCCGCAGGCGTGACGATGTTCGTGGCCATGGTTTCGTTGCTGACCGGAAAACCGGTGCGCAGCGACGTGGCCATGACCGGCGAGATCACCCTGCGTGGTCTGATTCTCCCGGTGGGCGGCATCAAGGAGAAGTTCCTAGCCGCGCACCGTGCCGGCATCAAGCGCGTCGTCATGCCGGAGCGCAACCGCAAGGACATCATCGATATCCCCGAACAGCCGCGCAAGGAGATCGAGATCATTTTCGTCAAGCGCATGGACGAGCTTCTGCCTCTCGTTTTGACCGAGATGCCCAAGCTGCAAGGAACGATGTCGAGCGCCGTGACCCCGGCGCCGTCGACGCCGGCGCCACCGATGCCGCCCTCGGCCTAGACGAATCAAAGTAGCCAGATGGCTAGATGAACGCGCAATCCACCATTGCGAAGCTCGTGGGTCTTGATTGGGGTCCGCCGGGCTCCCGCCGCCACCGCCGCGACGAACGCGGGATTTGGACACAGCACGCCCGCGCGCCAGCCCCGGTAGCACGCGGCCGCCGTTCTTCCCAGCTCGCGCGCTAGACGGTTGGCTTGCCCGTGGTCGCCCAGCCGGTGACCGTAGGGCGGGTTGACGAGGAGAAGTCCCGCTCGGGCTGGGATCTCGCCTTCGCCAAATACGGCAGTCGCTAAACCAACGTCGTTTTGCACCTTCGCGCGCTCGGCATTGCGGCGAGCGGTGTCCACGGCGCGCACGTCTCGATCCGTGGCGAGAATAGGGGCGGGCACGCTTGGCAGTGGCACAGCCGAATCGCGCAAGGCCTGCCATGAAGATGCCTCGTGGACAGGCCAGCGTTCAAAGGCAAACGGGCGAGCCAGGCCGGGCGCCATCTTGCGCGCCATGGCCGCGGCCTCGATGGCGATAGTGCCTGCGCCGCACATGGGATCCACGAGCGGCGACGCGGGATCGTATTCGCACAGGGCCAGCAGGCCCGCGGCCAAGGTTTCGCGCAGGGGCGCGCGTCCAGCTTCCAGACGCCAGCCGCGGCGGTGCAGAAGTGAGCCTGAAGAATCGATGCTGGCCGTGAAGCGATCGTCCTGTCCGCGCAGAAGGATTCGCGTACGGTCGTCGTCTTCGGTCGGCACGGGCGGTTTCTGGGGCAGCTTGCCCACACAGTCGGCAATCGCCAGTTCCACCGTCTCGGCCAAGGCGCCCGTGTGGTACAGGCGGCAGTGGCTGGTCGAGACGTCGATGCGCAGGGCGCGGTCGCGCGGGACGTAGCTTTGCCACGGCAGACCAGCCAGGTCTCGGCGCAGCGGCGCGAAGTCGCGCGCCTTCACTTCGCCCATGCGCAGCACGATGCGGGTGGCGATGCGGCTGTGCAGATTGGCGGCCATGCCGGCGGCTAGGGTTCCCGAGAACTCGACCCCGCCGTCAACCACGCTGGGCTTACCAATCGCCGAAAGCATGGCCAATTCGGCACACAAGACTTGTTCCAGGCCGGGCGACGCAACCGCAAACCAGTGCAGCTCGCCCGGAACCTGCGAGGACTTCTTCTTCTGCGGACGCGCGGGCTTGCGCTCGCCGATCTTGGGCATGCTCTCGGGGCGGCCGGCAAAGTGCAGGTGGGCCAGGATTTCAACGGTCCCGCTGCCACCAGCCACAGGCGAATCCACGCATCCCAGCAGCTCGAAGCCGAGGCGCTCGGCCTTTGCGCGAAAGGTTTCGACAGCGCGCTTGCGCAGTTCCACAGCGTCGACTCTGCCGTCCTTCACCAGATGGCTGGGTAACTCGAACTGCGGTTTGACCAGGACGACGCCCTCCGCGTCCGGCCGCAGCCGAAAGGCCAGGCCGCGCAACATGCTTCGCGCGGCCACGAAGCTGACATCCACGGTGAAGAAATCGAAAGGTCCAGGCGCCACATCCAGCGACAAGGTTTTGAAGTCGGTGCGTTCCAGGCTGGTCACGCGCCGGTCGCCAGCCAGGGCGGCCAGAAGCTGCCCGTGTCCCACGTCAACCGCGGTCACATGGCCAGCGCCCTGTTCGAGCAGAACCGCGACGAACCCGCCGGTAGACGCGCCCAGGTCGAGAGCGTTGGCTCCGCGCACGGCTGCCGCCAGCTTGAAGTGCGCGAACGCGGCTTCCAGCTTGCGTCCGCCGCGCGTGTGATCCCCGGTCATGGGCCGACGAATCTACGTGCTTTCACGCCTGACACCACTTGAACCTGAGAACTGCACACTGGAAACGAGCTGTTTGGTTGGGACGCCGCAAAGCGTGAACACCTGACCCGCTCCTTGACGCGTGAGAGGGCGGTGCTTACTGTACGCCCGCGACTGACAATCGAATTTCCATCCCACGAAAAGGACAAGCAAATGGGCAAGATCATCGGAATCGACCTCGGAACCACGAACTCGGTGGTGGCCATCATGGATGGCAAGGAACCCAAGGTCATCGCCAACGAAGAGGGCGCTCGTCTGACTCCCTCGGTGGTCGGGTGGGACGACAAGGGCGAAGTCTTGGTCGGGCAGATCGCGCGCCGTCAGGCCATCACCAATCCCGAGAACACGGTCTTCTCGGCCAAGCGTTTCATGGGCCGGCGCTACGAAGAGGCGAGCGAGGACGAGCACCGCGTGCCATTCAAGACCGCACGTGGCGCAAGTGGCGAGGTGGTGTTCGAGATTCGCGGCAAGAAGGTGACGCCGCCCGAAGTTTCGGCCAAGGTTCTGCAAAAGCTCAAGAAGGCGGCCGAGGACTACCTGGGTGAGAAGATTATCGACGCTGTGATCACGGTTCCGGCCTACTTCAACGACTCGCAACGCCAGGCGACCAAGGACGCGGGCCGCATCGCCGGGCTCGAGGTCAAGCGCATCGTCAACGAGCCGACCGCTGCGGCGCTGGCCTACGGCCTCGACAAGAAGAAGGACGAGCTCATCGCCGTGTACGATTTTGGCGGCGGCACCTTCGATATTTCCATCCTGGAAGTCGGCGAGAACGTGGTCGAGGTGGTTTCCACCAACGGCGACACGCACCTGGGCGGCGACGATATCGACGTGCGCATCATGGACTGGCTGATCGCCGAGTTCAGGAAAGACCAGGGCATCGACGTGTCCAAGGACAAGATGGTCCTGCAGCGCCTGCGCGAGGCAGCGGAGAAGGCGAAGATCGAGTTGTCCCAGGTGATGGAGACGGAGATCAATCTGCCCTTCCTCACCGCCGATGCCGCCGGCCCCAAGCACCTGCAGATGCGGCTGTCGCGCGCCAAGCTCGAACAGATGATCGAGGATCTCATCCAGCGCACGGTCGAGCCGACCAAGAAGGCGCTGGCCGACGCTGGCAAGAAGATCACGGACATCAACGAGGTGGTGCTGGTCGGCGGCTCCACGCGCATTCCGCGTGTGCAGCAGGTGGTCAAGGACTTCTTCAACAAGGAACCCCACAAGGGCGTCAATCCCGACGAGGTCGTGGCCTTGGGCGCGGCGGTGCAGGCCGGCGTGCTCTCCGGCGAGGTCAAGGACATGCTCCTGCTCGACGTCACGCCGCTGTCACTGGGCATCGAGACCCTGGGCAGCGTGATGACGGTTCTCATCCCGCGCAACACCACGATTCCCACCAAGAAGTCCGAGACGTTCTCGACCGCGGCTGACAACCAGACCTCGGTAGAGGTCAAGGTGTTCCAGGGTGAGCGGCCCATGGCCAACGACAACCGCCTGCTGGGGAAGTTCGGGCTGGAGGGCATCCTGCCCGCGCCGCGCGGCATGCCGCAGATCGAGGTGACCTTCGACATCGACGCCAACGGCATCGTCAACGTGTCGGCCAAGGACAAGGCGACCGGAAAGGCACAGAACATCACCATCACGTCGTCCTCGGGTCTGACCGAAGCCGACATCCAGAAGATGGTCAAGCAGGCGCAGGAGCACGAGGCCGAGGACAAGAAGCGACGTGAGGCCATCGAGGCGCGCAACCGTCTGGAGAGCCTGTCGTTCAGCGTGCAGAAGCACTTCGACGAGAACAAGGACAAGATTCCCTCGTCGGAGCGCCAGGGGCTGGAGGACGCGCTCAAAGACGCCAAGTCCACGCTCGAGTCGAACCGCGAGGCCAGCGACGCCGATGTTTTCAAGGGCGCCTTCGAGCGTCTGGAGAAGGCCTCGCACAAGATGGCCGAGGCGCTGTACAAGGCGGCCGGTGGCAGCGAAGGCGCGCAGGCCGGAGGCGCGCCATCGGGCGGCGACGGCAAGGGCACCGGCAGCAAGGACGACGTCATCGACGCCGAGTTCACCGAGACGCCTAAGAAGGAATAGTCTCGAAGGAATAGTCTCGCGGTTCCGCTGAAGATCGTGGTCGTTTTCGTGGTCGTGGCCGATGGTGATCGCTCCGGCCACGACAACGTCCACGACCTACTCCTTCTGTCATCGCGGAGATAGGTTGGAGGCAGTCGACTGGCGAGCCCCGTCGGGGTATGGTCGGTCATGCATCCGATCCTGCTGCAGCTCCCCTCGAAGGTCCTCTTCGTCGCGGCGCTGGTCTTGGCGGTGGTGTCTTTCGTGCGCAATCAGGTGCAGCGCCGGCGCAACCCCAAGGTGCCGTCGACCTCCACACCGATGCTGCTGGTGGCGGGCGCGTGGGCGCTGCTGGGACTGCGAGGCGGAACCTGGATTCCCTCGGCCGGAGTGTTCGGCAAGCCGTGGCTGCCTGTGCCTATCTTCTCCTATGGCGTGATGTTGACCACCGGCTTCGTGGTCGGCTGGTTCGTGGCCATGCGGCTGGCCCGCAAGGACGGCATCCGCGACGAAGACGCCGGCGCCATCTACATGTGGACCGCGGTTTGGTCGATCGTGGGGGCGCGCGTGCTCTACGTCATCACGCAGTGGCAGGAGTTTTCCAATCCGGTGGACATCGTCATGCTCAACAAGGGCGGCCTGGTCGCGTATGGCGGGATGCTGGGTGGGTTTGCGGCAAGCTGGTATGGTTGCCACCGGCGCAAGATCGAGCTGTTGCGCTGGGCTGACGTGTCCGCGCCCTCGGTGGTGCTGGGCACGGCGATAACCCGCGTCGGGTGCCTGCTGTTCGGCTGCGACTACGGCAAGGTGTCGCACGTGCCGTGGGCCATTCGCTTCCCCAAGGACGCGCCGGCCTGGAAGGACCACGTGTACAGCATGCATGCGCTCGCTCCGGACGCGGCGTGGTCCCTGCCTGTCCACCCCACGCAGATCTACGAAACTCTGACCGGGCTCGCGCTCTTTGGCCTGCTCATGTTCTTGCGTCGCGTGCGCAACTTTTCCGGCGAGGTGTTTCTGGGCTGGGTGCTGGGCTACGGTATCATGCGCCCCATCATCGAGATCTATCGCGGCGACGACGACCGCGGCAGCGTGGGAATCCTGTCGACCTCGCAGTTCATCGGCCTGGCCTCGGTGGTGGCGGGCCTGGGACTGCTCGTCTATCTGATCAAACGCTACCGGGCTGATCCGGCCGCCGCGCGGCTGTGGGAGATTCCCCTTCCGACCCAGGCCAAGGCCGAGCCGGCGTCGCACGAACGGTCGCGTAGGCGCCGCAATAACCGCTGATCGGTGCCGACACGACTGACGGGCTCACGCTGCGGCAGGAATTGGGGTATAACCTGCCTCAAAACAACGACGTGAGGGGGCGATCATGAGTCTCAAGCGCAGCCACGCGGCGGGCGTCCGCACGAGCTTTACAGGCGGCAGCGATTCCGGCGGCAAGCTGGGCCGGCAGGAGCTGTACGACGAGCTGAAGAAGCTGGCCCAGTCTGGCCAGGTTTTCGCGCCGGTCGACATCGCCTTGGCCATTGGCGCCGGTGAGGCGCTGGTCTCGCGATCGCTCATCGGCCTGGCGGCTGAGGGCTACCTGGAAAAGATCGACACGGGCAAGTACAAGGCCACGCCGTTCGCGGAGATCCCCCAGGCCGAGTTCCTCAAAGCCCTGGCCCGGGCGTCCAAGACCGATTCCACACGCCAGCGCGACCTGTCCGAGATTGCTCGCTTGAAGCAGAACAACGACGTGATGCGTGCCAAGTTGCTTGCCGCCATCGCAGAGCGGGATCACTACCTGGCGGCCCTCAGGCAGCACGGCATCGACGCCGGTCCCGCGCCCGTGCCAGCGGCCGTGTCCACCGAGGATGCGCCGGCCGCGGCGCAGAATGCGCCTGTGCCCGAGCAGACCGCGGCAGGCTCGCCGACTCCGTCGAGTGGAAGCGGCGACGGCAACTCGTGATCCGGACGGGTCGTCCCGCACGCCGCAAAGAGCCGCCTTGTCCCTTCGCTTTCGCATACGGGCCGGCAGCCGGCTAGCGGCGGCAGCCTCCGTCGAGCGAGTGGTGGAGATCGAGCCACACGAGAGCGATCCCGTGATTGGCCGTCGGCGGGGCAGTGACATCGAGTTGCCGTTTGCTACCGTGTCCGAGCAGCACGCGCGTCTTGCGCGGGGTGAGCGGGGCTGGCTGCTGGTCGACCAGGGCAGTGCCAACGGTACGTTCGTCAATGGCCACCGGCTGACGCCCCTCGTGGCGCAGGCATTGTCGGTGGGCGACGTTGTGCGCCTGGCGAGCGTGGAGATGGTCTTCGAGGGTGAGGGACGGCCCGCCCAGGGCGCCGAGGGACAGGGAGGCGTGCCCGAATCGACGGCCACCCTGGCGCGCCGTCTGGTCAGTGATCGATTCGGGACGTGCCGGCCCGCCGAGGTGGCCCGTCTTGTGGTGATGGACGGTCCGGCCTGCGGCCGCGAGTTGCGCCTGGAGGTCGTGGGCAGTCGCTACCGGGTAGGACGGGGATCCAGCTGCAATCTGGTCGTTCCCGACGACGACATTTCGCGCGAGCACGCGGAGTTTGAACGTCGCTGGGACGGCGTGTTCGTGCGCGACCTCGGCTCGAAGAACGGTGTCTTGCTCATGGGCGAGCACCTGGCAGGCGAACGACGCCTGCGTGACGGTGATGTGTTGCGTGTGGGCCAAACCAGCTTCCGGCTGGAAGATCCTGAGGACCGCTATTTGCGGCAGATGGAAGAAGCCGCCCAGGGGTCTTGCCCAACCGCGCAGGCCAGCCCGGACGCAGAGGCTGCAGCATCGAGCGCCGTGCCGGACCGAGCGGGCGAGGTGGTACTTTCGGACACTCACACCTCGTCTGCCGTGGTGACCAGAGCCGCTTCGTCGAGGCCGGTTACAACACCCCGATCCGGGCCTGTCGCGGACGGGTGGCGATCGCCGCGGCATACCCCGCTGGCCTTGATGGTCGTCGCGGCCGCGGTACTGGTCGGGGCGGTCGCCCTCGCCCTGTCGGTCATCCTGGGAAGCTAGCCTGGAAACAGTAATGGATCTTCGCGCCCCTCTCACCTTTCGACCTGCGTACCAAGCCCTGGTGTGGGGCGGGCGGCGTCTACAGCAGTGGCGCCAGGACTTGCCGCCAGGGCCGATCGGCGAATCATGGGATCTGGCGGATCACGAGCGTGGCATGAGTGTGGTCGCGCAGGGCCCGCTGGCCGGCCGTACCCTGCGCCAGTTGGTCGCGGAAGACGGGCCTGCGCTGGTCGGCGCGGGTTTTCGCGGGGGCGTGTTCCCGCTCATGGTCAAGATGATCGATGCGGCCGATCACCTGAGCGTCCAGGTTCATCCCGACGACGTCACGGCAGCGATTTTGGGTGCGGGCAACCGTGGCAAGACCGAGTGCTGGGTGATTCTTTCCGACGGCGGCGTGCTATTCCAGGGCACGCGTCCGGGGGTCAGTCGCGAGGCCTTCGAACGCGCGCTGGCGGATCGGACAGTGGCCGCCACCCTCAATCGCTTTGAAGGCAAGGCTGGGGATGTCTTCTTTATCGAGGCGCGCACTGTGCATGCCCTGGGCGAGGGTTGCTTGCTCTACGAGATTCAGCAGACCTCCGACATCACCTTCCGCGTCTACGACTGGGACCGCATGGGCCTGGACGGAAAGCCGCGTCCGCTGCACGTGGCCGAGTCACTGGCCACCATCGATTTTTCCCGCACCGGCTTCGGCCCGCTACGGCCGGCCTGGCACGCCGATCGCGCAGGCGGGATCGCGTCCCGCTCGCTGGTCACCTGTCCCTACTTTGCCGTGGAGCAACTTCGCGTTGCTGCCGGGGCGACGCTGCGCCGGCCGTCACGGGACGTCTGCGCGGTGGTCACCTGTATCGACGGGCGTGGCACGGTGGCGACGGATGGGGGCGCGCTTCCGCTCGCGTCTCTACAGACCGTTTTGCTGCCAGCCGCTTGCGCTGCCTGGCAGGTACGCAGCGACTCGGCCACGCTCGATCTCCTGGTCGCCACGCCTCGATTCTGACCAGGATCTGCGTGACGGAAGCGTGTCAGGGGGTGCATCACCCATCCCTGTGTCGATGCGTGCAAGCCAGGGGCGATCGGAGCTGAGCCCGCTATCGCCATGAAGATGGAGATTACGGCAGCGATGCCCCGGAACCTTGAGGATGGCCCTGGATTTGCATTGGGAGTAGGCTGCGCACCGCCAGAACTCCAGAATGTTCTGGTTCGCAGCTCCGTCATGAACCTGCTTCATTCACCGCCGCAACATCTCCGTAGCGTCCGTCGCATCGGCGAAGTCGTCGGCGTCCTGGCGAAGCATCGGCTGGCAGAGTGGCTGCGTCAGACCGAATTCGACAGGCAGAAGAATCATCCCGCCGGCAAGGAAGGCGAGTTGCCGGCCAAGCAATCGCATGCCACGCGCATCCGTCTCGCGGTGACCGAGTTAGGTACCACCTACATCAAGTTCGGCCAGATGCTCAGCACCCGGCCCGATCTCGTCGGGCAGGAAGTCGCGGATGAACTGGCCAAGTTGCAGGACGGCGTGCCGCCCGACGATCCGGAAGTAGCTCTCGCCACGATCACCACCGAACTGGGCCGGCCGGCGAATGAGATCTTCGCTGAGTTCAATTCTACGCCCGTCGGTTCCGCCTCGATTGGACAGGTCCACAGCGCGCGTCTGCCCGATGGCCGCGAGGTGGTGGTGAAGGTGCAGCATCCGAGCATCGAGTCGCGCATCCGGGGCGACCTCGAGATTCTAGAAAAGCTCGCGGGGCTGGCCGAGAAGTCGGCGGAACTGAAACGCTACCAACCCGTGGCTGTGGTGCAGGAGTTTCACCGCTCACTCTTGCGCGAACTGGATTTCAGCCGCGAGGAACGGAATCTCCAGCAGTTCGCCGCCAATTTCGCCGCCGATCCGACGGTGCATTTCCCGCAAGTCATTTCCGAGTTGTGCACCAGCCGCGTGCTCACCATGGAATTGATCGCTGGAGCAAGCCCGCACGATGCCGAGCGCCTCGACCAGATCGGTATTGCTCGCGAAGAAGTCGCCCGCCGCGCCGTTACCATCTGGATGGATATGGTTTTCCGCGACGGATTCTTTCACGCCGATCCTCATCCCGGCAACCTCATCGTGCTTCCTGGTGGCGTCATCGGGATCCTCGATTGCGGGATGGTGGGCCGCATCGACGAATCGTTGCGCGAGACCATCGAGGACCTTCTGGTCGCCATCGCCAACCACGACGGCGCGCACCTCGCACACCTGATCATGGATCTTTGTTCCGCGCCGCCCGACTTCGACGAAGCGGCCTTCAGCTCCGATGTGGCCGACTACGTGGCCTTCTATTACGGCAGCCAGCCCATCGACCGTTTTCAACTTGGCGGCGCTCTCAACGAGATGGTCCGAATCATCTCGCGTTATCAATTGATCCTGCCGAGCAGCGTTTCGAGCCTGGTCAAAGTGTTTGCGATGCTCGAAGGCACGGCGCGCTTACTCGGTCCCACTGTGAACATACTCAATCTGATCAAGTCGTATCAGCCCAAGATTCTCCGGCGCCGCCTGTCGCCGCGCGTGCAATGGCAGAAATGGCGGCGCGTACTAGGCGAATGGCGCCACCTTGGCGAAGTGCTCCCGCGTGGCCTCGACGAGGTTTTCAAGAGGATCCAGAGCGGCACGTTCGACATCCATCTGGAGCATCGCCGGCTCGAACCCTCCGTCAATCGCTTGGTCATGGGCCTGATCACCAGCGCCCTTTTCCTCGGCTCGGCGGTGCTTTGGGGCAACAGGGTGCCGCCGGTGGTGGGTGGGTATCCAGTGGTCGGCGTGCTCGGCTGCGCGCTCAGTGTGGCTCTCGGCTTGCGTCTGCTGACCAAGATCTGGCGCGAATAGGAATGTCATGATGTCACTTCATTTGTGCCGGGTGGCCAGAGACGAAAAGATTCGCCCCCGGCTCAGTTGCGGTTCTGGCGGCGCTCAACCGGGCAATCGTCGTGAACCAAGTGGACAGCCGAGCTACCGATAGGAGTGCACTGCGATGACATCCGATGAATCACTTGAGAGCCTTAAACGATTCATGGAGGCGCGGCTTTATGAGTGGCGTCAGTCCGAAAGAAAGCGACTGTCCCAACCCGGACCTGTCATCACAATTAGTCGTGAACCGGGTTGCCGAGGAGAGTCCATCGCCCAGAAGGTGGCGGCCGCGCTTGACTTCCACCTGTACACCTGGGAGATCGTCGAGCAGATAGCCAAGGACGAGCACGTAAGCGTCCAGGTGGTCGCTACGCTCGATGAGAAGACCCGCTCAGAACTTGAGAATTGGCTGGCCGAATTCGGGGGGACTCACAACCTGTCCACAGACGCTTACCTGGAGGATCTGAAAAAGGTCATCTTTGCGATTGCCTCGCACGGCAGGGCCATCATCTTGGGCAGAGGCGCCAACTTCCTGCTTCCCCCGGAGAAACGCATCGGTCTCTACTTCGTGGCCCCACTTGCTCTGAGGATACGAAACGTCATGGAGGATCGTGGGTTGTCCGAGAAGCGTGCACGGGAGCACATCGCCAAAGTGGAGAAGGAACATCGCCAACTGGTAAAGAAGAACTTCCAGGCGGATATTCGAGATTCTGCTCACTATCACCTCGTCATCAATACGGCCCTGGTCAAACCGGAAACCATTGCCGGAATCGTCAAAGAAGTCATCGGCCGCAAATCGTAGGTCGCGCCCATCATGACCGAGGGGCGGCTTCCCTGTTGACGCCGCTTGAGGGTGTGTGACACTCAAATGATGATGGTGTCGCAGAGTTCGGTTCTTCGCGGCATGTCCATCTCTTCGGGCATCGCGCACGGCGCAGCATACGTTCTCTCGTCGGTCGATGAGATGCTCGTTCCGCGGCGCAGTGTTGAAGCTTCTGAGGTGGACGCCGAGATAGAGCGCTTCAACGTAGCGATTGCGGCGGCGGAAAAGGCGCTGCTCGCGCTGAGGGAGGACGTCGCTCAGCGCATCGGCGCGAGCGAAGGCGACATCTTCGCGGCTCAGGCGCTGGCCGTGCGGGATCGCCGCCTATACGAGCAGGTCGTGACCGCAGTCCGGCAGGGCCGAACCAACGTCGAGGCCGCCGTGGTCGAGGTGATCGAGAAGTTCGTCCGCACGGTCGAGCAGGTGTCCGACCCTTACCTGCGCGAGCGCGCGGCCGACATTCGGGACATCGGTTGACGCATTCTCGCGGCACTGGCCAAGGACGACGGACTCAGCGTGATCGAGATCCCGGAAGGGTCCATCCTTGTGGCCAAGGAGTTGCTGCCGTCGGCGACCGCGCGCTTCGAGCTGAGTCGGGTGAGAGGACTCGTGACGGATCGGGGTGGCAAATTCTCGCACACGTCGATCCTCGCTCGATCGTCGGGAATGCCGGCGGTGTCCGGCATCCAGGAGGCTCCGTTCAAGATCGAAACCGGCGACCAGTTGATTGTCGACGGCGTATCCGGCGTGGTCTACGTCAACTCGGACGAGTCGGTGCGCGGCGAGTATGAGCGGCTGGAAGCGGAGCTCTCCGGCTACCGCGCGGGACTACAGAAGAGCCTCGATTTGCCTTCGGTAACGCTCGACGGCACCGCGGTGCCGCTGCTCGCGAACGCCAGCAAGGTTTCAGACACCGAGGCGGCATACCTCTATCGAGCTGACGGAATCGGCCTCTATCGCACTGAGTTCGCATTTTCGATCCGCAGCACGTTTCCCACCGAGGAGGAGCAGTATCAGCTCTGGAAGCGGGCCGCCCAGCGCATCCATCCGCGCAAGATCGTGCTGCGCCTGCTCGACGTGGGCGGCGACAAGCAACTCCCGCATTTCCCTGCGCCACAGGCGCGCAACCCGTCGCTCGCTCAGCGCGGGATTCGCCTCTTGCTCAAGAATCCCGGCGTGCTGAAAGGCCAGCTGCGGGCGCTTCTGCGGGTTAGCGCGGAGCACCTGGTGTCTGCGCTGATACCAGTCGTGGGCGGGATCGAAGAGGTGCGGGCAACACGCGCCATACTAAGCCAGGCGATGGTAGAACTCAGCGCCGAGGGCAAGGCATTCAATCCGAGAATTCCGCTGGGGGCCATGATAGAGGTCCCGTCGGCAGCGGTGTTGACCGCGGTGCTGGCCAAGGAGGTCGACTTCTTCAGTCTGGGCACAAACGATCTTGTGCAGTATGTACTCGCTGCGGATCGCGAGGACGCCAGCGTTGGCGACTACTACCAGCCACTTCACCCGGCCGTGCTGTGGGTCATCCGGTTCGTGGCCGATGCCGCGCGCACGGCCGGCCGGCCGCTCTCTATTTGCGGCGAGATGGCCGGCGATCCCGCTTACACCGAGCTGCTCTTGGGGCTTGGGCTGCGCGAATTCAGCGTGGTGCCTGGAGAAATACTCGAGGTCAAGAACGCGATTCGCGCGGCAACGTTGGCCGACGCCGAAACACTGGCGACGGCTGCGCTGGCGCTCGGCTCGACGGCCGAAGTCGCAGAATTGCTCGAACGGCGGCGGTTGGTGCGGCGTTAGTGCAAGTTTGGAAGGATCGTGGCTGTATGGGGCGTTGACAGAAGAATGGTGTTCTGGTGTAGGAGAATGTTAGTTGCGCTGGCCTGGCATTTTCCTATTGACCCGCATGGTCTGGGCAGGGAGTCTTCCCCGCAGCCCGGCATGTCACGGACGCACGTGGAAGGAGAACCATCGGCTTCAGAGCTGGCGCACAGCCTGAAGCGCGACGCAGTCAACCGCGAGGACGTCAACTATCGCCTGGTGGTCGACTCGACACCGGCGCTGGTGTTCAGCGCGCGTTCCGACGGCTATGTCGACTATTTCAACCAGCGCTGGTTCGACTACTTGGGCGTTCCGCTGGCAGCGCTGGAAGGGTGGGGCTGGATGAGCTTCATCCACCCTGATGATCGCGAGGAGCACCTCCGGCGCTGGCGCACCTCGCTGGGCGACGGCCAGCCGGCCGTGGCCCAGTCCCGCGTGGCCGACGCGAAAGGCGAATACCGATGGATGCTGCACCGGACGGAGCCGTTGCGCGACGAGGTCGGCAACGTCATGCGGTGGTTTGGAACCAGCATCGACATCGAGGAACTGAAGCGCGCCCAGCGCGAGCTCGATGAGCTCAAGGAACGGCTCTACAAGGAGAACATCGCCCTTCGCGAGGAGCTGACCCAGACGTCGATGTTCGAGGAAATCGTCGGGACGTCGGCCCCGCTCCGCCGCGTCCTCGCGCTGGTGGAGAAGGTGGCAAGCGCGGATTCGACGGTGCTCGTCACCGGTGAGACCGGGACCGGGAAAGAGCTGATCGCCCGCGCCATCCACAAGCGATCGCCTCGTGCTACCCGGCCATTCGTTTCCGTGAACTGCGGCGCCATCGCACCATCCCTCGTCGCCTCCGAGCTGTTCGGCCACGAAAAGGGAGCTTTCACGGGCGCGACGCAGCGCCGCCTCGGTCGCTTCGAGTTGGCGGACGGGGGAACCATCTTCCTCGACGAGGCGGGCGAGCTGCCTGCGGAGACGCAGATCGCCTTGTTGCGGGTGCTGCAAGAGCGGACGTTCGAGCGGATCGGCGGCACGAAGCCCATCCCCGTCGATGTGCGCGTCATCGCTGCCACGAACCGCGACCTCGACAAGGCTATCGCGGACGGTTCGTTCAGGAGGGATCTCTACTACCGGCTCAGTGTCTTTCCGATTGAGATGCCGCCACTGCGCGACCGGGCCGAAGACATCCCCCTGCTGGTGGAATATCTGACCCGTCGGTACACGACGAAAGCCGGGAAGAGAATCGCGAACGTGAGTCGCAAGACGATCGACCTGCTCATGGCCTACGACTGGCCCGGCAACATTCGCGAGCTGCAGAACGTGATCCAGCGGGCTGTCATCCTCTGCGACGAGACCTTGGTGGTCGATGAGTCGTGGCTGGATCATAGACCGGCGCAGTCGACCGGCGCCCTGCACATCCTCGGTCGGCCCAGCACCAGCGAGGAGAAGAAGCTGATCGAAAGCGCGCTGGCGGAGTCGTGCGGTCGCGTCGCGGGGCCGGACGGCGCGGCCGTGAAGCTCGGCATCCCGCGCTCCACGCTCGAGTCGAAGATTCGGTCGCTCCACATCGACAAGAATCGTTTTCGGACCAGATAGCTGCGGCGTTCGACACTAGCCCGGAAACCCTGGAAGGGTTTCCAAACCTCGGCCCCACCCCCCCCGAACCACCCTGCTCGCTTCGCTCGGCCTCGCCGCGATGGTCCGCGCCGAGCAAAGCTCGGCGGCTCCCCACGCGGCGCTGTCGAAGCTCGCCATTTGTCGAGAGTCGCCAGCCCGGTGCAGCCCGCAGGGCCTGCAAAATCGCTCACTTGCTGTTGGCATTGTTCTTGCCACTACAGCACCTCGTAGTCCTGGAAAGTTCAACCAAGCAACAAGGAGGTCCGACGATGGAACGAATGCTAGTGGTCGTCTTCGACGACGAAGTGAAAGCCTACGAAGGAAAGTCTGCTCTGCGCCAGCTCGAGATCGAGGGCAGCATCACAATCAACCGGGCCGCGGTGGTCGCCAAGCAGGCCGACGGCACGACCGGTGTGAAGCAGTACGATGACGTGAACCCGAGCGGCACTTTCGTTGGGACGTCCGTCGGTGCTCTGATCGGGTTGCTGGGCGGACCCGTGGGGGTGGCTGTCGGTGCCGTCTCCGGGCTCACGCTGGGGGCGCTCTCGGACGTCGGCGACGCCAGCGTCGGTGAGGACTACGTCGAGGAAGTCTCGATGTCGCTGACCCCCGGCAAGGTCGCGGTGGTGGCCGAGATCGAGGAGGACTGGACGACCCCGGTCGACACCCGCATGGCGTCCCTCGGTGGAACCGTCATTCGCCGCGCGCTCTGGGAGATGCGGGACCAGTTGCGCAAAGATGAGATCGACGCGGTGAAAGCGGACCTCGCGCAGCTCAAGCAGGAGTTCGCGAGTGCCAACGCCGAACGCCGCGCGAAGCTGCAGAGCCGGATCGATCAACTTCAGGCGCGGATCGATCAACAGAAGAAGCGAGCGCAAGAGTCGCTGCAAGCGTTTCAGGCGCGCGGAGCGACGAAGCGAGATCTCCTCAAGAAGAACGCATCCGCCGTGGGGCAGGCCCTCAAGGAACTCGCGAAGACCCCGCTGACGTAAACGACCCGGCGCGCGGAACCCTCGTACGCCGAGGTCCGCGCGCCATGGACCGTCGAGAACCCAGGTTTGTTTCAGCGTTGCAACGTAAGGCCTCTAGCTTGCCGATGCGGTAGGTCGGATCTGTTGGCTCCACATCGTTCTCCGCCAAGACGCCAGACTGTGTCGCAGCTTCGGGCGGGGACTTCGGTGTGGCCTTCCGAACAGAGATCGGGCCGTCGATCCATTCATATTCGAAGTCAGGGAATGTCTCCAGGCCGAGGTGCTCCAGTGCCTCCTTGACCCTCGCCGAAATCCAGACGCCGCGCCGCTGGGCTCCGAACCAACCGATGAGACTGCGAGGAGTAATGGTGGGCGCGGTGCCCGTCCTGACCACTTCGGCTAGCTCGACTAACCCCAGGGATCGCCTGAGTTGTTCATTGATAGCCGGCATGGGTGTTGAGGGCCACCCAACCGGAGCGGCGAATCGCTCCATAGAGGGTCAGGTTCTTGCCCCAGTTCATCGGCACCCGGTCGATAAACTCGCATCCGCGCTTGACCCACGCGTGGCTCCGCCCCATCGAGGTGTTCAGCCCCGACTCGTCGAGAAATACCAGGCGATCCGTGGGGACGCGGGCGATCCAGCGTCGGTAGGCGCCGCGCTTCGCTATGACTTCGGGCCGCAGACTCTCCAGCGGCCGGCGGCGTTTTTTTTGACCACGTAGCCGTGACGATGAAGCGCTCTCTTCATACTCGATGCATGGACCCGCGCTCGCCCGCGCCGGCCGCGGTTGAACTCCGCCGTCAGTTCTTTCGCTGTGGGGTCGCCCAGCTTGTCGAGCAAGCCGGCGATTTCCTCGGCGGCGATGGTCGACGGCGTTCCGCCTCTTTTGGGTCGTGGCGTCGTATCGCCGTTGGCTCGATAGAGTCGAACCCAGCGGAAGACCGTGGCTGCGCAGACGTCAAATCGGACACCAACAGCGGCGTAGCCACCTTCGCCCGCTTCGTAGGCTCGGACCACACGGTTCCTCAGTTCGGTCGAGTACGGTTCTGCCATGCGCCCAAGAGATCATGGGCTACCCATCAAGGCAAGAACTATTTCCACTCAGGTGAGCACAGGGGTTAGTTCCCTGGGGATCGTCACATTCCTATTCTCCTGCACCAGAACACCATTCTTCTGCCCATTAGCGTGCGAAGAATACCGCAATATCACTGCGAGAGTCCTGCAAGGTGCCGGATGCTGACGAGGGACAGCTTCTCGTGATTCGGCGGCGTTGGGTTTTGCTTCCTGTCGCTATCGCCCCAAACCGCGCAGTCACGCCAACTGGGGCCTGTCCGCAACCGGGGCTTCCTCGATACGCGCGCGGCGTGCGATTCCGGCGGCGGCGTAGACGGCAGGCTCGTCGAGTGTCTCGTGGATCAGGAGCTGTTTCGCAATGGCGTCGAGCTTGGCGCGGTTCTCCTTGAGTAGCCGCCGCGCCTCGGCCAGGCACTCCTCCGAGATGCGGCGCACCTCCTCGTCCACCAGATCGAGCATGGCGTTTGAAGTCCCGCTCATGCCGGGAAGTCCCTCGGCCGGGAGCACGGAGACTGGGCCGATCTTGTCCGACATGCCCCAACGACCGACCATGGCGCGGGCGATGCGGGTGACGGTCTCCAGGTCGTTCTCCGCGCCGCTGGTCACCACTGCGAAAACTTCTTGCTCTGCGGCCATGCCGCCCAGCGCTCCGACGATGCGTCCGCGCAGGTATTTCGTATCAGCCCCGTAGCGGTCTTGCTCCGGGGTTGACAGAGTCACGCCCAAGGCGCGTCCTCGCGGAATGATCGATACTTTGCGTACCGGATCGGCCCCCGCCTGCAGCATACCCAGCAGAGCATGGCCCGCTTCGTGGTAGGCGGTACGGCGCCGCTCCTCTTCCGGTATGATCACGTTGCGGGCAGCGCCGAGCTGCACTTTCTCCAGCGCGTCGGTGAAATCGCGCTGGCACACGCGCTCCTCCCCTCGCCGCGCGGCCAGGAGCGCCGCCTCGTTGACCAGGTTGGCCAGCTCCGCGCCCGTCAGGCCCGGCGTGGACGCGGCAATCGCGTCCAGATCTACGTCGCTGGCGAGAGGGACCTGACGCGTATGAACGCCCAGGATGGCGGCGCGGCCCTTGTGGTCGGGCGACTGGACCATGATCGTCCGGTCGAAACGGCCCGGCCGGAGCAAGGCGGGGTCGAGAACGTCGGGACGGTTGGTGGCGGCCAGCACCACGACGCCTTCGTGGCCAGAGAAGCCGTCCATCTCGGTCAGGATCTGGTTCAGGGTTTGCTCGCGCTCGTCGTGACCACCGGCTGCGAATGCGCCCGCACGCGAGCGCCCGATGGTATCGATCTCGTCGATGAAGATGATCGCCGGGGCGACCTTGCTCGCTTCCGCGAAGAGCTCGCGCACACGGCTGGCCCCGACGCCCACGATCATCTCGATGAACTCCGAGGCGCTGGCGCTGAAAAATGGAACGTTGGCCTCCCCTGCGGTGGCGCGGGCGAGCAGCGTCTTGCCCGTCCCGGGCGCTCCGGTGAGGAGCACACCCTTGGGCGCGCGGGCCCCCACCCGGCGGTACTTCGCCGGATCCCTCAGGAAATCGACGATCTCGCTGATCTCCGCCTTGACCTCGTCGATGCCGGCCACGTCGTCGAAAGTGGCGCGAACTTTATCGGGATCGACGGGCGTGCTCGCGCGGTTGCCGAAAAGCCCGCCGAGTCCTCCCATCGACTTCTGTTGGCGCTTGAACAAAACGCTGTACAGCCCGAACATGAGCAGGAACGGCGCCACCGAGATCAGCAGGTTATAGAGGAAGCCGCGTTCCTGCACCAAAGGCTTCGCCCGCACGGTCGCTGCGTTCGACTCGAGCTGCGACAGAAGGTCATCCGTCGCAAAGGTCGGGCGCTCGGTGGTGAACTGCTGGTATGTTCCGGTCTTCTGGCCAGGCGCCGGCTTCGGCTGCTTGAGCACGCCCTGCACCGTGTTGCCTCGGGCGAACACCTCGTGGACGTTCTTGCTCGCCACCTGGGCCTTGAACTCGGTGTACGACACCACCAGCGGACCGGAGAGCCGGTCTTGCATCGTGAAGAGCGCGAAGAGCGCCCCGTAAATCAAGAGCCACTGCGCCCACCCGACCCAGCGGGGCTTCTGTTTTGCGGGGGCTCCCTCGGGCAAGCCCTCGGTACGCCACGGCCGCGGAGGTGCTTGGTCGGAAGGAGCATCGGCTCGAGCCGCGCCCTGTTGTAGCTGCGTTTCTTGGTCTTTCACGCGATCCCTCGACTGCAATGCTTGTGCCGAATCTCCATCGTCGGATGGCAACGGCTGACGCGAAGAAATGCGCGGTCCGATGAATGCGGATTCGGCACAGGTGCGAAATCCGCACGAGCCAATCCCAATCTCGGCACCCCCCGATCCGCGGGGAGTTCGAGCGCAGCCTCAACACGCGCCCGGTGGCCCGCATCTTGCCTAAGCAACCGCGCATGGCGAAAAGGCCCGAATGATTCGTGCCGCATCGCCGACCGGAAACTGATGCGAGGAGGAGAAACATGAAACCACGATCAAATGGAATCGCCGCAGGCTCGAGGGCAGTCATCGCCGTCTACAACACCCACTCGGAAGTCGACGCGGCAGTGAAGGAACTGCAGAGAGGCGGCTTCGACATGAAGAAGCTGTCGGTCGTCGGCAAGGACTACCACACCGACGAACAAGTGGTCGGCTACTACAACACGGGAGACCGGATGAAGTACTGGGGAAAAACTGGTGCACTATGGGGTGGACTGTGGGGCCTGCTGTTCGGTGCGGCGTTCCTCTGGGTGCCTGCCGTCGGGCCGCTGTTGGTCGCTGGCCCCCTTTCGGCCTCAATTATAGCTGCGCTGGAAAGTGCAGTCGTGGTTGGCGGTTTGAGCGTCCTTGGGTAGCCGGTGAGAAGTGGCCCCACCGAAGAGATGGCAGGCCCGGACTTACACCGCACCGCCGCATAGATTCCGGCCTTTTCCGTGTACGGGCCGCAGTCCGCGCCGCCGAACGCGAAGCTGGCCGTGCCGGGAGCGACAAAATCGTTATAGAACAGCTCGCCTGACGCCCCTCCGTTCGATAAGGCGGTCGAGCCCCAGGAAACCGCCGATAAGTTCGTGACATATTGATCGGCAGCCGTTACGCCGGCGGCCACCATCCCACCGTACTGCGACAAGTTAGCATCCTGCGCCGGCGAATTCCCGATACTCTCCCACGCGGCGCCGCTTAACAGGAAAGAAGAGACAATCTCATAACTCAGATGGGAGGGTGTGTCGACATACGCGATTCCCGGCGCGGTGCAGCTCAAGAATTCTCCCGCTAACCCACCTTCCGAACTGGGAGGAATGTGGCAGTAATCGATCACCCTGGTACGCCCCGGGCCGGCGAAATCGAGCGACCCACTGGTCAGACCGACAACGCCGTCACTCTGCTGCGAGGGACCGGCATTGCCGATTACGGCCACGGCATCCACGCCCCGCAGGTCGTCGCCGAATTGATTCCAGGTCGCCAGATCCCAGAGAAACTGGCTGGCGGGTTTCATTTCGGTGGCTTGAGTGCCGGTGCCAAAAAGGGCCTCGGCGAGCGCGGAATCCAGCAGAAAGGAGCCGAAGTGCGGCGTGGCAAGAAATACCGCCTTCCTGATTATCGGCGTGGCTGGCGGGTTAAAAACACCGGTCGAGGCTTGTTGCCCCGCAAGGTAGGCGCGAACGATGAGGCCACCCATACTATGGGCCACCACGTCGACCTGTGGCGCGCCGAGCGTATTCAGGAACGTCCCCAAATCCGCCCCGAGCTGCTCGATAGAGCACCCCGGACACTCCGTGCAATTCTCGAAAAAGTACACCGCGGGCGCATTGTTCGGAGGTCCTTCGAGATAGCTCTTCAGATTGCCAAAGGTGCCGCTGGAATCGCTCGACATCGGGCAGGAACTGGCCAGCACCAATTGAAATCCGTCGAGCAAGACGACAGGAGGCACCGTGGATGCCGCCGCGGGCGTCGCAAACGGCTTAACGTTCACCTGAAGGGTTGTCGCGCGCTCTTCTCCCCGATCGTTCGTGAAGGAGACCGAGACCGTATAATCGCCCGGCTCGGCGGTGAGGGGAACGCCCAGGAGGATCTGTTCGCCGAGCGGGTCGGAGGCGATGGGAAAGCTTCGGCTGGACGCCTTGGCGACGCGGGTTTTCGCGGATTTCATGAACACGAGCGATTCGGGCGGCGCGTCGATACCGACGCGCTCTCCGGCGGTCACCGTGTATTGCCGTCGATTGACGACAAGCGGGCGAACCTGGGCGAACAGTATGCTTGCGAAGCAGAACGATGCGATGAATAGGGCCAGCGATCTGGTGGAGAACACCGTTCGATTTTACCGCTCCCTCCGCTCGCCTGGAATCGCGACACGTTTTGCAGGGCCGCGTCAGAGAAGAGGCGGGTTGCCAACCGGCTGCAAGATTGACAATCTGCCCTTCAAAGGCGCCTCGCCGCCCTCGCGTATACCTGCCCTCAGGCGCTTGACCTCCGCCGAAACCGGCGAAAACCGAAACCCCTACAACTGGCAGTATTTCCGCAACTCCTGTAAAATGCCTGTCTGCCGACTTTCATTCCCAAAGGAGCGACTCGCGATGCGATCTAGACGGTACGGACGAATATTGCTGGCGATAACGGTGAGCGCATGGTGCGTCGCCTGGGGCCAGGGCGGCACGGGCCGAGCCGGCCGGGCGGCAGCCGCTGCCCAGCAGGCCGCGCCGCCTGCGAGCGCGCCTACCGCTCCGGCGGGACGCGGAGGACGCGGCGGCGGCGAAGCAACCGGTGCCGGCGACTTCTTCACCTACGACGCCACGGCAAGCATTGCACCGTCGATTCCAGATTCCCCGCCCACGGAGACGCACCAGAAAATCGCCGTCGACGGGGACTCGCTTGCCTATACCGCGCGGGCGGGCTACCTGCCGCTCCACAACGCCACCACCGGGCAATCGGAAGCGCACCTCTTCTATACCAGCTACTTCAAAGACGGCGTCAGCGATGCTTCGGCGCGCCCGCTCTTCTTCTTTCTGGGCGGTGGCCCGGGTGTGTCGGCCGCCTGGCAGGAGTTCGGAGGCTTCGGCCCGAAACGCATGCGCTGGTCGAGCGACGGCACTGCCGGAGAGCCGCCCTATGGGTGGGTCGATAATCCAGGCACGCTCCTCACGCAGGCCGATCTGGTCTTCGTCAATCCCGTGGGAACGGCGTTCAGCCGGCCCGATCAGCCATCGCGCGGAGCGGCCTTTTGGAATACCGCCGGCGACGTCGCGTCCCTGGCGGAATTTGTGCGCAGCTTCCTCAATTCCGTCAACCGGCGCAATTCGCCGCTCTTTCTGGCGGGCGAGGATCTGGGCACGGGCCGCGTAGCCGGTCTCGCCGCCTATCTCCACGAGCACCAGATCCCCGTACGCGGCGTGGTACTGCTTTCCCTGACCATGAGCGCCGACGCTCTCGCCGGCGATGCGCAGTATATTACGCTGCTGCCGAGCCTGGTCATGTCGGCCTGGTACCACAAGAAGCTCTCGCCGGAGCTGAATGGCATGAGCGCGGAACAAATCTCCGAACGGGCGCGGCAGTTCGCCTCGCGCGCGTATCTGCACGCCTTGTATAAGGGCGACCGCATGACGCCCGAGGAACGGACCAAAGTAATCGCCGACCTTGCGCGCCTCACCGGCCTTTCGAAAGAATTCGTCGTCAACAACGACTTGCGCGTCACGCTCGAACGCTTCAACGCCGAACTGATGCGCGAGCAGCACCGCGGCTTGTCCAGCTCCGATGCACGAGTCACCGGCTTTGTCCCGCCGGCGGCCGGAGGCCGCGGCGGCGGTGGAGGCGGTGGTGGACGCGGCGGCTTTGGCACCGCCCCCGCCCTCGACTTCAATGAGAGCAATCTCGCCGGCGGATTCGCGGCTGCTTATGACGCCTATCTGCGGCGCGAACTCACCTTCGCCGGCAACAGCAACGGAATCTTCTACCTGTCGAGCGGCGGAATCGGCACTTTCACATCCACCGGAAACGATGACCAGAGCCTTGCCGGCGCATTCGCCCGCAATCCCAACCTGCGTCTCTTCGTAGGCATCGACTATTTCAACCTGAACGCCCCGTTCTACGCCGCCGAGTTCACGCTGGCGCACCTGAACGTATCGCCCGAGGTCGCGGC
>CAVWIP010000003.1:0-83343 GCA_963755125.1 uncultured delta proteobacterium
CCGTTGACGGCGTTGTACGACGTCATGAACGACTGTCCGTGGGCGTTCACGATCGTCTCGTAGAAAGGAACCAGGTAGTACTCGCGCAGGTTCCGGTCGTCCACGATCACGTTGTTGTCGCCGCGGTTTTGTTCCTGATTGTAGACAAAGAAGTGCTTCATGGTCGCGGCTTCTTGCAGGGCAAGCGGGTTGCTGCCTTGCAGGCCGCGGACAAGAGCCTTGGCCAAGGTGCCAACCAAGTACGGATCCTCACCCAGACTTTCTTCCGCGCGGCCGGCGCGGGGATCTCGCGACAGATCCACCACGGGTGCGCGGAGGGCCAGGCCGACTTGCTGCCCCTTGTTCTTCACGAAGTAGACGCGGGCCTCGTTTCCCACCTCGGCAAATGCCTGGGTCAGCAGATCCGGATCCCAGGTTTCGCCCAGGCCCGAAGCCTGCGGAAACTGGGTCGAGAGGATGGCCGACACGCCGGCGGCCCAGCCCAGCCCGTGGATGCCTTCGGTAAAGGTGGTGAAGGCTGAGATTTGGTACAGAGGCAGAGAAATGGCGGGCTGGTGCTCGGTGAGAAGAGACACCTCTTCTGCATCGGTCAGCAGGCTCAGGAGATTGGTCACGCGATCCTCGAGGGCAAGGCAAGGATTGAGGAATGGATAGGCGTAAGTAGTGCCGCCAGTCGGACAGGTCGGCGTATACGGTCCGCCAACGCCGCCTGCGGCGCTGCCGCCGGTCCCAGTACCGCCCGCGCCGCCAGCTGCAGCACCACCGGCGCCGCCGGTCGCAGCACCGCCGCTGCCAATCCCGCCCGCGCCGGTGCCGCTGGTTCCCGCCGAGGCGCCGCCCGTGTGGGAAGCGGTGCCGCCCACGCCGCCGGTGACCGAAGCGCCGCCCGTGGCAGAGGAACTGCCACCTGATCGGGGCGAGGAACCTCCGCTCGCGGACGAGCTGCCGCCCGTGGCCGGGATTGTGCCGCCAGTAGCCGGGGTTCCGCCGGTGGTGGCAGCGCCTCCTGTTGCGCGCCCACCACCCGCTGTCGAGGCCCCGCCGCTGGACGCAACACCGCCCGTGGCTGTCGAACCGCCGATGGCGGAAGATGCCCCGGCGCTTCCGCCAACCGATGAGATCGCACCCCCGGGGCCGGTACTCCCGCCGCTACTCAGCTTTCCGCCTGTGCCGCCGTCGGTCTTCCCCGAGTTCCCGCAGCCCAGGGCCAGAAGCGCCGCCAGCGCGGGTGCCATCGCCTTGCCTGCTCGCAGGCCGTTCTTCGTCATGTGCGTTCGGGACATGGTCTCTCCTGTTCGATCCATACAGTGCGCGGGAGAGCGGATTTTGGCTCTTGATAGCACCCCTGAACGGACGCATTGTGCTGCGCGTTCTCTGGTGGGCTGGTTGCGACCGGACCACGCCGCGGCTGTCGCGTCTTGCGTCTCGGTACCGAGCCCGAGGACGGCGAGGCCACAATCAAAAGCAAACGTTGCGCTGAGGTCGGCGGGTTTCGATGCCCCGCGCTGCCACCCCGCACGTCCGCCGCCCCAGACGGAGTTTCTCGGCGGGGACAGCGACGCGTTCTACGCCGACCCGCCCAGTCCCGAATCGTGAGCGCGCGCAGGTCCCGAGCGGCTCCATAGGAACCTCTGTACCTGAAGCCCACAACCCCCTAGAATCGTGCTTGTTTTCCCTCGGTTATAGGACGTAGTTGACAGAATTGGGTATTATCGGACATTCGGAGACGAGATGCGGCCTGGAGAAAGCCTGGCTTGTTCCTCCTATGCACCCTTTTCCCCGGGCTTCTCCGTCTCTTTCAGCTTCTCCAATTCCAGTGGGTGATGGTGTTCCATCTCCTCTTCGGTCATCTCTCCGGTGAGCCACACCTTGCTCATGGGCCAGACGTCCGGGCTGAAGATGACGGAATACAGGTGCCATATAATGATGGCCAAGAAGGCCAATGCCGCCTCGTAGCCGTGAATGGCGGCAGCCACGTCGAGAGCCAGCTTGGGCATGTGGCGCATGGACCAGCCCGGGAACCACAGCACGAATCCTGTTACGCCCATGACAATCGAACCCCAAACCACGGCCAGATACTCGAACTTCTCGATGAAGTTGAATCTCGCGTAGGCCGGCCGCTCTTTGGAACGGCCCAAGTTGAAAGCAACGAGCTGCCTGAAATCCTTGTAGTCCTTGAACCTCGGCATCATCTCGACCAGATCCTTGCGCGCTCGTTTCGACGAGAGTACGAAGACGGTGTGTACGAGGGTCAAGGTGATGAGCACGATGGCGGCGCTCCGGTGGATAAGGCCGCGCAACTGGAAGCTGCCGGGGGTGTTGAAGATGCCTTTGAAGAAATTCGATTCGGGGAAAAGGATGGGAAGCCCGGTGAAGATCAGCGTCAGGAAGGACAGCATCATGATGATGTGCTGGATGCGGTAGCTGACCGGGAAGCGAAGGTAGGTCTTGCCCGCCCGCTTGCGCCGGGTTTCAGGATCCCTGCCCTGTAGCCGGGCGAACAACCGGCGCGCGTAGTGGCTGAACAGGTCGAGGATGATATAGGCGATGAATCCCCCAACCGTCCCGACGATCAGGATGATGTAGGAGAGCTTGATGAGAAATACCAGCGGGTTGTCTTTGAGCGTCTGGTTCTGATGGATCTTTCCCAGGGCCAGGAACCGCGTGGGGCCGGAATGGCAGTTGCCGCAGGTTTCGCCCAGGTTCTTGATATTGACCCTGGACTTGGGGTCATTGGACGGCAGGATGTCGTGCGAGCCGTGGCAGCTCGCGCAGTTGGCCGCGCGCTTGTCGCCGAACCCCTGCGCGATGCCGTGGAAGCTGGTCTTGTAGGTCGTCTCGCGATTGGGCGGCATCTTGTACCGCGAACTCAGCAGCGCGTTCTGGTGGCACGCACTGCAGGTCTTGGTCACGTTTCCTGAATAGACCGGCGAGTTGGGGTCGTCGTGCTTCTGGATGGTGTGTTCGCCGTGGCAATCGGTGCAGGTGGGAACGTCCACATTGCCCTGGGCCAGTAATTTTCCGTGCACGCTCGCCTGGTAGGTTTCCGCGATCTTCTGGTGACATTTCGAGCAGGTCTGCGGCAGCTTGTAGCGGTCGACGTATGATTCCTTCTTCGAGACCTTGGCGATGTCGTGTTCGCCGTGACAGTCGGTGCACACCGCGGCCGGCAGATTGGTGAAGGCCTGGTTGAACTTGCCGTGGATGCTGGAAGCGTAGGCCTTCACCCGATTGCTGCTCGCCATCTGCCAGGACTTGTCTTCGCGGTCCACATGGCATGAGGCGCAGGTGGCGGTGACGTTCTTGCGTGAGACCTGCGATTCCGTCGAGGTGGGCGACAGGATGCGATGCGAGCCGTGGCAGTTCTGGCACTGGGGCGCGCGAGGGTCGTGCTTGCCCAGCTTGGCCATGCCGTGCACGCTGTTGCGATACAGAAGCGGGATGCCCTGGTTCTCCGCCTTGACCATGCTGCTCTGGTGGCAGACCGAGCAATCGACCGCATCGAAAGGCTTGTGCCCGGTGCGGCCCTCGGGAACCTCGGCCGCGGGATCGGTCTTGTGGCAGGCCGTGCACCCCAGCGCCTGGTGGGGCGTTCCCTTGAACATCTCGGGCGCGACGGCCTTCAGTTCCTTTCCGTCAGTCTCGTTCTGGTCGGTCGCGTGGCACTGGGCGCAGGTTTCGTCGTCGAGCTGCTGCGCACGCGCTTGTGAACTCAGGCCGAACAGCAGCAGCCCCAGCGTCGCGACGAAGATCGCGGCCACGCATTTCCGAGAGCGCCCGGACGGACGGCTCGCACCAGCGGCACCTTCCTGCGCACTTTGCAGCATTGACTGGATATTAGGCCGCGCATGGAAGTCGCGCGCAAGCAGAAAAGCGGACTTCCCTCGTCCAGTTTCGGCGCGGTTAATGCGCTGGCCTAGAGAGAGCTTGGCTCTACTGGATCTCCCTGGGAGTTGACAGCAACGGGTTGGGAGGCCCGGGATCAGCCTTGTCTCGATTGACCAGCCAATCCACCACCCAGCTCGTGGCGGCCAAGACGGCCGCGCTGATGGCCACGCCTTGAGTCCACTTTTCCCAACTGGCGTAGGTGTTGAAGTCGGCGGATCCCGCACGATAGCGGTCGGCCTCGACATGCGAGTAGATCGCCGTGATCTCGCTCGCCACACCCAGCACGATCAAGCCGACGCCCGGGTAGCGCCAACCGTGAGTCTTGGTCTCGGTCAGCGTGCCCACCAGCGTCGTGCGGTCGCCCGCAACCAACGTGACCGCGCCCTCGGCTCCCCGGTAGCCTTCGCGTTCCAGCGCCACCGAGTAAAGGCCGGGCGGCAGACGCAACTTCACCGGACCACGCCTGGCCACCGCGATGTGGTTCACCAGGATGTTCGCCTCCGGCGGATCGGGGATCACTTCGAGCTGGGCGTCTCGGTAGGCATCCGGGTTGGGGGCGGGAAAAGCGGAAGCCGCAGTTCCCGCCGGGGCTGCGGTGGGCACCGGCGCCGCAGGCGTGCTGGCGGCGACCGGCGCAGGCGGAAGCGGGCGTATCGGCTCGGGCACCGCCACCGACGGAGCACTGGCTTGCTCCTGTCGCTGCTGCTTTTCTGCCGCGGCCTTGAGATCTCGAATCTGTCGCTCCACCTCGTCGCGGTTTTCAGCGTCAGGAGCTTCGCGCAGATAGTTGCCATACAGCTTGATGGCCTCGGAATACTCGCGCAGCTGCCGGTGGCACTGCGCGATGTTGTAGAGGAACGACGGATCCTGTTTCAGGCGATACGCTTCCTTGAATTCCCTCAGTGCCTCGCGGTATTCGCCCAGCTGGTAGTGCATCCGGCCCTGTTTGTAGTGCGCTTTGGCGGTTTCAGCCACACCGACGGTCTTGTCAGCCGCTCTGACTTCGGATGCGACGACGGTCGCGAGCGAAAACATGATCGCCACAACCAGAACTTGGGGCAGTCGTCTCACGGAGCCTGATGGTATGCGAACGGTGCCCCGCGCGCAAACAGGCCCGGCTGCCCTGGAAGGTCCAGAGCGAAGGCATGCTTCCCCGGGTCTGGTTAGCTGACCTTTGCGACAGGATAACGCGAAAGCGCCTGCTGCGGGGACATCCGCCAATCGGCGGAGTCTTGAGGCAGAAGGCGAATCCGATCGGCGTCCCGTCCAAAAAGATGTTCGCGCCCGCAACGCACAGCGTCCCCGCGTCCGCGCCCGCGCATCAACCTGGGCGGGTTCTTGGTGGGTTTCTCCTCTATACTCCGCGCTCCCGGCCGCCTGGCCGTTACGCGTAGCGCATGAAGACTCTTCCAAAACACCAGCCCATTGCCGTGGTCGGGGTCGCCGCCCTCTTCCCGGGATCGATCGACAAGGACGGCTTCTGGCGCGACATCCTGGCCGGCCGCGATCTGATCACCGACGTGCCGGCCAGCCACTGGCTGATTGATGACTACTACGATCCGGACCCGCGCGCACGAGACAAGACCTACTGCAAGCGGGGCGCGTTTCTGCCCGCAGTGGACTTCGATCCCGTGGAGTGGGGCGTGCCGCCGTCCATCGTTCCCGCCACCGACACCAACCAGCTCCTGGCGCTCATCGTGGCGCAACAGGTGCTTGAAGACGCGTGCGGCGGCACTTTCAAGGATCTGCCGCGCGACCGCGTGAGCGTGATCCTGGGCGTGACCTCGGCGCAGGAACTGCTCGGCTCCATGGTCAGCCGGCTGCAACGACCGGTGTGGGTCAAAGCCCTGCGCGAGATGGGCCTGCCGGAGGACAAGGTCACCGACGCGTGCGAGCGCATCGCCGCCCACTACGTCGAATGGCAAGAGAGTTCTTTTCCTGGAATCCTCGGCAACGTGGTAGCTGGCCGCATCGCCAATCGCCTGGATTTGGGCGGCACCAACTGCGTGACCGACGCGGCCTGCGCCAGCAGCCTGTCGGCCCTGTCCATGGCCATGGCCGAGCTGCACATGGGTCACTCGGATCTCGTCATCACCGGCGGGGCCGACACCATGAACGACATCTTCATGTACATCTGCTTCAGCAAGACGCCGGCGCTGTCGCCCACCGGCGATTGCCGGCCGTTCTCGGATGGCGCGGACGGCACCTTGCTGGGCGAGGGCATCGGCATGGTGGCGCTCAAGCGCCTGGCCGACGCCGAGCGCGACGGGGATCGCATCTACGCCGTGGTGGCCGGCCTGGGCAGCTCGTCCGACGGCCGCACCAAGAGCATCTACGCGCCTGCGCCTGCGGGTCAGGCCAAGGCCCTGCGGCGCGCGTACCAGGACGCGGGCTACGGTCCTGAAACCGTGGAACTGGTGGAGGCGCACGGCACAGGCACCAAGGCCGGCGACGTGTCCGAGTTCGAGGGCCTGCGCACCGTTTTCGAGGAGAGCGGGCGCAAGGATCGCGGCTGGTGCGCGCTGGGATCGGTGAAGTCGCAGATCGGGCACACCAAGGCCGCGGCCGGGGCCGCCGGATTGTTCAAGGCAGTGATGGCGTTGCACCATCGCGTGCTGCCGCCGACCATCAAAGTCGATCGTCCGGACCCCAAGCTGAACGTCAACGAGAGTCCGTTCTGCATCAACACCATGGCCCGGCCCTGGGTACGCGACCAAAGCCACCCGCGCCGCGCATCGGTCAGCTCGTTCGGCTTTGGCGGATCGAATTTCCACGTGGCGCTGCAGGAGTACACCGGCCCAGGGAAGCGCGCAGCACGTGTGCGACCGGCTGGCGGCGAGGCCATCTTGCTCAGTGGCGCATCGGCCGAGGCCGTGGCCACGCGCTGTCGCGACCTGGCCATCGAGGCCGTGCAGGCGGAGATGCTTGCGTTTCTCGCCCGTTCTACTCAGGCATCATTCGACGCCGCGGCGCCAGCGCGCTTGGCTGTGTTCGCCGAATCGAGTGCAGATCTCGTCGGGAAACTTTCCAAGGCCGCAGATCTGCTGGCTGCGGGCAGCAGCTTCTCGGTGCCAGGCGGAATTGACTTCGCCATGGGACCGGCGGAGGGCAGCGTCGGGTTTCTCTTCCCTGGCCAGGGCAGCCAGTCGTCGTACATGGGCGCGGACGTGGCCATGGCCAGCGCGACAGCTCTTGCGGTGTGGGATCGCGCAGCCGAGATCGAATTCGCTCCGGGCATCCGTCTGCACGACGTCGTGTTTCCGCGGCCTGTGTTCGACGAGGCCGCACGCAGCGAGCAGCGCGCGCGCCTGACCGCGACCGAGTGGGCCCAGCCCGCGCTGGGTGCGACCAGCCTGGCCTTGCTGGCTATCTTGCGCGAAGCCGGCGTGCACCCGACGGCCGTGGCTGGGCACAGCTTCGGCGAGCTGACCGCACTGTGCGCTGCCGGCGTGCTGACGCCGGAGGATCTGTTGCGGCTGGCGCGTCGGCGCGGCGAATTGATGGCCGCAGCAGCGGCCGTGCCCGGCGCCATGACCTCGGTGGCAGCGCGACGCGAGGACGTGCAGCCCTTGCTCGACGAGTGGAAACTCGACGTGGTGGTGGCCAACCACAACAGTCCCAAGCAGCTGGTGCTCTCGGGCGCGACCGAAGCTATCGCAGAGGCAGAGCGCCGTTTGGGAGAAAAAGGCATGGCGTCCACGCGGCTCGAGGTCGCGACTGCGTTCCACTCGTCGCTGGTCAGCCCGGCTGCGACGCCTTTGCGCGAGTTTTTGGCCTCTGTGCCCCTGACCGCGCCATCGATCCCTGTGTTCGCCAACACCAGTGCGGCGCCCTATCCCAGCGAGCCCGAGGCCATGCGCGATCTGCTGGCCCATCAGCTGGCCAAGCCGGTTCGCTTCGTCGAGCAGATCGAGGCCATGCACGCGTCCGGCGTGCGCACCTTCGTCGAGGTGGGGCCGGGCCGCGTGTTGACCGGGCTGGTCGGCCACATTCTCAAGTCGCGTCCGCATCGAGCGATCGCGCTCGACCGCAAGGGACGGCCGGGCTGGGCCAGCCTGCAACAGGGGTTGGCCCTTCTGTCAGTCGCGGGCGTGGCCGTGGACTATGCGCAGTTGTGGGCCGCGTTCGCGCCCGTGGCCGACCCGCGCACGCGGCGCAAACCCGCCATGGCCTTGAAGATGAACGGATCGAGCTACGGGAAGATCTATCCGCCCGAGCAAGGAGCAGTTGCATTGCCCAAGCCCAATCCTCCGTCACCTCCAGCCGAGCCCACGAGCGTGGCTCCGGCGTCCGCGCTGCCTTCGGCGCCCGTCGCTGCGGCGGTTAGTGGCGATCCGGCGGTGCAACTCGCCTGGGTGCATGCCTTCCAAGAGAGCCAGCGCCAGACCGCCGAGGCCCACGCGGTCTTCCAGCGCGCCATGGCCGAGTCGCACGCGGCGTTCTTGCGCGCGTCCGAGAGTTCCCTGGCCAACCTGGCCAGCGTGCTTGGCGGCACCTCTGTTCTATCGTCGCTGCCCGCGCTGGCCGAGACGCCAGCCTGGGTGCCCAGCATTGCCCCGTCCGTCCCATCGGTGATGGCACCGCCACCCCCGGCGATTGTGATGCCGGCCGCGCCCGTTTCGCCTGCGGTTCCCACATGCGCGCCGGTGGCAACGTTGGCCCAGCCCGCAGCTCCGCCGCGCGCAGTCCCAGTCGCGGCGGCGCCAGTCGCGCTCTCTCTCTCGGACCTGCAGGCTCTCATGTTGAGCGTGGTTGCCGCCAAGACCGGCTATCCGGCAGAGATGGTGGGCCTGGACATGGACCTCGAAACCGACCTCGGCGTCGATTCCATAAAGCGCGTCGAGATCCTTTCAGCCGTGACGGAGCAGGCGCCGGGTCTGCCCGAGGTGAGCGCCGCGCGCATGGCCGGCATGCGCACTCTGCGCGAGATGGTCGCCTATCTGGGCGAGCACGCGGGCTGTGCGGCTGCCACAGACGAGGCCAAGTCCATGGTCGTGCAGTCGCAGGCGGCCAGCCGTCCAGCGCCCGCCGAGAAGGCGCCGGAGCCGAGTCCTGCGTCCGTGGCTCCAACCTCGATCGGGCGATTCGCCCTGCGTGCGGTTGCCGCCCCGGCCTTGGGCTTGGCCACGCCCGGCCTCGTGGCTGCTCGCAATCTGGTGGTCACCGACGACGGCGCTGGCGTCGCGGCGGCGCTGGTCGAGAAGCTCGGCACCCGCGGCGCCAAGGCTCGGCTGGTTCACGAAATCCCGGCCGACGCGGATGCCGTAATCTTTCTGGGCGGCCTGCGCGCCGCCCCCTGCATCGACGACGTGGTGGCCGTGAACCGCGAATCGCTGCGCGCGGCCCGCGCGGTGGCAGCCCGCTTTGCCAAGGAAGGCGGAACCTTCGTGACTGTGCAGGATACCGGCGGGGACTTCGGCCTGTCCGGCAGCGAGCGCGCCTGGCTGGCGGGGCCAGCGGCCCTGGCGCGAACCGCGGCCATCGAGTGGCCGTCGGCGTGTGTGCGGGCCATCGACATTGGCCGTGTGGGCCGTTCACCTGACGAGGTGGCCGAGGCCTTATGCGCGGAGCTGCTCTCGGGAGGTGTCGAGCGCGAGGTGGGCCTTCCCGTCGAGGGAGCGCGCGCGGTCTTGCAAACGGTTGCGGCGCCGCTGCCCACGGCCTCGGCCTTGCCGCTCGACACGCGGTCAGTCGTGGTGGTTTCCGGCGGGGCCCGCGGCGTGACCGCCGCCTGTGCGATCGAGCTGGCGCGCGCTGCCCGTTGCCGCTTCCTTTTGCTCGGCCGCACGCCCGTGGAAGACGAGCCTGCGTGCTGTCGCGGGGTCGAGGGCGACGCCGATCTCAAGCGCGTGCTGCTGGCCGATGCCAAAGCCCGGGACGAGAGCGCCAGCCCGGCCAAGCTGGGCAGCCGCGTGGCCGCCATCATGGCGGTGCGCGAGATCCGCCGCACGTTGCAGGCCATCGGCAGCGCTGGCGGCGAGGTCCGCTATGTTACCGTGGACATCAGTGACACCAGCGCGGTGACCGAAGCCGTGGCGCAAGCCCGCGCGAGTTGGGGTTCCATCACCGGCGTGATCCACGGTGCCGGCGCTCTGGCCGACAAGCTCATCGCGGACAAGACCGACGCCCAGTTTACCAAGGTGTTTCGCACCAAGGTGGTGGGACTGCGCGCGCTGCTCGATGCCACGGTCGACGACGA
Source organism: uncultured delta proteobacterium (assembly GCA_963755125.1). Classification (GTDB taxonomy): domain Bacteria; phylum Myxococcota_A; class Polyangia; order Fen-1088; family Fen-1088; genus Fen-1137. The sequence goes on from CAVWIP010000003.1 coordinate 10,088, forward strand.
GCTGGCCTTTTTGTTGCTTTTCTCGTCGGTGGCTGCCCATTCAGGCAACCAGGGCCAAGCCGACTACGCGATGGCCAACGAGGTGCTCAACAAGGTGGCCGCGCTCGAGCAGCGCCGGCGCGGGCCGCGCTGCCTGGTGCGCGCGCTGGGCTGGGGGCCATGGGATGGCGGCATGGTCGATGCTGGCCTGCGCGCGCGTTTTGCCGGGATGGGCGTGCCGCTGATTTCGCTGGCGGATGGAGCCCGCCTCATGCGTGATGAGCTGTGCGCGACGGGTGACGCCGAGGTCGTGATCGGGGGCGCGGTTTCGGGACACGGGCCGGCCGAGCCTGGGGCGCAGAAGATCGAGGCCGAGATCGTGGTCGACCGCGCCCACTGCGCTTTCCTCGACGGGCATCGCGTGCGCGGAAGCGTGGTCGTGCCGGTGGCGCTGGTGCTGGAATGGTTTGCACGCGCGGCGCGGGCCTGCCGCCCGGATTTGACCCTGGCCGCCTGCCGGGACGTGCAGGTGCTGCGCGGGATCCGCCTCGGCCACTTCGACGACGGGACCGTCGAGCGGTTTTTGCTGCGGGCGCGCCAACTTTCCAATGGCCACGAGGCCACCATTGCCGTCGAGCTGCTGGGCGCGGATGGCCGTCGTCACTATTCGGCCATCTGCGAGATGAAGGAGCGATCTCCGCTTCCTGACCGCACCCCGGTCGCGCCCGTCGATCTGGCGCGCTGGTCCGGCACCATCTACGACGGCGAAGTCTTGTTTCACGGCCCAGCCTTTCAGGTGATCCGTTCGGTCGACGGTATCGCCGATGGCGGGCTGACGGCAACCCTGGAGGGTGTCTCGGCGCGGGAGTGGGCCGGTCCCTGGCAGTTCGATCCGGCGTTGCTCGACGGTGGCTTGCAAGCGGCGGTGCTGTGGGCACAGCGCAAGTTGGGCGCCGCTTCTTTGCCCACGGCCATTGCCAGCCTGCACATCTATCATCCGGGCCCGACAACCGGGACCATCCGATGCGTGCTGGCGGGCCGCGAGGCCTCGCAGAAGCGGGCCGTGTCCGACGCCGCGTTCTTGGCCAGCAACGGCAGCGTGGTGGCCGAACTGCGTGGTATCGAGGTGCACGCGCTCCCGCGTGACGAGCGTCCCGCCGATCCGCCCGAGGCGCCGGCTCTGCGACGGCGCGCCGGGAACGGCTCGCCCGCCCGCTCATGAGTTTTGCGCCCATTGCCATCGTGGGGCAGGGCTGCGTCCTGCCAGGGGCGCTGTCGCCCGACGATCTCTGGCACTTGGTGCATCAGGCGCGCGTGGTGATCGGTCCGGCCCCGGCCGGCCGCTGGGGCATCGATCCAGCTCTGGTCCTGGCCAGCAACGCGAAGGACACGCAGGATCGGACGCTGCACGATCGCGGCGGATACGTGCAGGGCTTCCACAAGATTTTCGATGCGCAGGGCTTCGCTGTGCCTGCGGAGCAGATCGTTCCCCTGGATCCGCTTTTCCACTGGCTGCTTCATGCCGGGCGCGAAGCCCTGCGCGAGGCACACTTTCGCGGCGACAAGGCCCGCGCCGGCGCGGTGGTTGGCAACCTGTCCTATCCATCGTCGTCGCTGTCCTGCTACGCGGAACGGTTCTGGATAGAGCAGCTGCTGGACGGGCGAGCCTCCGATCGCTTGTCGCTGTCCACGGTGGACCCGCGCAATCGTTTCATGTCGGGTTTGCCCGCACACTTTCTCGTCCAGGCCCTGGGCTTGGGTGGCGTTGCTTTCGCGCTGGACGCCGCGTGTGCTTCCTCGCTCTACGCCATCAAGCTGGCTTGCGATTTCCTGCACGATGGTCGCGCGGATCTGATGCTGGCCGGGGCGGTGAATCGCGCCGACGATCTCTTCATTCACCAGGGCTTCACCGCGCTCGGCGCGCTCAGCCCGAGCGGACGCAGTCGGCCCTTCCACGCCGAGGCTGACGGCCTGATCCCGGCCGAGGGCGCAGTCCTGGTGGCCCTGCGACGCCTGGAAGACGCCCGCCGCGACGGAGATCAAGTTTTGGGCGTGATTCGCGGCATTGGGCTGTCCAACGACGGCCGCGGCCGCGGCTTGCTGGTTCCCTCGCAGGAAGGCCAGGTGCGAGCCCTGCGCGCAGCCTATGCGGCGGCCGAGCTTTCGCCGTCGGACATCTCTCTGGTGGAATGTCACGCCACCGGTACCGGCGTGGGGGATGCAGTTGAGATCCGCGCCCTGGCCGAGGTCGGCGCTGGCCGAGGTGAGCCTTTGCCCATAGGCTCGCTCAAGGCCAACCTGGGCCACTTGATCACCGGCGCTGGCGCGGCTGGCCTGCTCAAGGTTCTGGGCGCATTTCGTGCGGGCGTGTTGCCAGCCACGCCGTCACTCGACAACATCACGCCGGTCTTCAAGGGCGCGCCGCTGCGTCCGTTGCGCGCGGCCGAGCCGTGGAACGACCCGGTCCCGCGGCGCGCGGCCGTCAGTGCCTTTGGTTTCGGTGGCAACAACGCTCACCTGATCGTCGAGGAACCCTCGGCCAGGCTGGCCGGTCCGCACAGCAAGACAGCCGCGGCACCCCCCGGCGTGGGCATCGTCGCCATCGGCGCGCGGGTCGGCAACGGGAAGAGCGTCGCGGATTTCGCCGAGGCACTCTTCCTGGGGCAGTCGAAGTTGAAAGGCGACAGCGCGCCTGCCGACGAGGTGTCGCTCGCGCTGGCGGGCCTGCGGTTTCCCCCCAAGGATCTGGAGGAAACGCTGCCGCAGCAGTTGCTGGTTCTGGCCGCGGCCCGCGAGGCGGTGGAGCAAGTGGCATCGACCTTGCCGCGCGAACGAACCTCGGTCATCGTGGGCATGCAATGTGATGCCGAGATTGCACGCCACGGGGCGCGCTGGCGCGTGGCGGGCTGGGCCAAGACGCTGGGCGCCTCGAGAGATTGGGAGGCGGCTGCGCGCGACGGCTTCGTCCCTCTGCTCGGCGCCGCGGGTGTCATCGGGGCCATGCCCAACATCGTGAGCAATCGGCTGAACAGTCAGTTCGATTTCTGTGGCCCCAGTCTCAGCGTCAGCAGCGAGGAGCTTTCCGGCATTCGCGCCCTGCAAATCGCCCGACGGGCTTTGCAACAGGGCGAGATCGACGCTGCGTTGGTGGCAGCGGTGGATCTGTCGGCCGAGCCTGTGCATCTGTCGGCCGCAGCCGCCTGCCTTCCCGCGGATCGGCAGCAAGGCGGCGATGCGGCCGTGGTGCTGGTGCTCAAGCGGCTCGACGATATCCGTCGCGACGGGGATCAGGTGCTGGCGGTGCTCGGCGACCGGCATGGCAGAAAGCCTGGCCTGACTTTGGGAGAGGACGAGAGCCTGCGCGCTCTCTTCGGGCATGCGCACGCCACCTCGGGACTACTGCACGTGGCTGCTGCGGCGCTTTGCTGCGGCCATCGCGTGCTTCCGGGCTCGCCAGGTGCAGGGCAGATCACACCATGGAAAGACAAGGTGCCGCTCACGGCTGCGATCGTGACGCAAGCCCTGGGCGGACAAGAGGCCCACACCTGGATCGAGGAGCCACCTGCGCATCTGCGCCGTCCACTCGCAGGCGTGTCGCCCGACGACGGGCCAGCGTTTCTGGCAGCCCTGCGCGAAGGCGCGCGCTTGCCCGCACCGCCGCTGTTCGTGCTTGCGGCACACCGAGCGGAGCCGAGATTGCCGGCGTTGGAAGCGCGGGCGTCGGAAGTGACCACGAACCGCAGCGGCGAATTGGCCGTGCAGATCATGCCGCCCGCGCCTCGGTTGCCGCCGATCTTGCAGGACAGTGTCGGCGCGCAAGCGGCTGTCAGTCCGTCGCTGCCCGCTGTCGCGTCGGGACTGCGGGGGCCGATGGCCGAGATCCTGAACCGCGCGCTGGCCCACCGGCGACAGATCGCCGAGGTCCACCGGAACCACGTGACCCAGCAAGCGGCCGCGCACCGGCAGTTCCTGGAAGGCCGCCAGCGGGCGCTCGGGATCTTGCTCGGCGCGAGCAGCTTCTCCCCGGGGCCACGGTTTTCGTCGGCGGCCGATCAACCCGCGGCGACCAGCGCGCGGCCAAGCACAGGAGATCAGCCAGTCCCGTCCACGAATCAGGGGCAGCCGCGTGGCCCCGCTTTCTCTCGGAGCGATTTGGAAACTCACGCCGCCGGCCGCATTTCGGATCTCTTCGGTCCGCAATTCACGGCGCAAGACCAACACGCGGTCCAGGTGCGCATGCCCCAGCCGCCCTTGCTGCTGGCCGATCGGGTGGTGGGCCTGGATGCGGTAGCCGGGGCCATGGGCCTGGGCACGGTGTGGACCGAAACCGACGTGCGCGAAGACTCGTGGTTCCTGCACCGCGGATTCATGCCGGCGGGGATCATGATCGAAGCGGGCCAGGCCGACCTTTTCCTCATCTCGTATTTGGGCGTCGATGCGCTCAACCAGGGGCAGCGCCGCTACCGCCTGCTGGGCTGCGAGCTGACCTACCACGGCAGCTTACCCCGGCTGGGCGAAACCCTTCGCTACGATATTCACGTCGACAGTCACGCGCGCCAGGGCGAGGTGCGCCTGTTCTTCTTCCACTATGACTGCACCTGCGACGGCCGACCGGCGCTGACCGTGCGCCAGGGTCAGGCCGGCTTCTTCACAGAAGAGGAACTCAACGAATCGGCCGGCGTGCTGTGGACGCCCGAGGGCCAGGCCATCAAACCCGACGCGCGCCTGGACCAGCCAGCCGTGGCCTGCACGCGCCGGCAATTCTCGGCCGCCGAGGTGCGTGCGTTTTCCGAGGGTGATGGGTACGCGTGTTTCGGTCCCGGTTTCGAGGCAGCCCAGGCCCATGTGCGCACGCCCGCCATCCAGAACGGCAAGATGTTGCTGGTGGAACGGGTGCTCGATTTCGATCCACGCGGCGGGCCCTGGCAGCGGGGCTACCTGCGCGCTGTCACCAGCATCCGGCCCGACGACTGGTTCTTCGCCGGCCACTTCAAGAACGATCCGTGCATGCCTGGCACCCTCATGTTCGAGGGCTGTCTGCAGATGATGGCCATCTACCTGACGGGCCTGGGTTTCACCCTGGCCTGCGACGGCTGGCGGTTCGAGCCCGTGCCCGAGGAGACGTACCGGCTGCAGTGTCGTGGTCAAGTGGTGCCCACGTCGAAGGAACTGGTGTGTGAGATGTTCGTCGAGGAGGTGCATGACGGCCCGCTGCCCACCGTGTACGCGGACTTGCTGGGCACGGTCGACGGACTGAAGGCCTTTCACGCACGGCGGGTCGGCCTGCGCCTGGTCCCGGACTGGCCGTTGTCGAGCCACCCCGAGCTTCTGCGCAAAACTGCCGCAGCGGTGGCTGAGGTGAACGGCTTTCGCTTCGACCAGCGTTCGCTCTACGCCTGCGCCTGGGGCAAACCCTCCGATGCGTTCGGACCGATGTACACGTGCTTCGACGGACCCCGTCGGGTGGCGCGACTGCCTGGCCCGCCCTACCACTTCATGAGCCGCGTCGTGCGCATCGAGGGCGAGATGGGTGCGTGCCAGGCCGGAGCCAGTATTGAGGTGGAATACGACGTGCCGACCGAGGCCTGGTACTTCGCGGAGAACGGCCATCCTGTTATGCCCTTCTGCGTGTTCCTGGAGGCGGCGTTACAACCTTGTGGCTGGCTGGCCAGCTTCGTGGGCAGCGCGCTTGGTACCGACCAGGATCTCGCATTTCGCAATCTCGACGGCACAGGCCACGCACTGGGCGAGGTGCGCCCCGCCGCGGGTCCGCTGCGCACCATCGCGACGCTGGAAAGCGTCTCGCGTTCGGGCGGCATGACCCTGGAATCCTTCCGCGTGCGCTGCTTGCTGGGTGAGACGTCGGTGTACGAGATGCAGACCGGTTTCGGCTTCTTTCCCGCGGCGACGTTCGAGAACCAGGCAGGCCTTTCCACCACCGACGAGCAGAGCGCAGAGCTGAGCGCGGTTTCCGATTTTCTCGTCGATCTGACCGCGCGTCCGGCTCGCTACTGTCAAGGTTCGCTGCGCCTGGCCGAGCCCCGCTTGCTCATGCTCGACCGCGTGACTGCTTGCGATCCGCGCGGCGGCCGCGCCGGCCTGGGTTTTCTGCGCGCGGAAAAGGATGTGAACCCGGCCGAATGGTTCTTCAAGGCTCATTTCTTCCAGGATCCGGTGCAGCCTGGCTCGCTTGGTCTGGAGGCGATGCTGCAGCTTCTGCAGTTCCACATGTTGCGGGTCGGGCTTGCCGAAGGGACGTCGCATCCGCGCTTTGCGCCCATTGCGCCCGGTCGAGCGGTGACCTGGAAGTACCGTGGCCAGGTGGTGCCGCACAATCGCCTGATCACCATAACCATGGAGATCACCGAACAGGGTCGCGACGCCACCGGGCCCTTCGCGGTTGCCGACTCATCGTTGTGGGTGGACGGCAAGCGCATCTATCAGGTGGCGGGGCTGGGAATGACTATCGTCGATTCCAATTCACATGGGAACCCTCAAAGGGTTCGCTCCGCCCTTCGGCCCCCCACGTCCACCCCCACCCCGCTCGCTTCGCTCGGCCTCGCCAAACCCTCCCGCGATGGTACGCCGCCGGCGAAGCCGGCGGGCTCCCCACGCGACTATGCCGGGGCGGGCGGCCGTGCGGCTCGCTCGCACACGGCCACCGATCTGGTGCCAGCGACGCGCGAGTACTGGCGCAGTCTGCTGGCCGGCACGGCTCCGCCGGTCGAGGATATCTGTCGCGGTCTGATCCTGCGCTTCCTGCGACAGCTTCACATCACGGATCCTGAGGCCCTGCACGCGGCCCGCCCCGGCGGGGTCATCTTCCTGGCCAATCACCAGGTGACCGTGGAATCCACCATCTTCGCCATCGTGGCCTCGGCACTGATGGACGCGCCTGTGCTCACGCTGGCGCGCATCGAGAACCAGACCTCCTGGCTCGACCTGTTCATGCAACACGCATTTTCATACCCGGGGTTGCACCGCCCGCGCATGTCGCAGTACTTCGACCGCAGCGACAGCGCTTCGCTGCCGGGTATCATCCGGCAGATGTCGGCCGAGATGGTGTCGGGTGGCCGCAGCGTGATGGTCCATGTCGAGGGCGCCATGGCGCACAGTTGTCGCACGCCAGTGCGCAAGCTTTCGGGCGCGTTCCTCGACATGGCCATTGAACTGGGGCGGCCCGTGGTTCCCGTGCGCTTCGTGGGCGGTCTGCCCGTGGCGCCGGTGTCTGGCGAGGTCGATTTTCCCGTGGGCATGGGCCAGCAGGACGTCCACATCGGTGTTCCCATCGCGCCCGACGAATTGCGGCCGCTCAACTACCGCGATCGTCGCCACCGTGTGATCCACGCCATCAACCACCTCGGTCCAGCCAACGATGCAGAAGAGCCTCTGCCACCGCAGCCCGCCTTGGCGGCTGCTGCGCGCGCATGGTCCGAGAGCACCGGCGCCAGCCCGGGCCACGCCACCGTGTTTTGCGTCCTCGAACAGCTTCCCGACCCTTCGCCGGAGCTGGCCGCGCTGGTCGCCGGCGCGCGCGCTCGCGAACTGCGCGTATCGAGCACGCCCGAGGGACGCTGGTTGGCTGAACTGGCCGGTCGCCTGTTCGGGCCTCGCGGGCCGAAGGTCGTCGAAGGCTGAGTGGGATGCGCGTGCCGTGGCTAGCCCGTCCTGGATAACGGCAAGACCGCGACCGCACCCAGCGCCAGGCCCGCGCCGGTGAGAAAGGCCGTGCCCGAGCCGAGGCGCTGGTAGAGCAGGCCGAAGAGCAGGCTGGCGGGCAGGGCGGCCAGCCCGACGCACAGGTGGTACATGCCGAAGCCGCGGGCGCGCGCCTCGACTGGAACCAGATCGGCGACCAGCGCCTTCTGCGCCCCACCCACCAATGCGAAGTGCAGGCCGTAGATGACGAACAGGCCTGCGATGGCCCAACCCGAACGCGCGAAGGCGAAGCCTGCGTAGATGGCTGCGTAGGCAATCCAACCCGCGGCCAGGGCGCGGCGGCGGCCGAGCCGATCCGCCAGCTCGCCGGCCTTGGCACTGGTGGTGGATTTCACCACGTGGTGCAGGGCCCAGAGCAGCGGCGCCGCCTGCGCGGGCAGCCCGGCGTCGTGGACGCGCAGGAGCAGGAAGGCATCCGACGAGTTGCCCAGGGCAAAGACGATGGTGGCGAGCAGATAGCCGAGAAAGGGCCGGTTCACTATGGAAACCGTCGCCGCGGCGGCAGCGACCGCCGGCTCGCGTGGCCGGGGCCGCGCCTCGCGCACAAACAACACCACCACCAGGCAGGCGATAGCGGCCGGCAGCGCGGAGAGCAGGAATACCGAGCGCAGCCCTACCCCAATCGCCAGCAGCAGATAGGCGGCAAGCGGTCCCACCACGGCGCCGGCGTGATCCATCGCCTCGTGCACTCCAAAAGCGCGGCCGTGCAACTCGCGCGGAGCCGCGTCAGCGATGAGCGCGTCGCGCGGGCTGGCGCGCAGGCCCTTACCCACCCGGTCGATCGCGCGAATCGCCAGCACCGCACCAGCGGTCTGGGCAAACGCGACCAGCGGGCGAACCAGCGAGGCGAGCGCGTAGCCGCCCACCACCAGCGGCTTGCGCCGTCCCAGGCGATCCGAGAGCGCACCGGAAACGAGCTTGAGCAGACTGGCCGCCGCATCGGCCGTGCCTTCGATCACGCCTAAGGTGGCCGCGCTCGCCCCCAGCACGCTGGAGAGAAAAACCGGCAGCAGCGGAAAGATCATTTCGCTCGACGCATCGTTGAGCAGGCTGGTGGCGCCGATGGCGTAGATGGCGGCAGGCAGGCGTGGCTTCATCTTTGCCAAGGCTAGCGCTCCGAGAGCGTAGCGGCTAGAGTCGCAGCCAGCATGTCCCCGTCTCCGGACTCCACGAAAACGGCGCCTCCGCGCAAGATGACCGACGAGGAAAAGCGCAGCCGGCTTTACGAGGAGCAGGTCTTTCCGCTGATTGGGCGAAGACTGGTCGAGCGCTTGGTCGAGGACGTGCCTGTCAAGCCGCGCTCGCAGGTGCTGCAGATCCGCTGCGGCCTGGGCGAGACGACCACCGGCCTTCTGCACCGGCTGGATCACGCCAGCCGGATCATCGACCTGGAAGGCGCGCAGGGCCTGCTTGACCGGGCCCGCGCCAACGTGGCGGCTGAGCAGGTCGGGCGCCGGGTCTTCTTCCGGCTGCAGAGCCTGTCCGCCCACCTTCCCTTCGGCAACCACGCCTTCGATCTGGTGCTGGCCAACGTGGGCCTGGCGGATCTGGCCCGGCCCGACGAGTTTCTTGCCGACCTGGCCCGCGTGGCCCGGCCCGGGGCCGAGGTGCGCGTGGCCACCCCGCTGCGCGGGACCTGGTGCGAATTTCTCGACGTGTACCGGGATGTGCTGGTGCGCCTCGGGCGCGAAGACGCGCTGGCCAGCCTGCGCGGATACACCGCCTCGTTTCCCGAAGCGGACGCCGCGATCCACCAGATGGAGCAGGCGGGGCTCACGCCCGTCACCGTGCAGCGCGATCACTGGGATCTGGTGTTTCGTAGCGCGCGCGAGTTCTTCTACGCGCCGGTCGTCGAGTTCGGACCGCTGGCGCGCTGGAAGAAGATCGCAGGCAAAGGGCCAGAGGTGCAGGACACCTTCCTGGCGGTCAAACAGGCCATCGACACCTATTTTTCCAGCGCGTCGTTCAGCGTGAGCATCGAGGCAGGGCTGTTCATCGGGCAGAAACCGGCCGAATCGAGCGCCTAACACGAGGCCGGGGGCCGGAAAGCCGGGGCCGGTGTCGGAACCGAATCCGGAGTCGGTACTAGAAGAATCTGTCGGAGAGCAGGCGTCCCACGCCCACCAGCGCCAAGGCGAGTCCGGCCGCGGCCAGCAGCGCGCCGGCAAGGTCGACGGGACGGCGTCGCTCGGTCGCCAGCCGCACGCCGTACACCGTGCCCGAAAGGCCAGTCGCGATCAGGACGAACGCCAGCAGCATGGTCCAATCATCTTGAGGTAAAGTCCCTTGATGGCAAAGCCCGAACAGTTCGCCGTGATTCTGGCAGGCGGTGGAGGCACCCGGCTGTGGCCGGCCAGTCGGCGCGCCCGACCCAAGCAGTTGCTCAGCCTGGGCGCCAACGAATCGCTGCTGGCCGCCACGTTTCGCCGGCTGAGCGCGCTGGTGGGCCTGCCGCGCACTCTGATCGTAACCGCGGCGGATCAAGCCCAGGCCATCCGCGACGCCCTGCCCGGCCTGCCGGCTGACAACCTGGTGGTCGAGCCAGCGCCACGCAACACGGCCCCGGCGGTGGGCCTGGCGGCGGCGCACATCGTGCGACGTGCGGGACAGGACGCCGTGCTTGCCGTGGTGCCGTCCGACGCCTTCATCAGAGATGAATTGCAGTACGCGGCCGTGCTGCGGATCGCGCTGGCGCAGGCCGGCCAGGCCATCGTCACCATCGGCATCAATCCGACCAATCCGGAGACCGGCTACGGCTACCTGCAGACCGGGGCCAAGGTGGCGGGCAGCGCCGAGGCCTACCACGTGGCGCGCTTCGTGGAGAAGCCCGACCTGTTGACCGCGCGCGCCTATCTGGCGTCGGGCGACTACCTTTGGAACTCGGGCATGTTCTTCTTTTCTGCTGGGCGCCTGCTGGCCGAGGCCCGCCAGCACCTGCCCGAATTGTCCGCCCTGCTCGACGAGCTTTGCGCCTCGCCCGATCCGGTCACACTGGCCCAGCAGCGCTACCCGCGCGTGCCCGCCATCTCCATCGACTATGGCATCATGGAGAAGGCGCAGGGAATCCAGGTGGTGCCAGGCGATTTCGGTTGGAGCGATGTCGGCAGTTGGGCGGCGGTGAGTGAAATTCGGCCCACCGACGATGACGGGAACTTCATCTCGGGCGACGCTATCGTGAAAGCCTGCAATGGCAGCGTGGTGATGGCCGAGCCGGGCGCTCCGCTTCTGGGCGTGGTGGGCGTCGAGGGGATCGTGGTGGTGGCCACCCGCGATGCCGTGCTGGTCGTGCCCAAACATCGAGCGCAGGAAGTGCGCCGTGTGGTAGATGAACTTTCCGCGCAGGGCAGAAAAGAGTTCCTGTGACGAGTGCCGAGCATCAGAAGCAACAATGAACCCAAGAGTCTTTCGCGAGTACGACATCCGCGGCGTCGCGGATCAGGATTTTTCCGATTCCTTCGTTGGCGATCTGGCCGACGCCATCGCCGAGCATCTGCGCGAAGTGGGCGCGCGTCACATCACGCTGGGCCGCGATTGCCGGCTGTCCTCGCCGCGCATTCACGCGGTCATGAAGTCACGGCTGGTGGATGCAGGCTTCGCCGTGTCGGATGTGGGCGTGCTGCACACGCCGGGGCTGTACTTTTCGGTCTTCCACTGCAAGGCCGACGGCGGCGTGATGATCACGGCCAGTCACAACCCCGAGCAGGACAACGGCTTCAAGATCGTGCGCGGCCCGAGCACCATCTTCGGCGCCGAGATCCAGGTGCTGCTCCAGCGCATCAGGCGCCACCGCGCCGGCACCCGGCCCGCGCCCGTGACGGGCGGCAGGGCGACCGAGGTGGACGTGCTGACACCGTACGTTGCCCAGGTGGCCGACGGCATGCGCCTGGGCGCCCGTCGATTCAAGATCGTGGTGGACGGCGGCAACGGCACCGGCGGCCTGACTTGCGTGTCGGTGCTGCGCCGGATGGGCCTGCAGGTCGAGGCGCTGTACTGCGATCCCGATGGCCGCTTTCCCAATCATCATCCCGATCCGACGGTGCCGGCCAACCTGACTGACCTCATCGACCATGTGAAGAAGGGCGGCGCGGAGTTGGGCATCGCGCTGGACGGCGACGCGGATCGCCTGGGCGTCGTGGATCCGGCGGGCCGTATCGTGTGGGGCGACCAGCTCATGATGCTGTTCGCGCGCGACATCCTGCGCGAGCGGCCGGGCGCCACCTTCGTCAGCGAGGTCAAGTGCAGCCAGGCCATGTACGACGAGATCGCCCGGCTCGGGGGTCGCGCCATTATGTGGAAAGTAGGCCACTCGCTCATCAAGACCAAGATGCGCGAGGAGAAGGCCGTGCTGGCGGGCGAGATGTCGGGGCACATGTTCTTCGCGGATCGTTACTACGGCTACGACGACGCCGTGTACGCGTCTGCGCGTCTGGTCGAACTGTTGACCCGCAGCGAACTTCCTCTCTCCGCGCTGGTGGACGCGTTGCCCGTGATGCACAACACGCCCGAGATTCGCCTGCCCTGTCCCGACGACATCAAGTTCGAGGTGGTGCGCCGGGCGCTGGCGCACTACCGCCGCGACCATCACGTGGTGGACGTGGACGGCGCACGCGTGAGTTTCCCCGGCGGCTGGGGTCTGGTGCGCGCATCCAACACCGGCCCGGTGCTGGTGCTTCGCTGCGAAGCCGACAGCCCCGAGCGCCTGGCGGAAATCCGCGCTGATCTGGAGGGCCTTCTGCAGGCCATCAGCGTCGAGCTGCAACCCGTTGCTACGCTTCCGCCCAAAGCATTGTAAGCTAGTCAAGCGATCGCACGCCCCAGAGTCTCCTTTGGAAGGCAACTGCCATGCAAACCATCCCCTTCACCTCAACATTGTTCTGCAAACTGTTACCGCCTTGCACGTTCTTCGCTTTGCTGCTTTGCTCGTCGCCGGCACGGGCGGCCTTGGGCGGCGATGCTTCATCGATAGGTACCGGCCAGACTCACTTGCTGGCCACTGCGCGCATCGAACGTGCCGCCACCCACACCATGCACGAGCTGCAGGCGGCGACCGGCACCAAGGTGCGGGAGTATGCGGACAACGACGGCAAGGTCTTCGGGGTTTCGTGGCAAGGTCCGTTTCGCCCTAATTTGCGCCAACTCCTCGGCTCGTACTACGAGACGTACCTCAAGGCTGCCAAGACCCGCGTTGGCCGTGGCCCCGTCAACATCCAGGCTCCGGGACTGGTCATCCAGATGAGTGGCCACCAGCGTGCCTTCTACGGCCGGGCCTACCTGGTGGACCGGGTGCCGCAAGGACTTTCCACCGACGAGATCCGCTAGTGCGCGCCCCTCGCACGCGAAGAGCTGGGGCGGCTTGTACGTCCGCTGTCCTGCTTGGCCTGGGTGTGGCGTGCAGCGGCAGCTCCGGCCTGCACCACAACACCATTGCCATGCCGGCGGACAACGTGGCCGAGGTGTTCGTCGACTACGGGCTGCCCAACATCGGCTACATCAACGGTCTGTTTGCAACAGTCACCGTCTGCGTTCCCGGCAGCACGAGTGACTGCCAGAGCATCGACCACGTCCTGGTCGACACTGGCTCCGCGGGCCTGCGCCTGCTCGGGTCAGTGCTGACGCTCTCGCTGCCCGCCTTCACCAGCGACAGCGGGGTTGGGCTCGCCGAATGCACCCAGTTCATCAGCGGTTCCATTTGGGGTCCGCTTCGAAGTGCCGATTTCAAGATCGCGAACGAGCAGGCAAGCAATATCCCGATCCAGGTCATCGAGGAATCAACCTATCCCATGCCGAGCGATTGCACCGGCACGGACATCAGCACCCCCGAGTTGCTGGGCGCCAACGGTATCCTTGGGTTGTCGTCGTTCGCGCAGGATTGTGGGCCGCCCTGTGCTGCGGCGCTGGGCACCCAGTCCGAGAATCCGGGGACGTACTATGCGTGTGCTTCGGCGGCGGATGGCTGCCAGGCCACGGCTGTGCCTCTTGCCCAACAGCTATCAAATCCCGTCGTGTTCTTCAGCCAGGACAACAACGGCACGATTTTTGAGTTGCCGGCGATTCCCGCCGAAGGGGCGCCGAGCGTGATTGGATCCCTGGTCTTCGGCATTGGCACGCGCGACAACAATGGTCTGGAGCAGGCGTCGGTCATCCAGCTCGACGAATCCGGCGAGTTTCGCACCCAGTACCCCACCAACAGCACCCCAACTCTTGCCTTTGTCGATAGCGGCTCCAACGCGATCTACTTCCTGGACAGCACCACGACGCACATCCCAACCTGTTACGACGCCTTGCACCCAGACATCTCGAACTTCTACTGTCCCAACTCCACCCTGAACCTGTCTGCCAAGATTCAGGATTCCTCCGGTCGGGTTCCCTTGATCGTGAACTTCAGCGTCGCCAACGCCATGACCCTAGCCTCCAGCCAGGACAACATCGCTTTTGATAACCTGGCCGGGCCCAGTGTCCCCCCGTCGGGACAGAGCTTCATGCCCGCGTATTTCGATTGGGGCCTGCCTTTCCACTTTGGCAGGAACGTGTTCACCGCCATCGCCGGCCAGACGACTTCAGCTGGACAAGGACCCTTCGTCGCGTTCTGACGTAGGCTGGAGACTGGAGGTTCACGAACCGGAGCCGGAAGCGCTAAGTCTGCCTTCCCTTCCGACCTACAGCCTGCAGTCTCCGGTCTGTGCTACTCGCCGGTCAGCATCCGCATCAGCATCGCCCACGCCAGCTTACCCAGAAACAGGTAGGCCAGGGCGCTGGCCGCCAGGAACGGACCGAACGGGACTTCCGCCTTGCGAATGGACACCGGCTGAGCGGGTGAGGGAGGGACGGCTGACGCCACCGCGGCCTCGCGACGTTGGCGCACGACCAAGGCCGGCACGCTGATCAGGATGCCCGCGAGCGACGCGAGCAACACGATGGCAGGAATGGCCTTCCAGCCAAAGAGGGCGCCCATGATGGCCAAGAGCTTGCCGTCGCCCAGGCCCAGTCCCTCGCGGCCGGTGGCGTAGTAGTAACCGTCGGCAACGACGCGGACCAGGAGATAGCCAGCGGCGGCCCCGATGGCGCGTTCTGACCAAGCGACGTCGTGCACGGCGAAGCCGGCCAGGAAGAAAGCCCCAATGGCAGGAAGCGTGATGACGTCGGGCAGGCGCTTGGTGTCGAGATCGATAAACGACAGCACCACGAGCACGGCCGCAAAGGCGAAGTAGGTGGCGAAGCGGGCCGCGCGAATGCCGAGCGGCTCGCCCGGCGCACCGACCACGAAGGTCCAAAAGATCAGGGCCGCCAGCACAGCGGCCAACGCCTCGACCAGCGCGTAGCGCGGAGAGAAACGCGCGCCGCAGTGACGGCAGCGGCCGCGCAGCAACAAGTACGAGAGGATGGGGATGTTGTCGCGCGCCCACACGCGCTTGCCGCACGCGAAACAGTGCGAGGCTGGCCTGACCACCGACATGCCGCGCGGAATGCGCACGATGCACACGTTGAGGAAGCTGCCCCACAGTGCCCCCAGGCCCGCAGCAGTGAGGGTAGCGGCCAGGCGCAAGCCAGGGGAGCTCAGCGTGGGAAGTGCGTCCACTGGCCTACGTTACCATTCCTCGACTGCAAGCGCGTGGTCGCTCGGCAGTGGAACCATGCGCCCGAGGAGTTCAGTGGTAAATTGCGAGCCCTCGTGCGCAGGCCTTTGTTCCGCAAACGGATGCTCCTCTCGCTGCTTCTCGTGGCGGCATGGTTGGGCTGCGGCCGGGCCAAGCCCGACGGGATGCCGCCGCCGGACCAGGAACTGGACCAGGCGGTGCAACCGGCCGCTCTGGTTTCGGGGCTGCGGCGTTTGTCCGGCGCACACTTTCATGCCACGGCGACGTTTCGTGTCAGCGCATCCGGTGGGCCGGATGCCGGGGCTCACGATGCCATAACCACCATGACCGATCTGTGGATCGACACGCAGGGCAACTTTCGCCTGGCCGAGAGCAACGATCGGGATGGCGGTCGCGAGGTGGTGCGCGTGGGCAGCGAGCTGGCCGTGGCCTTGCGCTACGGCAAGCTCGTGCGCCGGCCCGCCCAGGATCCCGAACCGCAGCAAATCCTCGAGGAAGGCGTTGGGGCGCCATACGCGGCGTGGGACACCGTGCGCCGATTCGTGGAGGTCGTGCCTGCCGGCAGCCGCGCCTTCCGCCTGAGCAAGGCCGCGGACCAGCGCGCGGGACTGGCTGCGTCCACGCCTTTGCGCAAGTGGCGCGAGACAGTCGACGTCCAGACGCTTGTGGGCGACGCGCGGCTCGATGCCAGCGGCGGGCTGCAAACCTTTTCACTGGTCTCGCATTTTCGAGCTGTCCGCGATGGAACCCCCATAGAGGGTGAGCTTGCAGTCGCGGCCACCGTCGACGCGGTGGTGGCGCCAGTGGTGATGCCTGCTGCTGAAACTCTGCCCGCGCGACAGCGAACCATCTTGGAAGAGCGTGCCCTTCTGGGCGGTCTGGCCGCGCCCACGCCTGCCTTGCCGCCACCGGCGAAAAAGGCAGCCGGCGGGCGCCACTCGGGCGATACCACGGGCCAGGCCAGCCCGGGACAGCCGCGAAGACCGTCGGCAGGCACCACCCGGGTTCCCGCGGCCGGCAAGCAGGAAACCCCGTGAGCACCGAGAAACCCGACGACAAGCTAGCCATCGAAGTGGGGGCCGAGCCGGTTACGCCCCAGGACCCGTCGCGACTGTCACACCTGGGGCAGAACCGCGGGCTCATCGTACGGCGGGCGCTGCTCGCCTCGGCCCTGGGCGGTCTTGTTCCCGTGCCGGTGGTGGACGACCTGGTGTCCGCGCGCGTGCGGGCGGGCCTGTTCATGAAGTTGGCGGTGAGCCGTCAGGTTGACCTGCCCGCGACCTCGGCCGAGGTGCTGGCCCAGGGCCAGGCCGGCTCGGCTTTGCGTACCGTCACGCTTGCCGCGGCCACCCTGGCGGCGCTCAGGCTGGCCTGGCGCAAGTTCTTTGCTCTGCTCGCCGCCGGCCGTGGCGCCGAAGACATGGCGATGATCTTCCAGGCGGCCACGCTGGTCAACCACTACTGCGCCAGGCTGCACGTGGGCGGGCCCATCAGCCGGCCGCAAGCCGCCCACCTGCGCGTGCTGATCCACCAATCCGTGAGCCGCACCTCGAAGAGCAAACTGGTGGCGGCGTTTCGCGAGGGTGGCCAGATCCTGGGTCGCTCGCTGCTGGAAGCGCCTCTCTGGGCCTCTCGCAGTCTGTCTCGCCACGCCGAGCGCTGGCTGCGTACCAGTGGCCATCCCGAGGTCGCTCCTGCCGGCTGGCCGATCGACGAAAGCGAGGAAGAGAAGACCTGGCTCGATCGCGCCGCACATGTGGTGGAGGAACGGCTGGCCGCCCTGGGCAACGACTACCTCGGCGGACTGGTCGACGATTTCGAAGCCCGCTGGCGCGAACGCCCGGCGCAGGGGACGTAGGGGCGGGCGAGACGCGAACGCTCCGAATTCCGGGTCTTGTGACTTGGATTGAGCGGAGCGCCTGGCTTTGCTACGATTGCAGCAAGTGAAGAAAAGACCCGCCCCCAAGACAAAGAGCAAAGCATCCAAGACCTCAGGCAGGCCCGGTCGTCGTGTCGGGCCCAAAGCGGCAGCGGGCCGAGGGGTGATTCCTGCGCGGGCGCGCCACACAGATCTGGCGAAGCCGGTCACGGCCAACCCGCAGGTGCAGCGCGAGGCGCTGGCCTCAGCCCGTGCCGCCATCGATGCTGCGCTGGAAAAGAAAGCGCTTCTGCCCGTGCTCATCGACGTGTCCGGGCGGGCCAGCTACACCGACTACATCGCCATCGTGAGCGGGCGCAGTGATCGGCAAGTGGACGCCATCGCGGATCACGTGCATCAGGTCATGCACGAGCAGGGCCGGCGGCTGCTCGGCCGCGAGGGAACGCGCAACGGGCGCTGGGCCTTGCTTGACTTCGGCGATGTGGTCCTGCACGTGTTCTATCACCCGGTGCGCGAGATCTTCGACATCGAGAGCCTGTGGATCGACGCTCCTCGGGTGAAGCTGCAGATCCCGCCCGAGGCCATGGTGCTTGCCAGCGACGGTCCCGTCGGGCCGTGAAGATCCTGGTCCGCGCCGTCGGCAAGATGCGCGATCGGCGGCTGGAGTCGGTGTGCCAGGAGTATGTGGATCGAGCGCGACGCCACCTGCCCGTGGCGGTCGAGGAAGTTGAAGGCGACGCGGACTTGCTGCGCAGCCTGCCCACGGGCGCTGAAGTCGTCGCGCTGGAGCCAGGCGGTGATTGCTGGACCACCGCCGAGTTCATCAAGTATCTCGACCAGCGCATGGTGCGAGGCGCGCGCGCCATCGCTTTTCTCATCGGCGGGGCTGAAGGCCTGACCCCGGCCACGGTCAACGCCGCGCACAGGCGCCTGTCGCTTTCGCCTCTCACCCTGCCCCACCGCCTGGCTCGCGTGATCCTGTGCGAACAGATCTACCGGGCCATCTCGGCCTTGCGTGGCGAGCCCTACAACAAATAGGCGCCGGTGTAGACTGACGGAAGACGCCATGAGTATCAGCAAGCGGTTTCTCGACATGGCCCGCGCCGAGTTGAATGCGCTGCTCGACAAGGCGTCGACCTGGGAGTCGCCGCGCGATCCGGACGAAGATCTCTACCACCGCTACGGGCTCGACGAATTGAGCGACGAACAACTGGAGGCCGAGCTGGAACGTCGCCACCGGGCGCGGGCCGCGGCCAAGGCCAGGGTCAACGCCGCAGCCCCGCGGCCCACGGCGGCAAGCAGCAAACCGCGGCCCAGCTCCGCGCGTCCGTCATCCGGCCCCTCGCCGCGAAGGCCTTCGCCCGAGGACGAAGTGCGCCGCGCCTACGCCGCGCTGGAAGTGCCGATGGGCTCGAACTTCGAGACCATGCGCAAGTCGTACCGCGCGCTCATGCGCAAGTATCACCCCGACCACCATTCCGGATCGCCCGAGAAGCAGAAGACCGCCACCGAGCTGACGCAGAAGCTGACCGAGGCCTACAAGCTGCTGGAAAAAAGACTTCGGCGTTAGCGGCTACTTCGCCTTGCCTTGGTTCGCGACGGCCTTCATCGCGGCCTCGATGGCAGCCTGATCCCCGAGATAGTAGTGCTTGATCGGCTTAAGGTTGGCGTCGAGTTCGTACACCAGCGGGATGCCGGTCGGGATGTTCCGCTCGACGATTTCGCTCTCCGGAATGTTGTCCAGATACTTGACCAGAGCGCGCAGGCTGTTCCCGTGGGCCGCGATGATGACCTTCTTGCCCGACTTCACCATGGGCGCGATGGTCTCGTGCCACAGCGGCAGGAAGCGCGCCACGGTGTCTTTCAGGCACTCGGTCTGGGGCAATTCGCTGGGCTTGAGATCCTTGTAGCGCCCCTGCGGATCGTTGCCCGGGAAGCGCGGGTCGGTCTTTTCCAGGGGCGGCGGCGGGATGTCGTAGCTGCGCCGCCAGATCTTGACCTGCGCCTCACCGTACTTGGCCGCGGTCTCCGACTTGTTGAGGCCCTGCAAGGCGCCGTAGTGCCGCTCGTTGAGCCGCCACGACCGGTGCACGGGAATCCACATCAAGTTGAGCGTGTCGAGCACGCACCCCAAGGTGCGGATGGCGCGCTTGAGCACCGAGGTGTACGCCACGTCGAAGACGTAGTCCCCGTCTTTCAGCGCCTGGGCGCCGGTCTTGGCCTCTTGCCGGCCCTTGTCCGACAAGTCCACGTCGGTCCAGCCGGTGAAGCGGTTCTCTTGGTTCCAAGTGCTTTCGCCGTGGCGAAGCAAAACGAGCTTGTACATCGGATTCTCCTCTCTTACTTGGCGGGCAGTATTTGTAGCATGCCCTGGTGGGCCGAGGGGCCAGCCAAAACCACCGGGCCGGCGGGCCATGCCTCGATCTGGATAAAGGTGTCGCCCGCGGCACGATAGCGCCACACCTCGCAGGTTCCTGACACGCGCCCCGGCGTCTTTCCGCTGGTCGCCACCTCGGCTCGACCCGCAAGCACGCGCAAGTAGGTCCGGCCTTTGAACAAGATGTTGGCCGGCGGCGGCGTGGTCATGTCGAGGTCGTGCACCTCCTCGAGAAACAGCACGCGCTCGTGGAGATCGTCCGAGACCGGCTCCATCCACAAGGTCCGCTCGCCGTTCACCAGGCGTGCCAGCACCCGCTTGCGGCGCCCCACGTGGTAGATAAGCAGCCCCTCGACCAGGTAGTCGGTCCCGGCGTAGCTGACGATATCTTTCAGGTGAAGCTTCATGGGTGGCCTTGCGCGTCCCTGCCCGCAGTATCCTGCCCTGCCCCCGCCTTGACAACCCTGGCCGCCACCGTTAAGCACGACTGGTGAAGTTCGAGCTTGTCCGGGTACTCGACGATGCGGGACGCGTGGTACATCCCGAGCGCGAACCTGCGATCCCAGCCGCCGACTTGCGCCGTATCTTGCAAACTATGGTGCAGAACAGCCTGCTCGACGAGAAACTGATGCGATTCCAGCGCCAGGGCCGCATCGGTTTCTACCTGACCGCCTGGGGCGAAGAAGCCACGCTGGTGGGCCCAGTCTGGGCGCTGCGAGCCAGCGACTGGATCTTCTCTTGCTACCGCGAGGCCGGCGCGGCGCTCTTTCGCGGATACTCCCTGCGCACGCTGCTGTGCCAGCTCTATTGCAACGCCGAAGATCCGGTGAAGGGCCGACAATTGCCCGTGCACCACACCGCACGCGAGTTCAACTTCGTGTCGGTCAGCTCGGTGGTGGGCACGCAGATCCCGCACGCCGTGGGCATGGCCATGGCGGCCAAGCTGAGCGGCCGCGACGATGTCAGCCTGGTTTATTTCGGCGACGGCGCCACTTCGACCGGCGACTTCCACGTCTCGTGCAACATGGCGGCTGTGCGCAAGGCGCCCTGTCTGTTCTTCTGCCGCAACAACGGCTGGGCCATCTCCACCCCACGCTCGGTCCAGACCGTCACGCCGACTTTCGCGCAGAAGGCGGTCGCCTATGGCATGCCGGCAGTGCTGGTTGACGGCAACGACGTGCTGGCCCTGGCCCATGTCACCGCCGAGGCTGCGGCGCGCGCGCGCCGGGGCGAGGGGCCCACGCTCATCGAGGCGCTCACCTACCGCCGGGGCGCCCACACCTCGTCGGACGATCCCACGGCCTATCGGGATCCCGCCGAGCCGCGCGAGTGGGAATGCCGCGATCCCATCCGGCGCTTCCGCGCCTACCTCGAGAGCAAGGGGCTGTGGAGTGCGGACGAGGAGCGCAACTTTGTCGAGGCCTGCGAGCAGGAATTCGCGGCGCTGGTGGCCGAGGTCGAGAGCTTGCCCGCCAAGTCGCCGCTGTCCACTCTGTTCGACGACGTGTACGCCGACCGGCCCTGGCACCTGGAGGAGCAGTTCGTGGAACTGGACCGCGAGGTTCGCCGCCACCGCGCCTGAGGATTGAGGTAGACTGCGGCCATTCTGGCGGGTATCTGACCCGCAGGAGAGGATGTCGCCATGAAACGAGCCATGTTCCTGTTCGCCGCTGTCTCCTTCACGTCGCTTCTGGGCTGCGCTTCGTCCCCGCCTCCCCCGCCCGTGGGCCCGTCACCAGCCGAGACCGCGGCCATGCAGGAGCTGAATCAAGAGACAGCGAACCAGAACCCGCCGCCTGCGAAGCCCGCGCCGCAAGAATAGGCAGGATGACCGGGCCGAGTGCCGCGGCCTGGACGGATTTTACGTTCTAACCTCTAAACGCCTGCGCGATGGGGTAGCGGCGGCCGGTGCCGAACGCTTTGCCGGTGATTTTCAGCCCGGGCGGAAGCTGGCGCCGCTTGTATTCCGACTGGCGCATCAGGCGCATGACATCGGCCACCACCGCGGGATCGAAGCCCGCCGCCTGCAAGGCTTGGCTGTCCAGGCCGCGCTCCACATGGGCTTCCAGGATCGCGTCCAGCACATCGTAGGGAGGCAAGCTGTCCTGATCCTTTTGATCGGGCCGCAACTCGGCCGATGGCGGCTTGCTCAAAGTCGACTGCGGGATGACCGGACGCTCGGCATTGATCTCGCCGGCAATCTTGTAGACCAGGGTTTTGGGCACGTCCGAGAGCACGGCCAGGCCGCCGCAGGTGTCGCCATACAGGGTGCAGTAGCCGGTGGCGATCTCGCTCTTGTTCCCGGTCGAAAGCAGCAGGGAACCCAGCTTGTTCGACAGGGCCATGAGGAGGCCGCCGCGGATGCGCGCCTGCAGATTCTCCTCGGTGACATCGAGTGAACGGCCTGCAAAAGCCGGCGCGAGCGCTTCCAGGTAGGCGCCGAACATCGGCTCGATGGATATGGTTCGGAATTGGATCCCGAGAGCCGCGGCCAGCGCCGCAGCGTCGCTGCGCGAGTGGTCCGACGAAAAACGCGAGGGCATGGACACGCCCAGCACGTTGCTCGGCCCCAGCGCGCGTGCGGCCAGACAGGCCACCACCGCCGAGTCGATGCCGCCCGATAGTCCGACCAGAGCACCCGAAAAACCGCAGCGCCGAGCATAGTCGCGAGTCCCCAGCACCAACGCTTCGAGAGCCGAGCGGGCATCGGATTCGACCCAAGGCCTGATCGCGCCGCAGCTCGCGTCCACATCGACCACCACCAGGTCGGTCGCGTGCTCGGCCGCGCGCGCGATCACCTCGCCACGCGCGTCCAGCGCCAGGCTGGATCCGTCGAAGATTAGGTCATCCTGTCCGCCGACCTGATTGACGAACACCAGCGGGCGGGCCCAACGCCGGGCCACCTCGGCCAGCATACGCGGTCGCAGGTGGCGCTTGTCCAGGGTGTAGGGCGAGGCCGCAATATTGATGAGCAGGTCGGCGCCGGCAGCCACCAGCTTTTCGATGGGATCCTCGCGATACAGGCGCCGCGGCCAGAAATCGCCATCGTTCCACATGTCCTCGCAGATCGAGATGCCCAGGCGACGGCCCGCGAACTCGACCGGCGCCACCTGCTGGGCCGGCTCGAAATAGCGCCATTCATCGAAGACGTCGTAGGTCGGCAGCAGTGACTTGCGATGGACCGAGACGATGCGGCCCGCATGGATGAGAGCGGCGGAGTTGGCAATCCCGCGACCTACCGGCGAATCCGGCAAGACTTCCGGAAATCCGACGATCACCGCTGTCGAGCGGCCGGCAGGCTCGCACCCCACCCGCGCCACCAGACGGTCGAGGCTGCGCATGCCCGCCTGCACGAAGGCTGCGCGCTCCAACAGGTCGCGCGGCGGATAGCCCGAGAGCGCCAGCTCGGGAAGCACCAGGAGATCGGCACCCGCTGCCTCGGCCGCGGCCAGCGCCTCCTCGGCCAGCCGCAGATTGCCGTCGAAGTCACCCACGGTGGGGTTGATCTGGCCGAGAGCGATCTTCACGTTAGCCATTCTACCTATGTTCGATACCCCACGGCGTCCAGGGCTGCGTCTTGCAGCGCCGGACGCAGCGCTCGGAAACGCGGATCCTTGCGCACCGTCGGATGGACGAAGTTGGTCAGCAACACGACGCAAACTTCCCGCTCAGGATCGATCCACAGCGAGCAGCCGGTGAAGCCCAGGTGGCCCACCGCCTGGCGGGACAGGCGATCGCCGGCCAGCGATCCCGTGGCTGCCGGCCCGTCCCATCCCAGGCGCCAGGTCGATCCCGGGATCCCGGCCGGCCGCCAGAACAGACGCAGCACCTCGGCCGGAACCAGAGGCGCGCAGCCCGCGGGCGCAGTGTCGCGCCAGGCGGCGCACAAGGCGCTGGCAAGCTCAAGCAGATCTGCAGCATCTGCGAAAAGCCCGGCGTGGCCCGCCACCCCGCCCATGGCAAAGGCGTTGAGATCGTGTACCTCGCCACAAAGCATGCGACCGCGCACTGGACAACGCTCGGTGGGCGCCAGTCTTCTCCCGGAAAACGCCGTCGAACCGGCAAAGCCCGTGGCACGCAGCCCGAGCGGCGCGAACAAGAATCTCTCGGCCAGCGCGTCCAGTCGGCCGCCCAGACCGCGCTCGACGAGATCGCCCAGCAGAATGAAGCCCAGGTCCGAGTAGAGCGAGCGCGTCCCTGGCTCATAGGCCAGTGGCTCGGCCGCAGCCAGGGCGACGATGCGTTCCCGGCCTTCCGCAGGAGCAACGCCGTCGTTGATAACCTGCTCGAAGAATGGCCGATGGGCCGCAAACCCGGCTGCATGGGCCAGCGTGCGCCGCAGGGTCACCTCGGGCCGCGCAGCCATCGACGGCAAGTGCTTGCCGAGCGGGTCGTCCAAGGCCCAGATTCCGCTGCCGACTCCACGCATGACCAGCAGACTGGTGACCACAGCCTTGGTCAGCGAGGCCAGGTCGTAGACGACGTCGGTCGTGAGCGACTCGGCGTCCGGGACGATTCGTCGATGGCCAAACGCATCAAGAAACCGCACCTGCCTGCCTTGCGCGAACCCGAGAACCAAACCCGGAATCACGCCGTCGTCGACGGCACGCTGGGCCAAGGCGCGGACAGGGGTGAAATCGGCGACCATGGCCCGCGAGGCTACCAGGTTCCGCAGGTTGGCGGGGTTGGGTTTCGTCCCACCCGGCAAAACCGCGCGCTACAATGTCCGCCCTCTGGGATGTTCGCGCGGACCTGACAGAGATGAAATTCGGACACTACGAGCTCTTCGACCGCTTCGCCGTGGGCGACATGGCCGAGCTGTACTTGGGCCGAGCCCTGGGCGAGCAGGGCTTCGAGAAGCCGGTGGCCATCAAGCGCATCCTGCCGCACCTGGCAGCCGACGAACGCTTCGTTCACATGCTGCTCACCGAGGCGCGCATCCACGCCTCGCTCTCGCACAAGAACATCGTGCAAATTCACGACCTCGGCATCTCGCCCGAGGGCGAATACTTCATCGTCCTCGAGTACGTGGATGGCCGCGACCTGGGCGAACTGCTTGCGGTGGTGCGCAAGTCATCCAGCCCGGATGGCCTGCCCAAACGCCTCGACGACGCCGTCGCTCTTTTCATCCTGGGCGAGCTGTGCGAGGGCGTGCACTGCGCGCACGAACTGCGCGGGCCAGATGGCCTGCCCGCAGACCTCATCCATCGGGACATCTCGCCTGACAACGTGCTGCTCTCCTACGCCGGCGAGGTGAAGCTGTCCGACTTCGGCGTGGCCAAGCGACGGACCGACAACTCGCTGGTGTCCTCGCTCAAGGGCAACCTGGCGTACATGTCGCCCGAACAGGCACGCGGCGCAGCCCTTGACCGGCGCAGCGATATCTACTCGCTGGGAGCGATTCTGTTTGAACTGCTCACCGGGTATCCGCTGCGTGATTCGTCGAACCAGGCCGAGACCTGGCGCCAGGTGGCCTCGGGCCTGGTGTTCTCGCCCAGCAACGCCGGCCAGACCTGCCGCCGCGTCTGGCGCGACTCATCTCGAATTCGCTGGCGCCGGATCCGCGCGATCGCTTTCCCGACGCACGCGCCTTCGCCGACGCCTGCCGGCAGGCGCTCGACATGGTCCCGCGCCCAGCCTCCGGCGAGGCCACCGAGTTGAAGCTGCTGCTGCGCACCTTGTTGCCGTCCGGCACCCTGGCCCAGCCTCGGCCGGCGACCAAGGTGATCCGGCTCTCGCCCGATCTGTGGGGCGACGAAACCGTGCCCGAGTCCGAGATTCCCGTGCGAGACGACGTCACACGGCGCGAGGTGCCGGCCGCTGCGCAGGGGCCAGCCGGCGGCCCAACTCCGCCTGGCAAGTCGCCTCGGCCCTCGCTGACCGCTGCGCAAGGCCCTGTGCTGGTTGCGCCTCCCCAGATCATCAATCCCCGTCCCACGCTGCCGACCCCCTTTGGCCGAGCCGCCGCGCTCTTCACCCCGGGCGTCACGTCGGTGACCAAGCGGCGCGGGCTGTTGGTGCCGGTTTTGGTCGTGCTCCTGGTCGTCCTCGCCGTAGCCACGGCCCTGGTTCACCTGGTCGTGGTGCCGCTGCCGGTGGCCGCCGTGTGGCTCCGGCCCGCGACGCTGCTCATCGACTCGCAGCCTGCTGGCGCCGAGGTCGTGCTCGACGGCAAGAAACTCGCCTCACCCACGCCAGCGCGCGTCCAGGTGAAGAGAGATCTGGCCGTGCATTTGCTCGACCTGCGCAAGGACGGCTTCTTGCCGATCTCGCGTCACATCCGCTACGACCGAGAGGTCGACCTCGCGCTCACGGTCGCGCTCGAACCCGGACCTCGCCCTGCGCCTGCGCTGAGACGTTGAAATGGGAACATGACCGGCACGGCTTCCGATGCTAGCCCGCCGCTGGCCCCGCCGCCCGCGCCAGTGGACGCGGACCACATCCTGGAGCAGTTCCTCGGCTACGTGGCTGCGCTGGGTTTGTCGCTGTATCCAGCGCAGGAAGAGGCCCTGTTCGAAATCCTGGCGGGCAAGCACGTGGTGCTGGCCACGCCGACCGGCTCGGGCAAGTCGCTGGTCGCCACCGCCTTCCTGTTCAAGGCCTTGTGCGAGGGCAAGACTGGTTTCTATAGCTGCCCGGTCAAGGCCCTGGTCAACGAGAAGTTCTTCGACCTGTGCGCCTGCTTCGGCCCCGACCGCGTGGGCCTGCTCACCGGCGACGCCTCGGTGAACGGCAACGCGCCCATCCTGGTCGGCACGGCCGAGATCCTGTCCAACATGTCGCTGCGCCGGTCGCGCCCAGCGGCCGACACCGTGGTGATGGACGAGTTCCACTACTACGGCGATCGCGAGCGCGGCATCGCCTGGCAAATTCCCCTGGTCACTCTGCGCGAAACCGTCTTCTTGCTCATGTCAGCCACCCTGGGCGACACCACGGCCATTGAGCGCCAGGTGGCGGACTTCACCGGCCGCGAAGTGGCCAGCGTGCGCGGCGCCGTCCGTCCCGTGCCGCTCGATTTCGAGTACCGGGACACGCCGCTGCACGAGACCATCGCGGATCTCATCAAGCTCAATCGCGCGCCCATCTATCTGGTGAACTTCACCCAGCGCGCGGCCGCCGAAGAAGTGCAGAACCTGATGAGCGTGGACGTGTGTAGCAAGGAGGAGAAAGAATCCATCAAGGCCACCCTGGCCGACGAGCGTCTGGACAGCCCCTATGGCAAGGAACTTCTGCGCTTTCTCCGCCACGGCATCGGCCTGCACCACGCCGGCCTGCTGCCGCGCTACCGCCGTCTGGTCGAGCGCCTGAGCCAGCGTGGCCTGCTCAAGGTGGTCAGCGGCACCGACACCCTCGGCGTCGGGGTCAACATCCCGATTCGCACCGTTCTGTTCACCCAGTTGTGCAAGTTCGACGGACAGAAAGACGGCGTTCTCAGCGTGCGCGAGTTCAAGCAGATCGCGGGTCGCGCTGGCCGCAAGGGCTTCGACGAGCGCGGCTGGGTGGTGGCGCAGGCGCCGGCGCATGTGGTGGAAAACCTGCGCCTGCGGGCCAAGGCCGCTGGTGGCAAGAAGGTGCACATGCAGAAGCCGCCGCAGAAAGGCTACGTGCACTTCGACAGGGGCACCTTCGATCGCCTGGCCGCGGGCACGCCCGAACCGCTGGAGTCGCGCTTTGCCGTGAGCCATGGGTTGCTGCTCACGCTTCTGCAGGGCGAGAAGGGCGACCCGCGGCGCGGAGGCGGCTACCGTAAGTTGCTGGAAGTCATCGACGCGTGCCACGACAGCGATGTGCTCAAGCGCCGCCACCGACGGAACGCGGCCGCGTGTTTCCGCACCCTGCGACGGGCCGGGTTGATCGGTCTGGTCATCGACGAGAAGGCGCGTTGCCCGCAGGCGGTGGCCAGTCCCGACCTGCAGCACGACTTCTCGATGCACCACACGCTGTCGCTGTACCTGGTCGATACCCTGCCGCTGCTCGATCCAGCGACGGAAACCTACGCCTTTGACGTGCTCTCTCTGGTTGAGTCCATTCTGGAAAATCCGCGGCCGGTGCTCTTCGCTCAGCTCGATCGACTGAAGGGCGAAACCGTGGCGGCGCTCAAAGCCCAGGGTGTCGAGTACGAGGCACGCATGGAGGAGCTGGAAAAACTGGAATGGCCCAAGCCCAACCGCGACTTTATCTACGAAACCTTCAACGCCTTTGCCGACAAGCATCCCTGGGTGGGCGAGGAGAACATCGCGCCGAAATCCGTGGCGCGAGAGATCCTGGAACGCTTCTGCAGCTTCCACGATTACGTGCGCGACTATGGCCTGCAACGCGCCGAGGGCGTTTTGCTGCGCTATCTGTCGGACGCGTACCGGACCTTCAACCAGTCGGTGCCAGCCGCCTTTCGCACCCCGGAGGTGGAGGATCTGCTGGCCAGCCTGGGCGGCCTGGTGCGCACGGTTGACTCCAGTCTGCTGGAAGAATGGGAGGAACTGCGCGCACCGGATGGTCCGCCGGAGCCGCGCCAGCCAACCTGCGCCGCGCGGCCGCGCGATCCGGCCGCCGACCCGCGCGCCTTTGCCGCCCGCATCCGGGCCGAGCTGCACCGCTTGCTGGGCGCCCTGGCTCGCCGCGACTGGGAAGAGGCCCTGTCCGCCCTGCGCGACAATCCATCCAGCGACACGCCGGAGTGGACCGCCGAGCGCCTGGCCGCCGAGGTGGAACCCTACTTTGAAGAACACGGTTCCATTTCGGTCACGCCGGCGGCGCGCAGCCCACACAATACTTTGCTGACGCCGATCGCGCCGCGCCTGTGGGAGGCGCAGCAACGCCTGGTCGATCCCGAGGGCGACGAGGACTTTGCCATTCATACGCGCATCGATCTTTCCCGGCCGCTGGCACCCGGCCAGGAGAACGCGCCCCTCATCGAGCTTCTGCGCGTGGGACGTTAGGCGCATTCCGCTGTCCCCGCAGCGGCCGACGCGAGATAATCGGCGCCGGCAAAGGAGGACTCCATGGTCGAGACCACATCGGCGAGAGTGCCGAAAGGGAGATTATTGCGACGGGTGCTGGCGATTGCCGGGCTGGCCACCGTGGTGGCGATCTTTGCGATAGCGATCGTGCGCCGGAACGTGGCGCCCCGACGGAGCGAGCCGCTGGAAGCGCGAATGGAATTGGCGGCCGGCGATGTCACCGTCGAACAGCAAGGCAAGCGCGTGCGCGTGGGATCGGGCGCGGCGGTGCTGGCCTTGGCCAAGGTGACGACCGGCCCCGGGTCGCGTGCTCTCTTGCGCCTGTCCGACGGCGCAGCCCTGTTCCTGCGCGGTGGCACCAGCCTGCAGCTCACTGCCGACGGAACCGCCGTGGAGGCAGGCGAGATCTGGCTGGAAGTACCGGTGGTGGATCGCAAGCCGGGCGTGCTCAGCCTGGGCGAGGCGACCGTGTCCGCAGCGGAGAGCGGGCTTTCCATTCGCCGCGACGCCAAGGGATCGAGCGTGTACGTGGCACGCGGGCTGGCGCATGTGAGCGCCCCGGGCGGGCGCGTGGAGGTGCGCGCAGGCGAGCGCGCGCTGTTGCAGCCAGGGGCCGCGCCGCAGGTCGCGCCGGTGGCGTACTGGGAAGACTGGACCGGCGGCATGGCCGACCAGCGCCTGGCAGGCGGCGGCGCCGGCGCGGGACGCATCTACGGCGTGGATTTCGGCCGCAACAACAGCCCGGCGCGCGCGCTGGAGATCACACGCCAGGCGGTGCGCGTGACCTTGCGTTCCGGCATCGCCGAGACCGAGGTGGACCAGACCTTCTTCAACCCGGGCGAGCGCGAAGTGGAGGGCTGGTACTGGCTGACCGTGCCCGAGGGCGCTCTGGTTACCGGTTTTGCCGTCGAGAACAACGGCCAACTGGTCGAGGGCGAATTGATCGAGCGCAAGGAAGCCGCCCGCCAGTACGGGGCTGCGGCGCGCGCCGGCTTTGAGCCCGCGCTGCTTGAATGGATCGACGGCCGCAGCTATCGCGCGCGCATCTACCCGGTGAACGCCGGCAACACGCGCCGGGTGGTCACGCGCTATCTGGAACTGGCACCGCTGGTCGACGGACGCCTGCGCTACCTCTTCCCCTTGCGCTCCGAGCCGCCGGTGCGCATCGGCGAGTTCTCGCTCAGCGTGGATCTGGGCAAGGCCGGCAAGGGCATGGAGCTGTCGACCCTGGAAGACGCGCGCATCGAGAACGGCGGCCAGAAGGTCACCATGCGCCGCTCGGGCTTCACCGCGCAGGCGGATTTCCTTCTGGAAGCCAAGCTCAAAACGCTGCCACCACCGGTGCGCGTAGCGCGCTTTTCCGCCGGAGCCGAGACCGCGGACTTCGTGATGTTGCGCTACGTGCCTGACCTGGATTGGGTCGCGGTCGCGCAGCAGCCGGGCGCGGTGGTCGTGGTGGTGGATACCTCGGCCGGCATCGACGAGAGCACCCGGCAACTGGAAGTGGCGGCGGCAGAAGCCATTTTGCGCGCTCTCTCCGATGCCGACAAGTTCGCTTTGGTGGCACTCGACGTGCGGCCGCAGGTGCTGTATCCGGCCTCTGGCCTGGCCGCCGCCACCGAGGCTGAGGTGGGCAAAGCGCGCGAGTTGCTGGCGGCGCACGCGCCCGGAGGCGCGACCGATCTGGGCGCCTTGTTCGACGTGGCCCTAGCCCGCCTGCACGGCAGCGAGCAGCCCGCGGTGATCTACATCGGCGACGGACTGGCCACGTCCGGCGAGATCAACGACGAGCGGCTGCAGGCATCTCTGCGGCGCAGCCTGGCCACCTCGAGGGCGCGGCTTTTCACCGTCGCGGTGGGCGGCGAGGCGGATCACGGATTCCTCGATGCTCTCGCGCACGCGGGGGGCGGCAAGAGCCTGCGCGTGGGCAACGCCGATGAGGCGGGTGGCCGAGCGCTGGAACTGGTCGCGGCGCTCAAGACACCGACCATCACCGATTTCCAGCTCGACGCAGGCGCGGGACTCGACGAGCTGTTCACCTCGGCCGACGGCAAGGTTTCCTGGGGCGGCGAGCTGGTGCTGCTGGCGCGCTCGCACCACGATCTGCCCAGCCAGGTCAAGGTGAAGGGCCGTCTGGGCGGGCTGCCGTTCGAGAAGAGCTACGCGGTCGAGGAAGAGGACGAATCCGTGGCCGCGCTGGTGCCGCAGCTGTGGGCGGCCGCGAACATGAAAAAGATCCTGGGCGAAGGCAGCGGCGCCGACGAGCAGCGCGGAACCCTGGTGAAGCTGGGCCTGGACTACGGCCTGATGACCCCGTTCACTAGCTTCCTGGCGCTGGAGAGCGAGCAGGCGTACGCGGCGCAGGGGATCGCGCGCAAACGGAGCCCGGTTTTCGGACGGCTGGCTGCTTCCGACAAGAAAGAGGCTACTGAAGAGAGTGACCGTTTCGTGCAAATGGGGCGCCAGGTGGCGGGCGAGCCACCGGCGCCGACTCTCGCGGTTGCACCGGCCGCGCCAGCGCCTTCCCCACCTGCCGAATCGGAGGCCATCGGCAATCTCAAAGGCCTCAGAGGAATCGGCCTCGGCGGTCCGCCATCTCCGACCGGGAAGCTGATGGCAGCGGCAGCTCCAACCCTGAGGGCGATGCCGGCAAAGATCGCGGCCAATCGCCCCGGGGCAGACTTGTCGAGGAGCGACGCCTTGGCCACGGGCGCGCCCGAGGCACGCCGGAGCGCATCCACCGTAGCTGCCATCATGCCTGCCGCGTGCAGCGACGCCAGCGAGAGGCCGCTCTTCGAGCGCGCGCTCCTGTGGATGAAGCGTTTGAACACGGCGACCGCGCCAGGCGAGTTGGCCGAACGCTATCGCGCCGCAATCGCCGCCTGCGAGCTGCCTGACTGGCGGGCCGAGGCGCTCTTCCTGCGCCTGCTCGCCCATCACATGGAAACCGAGGCTGCGGTGGCCGAGATCTTTGATTTTCTGGGCCCGCGGCCCGATGCGCGCTTTTATCTGGCGCGCGTGCTCTTGCGCCGGAATGCGGGCGATGCCCTGGCCCTGGCCATTGAGCAACGCCTGTTCGGCACGCGCGTGGCCTGGGACAAAGTCGACCTGGAACTTTCCGCGATCGGCAACCTCGACACCCGCATCGCGCGCCTGAAGGAATACCTGGCGCGCGCGCCCGACGATCCAGCGGGCGGCATGCGGCTGGTCAAGCTACTGGCTCGGGCCGGACACGCGGACGAGGCGCTGCTCTTTTCGCGCAAGCTGAAGGCCGCGGGGCTCATCACCCCGCGCCTGGTGCTGGCGCTGGGCGATCTGCAGGCCGATGCGGGCCAGACCGACGACGCCATCCGCACCTACTCGGAGATCGTCGAATTCGATCCGCGCAACCAGGCGGCGCGCCAGTTGCTGGGCGACGTGTACCTGGCGCACGGCTGGTACGACCTGGCCTACGCGCAATACACGACCCTGACCGAGCTGGCGCCGGAAAACCTGTTGGCCTGGCTGCGTCTGGCTGCGGCTGCCGCAGGCGCAGGCCGCACCGACGAGGCCCTGCGCATCGAGCGCAAGGTGGCGCGCTCGCCGGGCAACCCGGGCCCCAGCGATCCGCGCCTTTTCGCCCGCCTGGCCGCGGCCGCGCACATGGCACACCTGATGGCCGAGCCGCCCAAGGACGTGGACGGCAAACGTCTGGTGGAGAGCATGAGTCGAGACCTGGCCGAGCTGCAGCTCTTCCAGGGGCCGGGCACTCTGGTTCTGCTCTCGTGGGAGGATTTCGGGGCCGATCTGATCGCACGCACCAGCGGCAAGAGCCCTGTCCTGGCTGGCGAAACCACCGACGCGGCCACCGTGGGTCTGTCAGCCCTGCTGCTGCCGGCGGGAAAGCGCGCGGCCGTGCCCCTGCAAGCCCACCTGCGCAGCGCCCCACCCGCGCGGCCACTCAAGCTGGTGGTTTGCACCATCGATCACGACGGCAAGACGTTCCAGGTGAACGTGAAACGCGTGGAACTGGCCGCGGGGCAGGTTGACGTGGGACTGTGACAATTAGGCTCGACTCCCCCGGCTCGTCGCGCGTCTGGGCCACAAGAGCGGCACATTCGCAGCCAGTTCATTGTAGGCATGGCGCGAAACCTGCCGGCGCACTTGGGTCAGTTCGTGCCAGATCTCGGCCTCGTGCTGCTGGGCACGGGCCAGCTTGTGCAGGTCAAAGCGGGAGACTCGGCGGTCGCGCAGCTTACCCAAGATACGGCCGCGCGCCTGGCCCGCCAGATCCCTGAATACGCCGGGGCCGAAGCGATCGTAATAGAAGATTGTGTGCGCGGTCGATAGCGAGCCGGCCCAGGGATAGCTGCGCACGAGCCATCCCGACGCCAGTCGGCTGAGCTCCTGTTCCAGCCGGACGCGGTCGCGTCCGCACTTGCCCGGCTGGCGTTCGGCAAAGAACAGGGCCGTGCCCAGCTCGTCGCCTTGCGCGGTCCACATCTCGCGCAGTCCGAAGCGCGTCGGATCGCGCGCCACGCGTGAACCGTGTGTGAGTTCAAACTGCCCCACGATGAAGGCCGCGACATGCGAAGCGTGGCGCTCAATAAAACGCAGCGTCGCCATGGCTTCAGTGAATGTCTCGGTGGGAAAATCGGAAAAGCACATCACCTCGACCGCGATGCCCGCGCGGGCCAGGTCGCGCACCGCCGTGGCTGCGCGGCCAGGCGTGATTCCCTTGTCGATCCGGCGCAACACCCGCGGGCTAGCCGATTCAATCCCAAGGCTGAACGCGACGGCACCGCCCCGGCGCAACCCCTGGCAGCGTTCGGGCGTCAGATACGGCTCGGGCCGCAGGTCAGTGCCCCAGCGCAGGTCCAGGCCGGTCTTTGCCAGCGCGTCGGCCAACCGGCAGAGCATTGCGGGCGCCACCGAGTCCTGCGACAGATAGAAGAAATGCGTGTTGTGGCGGACGGACAGAGCGCCGAGGTGCTCGACCACGGTTTCCACCGCGCGCTCGCGGTAGCGGGCGGTGCCGGTTGCTGCCAGGCCGTAGTGGCAGAAGGCGCAGCGACCCCAGTAGCAGCCGCGGGTGGGATCGTAGGGCAGAAGCAGGTGAGGCGAAAGATAGCGATCGAGCGGCAGACCGTCGAAATCGGGCGCGGGCAGCGTGCGCAGATCGACAGCAGGCGGCCCGGGCAGAATGCGCGCGCCCAGCAAGGGATCGCGCAGCACCAGATTGGGGATTCGGTGAAGCCCCCGCGGCGTCCCGCGCGCGTCGGCCAGAGCGCGGCACAGCGCCAGCAGGGTGTGCTCGCCCTCGAAGACCACCGCGCTGTCAAAGGCCCCCAGCGCCCGCGCGAGCGCGAGACCCTGTAGCCGCAGCAGCACCTGGGTAATGGCCGGCCCGCCCGCGACCAGATGCGCCTCGGGAAAGGCGGCCTTGAGCTTGAGCGCGAACGAATACGCGGGCACGAGCTGACCCGGGAAGCACACCGACAGGCCGATCGCATCCACGCGCGCCCGGCGCAAACGGGGTACCAGTTCGCGCGCGAGGTAGCCGTCGAACGGATCGCGCTCGGGATCGGCATCGCGTGCGATCTCGTCCGGGGTGGTCAGGGCGAAGGGCGTCCGGTACGCGGTGAAGTCGAGTTGCAGAGGCGCGTGCGCGGTCGCGATCACGCGCAGGCCCGCGCTGACCGTGCCAACCGCGTCGGCATACAAGCCGGAATCGTAAAAGCGCTCGCTGCTGCGCAGGACGTCCAGCGCCGCGCCGATACCGCCCGGCACTGCGCCTGCTTCGTCGCGAACCCGCAACAACGTCAACAGGTCGAGCTGGGCCTGGTGGTCGAGCGCGCGCCGGCGTTGCAGGCTGGCGATACGCCGTTCGATGCGGTCGTGGAGCAGGGCCAATGGCTGGCGTTGCAACAGGGACAGGAAACCCTCCAGGTTGGCATCGATGGGCAGCACCTCGATGCCCTGGGGACGCAGGAATCCCGCCAGTGCCGCAACCGCGGGGTAAGGCGCCGTGGGATCGCAGGCCGGCGGAAAGATGAGTGCAAGCTTCACGCGCGCAGGACCGGGAGCAGTCGTCCCATTGTGATCTGAATCAGAGGAGCCGGCCGTCGCTGAATACCAGCACGTCGAACGTCCCTCAGTCTTCGTCGAAAAAGAGTGACTCCCGCCTCTTGAGAAAGTCGTTGACTGCTCGTTTCGCACGGGGCGACATCTGCAGGAAACGCAAACCCATGCCCGGAGCATCGATGCCTTTGCTGAGGGATGTGCCGCGTACCCAGCGGACCTCGGTGAGAATTTCGAAGGATTCCGTCTGCCCGGGCAAGGTGAGCATCACCTTGATGCGATCGCCGACCTGCCGGATCTGGTTGGTGGCCACGAAGATCCCGCCCCCGCTCAGGTCCTGGGTGAGCCCGGTGTAAAAGTTGCTCTCGGTCTGCAGTCCGACCTCGACCTCGACTTGGAAACGTGGACCAGTGCGGCGGTCGTCAGTCATGGCAGGCCATTTCCCTTGCTTTTACACCATTCGTGCCGCCGGTAAAACCAGACAGCGTGGCCATGGTCGACAACATGTACGAGATGGTCTTGTTCCAGGAGTACTGGGAAAAATCCAGGGTGCATGCGCCGGCATCAAGCTGCAGGTAACGCCGACCATCAACAACCAGCGGCTGCCCCGCACCGTTGCCGATCAACTCACGGTGCGACGGGATGTCGGACAGCACGACCGTCTCGCCCAGCGCCAGCGCTTCCAGCACGGCGTTGGACGAGTTCTCGATTTCGGAAGTCGAAATGAACACCTGCGACTGCCGCATGTGCTGCAAGACCTGCTGGCGCGGCAAGATGCCGAGGCACTCGACGTAGGGCCTTCTTTTCACACTCGGCGGAATGCTCTCGATATTGCCGACGATGAGCAGCTTTTCCAGGCGGCGCGTCGCCTGCATCTGTTCCAGCACGGCGCAGGTCCGGTCCAGTCGCTTGTATGACGAGGTTCCCACGGTGATGGCCTGGGGCAGGCGGGGGACGTCGGTTACCCTCTCGAAGGCTTCAATTCCGTTGCGCAGCACCACGAACTCCCGGCGCCAGCCCGTGGTCTTGCGGTAGATGTCGAGGGTGAATGCCGATTCTCCTGACACCACCGAGCAGTTGTCCGCGCTCGCGACGAAACGCTCCCTAAGCAGGAAGTTGCTGGCGAACACCCAGATGTCCAGGGTCAGGCCCAGAAGCCCGAAGGGCAGCGAGTTGCTGACGTGCAGCCAGTTGTGGTCGCCGACCTTGCCGTAGATGGGAATGCCGTAGGAGAAGAACCAGTGCGATCGGCCGCCGTAGCGGCTCACGAAACGCGGGTCGAACCACAGCCGGGCCAGCGGCCTGCGCCGCACGACCTCGTACTTGACCGCCTTGCCCGCGATGTGCTCCTCGACCTGGGGATGCACCAAGAACAGCACGCGCCCCTGGCGGGCGGCGAAGTGGTCGGCATAGGCCAGCAGGCGCTTGAGGCCGCCCCCCACGGGCGACGCGGAGAAATCGAAGATGATGTCGTACTCCCGCCTCGTGCGCCCTGCTCGCAGTCGGTGAAAGGCTGTCATGGGCACTGACGCCAGTGTAACCCATTTGCGGTCCACCGGCGCGGGCGACGACGGGAGAATCCGACGCAGGAGTGCTAGGATGCGCGGCGCGTGTCGCCCGTCAGCCCCGAGAGCCATGGCCCACCACCGCTGATCGCTCTGGTCGCGGGGGCGCGGCCGAATTTCATGAAGATCGCGCCCATCTCGCGCGAACTGCAGCGGCGTGCGATCCCGGCGCGGCTCATCCACACCGGCCAGCACTTCGACGAGAACATGAGCGACGTGTTTTTCCGCGACCTGGGCATGCCCGCGCCCGACGTCAGGCTGGGCGCGGGCGGCGGAACCCAGGCGCAGCAGACCGCCGCGGTTCTGGTCGGGATCGAGGCCGAGTTGCTACGCGCACGGCCAGCGCTCGTGGTGGTGGTGGGGGACGTCACCAGCACGGTGGCCGCCGCGCTGGCGGCCGCCAAGCTGGGCGTACCCGTGGTTCACGTCGAGGCCGGGCTGCGCTCGCGCGACTGGACCATGCCGGAGGAAATCAATCGCGTGCTCTGCGATCGGCTTTCCGATCTCTTGCTCACGCCTTCGCCGGATGCGCGCGACAACCTCCTGGGCGAGGGCATCGCAGCCGAACGCATCGTCTTCGTCGGCAACGTGATGATCGATTCGCTTCACTATGCGGTTGCGCGCCCCACCGACGTGCTGGCGCGCCTGCAACTCGGCCCGCGCGCCTACGCGGTCGCCACCATTCACCGGCCTTCCAGCGTCGACACGCCGGCGGCGCTGCGGGCCACCCTGGATGCGCTGGCCGCGGTGGCCGCGCGCGTTCCCCTGGTTCTTCCCGTGCACCCGCGCACCCGCGCCCGCCTGGACGAGTTCGCTCTGGCTGCTCACGCCCGCTCGCTCACCGGCCTCATGCTCACCGAGCCGCTCGGCTACAACGACTTCGTGACCCTGTTCTCTCGCGCGTGCCTGGCACTCACCGACTCGGGAGGAATCCAGGAAGAAACCACCGCGCTCGGCATCCCGTGCCTTACCATGCGTGACTCGACCGAGCGTCCCATCACGGTGACCGAGGGAACCAACCTCATCGTGGGCACCGACCGCGAGCGCATCGCGCGCGCGCTGGACGAGATCCTGGCGGGCAAGGGCAAGACCGGGCGCGTGCCCGAGGGCTGGGACGGCCACGCGGCCTCGCGCATCGTCGACGCCCTCAAGCGCTTCTGCGCCGGGACACCCAGGCCGCTGGCGTATCGCCCGGGCAGCCCGTGATGCACATCCTCTACGTCTCGCAGTACTTCCCCCCGGAGCCCGGTGCCCCGGCGGCCCGCGTGTCGGAACTGGCGCGCGCCTGGGTGCAGGCCGGGCACCAGATCACCGTGCTGACCGGCATGCCCCACCACCCCACCGGACTCGTACCGCCCGAATATCGGCGCCGCGTTCTGGTCAGCGAGGATTTTCACGGCGTGCGGGTGGTGCGTACCTGGATCTACGCTGCCGCCAACCGCGGGCGCCTGCGCCGGTCGCTGGCCTACGCGAGTTTCGCCGCCTCGGCCGCCCTGTGGGGACAGTTTCACGTGGGCCGCCCCGACGTCCTGGTCGCCACCAGCCCCCAGTTTCTCTGCGCGGTCGCCGGACACGCCATCGCCCGCACGCGTTCGCTTCCCTTCGTCTTCGAGGTCCGCGATCTGTGGCCCGAGTCGATCGTCGCGGTCGGTGCGCTGTCCGCGGGACATCCTGTCGTGCGCGGCCTCACCCTGGTCGAGGAGCACCTCTATCGACGAGCCGACCGCATCGTGGTAGTCACCGATTCCTTTGGCACGCGCCTGCGCCAGCGCGGCGTGCCGGCGCACAAGATCGAAGTGGTCAAGAACGGCGTCGACCTGGATCGCTTCGTGCCGGGATCGCACGACACCCCTTTGCGCGAACGCCTTGGCTTTGCCGGCAAGTTCGTGGTCGGCTACGTGGGCACGCACGGCATGGCCCACGGGCTCGACAGCGTGCTGGACGTGGCCGCCGCGCTTCGTCCGCATGACCGGATCCGATTCCTGTTCGTGGGCGAGGGCGCCGAGCGGCAACGGTTGCAAGCGCGGGCCAAGAACGAGGCGCTCGAAAACGTGGTCTTCCTGGGTGCGCTGCCCAGGGACGCGATGAACGAGGTGTACGCGACCAGCGATCTGTGTCTGGTTCCCCTGCGCAAATCCGAGCTTTTCCAGACGGTTTTGCCCTCAAAGATCTTCGAGATCCTGGGCATGGCCCGCCCGGTCCTGCTCTCGGTCGACGGTGAGGCGCGGGCCCTGGTCGAGGCGTCCGGGGGCGGCGTCTTCGTCCCGCCCGAAGATGTCCCCGCCATGACCGAGGCCATCCTGCGTCTCGCGCAGGAGCCCGCGGCCTGCCAGGACATGGGAGAGCGCGGCCGCGCCTACGTGAAGCAACACTTCGACCGCAAGCAACTGGCGGCGCGCTACCTCGAAATCCTGCAAGAGGTGGCCGAAAGAGGACGCGCGTGATCCCTGGCGCGAGAGATCTGGGACGCGCCCTGCGCACGCTGGCCGGGCTGCGGCCCGTGCAGATCCTGGCGCGGCCGCCGCACGCGCTGCTGTCCCGCATCCTGCGCGACCTGCCCGGCGGCCATGGCCCGGCCAGCCTGGCGTCCTGGCCCGAGCCGCCGGCTGAGCTGCGCGCCTTCGCCGAGGCGGAGAAGACCCGTAGCCGCCATCGTTTGGGCAGGCTGCCCGCGGGCTCGCTGCTGCGGGCCTACGAGGAACAGTACGGGCTGGAACTGGGCGCCGCGACCACAGGTCCGCCTGGCGCGTGGACAAGTGCGTGTGCGGTGCGCCCCTACCCCGCCTCGGTGCGCGCACGGCGGATTGCCGTGGCCATCCGGTGCGGCCGGCGCGATCTCGACGGCGAGCTGGCGCGCGCGGCCCGCGCCGTCCTCACGCAGATCGAGCTGCAGCTTCTGGGCAACCACCTGTTGGAAAACGGGCTGGGCCTGGCCTGCGCGGGTGCGGTCGCCCGGGGCGCCGAGGCCGACCTGTGGTGGGACGCGGGCCGGCACCTGCTCGACTGGCAACTCCCGCAGCAGTTTCTCCCTGACGGAGGACACTTCGAGCGCAGCGCCAGCTATCATCTGGCCCTGTGCGCGGGGCTGTGCGAAGCCGTCGCGCTGGCCAGCGCGGCCGGGCGAGCCGTGCCAGCCATCTGGCGGGAAACCGCCCGACGCGCCTTGGGCTGGGCCCAGGCGGTGCGTGCGCCTGACGGAAGCTATCCACTGTTCAACGATGCCTCGCTCGACGCCGGCCCGTCGGTTGACGAGGTGCTTGCCCTGGCTCGCGGCTGCGCTCTTGCTTCGACGGAGATCGGCTGCACCGACACGGCCGCCGCGACGCTGCGGGCGCTGCCCGACACCGGCTGGCTGATCTGCTCGTCGCCCAGCGCATGGCTGTGCCTGGATTCCGGGCCTGACGGGGCGCCCTACCAGGGCGGACACGTACACGCCGACGCCCTGACCTTCGAGCTGTGGATCGAGGGCGAGCGCGCGGTGGTCGACTACGGCGTGTCCAGCTACGGCCGGGACCCGGCCCGGGCCGAGACGCGCGCCACCCGCGTCCACAACACCGTGACCATCGCCGGCCAGGACTCCAGCGAGGTGTGGGCTGCCTTTCGCGTGGGCCGCCGTGCCCAGGCTCGCATCCTCGCGAGCGTTCTCACTCCCAACGGTGTGTCCATCGAGTGTGAACACGACGGGTACGCCTGGTTGCCCGGCCGGCCCGTGCACCGACGCCAGCTCGTCTTCACTGCCCGCGCGCTTGGCATCGACGATCACGTGGCCAGCGCCACGCCCTATCCTGCCCAATCCCGCCTGCGCCTCGCCGCCGACGCGCGCCTGAGCTGCGAGGGCGGCGCGATTGCGTCGTCGGAGGACCGATGGCACCCCGAGTTCGCCACGCCCCGGGCCGCCCGCGTGCTGACACAGACCGTGTCTGCCGACCCTACAGCAGGCGCGCACTGGCTGCTGCGCTGGTAGAAGACGACTTTACTCGGCTGGCTTTCGGGGGCTAGATGGTTCCCGTGCGGCAGATCTCACAGAACTACAAGACGGGCGAGCTGGCCATCGTACACGTGGCTGCTCCGCGCGCTTCGCACCGGGGCATCCTGGTCGAGACCCGGGTTTCGCTCATCTCCGCCGGAACCGAGCGCGCCATCGTGGACCTGGCGCGCAAGAGCCTTCTGGCCAAAGCGCGCGAGCGACCCGACCTGGTCAAGCGGGTCATCGAGAAGGCCCAGCGCGAGGGACCGCTGGCCGCGCTGGACGCGGTTCGCTCGCGACTGGATTTGCCCATCCCGCTCGGTTACTCGCTGGCTGGCTGCGTGCTCGAGGCAGGGCCCGAGGCGTCGGACTTTGCCCCGGGCGACCGCGTGGCCTGCGCGGGCGCCGGCTACGCCAACCACGCCGAGGTGAACGTCGTCCCACGCAACCTGACGGTCAAGATCCCCGACGGTGTTTCGGACGAGGAAGCATCCTTCGTCACGGTGGGCGCCATCGCCCTGCACGGCGTGCGCCTGGTCGAACCCACCCTGGGCGCGGTGGTGGCGGTGGTCGGTCTCGGCCTGATCGGCCAGATCGCGGCCTCGCTGCTTTCCGCCCACGGCTGCGACGTGGCGGGACTCGACGTCGATCCCGCCAAGGTGAAGCGCGCGCTCGATCGCGGCGCGGTTGCCGGGGCCGTCGTGGGCCAGGACGACTGCGCCGAGGTGGTGCGTGCCGCCTCCTCGGGCCGAGGCGCGGATGCCGTGGTCATCACCGCGTCGTCGGACACCAACGCCCCGCTGGTGCTGGCCGGTGATCTCGCGCGCGACCGCGCCCGCATCTCGGTGGTGGGTCTCTTGCCGCTGCAGATCCCGCGCAAGACCTACTACGAGAAGGAACTGTCGCTGCTGGTCTCGCGCAGCTACGGGCCGGGCCGCTACGATCCCGCCTACGAAGAGGGTGGCAGCGACTACCCCATCGGGTACGTGCGCTGGACCGAGGCGCGCAACCTCGAAGCCGTGTTGACCGCCATCGCGCGCAAACGGCTGGATGTGGCTTCACTGATCACGCATCGGTTCCCGTTCGAAAGCGCGCTCGCGGCCTACGAGGTCATCACCGGCGCGCGCATCGAGCCGCACCTGGGCGTGTTGCTCACCTATCAGGGTGGGCAGCCGGCCGTCACCGCGACCCCCGCTGTCGCCCAGCCGCGCAGCGCGGGCGGCCCGCTCGGCGTGAGCATCGTAGGCACCGGCTCCTTTGCCACCTCGGTGCTGCTGCCTGCGCTGGCCAAAGTGAAGGGAGCCCGTTTGGATGCGGCGGTTTCGCGGCGTGGCCTTTCGGCGCGCCACGTGGCCAATCGCTACGACGCCGAAGTGGCCGCGAGCCTGGACGAGCTGCTCAGCCGCCCATCGACAGAAGCCGTGATCATCGCCACCCGACACGATCTGCACGCTAGCCAGGCCGCGGCCGCGCTGGCCGCTGGCCGCGACGTCTTTTTGGAAAAGCCCGCCGCCACCACCGAGGAAGATCTGACAAAGCTGCTGGAGGCGGCGCGCGCATCGGGCCGCCGCCTGATGGTGGGCTTCAATCGGCGCTTCGCGCCCTTCGCGCGCCAGCTCAAGGCGGCCTTCGAGGGACGGCGAGCCGGTCTGGTGATGACCGCGCGGATCAACGCGGGTTTCGTGCCGCCGGGAAGCTGGGTCGTCGATCCGCACGAAGGCGGCGGACGCATCGTGGGCGAAATGTGCCACTTCATCGACCTGTGCTCGTACTGGGCCGACGCACTTCCGGTGCGCGTGTCGGCCCATAGCATGGGCGGCCAGGGCGCCTACAGCGGCGAGGACAATCTGGTTGTCGGCCTGGAATTCGCCGACGGCAGCGTGGCCAGCCTGGTCTACACCTCGATGGGCGATCCCGCCGTGGGCAAGGAGATCTACGAGGTGACCTGCCAGCGCACCATGGCCCGCATCGATGACTGGCGCGGCCTGTCCGTCACC
The DNA here is from genome assembly GCA_963755125.1 of uncultured delta proteobacterium. Classification (GTDB taxonomy): domain Bacteria; phylum Myxococcota_A; class Polyangia; order Fen-1088; family Fen-1088; genus Fen-1137. The sequence continues at coordinate 52,183 of CAVWIP010000003.1, forward strand.
CGGGGCAGCCACACGCGCGTCTCGCGCGCCCTGCGCGCGGACAAAGGACACGCCGAGGAACTGCGCCGGTTCGTGCAGGCATGCCACAGCGGCCAGCCTTCGCCGATCTCCCTCGACAGCATCGCCGCCACCACGCGCGCCACCTTCGCCATCGAGCACGCCCGCCTGAGCCGCGCGTCCGTCGAGCTGTAGCTATCCGGGCTGGTCCAGCGTCTCCTGGCACCACACCTCGAGCGACAGCAGCGCCCAGATCGGATACGCCAGATCCATCGCGTCGCTGTCGAACAGCCCCAGGATCTTGGCCACGCCCTCCGGCCGGAACAGCCCCCGTCGCCGCACCCGCGCGGGCGACAGCAGATCCATGACCATGGGGCGCAGGCTGCCGCGCAGCCAGGACCGGATGGGGGCACCGAATCCGGTCTTGCTGCGCCTGGCGATCTCGGAGGGCAAGTGCCGCCGCGCCGCCCGCCGGAACACCAGCTTGGTGGATCGGCCGCGCAGCTTGTGTGCATGCGGCAGATCCATCACGTACTCGGCCAGATCGTTGTCGAGATAAGGCACGCGCACCTCGACCGACGCGGCCATGGTCGCCTTGTCGGTGTAAAACAGGTTGTGGCTGGGTAAGTAGGCGGCCACGTCGAACGCCAGGCAGCCATCAAGCGGGTCGTTTGCGTTGGCCACGTCGACGGCGTCGCGAACCAGGGCTTGCATGTCCGGCCCGTCCCCCAGACCAAGCCCTTGCAAAAACTCCGGCTCCAGCCAGAGCGCGAAGGCCTCGCCCATCATGGTCGGATCGATGGGCACATTGGCCAGCGCCTTGCGAATCCGGCGCAGCAGGTGACGAGTCGCCAGGCTGTCCGACGGCAAAAGCCCGACACCCTGCCGAGCCAGCGCCACCAGGCCCCGGCGCAACTCGGCCGGCACGCGATAGAACGGTCCCATCATGTGCGCGGCAAAGTGCCGCCGATAGCCGCCGGCAATCTCGTCCGCTCCCATGCCCGTCAGCAGAACCTTGCTGGTCGACGAGGCGGCCTTGGCAATCAAGTACGCGTTCAGGATGGCCGGATCCGCCGCCGGCTCGTCCATGGCCCGCATCACGGCGGGCAGCAGGCTCGTGGTATCCGGCTCCACGGTGTGGACGTGGATCTCCAGCCCCAGTCGCTCGGCCAGCAGGCGCGCGTATTCCACGTCCGGGTCGCCCAGATCGCGCCGGTCGTGCTCGCGGAAGGCGACGGTGTGGCAAGGCAACCGTTGGGCCCGCCGATGGGCCGCATGGGCCAGCAGCGACGAATCGATGCCGCCGCTCAGGAACAGCCCCACCGGCACGTCCGCAACCAGTTGGTGCTCGACCGCATCGTCGATGAGCCTGTCCAGCACCCGATCGACCTCGATGTCCGGCTTGCGCGGACTGAAGCCGATGCGGTGGCGATGGTAGCGAACCGGCACGCGAGCCACGCCACGCTCGACCACCAGGGACTGGCCCGGGCCCAGGCGGGTCACCCCCTGCCACATGGAAAGGTGGTCCGGCACCCAGCCATAGCGCATGTAGGCCGACAGCGTGGCGCGGTTGATCTCTCGTGCCACCCATTTGGCCGCGGCCAGCGCCTTCACCTCCGACGCGAAGGCCAGGCCGTCGGGGGTTCTGGCAATGTGCAGCGGCTTGATGCCGAAGCGATCGCGCGCCAGCACGGCGCGCCGGGCGGGCGCATCCCAGATCACGAAGGCGAACATCCCGTTGAGGATCGAAACGAAATCGGGCCCGTGGTCCTCGTAGAGATGCACCAGCACCTCGGTGTCCGAGCGCGTGCGAAACACATGGCCACGGGCCTCGCACTGCCGGCGCAGTTCGCGGAAGTTGTAGATCTCGCCGTTGAACAGCACGCCCACGTCGCCGGTCTCGTTGAAGATGGGTTGCTGCCCGCCTTCCAGATCGATGATGGCCAGGCGGCGCATACCGGCGGTGATCCCGGGGCGCATGAGCACGCCCTGGCCGTCGGGCCCGCGCCTCCAGATGGCGGCCAGCGCGTCCTCAAGCGGCTCGGCGTCGCCGGTCCGCTGGGGGTCGTTCCAGATCATTCCCACGATGCCGCACATGGGCTCTCCATAGGACAACTCGCCCACCGGCGGTCGAGGTCAGGGAAGAAACTCAGCAACGCCACGAGGCGCAGTCTAACCGATCCATCGTCGCCGACCACTGCCAAGGAAAAGATCCGGCTGTCCAACAACGGCCAGGTTTGACCGATGGCTGGTTCGGGACAGCTACCGACGCCCCAGATCGGCCGTGGCGCGCGGCAGGCTCTCATGTGTATTCATGCTGTGAATGGTTATCATTCGTAACATGAATAGCCGCGAAGGCGACCGCAGGCCGCCCCTACCGGTCGCCCGCCAGATCCCCCTTCAGCCGCCGGCAGCAAGCCGCCAGCATGACCAGGGCAAACAGACGCGCTCCATTGGCCCGACCTGCCATGTGACCCACGATCTGCTCCTCGACCGTCGTGCGATCGATCGCGTCGGGCAAGTCCGCCAGCCGCCCGCGCACCGCCTCGGGACCTGCCTCGCGAAACCAGGCGTCGAGCGGTACGGAAAAGCCCTGCTTGCGATCGATGTCCAGCGCCGAGGGCAGCCACTCGCGCGCCAGGCGTCGTTCGAGGCGTCGGGTTTCCCGGCCGTCGCACTTCCACACCGACGGGATCTTGCTGAACGCGAATTCGACCAGGCTGGCGTCGAGAAAAGGCGCGCGCACCTCCAGCGAGTTCATCATGCTCGCGCGGTCCACCTTGACCATGAAGTCATCCACCAGGGTGGTCGAAAAATCGAAGCGGCAGAGCGCCTGCACCGGATCCACGACGTCGGATAGCAAGGCCCGCGCGCCGCGCTCCGGCGCCAGCACATCGTCGCCCAGCGCGGCCCGCGCCTCGGGCGTCAGCAGACGGGAGCGCACCGCCCGATCGAAAAACGACGTGCCCCACACCCGCTGGAAAATCGGCCCCTCGCGCAGCGACACCAGCAGATTGCGCCCCTTGAGCCCCACCGGCAGCCGCGCCGCCGCGGCCGCTGTCGTCCGCCACAGCGATCGCGGCACCCGGCCCCAGCGACGGGAATCGCGGGCCGCGGCCCGGTAGTGGTTGTAGCCGGCGAACAGCTCGTCGCCGCCGTCGCCGCCCAGGGCGACCGTGACGTGCTGCCGAGTCAGCCGCGAGACCAGGAACGTCGGGATCAGCGACGAGTCCGCCAGCGGCTCGTCGAGAAATGCCGCCATGTCGTCCAGCACCGCCAGCGTCGCGCGATCGGCTGTCAGCTCGTGGTGGTCGGTGCCGAAGTGTCTGGCCACCAGAAGCGCGTAGGGCGATTCGTCGAACCCGGTGGCCGGCACGCGAATGGTGAACGTCTTCACCGGCGCATCCGACACACGTGCCGCAGCCGCGGTCACCAGGCTGGAATCCAGGCCGCCGCTCAGGAAAACCCCCACCGGGACATCGGCGATCAGACGGCGGCGCACGGATTCGGACAGCAGGGCGGCCAGCTCCTCGGTCAAGACCTCGGGATCGCCCGCGCTGGGGGCCGCGCGGTCAGGCAAGGTCCACCAGGCCCAATGCCGCCACTGCCCGGTGGCCGGGGTGAACCGGGCCGCGTGGCCAGCGGGCAGCTTGGCCACGCCCCGCTGAAAACACAGCTCGCCCGGATAGCAACCGTAGGCCAGGTAGTGATTGAGGGCCGACAGGTCCAGCCCGCTGTCGTGACCCAGGGCCTTCAGCTCCGAGGCGAAGCGCAGGCACGTCCCTTCGCGGACGTAGTAAAGCGGCTTCTTGCCCACGCGATCCCGCGCGAGAAACAGCGACGGCGGCGTGTCGCTGCTACCGCTGTCGTAGATGGCAAAGGCGAACATGCCGTTCAGGCGCGCCAGGCAGGCTTCGCCCCAGCGCTTGTACGCCTCCAGCAGCACCTCGGTGTCGCTGCGCCCCCGGAACGCCACGCCGTCGGCCTCCAGTTCCGCGCGCAGCTCGACGAAATTGTAGATCTCGCCGTTGAACACGATCACCCAGCGCCCGCTGGCATCGACCATGGGCTGGGCGCCGGTCGGGCTCAGGTCGATGATCGACAGCCGGCGATGGCCGAGCAGCACGTCGCGCGGCCTGTCCTGCCAGAACCCGCTGCCGTCGGGACCGCGATGGCGAAGCCGGTCGAGCCGCGCCGCGAATGCCTCGCGCGTCGCCCCGGTCCCGATCCAGCCCAAGATTCCACACATGGCTAGCCCTATCCAGGCGGCGATGCGATCCGACGCAGCCGAGCGGCGAGACACCCCTGCAGGACGGACAGCGACGGCGACGTGGGCGGCAGCAGGAACTCGGACGGCAGCATGGCGCCGGTACAGTATACGCAAGGCCTCCCGCGCGCGCGAGCCGGCGCGCTCGCGTTCCAGCGGCACCTGCGGCGTCCAGCACGGAACCATCCCATCCCGCAAGAATCGGAGCTAAACTCAACCTTGCGGACCGTCATGGCCACACGTAACAGAACGAGCGCGTCTGCTTGCCGTCGCCGAACACGGTCAGCGGCTGCCCGGCCAGCGCCTGCACCACGAAATTCGACACCACGCGCCCGTCGTTCTCGTGCATGCGCGGGCCGTAGGTGTTGAAGATGCGCGCGATGCGGAGGTGCGCCACATTGGCTCGTGTGCCGGTGTCGCTGCTACGATTCATACGTTGGGCCGACAGCTCTTAAGGACCAGCCTCGGGTCACACGCAGGCGCTGGTTGAACTCACGCTCGATGACGTGCGCGCGATCGACGACGACGATCTCATCTCCGTTCGTCGCAACTGAAGCTGTGGTGCGGGGCCGGTCGCCCTTCGTCGCGGGCTACCCTTGGGGACCGCCGTTGCGTGCGCGGAAATACGCGATGGTCGCCTCCAGTCCGCGTTCCAGCGGCACCTGCGGCGTCCAGCCACCCAGCAGCTTCTGCGCCAGCGCGATGTCCGGGTTGCGCCGCACCGGATCGTCCTTGGGCAAGGGCGCGTGTACGATGCCGGCGCGCGAGCCGACCATGTCGCGAATCACGGTCGCCAGCTCCAGCATCGAGGTCTCGCGCGGGTTGCCCAGGTTCACCGGATCGCAGCCGTGCGGGCTGGCCATCAGCCGCAGGAAACCCTCGACCAGATCCGACACGTAACAGAACGAGCGCGTCTGCTTGCCGTCGCCGAACACGGTCAGCGGCTGCCCAGCCAGCGCCTGCACCACGAAGTTCGACACCACCCGCCCGTCGTTCTCGTGCATGCGCGGGCCGTAGGTGTTGAAGATGCGCGCGATGCGGACATCCACCCCGTACTGGCGCGCGTAGCTCACGGCCAAAGTCTCGGCGCAACGCTTGCCCTCGTCGTAGCAGGCGCGCGGCCCGATGGGATTCACATGGCCCCAGTAACTCTCGCGCTGCGGGTGCTCGGCCGGATCGCCGTACACCTCTGATGTCGACGCGATCAGAATGCGCGCCCCTGCCTCGCGCGCCACCTCCAGCAGATTGAGCGTGCCCTGCACCGCGGTCCGGATGGTGCGCACCGGGTTGCGCTGGTAGTGCACGGGCGAAGCCGGGCAGGCCAGGTGATAGATCTGGTCGACCTCCATGGTCAGCGGGTGTTCCACGTCGTGGCGGGCCAGCTCGAAACGCGGGTGAGCCAGCAGGTGCGCCACGTTGGCGCGCGTGCCGGTGAAGAAGTTGTCCAGGCACACGACATCGTGGCCTTCCTCGACCAGGCGCTCACACAGATGGGAGCCGAGGAACCCGGCCCCTCCTGTGACCAGGATGCGTGCGGGTTTTGTCACTGGGGCTCCTCTTTTCGTGGTTCGAGGATCGCGATGAGCGAAAGCGGCGGGAGTGGCAAGCACTGGTCGATACGACGAAACACAGGCATGAGCGTGTTCAGTGCGAAGATCTGTCCGAGGCCGAAAACTCTTCGCTTGAGAACCTTGCCATTGAGCCACCAGGCCGCCCAGCCCGCGCGGTTAAAGAGAATCGTCTCCCGCACAGTGAACCCCGCCTGGTCCGCGACTCGCTGAAGCGACTCCAGTGTGTAGCGGCGTTTATGACCCACAACCTCGTCGAGCGTGCCAAGAATCTGTGGGCCATTCGGAACCAGGACGATGGCGCGACCGCCGGGCGCGAGCACCCGGCGGATGTTCTCCAGCGCAGCCTGATCGTCGTCGACGTGTTCGATCACGTTCAGGCAGACCACCGTATCAAAGCCCCCGGGAACCTGGGGAAAAGTCTCGGCCTTGGTCACGTCGGTCGCGGCTACGCGAAGATAGGGCCGGTCGTGGGTGAGACCCCTGAGCGAATCCAGATACAACGGGCTGGAATCCGTCGCCACGTACAATTCGCGTGGGACCAGCTCGCGCGTCAGGTTCCCCGTCCCGCTGCCGATCTCGAGCACACACTGCCCACAGTACGGCCGCACAACATCCCCCATCCAGGCATTGAAGCGTGGCGCGTGTGAAAGGCGGTTGCGGGTGTGGGAGCCGTGCTCATCCGCCGTGAACAGGTTGTCGCTGATCCCAAAGCGCAGGATGGCCGACAAGGCCCCGACGCCGTCGCGCCAGTTTATCTTCTTGCCCTCCTGGTAGGTGCGGCCAGCGTAGCTGATGGGAACCTCGAAAATGCGGGCCTCACGCTTGGCCAGCTTGATGACCAGCTCCGGCTCGAGACGGAAGTCGTTCGACACGAGCGGGATCGAGCGCAGGAGGTCGGTGCGGACTGCTTTGTAGCAACTCTCGATGTCGGTCAGATTCAGGTTGGTCACGCAGTTGGTGAGAAAGGTGATCAGCCGATTCCCGATCTCGTGATGAAAAAGCAACGCCCGGCGGACATCGCTGCCCGCAAAGCGCGAACCGAGAACCGCGTCCGCCCTCTCTTCCAGAAAGACCCTGACGATCCGATCGAGATCGCGTGGGTCGTATTCCAAGTCCGCGTCGTGGATGACCGTGATGGCACATTGGGCGTGTGCCAGCGCCGTACGGATCGCGCACCCCTTGCCGCCGTTACGCACGTGCCTGAGGAACATCCAGTCGATCTTGCCCGCGCGACCCGTCGCTGTGAGTGAGGCCCCGTCCACCGGGGCGGCGTCATCTCGCCAGGCCAGCCCACGCGTGGTTGTAAAGCTGCGCAGCTCTTCGCGCGTACGGTCCGTCGAGCAATCATCCACCACGATGACCTGGATCTGCTCCAGATGGGGTGACGATTCCAGGACGCCCAGCCGGGCCAACGAAGCAGCGACCAAGTGCTGCTCGTTGTACACGGGTACCAGCACAGAGAGCGATGTCATACGGAGCTTTCGTATAGCAGCGAAGTCCAGGGGAACAAAGAACTTTCGCCGGCCGCGTAAGGTTGATTCCGTCGGAGAAACCCCGGGACCGGTGAGGACCACCCTAAACCGCATTCGCAAGTGCCTCGGAATGACAAGTCGGGGTTCCAATAGTGGGGCCTGGTCCTTCCGATGAACGAGGTCTTTTCACGAGAACACACCGGCAGAAAGCACGCTAGAAGACGCAGCCTGGAGCGAACCAGCCCTTCCCATCAGGGCACTGGCTGCACCTGCTCTCCAGACAGGACAAACCCACTCCCGAGTCTTCCGCTTACTCTGAGTCGCAGTTTGGGATTGAAACTTGGCGCATTAGGCAGAGAGGCATTCCCAACCTGGTTGCCGTCCAAAGGGACAACCACCTTGACACCAGATTCCGTTGTCATCACCTTCGTTTCCCGCGCCGTCAGCGGTCCCGTGTCATTGAGCCGTCGGTGAACGATGTCTCCAGGATTCAAGAGCGACGTCAATATGATTGTTGATCCGACTATGACAACATAGAGCGTTGTTTCGCTATTGACGACGCTAAACGCAACCGCTAAGGTCCCAATTCCAAGCACCCAGAATGCAGAACCAGCGAACCTGGGGTCCGGAGCGGTCACCAGGCAGAAGACAATCGCCGCAACTGGCGCAAGAAGAACCAACCATGCGAACGGTGCCATCGTCGCAAACCCTCTCTTCATCGCGACAATCACAACGCCGCAAAATGCGAGCGAAAGAGGCATGACCACGTTGCTCCTGTCTCTGAGAACCTCAATTGCCCATGGTTTTATCCATGTGAAGTTGTGCAGAGAATCCCGAAAGTGATCGCCGGGCATTCGTGCCCATCCGACAATTGCGTCACGCGTCTCATCGAGCATTCGCGGCGTGAGTTTCCATTCCACCGGGAACGCGCCATATTGCAACGGGAAGAGCGGGTACCCTGTCAAAACCACTCCCCGTCCCATCCACAGGAGCAAGACTGATACGAAAAGAATGCAACTGAAACGGATCTTCCATCTACTTATGCTTCCGAAGACCTTCAGGCGTCCAGCTGCCACAGTTGCGACACCAGCTGCGACACCGCCATACACGGCAAAATTCAGCTTGACCGTGATCCCGATCACGCCCAGGAAGCAGATGCAGAAAACCGAGTAAGCTATCTTGTCCGGATTTCCGTTCGCGGCACCGAAACAGCCATTGTCTTGCTCTGTTTCTGGAGAGCGTCCTAAGAGGAGCGAGATGAGTTCCGATGCAATCACGATACCAAGAAGAAAAACGCACGTGTCAGGTGTCGGGCTTGAACAATAGGCTGCGTCCACGGACTTGGCGATGACGGGAACGCAAGACATCGCACTGAAGGCAGCCCACGGGCTGGGGTTTGCCTTTGGGGAGAGCAGGTTAAGGATAGCGTACAGACTCGTTGCTAGGGACCAGAAGAGGAGGAGTGCTGATGCAATATGGTGGTATTTCTCCGTGAAAGGTCCGTTGTTCAGCATCGCTGCGTAGAGGAAGTACGACTGGTTGAATCCCAGCCGGTCGTGAAGCAATCCCAATCCGGGAACTACGGGGTAGCTTGAGGCCCATTTGATGGATGGGATGTGATACAGGAAGCTGTCATACATTCCTGGCGGTCTAGTCGTCTGATACGCGAGGAAGATCGTAGAAACGAACAGAAGGGGAATGAGGCGCCGGATAGTCCGTGCCTGTATTGTCGCCAGGGACATGACGTCTCCTGCATTGGACACAACCCCTAGTACGCCTAGTGCGGATATCAGAAGTAACGCGCCACCGTTGACCGGAAGGAGCAAATGCCAGGCCTGAAGAAGGGCTAGCGTCGCCGCAAACCCCACCCATGGCCCCGTCAGGAGGTCCTTGATCATGGTGACTCGAAGACCAAAGGCCCTTTGAACGGAGAGTCCTATGCCTTGAAAGACCGTGGTAAGGAAGATCAGGCCTAGGCAAACCCAGAACATTGAAGCCAGCAAAGGATTCATGCTTTACCTTCTGTTTTCGGTTGATCATGGAATGGTAGGCGCGAGTTCGGCTCCGGTTGAAGCACCGGAGCGCCTACACTCTGCCGCGAATGACATCCTCAATGACATCGCGAAAGAGCCTGGCCGTTTCAGCCAGGGTGTATCGCCGAACCAACTCGCGGTTCATCACTGCATGGGTATGGAAAAGGTGCGGGTCCACGAAGTACTGCTCGATCGCGTCCACGAAGCTTTCGACCTGGGGATCCCGACTAAAACCGTTGCGTCCATCCTCGATCAGCTTACCGAAGCCCTGAATCCGGTTGCTCACCACCATGCCCATCCCCGACGCCATGCCTTCCACGATGGTGAAGTTCCCCACGCTGAAACGCGCTGGAAGCACCATGATGTCGGCGGCATCGTAAACCTGGGGCAAGGCATCCCAGCTCGCAATATTGTCCAGAAACGCCACGCACGCGGACAGCCCGAGCGCAGCTATTCTCGCCTCGCATGCCTGGCGCAGTGGTCCCGACGCGTTCATCTTCATGCGAGCCTCCGCGTGCCTTCGCTGGACCTCCGCAAAGACCTCGATCGCCAGGAGTGGATCGTAAAGCTCGACAAGCCGGTTGGGGAAAAGGATCTCGCGGCGCGCACCCCGGGGCCGAGGGAGATGATGAAAGTAGCCGTCGATATCAGCCGGATAGTTGGCCGACGCGACGTGCGGAAAGCGATACTCGTTTCGAAACTGAACGGCCCCTTCCTCGGATGAAGTCAAGATGCAGTCGAGGCCCGCATAGAACGTCCGCAACAGTGCCGCCATGGCATCGACGCCACGGGGCTCACCCTGCGGGGTTCTGCGCAGCTCGGTGAACGCCAGAACCCGCTTGCACCGTGACTTGGCCCAGAGATAGGCGACCGCGTTCGACAGAAGCGTGAGACCGCCAAGCAGGACGACATCCGGATCGAAACGTTCGAGTTCGCGAACGATGTCGAACGAAAGATAGTGCTGGCTCCTCGTGAACACGACGTGTTCCAAGATCCGGTTGTGCGGACCGAGGGGAATTCGCCACCATGCAGGCCGGTTGGCTTCCAGCCGAACGTGATACCAGAACTGGGCGTCGTAATGTTCCCGCAGCGCCTGGCAGAATTTCACCTGATAGGGCGCGGCCATGTTGGAAACGAAAACCAGCCGGCGCATTTCTGTACTACGCCTTTCCCAGACGACGCGCGACGGCCTCGCGGTTCTCGGCCGCGAACCGAAGCAGATCGCAGATCTCCTCCACCTGCGCCGGTGTGACGTTGGGGCCAGTGGGCAGGGACAGCACGCGCTTCACCAGCCGCTGGGTGGCAGGCAAGCGAAGACCCGCACCGGGCAAGGTCGATCGATAAGGCTCCATCTGGTGGCAGCCGGGATAAAAATATCGGCGCGCAAGCACGTTCTCGGCCTGCAGAATGTGCTGAACGTCGTCGCGCGAAAGGCGGGCAAAGTCGACTTCCAGAATCACGTACTGGTAGTTTCGCTTCTCGCGCGCGTCGTACGGGTAAAGGCGCAGCCCTTCAACCCCCGCAAGCCGGTCGCGATAGATGCAGTAGTTCGTCCGATTGCAGTCGATGAACGCATCGATGCTCTCCAGCGACGTCAATCCCATGGCGGCGCAGATCTCCGTCATCTTGCCGTTGGTTCCCAGCGAGTCGACCTGGTCGTAGCCCGAGAAACCAAAGTTGCGCATCAGGCGCGATTTCGTGGCTATCTCATCGTTGTTGGTGGTGATGACCCCGCCCTCGAACGAGTTCAGGAACTTGGTCGCGTGAAAGCTGAACACCTCCACGTCTCCCTCGCCGCCCAGCATTCGCCCCTTGTAGCTGCAGCCGAACGCATGGGCCGAATCGTAGATCGTGCGCAGACGGTGGCGGCCGGCGATGGCCTGTATCTCGTCGACGGGACAGGGCTCGCCCCAGACGTGAACCCCGACGATGCCCGATGTCCGCGACGTGATGAGCGGTTCGATGTGCGCAGGATCCAGCGAGTGCGAACGCTCGTCGATGTCGCAGAACACGGGAACGACGTTGAGCCACTGCAAGGCGTGCGCGGTGGCCACGAAGGTGAATGAAGGGACGATGACCTCGCCGGTCAGGCCCAGTGCATGGGCGGCGATCTCCAGACCGACCGTCGCATTGCAGACCGCGACGCAGTGACGAACACCGAGATAAGCGGCCAGCGCCTGCTCGAACGCGCGAACGTAGGGGCCATCGTTGGAAAACCACCGCCGGTCCAGCATGTCCTCGAATCGCTCGATCAGCTTCTGCCGGTCGCCGATATTGGGCCGGCCGACGTGCAGCGGGTTCTCGAAGGCCGCCGCGCCGCCAAAGATCGCCAGATCCTCAACCGATTTCTTCATGGCACTAGCGAGACCTGACCACGCGCGCAGGGGCGCCAAATGCGACCACGCGCGCAGGGATGTTGTGGGTGACCACGGAGCCGGCGCCGACAATGCTGCCCTCGTCCACTTCACGGCCCTCCAGCACAAGGGCGCCCATGCCGATCCATGTTTCCGCGCCAACCTTCACACCGCCGGCAAGATGGGCGCCCGGGGAAACATGCACGGCATCGCCGAGCACACAGTCGTGGTCCACGGTGGCTCCGGTATTGATGATCACGTTCTTGCCAAGCGTGACACCGGGGTTCACAACGGCGCCCGCAGCGACGACCGTTCCCTGCCCAACCGTCGCATCCTGCGCCACCGTGCTCCCCGGATGAACAGCGGTGGCCAGGGTGAAACCCGCTTGCTCCATTTCGCGCCCTAGCCGGCACCTCGCGTGGTTGTCCCCAAAGGCGAGGATGGCATGGCGGACGCCCTCTGCCAGCAAGCGAGGTAGTTCTTCCCGTCCACCGAGCACTTCCGCCGAACAGAACTGCGTGCCCTTGCGATCGGGGTTCACGTCGTCGAGAAAACCGACGATCTCGAAGTCCTCGCCGCAACGAACGATGTCAGCAACGACACGCGCGTGCCCGGAACTTCCCCAGATTGCTAGCGGGGTTCGCACGTCGGCACGATACCACACGTGCCGCGCGCCGGGGACCGTGGCACGCCCCCTTCGGCCGGCGCAAGTCAGCGCTCGCTGAGCCGCTCGACCACCGCGACGACCTGCCGCGCCCGCGAGATCACGTCGTGCCCGTCCGCAAGCAGCCGCTTGTGCCCGTTGCGCGCGATCTCCTCGCGCTCGCTGTCATGCTGCAGATAGTACCGGATCTTGTCCACAAGCTCGTCCTGCGACCTGAAGAACTCAGCCTGCTTGCCTTCCTCGAACAACGAGGCGAGGTCTGGTGTGTGTTCACTGAGCATGAAGGTCCGCGTGGCTGGGATCTGGAAGTTACGGCGAGTATACGAATCGCCGTTCAACTTCGACAGGAAGCACAGGGCAATCTTGGTTCCTGAAATCGCCATCCGGTATTCCGCACCAACCACGGGGCTGACCGGAAAGAATCGCGCAAGCGGGCTTCCCGGTCGCAGGCGCGTGCGCGCCACCGCCCAACTTCCCCCGAACAGATTCATCCTCACCGGCAAGCTTGCCACCTGTTCCAAAAACTCCAGCCTCGCATCGGGTTCGTAGTGCCCGGCGAAGAGCACATCCGATCTCAGGTGATCATGGACCGCGTCCGGTTCCTGCCGGTAGTCGTCCGCGGGAATGTAGTATGAGCGCAGCAGGTGCACGTTGCGCCCGCCATACGCCGTGACGTCGGCGATGTTGCTGTGCCGGTAAGCGAAATGCGCGTCGTAAATCGGGATGGAATCCTTCAGGTGGCGCCACAGCAGCTTGTCCGCGCCCGCGCTGAAGGGGTTGTCGTTGCAATACTGAACCAAAAGCGTCCGTGGCAGCGTCTGTTTGAGAATCTTGAGGGTAGCCGGCAGCACGTGCGTTCCGTTGTACGCGAACACGAAGTCCGGTCTGAAGGACCGGGCTTGATCGATCAGTTGCTGGTTGAAGCCCAACGTGATCGGGCCCATGACCAGAACGATCGTCGATGCGGTGGAAGACGCTCTTGTAGGTCGGCTCGCGCGTGTTCAGGTCCTTCTTGAACAGGCTGCCCCATCCGACACCCGCGACCTCGTGGCCAAGCTGCCTCAACGCCTCGGCGAAGGCGTCCTCGTACCATCTCCACAGCCAGGCACCGACGACGAGAATCTTCATGATGTCGGGAAAGTCCTATCAGGGCGCCGGCGCCAACTCAACCGCGGTGGCATGAGCGCGCAAGCCTGCCCTGTGGACGAACATGGGTGGCTGCGATAGCTTCTCTGCGAAAGGAAGGCATTGCTCCGCTCGCTGATAAAGACCGCCCTGCTGAAGACCAGCATCGGTGATCGCTGCTACACCAGCGTGCAGGAGCGCTGGTTCGAGGTGACCTATCGCCGACGGCGCGAGATTTACCGACAGTTGGTGGCATCCGACCCCGACGCTCACCGGCCCGAGGCTCACGTCGCGCGGGCGCGCGCCAAGATCGCCGGCCGGGGCTACACGCCCGTGCGGCGGCGCGAGGGCGAGATCCACACCTTCGCCTATGTGCCATCGCACTGGTCCCATCAAAACCAGATCACGGCCGCCCTTCGCCACCTGGGCCCGGTCACGCGATTCGACTACGAGTCGCGCGGCATTGAGCTGGCCTCGCTGCGCACCTCCGGCCCCAACCACCGTGAGCTGCGCCAGCGCCTCTTCAAGGATCTTCTGGAAGAAATACGCCGCGCGCAGCGCGAGCGACCGCTGGACTGGTTCTTCAGCTACGCCGTGGGGTGGGACATGACCGCCGAGCTTGTGCGTCGGATCCAGGAAGAGTTCGGGATCCCCACGGTCAACATCTCGCTCGACGACAAGAACTGGTGGGACGTCATCGAGCGGCGCGATCCGGCCAGCGCCATGAAAGACCTCGTGCCCAGCTATGACCTGGGCTGGACCTCGGCCAGCGCCGTGCTGCCGTGGTACTGGGCACTGGGCGGCCAGGCGCTGTTTCTGCCCGCCGGGGTCAACTCGGACTGGTTCGCCCCGGTCGATGTCGAACAGGACGTCGATGTCGGCTTCGTGGGAAACCGCTTCGGCTACCGTCCGCAGATCCTGGCTGCCCTTCGCAAGGCCGGCATCTCGGTGCAAGTGCACGGCAACAACTGGCCCGGGGGCATGCTCAGCGACGAAGACATGCGCCGGTTCTTCAGCCGCTGTCGCATCAATCTGGGTTTGGGCGACATGCACTTCTCGCGCTGGATGACCAATCTCAAGGGGCGCGACTTCGAGGTGCCGTCGACCGGGCGCGGGCTGTACCTGACCGCCTACAATGCCGATCTCAGCAACTACTTCGCCATCGGGCGCGAGATCCAGTGCTACCGAGGCACCGACGAATTGATCGAGCTGCTTTGGCACTACCTGCAAAATCGTGACGAGGCACGTGAGATGGCCCGACAGGCCCGGCTCCGTTGTCTCGCCGAGCACCAGTGGATCCACCGGTATCGCTGCGTGCTTGCGCACCTGGGAATCCTCGATGCGAATCCCGTTGCGGGGTGACCTGAAGATGCCCCGTTGGTTGGACATGGGATTCAAATGAGCCACGAACTGCGGAAACAGCTCGACCAGCTACGCGACCGACTGCGGAGCGGGCCTCTTTATCGATATCTTCGCAAGGTTCCGGCGGCCCGCCAGAGGGCCAGGTTTCGCGATCTGGTTGCGCGTGCCAATGCTCTCCCTCTCGACCTCGATCTGGATGGTTGGCTACGCAAGCAACTTGCCGAACGCGCTCCACTCCGTAAAGCTCTCCCCAGCCGCCTTGCCGACGCAACCATCGTTGGCGTGGGCGCCCGCGGTTGGGAACGCCTCGGCCTGTGGCCCAGTTTTGCGCGGCTGAGCGATTTTCACCTCTTCAGTGACGGCCTCGAGGATGACGTCGCCTACCATTGCAACACCGCCAGCGAGCGGGACGCCAGAAATCGCCGCCTGCTTGATTTCGTCGCCGATATCGAGCGCACCCGACCGGTCCACATCGTCTTCGTCTACGCCCATTCGCGGAATCTCTCGCCAAGCCTGATGCAGCAACTGCACGACCGCGGCTGCTGGACCGTGCTGATGGGCCTGGATGACAAGCACACGTTCTTGCGTGAACAGGTCGGTGATCTTGACGCCGGAGTCGAAACCATTGCACCCAGCGCGGACCTGTACTGGACGACCTGGCGCACAGGACGTCTGGTTCACTACACCATCGGCTCGCGGGCGTGGCTGGGTGGCTTCGGGGCTGACCCCGCCTTCTATCATCCATTCCCCGTCGAGAAGGACATCGATGTCCTTTTCCTGGGCGCGGCCTACGGAGCCCGACGTGAGATCATCGATGAAATCCGCTCGTGTGGGGTTCGTGTCCAATGTCATGGCTACGGCTGGGAAACCGGGGTCATGCCCTTCGACAACCTGGTCCGCCATTTCTCTCGCGCGCGTGTGGTTCTGGGCGTGTCCAACGTGGGTTCGATGGACGACGTGACAATCATCAAGGGCCGCGATTTCGAGGTGCCCATGTGTGGCGCTTGCTACCTCACCCAGTACGTCGACGAGCTTGCCGATTACTTCGCCATCGGCCGCGATATCCTCTGTTATCATACGGCAAGCCAGGCTGCCGACACGCTCGCATCGCTGCTGCGGGACGAGCCGCGGCGGCGCGAACTGGCGAAGAACGCCCTTCAGGCGTCCCTCGATCACAACAGCTGGGAGCACAGAATCAGGGCGATGTACGCCATGTTGACCGGTGGCTCATGAACGCTTCGATCGTCGATCTTCGTTGCCGAACCAAGCAGGTGCTCGCAGCACTTGCTTGGCGCGAGTCCGTGTCTGTCCTGTACCACGGCAAGATCAAG
This sequence comes from uncultured delta proteobacterium, assembly GCA_963755125.1. GTDB lineage: Bacteria > Myxococcota_A > Polyangia > Fen-1088 > Fen-1088 > Fen-1137. The sequence goes on from CAVWIP010000003.1 coordinate 68,359, forward strand.
GGCACGATTGTCCCTGCGTCGTCCCAGACTCTGCGCAAGGTCACGGACACGCCATTCTTTGGCATGCACAAGCGGGACAGGCGGCCGGTGAATAGAATCATCGCCGCTCTACGTGGCGGCCGTGCGCGTGCTCTTTGACGTGGACGTTCTCGTCTACTGGCTTCTCCACCTGCGTGGCAATGTCCCACCGTTCCCAGACCATAGGGAACTCCCAGGCCAGCTTGTGGGTCCTGGCGAGAGTGGATCGAATCTTCTCGCGCTGCTGCGATCTTGCTAGCCATGCGAATCCCTACTAGACAGGAACACACGATGGGCTCCAAGGTAACCACGCAGGTAGGAGGTTGCGTCAAAGGTGCGCTGGCATTTCTTGATCGCAACAACATCGTGCGTGACAGGTGCGTACGGGAGTGGGCGCGAAGCCTGCCAGGTGGATCCAGCATCCTCGACGTGGGTGCTGGGGCTGCCAAATACAGGGCACTGTTCACCCACTGCCAGTACAAAACTCAGGATCATCCCGCAGTCAGTTATGGCGATGTCGACATACGCAGCGACATTACGAGCATTCCACTGCCAAACGCATCCCTTGACGCGATCCTGTGCACCGAGGTGCTAGAGCATGTTCCTGACCCCATCGGCGCAGTCCGGGAAATGGCTCGCTTGTTGCGCCCAGATGCCCGACTCCTACTGACTGTACCTGCAGCTTGTCGCGTGCACAGCGTTCCGACCCACTTCTGGGGAGGGTTCGCGCCCGATTTCTTTCGTCAAATCCTTCCGCCGTGCGGATTCGCAGTTGACGAATTGCGCCCACTGGGAAACTGGAGCCAGTACATGGCTCAGGAGCTTGGCAGGTTGCCCCAAGTCGTCCGCGACCACACGGCTCTCCCTCTTCGCAGATTCCTGTGGGCTCTCTTGTGGCCCACGTTCAGGATCGCCGTACCGCTGGCGTTCCTGGGTTTCTCGCAGGTCGACAAATCTGAAGACCTTCCGCTTGGATGGATGTGCTTCGCGAGGAGATCTGGTTCCGCGTAGTCGCTTGCCCAATTTCGACAGGATGGTGCGGTGCTGACTCACGCATTCTGAGTGGCTTCGATCAACCACAGCAGGCCGTCATGACTTGCAGGAGGTCACTGCTGACTTGATCCGCAACCCACAATGCGTCGTAAGACCGGCAACGTGCTACGGTACCCATCATGAAGAAGAAGATTCAGCGCGTCTACACTCTCTGGAATAGCATGATCACTGCCGATCCCCGTCAGCAGTTGAGAAAGGCGCGCGGTCTTCCGCGTTTTCTGCGGACCCTGGCACAGTATCGGGCAGCATACACGAATGGGCCGTTCCCGATGGAAGCAGCCAACCTGCATCCGGTGCTTGACGAATTCGACGCAGAAGCGGGACAGGCCAGCGGTCACTACTTCGTCCAAGATCTGTGGTTTGCTCGCAAGATCTTCCAGCGGCGCCCCGAACGTCACCTCGACATCGGTTCCCGCCTGGACGGCTTCGTGGCCCACCTGCTGACCTTCATGCCGGTCACTGTGCTAGACGTGCGCCCGCTGACATCGAGTCTTCCAGGGCTGGACTTCGCGCGTGCGGATGCCACGAGCATGGCGGGCTTTGCTGACGGGAGTGTGGACTCCATTTCGAGTCTTTCCGCCATTGAACATTTCGGGCTCGGTCGCTATGGCGATGAGGTGGATCCCGCGGGGTGGCGGAAGGCAATGCTGTCCTTGCAGCGTGTGCTTCGCCCAGATGGCCGACTCTACCTTTCGGTTCCAGTGGGGCGCGAACGCCTGTGCTTCAACGCACATCGGATTTTCGCGCCGAAGCGGGTTTTGGACACGCTCGGCGATCTCAAGCTCCTGTCATTTGCGGGCGTAGACGACTCGGGCCAGTTGCAGGAGCGCATCGTCCCGGACCAGCTTGCTTCGGCGACGTTTGCCTGCGGGTTGTTCGAATTCACTAAATGAGGAGACGATTGCCCCCGAATGACGAGTTGGCGTCCTCGACCGAGGATCGGAACTCTCAGGATTGGCCCGGGGCAGCCACTGGGCTGCCAGCCAGCAGACTCTGGTAGATTTTCAGGTGGCGTTGCGCCCACAGGCGGGCACCGCCTTCGCGTTCCGCGTAGGCCCGACAGTTGGGTCGCATCAGTGCCCATCTGGCCCGGTCCTTTGCGACGCCATCGAGCGCAGCGCGCAGCGCATCCGCATCGCCGGCCGGAACAACCGCACCGGTCTCGCCGTGGCGAACGATCTCGGGAAGTCCGCCGGCATTCGACGAGACCACCGGAGTCCCGCAAGCGAGCGCCTCGAGCGCGGCCTGGCCGAAGGATTCCACCAACGACGGCATGACCAGCGCGTCCGCGGCGGAGAGCAGCGCGCACAGCAGTTGCGGCTGGGCGATGCGGCCCAGCACACGCACCCGCCCAGGACCCAGCGCGAATTCCGCTGCTTCGTCCTCCTCGCCGGCGATCAGCAGGACGAAGGATCGCTCGGCCCTGGCCAGCGCCTTTTCCAGCACGGCCCAGCCCTTGTACTGGTTGCGAAACCTGTCGGCCACCATGGCAAAGCAGACGGTACCCTCGGGGATCCCGAACACGACTCGCGCCGCAGATTGATCCACCGGGGCAAAAACCGAAAGATCCAGGCCGTGCGGAACCACCTCGACCGGGCGGCCGAGATTCTCCTCCGCCAAACGCGCCATCATGCGGCTCGGGGCAACCAAGGCCAGCCTTTGCCGCGAGTCGAAGTACTCACGCCGGACTTTCATGGCGGCCTCCCGGTCCGGGCCGTCAGGCCAGATCCTTTCGGGGCTGGCCCCCTGGCCGGGCAACAACCAGGCTTCGGGGCTGAAACCCCAGCAGTCGTGAAAAGTCCACACCACAGGCAGACGGGGATCGAGTCGACCGAGCGCCCTGTGGTCGAGCGCCGAGGTGTGCAGGTTTTGGACATGCAGCACATCGCACGGGTGTTCAGCCAGAGCAGACGCAAGATGGGCACCGGCGACGTACGATGCCAGCCTTCGGGCCGGCGCGATGCGTTTGGTTCGATACCAGGCTGATGCCCCCAGCGCCGACAGGCCCACATACTGGGCGTCCCAATCGCGTGCGTGGCCGTAGAAGGTCTTCTGCCGCTGCAGGTGGAATCTTCGAACACGGTACCCCGCGGCGGCAAGAGCGCTGGCCAGTCGGGACGCTGCTATGGACGCGCCAAGCGTGGTTTCGAGATCGGAGACGAACGCGATTCGCACCGGCCGGAGTATTGACCTGGGCCACGGGCATGTCCAGCGCCGGAAGGAAGTGACGCTGGATGGTCTTGCGGGCCAAGGAGAATCACTTTGCCGCCCACAACGGTGGGCGCCCGCTTGCCAATCGCGGCCGCCGTGGCCAGTTCCGGCACGAGCACAACATCCCAGCTGTTTTCTGGTCCGCACGGAATTCGGCCGACAGTAGCGTCGGATCGGGACAATCTTCGCTTGTTGTCGCGAAGTAAGTGGGGACGGAGCCTTGGACCTCTCGTACGTCCGGTAACCCGCCCCTGCTCATGTGCACGTCAAGAGATTTGCGTAATCCCGCAACCATGTTTTCTTGGGGAAGTTACAAAGGGCGACCGCGAACTTCGCTACAGGACAGCACTTTTCGCCAAGATCGCCCAGATTCTCTGACCGGTCATTGGGGCAGTCCAAGCGGCGCGGTGCGACTCAAGGGAGGCTTGTCGATTTTCTTGCGGACCCATTGGACGAAAGCTGATAGGTTCTTGCCGCGTTCCTCGCTGACGTTGAGTGAATGCGTTGGTGCGGACGCGCTTGTTTTTGTGGCGCCGCTCAAGGAGGTCGAGAAATGAAGATTGAACTGTCACGCGGATTCCGTCGCTGGTGTGCAACATCCATCTTTGCGGTCTTGTCGGGGTCGCTGTCCGGCTGCTCTGGGACGCCGGATGCAACCGCCACCTTGGTCAAGCGTCAGGCTCTACAGTACCAGCCCGATGCCAGTATCGACACAGGCCCCCAACTCGATGCGGGCACCGACACGATCCCGACATCCTTTGAGGGCTGGCTGGATGGCAACAGTGTGCCGCCGACCCTAGTGACTGACAGCACGGCGCCGTCGGGCCAGCCGGTCATGCAGGTCACGCGGGACACGGCAGGTGGGGACTATTTCTCCCCCTGGACCGCGGTGACAGGTGGCAACACCTACTGCGTGAGCGCGAACATACGTTGGGCAGGAGGCAGTGTTCCGTTCGTCGGCATCGATACCACGGGCTTAGTCGACTGGCTGATGGGCTCGGCCTATACCGATCCTGTCTTCGGCGCCACGAGGGTGGTCAGCGTCACTGCAAGCGGCTGGCAGAGCCTGTCCCGCCAGATCGTGATGCCGGCGGGAGCCACGCAGGCTCGGCTGTCGGTCGAACTGTGGGACGGCGAGATGAAGGCAGGATCCGACGAAGCATACTTCGACAGCGTCCAGATCGTGAGCGGAGGCTGCGCGGGATCAGTTCCCGCCGGAAGCTGGCTGGATGGCAGCGGAGTGGCGGCTACCCTGGTGACCGACAACACGGCGCCGTCGGGCCAGCCGGTCATGCAGGTCACGCGTGACACGGCAGGCGGGGATTACTTCTCGCCCTGGACCGCGGTGACCGGAGGCAACACGTACTGCGTGAGCGCGAATATACGATGGGTGGGCGGTGGCATTCCGTTCGTCGGCATCGACACCACGGGCTTGGTCAACTGGCTAATGGGCGCCGCCTACACCGATCCTCTCTTCGGTGCAACGACGGTGGTCAGCGCCACCGCAAGCGGCTGGCAGAGCCTGTCCCGCCAGATCGTGATACCGGTGGGAATCACGCAGGCGCGCTTGTCGGTGGAGCTGTGGGGCGGCCAGACCAAGGCAGGAGCCGACGAGGCGTACTTCGACAACGTTCACATCGCGGCCGGAGGTTGCTGGGTGGATGGCAACGGAGTGGGAGTGATCGTGGTGCCTGACAGCACGGCGCCATCGGGCCAGCCGGTCATGCAGGTCACGCGGGACACGGTGGGCGGGGATTACTTCTCGCCCTGGACGGCAGTGACAGCAGGCAACACGTATTGCGTGAGCGCGAACATCCGATGGGTGGGGGGCGGCATCCCGTTCGTCGGCATCGACACCACGGGCTTGGTCGACTGGTTGATGGGCGCGGCATATACGGATCCTCTTTTCGGCCCCACGACGCTGGTCAGCGCCACGGCAAGCGGCTGGCAGAGCCTGTCCCGCCAGATCGTGATGCCTGCGGGAGCCACGCAGGCGCGGCTCTCGATCGAACTGTGGGACGGCCAGACCAAGGCTGGAGCGGACGAGGCTTACTTCGACAGCGTCAACATCGCAAGCGGAGGCTGCGCAGGGTCAGCGCCTCCTGGGAGCTGGCTGGATGGCAGCGAGGTGGCGGCGACCCTGGTGATTGACGGCACGGCGCCGTCGGGCCAGCCGGTCATGCAGGTCACTCGCGACACGGTGGGCGGGGATTACTTCTCGCCTTGGACGACAGTGACAGCAGGCAACACGTATTGCGTGAGCGCGAACATACGATGGGTGGGGGGCGGCATCCCGTTCGTCGGCATCGACACCACGGGCTTGGTCGACTGGTTGATGGGCGCGGCCTATACCGATTCTCTCTTCGGCCCCACGACACTGGTGAGCGCCACAGTAAGCGGCTGGCAGAGCCTGTCACGCCAGATCGTGATGCCTGCGGGAGTCACGCAGGCTCGGCTGTCGATCGAATTGTGGGGTGGCCAGACCAAGGCTGGAGCGGACGAAGCGTACTTCGACAACGTTAACATCGCGGCCGGCAGTTGCTCCGCGATTTCCAGCCCCGACGCCGGCATCGATGTCGGCACCGGCACCGCTACCGACACCGGCACCGGTACCGGCACTGGCGGGGGCGGAGCCGATGCCTCGGTCGACGGCGGCGCCAGCTCTTCGGATTCGTCGACATCAACTGCGGATAGCTGAGCGGGCGCAGGTGGTTCGGCCGATGGGTCCTGCCCGATTGATTTGCCGATCCAAGGAATCGGACTAAACTTCCGGCGGTTTGAAATCGGACGCCCATCGGCGCGGTCGACGCGGCCACGACCAGACTTCCTGGCTGGGGAATATGTAGATGTCTTCGGCGACAAGCGGCACGGATGTCACCATCCTCATGCCGACGCTGAACGCGGCCGCCTTTGTCGACGAAGCACTGTCGTCGATCCGGTCCAGCGACCTAGCCGCCCAGAAGAGGGTTGAGGTCCTTCTGCTCGATGGTGGCTCGACCGATCGCACGCTAGAGATCGCCCGGCGATACGAACCTTTCATCCGCGCAAGCGTGGAGAAGGACGGCAGCCTGTACGCTGCGCTCGGCCGCGGCCTGGCGATGGCCCAGGGTGAGATTGTGGGCTGGGTCAACGCTGATGAGACGCTCAGCAAGGACGGTGCCCTGCGCGTGGTCGATGTCTTGTCGGCAGATCCTACGCTCGACCTCGCCTACGGCGACTACCTCAATGTCCGCGAGGGCGGCACACCTGAACTGCGGCAGCAGGCTGACGAAGCCCTCAGCAGGTTTGCGGACGGTGCCCTCGGCGCTTTCGTCGTACCGCTCACGATGTTCTGGCGGCGGCAGGCGCTGCTGCGGCTGGGTGGCTGGGGTTCGTCTTACCGGATCGTGGGCGATCAGGAACTCTGGATCCGCGCCGCGGCCTTGTGGCCGGCGCTTCGGGTGGAACATGTGGACGCGGTCGTTGGTTCGTTTCGCGTTCACCCGGGGTCACTCTCGAGCGGTGAGGGGTATTTGGAGAGGGTAAATCGCGAGTACCTCGCACTCTACCGCGCGGCGGGCGCATACCAGGGCCTTCCTGCGGGGCTTGCGCAATCCCTGCGACAGAAGAAGCGCGAACTCGTGATGTGGTTTGCCGGCCGGCACTGGAAGCGCGGCCACCTTCGCACGGCCTACCGGACGATTCGAGATCTGGCGGGTCCAGACGATGGGGTCGCCACCACTGTGGCGATTCACCTGCTCGAGTCGATACGTTGGCGAATCGCGCGGCTGGGGAAATTGTTGCGGCGGCCTTCGATGTAGCTATTACCCGGATACGGACGAATACGCTGCGATTTCTGACTCGATGGTTTGCCACAGCACCTCACCGACGGCCTGGCGACGGCGCAGCCCTTCGTCCATCAGCACCCGGGGATCAGGACGGGCTCGCAATGGCTCCTTTGCCATTTCTGACATGAGTCTAGCCAATCCTTGCGCGTCTTTCGGGTCGAAGAATCGCACCGACGCCACGTATTTCTCCAGCTCACGATTCACGGGGATGTCGGACACGAGGGCTGGCACGCCCAAAGAGACCGCGTCGTACACGGCGCCGCCGCCTGGGCCGCCCTCGAACAGCGTCGGCTGTACGACCGCAATGGCATTCTTCATGACCTCGACCTGATCGCGCTTTGGGATGGACCCAAGGATCCGAACCCGCTCACCCAGTTTGGCCTCGTGGATAAGCTGCAGCAGGGAGGGGAAGTGCTTTCGGTCACGCACGTCCGTCGTGCTACCCGTGCACGCGACCTGAACTCCCCGGAACGTCGCCTCTTCCGCCAGAAGGCGGAGGGCCTCGAAAACCAGGCGATGATTCTTGTGGGTCCAGAACTGATTCGCGACCAGGAAATAGCGATCAGGCAGATTGTATTTTGCAAGCAGCCCCGGATCATCAGCCAACCACTCAGCGCGGGGAGCGGCCCCAAAAGGCAGCGCAACGAATTCCGCTCGACCCTGCAGGAAGCGCAGACAGTCAGCCCTGACTTGCTGGGAATTGACGACCACGTAACGCGCGGTCCGGGCCATCGCATCAAAGGAGCGATCTCGCGTAAGTCGCTCTACCTCTGTGAATAGCTCGGGCAGGTGCCGATGCTGGAAGTCGAACATGTACCCGATCCACGGCACGGCGAAGCTCTCTGAAAGGGGCCAGATGGCGGGAAGCAGGCACGTCAGGTCGTGTCGCCGCACGACCACACGCAGTTCCTCCTCCCCAAAATAGAAGACTGCAGGGACGTCGTGGCCGAGTGCTTCGCGGAGCCTTTCGTACTGCCAGCGCGGCGAGAGCGCAGTCTGCTCCTGGTAGGACTCTCGGAGTTGCTTGAGCCCACGGTGCCCATGCCGGCCACGCAGCCAGTGCCAGCACGGCGCCACCAGGAATCGCACTCGAGAACGCAAACGCATCCGGGGCACCAGCAGCACGAACTCGCAGTCAGGTGGGGCGGAAACCCGCAAGGCGTCGACGACCATGCGCAAAAAATCAATTCCGCCGGCCCAGGACATGAAGCCCGCGGTGAGTATGCCTATGCGTCTCACGAACCCCTCCTCTTGCACGATACAATGACCCAGAAACCGCCCGACGGGAACCTGCGACGAACGGACTCGCGCAAGATGCGAACCGCCTTGGCCGCACGCGCCGTCAGCAATTTGCTACCGCCAGACGATGTGCCGCCTCGACTTTGCCGCGAGGACACGATAGCGTTCACCGGTCGATTCATGAAGGAGCCGGCGGAACAGTCCCCTGATCCCTCGGTTCGCCGCCCAGCGACCACGCCGTTGACCATCTTTCCCTGGGAACGACTCCGGCGCACAGCGATCGTCGTGAGATCACATGTCAACGAATTGGATCGGGCTCCGCGAGATCCTGGCTAGTTCTTCTTCCAAAACACTACATTCTCAAGGCCGTTTTCACGCAAATACGAATCGTCAAGGCTGAACAGGTGTCTGAGTTGAGTATCGAACCCGATCTTCAATCCGCTGGATAGGAGGGCTTCTCGCTTCTTCACCAGCAGCGATCTTACCGATTCCGACGTTCTTTCTATCACCTTCTCCCAGTATCGATCGGGTGTATCACGGCGCACGTAGCTCGCTGTGTTCGCGTCAGCGACATCGACAAGGGTCGGGCCAAGAGCGATAGCCCAATCAAGAAACAGCCCGGTCTCATGTAGACTGATCGGAGTTACGAGATACTTAGCCACAACTTGCGCTTTCTTCCCTTTGGCCAGCCTCTCCGCAAAGGCGATGGTGTTCGCGACGTCCATGCCCATGATGGTCCGGTAGGTCACCGGCTGGAAGCCCGCAATCGAAATGATTACTCTTCCTGAGAAGAGACGTTCTACAAGATCCGCGACGCCAGCACCGACATTGCCATTTGTAACGAGGGAAAACGTTACCCCCTCATTGTCTCGCAGGACTTGCTCGATCCACATCAGGGACTTCTTCTGAATCAGAACCTCGCCACCTTGAACCATGATCTCCCGTGGCCGCAACTGTTCCACCATCCGGGTCAGGGAATCATAGTAGTCATACCGACCATGCCAATCCGGCGCACCAACACAGCACATCGCGCACGTCCCCTGACAGACCAGGGACAGCTCGATGTTCAGGAAGTTATAGGCTGGCGTTTCCCCGGGCGCGGCAGGCGCAAGCTCGTACCTCTCACAACAACAGGCGGCACTGAATCGCCGTATCTTCTCGAGAATCCCCGGTTCGTCAAGATGGCCGATCTTCATATCCTCCCGAACCCAAGTGAGACAACACGGAAACACAGATCCATCGTGGTTTATGAATAGCTCTTGGTAGTGGCAGGTTCTCTTGCGAAGGTCGGCCCGCCCCACATTCTTCCGCAGTAGTCTTGCGAGTCGGGCTCTATACGCCCTGGCAAGTGGGTGATACCTCTTTGGTATGATGAGCTTCAGGGCCGGCCTAAGAAGAACATTCATTACCGCACACCTATACCTTCATTGGGGGGCCAATGCCAGCAGGTGCCTGCATCGAGCAGGTGCTCTGAACGCTCAGCCGCCGAGGACGCTATTCAGGTCAAAGGCCGGCGGCAGAGGTACCTCGGCCAGATCACCGCCCATCGTGCAGCGCGCGCAGACCAGGAGCTTTCCGGACACATGTTCCGAGACCATCGCAGCGCGCCGGGCGCCACGCCAAAACTCCGCCAACGTGGGTGAACCAGCTGCACCAATACTGCCCAGTGGAAACAATGTTCCGTTGCAGTCGCAACACGAACAGGCAGTCACAACCCCTGACGAGAGCACGCCACATGCCAACATCATGACAGGACATGGCCCCCGTTTTGTGCGGCGTCCGCCAGTCACCAGGGGCAGCGCCCACGCTCGAGCTCTGTTGAGGTCAAGGTTGCCTGCCCAGTTCCCGTAGCGGTCGCAGTTGGAGACAGCAACGCCATTCTTAAGAAACGGCTGAAGGTACTCGGCGCTGCGCTGCGTAAAGTCATGATCGACGGTACGAAATCCGAGATGTACCTTTAGGCCTGGAGCTGCCTTCTCCCGCAATGAGAGCACTCGGGCGACGCCGGCAAGGACCTTCTCGCATTTGTCGACCCGATACATTCTCTGGTACGTTTCGCGATCCAATCCGCCCAGGCTCACGAATAGGTAATGGGTCTCCCGAAGTACAGCGACCCAATCTCCGTCAGAGAGGCGTTCATGAGCGATAAGATTCGTGGTGAACGAGATATCTCCAATCTCAGGATGTCTGCGCAGCACTTCAAAACGCTCCAACAGTCGCGGGTCGGTCAGTATCTCCCCTGTGCAGGGCGTCAGTGTGACCGCTCCGCCACCCATGTCGGAGTAGCTTCTGACTGCGGAGAAGAACATGTGCCTGGACATGACCTGTCGGGGGCGTGTCATGTCAGTGTAGGCACAGAATACGCAGCGTGCGTTGCAGGCATTCGTGGTCTCCAGCTTCAGCAGAAGAGGCTTATGCTTTACGCTGCGGTCGTAGTGGTCCAGCCAATCTCGAAGCCGGCGTTGACTCGGGATTTGGTCGTTGCGGTCGCGGCTCCTAAACACGGTTCGAGCTGCCCGACGAAGCAGCGGGATCTGTTTCAAGAGCTCTACAAAACGATGCATGTCTCACACCTCTCGTGTGCAGGCATCAGGAAGTATGGCGTCCACGCGCAGGTCACGGCTTGCGAGAATAGCATCCGCCAGTGGTCCATCGCGTTCCCCGTCATGGCGCCTTATGTCATCACCATCAAGGAGGCCCCCTGATCTGCCTGTCCTCGACTCTCGATTGCCTGGTCACGTGCGGTCACCGACGCGCGCGACAGCATCCTGATGTGCGCGACGCTGGCCGCCGCCTCGACTTTGCCCCACAGGCACGGTAGCGTTCGCCGGTCGATTCATCATGAAGGCGCCGGCCGAACAGCCACTTGATCCGCTGGTTTACCGTTCGGCGACCGCGCGCTCCACCATCCTCCTCTTGGGCCGACTCAGGAAGATGGCCAGTTTGCTCAGGCTGAGGTCATTCGAGACTTCCACGGAAGGGGGCCGCTCGCTCGAACGCTACCGGCGGATCGCTTTGACGGCCGCGTCCGGAATGGCCATGCGCGTTGTCAGCTCACTGCTCGGGCTGATCAGCGTTCCGCTGGTTCTCTCCTACTTGGGCAAGGAGCGATATGGCCTGTGGGCGACGATCGGGGCGGTGGTGGCCTGGACGTCTCTTTTTGATCTGGGGCTCGCGAACGGCCTGGTGAACCTCCTGTCTGCTGCTCATGGACGCGACGACAAAGCTGAAGCGGGACGCTACGTGAGTACCGCTTTCGCCGCGCTCCTCCTGATGGCTGCTGCGCTGAGCATAGTCTTCCTCTTGGGCGTCGGCATCGTGCCCTGGGGCAAAGTAATTGGTGCGAGGGGTGTAGCCGACGAGAGCACCATCCGCTGGTCGATCGCCGCATCTCTCCTGCTATTTGTCGTGTCGCTGCCATTCTCCGTCACGAGTCAGGTCTACGCCGCCTACCAGCGCTCGTATCTCTTGAACGGCTTCGTATTCGGCTCGGCCGTCCTCGGATTCACTCTCCTGCTGCTCGCACTGCGGCTCCACGTGACCATGCCGCTGCTGATTCTCATCTATGGCATCGGCGGACCCTTCTCGGGCGCTGTGGCGTTCTTCTACGCCACTCGCAAGGCCATGCCCTGGCTGCGGCCCAGAGTCCGCGGCATCTCCAGACGGGCGCTGCGATCTCTCGTGTCCCTCTCGCTCCCGATTTTCCTCTTCCAGATCGGCGCGCTGGCCGTGAACCAGACGCAGACCATCATGCTGGCGCATCGCTGCGACATGTCCGTGGTCGCGTCATACTCCATCGCCATGCGTGTCTTCCTGCTGGTCATTGGCGTCGTCCATGTCGGAACCAGCTCGTTCGTTCCGGCGCTGCGCGAGGCCTACGAGCACGGCGACCACGACTGGACCCGGCGGGCCTTCGCCAGGTTGCTTCGCTTTCGCCTGGCGACCACTACGGGCGCGGGCTGCGCATTCATCCTGCTGGGAGATACCCTCCTTCGACTATGGCTTCGCCGCAACGACATCGCTTTCGGTCGCGAGTCGTGGGCTGCGGTCGCGCTCTTGCTGGTGGCCTGCACGTGGTCCGCCTCCTACTCGGAGCTGCTGTCCATCATGGACCGCCTCTGGCTCAACGTGGCGGCGGTGCTCTTCAACGGAACCATGGTCCTCCTGCTCACCTATTGGCTGAGCCACCGCTACCAGGTGCTTGGCGCCCTTCTCGCTCTCGGCCTGCCCAGCCTTCTGGTCGCGCTCGCGCTTCGTGTCTTCGGCAAGCGGGTTCTGGCAGAGAACCACGTCCAGCGGACCGCCGATGGGGTCGGTGGAGCCGGGACCTAGATGAACCGCAGCCCCGCCCCCATCCGTTCCGCCGCTGCGTTACACTCTTCCTGGCCCCGCACCCCCTCACCGAGAACCCCTTGCGTGCGTGCCCCCTGTTCCGTAACTTCTCCCGATGCTCGCCCCGGAAGAGAATCCCAGGTGCGCGTCCGAACGAGCGATTGCGGAGGCCAACCGATGAAAGTCGTCATTCTGGCGGTCGGGCTGAGAACGCGCCTGGCCGAGGATACTGACGGAGGAGCCGGATGAGCGGGGGAAAGCGAGTCTTGCTGTTAAACCCGGGCAAGAAGAATTCTTCTTTCGAGGTCGGGCGTATCCACATGGGCCTTACGCTGATGTCCTCCCTGCTAGCGCGGGCGGGCCACGACGTGCGCTTGGTCGACTTCGCCTTTCTTCAGTCCCGGCCGCGTTCAATCCCGATACCCAGTGTAGAGGAGACGCTACGAGAATTCGTCCCCGATGTGGTCGGCATCTCGGTGTTCAGCTACCTCTTCGATGAGTGCAAAGAACTCGTTGACCGCGTGGCGGCCCGTGCCCGCCCGACGATCATTCTAGGTGGCCCCCACTTCACGATCTTTCCGAAGGATTTTGCGTTGGACCGAAGGATCGGGTTCATCGTGAGAGGAGAAGCGGAGTCCGTCATTGAGGAACTTGTGAACGCGAAAAGGCCGGAGGACGGCCCGGTCCTCGTGGAGGCCCCTCCCGCGAAGCCCGAGCAGATCCCCCCGATCGATTTGGGAAGCGCGCTCGGCGGGGATCTCCTCGATGACTACCAGATTCAGCTCAGCCGAGGTTGCCCATACAGATGTAGCTTTTGCAACGTCTCGCAAATGGCCGGGCGGCGTATCCGGCCTCGGGATTTGGACGCCTGTATACGTGAAATCGTGGAGGCCAAGAAGAATTTCCCACGCCTTCGCCTGGTTTCGATTACGGACGATTGTCCCACGTACGACAAGGAGCGCTTCAAGACGTTCCTGCGCCTGTTCGCCAAGGCCGGAACGGGATGCTCACTGACTGTCGACAACATGCGCGCTGACGCTATTGACGACGAGATGCTGGCGCTCTACAAGGCCGCCGGCGGGGTAAACATCTGCCTCGGAGTGGAGAGCAGGGATCCACTCGTCTTCGAGGGGCTTTCAAAGGGGGAGAGCTTAGAGCAGATTGAGGAGGCGGCGAAACTCGTGAGAAAGCATGGACTGTCCCTGGGGATGTGCTTCGTCATCGGGCTGCCCGAGGACAATATGGAGAGACACCTGCGGTCCGTTCGGTTCGCCAAGGAGGCCAGGCCCAATTACATCTTCTGGAACATGTGCGTGCCCTGGCCGGGAACCCAGGTTCATCGGTGGTATTTGGAGCACGGCACCGTCGGAGATCCGCGTAACTTCTCGACTCTTATCGACCCGCACCTCAATTTCTCCGATCCGACCTGCGAGTCCGCCGCATTTCCAAAGCGCACGATGGTCAGGGCCTGGCTGATGGCCAACATGGAGACGCACGACTACTTCAGCCTCCGCGATCTTCCGAAGATGCTCCGTCTGGTGATCCGCTATCGTCTCTTCCGGTCGTTCTCCTATTTCCTCTTTCGAAGGCTTCCCACCGCGCTGTATGGGGTGTTCGTGCCGGAGAGCCTGAGAGCGCCTCTTAGGAAGCGCTTCCCGAACGCGGTCGCCCGTATCAAGATGTTGTTGCGCTGAACGGCTTCATCCGCCTGGCTTGCGAAAGACTAGCCCTGCAACACCGCAGCCCGGCATCGCGTCGGCGGAAGCGAACTCCCGGTAGTGCCTGACCATCATGACGGGATCGAAGATCGCAACCTTGAGACCATGAGTCATCCAGCGGCGCTCGTACTCGTGAAAGTGCCCTGGCGTGCGCTCGCCGTAGTAGCCGCGCGCGACGGGCGCCACGCCCAGGGGTCGGATGATCCGTTGGTTGATCGAGGCCTCGTCGTACCAGCGTTGGAAGAAGACACCCCGATCGGGATCTGACCTCGCCTGGGTACCGTAATAGTCGGTGGTGCGGAATTCGTCCCGTGCCTGGCGATCGATGGGGACTGTGATGATTAGCCGCCCGCCCGGCGCAAGTCGCTCCCAGATCCAGCCGAGTGCCACTGTCTCGTCATAGTCGCCTGCCACGTGTTCCAGGACCGAGATGCTCCAGATCACGTCGAACTGGGTCTCCAACTCTCGCAAACCGTCAAGAGCACGCACCTCGGTCGAAAGTCCCGAGAGTCCGAGGGCTCGCGCCATGTCTCGTGATCTCTTCAGATCGGATGCGTCAGGATTGCACATCAACACGTCGTCAACAC
>CAVWIP010000004.1:0-57267 GCA_963755125.1 uncultured delta proteobacterium
ACTGTTCGGGTAGGTGTACGAGCCGGGGAGGTACGAACGCCAGGAGCTGTAGAATTCCGTGACGCTGGTTGACATGCATGATGAAGACAACGGTGGTGGGTCGATGAGCGGAAGTTCTGCCACTGAAGGATACGTGGCTGAAGGAAGCCAGGTTTACTGGGCGCAGTCGTCTTCGTTGCCACAGGCGTGCACCAGAACGTCAAGCGCGCAGAATCCGCGCTGCAGGGCTAAATTGAGGAGCTACGCCTCGGTTGGAAGGTAACGTCTCTGCCGCTTCGGCATCAGATACAGGGACGGCGGGAGCTGCTCTCTTCTGTGGATCAAAGATCGTCCAGGATGAGAGGGGACTTCGTAGGTTCCACGGAGGGAGAAACCCATGATCAAGGACGCAGCACTGAGCCCTGGATCGATCTTGGTGGTCCTGCGTGCCGTTGCCTTGGCTAGCCTCTTTGCTTGTACCAACAGCAAGTCTGGCGCGTCGGCCGATGCTTCGGGGCTGGGCGGAGCAGTGGACGCGGGTGGAAATTCGGCCACGGGCGGAATGACCTCGACCGGAGGAGCCACCGCCATTGCCGGTAGCATGGCTGCTGGTGGCAGCAGCGGAACCAGTGGAGTCACCGCTGCCGGGGGATCCTCCATCGGTGTTGCCAACACGGGCGGCGGCGGGAACAGTGGAATGGGTGGGCTCTTTGCTAGTGGTGGGGCGAATTCGACCGGCGGCAACACGGTTAGTGGCGGCAGCAGTGGGCGCGACGGTGGCACTGGCTCGCCAGATGGCCCATCAACTGTCGACGGGCCCGCGAGCATTGACGGCCGGGCGAGCAGCGCGGATGCTGGCCCGACGTTCCAGCTTCAGACTCCCAATCCTCTGTCGGTATCACCGGTCCTCGATCCGACGCATGCCACGGTCGCAGTCATCACTGCCACCGCAGGGGGATCGATCACAGCCACCGCGGCCGACGGCACCATCTATATTTTGGCCATCCCGGCCGATGCCCTCCTCTTCGATACGGAGATCACGCTCACGCCCGTGACCAGCATCGGCGGCCTTCCGTTCAGCGGCGGGCTTCAGGCTGCGGTACAGATTGCACCGGATGGTCTATATCTCTACCAAGTCGCGACTCTCAGCATCGCGCCTGCGACTGCGGTCCTGTCCAGCAAACAGATCGGATTTGGCTACTACGGCAGCGGCACGGAGTTCCATCTGGAGGCGCTGACCACAACCGGGCTCGTCTTCGGGATCCAGCACTTCTCTGGATACGGTGCTGGTCTCGGGACCGCCGCCGACGTGAGCCAGCAGGAACTGCGTCCGCCCACCGCGCCGCTGGATCAGCTCGTACAGGTCATTGCGCAGCCGCTTTTCCTCGAGCGCCCGGCCACGATCGAACCAGATCCGCCACCTCTCCCCTCAGGCGTGGGCATCACGGAGGTCGCTGATGCGTACTACGAAGACGACCTGTTGCCAGACGCTGAAGACGCGCTGGCATCCGGCGATCCCGCCAGCATTATCGCTCTGCTTCCAGATGTCACCCATTTCGCCCAAGAATGCCAACAGATCGAGGACAACCCGACGATGATGGCTGCCCTTGACCTCGCAGACACAATGATCGACGAGTACGCCAACCTTGCAGATACGGATGTCGTAGCGGAATGCAACGCACTCTCGCCCTCGGAACTAAGTGGGTACCAAGCCAACAGCGTGAGGCTATCGCGCCTCTATCAGAGCACTGGCATGCCACAGACCCAGACAACCGCGGATGTGAACAGGTTTATTACGGACCTTGCCACGTGCGAGATCTGCCCAAGCGGGTGCACAACCGGAACGCAGACCACTTGCTGTCAAAAGGGCTGCGTCGATCTCACGTCGGACCCCAATAACTGCGGTTTGTGCTCCAATGCATGTTCGAGTCAGCAACCGGCGTGCTGCTACGGAATTTGTCGCAACACCAGTTCGGATCCCAATAACTGTGGGGGGTGCGGCCATACTTGCAACGCTGGCGAGACGTGCACAGCCGGAGTCTGCGGCACCGCGGGCGGATATGTTTGCGTGGCGGGTGTGGGCGTGATGCTACCGTCTGGCACTCCGCCGATCGGGACTCTCACAGTGACGATCAACGGCACGAAGACGACCTTCTTCATTTGTCCCGGTTTCGCCCGATGCCAGGCCAGCTCGAGTAACTTGGCTGTCACCGGAGCAAGCGAAACGGGGGGATACGTCACAGTCACCGTGTACGAACCCACGATAGGGTCCTTTCCCACAAACAATACGAATGGCGAATCCAACGCGCTCGTAGTTACGTCCGCCGACGGTGCTACCGTCGACTGCACAGACCTCCCGGGTGGTGCCGGAAGCATCAACGTGAGCGCGTTCACCACCTCGACGGGTGGCACGGTCTCGGGCACCTTCTCGGGAACCGTCTTGGAGTGTGAACCGTCCATAGGTGGGGGATCCACCGCCAGTCTTGCCGACGGTAGCTTCTCTTGCGCGGCGAACGAGTAGCGCTGGCCTGGGAACAGGCACTACGGCGTTGACTTGATCTGCACGTGGCTCATGCGGCGCCGGGCGGTGGCGAGGCTGCCGGATTCCGGTGGGGGCGGCGTGAGGTTCACGTGCAGGCCGAGTGCCGCGCGAACCGCGAAGTGATCCTCGCTGACCGAGAACGCCAGCAAATCGCTGATTCGCTCGCGCACCGGCAAAGGGCTCTGCCCCGAAGGCTCGATTGCCAGCACCCGCGCCGCCGCGCCCAGATCGCCACACAGTGCAAGCGCCGCGCGGCCGGCGGTGAGGTCGGAGGCGACGATCCAGCCAAGCAGATCCAGCTTGTCCCCGCGCGCCTCCACGAACTTGCGCGCCACCACCTTCAACTCGGCCCGCAACGGTGGCGAGAGCAGAGGGTCGAGCCCCTTGGCCATCTTGTCGACTTCGCCCCCGTGCGGGCCATTGCCGATCGGGCACCCGCCCAAGAGAAGCCCCGCGCGCACCGCGATCTCCAGCAGGGCCGGGGTGCCCAGGGCAAAGCGGGGGAACCGATCCGTGCGCATGAGCACCATCCGCTTGGCCAGATCGAAGATGACCTCGCTCTGTCGCGTCCACTGCTCGAAGCCCGGGCCCACCACCAGGGCCGGGGTCAGTGTGTTCTTCTCCTTCAGGTTGACGATGGACACCGTGCCCGGCGCATCCTTCTTCAGAAAAACGTCGGGCAAGATTGCCTCGATGCTGTTGGCCACGTAGCGCAGGGCCGCGGCGTGCGGCCAGGCCGCGCCCGACAGGTCCACGCGGTCGGACCGGTCCACGCCGATGGCCTTGTGCGGGCTCGCGCTGGACATGGCGATGGCCGCTGCCAGCAGGGCGAGCAGGGCGCCGATATAGGGATCCTCCGTCGGGTGCAGAATCTTGCGCCACAGCTCTTCGTTCATCTTACCGGCTGCGCTGGGAAGCTGGCTGGGCCGGTAGCCCTCGTAGAAACTGGCCAGCGGCGCATCGGCATGGCCCAGATAGACCAGCGCCGCGGCCACGCACCACATCCGGTCGTGGGCGCCGGTCTGGTAGAAGAGCGGCGCCAGCGCCTGATACGAGGCGATGCGGTCGGGCTTCTTGCTGATCAACATCTGGTGCTGCGCGATGGTCTTGCTCACCGCCGAGGGACCGGATTCCTGGTATAGCTGCGCGAGCTGCTCCTGGCGCGCAAAGTTGTCCCGGTCGAGCGAGGCCGCGACTTCCAGGGCCAGCACCGCGCTCTCGCGGTTCTTCAGGTGCTTGATGGCCACTCCGGCCAGCGCATCCCACAGGCGCAGCTTGAGCTCGACGGGCGCGTCGGCGGGCATGCGCCGCAACTGCCGGCGGTAGGCGCGCGCCAGTTCCTTCCAGTGCCGGTCTTCGTTCAGGATGCGCTCGATGGCATCGAAGGCGCGCAGGAACATCGGGTCGTCGTCGAGCACCTGGGTGAAGACCGCCACGGCCTTGGCACGGTCCTTCATCTCGTCGCGATAGATGGCGGCCAGGGTGTAGCGGCCGCGGGCGCGGATGGTCGGCTCGGTCTCCAGCTCGGACACCTTCTCCAGTGTCTCGACAGCCTTGCTCCATTGCTTGCTCAGGCTGTAGTGGTCGAGCATCTTGTACAGGGTCTGCCGTCGCTCGGGCTGCACGGCCAGCGCCTTGGTGTAACAGGACACGGCCGCGGCCGAATCGTCCAGCTTGTCGCGCAGGATATCGCCCAGCTCATCCCACAGTTGCGCCCGCTCCTCCTCGTCGCTGACCAGGGCGAGCTGCTTGCGTCGCAGCTCGACCACATCGCGCCACTCCTGGCGGGCCGTGCGAATCGCGACGAGCGCGTCCAAGTGGCTGCGCTCGTGCGGCTCCAGCGCAGCCGCTTCCTCGCGGAAGCGAAGCACGGCGTCGCTGTCGCCGGTTCGCTCTGCGCAGGTGGCCAGGCGCACACAGAGAGCCGCCCGCTCCGGGGCGGACAGGCTACTTTGGCCCAACGCGTAGACGCGTTCGTAGCCCGCGCCCGCATCGGCCCAGGCCTGGCGCTCGAAGTGCAAGTCGGCGGAGGCCTGCGCCAGCGGCAGCGAACTCGGCGACAGTCTGGTGGCTGCGTCGAAGTTGGCCATCGCCTTGTCCAGCTTTCCCAACTGCTTCGCGCAACGGCCGACCCGTTCATGCAAGGCAGCGCGGGCCGCGTCGTCATGGGCCGGCGCCCGGCGGAGCAGCATGTCCAGCACCGGCTCGAGCGGCAGCCATTCCTGGCGCGCCTCGCGCAGCTTGGCCAGACGTTCGGCCGCGCTCACTTGTTCCGGATCGGCGGCCAGGGCACGGCCGAGAAGGTCCAGGCCTGCATCTGGGTCGTCGAGATGGTCGAGGGCCAGGATGCCCGCCTGGGCCAGCAGGCGCCCCTTCTCCATCGGGTTCTTGGTCTTCTCCGCGCCTTCCAGCGCGAACTTGGCCGCGCGCTCGAACTCGCCTTTGTGCCAGCACAGCACGGCCAGCGCCGACAGCGCCACCGCGTTGTCGGGGTCGCTGTCGAGCGCCCGTAGGTACAACGCCTCGGCAGCAGCCGGATCTTCGGCGGCAAAACCCTGCGCCACCACAAGCGCGCTTTCCACGTCCTTCAGCTTGTCGAGCAGCAGGCTGGCCCGCTCCATGCGCAGCCCGCGCGCCAGCTCGGCGTCGCCTTTGCGCTGCGCGCGCATCTCGAGCAGATCGCACAGCAGTGTCCAGCGTTCGGTCTTGCGATACAGTTCCTCCAGCTTGGCCAGGGCTTCGCCGTTCGCGGGATCGCGGGCGGTCAGCGCCTCCAGCATCTCGATGAGCGGTTTCCACTGCTCGGTCGCGCGGTAGATCTGTTCCAGCTTGCTGAAGATGGCTCCGTCGGTGGGGTTGCGCGCTAGGGCCTTGCGCAGCAGGTCCGTCAGCGCCTTGGTCTGCTCGGTCTTGCGATACAATTCCTCCAGCTTGGCCAGGGCCGCCGGATCGGCCGGATTGCGCGCCAGCTCTTTTTCCAAGAGCGACGTGAGGGGCGACCACTGCTCGGTCTTGCGCAGCAGCGCCTCGAGATTGGCGAAGACTGCATTGTTGTTGGGGTCGCGGGCCAGCATCTTTTCGTACAGCGTGCGCAGCGGCTCCCAGCGTTCGGCCTGGCGGTACAGATTCTCCAGCTCGGCCAGCGCCTCGGGGTTCTGCGGATCCCGGTTGAGCACCTTCTGGAAGGCGGCGATGGCCTCGTCTACCCTGGCCGTGTCGCGGGCGCACACCCGCGCTACGCCCAGCGCGATCTGGGTCGAATCCGCAGCGTCAGCCCCCTCGTGTTCGAGCTGGGCGACCTCGCGGGCAAAGTCATCCCACTCGCCGGTCTTTTCGGCCAAGCGCTTGGCGTCGGCCAGCAGATCGGCATCGCGTGGCTGCAAGCGCAACGCCGTCATCATCACGGGATAGGCCCGATCGGTGGCGTTCATGTCGCGTTCAAGCAACAAAGCTACCTCGCGCAAGGCCGCTGCCTGCGACGCTGGCTCGTGGATGACCTCCGCGCGGCCGATCATGATGCCGACCATGCGCTCCCATTCCTTGCGTTCGCGCAGATGGGTCAGGCCGCGATCGAGGCCCTGGTGCGCCTCCTCATCCCCAGGATCGGCGATGACAAGCTCCAGCCACGCTTCCACCTCGTCGTCGGCCGGCTTGCGGCCTGGTTGGGCGCTGATGGTGGCCAAGATCCCCAGCGTCTCCTCCAGCGTCGCGTCCAGCGAAACCGGGACCAGGCCCAGTTCGGCGCGCACCAGACGCGCGTCGCCGTCCGAGAGTTGCGGCGCCAGCAGGAAGTGCGGCACCCGTGTCTCGGTCGCGCCCAGCACGCGCTGGACCAGCATGGCCAGGTCCGGATCGTCGGGCCGATAGCCCACGAAAACGAAAGACCACTTGTGATACAGGCTGGCGACGAAGGCTGCCGCGCCGGTGGCGCCGATCTTCGCCGGGATCTCGGCCGGGGCCAGGCAGAGCGAGGCAGGCACGTCGGCGCGACCGAAGATCTGCAGGAGGAAGCGGCCATGGCCGTGTTCCAGCGAGCTGGCATTGGCGGCAAACGCCGTGCGGCTCGCGATCTCGGGATCGTCGGCCAGCGCGGTGGCCCAGAGAGGATCGAACGTCGTCGCGATCAAGCCACGCCAGGGCGCGTGGGCCACGCTGCTGATGGCCGCGGGCACCTGCACACCTCTGCCATAGGCATCCGCCAACACATCGCCCAGGGTGCTGTCGTGAAACAGTTCGCGCACGAGCGCCAGGGCCGAGGTCATGCGACGGTTTTGCAAGAGATCGGAAAGCGCGGCCTTGTCGGCGTCGGCCGTGACCCATTGGAGGAAACTTTGACCGAGAGCAGCCCAGCCGGGAAGCTGGGCCAGTTCGGAACAGCCAGCGCCAGCCACCAGGACGGCCTGTCGATTCCTCAGGCGCTGCACCAGCGCATCAGGCAATGCGTGCATGAAATCTCCCTATGTTTTCCGCTCGGGCGTCCGGTGCCGAACACGATGTGCACCCGGAGTCACGCCACCTCGAGATAGGGGCAATCTCTAGCATAGAATTGCCATGACTTCCCGCTGCCGGCGTCCTCGAATCCGAAACATGCTGCGCTGACCCAGTGCGTGCTGCAAGAGCCGGGTCCACAGCGGAAAACACGCGGCGCACGGAGTGCCCCGTCTCACGGCGCAGACGCCTGGCTCTGCCCAACGTCGGGCTTCCTGGCGTAGAGCGCACAACCCCCGCCCACGAATGAGCGCTTCCAGGGAGCGCCAGCCAGCCCGGACAGCTTGAGCCAACCCGGGGTCGTCAAGACCAGATCAGTCCCCGAGCGATCGAGAAACTTCTGCACCCCGGGCCTGCCCTTGAGCGCGGCGACCATGGCGAAGTGCATGTCCACTGGGTACTCGAGATTGCGCCCGTCCACGAAGACCCGCAGCCAAGGCGCCCGCCAGATCACCCAGTTGGCCCACACACGCGTGGTGAGCAGGCGCTTGCCCGGCGGCGCTTGCGCCAGGGCCTGGTCGCAGGCCAGCGGCAGGTCCGCGGCTGACAAGTGCTCGCGGTAGTAGCGCATGCTGGTCAGTTCGCGAGCGGCGAGTGCAGGCGACCACCAGGGTACGGCACGCAGGAACAGCAGGAACAGGGCGGCCGCGGCCAGCAAGGCCGTGGCACCAGCAAAGGTCTCTCGGCGGCTGGCGCGCGCCCAGTTGCCCAGTGCGGACAGCGCGTGCATCAGCGGCAGTGTGAGCATCCACAGGTTGCGCTCGTAGAGCGTCGCCCCCAGCAAAGCCAGCAATCCGAGTCCCAGACGCCGGCCCTCGTCCCAACGGTTGGGCGCACGAAGAATGCGCAGACCGCCCCAAACGGGGTAGACCAGCGCCAGCGCCCGGGCCAGGTTCTTGACCGCCGGGGACACTGTGGCGGCTGATTCCCACAGATGGCGGAATTCAATGTTGACCAGGCGATTGATCGAGGTTCCCAGCAGGACGTATTCAAACACCGACACGCCGGGCGGGTTCAGGAACGGTGCCAGCAGCGCCAACGCCAGCAGCGCAAGACGCAGGCTGCCGGCTCTGGGGGGCAACGACCTCAACGGCGCGACGCTAAACCTGCGCCCGGCCAGTCGCATGACCTGGTCGAATCCCACGAAGGGCAAGAACACGACAGCCTCGGCCGTCAGGTTTCCCCAGACCAGCATGTAGGCCGCCAGCGCGGCCAGTCGCCACCACGAGGCCAGCAAATTCGGTCCGAGGAAAAGCCAATACCCCAGCAGGAAGAGAACCATGGACACCGCCTGGGGCGCAGGGATGAACTTGTACCATCCGAGCAGGAGGAAGCCGGTGGCGCCGGTCAACGCCAGCGCCATGCCATTCCGGCGCGCTAGGGTCAGCGCCACGGCGGCTGCCGTGCCCCCACACAATACGAGAACGAGCAGGCGGAAGCCGCCCCAGCCCGCAGCGGCGTGCAGGAGTGCCGCCAGGATCTCGAATCCCCATTCGTGGTTGTTCCAGGGCGCTCCGTAGATCGTATAGGAAAACGTGTCGCGATCAGGGATGGCGCCTGTCTGCAGGAGCAACTCGCCCGCCCGCGTCTGCCAGTACATATCCCCGTTGGCCAGCGGAAGCGTGGCGAGGTGGACGATGCAAAAACCCAGGAAAGCCAGGCCCGCCGCGGCCCCTGCATCGATGGCCAACTGACCGAACGGGCGGCGCATGGCAGGGGATGGTAGCACGTCGGTTCGGGAGCTTGTTTCCGCGGATTTCGCAGTCACGGGTTTCTTCCACGAGCCTCCTGCTCGGCCACGTGATGTCGAGGTGGAGAGTCGTGAAAACGCCGCACGAGAGACGCTGCCTCCTGAGCCAGACTGTGCGGCTGCTGCGCGTGCCTGGTCCGCGAGCCCGGCGATGGCCTAGTCGGGCGGCCGGGCTGTCAGAAACGCGCGCACGCAGGCGGCGATCTCGTCAGGCGCATCTTCCAGCACCCAGTGGCCACAGTCGGGAAAACGATGGACTTCGGCGTGCGGAAAATGGTGGCGCCAGATGTCCAGCACGCGGGACGGAAAAACCACGTCGCGCTCGCCCCAGCAAATGATGGCCGGGGTTTGCCGGAATTGCGCCAAGCCAGCCTGGATGGCGCTTACCGGGCTGTACGAAGGGTCCGACGGCACGAGCGGCACGTCCTGTGGAAAGCGCAGCAGTGCGATGCGATCGGCCCAGTTTGCATAGGGCGCAAGATAGGCGTCGAGCACTTCGGCTGGCAGAGGCCGGCGCGTGCAACAGGCGCGCGCGGCCGCCCGAATGAAGAAGTCAGAGCTGCGCACGCTCAGCGCTCCCAGCGCGCGGTTGCGCACCAGGCGCAGTGCCGCGGGCACGTGCGCGTCGAGTGGCACGTGAAAGGCGGCGCTGTTGAGCACCACCAGGCGAGCGACGCGCTCGGGAAAGCGCACGGCCCAGGCCATGCCGATCATGGCGCCCCAGTCGTGCATGATCAGGGTCACGCCGCGAACCAGACCCAGGTGATCGAGCAGCGCCGCCAGATCGTCGGCGCGGTTTTGCAGGCAGTAGCGGTACCGGCCGTCGCCGGGCTTGTCGGACAGACCCATGCCCATGTGGTCGGGCACCACCACGCGAAAGCGAGCGCGCAGGGCCAATACCAGCGCGCGGAAATGAAACGACCAGGTGGGGTTGCCGTGCAGCATGACCACCGGCTCGCCCTGGCCCTCGTCGAGGTAGTGCAGGCGCAGCCCGCTGCGATCGAGGAAGTGGTCAGCGAAGGGATACAGCGACTGCGGGACGCGCGAGCGATCCGTCACGGTCGCACTACCAGGTCACGCCGGCCACCGTGCAGTTCAGTCCGCTACCGATGCCGCCCAGGACGATGTGGTCGCCCGGCGACACGCGCTCGGCCTCCACCGCCTTGGACAGGACCATGGGCACCGAGGCAGGACCCACGTTGCCCAGCTCCGGGTAGATGAGAAATGCCTTCGCGAGATCGAAGCCGACGGCGCGGGCCAGCTCCTGCGTGTGCAGCTCGCTCACCTGGTGCAGGGCAAACAGATCGACGGATTCTGCGCTCCATCCTAGATATTTCTGTGCCTGCGCCCAGGTTCGTTGCGCCAGTCCCACGCCGTGGAGCAGCAGGCTGCGAGTATCGGTGATGCCCACGTCGAGCTGGCCCCGGCACAACTGATTGTGCTGGGTAGCGGCCAAGCTGGTCCCGCCGTGGAAGCGATGCCCGCCCGGCGCCAGGCGCGTGTGCGCCAGGATCATGGCGGCGGCGCCCGACCCCACGGTCAGCGTGGCGAGCTGGTCGCGCAACATCTGTGCGTCGCAGCTGCCCGCGCTCAGTCGCGCGAGCGTGGCCTCGACCACGGTACGGCTGCTTTCCCCGTCGACGATCAGGCCAAAGTCGATCTGGCCGCGCTCGATCAGATTGCCCACCAGGTGCATGCCGTCGATGAAGCCCAGGCAAGCGTTGGCGATGTCGAAGTTTAGGCAAGTCTCGGGCAGGCGCAGATTGGCGTGCACGAAGCACGCGACTGACGGCTCGACGTAGTCGCGGCATACCGAGGTGTTGATGAGCGCCCCGATGCGCGCCGGGTCCACGCCCGTGTCAGCCAGAACCTTCCGCCCCGCCAGCGTGGCCGCATCGCTGGGCTGCGTCTGCGCATCCCAAAAGCGGCGTGCCTTCACCCCGGTCAGGCTCTCCAGAAGGCGCGCAGGCATGCCCAGCCGACGGTAGGTCTCGGCCAAGCGTGCATCCAGATCCTCGGATGGGATGCGGTGCGGGGCATCCACATGGGCCACGCCGACGATGGAGACGTTGTCGAACTTCATGAACGGGCTGGGAGTTCTAGCGGATTATTGGGCGGTGAGTAGGGTTTTGAGTGGGCTGGCGCGCCAGTGGCATCACCGCCAGTTCGTTCACCCACAGCCGGCCCGGCGCTGTTGCGGCCGACGCGCCTGGTGGAACCACGATGCGCAGCCGCACCGACAGCCGTCCCCCGCCGTGGTGGGCTGCAATCCGCAAGGGGAACGTGTTCGATTCCCGTGTGGCTTGCGCGACCGAGGCCAGCGAGACCGTCGTGCCCGGCACGTCGGTCCCGACTTGCACGGTGAATTCGCCTGCCGGAACGCTCGCGGATGCGTCCAGCGGCGCGATGTCGAGCGACGCCTGGATCGCATAGTCGCCCGGGGCCAGGCCCAGTTCCGTTCCAGCGGCGATCTCCTTCGCCCGATCGGGCGCCGCCGCCGGGATGGCCAGTCCCACGCCATTCCACACCCCGCGCACAGCGGACGTGCCGTCGTCCTCGTGCGGGCCGGTCCTGCGCCAGGAACACAGGCGCGCTTGCTGGTCCACATGGCAAACCTGGACAGCCCAGCGGTGATGCTCGCGCAGCCTGCCGCCTGCCCAGGCTAGCGTCGGGGAGCCGGCAAAGATGGCGACGATCAGGCCCAAGGAAAGGCCAGCTTCCCAGCGCATCGCCCGAGACATCCGGGGTTCGCGGATGACGGCCCTTGCCGTCCGGGCCAGGCACACGAGCCCGGCCGCAGCGAAGGGAAAAACCAGCAAGGCGATGGGCACGCGATAGCGCGGGTCTGCGAAGATGACGATGTAGAGGCCGGCCAGGACCACAATGAATGGCAGCAGGGTCAGCGCCAGCCAGCGCCGTCGCGCGAGGGCCGTGCCCAGGCCCGCCAGCGCAGCCGCCACCGTTGCCAGCCAGAAGCTGTCCACGATCCACTCGACGGTCGAACGCCAGCGGCTGGCCAGGCTGAGCGCCGGCTCTTGCAGCACACCGGCACGAAAGAGCGGCCAGTAGAGCAGGGCGCGCTCGTGAACCAGCAGGCGCTCGGCCTTGGCGAGAACCAGTCCGAGCGAAAACGCGGGGTCGAAGCGCATCCAGGGCAGGGCCAAGGAAAGCGCCGCCCGATCGGCTTCGCGGTGTGGCTCGGCCAGGACCGTGTAGCCCGTCACTTCGTGGAATATCCGGTTCAGCGAACGCGAGTAGCGGCCGTCGCTGTCGGGGTTGGCGCCGACCAGAGCTGTGATGCCGCCGTGGCTGTCACCGATGAAGGCTTCGCCGTAACGGAGTCGGTTGCGCACGGCCCAGGGCGAGAGCAGCACGGCAGCCACCGCGCATGACAGAACGGTGTTGCGCACGGCCGGCCTCCAGCCGAGTCCGGAGGCGCGAAAGCAGAAGATCGCCAGCACGCAAAGGGGCAGGGCGATGGCCCTGATGTACGTGGCCAGACCCATGAACAGGCCGAATGACACCGCAGCCAGCCGCGGGCGCGCCGGCGAATAGCGCAGAAGGAAGTAGCAGCCGAGGCTGATGAGCGCTGCCGCCGGCATGTCCGTGCCGGTCACGCTGGCCAGGGCCACACCGGCTGGCCAGACCGCACACAGAAGTCCGGCCACCAGCGCCGTTGCCCGACTTTCCCACAGCCGGTGCGCGATGCCGTAGACCGCGCCTGCAGCCAGGCTGCCCGCCACGGCGCCCACGAGCTTGCAAGCCAGCCAGCCCCCGCTCAGCGCCTGCGCGGCCGCCAGCACAAACACGTAGCCAGGCATAAAGATGTACTCCGCATCGAAGGAGCCGAACTTGACCAAGTGGGCTGCCGATTCGACGTACATCGCGAAGTCGCCCACCGGCTTGGTCGGCACCAGCAGGACCCAGCCCACGCGAAGAACCAGGGCCAGCAAGACGACAAGAAAGGCGGTCACTGTGCTACCGGCGCCGGCACGCCCAGGCCGGTCCATATTCCGTCGCGCGACCAGTCATCGAGAAGTCGGCGCCACGGATCGGGTTGTTCGCAACGCACTGTTCGTTCATTGTGTGTGGCCGACCTGTGTGG
Source organism: uncultured delta proteobacterium (assembly GCA_963755125.1). Taxonomy (GTDB): domain Bacteria; phylum Myxococcota_A; class Polyangia; order Fen-1088; family Fen-1088; genus Fen-1137. Next base: position 12,865 of record CAVWIP010000004.1, read on the forward strand.
CCGACCACGTCGGGACTGTACTCCAATACCACGCTCGTTCGCCGCGCTCCCGGCTGCCTGTTCAGTATCGGAAACAGCATGCTCATGTCTCATGAGGATAATGCCACGAATCATTGAGACACGCCGCCACGACGGACGATCCTGGACCGTGCCTTTCCCCTTCATAACGTGGTAGCTGTTAGCTCGCTGTGGATGCGGGAGAGTGTTTGTGATAGCTGGATATCCTCAGTCTCGCATTCCGAACTGACCGCGCAACGCGCCTAAGAACGTTCTTGTCTCAAATCGCCGGAAGGAGAAACTCGCATGCACCGCTCATCACAATTTCTGCTCGTTCCCCTGACAATGGGGCTTCTGATGTCTTTTGGATGTGCAAAAGGTGGCGGTGGCGGCGGCGGCGGGTCGACGAGCAACAGCAGCAACGGCGGGTCGACGAGCAACGGCGGGTCGACGAGCAACGGCGGGTCGACGAGCAACGGCGGGTCGACGAGCAACGGCGGGTCGACAAGCAACGGCGGGTCGACGAGCCACGGCGGGTCGACAAGCAACGGCGGGTCGACGAGCAACGGCGGGTCGACGAGCAACGGCGGGTCGACGAGCAACGGCGGGTCGACGAGCAACGGCGGGTCGACGAGCAACGGCGGGTCGACAAGCAACCCCGGCGGCGGGTCTACGACGAGCAGCAGCGGCGGATCCTCCAGTAGAGGCGGATCCACCACGACCAGCGGCGGCACGACCAGTGGTGGCGGTTCGAGCAGCAGCGGCGGTACGACGAGCGGCGGCGGTTCGAGCAGCAGCGGCGGCACGACGAGCGGCGGCGGTTCGAGCAGTGGCGGTGGCGCCACCGGCGCATGCGCCGCTGGCCCAAACGTGATCTCCGATTTCGAGTCGGATACCGGCAGCATGATCCAACAGGGCACTCCCAAGCGGACCGGCTATTGGTACGTGTACTTCCCTGGCTCGGCCACCTCCACGGCCCCAGCGTCTCCAATGAGTCAGATGCCGGCGCTCAATAATGGAAACCCCATCGCGGTGGCGTCGGACCCTGACGGCGGAACCTGCAGCAAGTACGCGTTGCACACAACGGGTTCTGGCTTTGGCACCGCTCCCAACAACTACGCCGGGGTTGGCGCTGACTTCTTGCCCGACGTCCCCTACGATCAGATGAGCAAGCCCTACGATGCCAGTGCGTACACCGGCATCAGTCTCAAGATAAGGTCGGGCAGCGGCACTCCTCCAGCCGTCTTCTTCGAGCTTCTGACCAAGGAAAACCAGCCTTCAACCGCGGGCGGTACAGCGACCGCCACGACGGTCGATCTTTACAACACCCGCGGTCAGATGCTGAACGACCCCTGGACGCCGGGCGGAATCACGAACACTTATCAGACAATAACCGTGCCTTTCGGAACACTGGTGCCCCGGTGGGTTCCCGCTGCTGGCGGCTCGAACGCTTGTCCAACTAGCGGAACCCCCAAGTGCCAGGCTCAGCCTTTCGTTCCGACGGACGTCCTTGGCATCCAAATTTCGATGTACGGCGACCCCGGCTTCCCCACGCCAGCGGGATCGACGGCAGGAACCTATGACCTGTGGATCGACGACGTGGCGTTCACGACAGGCGACTCAGGACTCCAGTCGCGAACCGGCTTCCCCTTGACCACCGGTGTCGGCGTGGGTGGCTGCATCAGTCCCCAAGGGCCTAGCGCATCTGCCAAGTATCTGGTGCCCGCCTACAACCAGTGGAAGGCCAACTTCGTCAAGGGCGCAAAGGTCATTCGTCCCGAGAACCAAAACGACACGGTTTCCGAGGGCATCGCATACGGCATGATGATTGCCGTCGCCATGAACGACCAGACCCTATTCGACAGCCTTTATGGCACATGGAAAGCAAACGCCACCGCTGGTACCCTGATGACCTGGTGTCTTGGCAGCGGCGGTGGCAGCACCGGAACAGCTTGCGCCACTTCTGGCGGATCGGCCACTGACGCCGATGAAGATGCGGCCTACGCGCTCTTGATGGCCGGAAGGGCCTGGGGCGGAAGCTACAATGCGGAAGCGGTGACCATGATAGGAGACATCTGGAGCCATGATATTGACGGCGGCGGCACCAACCTTCCCAAGGGCGGGAGCAACTACGGCAGTCCAGCGAGCAATATCACCAACGCCTCGTACTTCGCTCCGTCGTTCTACAAGGAATTCGCCGCAGTGGATAGCGGCCATAACTGGGCTGGGGTGATTACCGCAGTGTACAGCGTCATCAACGGAACTATTGCCGGAAGCAACGGGCTTATCCCGGCCTGGTGCAGCAGCACCTGCACCACAGCCGGCTCCAACGGTGCGGCGACTGACGGTGACTACCAATACGACTCGCACCGCATCCCAATGCGCATTGGTATTGACTACTGTTACAATGCCACAGCTGGCGCCAAGACCTATACGACCAAAAACACCGCCTTCTTTGCCGCCCAAGCCGCCAACGGGATTGGTTTCGTCCAAGACATGTACACGCCCAGCGGTGGCGCTGTGTCGGGCACTGCGCCCAACTCAGCCTCGATCCTTGGCACGGCGGCAGTGGGCGCGATGGCCAGCGGCAACCAGGCGTTCCTCAATACGGCCTACCAGGCCGTGTTCGATACCATCACCCGCGCGACCATGGCTCCGGTCGATGCATCCGGGAAGACGCCATACTCGTATTTCAATGGGACGGTTGGCTTGCTGACCGCTCTTATCATGACCGGCGCTTTCCCGCACTAGAGCCATTCCTCAAGAATCCTGTCCGCGATACCGATGCTCACCCATCTTTCCGAGAGAGGTCTTGGGATGACGACGAAGTACGCGCTGTTCGTATTGCCCATACCGTTGGCTTTGTTTGCTTGTTCCAAGACCAATTCGTCGGCCGATTCAGCGGTGTCGCTTGATTCTCCGTCAGCGGCACCGGCTGAATCTGGGCCAGGGCCGGACATGGCGGAGCCGGATGCCGCCGTCTACACCTGCATCACTATCGCGGACGATCTGATCGCGGACTTCACGGTGGACAACAGCCTCAATCAGGTCGACGGCCGCCAGGGTGGGTTCTACGTCTACGGTGACGGCAGTACGAAGGGGCAATTCGATCCGCCCAGTGTGGCGTGTCAAGCCTACCCCATTGACACGACCACAGGGAATCCCAACTGCTCTGGCCCGGGTTCGTTCCACGTCAAGGCCAGCAACTGGGGCGTCTGGGGGGCGGCGCTGGGGGCAGACTTTGTTCCGAAGATCATAGCTGATGCGGGGGATTGCGACACGGGCGTCAAAGGAACGTACGACGCTTCAAAGTACAGGGGCATCTCGTTTTGGGCCAAGGCGACTGCTCCGCTTACCGGGGTCCAGGTCAGCTTCCCCGATGTCTACACCGATGGTAGTGCCTCGTTCGCTGGCCTTCCCGGCGGCGCTGGCCTTGACTTCACAAGCTGCGTGTACTCCGCCGGAGCCATGGACCAAGGGCAGTCCGTCAATTGCAGTCCCTACCTGGTCAAGTTCGGGGCTTCCGGCCCCTACCAGGACTATAAGATTGATACCACCTGGAGACGATTTGATGTCTTCTTCGCTGACACTTATCAGGACCCGTACAATCCAGGGTTTCACACTGCTGCAAACACATTGGACACGAGCCACCTGACCTCGATGGCGATCCAGGTGAACGCCATCTACGTCAATGGCGCTCCTACGCCGAACGACTTCGAGATCTGGGTCGACGACGTCTATTTCATCAGGTAGCCAGGTCGTTGGCCTGGATGCGCGGGACTTCGGCGCGCATTCTTGCCCGCAGGGCGTTGAGTTCTCTGGGGCACCGGCCTCACCTCGAATGGCTTCGGTGGGCGGGACGCCCTGGAATTCGGGAGAAGTCTGCCTTGGGAACCTCGCGTGACGAACGCCTCTGTGTACTCCGCTCTCCCCTCCGCGTCCTGCGCAGGCGTCTGTTATCCAGACGCCTACGCTCATCAGTCCGAAGGCTGCGTTCTTATAGTGGCGGCACTGCGTTCCTGACCAGATCCAGGAAGTACTGCTGGAACCACACGCCGGCCTGTGGCGCGTTGGGGGCGCTTTCATTGGACCCGCATTCCGGATCGTAGCGGGGCTGTGATGGGTCGGACACGCCATCCGATTCTCCCGGCGGCTTGACCCAGAAGAAAGCATCGATGAACGGCTCGGGTGCCGCCCGCGGCCGCTCGCCCAAACCGGCGCCCTTGATGTTGCACCAGTGGCCCCACACCTTGCGGATCTGCCCCTTGCCATTGCGCGAGGTATCGACAATGAAGCCCTTGTTCTTCACGCCGTGGTCGCTCAGCCCAACCGCTAGCTTCTTCACGTAGACGAGTTCGTTGTAGCAAGGATCGCTGGATTCCATGGCCATGCCGTCCCGGTTGTACAGGTGGGTGTAGTTGGCGACGTTGGTGGCGAACCCGCGAATCATGTCGACGCCGCCGGCCATCTTGAGCACCTTCTTGTAGACCTTGATCAGGCTCTCGCGGTGCCCGTCCCATCCCAGCCAGCCCGCGTGGGCCGCATCAAGGTAGATGCTCACGTTGGGCAAGGCGAGGGTCTTGATGGCGTAGGCCGTCGATTCGACGTACACGTCTTTCGCCTCGGCGCACTTCGGGAGGTTCATGTTGGTGACCAGATTACCCAGCGAATCTGGCTCAAGAATGACCACGATGGGCAGGTCGGGATGGGCCTTGAAGTGCCCCGCTATGACGTCGATGAACTCGGTCCGGTAGCGGGCGGCGCCGTTCTCCGAAACCTTCAGCTCTCCAGCCGAGGAATTGGCGGCACAGTCGCGGTTGGGCAGGTCGTAGACCACGAACAACGACAGCGTGGGCTTGCCACTGGCTTGCTGCTGCTTCTTCGCCTCGTCGAGCCATCCGGGAACATTCGCGACGTGCGCAATGGAGTCAAGCCACAGTCCCGAGGGGTACTGCTTGACCTTGCGAATGGCCTCTGCGTCCGAGGGAAACGCCTTGGCGGTTGCCTCGACGTTGTCGACATACTCGGGGTTGAGGAAGAAGTTGACGTCCAGGAAGGGGTTGCGGCGCGAGGCCTCGGCCCGGCCCGGGTCGGCTCCGCTCGGCGCCGGGGCGGAGCCGCTCTTGCCCATGCTGGCGCAGGCCGAGAAAGCAAGCGAGACTGACAAGATTGCAAGAATGCGCTGGTGACTCATGGAGATCTCCTGTCGACGAAGGAACGGCACCTCATGGTGCCTCTGGTAGACCGATAGCAAGTCTCTGTCAACTGCACCCAGGCGTTGTCGTACTCGCCTGGGAACTGCGTGCAACTATTACACGCAACTGGCCTACGGGGGGAAGGACCGTTTGAGCGTGCGATGTGCTGCCATGACGCGAAGTGCGCAGGCGAAACCGAGCAATCGTGGCCGGTCAGTGCAGCCACGCCGCCACCGTCGGATAGTCCCCCTCATTGAGAGAGCCGTTGTGAATGCAACGGACTCGGCCGTCGGGCGCGGCCAGTACGTGGATGGGAATCGGCGCGGCGGCGTCGAACAGAAAGGCGCTGGCCCAGCCCTTGAAGTCAGCCGGGCTGGAAATCCGCAGCGAGGGGGCCGGGGCGACGGCCGGATGCGCGGCAAGGAACCTCGCCAGTTCGTCCGCATCTTCGTCGAGGGAAAGGAACCATACATCAATCGCTACACCGTCCTGCTTGAGCCGGTCGCGCCAGTCGAGAAGCACCGGCATTTCGCGTAGGCAGGGCTTGCACCATGTAGCCCACAGATTGAGCCATGTCCAGCGCCCGGTCGCCAACGCACTCAAGGGCTTGCGCGCGGGCGTGGCCGGCGGCAGTACCAGGCGGGCTCCTGTACCTGCGGCGAACTCCAGGTCGCACCACGCTGCGGGCGGCGCCTTGGACGTCGGCGCGGCCTTGACCGCCTGGTAGCGGGTGTTGGGCGCAGGCGCTTTGTCCGCGGCCGGGCAGGCGACCAGCCCAACGACGAGCAGCAAGAACAAGAGTCGGTTCACAACCGGCAATCGATCCATGCGATGAAGGCCGAACGGTTGAGTTCGGCGGTTGTGCACGCACCCACGGTGCGCGAGTGTTTCCACTGACAGAACTCCTGATCAAGTTGGGCGAACTCTTCGCCCAGCCACAGCAGGCCCACCTCCTGTTCGAGTTCGGGATCGTTGAACTTGCCCTTGATGTGTTCCAGCACGGCGTCGGCGCGATGGCGAGACAGTTCGCGATTGTGCTCGACCGATCCTTCGGGCGAGGCGCGCGACACCACCAGGAAATAGGACGCTCCCCGCTGGTCGGCGAAGGTCTTTTCCAGCAGCGCCATGGCCGCCGGATCGAGGTCCGCCCTGTCCAGGTCGAACTGGATGATGGCGGCGCGTTCGGCCAGCGGCGTGAACAGCGAGTTGAAGTCGCCACCCGACATGGCGGCCACCTGGCGCGCCTGCAAGGGCTGGCAGCCGCGCGAACCGCCACCCTGGATAAGCCCGCACGAGGTGAGCACGCGGCGGAGGATCTGCTTGAGGTTTCCGCTGCAGTAGCCCTCGTTGGCTGCACTGGCCGTGGCCACGTCGGAAACCTTGCCCAGCGACTCGGTCAGGCGCGTGGCCGAGGCCCGCGTCCAGACCGTGGCAGGGAGCGCCACCGCCATCAGGGTGCCGAGAGCGAGGAGAAAGTGCAGCTTGTCGAGTCTCATGGCCGCACCTCCCCGCGCGCGCCCGTGGCATTTTCCAGGGTTCGGGCCAGCACGAAGTCGAGGCCCAGATCGGTGTCCTCGTCGGGGATCTTGCGGTTGCGCACGAAGAGTTGCGGCGTCAACACGGGCAGCGAGTTGGACACCACCCAGCGTAGGCTGCGGTTCAGTCGGGTGCGCACCAGGGGCTGGCCCAGGCACGTGGCCAGCTCGGGAAACTCTTGCTTCAGGCGGGAGAACACCTCTCCCTGGCCGTGCGCGCCCGTGGCCAGCAGCTCGGGCTGGTGGGCAAAGGCCCACGCCAGGATGTCGCCCGACTTGTCGCCCGCGCACAGCACGGCCTCGCTGACCGCGCACGAGCCCGGGTGAAGCGACTCGTTGACCATCCAGTTGCACTCCTTGTCGAGCGGAAAGAGCACGGTCTGCAGGACGAGATCGCGGCCCAGATCGCTGGCAGCCAGGCGCTGCGAGAACGCCTTGCACGCGGGGCAAAGCGGATCGAGGACCTCGATGGCCGGCACGCTGCCCGCGCCCTTGGACTTGAGCATGACGCCATAGCGGTCCTCGGGGTGGCGAAGCTCGTTCTTGCGAGCGAGCGTGTCGGGATAGGCAGGCTTTTGCACCATGTACAGCATCACCGGGATGAGAACCAGGGCGCAGCCTTCCAGAAAATAGAGCAGCCATTGACCGGCATTCGAGCCCGCGCCGGCGTCCGCCCGGGGTGCGCCCAAGTGTGCCCAGATGGCTGCGCCGAGCACGCCCAGCGATGCGCCGTAGATGCCCGCGCAGACCGTGCATACCGTGCCCAGTTCCACCTTCGAGATCCAGAAATAGACCGCGGAAGTCGCCACCGGAAGCAGAGCCGCCACGATGAGAAACCCGGTCTCGTTGCGGCCCACGCCCCGACGCAGGGACAGATCCAGGCCACGGAAGAAAAGAAATGCGAATACCCCCAGCGCGGGCAGCGCGATGGGAATTCCGCCCCAGGTCAGGCTGCGGAACACCGAAGAATAGGGGCTCATGAGAACCGCGTGGCAACCCGAGGTTCCGCTGGCATCACGGGGGCCCAGGCCTGGCACGATGGAGCAGGTGATGGCGTGCACCTGGCGGTCGAGGTGTGCCACGAAGTCGTAGGTCGACACCGCGGAGAACACCACGCCCAGCAAGGCAAAGATCGCAAATGCAACCAGGGCCGCGCGAGGCGCGCCAACGGCTCGTCCCCTCTCTTGCGCGAAGGATTGTGGATTCACGACCCGGCACCATAGCATCGTCGGCAAGCGACGCATGTTTCTTGCGAAGCTCTACGCTCCATCTCCCTCGCGCAGCCGGTCCAGGATGAGGCCGAAGAACCCCACGCCGTCCTCGCCACGAAAGTGCCAGCCCAGGTGGCCGCGGCACCCGCCACACAAGGCAAGACGCCAGGCGAACCCCGGAAACCAGGGATACTCGTGGCTGGCCGGGCCCACCGTCACACAGCCGACCGCCTCGGCGAAGCACCCTATGTGATAGAGGAAGCCGGCCGGGTTCATGAAGCGATGCTCGTGGGTGCCCTGCACGGCCATGCGGTGGCGGGCCGTGGTCACCACGAAGCCGCAGGCACGGCACAGGATGGCTGGTTCAGTTTTCGGGCCGGCGGCCGATTTGGGGCGGTCGTCGGGCTTTTCGGCGCCGAGAGGCCGCGGCTGTTCTTCGCGAAGATCCATCTCCAGGCACTGCATGTGGAACAGCCCACTATCGGTGACCTCCAAGTTGCGGTAAAGTCACGCCCACTAACACGGGAGGACATCGTGAGACACACAAGCAAACTCTTAGGAATGGTTCTGGTTGGTGCTCTTTTCGCCGTGGGCTGCGGCCCATCCGAACTTGAGCTGAAGGCTCAGAAGGATTTGAAGGAGCAACAGGATGCGAACGCCAAGCTGAAGGCGGAGAACGGTGACCTGAGCAAGAAGCTGGCGGAAGCCACCGCGGCGGCCGACAAATTCAAGGCATGGGGCACTGGCACCCAGGCTGACAAGGAAGCCTTGCAGAAGAAGTTGGCCGAGCTGGAGAAGGCCAAGGCAGCGTCCGAGGCCCGCGAAGCCATGTTCCGGAGCCTGGCCGAGAAGCTGCACGCCATGGTCGACGCCGGCCAGATCAAGGTTGCGGTTCGCAACGGCCGCATGTTGCTGGTTCTGCCCAACGACATCCTCTTTGATTCCGGCAAGGTCGAGTTGAAGGACGAAGGCAAGACCGCCATCGCCAACGTGGCCAAGGTGCTGGCCGGTATGGCTGACCGCCACTTCTTGGTGGCCGGCCACACCGACAACGTGCCCATCAAGACCAAGAAGTTCCGCTCCAACTGGGAGCTGTCCACCCAGCGCGCGGTCGAGGTCACCCGCTTGCTCGTCGAGGGCGGCATGAAGCCGAGCCAGCTCGGCGCTGCGGGCTATGCGGACTTCGACCCGGCTGCTTCCAATGACACGCCTGATGGCCAGAAGCAGAATCGCCGCATCGAGATCGTGGTCGAGCCGAACCTGTCCGAGCTGCCCAACCTGGATAACTTGGGTGGCAAGCCGGCCGCCAAGTAGCACTTTCGGGCATAGGCGTTTGCCGGCGTGCCCGCATTCTGGGAGTTTCGTCTGGTGTAGCGGCGACCTGCGGTCGCCCCTACGTGGTCAGACCCCCGATGTTCAAGAAGCGTGATGTAGCCATACACTTCGTGGGGATCGGGGGTATTGGCATGTCGGGGATAGCCGAGGTGCTGCTCAACCTCGGCTACCACGTGTCCGGGTCGGATCAGCGCGCCAGCGACGCGACCCTGCGGCTGCAGGCCCTGGGCGGCAAAATCCAGATCGGGCATCGCGCGGAGCAGGTCCGCGGCGCCGACGTGGTGGTGATTTCCAGCGCGGTCAAGTCCGACAATCCCGAGGTGATGGCGGCGCGCCGGCGCGACATTCCCGTGATCCCGCGCGCCGAGATGCTGGGCGAGTTGATGCGGGTGAAGGACGGCGTCGCGGTGGCCGGCTCGCACGGCAAGACCAGCACCACCACCATGGTCGCCACCATCCTGGCCCACGCCGGCCTCGACCCGACCGCGATCATCGGCGGCAAGGCCACGGTATTCGGGTCCAACGCGCGCCTGGGCCAGGGCGAGGTGCTGGTAGCCGAGGCGGACGAGTCGGACGGTTCGTTTCGCCACCTGATTCCCATGGTCGCGGTCATCACCAACATCGATCGTGAGCACATGGATCACTACGGGACCGAGGCGGCCTTGCGCGAGGCCTTCCTCGAATTCGCCAACAAGGTTCCGTTCTACGGTTTGGTGGTCCTGTGCGCCGACAATCCGGTGGCGGCCGGGCTGGCGGCGGATCTGCAGAAGCGCCACGTGACCTACGGGCTTTCCGCGGGCGACTATCGCGGCGAGATCCTGTCCGCCGACGCGCAAGGCACGCGCCTGCGGGTGGCCGTGCGTGGCAAGGCCCGCGGCGAGGTGTGGGTGCGCATGCCGGGCATCCACTACGCGCAGAATGCGCTGGCTGCGCTGTGCGTGTCCGACGTGTTTGAAGTACCGTTCATAGTCTACTGCGAGGCCCTGGCATCATTCGCAGGCGTGGACCGGCGCTTCAGCGTGCGTGGCGAGGCGGGTGGGGTTCTTGTCATCGACGATTACGGGCACCACCCGACCGAGATCTCCGCAACCCTGGGCGCCGCGCGCCTGTTCGGCCGGCGCTTGCTGGTCGCTTTCCAGCCCCACCGTTTCACGCGCACGCGCGACCTGCTCAAGGATTTTGCGCCAGCACTGAGAGGTGCTGACGAGATTGTGCTCACCGACATCTACCCAGCCGGCGAGGCGCCCATCGAAGGCATCACCATCGAGCGGCTGCTGGCCACATTCCCTGCCGGGAGCGCCGTGACCTATCTGGCGCGCAAGGGCCTGGCTGACAGGCTCTTGCCACGCCTGCGCTCCGGCGATCTCCTGCTGACCCTGGGCGCGGGCGACATCACTCAAGTGGGAAGCGAGATCTTGGGGCGTCTGGGCAAAGCCTAGAGTTGCGGAAGTCTAGACGAGGCTGCAACGGGAAAGTGGACTTCGGCCCGTACTTGCGTAGTCTCCAACGCAAAGAGGCGACTCGATGGCCATCAAGAGTGTGTCACTGCATGAGTTCGGCGTCTTTACGGATCTCAAGCTGGATTTCTGCGATGGCATCAACGTCCTGATCGGAGCCAACGGAACGGGGAAAACCCACCTCCTCAAGGTGCTCTACGCGCTTCATGCGTTTGTCGAACGTGCGGAAGCACCTGACTCGTGGGAAGGGAAACTGAATCGCGTCTTTCGTCCCGACCACATTGGAAGACTCGTTCATCGCAGAGTCGGGGTTCATTCGGCGAAGGTCGCTTGTGTGATCGGGGGAGGCCACATCGACTTCTCGATCACCACCAGGGGGAAATTCGAAGCGGTCCTCCGCGCCGCCACCATCGGGGCACCGTGCCTATTCATCCCCAGCCGGGAGGTGTTGTCCACCTACGAAGGCTTTGCGTCGCTCTACAAGAACCGCGAGGTGGCGTTCGATGAAACCTACTATGACCTTTGCGTAGCATTGGGGCTTCCAGCGTTGCGCGGGCCAAGGGGAGAGAAGGCGGCCAAACTCATCAAGCCCATCGAAAGTGCCCTCGGAGGCAAGGTTGTGCTTGAGGGTCAGCGCTTCTACGTCAAGGGACGCGATGGGGATTTCGAGGCCCACCTTGTCTCGGAAGGATTCCGAAAGATCGCGATGCTGGCCAGGCTCATCACGAACGGTGCGCTGGCGCAGAAGGGTGTTCTTTTTTGGGACGAACCTGAGGCGAACCTCAATCCACAACTCGCTCGGGTGTTGATCGACTTCCTCTCGCACCTCGCTCAACAGCAAGTCCAGATCTTCCTAGCAACGCACGACACGCTGGTGGCCCAGCGTCTCTCGCTGATAAGCGAGTACGGTTCGAAGCCAAGCGTTCGGTTCATCGGTCTTTTTCGCGATGAGGGGGGCGAGATCCACGCGGATTCCGGAGCGGCGCTGTCCGACCTTCAGCACAATCCGCTCCTTGAAGAGTTCACGCGTTTTCATGAGGACGAAAGCAAGTACTTCGCAGACTCGATCAAGGGCAAGGTGCGTACTTGAACGCCTTCGATGAGGGGCGTCTCCGGTTCGAGTTCGGCTCCGCGTGGGATGTCCGAAAATGGGATGGGGAACGCGCCTACCGAGAAGGCATCGAGAAGCTCAGCGGAAGCAAGGCCTTGGATTTCGTCGGAAAGCTTGACCGGTCGCTGTTTCTGATCGAAGTCAAGGACTTTCGCGACTACCGCATTGAGAACAAGAAGAGACTGATGCATGGCGAGCTTGCCATCGAGGTGGCTCAGAAGGTCCGCGACACGCTAGCGGGGATTGTCGGTGTCAGCGGCGAGGGAAGGACCGACTGCGCAAATTGGAAGCCCTTTCTCGATGCGGCCGTGAGCCAGACTGTCCGAGTGGTTCTTTGGCTGGAACACGACCCCCCTTCCGGAAAGCCCAAGGGTACCGTCGATCAAATGAACAACACTCTCAAACAGCACCTGGAACGGAACCTGCGTTGGCTGAGGCCCCACGTTTTCGTTGCCTCGCTGGCCGACAAGGCTTCGTTGCAAGACCTGCACGTTCGGAACCTTTAGCCACTGGATGGCCAGCGAAGATCGCGCGATGCTTTCGCCCGGCTGAGCCCACGACGCACAGATTCCTAACCCCTGTGCTCACCTGAGTGGAAATAGTTCTTGCCTTGATGGGTAGCCCATGATCTCTTGGGCGCATGGCAGAACCGTACTCGACCGAACTGAGGAACCGTGTGGTCCGAGCCTACGAAGCGGGCGAAGGTGGCTACGCCGCTGTTGGTGTCCGATTTGACGTCTGCGCAGCCACGGTCTTCCGCTGGGTTCGACTCTATCGAGCCAACGGCGATACGACGCCACGACCCAAAAGAGGCGGAACGCCGTCGACCATCGCCGCCGAGGAAATCGCCGGCTTGCTCGACAAGCTGGGCGACCCCACAGCGAAAGAACTGACGGCGGAGTTCAACCGCGGCCGGCGCGGGCGAGCGCGGGTCCATGCATCGAGTATGAAGAGAGCGCTTCATCGTCACGGCTACGTGGTCAAAAAAAACGCCGCCGGCCGCTGGAGAGTCTGCGGCCCGAAGTCATAGCGAAGCGCGGCGCCTACCGACGCTGGATCGCCCGCGTCCCCACGGATCGCCTGGTATTTCTCGACGAGTCGGGGCTGAACACCTCGATGGGGCGGAGCCACGCGTGGGTCAAGCGCGGATGCGAGTTTATCGACCGGGTGCCGATGAACTGGGGCAAGAACCTGACCCTCTATGGAGCGATTCGCCGCTCCGGTTGGGTGGCCCTCAACACCGCCTTCGAATCGGCGAACGCAGACCGTTTCGTCAACTGGCTGTCGACCAGTCTGCTTCCCAAGCTTCGCAGAGGCGACGTCCTGGTCATGGACAACCTCAAAGCTCACCACGACCCACGCGTTCGTCCTGTCTGTGGAGGGTACAGCATCCGCGTCGTGTACCTGCCGCCCTATTCGCCCGACTACAACCCCATTGAGCCGGGATGGGCGCTGCAAAAACAGCTCGTCCGCAAGCACGCGCCTCGCAATGCCCACGCGCTCAGACGCATCGCCCGACGCGCACGCTATCGCGTCAGCTCCCGCCACTGTCGCAATTGGTTCACCCATGCCGGCTATCCATGAACAACTCAGGCGATCCCTGGGGTTAGACGACGGTGGAGCAAGGCTGTGCCGCGGCAGCACGAGGTCAGCAACGGGTGCTGGCAAGCTTCACGTGGGGCGACGGCACTACCAGACCAAGCGCGGTCTTGACCACCCAGGATTTGTCAGACATCGTGTATGACAGCTACATGCGAAGCGAATGCCGGATCAACGCAAGGCTGGACAAGACCCTGGCCCGGAAGGTCAGTCTGGTGCAAAAGCGCACCCACCGAAGCCTGTCGCAGGTCGTGCAGGAGTCGCTCACTCGCTATTGCGATGAGGAGTTGCGCGAGGGCGGTGAGCCGCTGTCCATCTTCAAGTCAGCCGGTTTTGTCGGCTGCGCGGACGGGCCGGCAGATCTGTCTGCTGGCTACAAGAAGGATCTCACGCGCTCTCTGGGCCGCAAGGCATGATCATCGCCGACACGGGTTTCTGGCTGGCGCTGGCGAATCGCGCCGATCGACACCATCAGGCGGCGCTACAGGCGATGGCTGGCCTGCGTGAGGGGCTGGTCACCACCTGGCCAGTCCTGACCGAGACATGTCATCTGCTACTCAGCCGGCTTGGCGTGCCTGCGCAGTTGGCATTCCTGCGCGGGGTTCGCAACGGTGCCTGCAGTCTGTTCCAGATGGGCGATGGGCATCTGCCGCGGATCGAGGAGTTGATGGAGCACTACGCGGACCTGCCCATGGACCTGGCGGATGCGTCGCTGGTGGTGCTGGCTGAAGAGTTGGGAAGCGGACGCATCTTTTCGACCGACCAGCGCGACTTCCATACCTACCGCTGGAAGAACCGACGGCCGTTCCGCAACCTACTGTTTGCCTGAATGCGCTGCCCTACACTTGCCGCAGCTTCAGTTTTGGAAACCAGCGGCGAAAATCGGTGGGGTTGCGGGTGATCAGCCCCTGGTACCGACACGCGAAAGCGCCGATGAGCAGGTCGGCCACCGGGCGCTTCGGCGCATCGCGCGCGCGCCGCGCCTGAACGTAGCTGTTCCAGGCACGATGGGCGCATTCGGTGTCCGCAAGTGTCCAGTCCTCGGTGAAGTCGATCCCAACTTGCTCGAGAAAGTGTTTTTGCGTTTCCAGGTTGCCGGAAAAAGCCGGCGACAACTCAACCATGGTGACCGCACAGATGACCAGACCGTCCCGCAACGACTTTTCAAGCAGGTCGGCCGACGTTCCCCCGAAGCTTGGATCGTTCTCAAGTACGTCGATGAGGACGCAGGTGTCAACCACCCAGCTCATCGCGTCTTTTCACCGGCGCGCAGGTCCTTCATCCAGTCGGCGGTTCGCCTGGGGCTGCGAAAGGTATTGGCGAATCCCAGCATGGCCTTGGGCCCGGCAATTTGCTTCCCCGGCTCGATGAGCAGCCGCACCTCGCACGACGAGAGCTTCTGCCAGCGTAGCCGGTGTCCCGGCTTGAGCCCCAGTTCCTTGCGCAACGAGGCAGGCAGGGAAGCTTGGCCCCGTTCGGTCAGGGTTGTGACGAGGCTCTTCATGTCCAAAATCTATCATGTAAGAACATCATGTCAACTTCTCCCGGCAGACACAGGGCGGCGCCGAAGGACCAGTGCATCGACGA
Organism: uncultured delta proteobacterium; assembly: GCA_963755125.1. GTDB lineage: Bacteria > Myxococcota_A > Polyangia > Fen-1088 > Fen-1088 > Fen-1137. The sequence goes on from CAVWIP010000004.1 coordinate 27,892, forward strand.
CAGAGCCTGCGGTGGAGGTGGAGGAAAGGGGTGCGTGTACTCCGCGTCGGATGGCGACTGGGCATGTCTTTGGTACGCGGTACCCCTGTGAGCCGCGTCGTCGTGCTGGGCTGGCGCCCTGGTCAGACGAGACTCCGGATCGAAAATTTGGCGGTCCGGCCTGGACGGGTGATCGTCTTGGGGTGCGCAACGACGCGGCCATCAGCCTGGCGGCCAGGGCAGCCCTGTCCGACGGGGTGAGCCCTGTCGTGCGGTTGACCGGGGGCCGGGCGATGGCGGTCGAGCCCGCCGTTCCCGATTACCATGCCTCCCGCCGTGGCTGGTTTGGCCGGCGGCGGCGCAACCGCCGTGCGGTCGTGCAGAGGCGCAGCCTGCTGCTCGCGCTTTGGGCTGGCCTGGCCCGCCTGGGTCGCGGGGCGTGGCTGGTCGGACGGGTTGTGGGGAAGATCGTCGCGGTGCTGGCCGTGCTGGGCGGCGCAGGGTGGGGCGGTCGCTGGGCAATTCGCCACGTCGTGGATTCGCCGCGCTTCCAGGTCCAGCAGATCGAACTTCAACCCTTGCAACACGTCCGACGCGAAGAGCTTGTGGCGCTGGCTGGGGTGGCTCTCGGCGACAGGCTGCTCAGCGTCGACACCGATGCGGTCGCGGCGCGGCTGGCCACCCACCCGTGGGTCGCAGCCGCGCATGTGAAACGCCATCTTCCTTCGGTGCTGCACGTCGAGCTGGTCGAGCGGCGCGCGACGGCGGTCGCCTCCCTGGGCGGTCTCTACCTTGTCGACGAGAATGGACGGCCGTTCAAGCGCGCGCGCATGGACGAGGCGGACAGCCTGCCGGTTCTGACTGGCATCGGCCGCGAACAGTTCGCAAAGTTACCCGAGGCCAGCGCAGGGGTGTTCCGCGAGGCCCTGGCGCTGCTCGACGACTACCGCTCGCGGCCTGGCCGGCCGGCGCTCTCCGAGGTCAGCATTGACCCACGCTTTGGTTTCTCCCTCATCCTGCTGGAAGGCGGGGCTGAGATCCGGCTCGGCCGGGGCGAATACAGCAAAAAATTGGCGCGATTCGATCAAATCCTCGAAGCTATGGACAAAGAACATCTGGGCGGATTGTCTGCCGTGCGGGTCGTGAACCTCGACCTGGGCGGCAGACAGGTGCCGGTGCTTCTGCGTGGCCGCGACGGTGACGCCGCGGCGGAGAAGCCGGCATCCAAGCCGGCCAAGAACTGACAGGCCGAAGGAACGGAGACGAGAAAAAATGGCGAGACGAAGCTCCGACATCATCGTTGGGCTCGACATCGGCACCACCAAGATCGCGGCCATCGTCGCAGAAATCGTCGAGAGCGGACTCGACGTCATCGGCATCGGCACGCACGTATCGCGCGGGTTGAAGAAGGGAGTCATCGTCAATATCGACTCCACCGTCGCGGCCATCAAGCAGGCGGTGCTGGAAGCCGAGGGCATGTCCGGCTGTGAGATCTCGCAGGTTTACGTGGGGATCGCGGGCGGCCACATCAAAGGCGTGAATTCCACCGGCACCGTGGCCATCAAGGACAAGGAAGTGCGGTCGAGCGACGTGGCCAAGGTGCTGGAACTGGCGCGCGCCATTGCCCTGCCGGTGGACCGGCACGTGGTGCACGTGCTGCCGCAGGAATACCGGGTCGACGGCCAGGATGGCGTGCGCGAGCCGCTGGGCATGTGCGGGGTGCGCCTGGAAGCGCGCGTGCACATCGTCACGGCTGCGGCTGCGGCCCTGCAGAACATCATCAAGTGCTGTAGCCGGTGCGACCTGGAAGTGGTGGACACCGTGCTCGAGCCGCTGGCCTCGGGCGAGGCTGTGCTGGAGAGAGACGAGAAGGATCTGGGTGTGGCCCTGGTCGACATCGGCGGCGGCACCACGGACATCGCCATCTTCACCGAGGGAGCAGTGGCCCACACCAGCGTGATTCCGCTCGGCGGCCATCAGCTTACCAGCGACATCGCCTTTGGCCTGCGCACGCCGCCGCACGAGGCAGAGAAGATCAAGCACCGCTGGGGCTGCGCCCTGGCGAGCATGGTGTCCGCGACCGAGACCATCGAGGTGGCCTCGGTGGGCGGCCGCGCGCCGCGCATTCTGTCGCGCCAGATGTTGTGTCGGGACATCATCCAGCCGCGCATCGAGGAGATCTTCTCGTTCGTCAAGGCGGAGATCATGCGGCTGGGCTGCGAGGACATGCTGGCCTCGGGCGCCGTGATCACAGGCGGCGCGACCCAGCTTCCAGGCATGGCGGAACTGGCGGAGGAGGTGCTGGGTATCCCGGTGCGGCTGGGCATGCCCAAGGGAGTCGGGGGCCTGGCCGACGTGGTCAAGTCGCCGGCGTTCTCGACCGGCGTCGGTCTGGTGCAGTACGGCGCCAGTCAACACGGCCTGTCCGGCCGACCAACCAGCACCCCAGCTCGCAGCGGTGGCGGCATCTTCAGCCGCCTGCGCCGGGTTCTGTCGAGCGCGTTCTAACGTCACTGCTCGGGGCCGGTGCGCGCGATCTCGGCGTCGTCGAGAAAGATCTCGGCCGGCTGTTGGGTGATGTACGATGCCGAACCACCCACATTCCAGGATAGCCACATGGTGGGTACGGTCGACACCCCGGACACATCCACTAGCGGCTTGCCATCGACCCAGAAGGTGACGTGTCCCGTGTTGTCCGTCGCCTGGTGCATGAACGCCTCGACAAGGAACCAGCGCCCGATGGGAGCCACAGCCGTTGTAGTGGGAATGTACTTGTGTGCGTGCGGGGTATCGTACAGGTACCAGGACATATCAACGCCATTCGAGGCCTGTTCCAGGTCGAGGCTCCACAGGTACACATAGGTGGCGGAGTCCGCGGGATCGGTACGCCCCTGGAACTCAAACACGTTCCAGTACTCGTTCGAGTACTGCTCAATGGTGTAGTTTTGCGGAATATACATCCACACTCTGTAGTAGGCATCGTTGGGCAGGCTCCCCCACCTGTAAAGCCGAGCGTATGAGGTCCCGTTGGCGGCGAAGATGGCTGACAGTGCTGCATACTGTCCACTGTGCGTGGGGGTGGCGACAACCGACAGCTGTGCATCCGATGACACTATCTGTCCGCCCGCGCTGGCCCCACCGTCGGTCCCACCCTCGGTCCACTGCGACAGATCTCCAGTCTCGAAATCGGCAGACCAGTAGGGTGGGTCGCTGCCGAGATGGATCTGGTCGCTGCAGGCCCCGAGGACCAGCAGCGTCACGACTGACAAGGCTCTTCTCAAGGCTTGGTCGCGCTCACTGTTTTGCGGGCCAAACCGACGAAGCGACCCGCCGGGTAGCGCCCAAGATATTGCTTGGCCAGTGTCGTGGCGACAGCGGCATCGTGGCGAGCCAGCGCTGCTTCGATGCCGATGGCAAGCGCTTCCTCGGTGAGCACGCCTTCGGGGAAGCGCGTGAGGTAGCTTTGCAGCAAGGTGCCGGCGCGCGCTGGGTTGTGCTCGCGGCGGAGGGATCGCAAAGCCGCCATCACCAGCGCCGCCTCTTCGGGCGGTGGCGGGGCCGGGGCCACCATCACTGGAGGCGATTCTTCGACCGAGTCCCGCACGTCGCTGGCTGCGACTGCCTGCCGTCTTGCGGTCAGCGGCTCTCTCGCGCGGTCGCGATGGGTCGTGACATGGGAGACCGACGCCACAACCGCCTTGTGGGCGACCGACGGCGAAGCCGGAATGCTATCGGCCAGGGCCGGTCTCAGCTCGGGTTCTTGCTCTCGCTGCGCGATGGGGTGCTTTGGCTGGGCGCCCGGCATGGTCAGCGCGGCCGACGTTCCATGGTCTGAACCGGCAAGCCAGCGACGAGCCAGCGTGGCACTGAGGATGGTGGTGCTGACGAGCAAGGCTGCCACCAGGACAGCAACTCGCAAAAGGCGCGGGCCCCGCGCAGGCCCAGCACAGACCCTGGCGTAGACGCGCCTTTCCGCCAGTTCGTTGTCAGCGGTGGGAGGCAACGATCGCAGGAGCCGCGCAGCCTCGGCTTCGTCTGGATCGCGGAACTCTTGCATTTCAAGCAGTCGCTGTTTCATGGCATTCCCGCCTCAGCTTGTCTCTGTTTGCGCAGGGCTGCGACCATGGACACCAGATCCTTGCGTGCATGGTGAAGCCTGGTCCACACGGTCTTCACCGGCACGCCGTGCAGTGTGGCGATTTCCTGGCCACTGTACCCTTCAATCTCGAACAGAACCAGGGTCGCGCGGCGCTTGTCGCTCATGCGGGCAAGCATCTGGGCAAGCACGCGCTGATCCTGCTTCTTCTCGAGTGCCATTGCAGGCGTGGCACTCATTCCGGCCAGTTCCATGGAGTCGACATCCTGGCCACGTGAGAACAAGTTCTTGAACCAGGCCCGGCGGCGGAAATTTCGCACTGTCAGATGGGCGATTCGATACAGCCAGCCTGCCAGGTTCCCGCCGTGGAAGTACGGCAACTTGCGACGCACGATCAGGAACACGTCCTGCGCCACGTCCTCAATCTCAGCCTCTGGCACGCCCAAAGCACGCATCCAGGCCACCGTCTGCCGAAAGTAGGCGTGGTAGACGTCCTCGAAAATCAGTTGGGCGGAAATCTGTGGGAGGCGACGCCCGTCCGTAGCGCAGGGAGCGCCGCTTTGGTCATGCTGGGGACTGGACCACCTCTGCACATCCTAAGTATGTCACCAGAAGCCATAAAGCTTCTAGTTGCGCGATTCTGTATGTCAGCGCACAGAACCGAGCGAGATGCTGGCGCCTGCCAGCAGGCCCAACCAGAGCCGTGGCGCGGTGCCCACAGTTCCAACGGAATCGACGACCAGAGGAAAACGGCGTGCGCTGAGTTCCGCCTGCAAGGCCAGGAAAGGCGACACGCGACGACCGGTGGCCTGAGCCCGAAATCCGAGGCGTCCGCCTGCGTCGATGTGTGTCGAACTGGCGTCTTGATACAGGCCGCGTCCGTGCGCGACTAGCAAAGCCCCGTAGGGCCCAAGCTCGATTCCAAGTTCGGCTGGACCCCAGCGCCAGGACAGGCTTGCCGAAGCATCGAGGGATATCCGGGCCAGCGAGAGATCGTAGTCCTGCACCTTGACGACGGCTGGATAACTGGCCTCCAGGCCAGCCGTCAGACCGAAGCGTTGCCCCGACGCCAGCCAACGCAGGGCGCCACCCCAGGTCATGGCAGAGTTGCGGCCGTCCGATCCGGGTGCGAGCAGGAACTCGGGCCCAAGATCGAGCCGCTGGGCACGGGGCGAGCGAGGTTGCTTCGGCCCCGTGGATTCACGCGCGGGAGGAGCGGGAGACGGCTCCCCCAGGTCTGGAGGCTCAAGTACCAGCGCCGCGAAGACAGCCGCAATCCTGGTCCGTTCGAGGCAATTGCGGTCGGGATCGGAGTAGGTGGCCGAGCGACCCGCCACCAGTATCGACCAACTCGTGCCCATGTCGCGCACCGTGACCGTCGCGGAAGACGTGCGACCCGTTTTGGCGCTCAGCAGCTGAGTCAGTGCCGCATCGATGTCGGCGCCGCGCGGACAATCTCCCGTGGAATCGACCATCGCCGCCTGACCGAGCCGCGGTTCGAGCACGGAGACAAGGACGAGCCAGCCGAGATACCGGCGCGTGGAGATCATTGGAGAACGGATGCCCCGAGACAAGGCGCACAGAATAGCATTGTCACCGGCTGCTTCGGTTCATGGCGTTGGCAGAACTGTGGCCCGCACGCACGGCCAGTCGCATTACTCGGCGGTTTTCCTGGGATCCGTGATCTGCCACGTGCCTTGCTCAGCATCCCAGGTTCCCTGGGCCGACCAGTGCGACGGGGCGACGTCGTCGTGGTCGATCCAGGCGTGGCAACTGAAAGCCGCTGGCGCGCGGTCATCGCGTCTGTACTGGTAGCAAACACGGCGGGATTCCAGGATCGGCCAGCCCAGGGCGCGGTAGCTGGCGACCGTCGGGTCAGTGGATGACGTGAGTGGGTTGGGACAGACGACCGGCAGGGTCTTGGGCAAGGCCTCGGATGGGGTCAATGCCCGCGCCTTGGAGTGGCCGGACTTGTCCGCACGCTGCTTTGTCAGAGTGACGATGGCTTCGCTGCAGGCCTCGAGCATCGTCCCCGCGTCGGATTCGGGAAATGTGGCTACGCGGTGTGCATTCGACGACGCTCGGAGCGCGGGAACGAGAGCAGCCCCGACCCCAACGGGCACCATCAGCAGCGGCGGCAGGAGCATGGTCTTGTGCGAGTGCGGTGAGTTGGAAGCGAAGTACAGCCCGTCGGGCAGATTGACCTGCTGGGCAGCAAAGGGACTGCCTCCGTCGGGGAGCAAACTCACGAAGAGGTCGATGCCGGCCTGCTCCTCGGCGTCGTCCTTGCCGAAGGCGGCCAAGATACGGGCAAGCTTGGGAAAGAAGGTGCCGGACAGGTAACTGAATCCGTTGGCCTGTTTCAAGAAGCCAGCCGTGGCGATCTTGAATTCCGGTGCGTCACCCAACCGCTTTCCGGCAGCGGCCTTGTCCGAAAGAAACTCCTTCACAAAGGCCACGCTGGTCGCCAGAAAAACCCGCCCGGTCTTGGTGTCCTTTGCCAGAACCGGCTTGAGTCCGACTATTCCCCGAACGGGAACGTCGGTTTCGATCAGCCGCAGATCGCCGTCTTGCGAGAACCTGATGGGACCCTTGCTGGGGATAGGCCGCAGCAGCCCTTCGATCGCATCGAACAGGACCGCCATGTTGTCGACAGCGATGAGCAGATCGAGTGCAACAGGCTTGGTGAAGCCATTGCCGTCGGTGGTCAAGGACAGACCCTCGGGGACGGCAACCCGCATGACACCGACCAGCCGTGTGTCGAGCTGTTCGATGGTGCGGCGTAAAGTGAGCGAAGTACCCGGGATCTTCTCGTCGAGGCCATCCAGCCAGTCCTTCGCGTCGGAGCCGCGAATGTCCCTGAGGATCGATTCGCCGAGGTCGAAGAGCGACTTGACCTTGAGGTCCGTCTCGAACACGAGGTCGGCATCGCCGGGCGCCTGCCGGATGCTCTCGAGATCCCGCGGCGCCGCTCCGGTGAGCAGCAACAGGCCGCGCCGCGGGCTGCGCTGCTGAAGGAAGGCTTTGTTGTGGAAGACCTTGCCATCCTTGGTCGAGCTGAGCCCGAAGGCCAACAGATCGTCGAGACCGAGCTGCCCCAGAATGCGCCTGGCCTTGATCCGTTCCAGGTGAAGTTCGGGAGACACCGTGCTCACCCGCTTGATGAGCTGGTCGAGCTGGTCAGCCAGCGCGGAAAGATCCCCGTCGACATCGGCGTACGCGAAAACCTCGCCCCCCATGTCCAGGTGCTTTGCCACGTCAGAAAAATGCGGCGACGGGTTCGCCGCCGTCTGGGTGGCACAACCGCCCAGAGCCAAAATCGAGGCCAAGCCTGCGCTCGCGACTGCTGTCTTCATCGAATCGTCCCTCCACAAGTCATCGCATGACTGAATTCGCCGAGAGTAGTCCACTTGCCCGCGGAATCGAAGCCTGAAGGCCGCCATGCGTCGGCGATGGCCTGAACTGTTGTTCAGCTTCCAGCCTTTCGGCTGCCGTCCCCCCCAGGTCCGCCCCTGATTTCGTCATGTGAAAAATTTGGAGCATGGCGCGGGCCGTGCGATCCAAGTAGTCCAGGAGAGATCACATGCTCGAATTCGACGACCAGGCTCAAGGTCCGAAGATCAAGGTGATAGGTGTGGGCGGTGGCGGCGGCAACGCGGTCAACACCATGATCGAGGCTGGCATCCAGGGCGTGGACTTCGTGGCCGCCAACACCGACTGCCAGGTGCTGGAGACCAACCAGGCGCCCACCAAGATTCAGATTGGAAAGAATCTGACCAAGGGCCTCGGCGCGGGGGCCAACCCCGACATCGGTTGCGCCGCGGCCCTGGAAGATGCTTCCCGCATTGCCGAGGTCATCGGCGGGGCGGACATGGTCTTCGTCACCGCAGGCATGGGCGGCGGCACCGGCACCGGTGCGGCGCCCGTGATCGCGCGCGTGGCCCGCGAGGCGGGCGCGCTCACCGTCGCGGTGGTGACCAAGCCCTTCATGTTCGAGGGCCTGCAGCGCAAGAAGAAGGCGAATGCGGGCGTGGCCGAGTTGGCCAAGTCGGTGGACGCGCTCATCGTCATCCCCAACGACCGGCTGGTCAGTTTGGCCGGCAAGCACATGACCCTGCGCGAGTCGTTCAATCTGGTGGACAGCGTGTGCGCCACGGCGGTGCGTGGCATCAGCGATCTGGTGATGATGCCTGGTCTGATCAACGTCGACTTCGCCGACGTGCGCACCATCATGACGGGCATGGGTCGGGCGCTGATGGGATCGGGCCAGGGCAAGGGCGACAAGCGCGCCTTGGATGCCGCCCAGATGGCCATCAACTCGCCCCTGCTCGAGGACGTTTCGATCAACGGCGCCACCGGCATTCTGGTCAACATCACCGGCGGTCCTGACCTGATGCTGGCCGAGGTCACCGAGGCCTGCACCCTGATCCAGGAAGCGGCCGATCCCGACGCCAACATCATCTTCGGCTCGGTCATCGACCCCAACATGACCGATGAGGTGCGCCTGACCGTGATCGCGACGGGCTTCCAGAGCCGCACCGCCGTCGAGGCCTCCACCGCTGGAGTCCTGAACACTCGCCCGGGCAAGAAGCCGGCCGACCATCAGATGTCGCTGCCCATCTCGCACGCGGCCCCGGCCCCGCATCCCGCGCCGCCGCGCGTGTTTGTGGCCGCAACCGCGGCTCCCCCGCCGGTTCCCACTTTAGCAAGGGCCGCAGCAGCGAACGCCAGCCCGGCGCCGTCCGCAGTGATTTCAGCGCCTGCGCACAGCGTGGTTCCCCAGATTGTCGAGTTCGCCGATACTGCGGTCGACGAGCTCTCCGCGCCGACTTCGTATCCGGCTGGCGTCCTGCTCTACACCCCGCCTCCCGTGGCCGCGGCTGCACCGGCGCCTGCCTTGCCGGTGGCGGTCGCCGAGCGGGCTGCGCCGGCTCCAGAGCCGCGACCAGTGATCCGTCCCGCGGTCACCTCGCCCATCAGCACAACGCCGGGCAGTGGTCCGCGCCGCACGTCGGGCACAGTGCCGGTGGCGCTGGCCGCCGACCACCTGTGCATTGAGGAAAGCGAGTTCGACAAGCCCACCTACCTGCGCCGGGCCATGGCCGGCGATACACCGATGGCCATGCGCCTTCCCGGCGAGGGCAGCAAGCTGTAAGTGGTGCGCACTGTGGCGGGAGGGGCCGGGCGCAAGAGCCGGTCAGATGACACCAAGGTACTGGCGCGCAACCGAAAGGCGCGCCACGAGTACGAGATCGATGAAACCCTGGAGGCGGGCCTGGCTCTGGTTGGCTCCGAGGTCAAATCGATCCGCGACGGGAAGGTCACGCTCATCGACGCGTACGCCAGCGTGGAAACCGGCGAGGCGTGGCTGCATCAACTGGATATCGGCGTCTACGCCTTCGCCCACGCGCGCAACCACGATCCGCGCCGGCGGCGCAAGTTGCTGCTGCACCGTCGCGAGATCGATCGCCTGGTGGCAAAGGTGCGCGAGAAGGGCTACACCTTGATCCCACTGTCGCTCTACGAAAAGCGTGGCCGCGTGAAGGTGGAACTGGCGCTGGTGCACGGCAAGCAGCAGTATGACCGGCGCGAGGACGTCAAGAAGCGCGAGGCCCAGCGCGAGATGGATCGTGCCCTGTCACGGCGGCGACAGTAGCCCGAGCCGGTTGCAGCCCGATGGCGAGATCACTTCTCGTCGATTCTCCAGTACTTGCCGCCCCCGCCTTCCCGGGCCATGTAGCCGAAGTCCACCAGCCAGCGGCGTAGCCGGGCGGTGTCGTCATTGTACTTGGACAGGATCTCGTTGACCCGCTTCTCCGTGTAGCGTACCCCGTGATTGAACGCCGGCAGCACGTGGCGGAGCAGCACGCGAAATTTCCTTTCCTGCATGGGGAAGGCCTTGATCCGGCCGTCGCTGGTGGTGAAGGTGGCCAGCACCTTGCGGTCGAAATCGCTCAGTCCTTGCTCGCTGGCCGGGCGTGCCGGCTGCGTCTGGGCCAGCAACTCTTTGGCCATGCCGGACAGGGCATCAGCCTTCAGCGAGTACAGGTTGTAGTAGCTTTCACTACGCGCAGTGACCAGGCCGGCGCGCGCCAGCCGCGCCAGATGGTGCGACACCGTCGAAGCGCTCACGCCCAGAGTGACGGCAAGCTGTTCCACGGTGTAGGCCCGCTCCGCCAAAAGCCCGACAATGCGCAGGCGGTTGGGCTCGCCCAGCACCTTGAAGAACTCCACCAGGTCACCCACGTGTTGGCTGTCATCCATTTTGCATCTTGACTGTACCAAATTGATTCGATAAGTATAGAAATAGTTCCTATCACCGTCAAGCCAACGAAAGTCCATGCCTGCCCCTGGCAAGACCCGCGCCGAGCTGAGGCGCGCGTACAAGGAAACCCCGCGCCAGGCCGGGATCTTTCAGATCAAGAATAGCAAAACCGGCAAGATCCTCCTCGGCAGCAGCACGAATCTGCACGGCCCTTTGAACAAGCACCGCTTCATTTTGTCCATTGGCCGCCACGACAATGCGGCCCTGCAGAACGACTGGAACCAGTTCGGCCCTGACGCCTTCAGCTTCGAGATTCTGGAAGTCGTGAAGCCCAGCGACGAGCCCGGCTTCTGCCTGGAGGACGAGCTCACCCTGCTGGAACAGATCTGGCTGGAAAGACTGCAGCCCTTCGGCGACCGTGGCTATAACCAGGGCCCCATCCGGCGGGATTAGCGGGTGTGCCAAGCGTGGCCGGGAAAGCAGGCGTAATCGTCGTCCTTGCATTCAACCGTTCATGCGGCTATACGAATGTATAGGTCATGACAAGCGCGGCCCGGTTCTTCAAGGTCCTCGCCGATGAGGCGCGGCTCAAGATCGTCTGGTTGCTCTTTCACCATGACGAGCTGTGCGTGTGCGACATCATGGCCGCGCTGGGTATCAACGCCGTGGCCGGTGTCGAGAACCTGATCGATCGCGAGGGCAAGCGCTACCTGCAGCGTGGCCTGAAGTACGCGGCGCCGACAGGCCCGCGCATCGAGCAGGCGCTGCTGGACGATCCCCTGCTACTGCGCACCCCGATCGTGCGCGCCGGCGATCGCGCTACGGTGGGATTTGCGCCCGAGGTCTGGGCCACCTGGCTGTCTTCATCTTGATTGCGACTGTCCGCCATCGGGCGCGCGCGGGCTGGCGTGGATCGCGGCAAACGGCACATCCAGGACGCGATACAGGCGCCAGTCCTGGTAATCGAAGTGCCACCATTCGTCGGGGTTGACCTTGAACCCTTCCTGCTCCAAAGCCTGGCGCAGGAGCGTACGCGTGCGCCGTTGTTCGGGTGTGCCGCCCTGATAGTCGGCCGCGGCCCGCTCGGACATTTCATCAAAGGCACTGGGCATGGCGACTTCCTGCCCGGTGCGAAGATCGTAGAGACCGACGTCGACCGCGCAGCCGCGGTTGTGTCGCGATCCCTTCTCCGGGTTCGCCACGAACTTGTGCTTGTCAGGCGGGGTCATGTCCCAGAAGGCCTTGGTCACTGACCAGGGACGATACCCGTCGAAGATCAGCAGGCCGTAGCCGCGCGCCTTGAGCGCCGGATGCGCACGCACCAGCGCCTCGGCTGCCGGTCGTTGCAGAAAGGCCCGCGCCTCGGCGTATTGCTTGCGCCCCGTGAAGTTGTTGCTCGTGGCATAGCGTATATCGAGGTGGATGCTGGCATCCATGCGCGAAAGCTCGACCAGATCGGGCGCGCGAAAGTCTCCCGTTTCTGCCGGCTGGGCAGTGGCGGGCGCGCCCTGCAGCCACCACAGCAGTGCGATTGAGGCGCCCAGCGCCAGCCGGCGCATGGCTGCCCGCCTCTGGCTGGCTCTATTCACCACAGGCGGCAGAGAAATCACGGAGTCGGAGCAGGCGCAACCGGCAAGTGTCATTTCGATCCAACGGAGCGATACTGCCACTGGAAATGATCCAGCGCACCGCAAACCTCGCCGCGCTCTTGGCAACCATGCTTGGCTTCGCCCTGCCGGCTGCGGCTCAGAGAGAATGCTTGGCTTCTCAGGCACTGTTCCAGGCGGTCAGGAAGGGTGACATGAAGGGAGCGCGCGCGGCTCTCGCGCCGGGGGGCGCTCCTCGATGGGCAGGAGTCCGACGTCCAATGCTTCCCTCACGTCTTTCCCCCGCTCTGCTCTGCGATCTTCCCTGCAGATGGATCTCGACAATCTCTGGTTGGTTCCGTTGCGACTGATGGCGGGATTGGGCTGCTGCCGCTGACCCTGGCTCACCCCAACCTGCGCACGAACTCCGCGCGCACGCGGGCCATGCGCGTGCCCAACTGGGCAGACAGTTGCGCCTCACTCATGCCCAGGCTGCGCGCCAGCGACGAGCGGTCCTCGGCCTGCAGCCGATCGTCGTGCTGATCGCGCAGCAGGCGCAGTCGCAGGCCAGCCCTTTGCAGGAAGCCATAGTCGTCGAGCACGCCCGCGGCGAGTTCTCCCCGCTCGGCCATGCGGCGCAGAGCAGCCGGCGGATGCGTGGTGCGCAGGGTAGGGTCGCTCTCACCATGGCGAAGCTGGCCCCAGGCCGCCAGGAACTCGAGATCGGTCAGCCCGCCGGGCGCGAAGCGGAGATGCAGCGATTTGCGCGGATCGCCCGCGCGCTCGCTCTCGATGCGCTGGCGCAGGTGCAGCAGGCCCGCGCGCAGGGAATCTTCATCCGGCGGTGTCTGGTAGGCGATGGCCTCCAGCCGATTCGCGAAATCACTAGGCGCGCCTGCACCCGGCAGCACGAAAGCCGGCCGTGCACGCAGCAGCGCCATCCGTTCCCAGGGCGCGGCAGACTCGTGGTGGTAGTACTCGAAAGCCTGGTAGGTGGTCACGAGCAGCCCCTGCGATCCCGAGGGCCGCAGCCGCGTGTCGACGTTGTACAGGCGCCCTTCCTCCAGCAAGGCACCCAGCGCGCCGATCAGCCGCTGGGCCAGGCGGCCAAACCAGTCCTGGTACTCGATCCCCGATGCGGTTATGCCTTCATGCTGGTACAGAAAAACCAGCTCCAGGTCCGAGCCGTAGCGCATCTCGCGCGCGCCACAACTGCCCAGGACCAGAATGGTCAGCTCCGCGTCGGGCTTTCCCGTGCGCGTCTCTAGTTCGGCTGCGACGCGGACCACGGCCTGGGCCAGGCAGGCTTCGGCCAGCAGCACGAGCTGGGCTGACACCTCCTGGTGAGCAAGATTGCCGGCCACGTCGTGCAGCCCTATGCGCAGGATCTCCTCGGCTTGAAACCGGCGCACCTCGCGCAAGGCTTCCTCGTAATCGCAACCCGCCAGGCGCGCCGGTAGCCGTGTCTGCCACTCGAGCGGATCCGGCCGCGCGTCGCCCGGACCGGCCAGCAGATTGGGCCAGGTCGCGGGATGGGTGAGCAGGTGTCGCGACAGCCGCTCGCTGGTGCCGAACAGGGCCGCCAGCATGGTGAGCAGCTGGCGATCTTCGTGCAGCATGGTCTCCAGGCCGGTCGAGGCGCGCAGCGAGAGATCGCGAAAGCGGTCCAACGCCCGATCGGGGTTGGGCGAGGCGATGGCTTGTTCCAGCCAAATGGGCGCCAGGCGACCGCGCACCAGTTCCAGGCTTTCCGCGGCCGCCGCCACGTCGGAAAAACCGCAGGATTGCAGATCAGCCAGCAAGTACGGCCGCGGCACCGCCGGATCGAGCAGGCGCAGCACGATGGCCGACGGTCCCTGCTCTGGCTCGCCCAGGGTTTCTGCCACCGCGCTGACCGCCTGGCGCTGCTCAGCCACCAGGGCGTCGAGTTCGGCGTGGCCAGCCAGCCCGAGTCGCCGCGCCAGCCGGTCCCTGGCCCTTGGTTCGACCGGCAGCTCGTGAGTCTGCGCACCCTGCTCGAGCTGGATGCGATGCTCAACCGAGCGCAAAAAATGATAGGCGTGGGAAAGCGTGCGGACTTCTTGTGCGGTCAGCAGCCCGGCTAGCCCCAGCTTGTGCAGCGCGGGCAGGGTGGCGCGCTCGCGCAGGTCAGACCGCTTGCCGGCGTAGAGCAGTTGTAGCGCCTGCGCCACCAGCTCGACGTCGCGAATTCCGCCTTGCCCCAGCTTCACGTCCCAGCCGGGATGCCGGGCGCTGTCCACGAACTGCTGGCGCAGCGAGCGGACCTCGTCCAGAGTGCGCGGTCCCGACGAGCGCGGAAACACGAAGGGCTCGACGGTCTTGAGAAAACGTGCGCCCAGAGTCAGATCGCCCGCAGCCGGTCGCGCGCGCAGCAGGGCCTGGCGTTCCCAGGTACGGCCGAAGCTCTCGTAGTAGCTCTCGGCCGCGGCTAGCGAGTTGCAGATGGCGCCGCTGCCGCCCTCGGGCCGCAGGCGCAGATCCACGCGAAACACGAAACCGTCCCCCGTGATCTCGGCAACCGCGCGCGTGACCATCTGGGATAGCCGGCCATAATATTCGTGCAGGCTGAGCGAACCGGCGTGTCCCTCGTCTGACGAGTAGACGTAGATGAGGTCGACGTCCGAGGAGAAATTCAGCTCCTCGCCGCCCAGCTTGCCCATGGCCACTACCACGAAGCCAGGGCTGTCCTCCGCACACACCGGGTCGCCGTAGCCCGCGCGCAACTGCGATTCGCAGAAGGCCACCGCCGCATCCAAACACGCATCCGCTAGGGCCGAGAGATCGCGCGCCACCTCCAGGCTGGCACCGGGCTTCAACTCGCGCGCGCCCAGACGCAACATCTCGACCTGGCGAAAGCGGCGCAGCCGGCGTTGCACATCGGCCAGATCGGCACACCCGGCCAGCGCGGCCCTCACCTCGGCCATGGTCTGCTCGCGCGGCTTGGACCGGTCGAGAAAGGGATCAGCCAGCAGCGCAGTCAAACGATCGACGTCGACGAGCAGCAGATCGGTGAGGAAGCTGCCGCTCGACAGCAGCGCAACCAGCAGGCGCAGACTCGCCTCGTCCTCGGGCAGTGAGACACCGGCCTCGACCAGTCTTTCCAGGCGCGGCCGCGCGCCCTCCGGGTCAGGGCCCGTGGCCAGCAGACGATCGAGAATGGGCGAAACGCGAAGCAGGACAGTGATTAGAGTGGCTCCAAGCGCGCGCACACCACCGTGATGTTGTCGAGGCCGCCGTGGGCGTTGGCGGCGGCCACCAGGCGTTCGCACAGCTTGTCGAGATCGGTCTCGCTCGCCGCCAGTTCGGCCAGTTCCTGGTCGGGCACCATGCCTGACAGACCATCCGTGCATAGCAGATAGAGGTCGCCCAGGCGTGGCTGATCCACAATGACGTCCACCTCGACCGACGGCTTCATGCCCAGCGCGCGCACGATGACGTTCTTGTGCTGAAAATTCGCGATCTCGGCCGGCGAGAGATGCTTCATCTTGATGTAGTCGTTGAGCAGGGAGTGGTCCTGGGTCATCTGCTCAAGCTTGCCGCCGCGCAGACGGTACAGGCGACTGTCGCCCACATGCCCGGCTAGCAGCGCGCCGTCGGCGAACAGGGTGGAAACCAGAGTGGTCCCCATGCCCCGGCAGTCGCTGTTGCGTTCTGCTTCCTCGTGAATCTTGAGATTGGCCAGCTTGATGGCGCTCACCAGACGGTTGATCTGGAAACGGTTACCTCGGTCCACTTTGTAGGGCCAGGTCAGCTCCTGCTCGTTCTCGGTGGTTTGGAAGTGGCTGACGACGGTTTCCACCGCCAGTCGGCTGGCTACCTCGCCTGAGGCGTGGCCCCCCATGCCGTCCGCCACGATGGCCAGGCGCTCGTGGGTGGGAAGGAAGAATGAGTCCTCGTTGTGGTCCCGTGTGATCCCCACATTGGTCTCGCCCGAGAAACGAACACGCATGCCGTCGAGCGGAAAGGAGGTACTCATGAGAGGATCAATGGTATCGCCGGGGCGGGTACTATTTCAACCGCTTCGCGGCCTGACGAAGGAAACCGCGGGTCCCAGTTCCACCGACAGGTTGCCGCGCGCTTGGTAGAGATCGCCGTCGACGGTGTACAGGGTTTCGGGTTCGTCCGGTTCGATGACCAGGCGCGTGGCCAACTCGCTCCAGGCCCGGCGCGGCGATATGCCGTGGCCCTGGCGCACGGCTGACAGGTCCCAGGTCAAGCCGAGAGGTGACGAATGGATCGCCAGAACAGCGAAGCGGCCGGGATGGTCATTGGCGCGGTGGTTGAGCTTGAAACCGAGGCCGACCTCGCTGACCGTGGCGGCGCCTAGACCGAGGAGCGCGGTCCAGGGAAGTATCTGCCCGTCGACGAAGATGCGGCCGTGGAAACGGCGAAAGATGCGCTTGGCGTAGCTTCCGGAGGTTGCTTCAGAAAGGATGGAGCGCAGCAGGATCCCGAGCGCGCGGCTCGCTCCGTACTCACCCTTGGCGTAGTACTCCTCGAGGAAGTTGGCGATGAGACCGGTCCCGAAAACGAAGCCGTATTCATCCTGAACCTTCAGGCACCGGCGTACCACGACAGCGGGCGGATGGACTGCTCTCTCTCCCGCGGCAAGCTGCTCCAGCAGCGCCTCGGGCTGCACCAGGATGTCCAGCGAGGATGCCACCACGTTCATGGTTCCGCCGGGCAGCAAGGCCAGCGGAGGCAAGGCGCGCTCGCCGTAGGCGCGCACCAGCGCCGTAACCGTCCAGTGCAGAGTTCCGTCGCCCCCGCACACGCCGATGATCGAAGGCCGGGCCTGCGCCACCTGCCGCGCCTCGGCAGCCAGCGCGTCGGGACTCGTGGGAGCAACCACGCGACCCGTCTCACCCAGGATGCTGGCGAAACGTCGCGCACGGTCTGGATCTCGGCGATTGGCTCGCGATCCCGGATTGACGAAGACCACGATGGGCACGCAGGCGAAACTCTACACCCGGAGCAGCCAGCCGTGAGAAGGGTTGGTTCTATGGCTTGGGACGCGCAGGGATTCTCCGCGCGGGCCTATGATGTATCCAGTTGACACAGCGGGCATGCCGGTTCCAAAATCCACCGCCTCTGGGAAGCGGTGATGTCCTCGACGCACAAAAAGCATCCTTCTGCGTCCGGATCCCTGAAGGAACGGCCCGTTCCCCGCCTTTTGCAGCAACTGTTTCGCAAGCAGGTCACCGGCCGCCTGTGTATCAGTGACACGACAGGCGACGAGAGTGATGTCTATCTGCGCGTCGGCATGCCGGTGCACGTGCAGCGCCCCGTGGACACCGACCGCCTGGATCGGGTGTTGGTCGAGTTCGGGGTTGTGTCGGAAGACAAAGTGGCGCAGGCCGCGCCCATGGTCGCCAGCGGGATGCGTCTGGGCGAGGCTCTGGAACGACTGGGGGTCCTGAGCAAGGACGCGCTCGCGGATGTACTCCAGGAGCAGATACGGCGAAAGCTCACCCGCCTGTTCTGCGTGGCGGACGGTTCGTTCGCCATCTACGTCGAGCCACACAACTTCGGCGAGGGAGACGATCTGGTCGCGATGCGGGTCGATCCGCGAACCCTGTTCTTCCCCGCGATTCGTGCGGCCTACGACCTGCCGCGGGTCACACGCGAGCTGTCGCGGCTGTGGGGCCAGGAGTTTCGGCTGGCGTCGGTGTCGCCGTCTTTCGTCGCCGCCATGGGGATCCCGCCGGACGATCACATCGTGACCGCCCTACGCACGCGCTGGCTGACCCCGGAAGAGATCGACTCCGTGACCGCACGGCCCCTGGAGGTGCGGACCGTCCTGCTTTCACTTTATTACGCCGATCTGCTGGAGCGACAACAAGTCGGCGGGCGCCCGCTGCAGGACGATTCGGCCCCCGTGCCCGCGCCGAGTGTGGCCGCGCCTGCTGCGGTGGCGCTGTCGGAAAAGGTGGCGACGCCGGTGGTGGCCGCGCCTGCTGCAGCGCTGCCGATCGCGCCAGCGTCCGCACCTGCGGCGCCAGCGCCCGCTGTGGCTGCAGCGTCTGCTGTGGCTGCAGCGTCGGCAAAGCCAGCCGGGCCGATGGCGCCAGCGTCCGCTGTCGCAGCACCGCCCGCTGCCGCGGCACGAACAACGCGCTCGCCGGAGGCCGCCGTGCGAGTCGTGGGCACGCGTCCTGTCGGATCCTCGATCCAGGCCGTGCCAGCGCCTGACACCACATTGCGGACCGCACTCGTGGAGCTGACGGAGAAGCTCGACAGCCTGTCGCATTTCGAACTGCTGGGCGTGTCCGAATCAGCCACGGCCGGCGAGGTCAGTGCGGCCTTCGTCCGCGCAGCCCGACGTTTCCACCCGGACCGGCTGGCCGGCGCCGGCCTGTCCGATCTGGTACCGCAGGCCGAGCGTATCCTGGCCCGCATGAGCGAAGCAGCCATGGTCCTGGGCGATCCGGCGAGTCGAGCCGAGTACCAGGACGCCCGGGCCGGGAAGAAGCTTCCGGGCAGCAACATCCCGACCCTGATCGACGCTGAGACGAACTTCCTCAAGGGCGAGGTCCTGCTCAAGCGGGGCGATCACGCCAAGGCCATCGAGTGCTTTGCCGCTGCCAGCAAGGCCAACCCGGACGAGCCCCAGTACCGGGCCTACTGGGGCTGGGCGCGCTTCGATAATCCGCAAGGCCGCAAGGAAGCCATCGTGCGCGAGGTGCAGCGGATCATCGGGGACGTGGTCGCGGCGCAGCCACGCTTCGCACGCGGCCACTATTGGCTGGGCCAAATCTGGAAGTTCCTCAACGAGCCGGATCGCGCGGAACGAGCCTTCCGCGAGGCGACCAATCAGGACAAGGACTTCATCGAGGCGGAGCGCGAGATGCGCGTGCTGGAGATGCGGCGAACCAAGGCCAGCACCACGCGCAAGCACCCCGAACCCCCGCGCGGTGGGATCATGGGCCGCTTGTTCAAGAAATAGGTTATCGCTGAATTCGCGCCGAGCCGCCCTTGGCGAACGCCTTCACTTGCTCCAGCGTGACCATGGTGGTGTCGCCGGGCGTGGTGGTGAGCAGCGCTCCATGAGCCCAGCCGAGCTTGAGGGCTTCCTCGGCCGATTCGCCGGAGAGCAGGCCGTAGATGAAGCCGCTGGCAAAGCCGTCGCCGCCGCCCACGCGATCATGTACGTCCAGCTCGCAGGTGGGGGAAACATGCGTTTTCCCGTTCACCCAGGCCACGGCGCCCCAGGCGTGGCGATTGGTCGAGGCAACCTCGCGCAGGGTCGTGCACACGACCTTGACCTGCGGGAACTTGGCCGTGACCTTGTCGATCATGGCGAAGAACGCGCCGGGGTCGAGCTTGGATCGCTTTTCGACATCCTGGCCCGCGATGTTCAATCCCTTCTGCAGATCTTCCTCGTTGCCCACCAGCACGTCGGCATTGGCCACGATGCGCCCCACAACCTCGGCCGCCTTGTGCGCGCCACCCCAGATGTTCCACAGTTTCTCGCGAAAATTGAGATCGAAGCTGCAGATAGCGCCGGCTTGCTTGGCGGCCTTCATGCCCTCGATGATGACCTCGCCAGTGGTTTCGGAAAGCGCGGCGAAGATCCCGCCGCTGTGGAACCAACGAATGCCGTTCTTGAAGATTGCGCCCCAGTCGAAGTCGCCCGGCTTGAGCTGCGCGCCGGCTTCATTGGACCGATTGTAGAACACCACGGGCGCACGCACGCCATGGCCGCGGTCGCTGTACACCGTGGCCATGTTAGGGCCGTTCACGCCGTTGTGCTTGAAGCGCTTGTAGAAGGGCGTGACGCCCATGGCCCTGACCCGCTCGTGGATCATGTCGCCAATGGGATAGTCGACCATGGCGGTCGCGATCCCCGTGTTCATGCGAAAGCAATCGGCCAGATTGGCGGCCACGTTGAACTCGCCGCCGCTGACGTGGATCTGGCAACTGGAGGCCTTGCGCCAGGGGACAATGCCGGGGTCCAATCGGTGCACCAGGGCGCCGACCGATACGAAATCCAGACCACCTGCGGGGCGAATGTTCAAAGCGTCGCTCATGTTGAATTTCTGCTCCTTGCTGTCTTGCTATCCGTCACTGCGCGCTCTCGGCGCTAGTTGTCCTTCAGTCTATAAAGCACCTGTCCGGCCTCTTCCACGACCAGGGTGTCTTCATCCTGCTTCCAACGTTCAATGTCGATGGAATTCACATCCCGCCAGGCCAAGTTGATGGCGTCGCATTTCGCCTTGGGAATGCTGGTGGCCAGGCTCACGGTGATACGGGGATACTCGACGCCGTTCTCGAACTTGCCGATGCCCTTGACGTTGGTCGAGTGCGCCAGAATCAGCTTCGATTCCTCGGCGAAACGCTCCCACTGCTTCACGAAGTAGTCGAGCACGTGGTAGCCGATGCGCTCGATCTGCTTGCCGTGCATGAACGACACGGCCTTGACGTGCGCCCCGTGGATGACCAACTCGCCGCCGTCGGCCACGATGGGCTCCAGCTTGTACATGGCCTTGCCCGCGACCCACACCTCTTCATAGATGGAAGGAGTCAGGCCGAGCACGCGCTTAACCGGCTTGTCCAGGTATTTGATATGCAGTTGCGCCGAATAGTCAGCCGCACGTGACCAGGATTCCGCCGGATCTCCGGCGAAGAGGCAGGCTAGTTGATGGTGATCGTCGACAGCGAAGGCGAAGCAGGTGCGCGGCGTTGACAGAAATTGAACCGCCCGATTGATGACCCGGCGGGTGGGCGTATCCTTGACCCCATTGACCACCGGATTGGTGATCACCGCTGCCAGCCAGTGGAACTTCTCCACTACGTCCAGGCCCGCAATGCCGGGGAAGAAGTACTTGTTGCCGCCGGCAAATCCCATGGCTTCATGAGGAACTACCGGGGAGACAATGAGAATGTGGTCGTACTCGGTGGCTTTGCGATTGATGGTGACGGGAATGTCGCGGGAAAACAACCCGTTGGTGAGCTGCGCCACCTCTTCGCCCCGCAGGGTGCCCAGCGAGACCAACTCGTCCCGCTTGTGGTGCTCGTGGTTGAACAAGCGCACCTTGGGGTACTTTTGCGCGTGCTCCGATGCCGTAAGTCCGATGTGCCGGTAGAGGCGATCCAGCTCCATGGACGCGTGGGTGCCGGTGGCCACCATGTAGTCCAGCACGCCGACGCGAGATTGCAGCAGATCGCTCAACACATGGAAGAAGAGGTCGATGGGCGCGTGCCGCGTGTGATCGGGAATGAGCACCAGCACGCGCTTTCCGTCGAGCGGCAGGTCGGCCAGCGTCGCCTCGCAGATGTCCTTCACATCCTTCGGGGTGAGCCGCTTGTCCATCGAACCGTGACCACGAAGCGCCTGCATGTTTCCGCTCTCCTAGCGTAGCAAGATTGCCAGGCCTACGTCGTCCAATGCGTGTGGAACTTGCCTTCCTTGTCGACGCGCTGGTAGGTGTGCGCGCCGAAGTAGTCACGCTGGGCCTGAAGCAAATTCGCCGGAAGAACCGCCGAGCGGTAGCCGTCGTAGTAGGCCAGCGCGCTCATGAAGGCGGGAATCGCAATTCCGTTTTCCGCCGCTGCGGCGACAACCTTGCGCCAGTCTTGTTGGTAGGAGGCCAGCACGCCCGCGAAATAGGGATCAAGCAGGAGATTGGCCAGGGCAGGGTTTCTGGCATACGCGTCCTTGATCCGGCCCAGGAACTGCGCCCGGATGATGCACCCGGCGCGCCAGAGAGAGGAGATGACGCCGAATTGAAGGTCCCAGTGGTGCTCCTGATCTGCCGCGCGCAGAAGCTGGAAGCCCTGCGCGTAGGAACAGATCTTCGAGCTGAACAAGGCCTTGCGGATCATCTCGATGAAGGCCACCTTGTCGCCGTTGAATTTCGGCGTCGGTCCCGCAAGCACGCCAGCGGCTGCTACGCGTTCCTTCTTGACCGCGCTCAGGGTCCGGGCGAACACGGCGTCGGCGATGGTGGGGGCCGGAGCGCCCAGGTCCAGGGCCACCTGGCTGGTCCACTTGCCGGTGCCCTTTTGCTCCGCGGTGTCCAGGATGATCTGCACCATGGGCTTGCCAGTCTCGGGATCCTTCTTGGCCAGGATCTCGGACGTGATCCCTACCAGATAGCTGCTCAGCTCTCCCTTGTTCCATTCGGCAAACACGCGGCTCATCTCATCCGCCGACATGCCCAGCAGCCTGTCCATGATGAAGTAGGCCTCGCAGATCATCTGCATGTCGCCGTATTCGATTCCGTTGTGAACCATCTTGACGAAGTGACCCGCGCCGCCGCTGCCGATCCACTCGCAACAGGGGGCGCCATCCTCGGCCTTGGCTGCGATGGCTTGCAGGATCGGCTTCACCAAGGGCCAGGCCTCCGGGTTGCCGCCCGGCATGATGGCCGGTCCGCGCAAGGCTCCCTCCTCGCCGCCGCTCACTCCGGTGCCGATGTAATAGATGCCGGTGCCCTGCAATTCCTTGATGCGCCGATCGGTGTCGGAGAAGAAAGTATTGCCGCCGTCGATCATGAGATCGCCCGCCTTGAGATGGGGGCGCAGATCGGCGATCACGGCGTCGACGGGCTTGCCGGCCGGAACCATCATCAGCACCCGTCGTGGCGTGTCCAGGTTCGCGGCGAACTCGGCCACTGTGCGCGCGGCCACCACCTGCTTGCCCTTGGTTCTGGCCACGAAGTTGTCGACCTTCTTGGGGTCGAGATCGAAGCCGACCACCGAGAACCCACGGCTCTCGATGTTGAGAGCGAGATTCTCGCCCATCACGCCCAGCCCGACGATTCCGAAACTTTGCTTCGCCATGATTGTTCCTTCAGTTTTCAAGAAATCAGCAGCGGCGATCTACACGCCACTGTAAGCCGAGAAGCCCCCGTCGATCGGCAAGACGATTCCGGTCACAAAGTTGGACGCAGGCGACAGCAGCCAGAGCACCGCGCCCACTAGATCCTCGGGCGTTCCGAACCTTGCCATCGGCGTGTGGTCCATGATCTTGTGGCCGCGAGCGGTGAGCGCCCCGGATTCCTTGTCGGTGAGCAGGAAGCGGTTCTGCTCGGTGAGGAAGAATCCCGGAGCGATGGCGTTCACCCGAATGTTGGGCGAGTACTCCTGGGCGAGGTGCACGGCCAGCCACTGGGTGAAGTTGCTCACCGCAGCCTTGGCCGCGGAATAGGCTGGAATCCTGGTCAGCGGCCGGAATGCGTTCATCGACGAAACATTCAGGATCACGCCTTCCTTCTGCTTGACCATGCAGCGACCGAACGCCTGGCTGGGCAGGATCGTCCCCTGCAGATTCAGGTTGGCCACGAACTGGATGGCTTCGGGCGGTATGTCGAAGAAGGACTGCTCGGGGTTGGTGGTGGCCTTGGGATTGTTCCCGCCAGCGCCATTGATGAGGCCGTCGATCTTGCCGTATTCCGCAATCACCTTGTCGGCCGCCTGTTGGACCGCTGCCTTGTCGAGCACGTCGATGAAGGCGGCCTTGTGGGATCCCTTGGTCCCCTTCAGCGTGGCGAGCACCTTCTCCGCGAAGCCTACATCGCGGTCCAGCACGACTAGGTTGGCACCGCAGCCCGCCAAGCCTCGGGCCATCTCACCGCACAAGACCCCGCCGCCGCCTGTGATGGCAATGGTTTTTCCGGTGAAGTCATAGGCACTGATGAAATTCTTGGGGTCCATCGTTGCTCCTGTTGGCGGGTCGGGCGGGCGGGCACGCTCACGTGCCCAGGCTGGCAGAAACCCTATCGCCGCTCCGGCGTGCGCGCCAGCAGGAATTCGCTGGTCGGCCCCTCACGTCATCCGGCGGTTCCGAGGAAGAGCGGCTCGATATGGCGCCGGAGGATGTTGTCCGAGACGTGGGACTCGATGCTGCTGCGATTGGACTTGAGCAGGGCCAGGTATTGCGGCCCCTTCTCGGCTGCCAGCTTGAAGCTGATGTGCACCATCTGGCGGAAGTGAATGTTGAAGCGCTTGCAGGCCTGGTTGTGCTCGAGCATCTCCACGTAATCCTGGGCATTCCACGAATCCACCTGGTCCGGCGTGGGCAGCGCCTTGCGGTCTATGGCGATGACCGTGAGATAGGGCTTGGCCAATTCGTCGTAGCGGCCGTAGGCATCCCGGTACAAGGCCTTGACGAAGGCCAGCCCTTCGCCCCCGGCTGCGGCCAGCCCGATGACCTCTTCCAGCCAGGTGGTTCCCGCCGTCTTCAGGTGGATGCCGGCGTCAGCCTTGTGGATTGCCCGGTGGATGATTGGGTACAGGGAGAACTTGTCGCTGCCCGAGTGAACGCTCAGCTTGAGCGAGGCCGGCAGCCCGAAGGTTTGCTTGGCGAACGCCAGGACAGCGAGATCCTCCTCGAATTCTCGGGTGAACTGCTTGATGTCGCCCACGTAGTCGATCCCCTTGAGAAACTCGCCGGTGAACTTGGGCGCCACGGTGGCCACCGGGATCCGCTCGCGCGCCAAGGCCGCCAGGATGAAGAGCAGCTCGGCCGGGGTCTGCGGGCTGTTGGCTTCGTCGAACGACACCTCGGTGACGAAAGTACCTTCACCCTTCTTCTCTACAATGTGGCGGTAGACCCGGCCCGCCTCTTCGACGGCAAAAAGGTATTTCGCTGCGATCTGCTGCAGAGCCGCCGGACTGACAGCCACCGGTTCGGCGATACCCGGAATGGGGAGTGCACCCGAGAAGCGCTGCATGTCAGCCGTGTACTTGGCTATCGATGAATCCGACGCCGACTTGCCGATGAGGTCCGCGACATCGATAGTGAAGAAGTCGCTCGCTGCGAGGAACTTGTCGACCGTGGCCAGACCGATGTGATCCGCGTCGACGAAGTAGGGGCCAGCCCACTGGCAAGACTTGACTGCGGCAGCGGCCTCGGCGCGCACGTCCTCAGGCCGCGTCCCGATCAGCGAGTGCTCGCGGTTCGACTTGTTCCAGACCGGCGTGATGGTGACGCCGCGATCCCTGGCAGCCTGGAAGGCCCGCAACTGAGCCGCCCCTTCCAAGCCAAAGCGATCACCGATACCCACGGAGTACTTCGAGATAGTGGTCGTCATAGTCACCTCCAGCTAGGACAGTTGCCCGCTCTCCTCGCGTGTTGAGAAACGACAATGTCCGATAATCTTCCTCGGGTCAACCACGCGTCCTCGGCGAGGGACATCCGCGCAGGGTGGCGAAGAAATCCATCGAACACCATCGCGCCAGGCCTTCCGTCGTCACTCACTTGCACTGCAGCGTGGCCAGGCCCTTGCCGGCGCCACTCGAACCCACAATGGTGATGTTGGCCCGGTGGCGCTTCCCTTCGAGACCCACCTGCGCTAGCCTGACGCGGCTATGAAGACCTTTCTCGACGACAGTTTCCTGCTGGAGAACCAGACTGCCGAGTGCCTGTACCACGACTACGCCAAGGATCAGCCGATCATCGATTACCACTGCCACCTGTCTCCTGATCAGGTAGCCGACAACCAAAAGTTCGGAACCCTCACGCAGATCTGGTTGAACGGCGATCACTACAAGTGGCGGGCCATGCGTTCGAACGGCGTGCCCGAGCGCTATTGCACGGGCGCCGCCTCCGACTGGGAGAAGTTCGAGATGTGGGCCCGCACAGTGCCGTACACCCTGCGCAACCCGCTGTACCACTGGACCCACATGGAACTCGCCAATCCCTTCGGGGTGAAGGGGAAGCTCCTCAATCCCTCGACGGCGCGCGAGATCTACGAGCACTGCAACGGCAAGCTCGCGCAAGACGACTTCTCCACCCAGGGTCTGCTCAAGCACTTCAAGGTGATGGTGGTCTGTTCCACTGACGATCCGGTGGATTCGCTGGCAGCCCATCAGAAACACGGCAAGAACGCGGGGGCGGCTACCAAGCTGTTGCCCACCTGGCGACCGGACAAGGCCATGGCCCTGGCCGACCTGGAGGGCTGGAACCTCTGGGTGGACAAGCTGCAAGCGGTCTCCGGCGTGGACATTGGCTCGTTCGAGAACTTCTTGGCCGCACTCGAAAGACGGCATGGGTTCTTCCATCAGGTCGGCTGCCGCGTGAGTGACCACGGCCTCGAACAGATCTCGGCCGACCCGTACACGGCCAAGGAGATCGAGGCTATCTTTGCCAAGGCGCGGGCCAGGCAGGCTCTCTCGCCCGTCGAGCAGGGACAGTTCCGTTCGGCAATGCAGTATGAACTCGCCATCATGGATCATGCGCGCGGCTGGACGCAGCAGTTCCACCTGGGGGCCATGCGCAACAACAGCACGCGTGCGATGCGCAGCCTGGGTCCCGACACCGGCTTCGACTCCATCGGCGACTACCCGCAGGGATTTTCTCTTGGGCGGCTGCTCGATCGGCTGGATTCCAGCAACCAGCTCTGCAAGACCATTCTCTACAATCTCAATCCGGCCGACAACGAGGTCATCGCAACCATGCTGGGCAATTTCCAGGATGGTTCGTGTCCAGGCAAGATCCAGTTCGGCGCGGCCTGGTGGTTCATGGATCAGAAGGACGGCATGGAACGCCAGTTGAACGCGCTCTCCGCCCTCGGTCTGCTTTCGCGCTTCGTGGGCATGCTGACCGATTCGCGCAGTTTCCTCTCGTACTCGCGCCACGAGTATTTCCGCCGGCTGCTGTGCAACCTGCTGGGCAATGACGTCGAGAAGGGGCTGATCCCCGCCGACATGGAATTGCTAGGAAACATGGTGCGGGACATCTGCTTCCGCAACGCCCGCGACTACTTTGGTTTTTTCGCCAAGATCTCGTGACTACTGGGAGTACACGCACGTAGTCGAGCACTATGTCTGGAAGCGAGCTTCGACAAACGCGGGTTCTCGGCCGCGCCCAGCGCGGCCCCCGATCCGTGATGAGGGCGACGAAATCGAGGATCTTGACGAAAATGCCGCCGTGCTCAGGAATGGTCGACCTGCGCTTACTAGAGATCGCTTCCAGACTGCTCGAAGGACACAACGCGCCGTGGGCTGCATAGCCTTTTCGACACTCTGAGATGCACAAGGACAGAAACGAAAGAATCACCCAACCCCTTGACCGAAAGGAGGTTTCCGCTTAAACCAAGTCCCCTCTGCGGGCGTAACTCAGTGGTAGAGTGTCACCTTGCCAAGGTACGTTAGTGACACCTCCAGGCGTTTGGATCCGTTACGGATCAACGGGTTAGCTGACACTGGCGTGTCTGGACGTTCCAGCCCGTTTCGCCTGAGTGGGCTGCATAGTGGGCTGCATAGAAGCGGCGGTTGATACGCGCACAAACTGGACGTGCGCATCGAGGGATCTGCCGGTGTCCTAGCCCGACAACGGCGAACAGGCGCTGGAGATCGCGCAAAGCTCGTAGGCACTGGTGCGGGCGACATGATTGTCGTCGACTCGGTTGCGGCACTGGTCAAGGCCGAAATCGAAGGCGAGATGGACGACCCGCACATGGCCTGCAGGCGCGCCTGATGAGCCAGGTCCTACGCAAGCTGACCGCGGCTGGGTGCTCTGGCCGTTCTAATGTTCTAATCTACGAGCAAGACCTCGAAGACGAGGCTGGAACTGAAATGGGCCTTGGGCGCATTCCGGACAATCCTTTCGAGAAGCAACAGCGGGCTGGCTTTACGGCACAGTAATGGATCGCACCGTGGAAAGGCCGCTGGTACCCGCGGAGTTGCGGGCCTGGACGGCGTAGTAGTAGGTGGCGCCGGCGACAACGCCGGTGTGGTCGGAGATGGTGGAGGTGGTCCAGCCGAGGGCCATGCTGGAGGTCGAGAGGCCAGCGGAGGTACCCCAGAACACGTTGTAGTCGGTGGCGCCGGGGACGGGACTCCAGGAAACACGATTGGCGGAGCCCGTGAAGGTGATGGAGACGCCGGTGGGCGTGGCTGGTGCCGAGAGTGGGACGGTGAAGGACTGCACGGATGAAAGGCCGCTGGTACCCGCGGAGTTGCGGGCCTGGACGGCGTAGTAGTAGGTGGCGCCGGCGACAACGCCGGTGTGGTCGGAGATGGTGGAGGTGGTCCAGCCGAGGGCCATGCTGGAGGTCGAGAGGCCAGCGGAGGTACCCCAGAACACGTTGTAGTCGGTGGCGCCGGGGACGGGGCTCCAGGAAACACGGTTGGCGGAGCCTGTGAAGGTGATGGAGACGCCGGTGGGCGTGGCTGGTGCCGAGAGTGGGACGGTGAACGACTGTACCGGGGAGAGCGTGCTGGTGCCTGCGGAATTGCGGGCCTGGACGGCGTAGTAGTAGGTGGCGCCGGCGACAACGCCGGTGTGGTCGGAGATGGTGGAGGTGGTCCAGCCGAGGGCCATGCTGGAGGTCGAGAGGCCAGCGGAGGTACCCCAGAACACGTTGTAGTCGGTGGCGCCGGGGACGGGGCTCCAGGAAACACGGTTGGCGGAGCCTGTGAAGGTGATGGAGACGCCGGTGGGCGTGGCTGGTGCCGAGAGTGGGACGGTGAAGGACTGCACGGATGAAAGGCCGCTGGTACCCGCGGAATTGCGGGCCTGGACGGCGTAGTAGTAGGTGGCGCCGGCGACAACGCCGGTGTGGTCGGAGATGGTGGAGGTGGTCCAGCCGAGGGCCATGCTGGAGGTCGAGAGGCCAGCGGAGGTACCCCAGAACACGTTGTAGTCGGTGGCGCCGGGGACGGGGCTCCAGGAAACACGGTTGGCGGAGCCTGTGAAGGTGATGGAGACGCCGGTGGGCGTGGCTGGTGCCGAGAGTGGGACGGTGAAGGACTGCACGGATGAAAGGCCGCTGGTACCCGCGGAGTTGCGGGCCTGGACGGCGTAGTAGTAGGTGGCGCCGGCGACAACGCCGGTGTGGTCGGAGATGGTGGAGGTGGTCCAGCCGAGGGCCATGCTGGAGGTCGAGAGGCCAGCGGAGGTACCCCAGAACACGTTGTAGTCGGTGGCGCCGGGGACGGGGCTCCAGGAAACACGGTTGGCGGAGCCTGTGAAGGTGATGGAGACGCCGGTGGGCGTGGCTGGTGCCGAGAGTGGGACGGTGAACGACTGTACCGGGGAGAGCGTGCTGGTGCCTGCGGAATTGCGGGCCTGGACGGCGTAGTAGTAGGTGGCGCCGGCGACAACGCCGGTGTGGTCGGAGATGGTGGAGGTGGTCCAGCCGAGGGCCATGCTGGAGGTCGAGAGGCCAGCGGAGGTACCCCAGAACACGTTGTAGTCGGTGGCGCCGGGGACGGGGCTCCAGGAAACACGGTTGGCGGAGCCTGTGAAGGTGATGGAGACGCCGGTGGGCGTGGCTGGTGCCGAGAGTGGGACGGTGAAGGACTGCACGGATGAAAGGCCGCTGGTACCCGCGGAATTGCGGGCCTGGACGGCGTAGTAGTAGGTGGCGCCGGCGACAACGCCGGTGTGGTCGGAGATGGTGGAGGTGGTCCAGCCGAGGGCCATGCTGGAGGTCGAGAGGCCAGCGGAGGTACCCCAGAACACGTTGTAGTCGGTGGCG
>CAVWIP010000005.1:0-90227 GCA_963755125.1 uncultured delta proteobacterium
TTTTCTGCTGCTTGGTTTCATTACGATTGCTCAGCGCCTTTTCGCCGCCCGAGAGAAGCTCGATGTTCTGCAGAACCTTCTTGCCCGGCGGGTTGGCGACGATCTCCACCCCGGTCTCGAGCAGGTCGTTCTCGTCGGTGAGAGCCAGGGCGGCGCGCCCGCCGCAGAACAGATGCGGGAACACTTCTTGGAACTTGGCGTTCACAGCATCGAAAACTTCGCGGAACCGCTTGCGCGAAGCGCGGTTGATCTTCTCGATGGCCGATTCCAGCCGCGCGATGGCGGATTCCAGATCTGCCTTCTGGCTGCTGAGGAAGTCGTAGCGTTTCTGCAACTCCTCCGATTCTTCGATCGCCATCAAGTTGACCTCACCCATCCGATCGAGCAATCCGCGCAACTCCTTGAGGCGGCTGTCTTCCTTCTCGCCGGCCAGCGGCCGTAGATGGAAGTCGGTCAGGATATCGGCCAGCCGCAGTACGTCCGGGTGGCGTTCCCTGACTTGCTCTTCCAGCGAGCTGAGCAGCAACGCGACCTTCTGGCAGCGCAGGTCGAGAGCCGACAGTTCTTCGGCCAATCTGGTGACCCGCGTGCGGGTTTCCCGTAGGTCGGCCTCTCGGCGCGCCAAGATGCCGCTGCGTTCTTCCACCGCGCACTGGCGCTCGCCATGAACGCGGGCTCGTTCGCTCGCTTCAGCCTTCAGCAAGGCGGCTTCCCCTCGCAGCTGCTCCGCCTCGGCGCGAAGAGTCTGGGTTCGCAGCAGGTCGGAGGATACTTCGGCTTCGAGCTGCGTGCGGCGACGCTGATGATCCGCCGTGTCTCGCTCCAGGCGGTCGTGATTCTCGCGGGCCGTCTTGCGGCGGTCGTTGGCCTGGGCCGCGGCCACCCGGTGCGACGACAACTCAACGGCCAGCACATCGGTTCTGGCCTGCAGAGCCTCGGCTTCTGCCCGCAGAGTCGCAACACTGTTTTCGTGAGCGAGCGAGGCTTCGCGCAACTCGGCCAGCGCGGCAGCAGACTCGGAAAGATGCTTCTCGTTCTGTGCCAGGGCGACGCGCAACTCATCCGCAGTCGACCGCAACTGCTCAAGACGGGCTTCCAGTTGCCGCCTCTCGCGTAGCGCCTGACCGCCGTCTTTCCGCTGTTCCAGCAACTCCATGTCGTTGTGGCTGGCCGCAGTGATCAGCTCTGCAAGGGTCTTGTTGACCTCGGCCAGAGATTGCTTGTGGCCAACGTGGCGGTCGAGCGCAGCTTGATAGTCCGTCTCCAGGCGCGCCACCACCTCTTCCAGTTCGCGCATCTCCCGCTTCTGGGACAGCACGCCGACCAGGGCCGATTCACGCGATCCCCCGGTGACCACGCCGTGCGGATCAATCACTTCTCCGTCGAGCGTGACCAACGTCTTGTCGGTGTGGGTTCTGCGCCACAACTCCAAGGCCGAGCGCAAATCCTCAACCACCACCACATCACCGAGGAGGTAGGCCGCCACGCGGTCGTAGCGACGGTCGTAGCCAATAAGCTCCAGCATGGGGCCGCGCACACCCTCACCTGACGGCAATGCCACCGGCATGGCCACGGGAGCCTCCTGCTCGACGGCCAGACCGCCCCCCGTGTCAAAGACCACCGTGCCAGCGGGAGCGGCCGCCAGCGCCGCGGGCGAACGCAACTCCACAGGAATGAAACTGGAACGGCCCTCGCTCTTGGACTTCAGGTACTCGATGGCCTCAACGCCCACGTCATGCGACTCGACGATGATGTTGCCCAGTCTCTCACCCAGCACGGCCTCCAGAGCTGTTTCCAACTCGGGCGGCGGCTGCACGATATCGGCCACCACGCCCCGCACACCGCCCATGCTCCAGGCCCGATGGCTAGCCACAGTGTCTTGACCAGGCGTGGGCGCCTGCCCGTCGTCGCGAACTCGCTGCATGATCGCACGCACGCCGCGCTGAAAACTCTCATAGCGCGCCTGGATCTCGGCCAACGACTGAAGCCGCGAGCGCCGACGATGAGCCTCCTCGCGCAATGTCTCCAGCTCCAGTTCGCCACGGGCAACCTCCTCGCGCAGGCTGGTCGCCCGGGTTTCGGCAGCGGCGCGTTCCGCAAGAAGCTCTCCGGCACGGGTCTGCAGCTGAGCAAGCCGCTCGTCCACAGCCGCACCCTCGGTCATCAGACGTTCCACCTGTTCGACGGCGACACCATCGTCGGCCACCGCCGTCTGCAGGCGCTCAGCGAGTTCCTGAGCGCGTCCATGAGACGATTCTATGTCCGCTTCCAGACGGGCAATCCGCGTGGCGGCAGAGGTTGCCGCCGCCATCGCCTGATCCACCCCATGACGCGACGCGATCAGGGCGGAACGGGCCTCGGCGTAGGCCCGCTCGGTCGCGTCCAGTTCTCGGTTGCGTGCCTCGGCTTCTTCGTCGAAGCGGCCCACCTCGCCCTGCAACTCGGCCAAGGTCCGCAGGTCGTCTGCTTCCTTCTCGACAAGCCCCTCGATCTCGCGCCGTGATCGCTCTGCCCTTTGCCCCAGGCTGGCAGCCTCGTTCGCGTAGGATTCGGACCTCTGGGCCGACAGCCCTGCCTTGTTCTCGATCGCGAAAAGCTCCTCCTTGGCGGCAGCCAATTCGGCCATCTCCTCGCTCAGCGCCAGGCGTTCGGCCTCGATCGCGGTGTCCTCGACACACAGGTCGGTTGTCTGCTGGGCATGGCACTCCGCCTTCCGGGCGCGATCGCCTAGCAGAACTTTCTGTTCAGCGACGAGACCAAGGTGCTTCTGCGTGGCAGTGCACAGCTCGAGATCCTTCAATTCCGCCCTGTAGCGCTTGTAGCGCTCGGCCTTTTGCGCCTGCAAGCGCAGGGAGCGCAGACGTGTCTCGATCTCGACGATGATGTCCGAGACGCGCAACAAATGCTGGCGCGAGGCCTCAATGCGCCGCTCGGCCACTTTCTTCTTTGCCTTGTACTTCGTGATGCCCGCAGCCTCGTCGATCAGGCCGCGACGTTCCTCTGGCCGTGACGAGACGATGAAGCCGATGCGTCCCTGCTCGATGATGGCGTAAGCTTTGGAGCCTACGCCGGTGCCGAGAAAGAACTCCACGATGTCACGCAGACGGCAAGGCACACCGCTCAGCAGGTACTCGCTTTCGCCGCCTCGGTAGAGGCGCCTGGTCACCACGACTTCTGCTGGGCCAGCCGCGCCCCAGGGCACACCTCCGGCAGTCGTATCCCCGGGCAAGCCGGCGGTATCGAAGGTCAGCGAGACTTCCGCCATGCCAGCCGGCCCGCGGCTCTCAGAGCCGGCAAAGATCACATCGTCCATGGCGCGGCCGCGGAGGTGCTTGGCAGACTGCTCGCCCATGACCCACCGGATCGCGTCTACAATGTTCGACTTGCCGCACCCATTCGGACCAACAACCCCCGTAATGGGATCCTCGAAGGTCAAGATGGTTCGGTCAACGAATGATTTGAAGCCGCAAATCTCGAGACGTCTTATCCTCATCCTGGCACCACCAGATGACGTGACAATATGTGACCATAGAGGTCACTTCATGACTGTCATTAGGTACCACCCGTTGCCTATCATGTAAAGGGCTTCGAGCCCCACGTTCCACTTTTCCCACCAGATCCGAGAAACTCCAAAAAACTTACCACGTTGCAGTCGGTTGTTTGTTAAGTTTCGCGCCCAATGGAGGGAGGGTTCCACACCGATCTGATCGCAGCCCTAGTCGCCATCGGCGGCCTGGTGGCCCTTTCTGGCCTAGCCATCTACGCCATTCGGCGAGCCAAGTCGGCCCGGCGCCGACAAATAGAGGAAGCGGAAAGCGGCGTGCCAGGGCTGCGGCCAAAGCGCCCGGCCCTGAAACCCGAAGATGTCGAGGGGAGCGCGGCCGATGCGGAACTGCCTGCGTCAAAATGGCCCGTGGCGACTGGCCAGTCCCTTGAGTCGACTCCGGCCGATCGAGATTCCCCAGCCTCTGGTTCGCGTGCCGCAGTCCTTGAACCGCTCGCACCCGCGGTACTCAAACCAGGGCACTTCGACGCGGCTTTGCGAAAGTCTTCGGCCGAACCCGCGCCCGAGCCAGTCACTCCATCAGCGCCAGCCGCCAGCAAGATGCAGCCCGCTCCTGTGGTGGAAAAGCCACGCGGACCTGAGCGTCCGTTGCCCGCGAAAAAGCGGAATGTCGCCGCCCTCGCGCCCGGACTGGAACCGACTCGCTCAAGTTGGGTCAAGCGTCTCGGACAGGTCTTCGCCGGCAAGAAAGAACTGGATCCCGCGCTGATCGAGGAGATCGAGAGGATCTTGCTGACTGCCGACATTGGCGTGCGTACCAGTCAGAAACTGCTGGGCGAGATTCGCGAATCGTTGGACAAGAGGGCGATGAAGGAGCCCAGCGCGGTTTGGGGCTACCTTCGTCGCCGGAGCGTGGAGATCCTGACCATGGGTGCTCCGGCGGTCGACTTCGCCGCCGCCCGCCCCTTCGTCCTCCTTATCATAGGTGTCAACGGGAGCGGAAAGACGACGACGATTGGAAAGCTCGCCTCCAAGCTGCGGTCCCAGGGCAAGACGGTCTTGCTGGCGGCTGGTGACACCTTTCGCGCCGCAGCCACCGAACAACTCGAGGTCTGGGGCGCAAAAGTTGGGGCACCTGTCGTGCGCGGGAAAGAGGGTGGAGACCCTTCGTCGGTAGTTTTCGATGGAGTCAAGCGAGCACGCTCGGAGGACGTCGACGTGGTCATCGCGGACACGGCTGGCCGCCTGCACACAAAGAAGAATCTGATGGAGGAGTTGCAGAAGGTGCGCCGGGTGGCTGGGAAGGCCCTGGAAGGCGCTCCCCACGAAACCTGGCTGGTCATCGACGCTACCAGCGGCCAGAACGCCATCGCCCAGGCTCAAGAATTCACCAAGGATATGTCCGTCACTGGGATCGTGCTCACCAAGCTGGATGGTACCGCCAAGGGCGGGGTGATCTTGGGGATCGCCGATCAACTCCGTATTCCGGTCCGCTACATCGGCGTGGGCGAGCGGGTCGATGACCTCCGCGAGTTTGAGGCCGATGACTTCGTGGATGCCCTTTTCGGTGAGGCTCCAGGTGGCACGGAGGATGTGCAGTAGGGCCGCATCGGCGGATTGTCGAAACAATACCTAATTTTAGTTGATCTGAAGATTTTGCATGTGTTACATTGCCCGCACCTCGCCCTTCATAGCCAAGCCTTTGAAATCAAAGCGATTTTTGACATGGGGTGAACGGCGGGCCCCAAGCAAGGAACCGCATGAAACGTCTTGCGTTCGGCCTCTTTCTAGTTCTTGCAAACCCAGGGATCGTGGCAGCAGCAGAGGCACCTGCGGCTGGCGCGGGTGAAACCGCGGACGAGAAAGCCCCCGAGGCGGAAACTCCCGCACCCGAAGCGTCGGAGGTCAAGAAGGATGAACTTCCTGACCTGTCCGATGAGGTGAAGGAGGCGACCTCCGAGAAAGAGGAGGCTACCGCTGCCGCCACAGCGGCGCGCCGATCGTGGGAGGACATCGTGGTGGTTCCACGAAAAGCATTCCTGAAGGGGGGACGCTTCGAGTTGGCGCCGTTCTCGGCGATCTCGATCAACGACGCCATGATTCGCCATTACGCCTTCGGCGGCGACCTCACCTACTATCTTACTGACGTCTTCTCGGTAGGAGCGGAGGGACAGTACTTCATCAAGGAACGCTCAGAACGCGAGTCACTGGTCGGTTATCAGTTCAATCGTGTGACCACGCTGAACCGGTTCAAGTACTCGACCTCCCTGGTCTTCGGCTACGTACCGGGCTACGGAAAATTCGGCCTATTCAACAAGTATATCGTTCACTGGGATGTGACGGTGAATGCAGGCATCGGACTCATCTGGACAGAGATCATTCCGGTCATTCCCGATAATGCGGCTTGGGGCAAT
Organism: uncultured delta proteobacterium; assembly: GCA_963755125.1. GTDB lineage: Bacteria > Myxococcota_A > Polyangia > Fen-1088 > Fen-1088 > Fen-1137. The sequence goes on from CAVWIP010000005.1 coordinate 5,920, forward strand.
CTGGACATCTGCCCTCATTTCGCAATCTCCACCCGGATGTTCGTGACGGACTGGTTCGCACTTAGCATCGGACTACGCGACTATATTTTCCTCGACAAGTTTGAACCGTTGAACCGCGCCAGCTTGGTTCCAACCCAAGCAGAGATCAATGCCAAGACGCCGGAGGTGCAGATCGCTAAGGAACACGCCACCTCCTCGCTTACACAAAACGTCATGGTGTTCGGGTCGATTGGGTTCTTCCTGCCGCCCTCCTTCCAGTACAAGACGCCCCGCTAGCGAGACGATGCCATGACGAAGAAAGCGCATACCATGAAGAGAGGAATCGCGTTGCTCGTCGGATGTCTCGTCGGCATCCCTGCTGTCACGCAGGCCGCACAGGAGCGCAAGAGTCCGCTGGCTGATGCGCCCGCGATCCGCAAGCGCTTCGAGCTGCGCGACAAGCGCTTCGAACTGGGCGTCGGTGTGACTTCTACCATTGGGCAGGACTTCTACAACGCCTTGATGCTCAACGTTCGGGCTGGCTTCCATTTCACTGACTGGCTCGGCGTCAGCGTCTCGGCCGGGGTTCTCAACATGACCCCGAACTGGCGGAGCTCATTCAACGACCAGTTGAACTCCGCGCTCGCAGGCTCCTGTCGGGTTCCCGGCGCCCCCACCAGTCCCGGATCCGCGTGCGACGGTCAGAACGGCAGACCTTCGGTCGCATCCGACAAGACGCCCACGCCAGCCAATGCCGCGGCAGCCGAGAATCGCATCGGACAGGTCATTCTTCCCCAGATCGATATCGTGCCGTTCACCGGCAAGTTTTCGCTTTTTAGCAAGCTGTTCATGAACTATGACGTCTACGTTTCGGGCGGGCCTGGCTTCGTGAACCTTGTCAAGAAGGGGACGGTCGACAACACTTACTGCGACACCCCGCAGGACCCCAATAACCCGAATAGCCCGCCGACCTGCCGGCATGACTACGCAAGTCCCTACACCGGGATGAAGCTGGCGGGAAACGTGGGATTCGGGATGCATGCCTTTGCCAATAACTATTTCGCCATCAACGTCGAGGTGCACAACCTCATTTTCAAGAACAACGCCGCGGGCCGCAATGTTGTCTCCACTCCTGATCAGCCTGTGACCAATGCGGACCTGCAGTGGACGTACAACTGGATGGCGGGGTTGAACTTCATGTTCTTCCTTCCTGCCCACGTCAAGGTCAGTCACTAGCGTTTCCGGGATTGACGGGTTAGGAGGCTGTTGTGTCGCAGAAGAGGAAGGTGACGCTCTACTTCAATGCCGCGATGCTGGCGGAGACACAGAAAGAGGCCCTCCGGCAGGATCGGTCAATCTCCTGGATTATTCAGGCATCATGGCGGATTGCCCGGGACGTGGTGAAGCAGATGCCGTCCGCTGTGCTTCCCTCCCCGCATGCCGAGGCTGGCACTCATCCGGTGCAAACCGGCATTTCCGGCCAGTCCTCCTCTGGGCGTGCCGTGGCCGCCCGTACCCAGGCCTAGTGAGAATTCGCAGTCGGTCGAGCGGTTGAGAGGAAGAGGAGACAGATCCGACGACCCTGCGGAGCAGATGCTCTTACTGTCGGTCCCGGCCCCGCAACCTACTGGCAGGGTGTGTCGGCTAGACCCACACGCAGCGGCCAGCATATGGTGTCATTGTCCGAGACTCCGAAGCCAAACAGGATCCGGTCGCCTTCTTGGCCCTCTATTCGCGTCGAGTAGGAGCCATCCTGAGCTGTCAGTACGCTCGCACCGGTCCCCATGTCGAGGTTCCTGAGATACACCCAGATATCACTCAGGTCTGAACTGGGCGGGCTGGTTACAGCCCAGTAGGTGTGCGTGACGCCAGCGCTGTCGATCTCCGAGGCCGGCGCGCCGAACGTCGGAGGAGGAATGGGAACGTATGAGTATGGACCAACCGGAGGTGAGGTGCAGGCGGTGCCTGCGGTCAGCAGGAGTGAGAACACCAGGGCCGCTATCAAGCGCAAAAGAGATCTGCTGCAGAGCAAGTTTCTCATGTCTGGATCCCATGGCATGCAGGCGACGCGCCAACCCCTTTCTCACCGGATCTTGCCATATTTCCTCCGGGTTGTGCCAACTGTCGTGTCATGCGATGGCAACTGAGTTGTCACGTGGCAATGCGGTAACGACGCAGTTTCTTCTGCAGGCCGTACCGCGAGAGTCCAAGGGACTTGGCTGCCTTGGTCTGATTCCCGTCGCATTTTGTCATCGTCTCCCGAATCAGATTCCGTTCCAATCGTTCCACGCGAGGCCGCAGGCGCATTCCGTCTCGCTCGTCGGCAAACGTGGCAGATGCGTCGGAACCAGCGCGCACCTGGGGCGACAGGTCGGCGACCGTCACGACTGGGCCAGAAAAAGCCGCCGCGCGCGTGATTTCATTCTCCAACTCGCGCACGTTGCCAGGCCAGCGATAGCAACAGAGTTTCGCCAACGCAGACGCGTCGACTGATTTGGCCGCGGTGCCGGACGCCGCAGCCGCTTTCTGCATGAAGTGCTGCACCAGCAGGGGGATGTCTTCACTTCTGTCCCGCAGCGGAGGTAACACCAGGCGCACGACAGAGACCCGGAAGAACAGATCCTGCCGAAACTTGCCCTGCTCCACCAATCGTTCGAGGTCTTTGTTGGTTGCCACCAGAACACGGACGTCAACTTTCTGCGGGCGCTCGCTTCCCACGCGGTGGAACTCACCGTCCTGGAGCACGCGCAGGAGTTTGCCCTGCATGGCCGGGGACATATCCGCCACCTCGTCGAGGAACAGGGTTCCACCATCGGCCACGGCGAACAACCCTCGCGCCTCTCGATCGGCACCGGTGTAGGCGCCCTTCACATGGCCGAAGAGGGCAGATTCGAGCAGGGTTTCGGGAATCGCCGCGCAGTTCTCCGAGACGAAGGGTCGGTCCCGTCGAGGGCCGTTGAAGTGGATGGCACGAGCGACCAGTTCCTTGCCTGTTCCACTCTCACCCTCGATGACCACGGGCAAAGCCGTATCGGTCACCCGGTCGAGCAGGTGAAACAGGTCCAGCATGCGCGGGGTTTGCCCCACGAGTTGTCGATAGTCATAGCGTAGAGCGGCGACCTGACGACTCTCTTTCAACTCCTCGCGAACGCCCTGCAGAGCTTGCTCCTGGACGCGCAGTTCGTGCTCCAACCGCCGGTTGAGAGCCTGGACTTGGTTCTCCCGACGGCGAAGCTCCGACACCAAGCGTGCATTCTCTATGGCGATTGCGCCCTGCTCGGCAAAATCCATGACCATGGCCTGCGCCTGGTCATCGAACACGCCCTTGCGTAGACGATGATCCACGTAGATCGTCCCGACCACGTTTCCCTTGACTGACAACGGGACGGCGAGCACCGAGCGAAGGTGCAGATCGCTTACCGAGGCCGCCTCTCGGAAGCGTCGATCTCCCGCGGCGTCCACCGTGACCACAGGTTGCCCGGTTTCGGCGGCCTGCTTGGCGATAGATCGCGACAGGACAAAGTCGGGCGCGTCCAGGGTGGTCTGGTCGATGTTGCGCGCCACCTTCACCACCAACTCACCCGATCCATCTTTGAGCAGGAGAAACCCACGTTCTGCGTCCGTCATCTCGATCGCGGTGTCGATGACGGTTTCCAGCACTCGCGCCAGGCGCAAATCGCTGTTGAGGCGCTTGTTGATGCGCTGGAGTCGGCGCAGCCGTTCCTCGGCCCTCGCCGCTCGTTCGACCAGGAGTGCTGTCGTGGTTCGCGCATCGCTCGCGACAAGATTGACCGACGGCGCTTCGGGATCCTGGTCGATGCCAGAGCGATACTGCGTGGGCGTGTTCATCTTGATCTCCTCGAAGACGTGCGCGGCGCGGGTCTGTTCGTGCAAAGCGCGGGGATCGCCAATCCGGCCGAGAAGCCGCGACGCCAGCCAAGCTGCCCGCCAGGCGGTGGGCTTGCGTCCTTGCGCCAAGGCGGCGTCCGCCAGCGCCGATATATGGCGGCCGAGTGTCGCATCGCTCTCGGCGTTGTCCCTTGGCAGGGCCAGGACGATGCGCGCCCGCGCCAGAGCGAGCATTTCATCGTCTGAGGACGCGGTGCCGCCGGACGAGACGACCGGGCTCGCCTTGCTCGAACGGATCCGGTCCCATGCGATGAGAGCTTCCGCAGGCTGTCCCGCCTCTGCCAGTGTCTCGGCCCGGGCGAGTGCGCTGGTCTCGGCCATGGGTTGATTTCCCGCGCGCGCAAATGCTTCCTCGGCGGCAAGGTAGAGAGGCAGCGCGGTGCGAGGCATCCCCTGGCGGCGCGCGATGTCGGCATCGAGCGATGAGGCGTAGGCGAGAAAAGCTTCTGCCTTGGCCGCGCCTGCCTCGTCGCGGAGACGACGGGCCGTCCGGCCTGCAGCCTCCAGGTCTCCGAGTTGGAGGAAGAGCAATCCGGTATTGAAGAGCGCCAGCGCGACATCGGTCGCGATGCCCAAGCGGCCGAGATCACGAAGCGCGCGTCGGAAGGCATCAAGGGCCTCGCCGAACTGGCCCGTGTCAGCCAGAACACAGCCAAGGTTGAAGACCGCAGCCGCCTGGCCGTGAATGTCGTGAAGCTCATCGCATCTGCGCGCAGCCTCCCGATAGGCTTGCGCGGCAGGCACGGGTTGGCCAGTCAGTTGCCAATAGAGCCCACGCAGGGCTGGCAGGCGAGCTGCAAGCGTCCTGTCAGCGGAAGATTCGGCCGTCTTCTCCAGCGCCGTCACCAGGGAACCAGCCTCGGAGAGCCGCCCAGCATAGGTCAGGGCCAGGGCAGCCGCCTCCCGCGCGAAGACTCCCGCGTCGGAAGTGTCGGCCAGCGCCGGCTCAGCCGCCCGTAGGGCCTCCGAGTAGAGACCGCAGGACACCAGAAGACGGGCCAGCCGCGCACGCAGGCGCAGAACCTGGGAAGCCCGTAGCTCTCCCGGCAGCCCGAACTCATTCAGCGCAGTCTCGAGCACGCGCCGGGCGGCGACCGGATCTCCGCGCCGGCCCAGCAGCCAAGCGCGACGTTCTGCCAGTTCGACCTTGAGCTGCACCACCCCGTCCCGCGCCGACGCGTCCAGAACGGCGAGTGCGTCGTCATACTGGCCCACCAGCCCCAAAGCTGTCGCCCAGTCGATGTGTTCAGCCGGCGTGCCGGCCTCAGGGTCGACCGCATGCGCGCGCATCGCGAATCGCGCCACCTCAGCGAAGCGCCCGGACTCGCCCGCGGCCCGCGCTGCGGCCCGAAAGCATGCGGTGGCTTGTTCCGGCTCTCCCAGCATCAGGTGCGCCTCGGCACGCCGAGGGTCTGACTCGGCCAAAGAATCGATAGCCCGGCGCACGAGGGGATGCAGGGTCTTGTCGCGCTTGACCGCGCGAAAAGCTGCGGCCACATGAGATTCCGTGGGAAGCCTCGATTCCGAGCCATCCAGCCAGCCCGCGATGCGGGCCTCCACTGTCGCGGCGGCAGCGTCTAGCTGGCCCCTCTCGACCAAATCGGCGGCTGACTTCGGCGATCGCGCAAACACCAGAGCGGTCAACCAACCGCGGGCATTGCGGCTCAGGCCAGCCAGGTTCGCATCAAGCAGGCGGCCGAAGTCGGCATCATTGTCGTCGACCCGGAATGCCTCGGGTCGTCCTTCGCGGACCTGTTGCACCCAGCGGCGCACGAGCAATGCGGCCGAAGCCGCGAGCCCGCCGGAGGCCCGCACGATTTGCTCGACCGCTTGCGATGCCGGCTCGGTGCCTGCCGCGTGACCGGCGAGCGTGCGAATGCTCTCGGCCCCCAGCGGACCGAGCTGCAGATTGACGGCTCCAGCGCTGCGCAGGGCACGTTCGGTGGGCACGATGACGAGCAGGCGGCCGCCGGGCGATCCTCTTGCGACCGCTTCTGCGACCAGTTCCTCTTCACGGCCGAGCCCAAGCACCAGGCAGAGAGGTCTTTCTCTCGCGCGCCCTTCAAGCGTATCGACCAGCGCGACCGTACGAGCTTGCAGCGAGTGAGAAGGCTCGTCCCAAGATGGCGCTGGCTCTGCAGGACGGGCGGGCAGGTCAGCTTGCAGCGCTGCCAGCCCGCGCTCGTCAACCGTGAAGGCCGGCAAGGTCTGGGAAAGAAGGGCCAGGCGCACGTCGCGCAGAACCCGCCGAATCAAGGTGCGACGGCCCGACCCAGATGGACCGGAAACGGTCACCACGGCGGTCGGGGTATTCCCTTCCGCGAGCCGCTCCACCAGCGCCCACAGCGCCTGTTCTTCGTTGGCGCGGCCGACCATCAAACCGGCCAAAGGATCACCGGCGGGATGTGGCACGGACAACTCCAGGTCAACCGGAGTCACATTGTCCGGGAGAATCCGACGGATCTCCCGCAGCAGACCGCGCGCGCTCGCTGGCCGTTCTTCGGTCGCCACGGCCATCAAGCGGCCGAGCAGAGCGTCCCATTCTCCCGGCAGTCCCGGACAGAGCGAGGATGCTGCCGGCGGCTGGCCTTCCATGAGGCGGCGAACAGCTTCCATTCCCACACCGAATGGCGGCACGCCTGTCCACGCGGCGTACAAGGTTGCTCCCAGGCTGAAGAGGTCAGCGGCCGGTCCACGCTCGCCAACCAGAGCCTCGGGCGCGATGAAGCCCAAGGTTCCCGACGCACCCGCCGCCACGGTCCCCGAGCTGTCGGGAGTTCCTGGGAGGGGCACTAGGCGTTCGGACAGCCCGAAATCGATAAGCACCGGACGGCCTTCACGGTCACAGCGCACATTGCCTGGGCTGATGTCGCCGTGGACAAGGCCACGGCCGTGGAGGTAAGCCACGGCGTCAGCCAGATCCTCCGCCGCGGCGGCAAAGCGACGGAAGCGGTCTTCCCCATGCGCGGCGGCCAAATGCGCAGACAGATCGGGCCCGGATAGGTGGTCGGTCACCAGAAAGAGTCGGCCAGCCAACGCCCCTTCGGCAATACGTCCCGCGTCCCGGACCCTGACGATGCTACGGTGGCCGAGATCGCTCAGGCGGCCGAACTCGTCGAGCAGGCGCGCGATGGCTGCTGGCTCCAACCCCGCCGGAAAGAGCTTCACGGCGCAGGCAGTGTGGTCGGCTAGATCCTCGGCGGCGAACACCTCGCTGCTGGCTCCCAGCCCGAGTCGCTTCCCGAGTCGATAACGATCCACGACAAGGGGCCATGGGCGATCACCAGCCCCATTCGAAGTGCCAACTTCATTGACCGCTACCACCAAGGCTCATTATACGATTTTAAAAGACTTTTGGAAGACGGCCTATCTTGTTGTCAGATTCACTGCTGCAAATACAGCGCTATAAGTCATTCAAGGAGTTTGCGATCTGGCGGGGCTCCTGCCCTTCAATCTCAGAAGCGCCGCTGTCGCCATGTTCCTGATCTCCTCGTCTTCATGTGCATCGGCTACGAAGCTCAGGTAGTCGGTGGCTTCTTGTCCCCCAAGTGCGGCAAGTGCGTCTACGATCTTGCGCATCTCCCGGCGGTCCTTCATCGACTTGGTCTTGGTAAGCGCTGGGACGGCTCGCGCATCGCGCATCTCGACCAGCGCGCCAAGCGCGGCGTCTCGAATGTCTTCCTCATCGTCAGACAAGAGCGAGACCAGCGAGGGCACCTCGTCGCGTAGTCCGTGGGCTGCGACCACCCGAATGGCTTCAAGGCGCATCTCGCCCGGAGCGAGTAGTGCCGCGTGGACGGCCTGATGGTCGGCAGACCAAAGCTTCTGGCGCGCAATGTAAGCGGCCAGCAGGTCGCCTACCGCGCGTTCCGCCAGTCGCTGGAACACTGCCTTCTTGTCGGGATGGGTGTCCGGGTCGTAGAGCATCTCGGCATTCGCCCGAACGTCTTCGGCAAAGTGAGAAGCAACCGCGCCAGCAGGTCGAGTGGAGACGTTCAGGCGCACGTCGGCGCGCACGGCGGTCCTGCTGTCGGCCCGCACGAGTTCCATCGATAGGGTGATCCGGGGCCTTGCCACCGCCGCGTCGCGGTCGGTGCTCTCCACGGCTTGGCCGGCGAAGATCCCAGCCTGCAAAAGCTGCAATCGCACCTTCTGCGCCAGCGTCTCACGGTCGACGAGAGAAGACTCGTCACTTGCCCCCGCCGCCGTCGCGATGGCAACTGGCCCCAGCCACAAGGGCTGTTGCTTCGCTGCGCTCGGCCGCCTACAGGTGACGGCTCCCGCAAGCAGCATCGCCGAGATGGCGCACGGGATCCACCCGACCCGCCACCACGAAAAGCTCATGCGCGCTGGCCTCAGGCGGATCGAGCACCGCCCCGACGAACTCCCGCGGGGGCAATACCCCTTCCGGCAGGCAGGGATTCCCCTTCTCCCGCTAGAGCAGTCTCGCCGGGTGCCTCGGCCAATGGGATCGGGTTCTCGTCCACGCGCCGGGAGAGAGCCAGGGACACCAGTCGCAAAATCACGTCCTTATATGAGAGCCCGCCCGTCTTCGCCGCACGGGAGAATCCCCCTGCCAAGTCGGAAAGATCACAATTGGGGTTCACGTCGATGATGTAGGGCGTGCCATCGGCGGAAAGCCGGATGTCCATGCGACCGTAGTCCCGCAGACCTATGGAGCGAAAGGCATCGAGGGCCGTCTGCGCCACCTTGTCGCGCAGTTCGGGCGACAGGCCTTCGCAGCGAACCGGCCGAGTGCCCTTGTACTCAACCGAATCCTCCACCCACTTGCCTTCGAACGACACGATCTTGGGCCGGTCCGGCGGCATGGCGGAGAAGTCTATCTCGAAGAACGGGAAAATCTGGAGTTCGCCGTCCACCTGCCCCAGCAGGGACACGTAGATCTCGCGTCCTTCGATGTACTCTTCGACCAGCGCGGGCTGGTGATACTGGTCGAGGATGTGCAGCACGCGCGTGTTGAGCGCCTTCTCATCGGTGACCACCGATGCACGGGTGATGCCTACCGAGGCGTCCTCGCGCGCCGGCTTGACGATGACGGGGAAGCGCAAGCGCAAGGCCGCCAGGTCGCTTTCCAGCGAAACCAGGGAACCCTGCGGGACCGGGACGCCACAGGCGCGTAGGATCTCTTTCACTTTCTCCTTGCGCAGCGCCAGGGACAGAGCAAAAGGCTCGGAGCCCGTGTAGGGGATCCGCTCCAGCTCCATGAGCAGAGGCAGCAGGCTCTCGAAACGGTTGTCGCCGTGGATCGACTCGCAAAGATTGAACACCGCAGCCGGCTTGAGCGCACGCAACTCGCCCAGTGCGCCCGCCACGTCGCTGGTCACACCCACACCGGACGCCTCATAGCCATTCGCGCTCAGGATGCGAACGACGTGGTCCGCTATCTCCTTCACATCCTCGCGCGCTTTGTTCTCGGGATCCGCTTCGGCTCCCTCGAAGTCGCGATTGAAGATGACTGCGATCCGCAGCCTGGTCCGTGCCTTCACGATGCTTCCCTGATTCTAGTGAGTGGCGCCGTCCAATTGCAACTGGGAACACGCACCTCTAGTAGTTGTACACCAAAGTTCTTCTCAAACAAGCCGGTCAGCGATCGCGCGACCACCGCGCATGGGGGCGCGCTTCCCAGCTGTCGAGCCAACGACGTCACACCCGCGGTTTGCAGACCGCAGGGGATGATGGTCGAGAACCCATCGAGGTCAGTGGCGAGGTTGAGAGCGAACCCATGCGTGGCAATGCCATGTCGCACGTGCACCCCGAAAGCACAGATCTTGTCGCGTCCAAGCCACACCCCGGGCGTCGATGCCCGCCACTCGGCCGCAAGTCCGAGACCGGCCAGCCACTCGACGATACTCGTCGCCATGGCCTGCACGTGCGCGCGCACGCCTCGGCGCAGCCGAAGGATGGGATAGCCGACGAGCTGGCCCGGCCCATGGAAGGTCACGTCACCTCCACGAGAGGTCCGGCAAACGTCGATGTCACGGGCTTGCAGAACAGAAAGGGGAAGCAAAACATGGGCCGGGTCAGCGTGGCGGCCCAAGGTGATCACGGCGGGATGTTCGAGCAGCAGGAGTGTCTCCCGCCTGCGGCCGGCCAGGATTTCGCTCCTAATCTGCTCTTGCAATTCAGACGCCCGCCGGTAGGGAACCAGACCCAACCACGTCCATTCGACCACGGCATCCGCCTCGGGATGGCAGCCGATGGCCATCCCGACTACCCCTCGGAGATCTCGGCGAAGAAGTCCGCGTCGACAAATTCGACATTGACCACGGCGCCGATAACACCGACCCCATGGTGGACGCAGGTCTCGGCCATCGCGGGACCATCCACCACCTCCACCGGCGCGCCCGACTGCTTCCATTCCGCTACCGCGTCGTCGGCCAACCGCCCGGCGAGCATGAGCAGCCCTTCGTCCTGATTGCGGGCGCGGATTCCCGCGCGCAACTCGCCCAAAGCCCGGCGGCCTGCGGCCGCACTACCTGGCCGCAAGGCGATGAGGCAGCGCGAAGGCCGGAAGCCTCGTCCCCTCAAGGCCTCGAGATAGATGGTGCCCTCGACCCGCTTGACGAAGGTGGCCGGACCGAAGCCCTCACGCTGCAGAAGAACTCGGCCCACGGCCTCGAAAGCTGCCGGACCCAGGTCCGCCAAGCGCTGTTCCAGAGCGGCAAGTGTGCGCTCGCGCAGGGCGCGCCTGGCCTCGCCCAGAACGAACTCCGCTCGTTCGAGATCGTTATCCGGCGGCCGGCGAGCCAGGGCATACAGGCCGCTGCCCGCGGCTCGCACGCGCGGACGCTGGGCTGCCCGCAGCCGCTCCTTGCCTTCGGCCGCAAGTGCGGCGCGCATGACCCGCCATGCCTCGTTGGGCTCTCCGTGGATGAGTCGCCGGCGAACCGCCGCATCCGCAATCTGGCGCACGTGCAAACCGCGGCCAGGGGCTTGGCCTTTCAGTATCTCGATGGCCGCGTCGACAGGCGACGCGATCTTGCGTCCCTGCTGAACAGGCGTCTCCGGGGTGCCTTCACCGGCCGGCAAGGTCGCTGGAGTCGCCCCATCGCTGGGACCGAGTGGCTGGCCGGAAACGCCGGACAACTCTGCTCTGGCAGCAGCTTCACCAGAGGAAGCGAGCGTTTGGTATTGGCCTATGCCCATCTCCTCCGGCTTCGCCTCCGCCTCTCCGTTACTCTCGTTCTTCAGCGCCGCGCGCGCATCGATGTCGTCGCCAGCCGGCTCTTCTTCATCTCGCTCCTCCGCGTCGCCTTCCAACACGCCACTCTCAGCCAGTGCGGCCGCGCGTGCGGCAGGTGACAGCGAACCACTTTCGGGCTCCTCAGGCGCTTCGGCAGCTTCGCGTTCCTCCGCCCCCTCGACTGGGATTGGCCCCTCGCTGGCCGTCTCGCCTGGAGCGCCACTCGGAGCCGGGACTTCGCTCGGCGCATCGCCGCGCCCACGCCGCCGCCCCCGCCCTCCTCGCCGTCGTCGTCGCCCGCTGCGTTCCTCGCCCGCAGCCGGCCGGCTTTCGCCCTGCGGTGCCTTTGCGGCTGTGGCTTCAGGCTCGGGCTCAGCAGCAGCTTCCGGGTAGCGCAGCAACCCGAAGACACCCGGCTTGACCCGCACGAAGGGACTGCCCGGGGCTTTCTTCACGGCAGCGGTCAACTGGGTTTGCATGGTGACTTCGGGAGTTCGCCCCACGAAAGTCAATAGCTTGCGCTCGGTGGCCTTCTCGGTGAGCTCCTTAAAGTGGAGAGGCCGGCGCTCACGCTTTAGTATCTCGAGGGCTGCTTCCAGAAAGGTCATGACGCCCCCGTCTCTACCACAAACTTCGCAGGCGTGGCGCTGGCGTCTTTCTGGTCAGCAATAAGATCGTTTTTTTGACGAGACCCGGCGCAGGCGTTACCCGTGAGAGATGAGTTCTGCGCGCAAAATCGGAGTCCTCCTCGCGGGATCTCTTCTGGAACGGGATGCTTCCGTGCGGGCCGGCGAGGCCATCATGGCGGCCTTGCGCAAGGGGGGCCATGACGTTCGCGCTCTCTTTGTCGATCGTCACGTCGACATGGCCCTGCGCCAGTCGGGGATAGACGTGGCCTTCCTGGCCGTGCGTGGCCGGTACGGCGCTGATGGCTGCCTGCAGGGCCTGCTCGAGATGCTCGGGATCCCTTATACCGGCTCCAGTGTGCTGGCCTGCGGCCTGGCCATGAACCGCGCGAAGACAAAGGACGTCCTGCGCTTGCACAATCTGCCGACCGCCCCCGCCTATCTGATTCGTTCCCAGCAACAAGACAGCGGCAGCGAAGTTCACGGCGCGTTTGGTTTCCCCGTGGTCGTGAGGCCGGTGGGCGCGACGTTGCTCTGCGGGGGCACCCTGGTGCACGACGAAATGGAACTGGAGAGCGCGCTGGAGGACGTGTTTTGTCTGGACGACGAGGCTCTGGTAGAGCGGTTCCTGCCGGGCAAACCAATCTGCGTGCCAATTCTCGACGGCCGGACCTTGGGCGCTGTGGAGGTCTGCCGAAGCGGATCCTGGACCGCGCGTCGGGCGGCGGGCACGCGCGGACAGGAGATCTGTGCGCCAGCGCGCCTTCAGCCGGCCCGCGAGGCGTCGGTCCTGCGCCTGGCGCTGCAAGCCTACGAGGCTTTGGGCTGTGATGGTCCAGCATGCGTCGAGATGGTGGTGAGCGAACATCTCAACGAGAGCATCGTGGACGTGGATTCCGTGCCGCTGCTCTTGCCCGAGGCTCCCCTGCCCCGCATGGCGCATGAAGCGGGAATTGGATTCGACGAGTTGGTCGAGGAGATATTGGCAGGCGCCCGCCTGCGCGCTCACGGCATACGGCGGAATCGGCGCACGGCTCACAGTGCGTTCGAGGGTCCAGACCGCCGGGCGAGTGCGGCGCCAGCCGCCCACTGATCAGGTTCGCCTCTTCGCCAGCCCGCTCCTGCAGTACCATAGTGCCGCTTGTCTCGTACAGCCCGCCGTTTCGTCCCTCTTGCGATCGCAGCCCTGGCTGCGTTGATTTTGGCACCCATTGGCCTGGCGCTGTGGAACAGGGGCGTCGTTCCCTGGTTTCGCGGGCGACTGGAACAGGCGATCGGGCGTCACGTGCGGGTGGACAGCCTTGGGATAGGCGGGTTGCGCACGCTGGTCGCGCATGGCGTGGAGGTCTTCGGGGCGCCTCCGTTTGATTCGGAGCCGATGCTGCGCGCCCAGCGCATCGCCGTGCGATTGGGCGGCCCGGGGCGTGGATTCTGGGAGCCTTCTGAGGTGACGGCCGACGGTCTTGATGTCGAGTACCTGCGCACCGGTGCGGCAGACAATCTCGTCGGCCAGCCGTCCGCAGCGGCCACTTCCCCCACACTGGGCAGTCGCCACCCTTCCCCGCAGGCTCCGGTGGCGCTCACATTTCAAAGGGCGCGAGTGCATGGCGCCGTGGTTCTGCCGGGCGGCCTGCGAGTCGCTTTTCGCACGCCCGACGCCAGTTTTCGGCGCTCACCCCAAGGCAAAGAATCGACGCTGGTGCGAGATCTGGTCGTCGAAATGGGTGGAGCCACAACCCTGCATGTGTCCGAGGTCGCGATCGAGAGCGTGCACGGCATGCCGGTGCTTGCGACGGGCCAGCGAGTCGGCCTGATCATTCCCGGCGGCGGCGCGCTCGTTGAGGGTGCGACGATCGAGGCACACTTTGCCAAGCAGGGCGTGTCCGCGGAGATGCGCCGGGAGGATTCCGCTGGCGCGTCTGCGAGCCTGCGCATCTCGGGCCGCACCGCGGGCGATGTGGCTGACCTGCAAGTGGAGGCACGTGATTGGCCTGTGCGCGCGCTTGGCGTGGTGGCGGAACCGCAAGGGGTGGGATTGGATGAAACGCGCGCCGACCTGCACCTCGCGGCGTTCCTCGACATGGAACGCCTACGCGTTGCCTTTCAGGTAGACAGCCTGCTTCGCGGTCTGGAGGTACACCATCCGGCGGTGGACCGAACCCCTTGGCGCGACGTGGGCATGGAGATCCACGTCAGTGGCCAGGCGACGACGGCGGCCGGCCGGGTGGACATCGAATCAGCCGAGGTGCAAGCATTCGGCGCGCATCTCAACGTCAGAGGCTGGGCCGAGTTGCTGGGGACGCCCAGGGGTGAGTTCACCATCAGCACCCCACACGCGGCGCCTTTGCCTTGTGCATCCCTGCTCGCCTCACAGGCACAGCCCGTTCGAGAGACGTTGGCGGGGCTCGCTCTCGGCGGCAAACTGGGAGTGGCTGTCATGCTTGCCTTCGACGCTGCGGCCTGGGAAACCCTGACCCTCGACGTTCGTGTCGATCCGCGCTGCACGGTCAAGACGGAACCGCAGGTGCTGGCTGCTTTGACACCGGCGTTGCTGCGGGAGACACCAACCGGCACGCTGGCGCCCAGCCTTCCTCTGGGCAAATACCACCCCGATTTCGCCTCCCTGGCGGAAATGCCGAAACACCTCCCCGCGGCTTTTGTCACCTCCGAGGACAGCCGATTTTTCACGCACAGCGGTTTCGACGTCGAGATGATTCGCCACGCTCTGGTGCAGGATCTACAGACTCGGACGTTCGGCCGCGGGGCCAGCACCATCACCCAGCAACTAGCCAAGAATCTGTTTCTCACTCCCCATCGAACCTTGGCCCGAAAACTGGAGGAAACCGTGCTGGCGTGGCGTCTGCACAACCTCCTCGGGAAAGACCGTATCCTTGAACTCTACCTGAACGTGATCGACCTGGGCCCAGGAGTTCGCGGTGTGCGCCAGGCCGCGCGCGTGTATTTCGGGAAGGAACTTCAGCAGCTTCGCCCCATCGAATCGGCCTACCTGGCAGCTCTGACACCCAACCCGCACGTGCTCGCGCGGCGGTTTCGCGATGGTCACGTGGACGATGGTTGGCTGCAAAGACTCCATGATTTGCTCGCCATGATGAAACGTAGCGGTCGCTTGTCGGCCGAGGAGTTTGCCGCGGCCCGCGGAAGCAAGCCGGCGTTGCGCAGGATTGACAAGGAGTTCGCGGTACGGCCGGCGCCCTAGTGCTACTCTTGTCGCCATGAGCTTCTTGCGAAGTGTTGCCCTGGGCCTGGCAGCCGTGCTGGTCCCGTCGCTGGCGGCAGGCTCGCTGGTCCAGGCTCTGGACCTTGCTGAGTTGACCGCCCGGGCCGACCGCATTGTCGTAGCGCAAGTCGTATCGGCCAAAAGCGATTGGGATGCTTCCGGCCGCAACATTCACACGCGCATCGAAATCAAGGTCGAGGAAGCCTGGAAGGGCTCCGGCGCGGCTGGCGAGCACATCGTCATCGTGCAGCCAGGTGGATCGGTGGGCGATATCGAGATGCGCGTCCAGGGCATGCCCAGCTTCGCTCCCGGCGAGAAGGCGGTGCTGTTTCTCGCCGGCCAGGGCGCGGTCCGCGTGGTGGGAATGAGTCAGGGCAAGCGCCCCTTGCGTTGGGATGCCACGGCCAAGCGCTGGGTGGCTGAATCCGCCGAGCATTCTGCGGTCGTGCGCCGCGATTCACGGGGCCGGCTGCAGCCGGCGATGCCTGAGCCCGCCATGACGCTGGATGAACTTCGCCAGCGCGTCCGCGCGATGATCGGACCGTAGGAAACGCAGGTTCCCGTGAAGACTCCAGTCAATCTGTTGATGACCGTCGTGGTGGCAGGCCTCGCGTCTTCTCCCATTCCTGCCGTGGCCTACGTCCGCACGACGACCGAGTCCGGCGTACCAACTGCCTGGAAAACCCCCTGCGTGACCATGGAGTTCTCCCTGGGTTCCCCTCCGCCCGAGCTGGATGCTGACGGATACCTCACTGCAGCCCAAGCAGCGGGCGCGGCCTGGAGTCAAGCCACGGTCGATGGTGTCGATCGATGCACCAACGTGATCTTCACCGTGACAGAGAACCAGGATTTCGCCGGCCCGGTGGGCCTGGACTATCACAATCGCTTGATCTTCCGCCAAGGCACGTGGTGCAGCGATCCCCTACCCAAGGATGGCTCTTGCTATGACCCGAGTGCCTTGGCCCTCACTTCTGTCTTCCAACTCCAGACCACCGGCGAGATCCTGGACGCCGACGTGGAGGTGAATGCTGCCGACTTCACGTGGGGCGACTACCTGGCCCATCCGGAGCAGTTCGCGTCCAACACCCACGACTTCCAGGGCGCACTTACTCATGAGTTCGGGCATGTCATCGGGCTCGCTCACACCTGTTTCAGCCCCGGCAATACCTTTGCGGACGACACGCCGATTCCGCGGCCCGTGGACAACAATGGCAACCCTGTGCCCGATTGCGGCCCAGACAACCCGCCCTCCATCACGCAGTCTACCATGTACGTCTCGGTTGCCACGCCCAGTGCAGAAGTTGGACTGCGCAGCTTGTCGCCCGACGACATGCTGGCCGCATGTGACATCTATCCCTTCACGCCCAACTTCGTGTGCCTGCCTCCGACGCACCCCTCAACAGGGGGGGGCTGCTCCTACGCGGCGCGATCGGGACACGGCCCTATTGCCTGCGCGCTGGTGCTCCTCGCGATGGCAACGGTGCTCCGGCGTCGGCGCCAGCCGCCCGGCGTGCCAGTCGGAATTCCACCGGAGCCGGCTGCCCCACAGCGCGCACGGCCGGGATGACCTGTGGCGCATGGTCATTGGCCTGAGCGGCCAAGACGTAGTCGCCCACGGGCAGACGAATGAAGAACTGGCCTTGCGGGTCGGATGTGACCCGGATTGCCGGTCGCGCCGGGTTGCCGGCCGCACGCGCCTCCACCTGAGCGCCCTGCAGAGCCTGGCCGTCCTGCTCCAAGACGCGGCCGGAAAGCAAAACCCCGGTTGACACGACGAGGTCGCCGAGATCTCGGACATCGCCGGGCGCCAGCAAGAGTGGCTCGCGTCGCAGGGGCAATCTGTCGGTCGGTGAGACTTCAAGCCGCGAGCGTCCAGGAGCCAATCCCCTCACCTCGAAGCGCCCCTGCGCATCGGAAAACGACGTGCGAATGCTCCCCTGACGCGCCACCGATCCCGGCGGCAGTTCGGCTGCCTCGGCCGCCGTGGGCAAGGCGCCCGGGATGACAATCATCTCGTCATGGCCGCCGACCAGCCCGACCACGGACACGGGCACACCCTTGAGCGGAATGCTGTCCTGATCGAGCACACGGCCCGAGACCAGGGCCGCCCGCGCGAGTCTGGGCGCGACCTGAACCCTGCTCCCGGCGCTGAGCAAGATCTCTGGCGCATCCAACAGAATGTGACCTTCCAGCCGCACCAAGATCTGGTAGCGACCAGGCCGAATCGGCCCGACGGTAAACTTGCCTTCTTCGTCCGATTGGCAGGTCACGGGCAAGTCATCGGATGGCATGGTCAGCACGTCCACGGTGGCCCCAGGAAGGTTCCGGCCCACGTCGTCGCGCACGCGGCCCTCCACGAAGGCGCCCGGCCCCAGCAGCAGCCGGACTGGTGCCAGATGGCCGGTACTTGCTTCGATCACGTCACTGGCAGTGGCCGACACCAGCTTGCCGTGCGTGGCGCGAAACGCGAACCGGCCCAGGCCCAGACCCGCGAACGAAAAGACGCCGTGTGCGTCTGCCACCGTCTCGCGCGGCCAGCGCACCCCTGGCCCGCCCAGCACCACCAGCGCCCCGGGTTCGGCTCGAGTCGGGCTGCTGAGCACGAGGCCGCCCAGGCTGCGCCCCTCACCTTCGAGCGCCAGCACGAGAGATCCAGAATCCGGAACGGTTCGGTCGATTTCCAGCGTGCCGAAGCCGGCTGCCTCGGCAAGCAGCGTCCAGGTCCCCGGCCGCAGGTGCGCCAACACGAAGCGACCGTCCTGATCCGAGCGCGCTTGAACCACCAACCCGTCGCGCTTGAGCTTGGGCCAAGCGATGACCAGGGCATCCGGCAGGGGCGTGCCGCGGCTATCCTCCACCACTCCGATCAGGTCGACCGGTGGGTCCAGTTTTCTCTTCGCCGCCACTCCTGCATCGACCGCCGCATCGCGTATTGGCTTCGGTTTTCGGCAAGCGAGCCCGCTCGCGGCCAAAAAAAGGAGTACCGCCATAGCGAAGATGGCACGACACCTTTGTTTGTGAGTGCTTGCGGCGCGCATCAGTCAGTGCTAATGGTACGCCCTCTCGGAGAAACCATGCCTGCGCAGTGTGCAATTTGTGGCAAACAGAGGCGAGTGGCCAACAACGTCAGTCACTCGAACATCAAGACCAAGAGCCAGCAACGGCCGAACCTGCAGAACGTGCACATCACGGTCGGCGGCTCGCGAAAGCGCGTGCGCGTTTGCACCCGCTGCATCCGCTCCGGTTTCGTGGGGAAGGCGCCGTAGCGTCGATTTGCGCCGCATTCTACGATTGACTTCAGGCCGCCACAGCCACGGCATCAATCTCGACCTGAGCGCCCCGAGGCAACGCTGCCACCTGTACCGTGGCTCGCGCGGGCGGCGTACTTGCGAAATACGCGGCGTACGCTTCGTTCACGGCAGCGAAGTTCGCGAGGTCAACGAGATAGATGGTCGTTTTGACCACGGCGTCCATAGACACGCCTGCAGCCTCGAGCACGGCCGCCAGGTTTTGCATCGCGCGGTGGGTTTCTTGTCCCACGTCGCCGCCTCCCACCAACTCGCCGGTTTCCGGGTCGAGTGGAATCTGGCCGGAACAGTAGATGGTGCGACCGGCCGACGCGATGACCGCCTGGGAATACGGACCAATTGCGCGTGGGGCCGACGAGGTGGCAACGACATCTCGGATCATGGTCCAATGATAGCAAGGCAACTGGACCGAGCACATTTTCACGGATGCCGTGTTGCCAAGCGGATGCTGGCGGCGGTACCTTTGCCAGGTGAAATCTGGAATGTGTCCGCGGCGCCGGAATGCCGAACCCGAGACAGCAGCATCCCTGATGTCCGCCGTGGTGGCCAATATCGGCGGCGAGCACCGGGCGCGCGAGCACCGCATCTTCGCCGCGTACGAGCAGGCCGTGGGCGGTCCCCTGCGCAAGCACACCAGGGCCGAGCGTCTTCACGACGGAACCCTCTTCGTGCGCGTGTCGAGTTCCGCGCTGGCCCACCAGATCACCCTGCTCAAGCGTGAAATCCTGACCCGCATGCAGCCGCTGCTGGATCCCGGAAGCGTGACCGACCTACGCACGCGCGTCGGCCCGCTGGATGCGCGCCTTTGATCTGAGCATCTTCAGACGTCGCGGGTGGCTGAGATTCTGCGGTTGCGCTCGTCCAGAAACTTGAGCTGCCGGTACAGGGTTTCGACCAGCGACATGCGCGCACCGGCTTGCTGACCAGCGCGCAGAGGGTTGCCGTAGATAGCCTCCACCTCCATGGGTCGGTGGTCGTCGAAATCGACCTTCAGACTGGCTCGGTAGGGCGCCATCGCCACCGTCATGTCGATCATCTTCTGCACGAAGCTATCGTGGATGTGTCGGCCGCACGACCGCGCCCCGGCCACCACCTCGCGCATGATGTCCTCGGCCAGCGCGCGCGTGTGCGGGTCGGCCATCAGCGCCCGTGTGTCCGCGTCCAGCACCACCGACAGGCCGCTTATCGGCACGTTCCACACCAGCTTCTGCCAGCGCGCCAGCAGTAAATCCTCCAGCAAATCGACCTCGATGCCCGCAGTCGCGAAGTCCTGGGCGATGGCGCGCATGCAGTCGCCGACGCCTGCCGCCGCGCCGTCGCTCGAGTATTGCGCGAAGCGAACCGCGCCGTAGTCGGAATGGCGGATGTGGCCGGGGCCTACCTTGTTGGAACAGAGGAAGCACAGACCCGCCACCACGATATGGCCGGGCGCGGCCCGCGCCGCCTCTTCCTCGCCGCCCAGCCCATTTTGCATCAGCAACACCACCCCGTCGTCCGCCAGCACCGGCGGCAGCAGCGACGGCAGCAAATGATTCTGCGTGGCCTTCAACGCCACGGCCACCACATCGCAGCGAGGCATGTCGCGCACGTCTCGGTAGGCATGTACCCGGGGCAGGACGAAATCACCGTCCTTCGAATCCACGACCAGCCCGTGCTGGCGCACGTGCTCGAAATCGCTGTGCAGAAGGAAACGGACATCGCAACCGGCCCGGCACAGACGCGCGCCGTAGAACCCGCCGAGCGCGCCCGTGCCCAAGACTGCGTATCGTTGCGCCTGTGGCATAGCCTCTCCCCTATCACTGATTTGACCTGGCGTGTTTGGGAAGCATCTCCTGCATGAGCAGGCCCGAACGGGCGACGGAGTTGAGATCGTCGCGCAGCTCGGGTGGAATGGGGCAGGTAGATCCCGACCTGTGGCGAGGTAGAGTGCCAGGCCTTCACTTCGCCGGCACGGTCACGGTCGCGCGCAAGCGGATGTCGCGGGAGGAACTGGCAGCCCGGATTTCGTAGACGCCGGGAGCGACTTGCCACCCCCCCGGTTCGGGGCCCTCCGCAACAAAGGTGGCAAAAGCGCGCACCGGAAGTCTCAGCGTGACCTCGCGCTCTTCGCCTGCGGCGAGGTTGACCTTGGCGAAAGCGCGCAGCTCTTGCTCGGGCCGCAAAACGCCCGCGGCGGCTGCGTGGACGTAGATCTGCACGACCTCGGCGCCCCGACGCGTGCCGGTGTTCTTCACCTTGAGGCGCGCGCTGACCCCGAGCTTGGCATCCCAGTCCGTCACCGCCAGGTCGCGGAAGGCGAAGGTGGTATAGGAAAGGCCGTAGCCAAAGGGAAACAGCGGCTCGATCTTGCGCGTGTCGTACCAGCGGTAGCCGACCAGGATGCCTTCCTGGTAGGCGACCTTGCCGCCCTTGCCCGGAAAATTGCCGAAAGCGGGTTCGTCCTCAAGGCGTTTGGGGAAGCTCACGGGCAGCTTGCCCGACGGGCTCACGTCGCCGAAGAGCACGTCGGTAAACGCCGTGCCGGCCTCTTGCCCGGGAAACCAGCCGTGCAACACGGCGCGCACCTGGTCGAGCCAGGGCATGGCGATCGCCGCGCCTGATGTCGTGATGACCACGATCTTGGGATTCACGGCAGCGGCGGCGCGTACGATCTCGTCCTGCCGACCGGGCAGCGACAGCGACGCGCGGTCGGCGCCCTCGGTCTCGTCTCCCATCCCGTCGCCGACAGCGGCAATCACGACGTCCGCTCCGCGCGCGACCTCGGCCACGCGCCGGATCGGATCCTTGTCCGCCCTCTGCCACAGCAGCTCGACCGACGCGCCGACGATGCCCTCGAAGTATTCCAGGCACAGGTCGTAGGCCTTGCCACCGGTGAGTTCCATCTGTGCCGTCTTGAGCGTCGGGGGATGGTCGCCCCAGTCGTCGACGACCAGCTTGCCGTCGAGGGTGAGGCGCGAGCCATCGTCGGAGCGCAGCCCAAGCACGTACAGGCCGGACTTGGGTGGCGTGAGCTTGCCGGTCCAGCGCACGGAGAATCCATCCTCGGGCAGGCCCGGGGCCGGAGCGGCGAGCTCCCAGTGGAAGTTCACCGTGGCATCCACGCGCACCAGCTTGGGCGCGCCCTTGCGCTCGGTACCCACGAAGTACTCGCCGAGCAGTCCCTGCCCTGTGTGTCCCGCCGGCGGTTCGAGCACCGACGCAGGGATCGGCTCCAGTCCGTCTGGGGTGATGTCGCCGGGAGCGAAGTCGACACGCACTTTGCTGCCCAGGGCTTCGCGGAGTGCATCCACAAGCGAAACCTTGTTCGTGGCCATGACGTGGGCGCTGCCCCCGCCGCCGTCCACCATCCCACCACGCGGGCCCACCACCGCGATCCGCCGCAGCTTGGCCCGGTCGAGCGGCAACATGTCTTCGTCGTTCTTGAGCAGCACGAAGCCCGAGCGCGCGGCCTCGCGATTGAGGGCGCGGTGCTCGAGAGTGTCGATGGCCTCGGGACGAGCGCCGGCGTCCTCGTCCAGGTGCAAAACGGCGATGGCGCGCAGCTGCCGGCGGACCATCTCGTCGAGAAGGGCGGGCTCGATCTGCTTCTTGTCGAGGGTGCGGCGAATGGCGGCCGGCGCGTATTGCTCGGCCTTCGGCATTTCAAGGTCCAGCCCCGCGCGCATGGCCGGCGTCCCACTGTGGGTCGCGCCCCAGTCGGACATGACCAGGCCGCAGAAGCCCCAGTCTTGCCTGAGGATCTGCTCGATCAACCCCGGGTTCTCGCAGGCGTAGACGCCATTCAGGCGATTGTAGGCGCACATCACGGCCCATACGCCACCCTCCTTGACGGCGGCTTCGAAGGCGGGCAAGTAGATCTCGCGCAGGGCGCGCGCGTCGACCTCGGCGCTGATCGACATGCGCTCGGTCTCTTGGTTGTTGGCGGCGAAGTGTTTGACCGTGGCCAGCACGCCCTGGCTCTGCACGCCCTTGATGTAGGCAACGGCCGTGCGGCCGGCCAGCTCTGGATCTTCGCCGTAGTACTCGAAGTTGCGGCCACAAAGCGCCGTGCGCACGATGTTCACGGCCGGGCCGAGAAGGACGTTCTTGCCGTGCCCCTTGGCCTCACGGGCAATGGCCGCGCCCACGCGCTCGACCAGCGCGGGATCGAAGGTCGCAGCCAATAGCTCGCCCGCGGGAAACGCAGTGGCCTGGCCCACTCGCACGCCCACCGGGCCATCGGTCATGCGCAAGGACGGGACGTGCAGCCGGGGAACGCCGACCGTGTCGAACCCGGTGCCGGCAACCAGCGCGACCTTCTCGTCGAGCGTCATGGCGGCAAGCCAAGCCTCGACCTGCCGATCGGTCGGGGAGTTGCACACCGGCCGCTGGCGGGGGGCCGTCAACATGGCGGACGCCGGAACAACGGCCGGCGCGCCGCGATCTGCGGGCGGACTCACCGCGCAGCTGAGGGCGAGAGTCGTAGCCGCGAGCATGGCGCGGCAGCCGGCAACAGGTGTTGATTTGAAAAAGACAGTGGGCATGGTTCGATCTCCTTGCAGGACGGGCAGCATGAAGGGCATTGTATCCGCGCTACAAGGCGCTACGGTTTTTCGATACGCGGTCCCAGCGCCGCACGCAGGGCGGCGACAAATTCCTCTAGCGTTGGCACTGGATCGCGACCCTCGTTCACGGCCCGCTCGATCACGCGGACGGCGGCGCTGCCTACGACCACGCCGTCGGCAAAGCCGGCCACGGCGCAAGCGTCGGCCGGCGTGGCAATCCCGAATCCCACGGCGACCGGCAGGCGACCGTCTGAAAGTTCGCGCACCTGTCGCACGCGTGCGGAAGTTTCGTCCAGGTTGGGCAGTTGACTGCCCGTGATGCCGGTCAGCGAGACGCAGTACAGAAAGCCGCCCGCCACCGCCACGGCGGCCTTCACCCGATCCGGCGTGGAGGTGGGTGCGATGAGCGGAACCAAGTCCAGGCCCTGCTGGCCAAGCGCCTGGGCCAACTCGGGATCTTCATCGGCTGGCCAGTCCACGCACAACACGCCGTCAGCGCCAGCCTGCTTGGCTTGGCCGGCGAATTTCGCTGTGCCGCGCACGAAGATCGGGTTGGCGTAGCCAAAGAGCACGACTGCAACGTCCGGGTTGGCAACGCGTACGGCCCGGCACAGGTCGAGCGCGGCGCGCATACCACCGCCCGTAGCCAGCGCTCTGCGCATGGCCGCCTGAATGGCCGGTCCGTCGGCAGACGGATCGCTCCACGGCACGCCCAATTCGAGAATATCCGCGCCGGCTCGCGCCGCCGCCAGCAAGAGGCGACGGCTGGTATCGAAATCGGGGTCGCAGCCGGTCAGGTAGAGAACCAGTGCCTTGCGACCTTGCGACCGAGCCCTGGCAAACGCGCCGGCTATCCGCGAGATGGACGGCGCTGGCGCGTTCGTCATGACGATACCTCCGCGCCGAAGTGCTTGGCGATGGTGCCCATGTCCTTGTCACCGCGGCCCGAGATGTTGATGATGACGCTTGCCCCGTCGGGAAGTTGCTCGGCCACGCGCGGCAGTCCTGCCACCGCGTGCGCGCTCTCCAGCGCCGGGATGATGCCCTCGCAACGGGCCAACAAGCGACACGCGTCCAGCGCCTCCTGGTCCGTGGCCGCCATGTACTGCGCGCGTCCCGAGTCGCGCAGGTAGCTATGCTCGGGCCCGACGCCAGGATAGTCGAGGCCAGCCGAGATGGAGTGAGCCTCGGCTATCTGGCCGTCGTCGTCGCACAGCACATAGGAGCGCGCACCGTGCAGGACGCCCGGCCGGCCCTTGCCGAGGGTGGCCGCGTGGTGGTTGGTGTCGACTCCCTCGCCCGCTGCTTCGACGCCAAAGAGCCGCACCTCGGGATCGTCGAGAAATCCACGGAACAGGCCCATGGCGTTGGAGCCGCCGCCCACGCAGGCCAGACACGCGTCGGGAAGTCGGCCCGTGGCAGCCTGGATCTGGGCGCGCGCCTCTTGCCCGATCACCGACTGCAATTCACCCACCATGGTCGGATAGGGATGCGGGCCGGCCACGGTTCCCAGCACGTAGTGCGTCGTTCCCACATTCGTCACCCAGTCGCGCATGGCTTCGTTCATCGCGTCCTTCAGCGTCGCGGTGCCGTCCTTGACCGAGTGGACCTTGGCCCCCAGCAGGTGCATGCGAAACACGTTGAGCGACTGGCGTTCGACATCGACCGCACCCATGTAGATCTCGCACGGCAACCCGAACAGGGCGCACACCGTGGCCGTGGCCACGCCGTGCTGGCCGGCCCCGGTCTCGGCGATGATGCGCTTCTTGCCCAAGCGCTGGGCCAGCAGGATCTGGCCCACGCAGTTGTTCAACTTGTGCGAGCCGGTGTGGCAGAGATCCTCGCGCTTGAGGAACACGCGCAGGCGGCACCCCTGGGCCACGTGGTCGGCCAGCCGCGCCGCCTCGGTCAGGGGCGTGGGCCGACCGACATACTCGCGCAGCAACCGGTCCAGTTCGGCCCGGAAGGTCGGCTCGCGCGAAAAGTGCTCCCATGCGGCCGTCAGCTCTTCGAGAGCAGGCATCAGGGTCTCGGAGACGTAGCGACCTCCGTAGGGACCAAATCGTCCAGGGACTTGGGGAACGGTGGACATCTGAGTGGCGCCACTATATGCCTTGGCGTACTCCGCGATTCAATCAACCGCTCGCGCACCATGTCGACGAAACAAGACAACAGCACGACCTTCGACCCCAGCCGGCGGCGGCTCTGTCCGGACGGCTCCTGCATCGGTCTCATAGGCACTGACGGGAAGTGCGCGGTCTGCGGCACGCTAGGCTCTGGCGGAACCGGAGTGACGGCCGCAAGCTCGCCGGCTTTACCAACACCGCCGCCGGAGAGCGATGCTCGGACTGAAGAGGCGCCCGCATCTGATGCCGCAGAAGCCTTCGACCCCAAACGCCGGCTCTGTCCCGACGAAGCGTGCATCGGTGTGATCGGTAGCAACAACAGGTGCAGCATCTGCGGCCGGCAAGGCTGACGGCGAAAGAAACCTAGGCGACCAGCACGATCGAGCCAGTCGTCGCGCGTGCCTCCAAGGCAGCATGGGCGGAAGCGGCTTCGCGCAACGGGAACTGCCGCGGCGGCTGGATGCGCACGGCTCCCGTGCGCACGACCTGGAACAGATCGCCTGCCATTCGGCGCAGGGCCTCCGGGGTGGCAGCATAGGTACCCAGCGTCGGCCGGGTCAAATAGAGCGATCCCTTGGCGCTCAAGACGCCAAGGTCGAAAGGCGGAACCACGCCGGAGGACTGGCCGAACATGACCAAGAGTCCGCGCGGCTGCAGACAATCCAGCGATCCGGCAAAGGTGTCTTTGCCCACGCCGTCGTAGACCACCCGCACCCCGCGTCTCCCCGTGATCTCGCGTACCCGCTCGACGAAATTCTCGCGCGTGTACACGATGGCGTGGTCACAGCCATGGGCGCGTGCCAGCGCCGCCTTCTCGTCGCTGCCCACCGTGCCGATCACTGTGGCCCCCAAGTGCTTGGCCCACTGGCAGGCGATCTGCCCCACCCCGCCGGCCGCGGCGTGCACCAGGATGGTGTCGCCAGGCTCGATGTGAGTGGTCTGCAACAGCAGATACTGCGCGGTGAGGCCCTTCAGCATGATGCAGGCAGCGGTGCGATGGTCTATGTCGTCGGGCAAGTGCACCAGGCGATCGGCTGGCACCACGCGCGCTTCGGCGTACGCCCCCACGGGCCCCGTGCCACAGGCCACACGATCACCCGGCCGGAAATCGGCGACCCCAGCGCCGACTGCCTCCACCACACCCGCGGCTTCGCTGCCCAGCCCGCTGGGAAGCGGCAGTTTGTACACGCCCCGACGGTGATAGACGTCGACAAAGTTCACGCCCACATAGTGATGGTGAACCAGGGCCTCGCCAGGACCCGGTGCGGCCAGCATCACCTCTTCCCATGCCATCACCTGTGGGCCGCCCGTGTCGTGGATGCGAATGGCCTTGGTCATGAAACAAAATCTAGCATCGGTGTGCGTCCTAGGCACGAGTGGTAGAACTGCGCCATGGGCTCCCTGTTTCTCGACGCCTGCCACGGCGAATCCACTCCACGACCGCCGCTCTGGTTGATGCGCCAGGCCGGCCGCTACCTGCCCGAGTACCGCGAGGTGCGCAGCCACGTCACCTTCCTCGAACTGTGCAAGACGCCGCGCTTGGCTGCCGAGGTGACCCTGCAGCCTATCCGGCGCTTCGCCTTCGATGCGGCGATCGTATTCTCCGACCTTCTCATTCCCCTGGAAGCCATGGGCCAGACGGTCAGCTTCACCGAGGAGGGTCCCACCCTCGCGCCGCCGGTGCGAACTGCGGCCGACCTGGCCCGGCTGGCGCCCTTCAATCCCTGGGAACGCACGCCGTTCGTGCTTGAGGCCATCCGGCTGTTGCGCCCGCAACTGGGCGAGACGCCGCTCATCGGCTTTGCGGGCGCGCCTTTCACCATCGCGACTTACGCCATCGAGGGCAAGACCTCGCGGCGCTTCGTGGAGACCAAGAAACTTTTCTGCCGCGAGCCCGAGACCGCCCATCGGCTGCTTGAATCGATCGAGGCTGCGACCCGCGCCTATCTTCTGGCGCAGGTGGCGGCAGGCGCGCAGGCCATCCAGATCTTCGACTCGTGGCTGGGCGTGGTTTCGCCCGAGGAATGGGACGAGTTCGTGGCTGAGCCCACCGCGAAACTTGTCGCCGCTGTGAAGGCGACCGGCGTGCCCGTCATCTACTTCCCCAATGGAGCAACGACGATTCTGGACCGCGTCGCGCGCGTGGGCGCCGATGTCTACGGGATTGACTGGCGCCTGCCACTCGACGAGGCGCGGGCGCGGCTGGCAGCAGGCGGCGCGGAGCGGGCGGCCGTGCAAGGGAACCTGGACCCGGCGATTCTGCTGGGCCCGGTCGAGCGGATCCGACGCCAGGCCGCAGAGGTGATCCTCCGCGGGGCTGGTCGCGGTCACGTCTTCAATCTCGGGCACGGCATCTATCCGGAAACTCCTGTCGAGAACGTGGAAGCCCTGGTCCGCGCCGTACGGGGCGAATAGCCGCGCAGGACCAAATCGTGCTTGCCGTCGTCGCGCTCAACATGGGAGGCCCGGATTCGCCGGCGGCGGTCGAGCCGTTCTTGCGCCACCTGTTCGCCGATCCCGACATCATCCAGATGGGCTGGGCGCGACCTGCGCAGCCGCTCTTGGCGCGGCTGATCGCCCGGCGCCGGGCGCCATTGTCGCGGGCCGCGTACGCACAGATCGGCGGGCGATCACCCATCCGCGAAGAATCAACCGCCCAGGTGCAAGCGGTGGTTGCGGCCATGGCCGCATCTGGCGTCGTGGCCAAGCCGTACTTGGCCATGAGCTACTGGCACCCTCTTCCCACGGAGACCGCAGCGGCCATGCGTCGCACCGGGATCACGCGGGCTCTGCTCCTGCCGCTTTATCCCCATCGATCGAGAACGACCAGCGGATCGGCATTTCGCACCATCGAGGCCGCGCTGGCGGACAAGCGCATCATCACCGCACGCATCGAGGGATACGCAACTGCTCCGGGCTACATCGCTGCCCTGTGCGACCGTATCAGTGAAGCCTCGGCGCAACTGCCAGAGTCGGAACGTGCGGCGGCCCCGGTATTGTTTTCCGCGCACGGCCTTCCCGAATCCTATGTTCGCCGGGGCGATCCCTATCTTGACGAGGTCCGCTCGACAGTGGCTGCGGTCACTCGGCGGCTCGCTCTGGAGAGTCGGTCGCACCTCGCGTTCCAAAGCCGTGTGGGCCGGCAGCGCTGGCTGGCACCCACCACCGAAGAGGCGCTCGACTCCTTGGCGGCTGCGGGCCATCGGGCCGTGGTCGTGGTTCCGGTCTCTTTCACCGGCGAGCATCTCGAGACGCTACAGGAGATCGACATCCTGTACCGCGAACGGGCCGCGACGCGAGGGATCACCAGCTTTGCCCGCGCGCGAGTCGTGGGCTGCCATCCCGCCTTCATCTCGGAGCTGGCGGGATTGCTGATCTCCGCCGCGCGCGCTCACAACTGGGTCTGAACTTGTTCCTCGCTCCATCCGCCCCCGAGGGTGGGAAGGGTACCACTACTTCTGGGCGAAGCAGCGTGGGTCGGCGGCGCTGCCCGGAAAACGGAAGAAGGTGAAGATGCCCGCGTCGGCGCCCGCCACCAGAAGGTGTGCATCCTTGCCCTTGGCGCAGGCGCGGCTGCTGTTGAACTCCAGATCAGCGAGGCCAATGCCGAAGAACTCCGTGCTGCCGGTCGGGTTGCTGTCGTCCACGACGGCGATCGGCGTCGTGCCGTCGCCATTCAGCCGGTAAACAAGCACTTGCCCGGCTTTCTGTGTGTTGCCCACGTTGGCTTGCAGGGCCGTGATGACGAGTTCCTTGACCCCGTCGCCATCGACGTCAACCAGAGCCACCCGCTGTCCGAACTCCGAACTGGTGTCGGGTTGGGGTTGCCCGGTCTTTGGGTCGAGCTGGGGTTTCCCCGACACGGGATCGAGGACGACCTTGCTAAACACCTTGGCCGGCGTGCTGCCATCGAAGGGGCTGTAGAAAAGGTAAGCTTGATTGGGCGGAGCGCCCACCACCAATTCGGCCAGGCCATCCCCGTTCATGTCAGGCACCGCAACCAGCGCCGTGCCGAACCCGCCGACCGAGGGATTGCCGACCGGGGCAGGCACCCCGATGGGCGAGCCGACGCAGACCAGCTCGGCTGCGACCGGATCGTACTGCAAGATGAACACCTGCCCGACCCCGCCCTTGACTGGCAATCCGACGGCGATTTGCTGGTTGCCGCTCGACAAGAAATTCGCGACCGCGAGCGACCGGTGCAGGTCAGGCGGCGTTTGCAGGTTGCCCGTGCAGGTGGTCGAGGCCAACAAGCCGGCCGTGACGTTCAGCACGGAAACGCCGTTGTCGGACACGACGACTGCCTCATCGCTTGCTGTCTGGGTGACCTGCCCACGCGCAACCGCCAATCCGAAGTGGCCTTGCGGCTGTGTGAAAAACGCGCCGCCAGTGATCGCCCCGTCTTGCCAGATGTGGGCGCTCTCGAAGTCCACCTTGCCGCTGGCATCCGCAACCAGATTGAGAAAACCGACGCGACCGTTGGGCGTCCCCTGTCCTTGTGTGCCGTAGACGTCCGGCATGCCGAGAACGACGGTGCCCGCCGCGCCGGGACCGCTCAGCCATGCCGCACTGGAGATGCCGCCCTGCCCAGGAGACAGGCCCAGGGTGGAGAGATCGTCGCTCTCCGCGGTCTGAACCTGGGGGTTGCCGTCGCCGTCGAAATCCGCCACGGCCAGGGCTTGCATATCGGTGCTGGCGAAAAGCAGACGCGCCGCCACCTTGGGCTTGTCTGCGGGCGGAGCCAGGGACAAGAGCGTGCGGCCGACGTTCGATCCGAAATTATCGGGCGCGCCGATGTACTGCACAGGGGCCCGGTCGAGCGTGGACCGAAAGTCCAGGGGATTGCAACCGACCGCAAGCGCCAATGCCGAGAAGGCAAGCATCGTCCGTCGCATGTTAGAACCTCCCCGCAGCGGCGAGCCCAGCGCCGTCCGGCAATCCGAAGGGTACAAGGCTGAGTCGCTTCGGCTCGGGCCCAGCCAAGTTGACGTTCTTAACCGTGGCGGTGCTGGGCGGTCCCGATTCGAGGAAATTCCACAGCGACAGAAGCCCGGTGACCACCCCCACCCCCAACGCCACATCGGCGCCGACGTAGTACCACTCGCCGGTGCGCTTGCGCGAATCCTTGTTGTTGATGAGTTTGGCGGGGTTCGCGATGTCATTGTTGATCTGGTCCTTGATGTCCAGGCCCTTCACGCCAAGGTAGATGCCGGTGCCGAACGAAAGGGCCGAGAGCACGGCGTAGGTCCAAGCCTTTGTCCTGGGCGGCTTGGGCGAGAACTGCATATCCAGGGTCGTTTCATCCGCACGGTTGGCCACCAGATTGCCGGCGTACGGCTCCGTCCCTTCCTTCTGAACCGCGAGATGATGTTCGCCGGGCTTGAGCTGATGCTCGCAGGGCATGGTGCAGGCGAGGGCTCCGTCCACCATGAGTCGCGCACCTTGGCTCTGCGGACCGCCGGCCCTGAGCACGGCGTAGTCCACCTTGTCCAAGTTAATCGTGTGCGTGGTCGCGGTTCCTGGGGCGACGGTTATTTCCTGCTGGCTCGTCTGGTAGCCAGGCCTCGCCACCCACAGGACGTGCTTGCCCGGCTTCAGGTGTCCCGTGTACGGCGTCTTGCCGATGGCGCCGATGTCCTGACGATCAATGAACACGTCAGCGCCCGGCACGTTGGCGATAACCTCGATCCACCCCAGGAAGTTCTGTTCCGATAACGCGATGTAGATCTCCACCACTTTGTCGGTGCGTGGTGTAATTTCTCGTTCTTCCGACTTGAAACCCTGGGCTTCGAAGATCAGCTTCACCGGCTTCGGCTCCAGCGAGCCCTGCCACGGGGTGGTGGCGAACGTCCCCTTGGACTTGTCATCGAGGAAGATGCTGGCGCCGGTCGGCTTGGACTCGATGATCACCAAACCCTTGGTGGCGATGGTGGGCAGCACCGCCGCGGGCGCGGGTGCTTTGTCGGTCTTCTTCGCCGCCGGGGGTGGCGGCGCTAGCAGCGCCTTCAGGCTGTCGATGCGTGTCTTGACATCGGCGGCATCGCGGGCTTGCGGATCCTTGTCGAGGTAGCGCTGGAACAAGTCAACCGCGCGGTCCAGCTTCTTCGCCTTCTCGAACGCCACCGCAGCGTTGAAGAGGAACGAACTGAACGGCTTCTTGTCGTAGGCCGACATGAACTTCTCCGCAGCGTCGTCCCACTGCTCCTTCAGGTAAAGCGTCTGGGCTTCCTCGAATTGGGCCTTGGCTGCCTGCAGATCGGCGTCGCCTGCAGCCTGTTCCTGTGCCCGCGCCACGGGTTCCGGAGCACCCGCCACAGCACCCAGGCAGAAGGCCATGGATAGGGCTAGTTTCAGCAAGCGTTTCATGATCATCCATGATTGCGCCATTCGCCATGGACGATCAAGATCGAAGGGAAATATCGCGCTCGTCCGATTGGGGCCGGGGCTTGTTAACCCGCAAGTCTCCTCTCCATTATGCGTGCGCTCCGCGCGGGCTGTGGTCAAATAGCCGTCGCACATGCCCCGCTCTGCCCCCACTGACATCGCGCGACGAAAGGCCGACCACCTGCACATCGCAGCTTCAGGCGCGGGTCGCTTCGCGCGCTCGACTCTGCTGGAATGCGTGCATCTCGTGCACGCCGCGCTGCCCGAGTTGGCTCTCGACGAGATCGATCTCTCGACCACCTTGCTCGGCCGCCGGCTGGCTGCCCCGCTCATGATCGCGGGTATGACCGGCGGTACCAAGGAAGGCGCGACCATCAACCGGATGCTGGCCGCCACCGCCGAGAAACTCGGTATCGCGTTCGGGCTGGGCAGCCTGCGCCCCATGCTGGACCGGCCGGCGCTCGCCTCCACCTTTGAGGTGCGCGAGGTCGCGCCCTCGGTCTTTCTCTTCGCCAATCTGGGTCTGGCGCAACTCCGCCAGATCAAAACCGGCGAGGTGGTCGACGCCATGGATCGCGTGGGAGCAGACGCGCTTTGCATTCATCTCAATGCCGGACAGGAACTGGCCCAGCCAGGCGGCGATTGCGACTTCCGCGGTGGCCTCGCCACGATTCGCCGGTTGTGCGCCCAACTGGGGCGGCCCTTGCTGGTCAAGGAAACCGGCTGCGGCATCTCGCCGTCGGCGGCACGCGCCCTGCAAGACGTTGGAGCAGCCGCCATTGACGTGTCCGGCGCAGGCGGCACCTCGTGGATCGCCATCGAGTCCTTGCGCGCGCGCGGCGAGCAAGCGGCGCGCGGCCGCGAGCTGCGTGAATGGGGCATTCCCACCGCGGCTTGCGTGGGCTGGCTGGCTTCATCGGGTCTGCGGGCAGAAATCGTCGCTTCGGGTGGCGTGCGCACCGGCCTCGACGCCGCACGGGCGCTGGCCCTCGGTGCGCGGGTGGTGGCACTGGCCCAGCCGGCACTGATCGCAGCTTGCAAGGGCGGTGAGCAAGGCGCAACCGCCTATCTGTCGGGAGTCATCGACGGCCTGCGCCGGGTCTGTCTGCTTTCGGGCCAGCGCAGCATCGCTGACCTTGCCCGCGCTCCTCGCGTGATCACCGGCGAGCTCGCGTCGTGGCTCGCGCAAAGGCCGGCATGACGGAGGACTCGACCACCGGCTTCGGTTACGGCAAGGTCATCCTGCTGGGCGAGCACGCGGTCGTGTACGGCCAGCCGGCGGTGGCAGCGGGTATGCCGGTTGGCGTGCGCGCCCACGCCAGCGCGGGAACAGGCGAGGTGCGCGCCCCAGCCTGGCAACTCGAGGTGCAAGTGGGCGACGACTCGCCCGTGAGCGCCGCGATCGATCGACTGTGCCAACGACTGGGCGTGGCCGGCCGCAGCCTCGATTTCTGGCTGGAAGCCGAGGTGCCGGCGCGGGCCGGTCTGGGGAGCTCGGCAGCCATGGCGGTGGCGATCGCGCGCGCGGTGGCTGCCCGCACCGGCGCGAGCGATGATGACGTACTGGCCGCCGCGGCCGCAGCCGAAACCGTCTTCCACGAGACGCCCTCGGGAATCGACGCCGCCGTCGCCAGCCGCGGTGGCGTCGGTCGTTTCGACCGGGCCGCAGGCTGGCAGGCCATTCCGGTCAACCGGCCCATCGAGCTGTGCGTGGGCTTGTCAGGGCAGGCGCGGCAGACCAGCGATCTTGTCCGATCGGTGGCGGAGCTAAGCGAGCGCGCGCCCGTCGCGCGCCGTCTCATCGACGCCCTCGGCGATCTCGCACGCGCTGGCATGGAGGCCCTGGCCAACGGCGACACCGAAGCGCTCGGGCATGATCTCAATATGGCGCATGGACTGCTGTCCGGGCTGGGCGTGTCCACCCCCAAGCTGGACGCCATGGTTCGCGAGGCGCGCACAGCCGGCGCTCTGGGCGCCAAGCTGACCGGCGCAGGCGGAGGCGGCGCGGTGATCGCCCTGGCGCCCGATCGCGCCGAAGACGTGCTGAAACGCTGGCGCAGCATGGGCCGCTATGGCTTCCTTACCCTGGTAGGCACATGAGTAGTTCCAATCTTCCTCTTTCGGTCACGGCACGGGCCGGAACCAACATCGCGCTGGTCAAGTACTGGGGCAAACGCGATCCGACCTTGAACCTGCCTGCTGCGGGCAGCCTGTCGCTGACCCTGGCAAATTTCGGTAGCGAGACCGCGGTTCGTTTCGTTGCCGAGGGCGGCGACAATATCACTGTGGACGGTGCGCCCGCACCTCCGCACTTCGCCGAGCGCGTGCGCCGCTTCCTCGATCTGGTTCGCCGGGAAGCGCGGATCGCCCTGCCCGCCGAGGTTTCCACCCGCAACAGCGTGCCCACGGCCGCAGGGCTGGCCTCCTCGGCTTCCGGCTTCGCGGCTCTGGCGCTGGCCGTTTCGCGAGCCGCGGGCATGAATTTGGCCCTGCCCGAACTGTCTGCCCTCGCTCGCCGCGGATCGGGTTCAGCCGCGCGTTCGATCTTTGGCGGGTTCGTCGAGATGGCCGCGGGCGAGCGCCGTGACGGCAGCGATGCCTGCGCCACGGGCCTGCTGCCCGCCGCCGCCTGGGACGTGCGGCTGGTGGTGGCCATCACCGCCGAGGGGCCCAAGGCCATTGGATCGACCGAGGCCATGGACTTGACCGCGAGGACTTCGCCCTACTACGCCGGATGGCTGCAAGCGGTGCCGCGCGATCTGGCAGCAGCCCGCGCCGCCGTGCTGGCGCAGGATCTGACGGGACTGGGCCGCGTGGCCGAGCGCAGCGCCGTGCGGATGCACGCCTGTGCCATGGCGGCAGACCCACCTATTCTGTACTGGAACGGCGCTACGCTGGCCGCGATGGAGACCGTGCGGCGCCTGCGCGCTGCTGGAACCGAGGCGTTCTTCACCATCGACGCCGGGCCGCACGTCAAGGTTCTGTGCGCAGCTCGCGACGCCTCGCTGGTGGAGCCCGCGCTGGCAGCGACGCCCGGGGTTCTGCGCACCCTGGTGCTGACGCCTGGACCGGGCGCCCAGATCGTGCGCGAGGAGCGACGATGAGCGGCTCACGCACCACCCTGGTGGGCACGCCAGTGGTCGCGGCCCCCGGCAAGATCTTCCTGGTGGGCGAGTACGCCGTCCTCGACGGCGGCGTGGCCGTGCTGGCCGCGGTGTCACGCCACGCGGTCGCGCAGTACGTGCCCGGGGGCGTCCCACAGTCAGCCGTGGTCGAAGAAGCGGTGAAGCGTTCATTGACCGCGATCGGCGAAGCCTCGGCCGCGTTGCCACCGGGTTCCGTCATGGTGGACACGGACGCCTTCTGCCAGGGCAAGTTCAAGCTGGGGCTTGGCTCTAGTGCTGCCACCGCGGCGGCCACCGTGGGTGCCATGTTCGAGACCGCTGGCCTGTCCATCGAAGGCATGCAACACGAGGTGTTCTCGATCGCCGAAGCGGCCCACCA
Source organism: uncultured delta proteobacterium (assembly GCA_963755125.1). Classification (GTDB taxonomy): domain Bacteria; phylum Myxococcota_A; class Polyangia; order Fen-1088; family Fen-1088; genus Fen-1137. The sequence goes on from CAVWIP010000005.1 coordinate 40,742, forward strand.
AGCGGCCCAGGGCGGCGTGGGCTCGGGTGCCGACGTGGCCGCCGCCGTCTATGGCGGCTTCATCAAGTTCGTGCGACCCGCCGAGGGGCCGCCGGTCGTGGAACCGATCGCCGTGCCGGCCAGCTTGCACTTGGTCGTGTTCTGGACAGGAGAGTCCGCTGACACACGCGAGATGGTGCAATCGGTGCGGGCTTACGCCAAGATGGCACCGTCGTCCTACCGCATGCTGATGGGCTCGCTCCGCACCACCGCCGAGCGTTTCGTGAACGAGTTGGCCGCAGGTCGCGCCACCGGCGCCGTGGTGGCCGCGGGCCGCTATGGCCGGCAACTGGCCGAGCTGGGCAAGGCCGCGGGCTCGAAGATCGTCACACCGATCTTCGAGCAGGCGGCTGCCCTGGCCCGTGAATTGGGCGGCGATGCCAAACCGTCAGGAGCTGGCGGTGGCGACGTCGGCGTGGCTTTCTTCGCCACACCCGAGGCTGCCGCGCTGTTCGCGCGCGCGTGCCAGCCCACGCTTTCGGTGCTAGACGTTTCTCTCGCCCGCGCCGGAGTCTATCGCCGCTCAGCGGAAGAACCGCCGGTCGAGGCACGAGATCCCTTTCATGTCGGATAGCAACTCACGCATTCCCGAGTTCCGGCGCCTGTCGCTGGCCGATCGGCGCCGCGAGTTGGCGGTGCATGCGGGCCTGAACAGCGACGACCTGGCGGTGCTGGACACCGGCGGCCTCGCTGCGGCAGACGCGGGCCGCATGATCGAGAATGTCGCGGGTATCTATGCCCTGCCCTTGGGCGTGGCGCTCAATTTCCAGGTCAACCAGCGCGACTATCTGGTTCCCATGGCGGTGGAGGAGCCGTCGGTCGTCGCGGCTGCCTCCTACGCAGCCCGCATGGTGCGCGCGGGTGGCGGTTTCTCTGCCACAGCCGACCCGCCGATCATGATCGCCCAGATCGAACTACGCGATGTCGGCGATCCGCCCGCGGCACGCGCTCGTATCGAGGCCGCCCGTGCCGAGATCCTCGCTCTGGCCAACAGCTCCCAAACCGTTTTGGTCTCTGTCGGTGGTGGCGCCTGCGATCTGCAAGTGCGACACGTCACCGGCTCGACGCAGAGCCGACTGGTGGTTCACCTGCACGTGAACTGTCGCGACGCCATGGGCGCCAACTCGGTCAATACCATGGCCGAAACCGTGGCTCCTCGTCTGGCCGAACTTGCTCGCGGCCGGGTCGGTCTGCGCATTCTCTCCAATCTGGCAGACCGGCGCCTGGTGCGCGTGAGCGCCCGTGTGCCATTTGCGGCGCTGGCTTCCGACAAGGGAAGCGCCAGCGGCGAGCAAGTGGCTGACGGCATCGCCGCAGCCTCGCGTTTCGCCGAGGATGACCCCTATCGCGCGGCCACTCACAACAAGGGCATCATGAACGGCGTGGATGCGGTTGTCATGGCGACCGGCAATGACTGGCGCAGCGTGGAGGCGGGCGCGCACTCCTATGCCGCGCGCGACGGCCGCTATCGGCCGCTCAGCACCTGGAAGGTCGAGGGCGATGCTCTGGTGGGACGGCTGGAGATGCCCATGGCAGTGGGCACGGTCGGCGGAACCTTGCAAGTGCACCCAGGAGCGCGTCTCGCTCTGCGCATCTTGCGCGTCTCTTCTTCCGAGGAACTGGGCATGGTGATCGGCGCCGCCGGCCTGGGACAGAACATGGCCGCCCTGCGCGCGCTGGCCACCGAAGGCATTCAGCGCGGTCACATGAGCCTGCACAGGCGAGCGGTGGGCGCCCCGCCGCCCGAACCGAAGGGAGCGCGGTCGTGATCCGGTCGATCTTGCGCAGCGGACGCCGGCGTTTTGCCGGCAGGGCTGGTGGTGATCCAGACGCTCCCAGCGCGGCCGGTATTCCCCTGCCCTGGTTGGACCCGCCACCCGGACCCTGGCCGGTGGAGCGCGCCTACCGCTACTGCGAGGATTTCGCGCGCGCCCACCACGAAAATTTCCCGGTGGCTTCCCGCTTCGTGCCGTCGGCACTGCGGCCCCACTTGGTCGCGCTCTACGCCTTCGCCCGCGCGGCCGACGACTTTGCCGACGAGCCCCAATACGACGGCCACCGCAGCCAAGCCCTGGATGCGTGGCAAGAGGAACTGCACCGGTGTTTCCACGGCGAGCCTCGCCATCCGGTGTTCGTGGCCCTGCACGACACCATCGACAAGCGCGGCCTGACCCTGCCACCCTTCGAGGATCTGCTGTCGGCTTTTCGAGCCGATCTCGAGGTCACGCGCTATGCGACCTTCACCTCCCTGCGTGCCTACACCGCCCGTTCGGCCGAGCCGGTAGGGCGGCTACTGTTGGGGCTGTTCGGCTACCGCGATCCCGAACTGGTCCGTTTCGCCGACGAGATCTCGACCGCGGTCCAGTTGACCAACTACTGGCAGGACGTGGCCTCCGACGCCGCCCGCGATCACATCTACATTCCTGGCGAGGATCTGCACTTCTTCGGCGTGAGCGAGGCTGACCTCAAGTCTCTGCGGCTCGCCACGCCCGTCCGCGATCTAATGCGTTTCGAGGTGGCGCGCACCCGCGCCTTGTTTGAACGCGGCCGCCCGCTGCTCGGCAAGCTGGGGCATGACCTCAAATTCGAGCTGGCCCTCATCTGGCTGGCGGGCATGGCTATCCTCGACAAAATCGAGGAGGCCGACTTCGACGTGTTCACCCGTCGCCCGATCATCGGCAAGCGCGACAAGGCCAAGATCCTGGCCCGCGCCGCCAAGCGCTGGGCCGCCCGCCTCGACGTGTCGGCTCTGCGGCGGTTGTGGCCTTGACCGCTCAGCCCCACGATCCCTATCGAGCGCTTCGCCACCGCGAGTACCGCTGGTTTCTCCTCGGCTCCGCGCCGCTGTTCATGGCCGCGCAGATCCAGAGCCTGGTCATGGGCTGGCAGGTCTATGCGATGACCCATGATCCATTGTCACTGGGACTCATTGGTCTGGCAGAAGCCTTGCCCTTCTTGGGCCTGTCGCTCTTCGGTGGGTGGGCCGCGGATCGCTGGGAGCGCCGCAATCTGTCGTTGCTTTCCATGTCCGTCCTGCTGGTCGGCGCGACCATCTTGCTGGCGCTCAACCTTGGTCCGTTGCCGCGCACCACCTGGCCATTCTATCTGGTGCAGGGGCTGGCCGGCCTTGGACGTGCCTTCTACCGGCCAGCCTACAATGCCCTAGGCACCGAACTCATCCCGCGCGAGGCCTATCAGAACGCGGCCACCTGGCGCAGCTCGGTCTTCTTCTCGGCCACGGTGATCGGGCCTGCGTTGGGCGGCCTGCTCTACGGTTTCGCAGGCCCGCTCTGCGCCTACGGCACCGAATCTGCATTCATCGGGTTCAGCCTCTTCGCGCTGGGCCGCGTACGGCGACGGCCCCGTCCGCTGGCTCCCGAGACGCCACTGGCCCGCAGCTTGGTCGAAGGCGTCAGGTTCGTGTTCTCGCATCGCCTGATCCTTTCGACCCTGTCACTCGATCTATTCGCCGTGCTCTTTGGCGGTGCTGTCGCACTCTTGCCCGCATTTGCCAGCGACGTCCTGCACCTGGGACCACGCGGGCTCGGTCTGCTACGCGCCGCGCCCGCGGTGGGAGGGGTCCTGATGTCTATCGTGCTGGCCCACTGGCCCCAGTCGCGAAGCACCGGCAAGACGCTGCTGTATTGCGTGGCCGCGTTCGGCCTGACCTGGATCGGTTTTGCCTGGTCAACCAGCTTCCTGCTGTCCTGGCTGTTGCTAGCCACTGGGGGCGCTTTCGACAACGTCAGCGTGGTCCTGCGCGCCACGCTGGTACAGATGAAGACGCCACCGGAGATGATGGGGCGGGTGCAGGCCATCAACGGTTTCTTCATCGGCAGCAGCAACGAACTGGGCGCCTTCGAGTCGGGGGTGGCAGCACGCCTGTTCGGCCTTGTACCGAGTGTGATCTTCGGCGCCTGCATCACCCTGCTGGTGGTCGCGGTCACCGCCTGGCGGGTTCCCGAGTTGCGCAAGCTCAGTCGGCTGTGACCCGCCCGAACAGAGCCGCCACAGCGGGCGGACGCGCCGGATTCCTGCGCGAAATCTGCGCGCGGGTTACACTGCCCGCTGTGCTGGCAGCAACGGCCCGGGACGTCTCCACTTTTCGAACCTCGCGGTCGACGCCTGGCCTTGTGCTTTGGTCCAGCCTGCTTTGCTTGCTCGCAGCGTCGGCGTGTCGACCGAAGCTCCAGCAGCCAGCCCCAGCTTCCCTTCCGGCCAGCGCGTGCGAGGAACAGAGCCGCTCGGCCACCCTGGCCTGGCTGACCGCCAGTGCGCCGCTTGCCCACATCGCAATGGCACGAGCCCATTCCTGGCTCGACAAACTCACGCTCGACCTGCAGGACTTGGATCGGAACGGCATTCCCGGCAAGCGCAAGTTGGCCGAGTTGCTCTCTGCGTATGTCGACCTCTACGAGACGGGCAGTGGCGCAGACCGCTCCGCAGTCCGGACTCGCCTGGACACGCTCGCCGCCATCACCAACGAGCCCTGGTACCACAACATGGACAAGGTCGACGACGCGACCTTCAAGCGTGATTCAACATCCTATCTGCGCATCGCGCTTCTCATGGATCGCGCCGGGCTGGACACCACGGCCTATCGCAAGCAGATCGAGCGCATCCACGAGCGTCTCAACCAGCACATGCCCGCCCGCGGGCACCACCAACAGATGGTGTTTCACAACTACTATCATCATTTTGGGCTCAAGGAACCGTACGCACTGGTGGAGGCATCGACCGTCGGCGTGATCCCCAACCGGCTGAGCCCCTATCAACTGACGCAAACCCAAGCCTACGACCTGACCCATGAGGTGGCAGCCAGATACGAACGCGAGGACATCCCGCCGCGCGGGGCGTTTCTGCCCGCGGATTTGGTCTATCTTCGCTGGTCGCTCGATCGTCTGACCGTGCGCTATCTCATGGCGGACAACCGAGATCTGGTCAGTGAACTGGCATTCTGCATGGCCTACGTGGGGTTCACGGACCTGGCCGTGTTCCGGGAGGCCATCAGCGCTCTCCTGCAATCCCAGAACCCTGACGGAAGCTGGGGCAGCTACCAAGAGGCACGCGCCACCTACGGCCCCAGGCTCGATGTGGCGATGTACCTGCACACAACCGCCATGGCTGTGAAGGCGCTTGCCGTGACCTTCGCCAACCCGGCATCGCCCTGAAAATCGCGTGCGCGGCCCTCGCACGGCCTGGCGGTGAAGGTCGGCCTCGGTGGCTATCGGCCGTCCTTCTTCTGCTTCTGCTGCTGCTTTCGCAGTGTCGCCAGGCGTTCGGCGATGTCGCGCTCGCGGCCATTGCTCGACGGCTGGTAGTAGTGCCGCCCTTTCAGTTCCTCGGGCAGGTAGTCCTCGACGACGAAGTTTCCTTCATAGTTGTGCGGATACTTGTACCCCTTGCCAAAACCCATGGACTGGCCTAGCGCCGAGCTGGGGTTGCGCAGGTGCAGCGGCACCGCCAGCGCGCCGTGCTCTTCCACGTCGGCCTTGGCCGCGGCGTAGGTCGTGACCGTGGCGTTGCTCTTGGGCGCAACCGCGAGATACACCGCCGCTTGCGTGAGCGGGAGGTGCCCCTCGGGCATGCCCACGAAACGAAGCGCGTCGGTCGCTGCCATGGCCACGCGCAAGGCATTGGGGTCCGCGTTGCCAATGTCCTCGGCGGCGAAGATCACCATCCGCCGCGCGACGAAGAGCGGATCCTCGCCTGCTTCCAGCATCCGCGCCATCCAGTACACCGCCGCATCAGGATCGCTGCCGCGCATACTCTTGATGAAGGCGCTCACCACTTCGTAGTGCTGGTCGCCCGCCTTGTCGTAGAGCAACGCTCGCTGCTGCAAGGCCTCTTCGATGGTCTTGGCGTCGATGGACTTTCGGCCCTCGGGGTCGGGCTGCGCGACGGCCGCAGCTGCCTCTAGCGTGGACAACGCCCGACGCGCGTCGCCGCCGGCCTGGGCCACCATCAGGTCGCGGGTGGCCTCCGAACACTCGATGGGTTCAGCGCCCAGTCCCCGCCTGGGGTCGGCCAGGGCGCGGTCGATGATGGCGCGCAGGTTTTCCCGGGAGAGCGGTTTTAACACCACCACCTTGGCGCGGGAGAGCAACGGCGCATTGACCTCGAAGGACGGATTCTCCGTGGTGGCCCCGACGAGGATCACTGTGCCTGCCTCCACATGGGGCAAGAGCGCGTCTTGCTGGGACTTGTTGAAACGATGGATCTCGTCGATGAAAAGCAGCGTCCTTTGCCCGCGCATGTCCCGCCGCTGGGCCGCCTCCGCCACTGCCTCACGCACTTCTTTCACCCCTGCCATCACCGCGGAGAGCGCCACAAAGTTGGCATTGGTTTCCGCGGCCAGCAGGCGCCCCAGCGTGGTCTTGCCCGTGCCGGGCGGCCCCCACAGGATGAGCGAGGTCAGCTCCTTGCCGTCAAGCGCGCGCCGCAGCCAGCGCCCCGGTCCGAGCAGATGGTCCTGGCCAACGAACTCCGCCAGCGAGGTGGGCCGCATGCGTTCGGCCAGCGGCTGTCCCCGTCGGTCCTTGCCCGCGGCATGTGAGAAGAGATCCACAGCACACATCAGCTATAGCGAGCGCGGACCAAGGCCAGCACGGCGTCCTTCGCACAATGCTCGCAGTAGCCGAAGCGCGATTGCAGCGTGTCCAGGGTTCGCTGGGACGTCGTGGCCGCATCCGGCGACATGTGGCCCGGCCCGTCGACCAGGTAGATCAGGATGTCTTCGTTGATCTTGCGTACCGCCTTCTTGCGCTCGGCGAAGAATGCCTCGCGCAGTTCCGCGAGGGGCCGCGAAAAGATCTGCTCGTAGTCGGGCCTCTGGTCCTGGTGGTCCAGGGACCACGCGCCAATCTTGGAGATGATCTCGCGCCGGAAGTCGCTGGCCAGCACGCCCCCCACGCCCACGTGTAGCGCCCGCTCCACCTCGGCCATGAGTTCCTCGTCAGCGTCCTCGTCTTGCTCGGTGACGGGATTGTGGTACTTCTCACGTTTGACCCAGCATGACACCTGGGTGATGTAGCGCTCGAACTGCTGCAGATAGCGACGTTCTTCCACCAGCCCCATCGAGGTGCGCACCTCGTCGTCGATGCGGTCGATGAGAAGGTCGTGCACCTGGGCGATGAACTTGCCGTTGTCGTGGAAACCACCCGGCATGGGCTCCTGCCGCAAGAATTCGTACACGCTCGCCGCACGCACCAGCTCCTCCAGCCCCTCGATCACGGCAAACGGCGACACGCACCTCCATCTCGCGCTCTGGGCCGCGTTCATCAGAAGCAAGGTCATCTCGCGCGGGGAGGCGCCTGAACGGCCTTCATAGTGGGGGTAGCTATCCGATTCGCGCGCGATGGCCTCCACGCCAGCGACAAGCTGCTTCTGCTCCTCGGGCGAAAACGACTCGGGCACCTCGCCCGCGTACAGACGTGCCTTGTCGATGGGGCCGAGGCGACCGAGCAATTCGGCCAACCCCTCGGGATATTTCTCGGGGTTGGGCTTTCTCATGCGCGTGAGCACCGCCCACAGCGCGGCCACCCAGGTCACATGCGGGGCCACGTGCCGGTCCGAATGCGCACCCACCGCCTCACCCATGCGCGCGTCGTAGATCTGTTGCTCCAGACGATAGTCGAGCAGATAGGGTGCGCGTACCAGTTCCATGCGTCCCTTGAAAGACTGGAACTCGGGGCTTTCCTTGAAGGCCGCCAGGTAGCTCTCGTTGGCGGTTGCCAGGAACACCGTGTCCACCGCGACGCTGGCCACCTCCAGCGATGTCATTCCGTCCTCGACCACGCCCAGGAGGTACTTGAAGGCGTCGAGCGGCCGCTTGAGCAGGTCATCGAAAGCCAGCAGGCCCCGGTTGCCGTCGACCAGCTCGCCGCTGAACTCGAACAGGGTGAGAGACTGCAGCGCGGGTGGTAGGGTGGCAAGCGAGCGATCCGTGGTCAACTGGCGCACCCGGGCGTCCACCGCGAGCTGCGGCTCCACCGTGGCCACCGACTGGCGATAGCGCCGCGAGATGAAGAAGCGCTCCACCTGCACGTGGCGCAAGACCTTGGCGAGATCACCCTGGTAGGAAACCAGCAACGCCTCGAAGATCTGACGGTTGCGGTGAGAAAGATCGCCGTCGAGCAAGGCCCGCGCTGGCCGCAGACCGGCCGCGATCTGCTGCTCGAGCTTGCCCTCGATCCAAGCGCGCCGCTCCGCGCGTGGCAGGAGCAGGATGGGATGGTCGCGCATTTCGTCGACGATCTTCGACTCGACCAGATCGTCCTCCAAATAGGCGTAGCTGTCGCCTGGCGCCTGACTCTCGGCGGGCGGGCCGCCGCCGAAGCCGATCCCCCCCTTGCCAGTGCGCTGCGAGGGGAAGATCCAGTTGAACCGGTAGAGCGCGCCCTCGTCCAGCGATGAGTAGTGCTCCATGGCCCGTTGCACGCACGAAACGAACGTGGATTTGGCGCTGCCGTTCGGACCGTGCAGCAGGATGAGTCGGTTGGTGCGTCCCTGCCGAGCGAAATTCGACAGCAGGCGATACACGCCAGCCTGCACCTCTTCCTGGCCCTTCAGGCTGTCGCGTCCTCTGTCCCAGGGACAATCGAAGAGTTGCCAGCGCGTGAGCGCCCCGCGGGATCCGCTCACGCTGGTGGTCCCGTAGTGATCGAACACGTCACGCAGGTACTGTGCCGCCGAACGCACCTGATGAGCCATGTCGGTCTCGAACAGGGTCAGGTACTCCGCAAACGACATGACCCGCCGGTTGCGGGCATATGCCTGGCGCATGTCCGCGGTGATTTGGCCCAGCCAAGCCTTGGCATCGAAGGTCGAGGACATCGCGCTTTGAAGCTATCACGCGACCCTGCCCGTCGCACGGAAGCCGGTTTCCCTTGTGCACGCGGCTGCGGTATAGAGTCGTGCTGTCGTTCCATGAGAAAAACTTTCTTGCCCGTCCTCTCCCGCGCGCGTCACGCCATCATCATTCTCGCGGTCCTCATTCTCGCGGTCCTCGTGCCGACAACCACGCCGGCGGCCAGCGAGCCCAAGAAAGGGCACCAACCCAGGGGCGAAGATCCGTCCTCCGGCGAGGCGGCGGCCAGCGACGCCAAGCCGCAGTTAAGCCCCATGGCTGTGCTGAAGAAGTCTGACGCCGCACTGAAGAAGCTGTTTGCGCGCCACGCGCCGTCGTGGTCGCCCGAGGCCGACGCCAAGCGGGGCGAGATGCGCAAGATCGTGGCTGGCTTCCTCGATTTCGAGGAACTGGCGCGGCGATCTCTCGCGCGACACTGGGACGGGCTTACGGCCAAGCAGCGAACCGACTTCGTCGCGACGCTGCGCGACCTGATCGAGCGCAACTACATCAAACAGGTCCACGGATCGCCGAACTACGATCTGGCCTTCGACAAGGAGACCATCGACGGCAAGGAGGCCGATGTGACCGCCACCCTGCACAGCGTGGTGCGGGGCAAGAAAGAAGACGTGGCGATTGAATACAAGCTCCTCCTCAAGGAAGGCCGGTGGCTGGTCTACGACGTCATCACCGACGAACAGAGTATGCTCGAGACCTACCGGGCCGAGTTCAGCAAGACCATCAACAAGGAATCCTTTGATGCGCTTCTCAAGCGCATGAAGAAGAAGCTGGAAGAAAAGAGTGACTGACAGAAGTGCATCGACGGGATCCGCTGACGGCGCGCACCGAATGTGAGAAACTAGGGTCTGCCCGTGCGCATCTCCCCACCGCTTTCCCTCCTGCTCGTCTTGCTCGGCGCCCAGGGTGCGCTTGCGCAGTCCAAGCCTTCCGCCGACAGCCCGTCCACGCCGAACGGCAAGAACCCAGCCGCCACGCGCACGGGGGCAACTTCTGGGGCCGCGCCAAACGGGGCGGACCCCGCTGCGCCCGCTGCCAAGACGCCGGAGCCGGCCGCTCCGCCCGCTGCCCTGACGCCTGCCCCACCTCTTGCCCCGAATGCCGCCGCCCCGCCGGCCGTGCCCGGGTCCACGCCCCCCGCGAACAGACTCGTCCCCGGGCCGGGCTTGCCTTCGATTCCCGGCCACCCAGACGCGCAGTACCCGACCACGGCACGGGTTGCCGTCACGGAATTCCAGGTGACCGGCGAGGACGCGTCGCGCGTTCTTGCCATGCGGCTGCAGGATGGTTTCGTGGTGGGCCTCAACCGCGTGGCGCCCATTTACGTTCTCGATTCGGTCGACGTCGCTCGCTACATCGACATCTTTCCTGAGCTGCAGAAATGCGAAGGCTCCATCTGCATCAAGCGACTGGGCCAAATGCTGGACGTCAGCCACGTCCTGCGCGTCACGGTCGCGGTGACGGGAAACAGCTATGACATGACTGCGCGTCTGTTCAGCACCGAGGGTCCTTCGCCCGCGGACGTACCCATCGACACCCAGACCAGATTCTGCCCCGTGTGCACGGTCGACGAAGCGCGCCAGAAGATCATCCAGCTCGGTGACGCCATCAAGAACCCGGTCGAACTCTGGCTGGCCCAGCAACGCCCGCCGCCGCCGCCGCCGCCGCCGCCCTCGTCCTGGCGCCGTCCCCTGGCTGCGACGGGCATCGCGCTGGGCTTCGCCACCATCGTCGCGGGGGGCGCCTTGCTGGCCAATTCCGGCCACACCGGCAAGAAGGAGCCGGCTGTGGCCGGTGCCCTGATCGGCGTCGGGGCCAGCCTGGCCGTGCTCAGTTGCTACGTGCTGATCGCGGTGCCGACCGAACCTGCGAAGTCCTCTCTCAAGGTCGCGATCGGGGGAAGTTTCTAGCCGCGCGTCGATGTCGCTCAGTCAGCCACGGGTTTTCGGGAGGCGGCAACGCGCAGGCGCTTTGCATGTTCGACCATGAGCGCGTGGAACTCCTGATAGCCGGCCAATGAGCGCGGCAGATTCCGTTCGCAGTAGGCCTTGGCCGCGGCGTAGCTTGGTTCCTCGCGCTGGTAGCGGTGCTGGAGCAAAACCCTGAGCGTGTACGCATCGACCACCATTTCGGTCTGCGCGTAGGCGTACAACAGAATGCTGTCAGCCGTTTCCGGCCCCACGCCCCACACCTGCAGCAATTGCGCGCGCGACGGCGGGCGGCCAGAAAGTCGCAGATAGAATTCGCAGAAGGCGCGCAGTTTGCGAGCCTTGGCACGAAAGTATCCCGAGGGGCGGATCGCCTGCTGCAGGTGCTCCTCGTCGACCGCCAGGATCTTGTGCGGCGCCAGCATGCCCTCATCAGCAAGCGCCTGCAGCGCCTTTTCCACGTTGGGCCAGGCGGTGTTCTGGGTGAGGATGGCGCCGCAGCAGATCTCGAAGCGCTGCGCCTCGGTCCGCGGAAAGGAATAGTCGCCCGGATGGTAGCCGGTCAGCCGCCCAGTGAGCGTCGGGTTGCTGCCCCGGTGCTCGAGCAAGGGCCACCAACCCTGCGGCCCGTAGGCTGCGTAGAGACGCTCGGCGAGAGCGGCCAACGGGATGCGCCGGCCAGGAACAAAAGGCGCTTGCCCGGGCAGGAGAGGCTTGGTCACGCAGAGGAATTTATCAGCCAAGAACCGAAAATTCCCCTTTGGCCTTCCTTCTCCGCTCTGCGTTCTCAACCGCGGGTGGCCGTCTGGATGAAGCCCCTCACGTCAATTGTTGTCGCAAGGCTCAGCTATTGCAGAAAAGGGCCGAAACCGCCGATGATGAGGGATGACCTCCTACCAAAACGACAGATTTGAATGAAACTGGGCGAGATTCTCATCCAGCTCGGGCAGATCACGCCCGAGCAACTCGACGCCGGTCTGCGTGCGCAGGAACTGGCCGGCGGAAGACTCGGCACCCATCTGGTTGAGATGGGCTTCATCGGTACCGACCAGCTTTCCGTCGCCTTGAGCGGACAGATGGGCGTGCCTGCGGCGTTGGAACGTCACTTCTCGCGCGCCGACCCTGCCGTCGTAGCCATGCTGAAAGCCAGTCTGGCCGTGCGCTACCTGGCGGTGCCGCTGGCGGTTTCGCGCAACGGGGCCAAGCAAGTCTTGGCGGCCATGGCCACACCGCTCGACGTGCTCACGCTCGACGACCTCTCCTTCGCCCTGGGCGCTCGGGTCGAACCCCTGGTCGCGGCCGAGACCGCGATCGCCCGCAACATCAGGCGGCTCTACGGCGTGGAGGTGAACCTCAAAACGCGGCGATCGCTCGTCATGCCGGCACAGACCCCTGCGCCAGGCTTGGGCCAAAGGCCGTTCGCGCAGAATGCCCCGACCCCGACACCAGCCGCGACATCCACCTCGATCCGAACTTCAGCCGCTTTGGCGCTTGCGCCGCCTGAACGCCCGACCGGCACGAGGCGCGCAGCAGCGCCCAGCCCGAGTCCGCCACCCGCACGGGATCTGGCTCCGTCACGGGCGCCCTCGCAACCCCGGGCGCGCCCGCCCGGCCCAGGCCCGGTGGTGAGCCTGGAAGATGCAATTCATCGCCTGGCTCTGGCCGACCACCGCGAGCAACTGGCTGACGTCGTGATGGACTTCATGCGCGGCCACTTTGGCTGCGGCATGTTCTTCCTGGTTCGCGACGGCCACGCGCGCGTGTGGCGCGGTTTCGCCCCCGGCATCCAGGAGGCGGCCATCGAAACCATTGCGTTTCCCATCTCGATGCCATCGTGCTTTCAGCTCGCCCACGATCGTGGCACTTCGTTCTGCGGGCTGGCCCCGGCCGAAGGCAACAGGCTGCAGCGCCAGGTCTGGAAGTACCTGCACTGCGAGGAACCCTCCGAGGTCGTCGTAGTGCCGGTCCAGGTTAAGAATCGTGTCCTCAATCTGGTTTATGCCCACGCCACCGACGGCGGGCCCCTGCCCGCCGGACCGGTCATGGACCTGCAGGCACTGTGCGCCGCGATCAGCAGCGCCTACGTGCGGATGATCCAGAAACTGAAAGCCGGAGACGCGGCGACCACCGCGTCGGAACGATAGCAAGAGCCTGCCGGTCTTGACATCCACTGCCGGACCATTCTTATGGAAACATGCGCGCCTGGCTACTCGACGATTTCATCGGTGTTGGCAGTTTGCGTCTGGCGGAGATGCCTGATCCAGTTCCGCAAGAGGGTGAAGTGATCCTCGGAGTTCACTACGCCAGTCTGAATCCCGCCGACCGTTACCTGGCCGAGGGGCAGTATCCGGCCAACCCGCCCTTCCCCCACGTTCTCGGCCGCGACGGCATGGGAACCGTCGAGCGAGTTGGACCCGGGGTGACGCTGCTCCGGCCGGGAGACCGGCGGGCCATTCTACGCGGCGAGGTGGGTGTGAACCGTCCCGGCACATTTGCCGAACGAGTCGCTGTGCCCGTCGACAATCTGGTCGAGATTCCGGCCGGCTGGAGCGATCCCGAGGTGGCCGGCGCCACGCTGGTCTATCTGACTGCACACCAGGCGCTCACCATGTGGGGCGCGCTGCCGCCGGAATCGCTGGTGCTGGTCACCGGCGCGTCGGGCGGCGTGGGCGTTGCGGCCGTACAACTCGCACGAGCCATGGGGCACAGAGTGCTCGCTCTGTCCCGCAGCGAGGGAAAGAGCCGCCGACTCCGGGAACTTGGTGCAACGAACACGTTCGATCCACAAGACCCCGATTGGCGGCAATCCGCCAAGGCCGCGATCGCTCCTCGCCGTGTCGACCTGGCGATCGACAACATCGGCGGCAAGCTACTCCCCGAGGTCATCGATCTGCTCGGCAATCTCGGCAAGGTCAGCGTGGTAGGACGTCTCGCCGGACCGGTGCCGGAGTTCAACACCGCAACCCTGTTCTTCCGCCGCATTCGCGTGGGCGGCGTCGCGGTCGGCGCCTGGACCAGCGCGGAGAGCCGCGCAGCATGGGGAGAAGTCCTGATGTTGCTGTCGAGCGCCAGCGCCCGACCGCAGGTCGATTCCTGCTTCCCCTTCGAGGATCTCCCGAAGGCGTTCGCACGCCTGGCCCACGGCCCGATGGGGAAGGTGGTTGTTAAGGTAAAAGAATGATGAGCGCCGCTGTCGCTTTGTGCCGAGTGGCCGGCAACTGTCAACCCGAACCCGCCACCTCGCCGACCTGCGCGACGTGCCTCGCTACGAATTCTCCAGAACCACGCCCTCGATGATGTTGGCCACGTCTTCACAGCGATCGGTGGCGGTTTCGAGCAGCTCGTATATCTCTTTCCACTTGATCACGAAGATGGGATCCTTCGCCTCTTTGAACAGCTTGGCGATGGCCGCCCGCAACTGCACGTCTGCCTCGTTCTCCAACCGGTTGATCTCGACGCATTTCTCCAGGATCAGATCCGGGTTCTTCAGATTGCGCATCCCCGAAAGCGCCTCCAGCACGCGTTCCGCCCCGTGCAGCAGGGTGCGCGCCAAGTCGGCCAGTTCCGGGGTAGGCTGGTGGATGTCGTACACCAGCAGGCGCTGCGCCGCTGCCTCCACGAAATCCATCACATCATCCATCTTCGAGATCAAGCGGAAGATATCGTTGCGATCGATGGGCGTGATGAAGGTCTTGTGCAGGCGCGCGACAACACCATGTGTGATGTGGTCACACTCGCTCTCGATGGCCTTTATGCGCGGACTGACGGCGGCGCAGTCGTTGCCACCCTCCGCCATGTCAAGAAAGGCACGACAGCCCTCGACCGTCTTTGCAGCGTGCTTCTCGAAATCGTCGAAAAAGGACTCTTCTCGCGGCAGCAGGCGCATGTTCAAGGGCTGTATCGCTGAAGCGGGCTGCGCTGTCAACCTGGCGGATGTTGGATCGTCCTCGTGGACCAACCACCGCGGGTGTTTCATAGTGCGCGGGTGAGCGAGACGCGCAAACCAGCCTCAGAATCCGAGGGCCGTGTTGCGGCCCTGCCCCGCACCCGCGCCCAACTCGACCGCGGCTGTCGCGGCCGGCGTGCCGACGCGATGTTCGCCGCGGCCGATCCGGTCAGCGCCATTCGCGCCCTGCCGGCCGACGAGTTCTTCTACGTCGTGCATGATCTGGGCTTTCCGGAGGCCCTCGATGTTTTCGTTCAGGGCACGGCTGAGCAGGTGCAAGGCGCACTTGACCTCGCCCTCTGGGACCGCGACCAGATCTCCCGCGAGCGCGCTGACGAGTGGCTGGCCAACATGGCGCAGGCTCCCTACGAAACCGTGGCGGCCTGGGTACGGGGCCTCGACATCGAACTGGTCGCCCTGCTGATTCGCCAGCGGGCTCGCATCTACGACCTGTCACTGGAGGAACCTCCTGACGATCCCGAGGGCGACCTGCTCGACACACCGGATCGCCTCTTCACGCTGGAGTTGCTGGGCGACGAGGAAACCCAGCGGGCGACCCTGCATCTGGTGGAGAACCTTTATCGCGCGGACCAGTCCATGATGCGCCGGATCCTCGTCGGTACGCGCTCGGAGATCGACGTGGACCTGGAGGAAACGGCCTTCCGCTGGCGATCAGGCCGCATGGCCGACCTGGGCTTCGTGGATTTCTACGAAGCTCTCGAAGTCTATCGCGAACTGGATCCTGCCAGCGTGCAACTGGAACCTGGGCCGGCCGTGTCGGCGCAAACGTCCGACGAGTCGACCGCGGGTGCCCACCAGCGCCTGCCGGTGTTGATGGCCGACCGCCTAGCCGACTCGACACCGTTCGCCCGTGCCGTGGCTGCTCTGACGTCAGCGGCGGAGGCCGCCGAGTTGCACTCCTCTCTGGTGGCGCTGTGCAACCGGGTGCTGTCCGCAGACCGGGTCTCGCCCGGAGACGATCCGGTGGTTGCCGGCGTGCTTGCACGGGTGGCGGCCACGCTGGACCTGGCGGTGGAGTTTCTCAGCCGAGGGAACGATGCCGCTGGCGTGGCTGCGGTGCGCTGCGTACCCTTGACCAAGCTCTTCCGTCTGGGCGTCAGCCTGGTTGGCAAGCTGCACAAGCTCGCTCGGTCGCTGGTACGTGACAACCCCTTTGCCGCGCTTCGGCCCGCGGTTGATATCTGGGAGCCCGAGGACGCCGAAATCCTGGCTGCCCTGACCAGACTTCGTCCGCTATTCCCTCGCCTTCTCGACAATCCGCCAACCGCCGGAGAGCGTCCTTTTGGAAGCCTGCACGACCTGGCCACGGCCACGGCCGCCATGGAGCGAGCCGGGGCGGCCCTTGCCCTGGTGGTCGGACTGGGCGTGCGGCCAGAGCACGTCTCTCCCGAGCGACTGAGCGTGATGGGCGTCGCCGATCCCGCCGTACTCGACACCGGACGGCTGGCACGAACGGTTCTGGTCCAACGCCTGCTCGAACTGGCGCCCGGCCCTGTCCAAGCTTTGCCGGCCGCGACCATTTCATCATTCAAGGAAAAGTTTAACGGCAGCCCAAAACGTATTGAAATAATGGCAAAATCAGCGGCGACAATTCTGCAATCTGTCGCCCCAGGAGGGTCATTCGCGACGGCTACGGAGGCGGTCGCCGCCCGCTGGCTACACGGCCTTGCGCCGCTCGGACCAGTCCTAGTTGCGGACAAGTCGGACCGCGAACCGGGATAGCAGCCGCTGCTCTACCCTTGACACCGATGGCCAGCCCGCAGTACGTGGAAGCGCTAGCAGACAGACCGCTTCCCGCGAGTCGGGAATAAAGTCCCGGCTTGCGCGGTTTGCCCGGGGGTGCCGCAAGCGGCTCCGACTGAACAATTCAATGAGGATCAAATGCCAGAGCTGATGATTCAGGTTGAGAACCTCACCAAGGTCTACGGCGCCACGCGGGCCGTGGACGACGTCACGTTCAACGTGCGCAAGGGCGAGGTGCTCGGGTTCTTGGGCCCCAACGGCGCGGGCAAGTCGACCACCATGAAGATGTTGACTTGCTACCTGGCGCCCAGCGGTGGCCGGGCAAAAGTGGCGGGCTTCGACGTGTTCGACGACTCGCTGGAGGTGCGCAAGCACCTCGGCTACCTGCCTGAAGACACACCGCTCTACAAGGACATGACCGTGCTCGAGTACCTGCAGTTCGCGGCAGCCATGCGCGGCATGGCTGCCGACCGCAGCGAGAAGCGCATCAAGGAGATCGGCGGCCGTTGCGGCCTGCACGATGTGGCGGGCAAGCTGATCGGCGAGCTGTCGCGCGGCTACCGGCAGCGCGCAGGGCTGGCGCAGGCCATGCTCGACGACCCGGACATCCTCATCCTCGACGAGCCCACCAGCGGGCTCGACCCCAACCAGATCGTCGAGATTCGCAAGCTCATCAAGGAAGTGGGCCAAGAAAAGACGGTCATCCTGTCGACCCACATCCTGCCGGAGGTTCAGGCCACCTGCAGCCGCATCCTCATCATCAGCAGCGGCAAGCTGGTAGCCGACGGCACGCCCGACGACCTGCGTGCGCGGGAAAAAGGCTGCCGCTACCGCCTGCTGGTCGAGGCCAACGGGACCACCCAGGACGCCATCAAGACGCGTCTGGGCAGCATCAAAGGCGTGTCTCGTTGCGAGACCACGCTCGGCGAAGACGGCGCCTATGCCTTCACCTTGGATGCGGCCGCGGATGAGGATCTGCGCAAGATCCTGTTCCGTGCTGCCGTGGAAAACAAATGGACCCTGCTGGAACTGCACCGTGAGTCCGCCAGCCTGGAAACCGTGTTCCGCAACCTGACCACCAAGGAAGAGGTCAAGTCATGAACGCCGCGCTCACCATCGCCAAGCGGGAGATCCGCACCTACTTCAACTCGCCCATCGCGTACATCGTCCTGACGGTGTTCCTACTGCTGGCGGGCTACCTCTTCTTCGGCTCGCTCTTCATCGAGCGGCAAGCCGAGTTGCGCTCCTACTTCAACCTCATGCCGCTCTTGCTCGCCTTCATCGTGCCGGCCATGGCCATGCGCCTCATCTCCGAGGAGAAAGGCAGCGGCTCGCTGGAGATGCTGATCACCATGCCGGTGCGCGACTGGCAAGTCATCGTCGGCAAGTTCCTGGCGGGCATGGCCTTGCTGGCCACGCTGGTGGGTTTGACCTTGCTCTACGGTGTCACGGTCATGGCGGTCGGGCCGCTCGACAAGGGGCCGGCCATCGGCGGGTACCTGGGCATCCTGCTCATGGGCGGGGCCTACATGGCCATCGGGGTCATGGCTTCGACCTTCACGCGCAATCAGATCGTCGCGTTCATCATCGGATTCGCCATCTCGTTCGCGCTGTACCTGTTCTATCGCCTGTTGCCCTTCACTCCCGAGTCCATCCGGCCGGTGCTGGCCTACCTGAGCGTCGAGTCGCATTTCGAGGGCATCAGCCGCGGCATCATCGATTCGCGCGACATCGTTTATTACCTGTCCGTGATGGTGGTCTCTCTGGTCATCGCCACGGTCACCCTCGAGTCCCGGAAGTGGAGGTGAGCCATGTCACCATCATCGAGCCAAAAGCGCGCCTACGCCTCCAACGCCATCCTCTACGCGCTCTTCGTCGTCGGCGTGGTCGTCCTGATCAACTTGATCGGCACGCGGTTCTTCGGCCGCCTCGACTTGACCGAGAACAAGGTCTACACCCTGTCACAGCCGTCACGGGATCTGGTGAAGACTCTGCCGGACTTCTTGACCGTCAAGGCCTTCATCTCGTCTGACCTGCCCCCCGAGATAAAGACCTTGTCGCGTTACGTTCGCGACATGGTCGATGAGTACCGCACCAGTTCCAACGGGAAGTTCCGCTGGGAAGCCGTCCCGGACTCGGACAAGAACATCGACCAGGACGCCACTCACTGCAAGGTCGACAAGATCCAGATCCAGGTCTTGCGTGGCACCAAGTTCGAGATGGGCTCCTACTACCTGGGCCTGTGCTTCCTGTACGGCGACAAGATGGAGTCGATCCCGCAGATCAGCCGGGCCGAGGGTCTCGAGTTCGAGATCTCATCGCTCATCAAGAAGCTGACGGTCAAGAAGAAGAAGATCGCGTTCACCACGGGCCACGGCGAATCCGACACCAACCAGGGCTTCCGCGCCTTGAAGCAGGTTCTGGAACAGGAGTACGACCTGACCACGGTGAATCCCTCGACCGCCGAGATCGCCGCTGACGTGGACGGCCTGGTTGTCGGCGGCCCCAAGCAGGCTCTCGACGAAAAAGGCCAGCGCGAGATCGACCGGTTCCTGATGACCGGCCGGGGCGCGGTCATTCTCGACGACGGCATGGCGGTCAGCTCGCCCCAGCAGTTTGCCCAGTCTGGGATGGGCCAGATCAAGATGGTGCAGACCAACCAAACCGGCCTGGACAAGGTTCTCGAACCCTACGGCTTCAAGGTCGGGCAGAACGTGATTGCGGACAACGAGGCGGCCATGCCCGGTCTCATCGACATGGGTGGCGGACGTCGAGGCCTGACCCAGCTCCCGATATGGGTGGGCGTGCAGATCGCAAAAAACCAGGGCATCTCCATCCTGGACGGCATACGCGGCCTGGTCTTCCCGCTGGCCAGCACGGTTGATCTGGTGGGCCCCCTGGCAGGCGGCAATGTGCCCGCAGGAGGCAAGCTGTGGAAGCTGGCTTCCTCCAGCCCGAGCAGTTGGAAGCACGCGAGCTTCTTCATCATCAACCAGAACACCAAGATCGAGGAATCCAAGGAACGTGGCCCGTTTGCCTTCGGCTATGCCTATCAGGGGCCGCTCAAGAGCGCCTTCGTGCCAGCGTCTGCGGCCGGCGTATCCACGGCCGAGAAGCAGCCGCTGTCCGAATCGCAGAAGCCCGTGCGCCTGGTGGTCATCGGCGACTCGGACTTTGCCAACGACGACTACTTCCAGCTCGCCCGCGCCTTCCCCTTCTACGAGGCGGGCGCGCTCATGCTCCACAACGCCATCGGCTGGACGGTTGAGGATGAGGCTCTCATCCCGCTCCGTTCCAAGTCCATGGGCAGCCGCCCGCTAGGGACGATTTCCGAAGCCAAGGCCAGCACGCTCAAGTGGGTCAACGTCCTGGGTTTGCCGGTGCTGTTCTGCGCCTACGGGGTGGTCCGCTGGCGCCTGCGCCGCATGACCCGCAGCTCTCAGACCATCTAGCCAGTCGAGGTAGCCCATGAATCGCAAGACCCTGCTCGCCGGCGCCATCTTTGCCGGCCTCGTTCTCGTCACCATCGCCCTTCTGCGCTCGCCCGAGAAGGGCACCCGGCCCACCGGGGAGCGCCCGCGTCCCATCCCCAAACTCAAGGCGAACGACTTCGACACCCTGGAAGTGACCAAGGGTGGCGTCACCACCGTCATGAAGAAACAAGGCGATGGCTACCAGATCGTGAAGCCGGTCGATTACCCGGCCGACAAAGACGGGGCCAAGGCGGCCTTTGAAGGCATCGAAAAGCTCGAGTTCAACGACATCATCTCGGACCAGAAGAGCCGGCACAACGAGTTCGAGGTGGGTGAGGGTAGCCTGCGTGTGGTGGTGAAGAAGGGCGACAAGCTTCTGGCCGACTTGCACGTGGGCAAGACCGCGAACGACGAGAATATGGTGCGCATCGAGGGCAAGGACGACGTGTGGGCCACGACTGGGTTCTTCAGGCACCAGTTGGACAAGGACACCCCGGCCTGGCGCGACAAGCACATCGCCCGGTTCGAGGACAAGGAGGCCGACAAGATCGAGATCGCGACCAACGCGCACGGCCGGATCGTGGTGACGAGGCCGGCTCCCACGGATGCGGGCGCGGCGCCTGAATGGCGCGCGGTCGAGTCTAGCGTGAAGGTCGAGCCCTTTGACAAGAGGGCGGCCACCGATCTGGTTACCGCGTTCTCCACTCTGCTGGCGTTCGAGTTCGCGGACAACGTCAAGCCCGAGGAAACCGGCCTGGACTCACCCGAGAACACCATCACCGTCTCGCTGCGCAACGGCAAGCAGTATCAGCTCCTGGTCGGCAAGCACAAGGCCGACGGGAACACCTACGTCAAGATGGCTGACAAGCCTCAGGTGTTCGTGATCACGAAGTACACGCGCGATCAGCTCAACAAGCGTCCCATCGATTTCCGCGACAAGACCGTGTGCAACCTGACCTCGGCCGAGGTGACCGAGGTCGCGGTGATGCGCGACAAGGATCCCTTCGTGCTGACCAAGGCTTCCGGCAAGACAGGAGACGACGCCTGGAAGTTGACCAAGCCGGCCGGCGCGAAGGCGGACATCTCGAAGGCCAACGCGCTCGCGGGATTCTTCCTAGATTGGAAGGCGCAGGGCTATGCCGACGACAACTCGCCCAAGACAACCGGTCTTGCCAAGCCCGCCATCACCATCACGGCCAAATCGAACGTGAAGGGCCATGCCTGCGCGCTGAAGGTCGGGGGCGAAACCACCGACAAGAGCAACTACTACGTCATGGCGAACAACCAGCCCGACATCTTCCTGATTGGCAAGTGGGCCGTCGACCGCATCGCGGTCAAGCTCGACGACGTCAAGAAGAAGTGACGAATCGGTCATGGCCGTGGCCGCCGGTGATCACACCGGCCACGGCCACGGCCTTCTGCGCCGGGCGACCGCAGGTCGCCCCTACAGGCCCTTCTTCACGATGTACGACAGAAGCTCGACGGTGCGGCAGCTATAGCCCCACTCGTTGTCGTACCAGCTCACCAGCTTGAAGAAGTTGGGGTTCAGCTCCATGGAGCTGCCTGCATCGTAGATGCTGGAGCGCGCGTCGTGGATGAAGTCGCTGGAGACCACCTCGTCCGTGGTGTAGCCCAGGATGTTCTTCAGGTAGGTCTCGCTGGCCTTCTTCATGGCCTCGTTGATTTCCTTGATGCTGGTCGCCTTGGCAGTCTTGAAGGTCAGGTCGACCACCGACACGGTCGGCGTGGGCACGCGGATGGACATGCCGGTCAACTTGCCCTTCACCTCGGGCAGCACCAAGCCGACGGCCTTGGCGGCGCCGGTGGTCGAGGGAATCAGGTTGATGGCGGCCGAGCGGCCCCCCTTCCAGTCCTTCTTGGAGGGACCGTCGACCGTCTTCTGGGTCGCGGTGTAGGAGTGGATGGTCGTCATCAGGCCCTCGGTCAAGCCGAAGCCCTCCTTGAGCACGACGTAAACCACGGGCGCCAGGCAGTTGGTAGTGCAGCTTGCGTTTGAGATCACGTGGTGCTTGGCCGGTTCGTACTTCTCGTGGTTCACGCCAATCACGAGGGTGATGTCCTCGTTCTTGCCCGGGGCCGAGATGATGACCTTCTTGGCGCCCGCCTGGATGTGACCCTCGGCCTTGGCCTTCTCGGTGAAGAGCCCGGTCGATTCGATGACCACATCGACGCCCAACGCCTTCCACGGCAATTCCGCCGGGGACTTGGCGCTGACCACCTTGATCTCCTTGCCATCGACCAGAAGGATGTCGGCGTCCTTGTCGGGGACCGACTTCTTCGAGCCGACTTCACCTTCGAACTTGCCCTGGGTCGAGTCGTACTTGAGCAGGTAAGCGAGGTTGTCAGCCGGGACGATATCGCCCACGGCAACAACTTCGAAATCCTTGCCGAACAGCTTCTGGCTGTACAGCGCGCGGAAGATCAGTCGACCGATGCGTCCAAAACCGTTGATCGCGATTCGAGTGGCCATCTTTTCTTGCTCCTCTATGCGGCGCTTCAGGCGCCAGGTGGACTCTGTTCGCGCGGAATGTAGCACAACTTGGGCGCGATCGAGTGAAGGGCTTTGGTTGTCCCAATCTCTCGCGGACGGTAGTATTGATGTTCAATGTCGCCAGTGCTCTCCGCCGACGGCGTGATCGCCGCTGCGCGGGCCTGCCGCTTCACTCTGGTCGGGGTGGCGTCGGCGGCACCCCTCGACCCGGCGCCCTTTCTGCAGTGGCTGGCAGCGGGCTATGGAACCGGGCTGGCCGCCATGCACAGGCGCGTGACCGAGCGTCTCGACCCCGGCGCCGTGGTGCCAGGCGCACGCACGGTGATCGCGCTGGGAATTCCCTATGGATCGGGTGAAGAGATGGCGGCACAGTCCGCGCGCCCGGTGATCGCGCGCTATGCCCGCGGACGCGACTACCACCTGGCCCATCGCGACCGCATGCGCGCCCTGCGCCGCCACCTGCTGGAGATGGACCCCGGATTGAACAGCTACGCTTGCGTCGACGCCGGCGTGGCCATGGAAAAGGCGTGGGCCGAGCGTGCAGGTCTGGGCTGGATCGGAAAGCACGGCCTGGTGGTCAACCGGGAGCACGGCTCGTGGTTCACCCTGAGCGTGATGGTGATAGACCGCAGCCTCGATCGCTACCACCAGCCCCACCCCAGGCTGTGCGGCGATTGCGACCTGTGCCTGCGCGCCTGCCCGACCGGCGCATTTCCTTCGCCCGGCGTGGTCGACGCGCGGCTGTGCCTTTCCTACCAGACAGTGGAGAACCACGATTCGATTCCGGTTGCGCTTCGTGCCGCCCTGGCCGGGCGGGTGTTTGGCTGCGACGCCTGCCAGGAAGCCTGCCCCTACAATCACGCCGGGCTGCCTGCAGGCGATCCCCGCCAGGCCGCGCGACCGATCGGTCTGATGTCAGCGACGGCAATTGCAACTCTCGGTTGCGACGAGTTTGCCCGCCTGGCAGCCGGCACTCCGATGGCGCGCGCGGGCTATCATGGCCTGCGCCGTAACGCCGCCCTGGCGCTCGCCTCCGACGGGCGGCCCAGCGCCCGCGCCGCGCTCGAACAGCTCGCCCGTGACACCAGCCCCATCGTCAGCGAGGCCGCGCAGTGGGCGCTCGGGCACGGCAGGTGATGGCACGTTCCCATTGCTCCGCCACACGCGCAGGGAGACTGTACATTAGATAAGTTGGGCGGCCCGAGTTCGAGGTAAAAGACGCGCCATAGCGCCCATGAATCTGGCACCGCCGATCTTGCCCCCGCCTGCTCCACCGGTCCCGGACACTGCGCGCCCAGCGCCGATCGATCGAGCGGAGGCCCCCAAACGGCCTTCGCTACGCTGGTTGGCGGTCTTCGCCTTCATCTACCTCTACGCCTTTCCCTACTTCGAGAAGCTGTGGAATGCGAACGAGGTTCCGCGCGTCTTCCTGACTCAGGAAATCGTCGATCACCATCGTCTGTGGATCGATGCGCGGATCTCCGGCGAGGGAAAGCTGCACGCACTGGACCTCTCGCTCACGCCCGACCACCACTTCTACCCGGACAAAGCTCCGGGGCTGTCGTTCCTGGCGGTACCGGTTTACTACGTGGCCCGACTGCTGGGCCACCCGTCCATGCGCGTCTGCACCTGGCTGTTCCGGGTGCTCATCGTCACCGCGCCCGCCCTGATCTTTCTCCCCTTCTTTCTCGGGATGGCCCGACGCTTCGCCCCTGACGAGCCAGCCTGTCGTACCGCGCTGGTGGCGTACGCGCTCGGCTCACCCGCGATGGTCTACAGTCTGCTCTTCATCTCGCACCAGCTTGCGGCCGCGTGCGTGGGGGGCTCGTTTCTGGCGGCGGTCGCCCTGGCCCGCCGGACAACCACCCGCCCATTCTTGGTCGCGCTTCTGGCAGGGTTGCTGGCTGGGGTTTCGGTGCTGGTGGAGTACCAGTCGGTTCTGGCCGTCCTGGTCATCGCGATCTACTTCCTCGCGCGGGTGCCGAACCGGATTCGAGCCGTGGGAGCGGCTCTCCTCGGGACCTTGCCTCCGGCCATTCTCCTTTGCGCCTATCACACGCTGGCCTTCGGCTCGCCCCTCAGGACCGGCTACACCTTTGTGATCCAAGCCACCATGCACAAGGGGTTCATGGGCTTGGTGGGCCCCAGTGCAAACTCGTTCTGGATAACCCTGTTCTTGCCCTCAAACGGCCTCTTGGCCCTGGCCCCCTGGGTGATCTTCGCGCTGGTCGGTGCGGTCGCGGTGCTGCGCGATCGCGAGGCGTGGACGCGCTGCGGGGCTGAAACCGTCGTCTGCGTGGCCGTGCCCCTCGTGTACGTTGCCTTTCTCGGCTCCACCGACACCTATCAGGCCCACGCCGGGTGGTCGGTCGGGCCGCGCTACATGACAGCGGCGCTGCCCTTCGTGGCCTGGCTGGCCGCGGCCGGTTTTCGCGCGGCGGAGCGTTCTGCGCCCGCGCGTGTCTTGGCGCAGACTCTGGTGATGAGCGCGGTCATCGTCTTTGTCGCTGCTGCAACCACCTATCCCCACTGGCCAGATCAACTACGCAATCCGCTCCGCGAACTGGCTTTCCCGCTCCTCGCCCATGGATACGCTGTTCATTCGCTGGGGACGCTCATCGGCTTGCACGGGTTTCTCTCCATCGCGCCCCTGTATGTGGTTGCCCTAGGCACGGCGATCTGGCTGCTATCGCGCGGGCCCCGGCGCTCTGTGCGGCAGACGGCACTGGCCTGCGTTCTTGCCATCGCACTGGTGGCAGGACACCGTGCCCTTCCCTTGACAGGCCCCTACGCAAGTCGGGTGTGGAATTTCGTCACGGCAACCTGGGAGCCTCCGGCGAGGTAGCAGCCGGTCAGTCAGCCGCCGGACGCACGCCGCCGGGCGGATTCCAGCGTGTTGACCAGCAACATGGCGATGGTCATGGGCCCCACGCCCCCCGGCACCGGTGTGATGGCGCCAGCGCGTTCGACCGCAGTGGCAAATTCCACGTCACCCACCAACTTGCCGCTGGGCAAGCGATTCATCCCCACGTCGATCACAGTGGCGCCGGGCTTGATCCAGGCACCGCGGATCATCTCCGCCTTGCCGATGGCCGCCACCAGGATGTCCGCCGTGCCGACCACGCCGGGCAGATCCTTGGTCTTGGAATGGCAGATCGTCACGGTGGCATCGGCCGCGGTCAGCAACACCGCCACGGGCTTGCCCACGATGTTCGAGCGACCCACCACCACGGCGCTGGCGCCGCGCACCGGCGTACCCGCCTGCTCGATCAACTTCATGATCCCGTAGGGCGTGCAGGCGATGAAACGTGGCTCGCCGATGAGCAGACGGCCCAGGTTCTCGGGGTGAAAACCGTCCACGTCCTTGGCCGGATCGATGGACAGCAGGATGCGCTTGCTGTCGATGTGGGGTGGCAGCGGGACCTGCACGAGAATTCCGTCCACCGTGCGGTCGGCACAGAGCGATCGCACCAGATCGAGGAGCTGCGCCTCCGAAGTGGTGGCAGGCAGGTGGTGATCGAGGCAGCGATACCCGGCCTCGGCCAGCGCCTTGGTCTTGTTGCGCACGTAGATCTGCGACGCCGGATCTTCGCCCACCAGGATCACCGCCAGCCCCGGTTGGCAACCTCGTTCGTGAAGTTTTTTGGCCTCGACCGCAAGCTCGCCGCGAATGCGAGCCGCCAGCGCCTTTCCGTCGATAATCTTGGCTGCCATGGTGATCCTTTCCTGCTTGCGCCTATCACGTCCGGTCGCAGGCGTGCAACCCCCTGTTGCCGATTCTCGGACGCCCCGTCCGTGGCGGACCCGGCCGGCGCGCGCCCCGGACGGGCCAGCGTGGCAAGCGCGGCCCTCCTGTGCCGGTTTCGCCCGGCATGGCTGTTGCTTTGGCCGGGCGCATGCGTCTTGCATTTCGATACGTCATCTCCTGCCATGTCGTGCTGCTTCTGTGTCTTGTCCGATCGCCGGCCGCAGCGGCCTGGTCGCTGGCGCTGGCCGGTCGAGTGGAAAGCGTGGCAGCCGCCGGGGATCGAGTGGCCGCCGTGCGCGACGGAACGGTCATCCTGTTGCGCGAGGACGGCACGCCTTTGGGACGGGTGGAGGATGTTGAGACGCCGCCTGCGCATCACAAGACGCGCGCCAGTGCCCGCGACGAGGAGGACGTCCTCGATTTCTTGGGCATAGATGAGAGCGAGCAGGACAGCGCCTGGGTCGAAGATCAACTGGACGACGAGAGCACGCTGTCTGAACGCCGTACCATGCGCGGAGGACAGGCTGGCCACAGCCTGGCCCGCGCGGGTCTCGCTCCCGCAATCGCGGCTGCGGAACAGGATATCTGGATGGCGACCGGGACTGGCCTCTGGCGCTTGCCGGCCGAAGGCGATCTCGTGCGCGTCGCTGGCCGCGACCTGAGCGGGGCGTTGTTGGCGGCTGGGTCTGGCCGCCAAGTGCTCCTGGCTCAGGGGAATCAAATCTGGCTCGCGTCCGAATCGGAGGGCACTCGCCGCTTGCTCGCCACTATCGCGACCGTCCAGCATGTGGCGTTCTCGTTCTCCGGCCAGCGCATGGCATGGGCCAACCGCAGCCAGGTCACGTGGAGCGACGGCATCGACGAAAGACCCAGTCAGGCCTTGCCCTTGCCTGAACCCGTCTCTGACCTGAGGTTCTGCGGCGAGACTCTGTTGCTCCTGTCGCATAGCGGCCTGGCGGTCCTGTCTCCCGAAGGTGTTCCCGAGCGACGCTCGGCGCAGCTCGCCGCGCGACGCCTGGCTTGTTCCCCCGATGGCGTCGGTCCATGGCTGGCAAGCGGGCCGGACCTGCTCGTCTCATACGACGACGGGCGCACATGGTCGCCGCTGCCCCTTCCGCGCGGCGTGCGCGCCCTAGCCGCCGCGGTAGGAAATCGCTGTCTGTGGCTGGCGACCGACAAGGGGCTCTACTGCTCTTCGCCGGATGAGCCAATGGCAAGCGAGCCGGCAAGTAACGCCGAAACTCGGTCTGCCCCGCGCCCAGCCGGACCGCGCGCAGCAGCTTGGTGGGCGGCATGGCTGCCCCGCCTGACGGTACGAGCCGGCGCTGCTTTTGCTCCCGGCAGGCGCGAATATCAGACCGTCGCCCTTGCCAGCTTCCCGCTCGATGCGCCACGGACGCGGGTCTTGCTGGTAGCTGACAACGACGAAGCCCCTTCACCACCCGTGCCCCGGCCCGTCGATCTGAGCATTCCGGCAGACGCCGAGGCGGACTGCCTGGACGTGGCGCGTGCCAAGGCGGTGGCGCTGGCCCTGGTGGAGCCAGAACGGGGTCGGTCGTATGTGGAGCGGGCGCGCCACGCAGCGTGGCTGCCGGAGATTCGCTTGCGCATGGATCGGCGTCTTGGACGCAGTGAGTCCTTGGATCAGCCTTCCACCTCCACTGCCATCACTTCCCCTCTTGGGGTGGACACCATAGATGACGTACGATACGAAGCGCGAGTCACCTGGGATCTGGCCAGGCTGATCTTCAACAGCGACGAACTCGCAGCCCAAGCACAGACGATACACATGGCTGAAATCAGACGCGACATCGAGGTCACGCTGAGCCGGCTCTACTTCGAGCGACGGCGTCTCGGGCTGGAGCGGCTGCCGATTGGCTCAGGGGAGCGAAGCCAATTATTGCGGCGGGAACTGCGTGTGCGTGAGATCGAATCCGAACTGGACGCACTATCCGGCGGTGCCTTCTCGCAATGCACGGCCGGCCGGACGTCCGCGCAAGGAGACCCATGACGGAGGATTTGCGCCGCCATCCACGGATCAGCGTCGATGTCCAGGCCAACGTGCGGACCACCGACGGCCGCAAGCTGCCCGCACGCACGCGCGACCTCTCCCGCTCCGGCATGTGCCTCATCACCACCAGCTCGCTCGCCCAGCGCGACGAATTGCTCATCGATCTCATCCTGCTCTTCGGCCCATCCTCCGCCTCCGAGCCGTTGCCGCTGCGGGCCCGCGTGGTGTGGTGCACGCCCATCTCACAGGCCTTCCAGGTGGGCGCCATGTTCGAGAAGCTGAGCACGACCGAGCAGTCGTTTCTCGACATGTTCCTGCGCTACCTCGATGGAAGCATCCTGCCCGCCGGGGCCGAGGCCGAGTCAGTGGACGAGTCGTCAGAAGCCGAGCCAGAGCAAGTCGAACCTGCGCCGGAAATCAAAGACGATCCGTTCCGACGCTGATGTGTGCGCTTTCTACCGCGCCGATCGGTTGATGATGGCGGCGGCCACCCGCGCGCCGTCCAGCGCGGAGCTGACGATGCCGCCCGCGTAGCCAGCACCCTCGCCGGCTGGATACAGGCCCGCGAGCGCCGGAGATTCAAACGTCGTGGGATGGCGCAGGATGCGAACCGGGGCGCTGGTGCGGGTCTCGGCCGCGACCAGCAGGGCCTGTTCGTGAAGAAATCCGGGCAACCGGCGGCCGATGGCGGACAGGCCTTCGCGCAAGGACTCGGTAATGAAGCCAGGGAAGACATCATCCAATCTCGCATGTTCCACGCCGGGGCGGTAACTCGACTCGGGCAGACGGTCGTTCGGGCGGCGAGCCAGAAAATCGACTGCCCGCTCCGCTGGAGCACGAAAGCTGCCGCCGCCGCGCTCGAATGCCGCCGCTTCGATGCGGCGTTGGAAGTCGATTCCTGCCAGAACGCCGTTGGCCTCCGGTCCGAAATCAGAACCAGCCACAGTCACCACCAGGGCCGCGTTGGCAAAGGGCGAGTTGCGCTTGGCCAGGCTCATGCCGTTGACCACCAGGCCGTTCACCTCGGTGGACGCAGGCACGATCCAGCCGCCGGGACACATGCAGAAGCTGTACACGCCGCGGCCCGCGCCCGAGGCGTGCACCTCGTAGAACGCGGGTGGCAGCAGTGGGTGCCCGGCGGCGCGACCGTACTGGAGGCCATCAATCAACGATTGCGGGTGCTCGATGCGCACCCCCACGGCAATATCCTTGCGTTGCAGGGCCACATGGGCTGCCTCAGCCCATGTGTAGACGTCGCGGGCCGAGTGGCCGGGCGCCAGCACGACCAGGTCAGCGGGAATTTCCCCCGCGCTGGTGCGGACCGCGCGGATTCGTCCTTGCTCTTCGCGCACACCAAGAAACGCGCAGTCGAAGTGATAACACACGCCCAGACCCTGCAGCCGAGCGCGCAGCGCCTCCAGCAACTTGGGCAAGCGATTCGATCCGATGTGCGGCCGCGCCTCGACCTCGATGTCGGCCGGCGCGCCCAGCGCGACAAAATCGGCCAGCACGTCGGCGACCGCTGCCCGATCCTTGCACCGCGTGTGGAGCTTGCCGTCGGAGTAGGTGCCCGCACCGCCTTCGCCGAAACAGTAATTGGATTCGGGGTTGAGTTGTCCGCGGTGAAGGCGGGCGATGTCGGCTCGTCGCGGCCCCACCGGCTTGCCGCGCTCGATGATGGTCGCGGCCACGCCGGCTTCGGCCAGCCGCAAGGCTGCCCAGGCTCCCGCAGGGCCGGAGCCCACAATCACCACGCGAGGAACTGGAACAGTGATAGGCCACGACGGACGCGTCGATCGCGACGGGGCCGCGCTCAGGCTCTCACCGGCCTGAGCGACCTCGATCCGCATGCGATAGCCGAGTCGCCGCTGCTTGCGGGCGTCAAGCGAACGGCGCACGACACGAAACTCGCCGACGCGTGTTTCCGCCCACCCCAAAGCATGGGCCACCACAGTCTTCAAAGGATCGTCCAGCGCTTGCAGTGGAACGAAGATGTCGACGATCTCGCTCATGAGCTTCGAGGAACAAACGCGTTTACGTTACGAAAGATCATGCACCCGTGCCACGCGCAAGGATTTTCTTTCTTGACTGGAGCACGATCGCGCCATAAGAATTTCCAGATCGACCCAAAAGAGATCGTTCCTGGCCCGCTGCTGGCGGGCCCGTGAACTCGGCCGGATTGCCTAGGTCGTCACAGAAATCCACAAGTCGCGCGGATTCGCCTTGTTGTCTCAAATCGCTCAAAAGCCAAAGCGTCGCGCCGTCGCTGTCTTCGCCGGCGCCATGGCTTTCCCTGCGGCCATTCCCGCCCGCATGCCTGCGCACACGGATAGCCACGCGCCCGCGGTTGCGCTGGTCTCGACCGAGCAAACCGAGCGAGGCATGCCGAGTGAGGAGTGTCTGGCCAACACCATCTGCGCGGTCAAGGACCGCGTGCGCTGGCGCGCGCCCGCGTGGAAAGCAGAGTTCTGCCAGAAGGTCGCTCACGCCGTTCTGGAATCCAGCGAGCGCTATCAGGTGCCGCCGGCTCTCATCCTGGCCGTGATGATCAACGAGAGCGATATGAACGAGGCCACCTTTCGCACCACTGCGCGCGAGGGAGCCGTCTATGCAAAAGACGGCGGCCTGATGGGAATCCGTTGCATCGTCGACAAGCGAGGCCGTTGTGGCAACGGACACGTGCGGGGCATGACGTGGAAGGAAGTCATGGACCCGGCGACCAACATCGCCCTCGGCGCGCGCGAATTGGCCCACTATCGCGATGGCGGGGGCGTGGCCAAGGTGACCGTGCGCACGCGCGACGACAAGGGCCAGCTCGTGGTTCGCCAGAAGTACGTCGCTTGCCCCCACAAGAATCACGCCTACTGGGCCCACTACAACCACGGCCCTCTTTACATCGATCACGGGCCGGCCCGGCACTATCCCCATCGCATCGGCGTGCTGTACTACGCGTTGGCGCGAACCATGGGTGTCGACACCACCGAGGTCACCACCACCCGTCTCACGGTGAACGATCCCGGCCGACGCCCGCGCACCTTCGATCATCCCGTAGAGGCGCGCTACCAGAAGCTCTGTCAGGCCATTCGTGATTCCAAGTCGGCGTGCACGGGCGTGACCACCGCCGCTCTCCACTAGATTCGCCTCTCCGAGATCCGTCGCTGGCTGGGCGACGAGCTTCCGAAAAAACGTACTACGTCTTCGGGGTGAGCGTCACCTTCTGCGCCACCACGACCGGCTCGCCGCCAAAGGGCGGGAACTTCCAGCGCATCGCCGCGGTCTGAAAACATGATGTCATGTCGGCATCGACGGACGGCCTGACGTTGACCTCCTTGACCGCGCCCGTGGACTTGACGGTCAATTCGACGACCAGCGCCAGTCCCATCTGGTACTGGAGCGCGGAGTTTCTCTTGAGCGCACGCTCGTAGCACACCTGCATGGCCTGTGCATGCTGCTTGACCACGCGACTCGCGTCTTGCGGCTTGAGGTCGCCCTTGCCAATGGCGAGTCCGTCCCCGTCAGCGCCCACGCGCTTCTGTTTGCGGAGGTCAGCGATCAGGTTGAGGATCTCGGGGTCATTGAGTTGCAGACGATTGGGGTTCCCCGCAGCCTCGGCGATCTGGTGTTTGAGGTCGGCGACCTGACTCTTGAGCCCGCTCACTTCGCCCTTGCACTCCACCACCTTGTCGTTGGCCTGGTTGAGCCGGCGAAGCATCTCCTCGTTGTCTCCTCCCTTGCATGCGGAAACCCAACAAAAGCCCGCGCCGACGAGCAAGAATTTAGTCAGGCACCTATTCATTGAGTGTTCTTTCCAGAAGATGCGTCCGCCGACGGCCCGGCGCCCGCTGTCGCCCGGGTCAGCGCAGCTTGGCTTCCTCGTCGGAGAACTCGACCTTGCCGCTGTAGTTCGCACCCTTGCCGCGCAGCCAGAACTCGGTGCGCGCCAGCACGCGACTACCGCGCTCAATGGTCATGCTGTATTTCTTGTTGGTCTCGAAGTCGGGCTTGGCCACCTCGATACTCGAGGCGAAGATCCGGCTGCCCTTTTCGCGCATGTACTGCTCGTCGCCCGCCACGTAGCGCTGGGACCCGGGGCCGATCTCCCAGAACTTGACGGTGATCTCGTTGTCGTTGAGCGGCTGGGCGAAAAACGCGATGTACTCGATCTTCCACACCGCATGATCGGCGCCCTTTTCCTCCTTGGGCCAGACCTTGTCGATCGATTGGCTGCGCACAGCGGCGATGAATGCCCCCTGCGAGGCAAAGCGCGTGGGGAGCCGGTTGGCTATGATGATGATTCTTCCCTTGAAAACGTCTTCTGGCTTCGCCGCCTGGGCCCCGGTCGTGAACAAAAGGAAGCAGAGAATGGTCGCTGGAACTCGGTACAACTTGGACATCGCGGTCCTCGTGCGGTGGGTTGCTTGGCTGTTCACTTTAGCCGCTTTTTGGTTCGGACGCTGGGGGTTTTTTGACGACGCAGCTCACCCTGGTACCGTGCTGGTTGATGCTACAGGCTGGTGAGCCTTGCCCCGCGTGCGCCCCGACCAACATGTCGACAGGGGGTGCTGGCGGTGTGTGTGTCAGCGCCGACTACACGAGCGCTCTGGCCGAAGCGCGGTCCTTGGCTGCGGCGGATGGCCGGACGGCGGCTTCCCTTGACGTCTTGCTCGGCCTGCTGCGAGCTGGCGGCGCGGCTGCGCGCTTGCTGGGCGAGCGTGGCATTGGCGCGACGAAGATCGAGGCAGTCGCCCCCAAGTTGCACTGCGAGGCGAATCTCGATCTGGCCGCGCTCGAATGCGAAGCGCGGGGCATCGCCCAGAGAGTGGGCGCCCATCAGACGTCCTCGCTCCATCTTCTGCTGGCGGTCCTGCGCCTGGGCGGATCAGGCACCGAGGCATTGCGACGAACCAGCCACGACCCGGGAAAAGTCAGAGCCCTCGTCCTGCGCGCTCTCACTGGTCCGGGACCCTCGGCCGATCGACGAACCGAGCGCGCACCGCCAGGACAAGCCGTGGGCGCTGCAGAGGAACACCAGCGTAATCCTGGGGGTGTAGCGCAGGCGGAGGCAATTCCATCCACCCGGGAGAAGATCCCAGAGCCGACCCTGGTCTCGCCGGAGCAGTCCTCGTGCGTGACGCCGGAGGAATCCGGCTGGGAACTCCTGCCGCTGGAGTCGCCGCGCACGCCGGTTCTGCACCGGGAGCGCGAGGTGGGCCGCGTGCTGGATCTTCTACAAGCCAAAACCGCGCGCGTGATCGCCATCGTGGGTGAGCCCGGCTCCGGCCGAACCGCACTGCTGGCGGCGCTCTCCGCTGCATCGGCGGAGAAGCCGCTCGCGCCTGCCGGAGATCTCGGCGCGCTGCCCTCGCCCGGCGCCCTCTTGCAGTCCCTTCACCGGCGCGCGCCGCTGTCGTCCCCCATCGTGCTCGACGGGGCGGCATGGCTGGGTCCCGAAGGCAGCGATGGGCCTCTGCAACTCCTATGCACGATGAATGCGGGCCGCCGATGGGTCATGACCATGACCCCCGCTGATGTGAGACGCATCGAACTTGCCGCGCCCGATCTCGCGACCAGCCTGGAAACTGTCCTGCTGCCATCGCTTTCGCCCTCGGTTCTGCTGGAAATCGTGGAAGCTGGCCTCGAAGCCATGGCGGAAAACACCGGCGTGGGCTTTGCGCCCGAGGTGTGCGCCGCCCTGGTGCGTTTGGCGCCTCGCTATCCCAGCGAGCGAGCGCAGCCCGGTCGCGCCCTGGTCATCGCCGAGGTCGCCACGGCCCGCGCCGCCCGTCTCGGCCAAAATATGGTCGGCGAAACCGGCGTGGCCGAGGTGGTGGCCGCCGCCGCCGCGGTTCCGGCCAGCCAACTCCTGCGCAACGACGATGATCGCTTTCGCAACCTGGAAGATCGCCTGCGCGCGCGGGTGGTGGGACACGACGAGGCTCGCAGCAGGATCGCCGCGGCGTTGCGGCGAAGCTATGCGGGATTCCGCGGCCACCGGCCCTTGGCCTCGTTCCTCCTGCTCGGCCCGACCGGCGTGGGCAAGACGGAAACGGCGCGCGCCATTGCCGAGGCGCTGTTCGACGGCGAGTCGGCCCTGGTGCGCATCGATCTGTCGGAATACAGCGAGCCCCACGCCGTGGCGCGCCTCATCGGTTCGCCTCCCGGTTATGTGGGTCACGAGAGCGGTGGACAGCTTACCGAATCGATTCGCCGCCGGCCGGCCTCGGTGGTGCTGTTCGACGAGATCGAGAAGGCGCACCGAGAGGTGCAACTCGTTCTCCTGCAGATTCTCGAAGACGGGCGCCTCACCGATGGTCGCGGTCGCACCGTCGATTTCTCGGCCAGCGCCATCGTGATGACCTCGAACCTGGGCAGCGAGTGCTACCGTCGTAGCCGGGTGCCTGCCGTATCGACCATCCAGGCGTTGGCGCGCTCGCGCCTGCCCCCCGAGCTGTGGAATCGCATCGACGAGGTCCTCTGCTATGCTCCGCTGGCCGAGTCGGAACTGGGCGCTATCGTCGCGCGCATCGCGGTCGAATCCAGCCGTCGGCTGGACGCCGAACGCGGCATCTCCTTTGAAATCGACGCCAGCGTCGTGGCCCAGGTCCTCCAGTCCGAGCCCGATCGCAGCCTGGGAGCGCGCCCCTTGCGCCGCGCTTTCGAGCGGCTGGTGGAGAGTCCGCTGGCCACCGAGATCGTGTCGGGGCGCTTGCGGCGCGGAAGCCGGCTAGGGTTGCATTGCGACGCCAGCGGTCGGCTGCAGACCACCTGCCTGGCATAGGCGCGTGGGGAGCCCGCCGGCTCCGCCGGCGGCGCACCATCGCGGGAGGGCATGGGAACCCTTTCAGGGTTCCCATATTCGACGCCGGTACTACTTGGCGTACAGCCCGCGCTCGCGGATGTAGTCGAGCACGCTGCGGGGAACCAGCCCGTCCACGGTTTCACCGGCACGCAGCCGTGAACGAATCTCGGTCGAGCTGACCGCTGGCATGGCGACAGCCGACCTTCCTGCAAGACCACCGCGCCCCACAACCAACAGACGCACCGAGCGCCGTAACTCCTCCGCCCCGTACCACAACGGCAATTCGGGCTCCAGGTCCGCGCCGATGACCAGCAGAAATTCATGCTCCGGGTGACGCGCCTGAAGGCCCTTGATGGTCAGGAGGGTCGGGCTCTCCTCTCCGCCCAGCTGAGCCTCGACGTCGCTGACACGCACGCGCGAACCCAAAGCAGCGGCTGCCAGTTCGCACATGCGCAGGCGATCGGCAAACGCCAGCAACGCCTTGTCAAAAGGATGTTTCCAGCAAGGCACGAACCACAACTCGTCCACTGCGGCCGTTTCCAGCACGTAGAGCGCGACCAACTGGTGCCCGACATGCGGCGGATTGAAGCTGCCGCCGAAGATTGCCACCCGCATGGGGTGAACCTACCTCAGATTGTCGTCGGCCGGGAGATCCAGAAACGGCGTCATGGGTAGAGCAAGAACGGCTGCCGCTGCTCCGAGAATTGACGCTGGGCCGGCAACCAGGTCGCCTCCAGCTCCGCCAGCAGCTGGCCACGTTCGATGCCAGTGCGAATGGCATCGCTGCCGGTGAGAAGATCGATGGCCATCCGGTCCGACACGAACTCATAGGGTTCGCTGCGCCAGCGAAAGGCCTCACCGCAAACAGCGAACAATTCGCGCAAGATGGCGACGCCGCAGCGATAGGGCTCGAAAAGTACGCGATCAGTGACGTGAACCTGGATCCCGCCGCAGACCCGGCCGGCGAACTTGTGAAAGGTGGGGCGGAACCACAGCGGACGAAAGACCACACCGCTAAGTCTGTGGCTGGCCAGCCGTTCGGCCAGGCGAGGCCCGTCGACGAATGGCGCGCCAATGATCTCGAAGGGCCGGGTGGTGCCCCTGCCCTCGGACACGTTGGTGCCCTCGATGAGGCAAAGGCCGGGGTAGACGAACGCCGTGTCCACAGTGGGCATGTTGGGCGACGGCATGACCCAGGGCAGAGCAGTCGCATCGAAGAAGTCGCGACGCCGCCAGCCCCGCATGGGCACCACGGTCAGGTCCAGATCGAGAGGTGCGGCGAAGCGTGGCCCGCCCCACGGAATCCCGGCCCGCACCAGTTGCGCGACCTCGGCGATGGTCAGACCGTGACGGACCGGCAACGACGCCAGGCCCACGAAGGATTCGTACCCCGGTGCGACCTCCCCGCCTTCAATGGCGCTGCCGCCGATGGGATTGGGCCGATCAAGGACCACCACGGCCACGCCAGCACGGGCCGCAGCCTGCATGCTGAGCGCCATGGTCCAGATGAAGGTGTAGTAGCGGCTGCCGATGTCCTGCAGGTCGACGAGCAAGACGTCGCTGTCGGCCAGAGCCTCCTGGCTCGGCTGCAGCGATTCCAGCGATTGGCCGTAGAGGCTGCTGACCGCTATCCCGCTGGGCCCATCGCGCCCGCCATCGACGCTGACCATGTCCTGCGCCTCGCCCCGCACACCGTGCTCGGGCCCGAACAGGCGCACCGGACGCACGCCAGCCGCCACGAGACGATCAACCACGTGGACGAGCCGTGCGTCGACGCTGGCGGGATGGCAGAGCACGCTGACACGCCGGCCGCGGCACAGGTCGAGCCTCTCGGCGCAAAGAACATCAAGACCAGAAGCGACTGCCATGGCTGCCCGTCTTCTCCGGCTCTGCAGCCTCCCCTCTCACCTGTCGGTTGCGGCGACAGGCAGCTACGCGATCTTGACGGGCTTGAACCAGATCTCGCCGCCCTGGTTCACGAGCTGGTAGCGCACGCTCTTGCACTCCCACTTCTCGCGAAGTCCCGCCTCCGCCAAGCTGAGCTTGGCCATGAAAGCCTGCACGCTGAGCCCCCCAGCGGGCTTCCCGCTCGCACGCAAGGCATTGACGTATTCATTGAAGAGCCTCGGGTAGTAGGCCGCCTCGCTTTCCTGGGCCAAAGCCGCAACCGTCGCAGGCGACGCCGTGCCTTCGCTGTTGTCAATGCTCATGAGGTCGGCCTTCCAGCGCTTGCCGGCCTCTTCCTCCTCTTCCTCCTCGACCGCCTCTTCGTTGGGCTCCTCCCGTCCGAGCAGACGGGCCAGCATGACGTTGAGGCTGTTTGAAAGTCCCTCGAAATCAGGGCCCACCGGCTTGAAGGTGTAGTCGATGTTGGTATTGATGATCTCCGCGACGCCCAGTTCGATCTTATCAAGCGGCCCGATGAACCGGCGGGCGGTCATGGCCGCGGTAGCCAACGCGACGATCACCGCAAGCAGGCCGAGCAAGAGAACCTTCATCCCTTCCGACTGCACCCGGCTCATGCCTTCGGTCAGTGAGGCGAGGACGGCGAACCCGCTGGTCTTGTCGGCGAAGTTCCCCGGCATGGGCGCCGCTACCACGGCGTAGTCGCGGCCTTCCAGGAACCAATGCGCCACAGGCGTGGGCGCGCCGCTGGAAAGCGCCGCCGCCGCCAGCTTCTGGTCGGAGAACAAGAAGTTGCTGAGAGCCTGGGTCTTGGTCACATCTTCCTTTGAAGGGTCGCTGGCGGACACGAAGCTCGAGGTGTGGACCTTGTCCGCATGAAAATATCCGATTTCCGTTCCCAGCAGATCGCGGTTCTCCTGCGCGGTCTTGGCGCTCACCACCCACGCGACCAGTATGGCCCCGACGATGGTGCTGTCAGGCCGGGTAATCGGGGCGACCGCCACGACATGCACCCCTCCGTCTCGCCACGTCCAGATGTCCTTGACGGCAATTCCCTTGAGTGCCTGCGCAACCGCCGGGTACTTGGCCCGCAGATCCTCGCCGTAGTCGGCGTTGGGGTTCAGGTTACGCGCGATAATCTTCCCGGTAGAATTTAAGATGGCCAGGATGTCAGCCTTGCGCTTTTCTTTCTCCAGGTTCCCATTCAATTTCTCGCACTCATCGAACGCCGCCTGGCGCAAGGCTGTCTCGTCGGTCTTGTCGAACACGGCAACCACCGCGGGTGTGCGGCCAAGCTCAGCGGCAAGATTGGCCAGATCCAGGCTCACCAATCGACTGATGTCCTGGTAGACCCGCTGGACTCGAGAGGCCTTGGCCTCAGCATCCTGGGTGGCAGCCGCCTTCATGTCCGATGTGACCCTCAGGAAGAAGAATACCGTTGCAACCAAGATGACTGCCGCGGCGATCAGTCCAATTCTGATGCGATACATGTGGTTCCTCGGGCTGGCTGGGGTGGAGTGATGAGGCACGCCTCGTCAGAACACAACAAAGCGCACGACGAGCGCCGGGGGGGATTATCAGCACCTGGCATGAGGGCAGTCAAGACGAGGGTCTGCGATAGCGGTCTTGTCTGATGGAACCCGACTCCGCCCTCCTTCACCTCGACGGCCGCCAGTTCCTGAGTCCTTGGGCAGTCTCTCGACGGGCTCCACGTGAAAATTTGACAAGACACGCCCTTTGACCTACATGTAGGAATTATGCATACCCAATCGCGCGCGCCCGAACCGTCGTCGAGAACTGGCGACCGCGACCGTCGAAGTGAACGGCGCCTAAAGGTGGACCTTCTCGTCAATCGCTTCTTGAACGGCTATCCCTACCTCTGTCGGGCCGTGAACATCAGCCGGACCGGCATGCGTGTGCTGCCGCTGGGTGAGCCCGCCGTCGCCACGCAATTCATGGGCCTGCAGTTTCAGCTTCCCGGCAGCGAGGAGGTCGTCACCGCGTCGGGCGAGGCTGTGTCCGCATCCGGTTCACGCGGGCCCGTGGGGATTCGCTTCACGCGCATGCCACCGGCCTCGGCAGAACACATCGGCCGCTTTGTCGTCGGCGGGCGTGAGTAGCGTTCAGCTCTCGACCCACGCGTCCCCGGCCCGTCTCGACGGCGTCGCGATTCTTGCACGCTACCCACTTTCAATTTCTGTGGGTTTGGTGGTAGTGGTGCTAGGACTACGGACTTGCAATCAGCCACCTCGCCACGGCGGGATTCCGCCCCAGCGAGTCTATACTTGACAGGTCCAGCCTAACCTCGCTCATATCTGCTCATATCTTGGGCCATCCCCGCGGGAGTACCCGGGAGGCAGCACCAAAGCCACCACGCACGGAGATACGCCTTGGAGCAACCGAAGAAGCCCGGTCCCGGAAAGGACATCGCAGACCTCAAAGCCCGCCTCGGCCTGGCCAAGGGCCCCGCCGTCGCGCCACCTCGGCCCGGCGTTCCGCCGGTCCCTGGCCCTGGCCCGAGCGCCATTCCCAACCCGCTCGCGCCACCGCCACCGCCGCCGACGCCTTTTGCGCCACCGCCACCCACGTTTGCCGCGCCTGCTGCGGCGCCCAGGTTCGACGATCCCTTCGCGGCGATGCGACCACCCGAGGGCAAGCACTTTGACCTGCGGTCGGTCGACGACGGCAGGCCGGCCGTCAGTGTGCGGCGTACGGCCAGTGTCGCCGCGCTCATCATCTTTATTATCGGCGTCCTGGTGGCCGGCGCGGTCGGCTTTGGATTTGGCGCGTCTGCCGTAGGCCGCCGCATGTTCAACCAGGCCAACTTCGGCGCCAAGCGGGTGAAGGCCGAGCTGGACGACATGCAGAAGACCATCACCGAGATCACCACGAAGGTGAACTTGAGCTCACAGCGGCTGGCGGCCAACAAGCAAGATCCGCTCGCCTTCGACTACAAGCTGATTGAAGATCTGGAGCAGGTGAAGCTGGATCCGCGCCCTGATACCTCGCGCATCTTCAAGGTCAACTACTACCTGCTCGAGGATTTGGCCATCGATCGCCTGATGAACTACTACTACGACACCATCGCACTGTTTGGCGAGGTCGAGCGCCACATCAAGCGGACCAAGGCCGATAAGAGCGTTCTCGAAGCCTTTGCTGCCAAGCAGGCTGCCAAGGGCGGCGAGGAGCCTGGCAAGCAGGTGAACTATGGCGTGGTGTTCGATTCGCGCGGCAAGCTGGCCATCGCCAGCTTGGTCGAGGTGGGCAAGCCGGTGTGCAAGGGCGGTGCGGAGAACTGTGCCGCCGCAGACATCGAGGGTTTCATGATCCGGTCCAACACCGGCGCCAACTGGACACCGCGCAAGGTTGGCCCCAAGCCCGAGGGCGACAAGATGGTGCCCATCGAGAAGACGCCGCTGTTCGATGCGGTCATGAACGGATCGCCGGATCAGGTCCGCATGGAGCAGTACAAACAGCGCTACAACAGCATTCGGATCATTCTGCAGCGTCTAGCCGCTACAAAGAAAGAGCTGGGAGACGCCATCGACAAGGCGGCCGCCCGGCCCGATCTGTTCACGCTGTAGCCTATCGCCGGATCCGGGACCCGGGACCGGATGCCGGTGGGATCTGTTCCTTCGCGTATTCGCGTTGCGAGTCAGTCGTGTCCTGAAGCCGATTGCGAGCCCGGATTGAGGCGTCTTGGTATTTGTCTCTCCAACACTCATATGCAGCGATCGCTGAGCGCAGATCGCCAGTCTGGGTTGCTGCTTTCGATCGAGACTGGCACCCTCTCGCCGTGCGACGCTCAAACGCCTACATCCAGATGGCTCCTGCACGCGGCCGTGCTGGTCCCGCCACGGGCCGACTGCACCGTAGAGAGCGACAGTCGCGGGTATCTTTTTGCTACGTCCAGATCACCAAAGCTGCGGAGGCGCGGGCTGAACGTCCACGGGGTTCTTGGTCAGCCGGACGTTCCAATCGGTGGCACTGGCGGCGGTCTCGGTACGGGCGGCTAGGGGGTGGTGGCAGTGGCGGGAGGGACGTAAGTAGGAGCGCCAGCGTCGACAGCGCGACAGATGGCAGCGGGAGCGACGGCAGCCCCGACATCCCTCCGGATGCCCCGACGGTTCCCCCGGATGCATCGCTCTTGCCCATCGACGCAACGTGTTCAGCTAACAGCGACTGTGCCCATGGCAACTGCGTGGATGGTGTTTGCTGCAACAGTGCATGTCGCCTGCCCTGTTACTCCTGCTTGGGCAGCAAGACCCAAGGCAAAGATGGCACATGCGCTGCAGCGGAGGCTTTGGCGACTTGTGGAACTGGATCGGTCTGCGTTGGCGGCAACTGCATTGCCTGCGCCCAAGGCAATCCCTGCAATACCGCTAATCCTTGCCAGACGGGAACGATTTCCTGCACGACTGGAGTATCCCAGTGCATCGCCAACGGGAACCAGCAAGACGGAACTGTGTGCGCTCCTGGACCAAGCTGTTCGAACGGTAGTTTCACCGCCCAATCAAAGTGCTCCCAATGGAGTGTGCGTGACCCCATTGCCGACGGCATGTCCATAAGGCTGTAACTCCTCCGCTCAGCCGCCGGCCTGCAGCACAACTTGTACCGGGGCTACGAGCTTTTGCTCAACGGCATGCGTCAATCTAGCTGACTACGCGAACAACTGCGGCTCCTGTGCACACGGTTGCCTTGCAGGAACGTGCCTCTCCGGACAGTGCCAGCCCATGATTGTCACTGGAAATCTGGATGCAAGCCCGACCGTCATTGGGGTTGATGCCCAGACTCTGTATTTCTCGACCTATGATTCTCCCCCCTACTCGTCTGCGTTCAGCATCACCAAGACCGCGTTGAGTGGACCAGCAACGTCGATATCCACAGGACTGAACGCTTCGTTCAGTGGGGTCATAGGAAATACACCCTTCTACTCAGTGTTCCAAGGCTTCGAGGGAAGTTGCACTATCGGCGAGTGCTCCTCGACGGAGAATGCCCTGCCCAGCCCCCAGAGACTCATTCCATTCAGTAGTCCGTCCCCCCAGTATTTCTCAGAATACGATCTGACCACCACCCCCTCTGCCACGATATCGATTAGCTGGTACACGACGGGCAACACGCTCAATTCGACCTATTCCGAGCCCACGGATAGCATTACCAGTTATTCATCGTTCTTCGCCTACGGCGACAGCGTGTACTGGATTAGCTATTACACCGACACTGGCGGCGTTTTTCATAGTTTTGGGCTCTACACTACAAGTCGTACCGGCCTCTCAAAAGCGCAGTTGGCCGGCTCATTAACCCAGAACACGAGTATTGTGTGAGTGCCCGCGAGAGGGATTGACAGGGTGATGGTTTTGCGATCCTATCTAACCTTCGCACGCCTGCTCGGATTCCTACAAGCGACCATCGGTGCGTGAGACTGGGACAGGGCCGCAGCGGCGGCGTTGGCCCGACGGCCGGTGCTCACGTTTCGTTCGCCGATGTCCGAGATGGACGGATTATCGCTGCGCGCCGCAAACGAACTCCGCTGTGTTTCGACGCCATCCGGCGGCACGGCCCGAAGCGAGCGCGCCTCGCACGTGGGCCTCACGTGATAGCAGGAGTCAAAGCCCCGCATGCTGCCTGGTGACCGGGCGAAAGAAACACCCCGTGCGGGCACCAATGCTAGCAACGAGCAGCCTTGGCGTTTCCCTGACGAAAGGCGAAGGTACAGAAGAGAGCGACGACTAGGCCGCCCAACACGACATCAAATCGAGGAGTTCCAGTGTCCCGAATTCATGCTGCGTTTCCATGTCTTTGTTGGCTCGTCCTGTGTCACTGCAGCAACGACTCAGGCCCGGCCGTGAGCCACACCGATGGTTCCAACGCCAAAGCCGACGTTCCAACCGCACCGAGCGGGACGGCGAGCACCTCTACGCCGGGAAGCAGCGGGGCCTTGCCAAACGGAGGAATCAGGGGAGCGGGTGGTGGCGTGGGTGCTGGTGGCATTAGCTCGACTGGCGGGACCAATCCGGCTGGTGGGGCCGTCTCCAGTGGAGGTGCAGCAGGTGCTAGCGGATTGACCGAAGCTGGTGGCGTGACCTCAGCGGCGGGCGCCGCTTCGACCGGTGGCACGACCAGCATGGGTGGCACGACGGTAAACGGGGGAACCCGCTCCACGGGCGGCGCCACTGCCACAGGTGGCACGACTACAAGTGGCGGGACCACGGTGACGGGCAGCAATGCCGCCACGGGTGGTACGACGGCGGCCGGCGAGAGCAAGGCGACGGGTGGTGCCACGGCGACCGGCGGCAACACCGCGGTAGGTGGAACGAATGCCACCAGCGGGAGCAAGGCGACGGGTGGTGGCACAGCGACCGGCGGCAACACCGCGGTAGGTGGAACGAATGCCACCGGCGGGAGCAAGGCGACGGGTGGAAGCACAGGAGCGGGAGGATCGGGAACCACCACCTCGGGAATCACATGCACGCCCCAGACCTGGGACTCCGTTCCAATCGGGTGGGCGACGGTCTCCGGGGCCACCACAGGCGGCGGCGATGCCACGCCGACGATGGTCGCCAGTCTCAGTGCTTTGAACTCCGCGGCTGGGGGAAGCGGAGCGGCCGTGATTCACGTGTCCGGTAAGATCTCGGGCGTCGCCAAAGTGGGTTCGAACAAGACCATCTTGGGCCTGTGTGGGGCCGAGATCGATGGCAGCCTCGACCTGAGCGGGTCGTCGAACGTCATCGTGCGCAACTTGAAAGTTGTTGGCTACAACTGCTCGGACAGCCCAAGCGACTGCTCGGCTGGTAGCGACGCGGTTCACATACAAGGAGGCGACACGCACCTGTGGTTTGATCACATGGACATTTCCGACGGGTCAGACGGGAACATGGATATCACTCACGGGTGCGACTTCATCACCGTCTCCTGGACCAAGTTCCACTATTCAAGCCAGCGCACCGATCCGGCCAACAACTACGGCCACCGCTTCTCCAACTTGATCGGCCATTCGGATACGAACGGAGCGGAGGACGCCGGACACCTGAATGTCACGTTCGACCACGTGTGGTGGG
Organism: uncultured delta proteobacterium; assembly: GCA_963755125.1. Taxonomy (GTDB): domain Bacteria; phylum Myxococcota_A; class Polyangia; order Fen-1088; family Fen-1088; genus Fen-1137. The sequence goes on from CAVWIP010000005.1 coordinate 84,791, forward strand.
CTGACAACGTTGCCGAGCGCATGCCGCGCGTACGTTTCGGCAAGGTGCATGTCTTCAACAGCCTCTACACGGCGACAGGTGACGCCGCGTGCATCGAGGTAGCTGTGAGCTGCAACATTCGCTCGGAGAATAACGTCTTCCAGGACGTTACCAACACGGTCGACAGTAGCCATGCGGATTCCGCCAGCATCATTCAGTCGATCGGGAATCAGGGCTCAAGCACCAGCATCAACCCTCCAGCCTTCACGCCGAGCTACAGCTATACACTGGAGGATGTGACCACCGTCGCAGCCACGGTTCAGGCGGGTGCCGGCCCGAAGTAGGAGTTGGGCACGTCGCAACCGCGCTGTGGCCGCAACCCCCACCATCACCTCGGAGATCTTGAAGCATGAAGAAGGACCGAAGGACGCCAGACGCAAGGAAGTTCCACGCTCTCATCGCAGTCGTGTTCGCTCTGGGAGGGGGCTCCAGTCTTGCACGCGCAGACCAGCCTTCAAACAGCAACCAGACTGGAGAGCAAACGGCGACAGAGGCCATCACGCCCGGGTCGGTCCCGACCGGGATATCTCCTGTTCCGTCCCCTACGCAGGGAGCGGCCGGCGTATCGGTTCAGACCGTTACCCCACCACCGCCGCCGCGCCCGGCGGTCGAGTCGCCAGATGTCGGGGCGGTGAATACCTCCTGGTTCGCACGACGTCCGCTCACCCTGGCCGCAGGCGAGGACGCCGGAAGGTGGGCTGTGACTTTCTACGGCTTCCTGGAAGCTGACCTCATCTTCGACACCACGCGGAGCTACAATGACGTCATCGGCAGCGCGCTGGTGGCCCGCAGCGATACCTACGATGGACGCACGGGTCGCACGCAGTCATCGATACGGAACACGCGGCTGGGCTTCGCCTTCGAGTCCCCGCTCATTGGGCAAGTGAAGCCCTCGGCGGTGCTGGAAGCCGACTTTTTCGGCCATCAGAACGGCCCACCAGCCACGTCCGAAAGCACGTACTTCGACAGTCCAACCCTGCGGATTCGACAGGCATTCGTGAAGCTGGAGAATCCATACGTGAATGTGCTCATGGGGCAGACCTACGACGTGTTCGGCTGGCAGAACTACTTCTTCCCCTGTTCGGCCGAATTCCTCGGGCTTCCCAACCAGCTCTTCTCGCGCAACATGCAGTTGCGGGTCTCCCATGCCTTCAGTGCAAGTGGACCGATCAGCATCGATATGGCTGCCTCGGCGGTGCGCCCGGCCCAGCGTGACGCGGAGGTTCCGGACGCCAACGCCGGTGTCCGCTTCAGTCTCAACGGCTGGAAGGGGATCACCACGCCCGGGAACGTGGGGACCGTCGCGTTGCCTCTGTCAGTGGGCGTCTCAGGTACCGTGCGGCAGTTCAAGGTGAATGCGTTCACCCCACCCCCAGTGCAGAACTCGAACAGCGCGACGGGTTGGGGCCTGTCGGTGGACGCGCTCATCCCGGTGATTCCCGCTGCCAGCGCAGACGACCGCGGCAACCGCCTCACCCTTATCGGTTCCTTCGTCAAGGGCAGCGGAATCTCCGACCTCATCACCGCCGACGGCGGGGCACAGTTTCCAACCTTGCCCAATCCTGCCCAGGCCAACCCGCCTCCGCTTTACGACGCTAACATCGACAATGGGCTGGTGTCCTTTGATTCGAGTGGCGTGCTTCACACCATTGATTGGCAAGCTTTCCGCGTCGGTCTTCAATACTACCTGCCGCCATCGGGACGGTTACTCTTCTCGGCCAACTACACCCAGGCTCACTCGGGAAATCTGGCCAAGTTGTACCCCAAGGGTGGCGCGGAGATCGAGTTACTGGTCAATGTTGCGGACACATCACGCTACGCCGACGCGAACCTATTCTGGGACCTCACGCCCACTGTGCGAGTTGGCATCTCCGGGCAATACACCCAGGTCGTGTACCTTGACGGGGCCAGGCCGCACAACATCCGCGCGATGGCCCAGACCGTATACCAGTTCTGAGCTATTGGAAGTCGCAACAGTAGAGCGTCGCAGGGTAGCCCTGTGCGCTGACACCCGAAAAGCCGGGGTCCGGACAGTGCAGGGGCGGATAGTCCTCCTCCGGCGTGTCGGGACCATAGCAGGCGATGCCGAACCTTCCCGGCTGACATCCAGAAACCGCCAGGTCCTGCACGCAGGTGCCGCCGACGGGAACCAGCCCCGGAGTGTAGCAACAGAAGATATTGTAGTTGGGGTTAGTCGCCGGCGTCGGAATGGGACAGAGTTGGTAGTAAAGGTCGGCGCGACTCTGGTTGGCGCCAAGATCCTGTGAGGTCGGTATATTGCTAACCGGACAGAGCCATCCCATCAGGGCCGCCGAGCACCCCACGCTGTCGGACTGAATGCAAGCCGCGGGTGGATTTGAGCCCGAGCAGCAGTACTTGAGCAAGTCACCATCCCAGACGCCTTGATTGCAGAAAACGGTGGCGTTGAATGCCTCGGGGCGGGCGGCGCCCCGACATTGATAGCCATAGGTGTTCGTGTCGCAGATGGCGACCGGATCGTAAGCGCAAGATGTCACCTGGGCCGAGCAGCAATAGCCCTGCAGACCATTGCTCCCCATTGCTCCCTGGTTGGCGCACACGAGACCCTGGGGAACCCCATCGGGGTAGGTCGGGTTCTCGTCTGGCCGGGCTGTGCCTGTGCAGGCATAGGCGACAAGACCTAGCGACTCCGCCGAGGCGTCGCCCGCGCCACAACTGACGGTGGCCGGATTAGTGACACAGGCGCCATTGCCGGGAAGTTGGTTGTCCGAACACGCGCCCGTGCCGAGGCCACAAAGAACCGGCACGAGCACAGAATGGAGCGGGTGATTGCGCATGGTTACATTGGCTCACTGAAGCCATCCCGGGGGCGCCTCTGGTGTGGGCAGTGTTGGGAAGACGCACGCCTGCGGCGTGCTCCCACTAGCCCTAATGTCCGTGACCGTGACGTCCTGGCCAGCGAATGTAAAGTTGACATTACCGGGACCGAGCGTGATGTCGGCAAACTCCGCCGCCACGTCCAGGGGACCTATGTTGTCTATGATGACGTTGTCCAGCGTGACGGGACCAACCGGGCGGGCTGCGTTGAAGCCCTCGATGGTCACCACCGGCCGCTGCACGCCCATGCAGGTCACGTGATGGAGGTTCTGGAAGGTCAGCGTCCTGAAATCAGGATACGACGTTCCCGCAAATTGAGGATTGTATGCCGTGCTCACGAGGATGGCGTTGGTCATATCGCGCATGCAGATGTTGTTATACGAGATGTTGTTAACCAGACCCCCCCGGCTCTCGTCGGACTTCACCCGGATGCCGTTGAAGTCCGAGGCGGTGGCGTCGGACCCGACCGCGCGCGAATCCGCATCGATGGTGAGGTCGTAGACTGTCACGTCTTCCACCCCTCGATGTTGTACGCCGTCGGGTGAGGTGTAGCTGCCGTAGGTTTCGCTGCCGATCGACATGCCATGACCGGTTCCGAAGTGGTTGTGCGCGATAATCAGGTTGGATACCCAGTGGCCACCCTTGATTGCAATGTGATCGTCTCCCGTGCTGATGGTGCTGCACGCGATGACCCCGCAGGTGGCGATACTGTTCTCTCCCGGGTCGATGCCGTCCGTGTTGCGGGCAAAGCTCGGCGTCAGCACGTCTCCCTGACTGTTGGTCCAGCGCGAAGGCGTGAGGATGGTGATGCCCCACACAATGAATCCCTCGCCCGGGCTGGAGCAGATCCCGTTCACCGGGGACGAGGTAATCTTGACGTGGAATTTCGGCGAATTGTGCAGGGTGATCCGGTAGAGCAGCAGTCCCGTGGTCCCGGTCGATGTGTTGATCAAGGTTGGGTTGCCGATGCTGCCGTCGATCGCGCGCAAAGCATAGGACAACTGCCACCACGAGTAGTCCTTTCCGATGAGCGGCTCGCCCCCTTGCCCGTCGATGACCCCATCGCCCACGATGGCGGGATTGCTGCCACTCACGGTGATGAAGTCGGTGCAGGCGCCTGAATCGCTGATGCCGAGTAGGCCACAATTCCCGGTCTTCTGATAGAGGTCGGGGTTGCGCGAGGCGTACAGGGTGGTCCCAGCCTCGATCCACAGCGCGACGCTGGTGAGCTGAAGATGTGCCGCGACGAAGGCGTTGTTGGAACCATCGCTCACAAGCTTGACGGCGCGGCCCGTGCATGCAGAGAGGGCGGCCTGGATTCGGGCCGTGTCCAGCGGGTTGTCCGGATCGTCTTCAGTGGGCGCCGACCTGGTCGCCACCAAAGTTTGGCAGACATCGGTCGGGAGCTGCGGTTCCGGTGGAAGATTGGGATCACCGACGCCGCAGGCCGGGTCGCCGGTCGAGTCGGCCGGGGAAGGTGAGGTGCCACAGACGTAGCCGATCGTGGGGATGTCGTCATTGGCCCCGCAGGCGGCCAGACCCAGTAGCGAGACTGCCGACACAAGGCCGGGCAGTCTCGCCTGTGACAAGCGCTGGCGATTGCGAACCGACAAGCCATTCCGTTGCTTGGTCATCAAATACAGCTGGATCTAGCTTGTTGCAGATCGGAAATGAATACGATCTCACTCAGCATCCCTGGCCACCGGGGCAGGGCCAGGCTGTCGTGCTGGCGCAGCTCCACTTGCCCGGCGTCCCAGCCGTTGTCACCGGGCAAACGCAGTAGCCAGCCTTGGAAGCGCCAGTCGAGTCGAGATAGTTGCCGCCGACATTGCAGAGCACACAGTCAGCGACCGAGCAGAACTGGCTCGCCTGCGGCACGGTAGCGGGGCAACTGGGATCGATGGCTGTCGGGATCTTGTAGCAGGAATAGTCGCCCGGCGGGAAACTGCACCCCGACTGTTCGGCGTAGGTTCCTGCTGTGCAAGTTTCCGACTTGAAGCCGATGCTCTTGGGTCCGCAAGTCTTGTAGCAAAGTTGGGGGTCTGTTGCGGTACAGACCCCACTCTTCGTGGGAGCGCTACCGGCGGCCGTGGTGAGCGCGGCGCACAAAGGGGTGAAGGACGCAGTTCCGGAAGCGCCTGCCGCGCCCGAGGTGCCACCGGTGGGCGTGCTGGCGATGGCGCCGGCAGCGGCGCTGGTGCCACCGGCCGGAGTAGTGGCGGTGGCGCCAGCAGCGGCGGTGGTGCCGCCGGCCGGGGTGGTGAAGGTGGCGCCAGCAGCGGCAGTGGTCCCAGCGGTGGGCATGGTGTTGCCAGCCGCGCCGGTCGTCCCGCCAGTATCGGTCGTACTGGGATTGTTGCTCCCGCATCCCTGGACGAGGAGCGTTTGCAATAGGAGCGCCATAGTTCCAATGTTCGTCACAGTTCGCATTGTCATCGAATCCCTCACTTTGTTCTTTGGGTTATCCCCTTGCCTGACTTCGGTCTTCGGTTCTCGATCCTTGGTGTTGTCGCGCACTAGTTGATCCGCGTAGGAGGTGGTG
>CAVWIP010000006.1:0-259559 GCA_963755125.1 uncultured delta proteobacterium
AGGCCAGGGAGATCCTCAAGACAACGAAGCCAGCCGACCTGGATGAACATGCTTGCGAGGCAGTCAGGGAAGCGGTCGCGGTCTGACGCAGAAGCCAGGGAAATCCACGCGTCGATGAAAGGCAGGGCAACATGAGCCTAAACCCGGAAATCAATCGAGGGGTGAAGTGGTCGATAGCGCTGAGCGTTCTCATGATCGCGGCGGGAGTCTTGGCGATCATCGCACCGCACGCGTCCGGCATCGCCGTCACGATACTGGTTGGCTGGCTGCTGGTATTTGGTGGCGCAGCCCATCTGGCCTACTCATGGCACGCCCGCGACGGCGGTGGACTCATTTGGGGAATAGTTCTGGGTATTCTCTATGTCGTCGCTGGCGCGTATCTGCTGGCGCATCCCGTGGCGGGTCTCGCGTCACTGACCTTCGCCCTGGCAGCGTTCTTGTTCGTAGGGGCAATCGTGGAGATCATTCTGTCAACCCATCTCCGCCCTTCGAGCGGGTCGGGCTGGCTTCTGGTCGACGGGATTATCACCATGGTCCTCGCAATCATGATGTGGCGGACCTGGCCAAAGAACAGCCCTTGGCTGCTCGGCACACTTGTGGGCATCAACATGATCTTCAGCGGGATTGCCCGATTGGCAATCTCCCTGGCCGTGCGCCGTATTGCCAACGCCGTTGCGTCAGAACCCGGTACATCGGAGCGATGCTCAACCGAGCGTGGAACGCAGATTTGCGTGGAATCTGAGTCTCTCAATGTGAGCCCGGACAACGTAAAGGCCGATTGAAGATTGCCATGCAGCCAACGACTCCGATATCGCGGACGTTCATAGTGAACGTCGCCGCTGGTCTCGACGTCCTGCGCGCGACCATCATCGTCAGGGCATTGTTTCCGACTGAGAGCGTGGTGGTCGCCGAGGCCAATGAGGAGCGCGTCGACGGCAAGAGCGTGCTGGCGCTTTGCCGTCTAGCCGCCGCTTGCGGCACCGAGATCAGATTCAGTGCCAGTGGTCCCGATGCCAGGCGCGCGATTACTGCGGTTGATGCACTCTTCGCCACGCGCTTCCAGACGGCGCCTGCCTTGCCCTCGGCGCCACAGGCTTGGAAGCGCGAGGTTCCCTTTGGCATCCAAGAAAGCCCATGACTGGCATCCTCAAGATTGCCTACAGGCTACTCGTCAACGACAGGGGTAAGTTCGCAGCACTGCTCCTCGGGATCACCTTCTCGGTCTTCCTCATGGTCCAACAGACGTCGATGTTCGCGGGAATGATGCGAAAGGCATCTGCGACAGTGACCAACACCGGCGCCAAGGTTTGGGTGATGGACCGGGCCGTGACCAACGTTGCCAGCAGCATCCCGATGCCCGACTTCATGCAGGACGCGGCTCGCAGCCTGAAGGGGGTGAAGTTCGCGGTTCCCTTCTATTCCGGGGTGGGGCTCGCGCGCCTGCAAGATGGAACCTACCAGGCGGTTTCGATCATCGGGCTTGACGATAGCAGTCTCTTTGGGCGGCCGGAGCTTGTCGAGGGCAACATCGAGGACATCTACGCGGAGAATGGGTTCGTGGTGGTGCGGGACGTAGAATTTTCCAAGCTGCAGAGTCCGAAGCTGGGGACCAGCTTCGAGATCAACGACAACCGAGGTGTCATCGTCGGTATTGCCAAGGTTCCAGCGAGCGGCTTGTTCGGGATCCCGACGCTCTACACAACCTTCAGCCGGGCCATCCAGTACATCCCGTCTCTCCGATCGACGGTCAGCTACATTCTCATCGAGCCATCCAGTGCTGACGCGATTCCCGGCATCAAGAGCGAGGTCAATCGACTGGGATACGACGCTCTCACGCAAGACGAGTTCATCGCCCGCATCGCCGATTTCTATAAGTACCACACGGGAATGGGCACCAATATCCTGATCATGACGGCGATCAGCTTCATCGTTGGTCTGTCGATCTCCGCTCAGACGTTCTACACCTTCGTTCTGGAGAACCTCGACAAGTTTGGCGCGCTGAAAGCCATGGGGGCCAAGGGGCGCGAACTGGTCTACATGTTGCTCTTTCAGGCGGGGATCACCGCCGTGGCCGGGTACGGTCTGGGGCTTGGGCTCTGCGCGGTCCTCATCGCAGCGGCGAGGCTCCGCGTTCCTGACTACGCCTCCGTGATTACCTTCGGAAACCTCGGCTTGGCCTTCGGCATGGTTCTGGCCATTGCGGCGATCTCCAGCTACATCGCAGTTCGTCGTGTGCTCAGAATCGAACCATTCGACATCTTTCGGGGTTGATCATGAACGCAATTGAAGCCCGGGATCTCAGCAAATGGTTTGGCGAGGGCCAAGCGCGAACCACGGCGGTGCAAAACGTGGCCTTCGACGCCCGCTTTCAGGAAATGCTGTTCATCGTCGGTCCCTCCGGCAGTGGGAAGACCACACTGCTCAGCATGATATCGGGAATCCTTCGCCCCAACCAGGGCGCGGTAAAGATCAAAGAGCAGGACATTTGGGGCCTGCCGGCCGACAAGCTCGCCGATATGCGACTCAACACCGTCGGCTTCGTGTTTCAGGACTACCACCTCTTCCCCAAACTCACGACGGTCGAGAACGTCGCGGTGCCTTTGATCCTGAAACGGCGCCAATGGGACCAGGCTATCAAGGAGGCCCTGCAAGCCCTGGAGAGGGTCGGGCTCACCCCGCGCGCGAACCTGCCGCCTCAGAAACTGAGCGGCGGCGAGCAGCAGCGGGTTGCTATTGCCAGGGCCATCGTCAGCAAGCCCGAGATCTTGGTATTCGACGAGCCGACCGCTTCACTCGACGGTGACACAGGACGGAAGATCGTCGAGTTCGTGAAGCGGGAAATTCTCAACGCGCAACGCTGCATCCTCATCGTCACGCACGACGACCGAATTTTCGAGTTCGCCGATCGCATGATCAGGATGGAGGACGGCAGGATAGTCAACATCGAGAAAGGACAGGGCCATGCGTAACAAGCTGCTGTTCGCGCTGGTGGGGATCGGCATATTAGTCGCTGTGGCGAGTGCCTACGTCTACGCGCGCCCGCCGAAGCCACAATCCCCCGTCTTTCAGCCCGCGTCCAATCCCTATCCGCAGGGAATCTTCGCCAACGGGATTGTCGAAAGCTACCAGGCCAATGGCGAAAACATCAACATTTACCCCGAGGTCTCCGGCGTCGTCCGTGAGATCTTGGTCGCGGAGGGCGCGAGCGTGAAGCAAGGCGCACCGCTGCTGGTTATTGACGACACGGTACAGCGGGCGATCGTCGGTCAGCAGAGAGCACAGGTGGAAGCTGCGGCGGCCTTGTTGCAGGAGCTGAAGGCCCAGCCGCGCAGGGAGAATCTCGATGTGGCGCGCGCCCAGGTCGATCTAGCGACCGCGAGCTTGAAGGGCGCGGAGGACACGTTGAGCAAGCAGCAGCACTCCTACGACCTCGACTCCCGCTCGGTCAGCAGAGACACACTCGACACCAACCGCAACGCCGTCGAGGTGGCGAAGGCCAATCTGGACGTCGTCACCCGCCAGTTCCGTCTCACCAAGGCCGGAGCCTGGACGTACGACATTGACAACCAAAGGCGGCAAATCGAGGCGCTCTCGAAGGCATGGGCGGCCTCCACGGCACTGCTCGCCAAGTACACCGTTCGTGCGCCGACAGATGGAGTGGTCCTCTTGATTCAAGCTGCACCGGGGAGCTACGTGTCTTCGCAGGGGGCTTACGGAACCTATACGCAGGGCCTGGGCCCCGTTGTCGTCATGAGCTCGGGCAAGTCCAGCGGATACATGAACGTGCGGTGCTACATTGACGAGATCCTGATTCCGAAGCTTCCGGCGGCGGACAAGATGGTGGCGATGATGTCGGTTCGGGGCACGACCACGACGATCCCCCTGGAATTCGTCCGACTGCAGCCGTATGTGACGCCGAAGATCGAGCTTTCCGACCAACGTCTCGAAAGGGTGGATTTGCGCGTGCTGCCGGCCATCTTCCGCTTTCGCCCCGCACCGGGCGTTGCGGTCTATCCGGGACAAATGGTGGACGTCTATATCGGCGCGCGGGATGCCGGTGTCGTTGGGCTGTCCGCAGCCCAGCCATCTCGATCGAATTCCTCGTTGACTGAAGGCGCCGATGGGCGGGACAGGCTGATGCCATCGGCGCATCTGGAGAGGCGCCCGTGAACCCCATGCGCGAAGGTCGACGGCGCCCCTGCGGCTGGCTCGCGGCTGCCCTCGCCTGGGCCGGCTGCGCCGTGGGACCAAACTACGTTCAACCCGACCCACCGAAGGATTCCAGCTACACAGCCGGCCCTGTCCCGAAGACGACCGCTGTGGCGGAAGGTCAAGCCCAACGGTTCGAGGCTGGGAGGCAGGTCACTGCCGACTGGTGGCGTCTGTTCGAGAATCCGAAAGTTGACGCCCTCATTGGCCAAGCGATAGCCGACAACCCGAACCTGCAAGCGGCACAGGCCACGCTTCGCCAGAGCCAGGACATCCTTCGCGCGGGCTATGGCATCTTCATCCCGCAGATTGGAGGCAACGTCGCCGCCAGCCGGCAGACTTCTAACCCGAAACTCATCGGGTCGACGGCGCCAAGCAGTGTCTTCAATCTCTTCACCCTGTCGGCCACCGTCAACTACGCGCTCGACATCTGGGGAGGCCAGCGGCGGCAGATCGAGGGGCTGCGAGCCCAGATGGAGGCGCAGCGATTCACTGTCGCGGGCACCTACACCATGCTGGCAGGCAACGTGGTAAACACGGCCATCGCCCAGGCAGCCTATCGTGCACAGATTCGGGCAACGGAAGATCTGATAATCATCGAGAAAGAGCAGGTAAGCATCACCCGGGCTCAGGCGGAAGCTGGCACAGTACCGTTTTCGAACGTGCTCAGTCTGCAAAGTGAGCTGGCGAGCACGCAAGCCACCCTTCCCCCACTTCGGCAGAAGATCGATCAGGCCACCCATCTGCTGGCAGCGCTGCTGGGACGTGCCCCGGCCGATTTTTCATCGCCCTCCGACGCACGGGGGTTGGAGATCAAGGACTTCAAGCTCCCGGAGAACCTGCCCGTGTCGCTGCCATCGGCGCTGGTGCACCAACGTCCAGATATTCTCCTGGCAGAAGCCCAACTCATCAGTGCCAACGCCCAGATCGGCGTGGCTACAGCAGCCCTGTTTCCAAGTCTGACCCTCAATTCCACAGTGGGGATGAATAGCACGTCGGCTGCCAATATATTTCGGTCGGACAACCTTTTTTGGAGCCTCGGCGCGAACCTGGCTGGACCGATTGTCGACGGCGGCACGCGCTGGTACCAGCGAAAGGCCGCCATCGAGGCCCACGACGCCGTGCTGGCCAACTACCGTCAGACCGTCCTGAGCGCCTTGGCGCAGGTTGCCGACGCTCTGCGGGCGCTGGAGCATGACGCCGAGACGCTGAACGCGCAGGCCGACTCGGTCCATGCCACCTCCAATGCTTTGCGCCTGACACAGATCAATTGTCAAACGGGGATCGCGACGTATCTTCAGCTCTTGGTTGCCGACCAACAGTACCACCAGGCAACCCTGGCCTATGTGCAAGCGCAGGCGCAACGGCTGCAGGACACGGTTGCACTCTACGTCGCACTGGGCGGCGGTTGGTGGAGCGCGCCCCAATGAGGCTGCTTCTCGCCCGCGCTCCGGCCAACCAAGCGGCAAAGGCCAGTGCGCAAGCGGACGCGCCTCAAAAAGAACCGAGGACAATAGCGTGGGGGGAATAATTCCACTGGCGGATGCATCTCGACGGCCCCGTAGGTTTCCCGCCGTTACGGCAGCAATCGTCCTGGTGAACGGGCTCGCCTTCCTGATGGAACTGGCGGGTGGTGGCGCATTTGTAATGCGCTGGTCGGAGATTCCCGCCACTATTGTCGCAGGCCACCGCTGGGTCACCATCCTGACGGCGATGTTCATGCACGCCGGCTGGATACACATTATAGGCAACATGGTGTACCTTTGGGCATTTGGCCCGGGAATCGAGGATGCGATGGGCTCACTGGGATACCTTGCGCTCTACTTGCTCAGTGGTTTGGCCGCCTCGCTAGCACAGATCGCGCTTATGCCCCATTCCACGATTCCCAATTTAGGTGCCAGCGGCGCGATTGCGGGTGTGATGGGCGCTTATCTGGTGACCTACCCCCATCATCGGATACGCGCGCTGCTTCTGTTCGGCTGGTGGACCCGCACTACGTTTGTTCCCGCAGCGCTCTTGATCGGACTCTGGTTTCTGATTCAGATGTTCAATCAGGTCGGCGCCGTGGCAGATGTTGAGACAGGTGCCGGTGTCGCTTACATGGCTCACATTGGGGGCTTCATCTTTGGATTGGTTTCCGGCCGAGTCTTTGAGGGTTTCCGGCGCATCGAGAAATAGGATAGTTGGCCATGTCAACCACCAGCGGATTCCACCGAGCACACAATCTGCGAAGAAGCACCGTGCGCCTGTCCGTTTACGTGGCGGCTTCCACCTCCCTCGCAGCCATTGCGCAGGACCAGCCGGCCGCGCCTCCAACGGGTGCCGCACCGGCTCCTGAGGTAGCACCTGCTCCCCAATATGTGCCCGACCGGGCCGCCTCTCCTGTGTGGACACCCGGGGGCTATCCAGACGAATATATCCTTCGTCCCCTCACGGTTCCGCCCGGCATGTTTCAGGGCACTGTTCCCGTCGTTCTCAATCTTTCCCAAGGCGCGGCGTTCAAGCCAGTGTGGCTTCCGCTTGACATGCGCTTCGGCATGACTGAGCAGTTCGAGCTGTTCTTGAGCGGCAATGATCTCGGCGCGCCCATGGCAGTTGGCCACGGAGGCATCTGCCTGGGTGGGGCGCGATACTGTCCCAATTGGTACAACAACCTCAATCTTGGCGGGCACTACTCCTTCCTGAAGAGGGGGACTCTTGAGCTATCTGGCTTTGTTGTCGCCGAGTTCAAGCAGTTCACGCCGGACACGCTATTCGCGATCGACGCGGGCGTTGCTGTGAAGTACGTCGCGGGGGTCTTCTCCGTCAAGACCGCTCCCCGGATCGGCGTCGGCGCCTACAGGCGCAGTGCGCGAAACGCTGAGGGAATGGGCGTGCCGATTCAGATCGCGATCCAGGCGAAGCCGGAGATCGCCATCTTTCTCGACACGGGCGTCTTTGCATCGATGAATCAGTTCGGCGGAACCTGGCAAGTTCCCCTCGGTATCGGGGCTGACCTTTTCGTGAGGCATGGTGTCGATGTTGGCGCCGAGTTCATGCTTCCTGCACTGGGGGCTGGCTCAGCAGTCACGCCAAAGGCAGCGGACTCTCGCACCCTCATGCTATACGCGGTCTGGCGCAGTCCGTAGCCTGTGCCCGCGGAATGCGGAATTGGGCACCCGTGCAGAATCCGCATGAGCCAATCGATTGGCCCCGTCTTTCGCTTTCGGTGAGTGCCCGCAGAAGGGGACGATCCATGGCCTCTGCATGGCATTGGAATTGCTCCCAGCTATCGACGGGTCGTGAACAACGCCTACAAACACAACAAGGGAAGGAGAGAACAGTCATGATGAAGACAGACATGCAGTTGAAGCAGGACGTGGAAGACGAGCTTGCCTGGGACCCGAAGGTGAACGCGGCCCGAATTGGCGTTAGCGTTCAGAAAGGAGCCGTGTCGCTCACCGGCGAGGTGGATACCTACGCCGAGAAGTGGGCAGCCGAGGACGCGGCCAAGCGTGTCAGCGGAGTTCGCTCGGTTGCGGAGGATCTGACTGTCAAGATTCTCGGGTATCACAAGCATTCCGATGCAGAGATCGCACAGGCTGCGGCCAGCGCGCTCAAATGGCACGTTTGGATCCCGGAGACCGTCAAGGCCACGGTTCACGACGGCGAGGTCGACCTAGAAGGCGCGGTCGAATGGAAGTACCAGAGCAACTCGGCGGAAGAGGCCGTTCGGCACCTGGCCGGGGCCACGGGTGTAAACAACCTCATCACCATCCGGCCCCACGCCGACGCTGCCCAGGTCAAGGAGAAGGTTCAGGCTGCGTTGCAACGCCAGGCGGTTGAGGACGCGAAGTCAATCCACGTCAGTGGTCGGGCGCGACAGTGACGCTCTCGGGCGACGCCTCATCCTGGAAGACGGCCGACGACGCCGTGGCCGCTGCGTGGGCCGCGCCGGGCGTGAATGACGTGGTCGACAAGCTGAGGGTCGTGCCGGCCTGAGACGGGCAGCAGAAAACCGACCGGTGCTCTGGGTTGCAGTTCTTTCCGGCGGGGCGGCTATCGCTCGCTCGCTCGCCCCGCTGCAAACTGAGCCTCAGATTCCGGCCAGAGCGCGGTCACAATCAATCCGATCGCAATTCCGACTGAGATTTCTATGAAGCGGTGAAAGGCGATGATCCAGGCAGGCTGAGTGCGCACAATCAGCATGACAATGGCCAGCGTGATTCCCGCATAGCGATAGGCGCTTCGCCTGAGGCGCAGAATAGCGCACAGCACGCCCAACGCGAACAGGCCGACGCCAAACAAGGCAACGTTTTCGGCCGCATCGGTCGCTAGGATCCCTCCGGCAGCGGCGCCTAGCGCAGTTCCGGCCAGGCGATCCTTCGAGACGGCCCACGCCGCGCCAACGGTTGATTGCATCACTATCAGGGTCGAAACGCTGGCCCAGTATGACTCCGGCAGCCCAAACCAGCGAGCAACCAGAAAGGAGGCCATCGCTGCCACCGTGGTTCGAAGAGCGTGCGTGAACTCTCGCCGGTCGACTCGCAAATACGTCAGTTTCTTCAGGCCTGCCACTGGCGCCTCCTCGATTTCACAAGATCTTCGGCTCTCGGCCGCCCAGAACCACAGCCTGCCAGGTCAGCGATTGGATGCGCAGGCTGGCCAGCCGGATTCGGCTCGCGCTAGCATACACCAGACAAACGATGTCCCCATGCGGCGTCAGCCATCCCCAATGGCCCACGACTTCTCTCAGCCGCGGCGTCGACCTGTCGAACGTCGGCCAGAGAGCGATAGCCACGTAGAATTGATCAGCGCAGGTCGTAGCGTCTCAGCTTCTCGTAGAGGGTTCGTAGCCCGATGCCAAGTTTCCTGGCGGCGAGGCGCCGGTTACCACCGACCTCCGCCAGCGCGGCCTGGATCGTCTGCCGTTCCAGCTCTGCAAGCGATCCCATTTTCCAAGCTGCCGGCAAGAGCGGTTGGTCCCTCGGGGCCGGGCTCGCCTCGATCCACAAATGCTCCAACTCGATGACGGGCCCATCGGCGAGGATCAGGGCACGCTCAAGTACGTTGCGCAGTTCGCGCACGTTCCCGGGCCAGTCCTCGCTGCGTAGCCGTGCTTTCACAGCGTCGCCGAGCTGCGGGGCTGCCAGTCTTCCTGTCGACGCAAAGAGGTGTGCAAGCAGCGACTCAGCCAGCGGAATGATGTCCTCACGCCGCTCGCGAAGCGGTGGCAAGTGAATTGGAAACACCGCCAAGCGGTGATAGAGGTCCTCCCGAAAAGTCCCTTCTTGCACCATGGTCCGCAGATCACGATTCGTGGCAGCCACCCACCTGACGTCCACCGTGATAGGGGTTGATCCCCCGAGCCGTTCGAAGCGTCGTTCTTCAATCACGCGCAAGAGCTTCGCCTGGAGAGCTGGTTTGAGCTCCCCCACCTCATCGAGAAAGAACGTTCCGCCATCGGCGAGTTCGATGCGACCACGGCGCTGAGCGTGCGCGTCGGTGAAGGCACCCTTCTCGTGACCAAACAGCTCGTTTTCCAGGAGTTGCTCAGTTAGCACGGCACAATTGATGGCAACGAACGGCTTCCTTGCCCGCGGGCTCGTGTCGTGGACAAAGTGTGCGGCGACCTCCTTTCCCGTGCCGCTTTCGCCATACAAGAGCACGGTCGCGCCCGTTGCCGCGACGCGCGTCAGCGCGTCAACCACGGGGCGCATGGTTGGGGCGCCGAAGGTGAGCTTGACCGACGTGGAAGGCTCCGCACGCGGCGGCGTGACGAGCTTTACCTTGAAAGGCAGTCGGCAAATATCTCCGCCCGCAAACTCGGCGTAAGCAAGCTCGTGATGTGATGCCGGAACGCTGAAGGCTTCAGATGTTGTTTGGTTCATGAGAGAATTCCCCGCGTCTATGCCCTGCACTTCGGCTGGAAATCTATTCGCACAGCGATGATGGGTTCCATAATCACTTGGTCTCGGGTGTCCCATGCCAAAAGGCATCTCTGGCTACCCAGTTCCCTGCACGCTGCGGTCTGGTCCCGGTCCTCCGCGGTCGCCTGGTCCTTCGCATTCGGTTGGTCCTCACCGCCGCGCCAAGGCCGAACGCACCGCGGTGAGCAGGGATTCCTGGCTGAACGGCTTGCGCAGGAACCCCACCGCGCCACGTCGCGACGCTTCCGCAGAAACCTCGTCATCTCCATGCGCTGTGATGAAGATGATTGGCGTCTGGTCATGCTCGGCTGCTAATCGGCGTTGCAATTCAAAGCCTCCCATCCCGGGCATACGCACGTCCAAGATCAGACATGCCAGGCGGTGCAACTGGGGCGAGCTTAGGAAGTCCTCCGCCGAGCAGAATCCCGCGGCAGCGTAGCCAACCGACTCCATCAGACCGACTATCCCCTCGACGACGGATTGGTCGTCGTCAACGACTGAAATCAACAGAACTTCTGTTGCGCTCATTTTGGCGCCAACCGAACATTAGCGCCGTGGCGGTGATGGATTCTATGATACCTTGGTATGGGATCGCCCTGCATTGGTTGTCGCGATCGTTTCCGCCATGCGGAGCAGCTCGACGACAGATTCAGCCTTCATCTTGTGCATGACTTGGCCGCGATGCATTTTGACCGTAACTTCGCTGGTGCCCAATTCGCCGGCGATTTGCTTGTTCAGCAAACCAGTAACCACCAATTGCATCACTTCGCGTTCTCGCTGCGTCAATGATTCATATCGGCCGCGCAGCTCAGCGGCGCGAACCCGTTGCTCCCGTGCGGCCCGGTCGGCTTTGAGGGCCTGTTGAATCGCATCGAGCAAGTCCTGATCTCGAAATGGTTTGGTCAAAAACTCCACCGCTCCGGCCTTCATCGCCCGCACCGACATGGGAATGTCCCCATGGCCGGTGATGAAGATGATGGGGAGCGGTTCTTCCGACTGGGCCAGCTCACGCTGCAGATCCATGCCGCTGGATCCGGGCAGGCGCACATCCAGCACGAGGCAAGCTGGGGCATCCGGCCTTTTGTGTTGCAAGAACTCATGGGCCGAAGAGAAGGCTTTCGCCTTCAGACCGACAGAACTAGCTAGATCCATGAGGCCCTCGCGAACTGATGGGTCGTCGTCCACGACGAAAACGATTGAATCGGTGTCGCTCATTCGCAGCCTCCAGCCTGGGTTGGGAGCAATACTTGGAACGTCGCACCCAAACCGGCGTTGGATTGGGCCGTCAACCGCCCACCATGGTTCTCCACGATCGAGCGGCTGATCCATAGTCCCATCCCCATCCCATTCGCCTTGGTCGTGTGAAACGCCTCGAAAAGCCGCCCGGCTTCCCCGGCACCCAGGCCCACACCGCTGTCGCTGACCTGCACCAATACGGCAGCCTTCCCATCCATCTCCCCCGCGCCTGAGCGGATTCGCAACGTCTTTTCAAGATTTGTAATCCCAGCCATGGCTTCAAGGGCATTAACAATGAGGTTTAGCAACACCTGCTGCAACTGGATACTGTCGCCCATGACGACGGGAAGCTTGGGGTCCAATGCCAGGGATAACTCCACGTTCTCTTGGCGCAATTCGCTCCCGGCCAATGCGAGGACATCGCGAATGACCTGGTTCACGCTCACGGGTGACTTGGTGAGCGTTGTCTTTTTGAGGAGCGCGCGAATTCGATTCAATATATCACCGGCTCGAACGCCATCCCGAAGGACACGCTCGACCGCCTCGCGAACCTTGGGAAGGTTGGGTGGATCTTTCGCGAGCCAATTCAGGCCAGCGTTGGCACTCATGACAACGCCGGCCAAAGGCTGATTGACTTCGTGAGCGATGGAAGCAACCAGTTCGCCCATCATGGTCACTCGGGTAACACGCGCGAGTTCTGATTGTGCCTCCTGCAGGGCTTCTTCTGCGCGCTTGCGATCGGTGATGTCCATCGTCGTGCCGATGAACTCGACCAGTTCGCCGGATTGGTTGACGACCGCTTGGCCCACGCTGTGGAGGTGCTTGATAAACCCGTCGGGAGTCACTATACGATACTCGTGTTCAAAATCTCTCTTCTCGCGGATAGCTGAATCGAAAGCCTGCTTGAACCTGGGCTGGTCTTCTGGATGGACTCTTTCCGAAAACACATCGAATGAAGCCTTGGTTTGCTCAGGGTCAATCCCAAAAATCCGACATCGTTCCTTTGAAGAAATCATCTCTCCTGTGGTTGGATGCCACGCCCAAGAGCCGGTGTGGCTGATCCTTTGTCCTTCCGCCAGAAAGGCTTCACTGCGGCGGATGGTTTCCTCCACCTCCTTACGTTCAGTCACGTCCATCGCGGTGCCGAACCATTCAACTACTTCGCCGGTTTCTCCAACGACGACGTGAGCTGTGGTCTGGATGAATTTCATTGTTCCGTCGGGAAACAGTATTCTAAAATTGGTGTCGTAATCACTCTCTTGCTCGCGGGCCTTCTCAATCTTCTGGAGCACTTGGGCGCGGTCATCGGGGTGGATACGCTGAGCGAATATTTCGTTGGTCGGCAACCCTTGCTGCGCATTCCATGCAAAAATGCGGAGCATTTCCTCCGAGCAGTAGAGGAACTCGCCGGTGGCAGGGTTCCTGGTCCAGCTGCCGGTGTGTGTCAGTTTCTGCGCCTCCGCCAGATAGGCTTCGCTGCGCCGCAGAGCCACCTGCGCACGTTTTTGCGCGGTCACGTCCATCACCGCCCCGATGAACTCGACCCTGCCCGGTTCCTGGGTGAGGCAGCGAGCGACGATGTGCAGATGCTTCACGCGCCCATCCGGCATCAGCAAGCGGTGTTCATAGTCAAGTTCTTTGCGCTCGCGCCCGGTGCGCTCCAGCGTTTCCGGCGCGAGGGTCCGATCGTCGGGATGAATTCGTTCGAGGATGAGCGGGAGTGTGATTTTCGTGGATGCATCTAATTCGAAAATGCGGAAGGTTTCCTCGGACCAGATGTGTTCGTCAGTGGCAACGTTCCAGCCGAGGCTGCCTGTGTGGCTCAATGACTGTGCTTCCGCAAGATAGGCCTCGGCCCGCCGGCGCGCGGCAGTTTCCTGTTCCCAGCGCCGCAACTGGCCCCGCAACACCCCAAAGAGCAGCAGCGCCGTGAGCAGCACAAACGCCCACCCCTTGCACAACGCTATTGCCCCCATGATCTCCGGATCGGGCACCAGCGCCACCAGCACTTTGTCGGAAACCAGTATCCAGACCGCCGCCAGCAGCGCATACAGCAGGCTGGTGCGCAAAGCCACATCGGAAAGCTTACCGGGCATCTAGGATTCCTCTTGGCGAAAAGAGGGCACTGCCGGCCTGACACAGCCGCTCTTCCTTCAGAGCGAGATGAAACGGCGGAAATAAGCGCAGAGCCGACCTCCGGGCCGAACTCATACTCGTGCAAGCTGGTCACGTCAACCCCTGCCCCGGCGAAGCCCTCCATGACCAGCGTCTGGACGGGTTGGTACGAGGAGAACGCGGCGAGTCGAGATGGCGGCAAGTCGCGTCGCGAGGCTCCCGAGGCCGGGCTGCGATGGGGTAGAGTGCATCACATGGTCAGGACAGGACGTTCAGGACACGTCGGCTGCGGTCGCAGCCGCAGGGAAATCCGGGCCGGCAGGTCGGCGCGAGTGCCGGGATGCCTTTCGACCGCTCAATATCCTCTGGGAAGCACCCACGCGCACGCGGCAGGTGGGCCAAACTCTGAAATCGGTTGGTGATGGACTGGGTCGACAAGATCTCTCAGTTCTGGCCGCACTTGGCGGCGGGCTTCCATCTGTTGGCGGCGCTGCCGGCCTCAGCCCACGCTCTGCTCAACAAACGTGATACCCGCGCTGCAACGCTTTGGATTGCCTTCGTCTGGTTGATGCCGGCGCTGGGTCCGCTGCTCTATCTCTCGCTCGGAATTAACCGCATCCGCCGCCGCGCGCTGATGCTCGGCGTGCACAAACCCGCCAGCCGTCCCATTCTTGAAGACCTGGAACAGCCCGAGCATGAAGACACAGAGCACCTGAATCTGCTCGCCCGCGTCGTCAGTCGGTTGGTCGCCGAACCGTTGACGGCAGGCAACCGCATGCAGCCGCTGGTTAACGGTGACGAAGCCTTTCCGGCCATGCTTGCCGCGATTGAATCCGCACGAGAATCCATTTCGCTGGTCAGTTACATATTTGACAACGACGCCAGCGGAAGAGCATTTGCCGACGCGCTCGGCCGCGCTGTCAAGCGCGGGGTGGCGGTGCGGGTGCTGATTGATGCTGCAGGAACGCGATACTCGTGGCCGCCCATTACTTATCGCCTGAAGAGAGTGGGGGTTCGATGCGCAAAGTTTCTGCCGGCGTCTCTCCTCACGCCCTGGCGTGTGGCAACGATCAACCTGCGCAATCACCGCAAGATCCTGGTGGTGGACGGCCATACGGCCTTTACCGGCGGGATGAATATCAGGCACGGCAACGTGCTGGCGGAGCATCCCCCAAGCCCCGTCCAGGATCTGCACTTTCGCATCGAGGGGCCTGTCGTTTCGCAATTGCAAGACGCTTTTGCCAACGATTGGGCGTTCACCACCGGCGAGGTTCTCGACGGCCAAGCCTGGTTTCCCAAATTGAAGGGCGACGGCGCCGCCATTGCGCGAGTCATCACTGACGGGCCGGACGGCGATTTTGAAAAAGCGCGCTGGACGCTGCTGGCGGCCCTGGCAGAGGCGCAGACCTCCGTGCAAATCGTTACGCCCTACTTTCTGCCGGACCCGGCGCTCATCACCACGCTGAACCTGGCGGCGCTGCGTGGCGTGCGGGTGGACATCATAATGCCCAGCAAGAACAATCTGCCCTTCGTCCACTGGGCGTCGCGGGCGATGTGGTGGCAGTTGCTCCAGCGCGGCTGCCACATCTGGCTCACGCCGCCGCCGTTCGACCACTCGAAGCTCATGGTGGTGGACGGGCACTGGGTACTGCTCGGCTCGGCGAACTGGGACGCGCGCAGCCTGCGGCTGAATTTCGAGATCGACGTCGAGTGTTACGGCCGGGGGCTGGCGCGCGACTTGACGGCGGTGATTGAAAGGAAACTGATCGATGCGCGCGAGGTCACGCTCGCCGAAGTGGATGCGCGAACAATCCCGGGCAAACTGCGCGATGCAGCCGCGCGGCTGTTCTCGCCGTTCTTGTGACCGACCAAGACAGGAGTATCGGGATGAACCAAGTCCCTCCGGCTTTTGGGAGCACCCCTGCAGCGGACACAGCTACTTGCGCCGGCGCGCCTTCTTGCGCGCCTTGCGCGCATCCTTTCGTTTTCGCTTCTCCTTGGACCGATCTTGGTTGCGCTGGGGCGCCTGGAAGTGACCGCGCTCGGGCGATGGCGTGCTCATCATGGAGGCCAGTTGGTCCATGTCCATTCCGCCCAGCAGCTTCTTCGCCTGGGCGATTCCCTTGAATCCCGGGATCTTGCCGAGCAGCCCCGTCGAGGCCCCGAGCTGCATCATCACCTGCCTCATCATGGCGAAGCGGTTGAGCAGGTCTGCGACCTCGGACTCCTTGCGTCCGCAGCCACGGCCCACGCGGGCCAAGCGGCCCATGTCATAGAAGGCGCTGCGCTTCTTCTTGCGTTTGCCGCCCTCGATGACCTCTTCCCAGCTGGTGACGATGAAACGCTCGGGGTGGCGGCGCTCGTCGTCGGTCATCGACGAGATCATCGAGCCGATGCGCACCAGCTCGTGATCGTCCACCTGGATGTTGGCGTCGGCCACGCCGGGGATCTTGTCCACCAGTTCGCCCAGCGGTCCCATCTTTTTGAGCACGGAGATCTGCTCGAGGAAGTCGTTCATGTCGAACTTCCCCTTGAGCATGCGCAGGGCGTCCTGCTCGGCTTTCTCCTCGTCCACCACCTCTTCGAACTGGGTGATGAGCCCCACTACGTCGCCGCGGCCCAGGATCCGGCTGGCCATGCCATCAGGCCGGAACTCCTCCAGCCGATCCAGCGACTCGCCCATGCCGACGTACTTGACCGCCTTGCCGGTCACCGCCTTGACCGACAGGGCGGCCCCGCCGCGCGCATCGCCGTCCAGCTTGGTCAGGATGACGCCGTCGTAGGCCAGCCAGTCGTGGAAGGTTTTGGCGGTCACCACCGCGTCCTGGCCGATCATGGCGTCGACCACGAACAAGACGTTGGCTGGGTTGCAGCGACGCTTGATCTCTTTCAGCTCGTTCATCAGCGGCTCGTCGATGGCGAGCCGGCCGGCGGTGTCGAAGATGACTGTGTCGCGTCCGGATTCGGCGGCGACCCGCTGGGCCTTCTCGCAGATGAGTGGCGGGCTGCCTCCTGGCTCTGAGAAGACCGGCATGTGCAGTTGCTCGCCCAGGATACGGAGCTGGTCGATGGCCGCGGGCCGGTACACGTCCGCGGCGACCAGCAAAGGTCGGCGACCGCGCTTTTCCAGCAAACGCGCCAGCTTGCCGACGGTGGTGGTCTTGCCGCTCCCTTGCAGACCCACCACCATGATGCCGGTGGGACCTTTCTTGGCAAACCGGATGCTCGAGTCGACCGGCCCCATCAGTTCGACCAGCTCGTCGTGACAGAGCTTGACGAAGTGGTCCTCCGGGGTCACGCGACGGACTCTCTCGTTGCTGCTCGCGCGCACTCTGACGATAACGCCGAGCGACTTTTCCCTGACCCGCTTGCAAAAATCCTGCACCACTTCGAAGCCGACATCGGCCTCGAGCAGCGAGGTGCGCACGTCGGCCAGCGCAGCATCCACCGTGCTTTCGTCAAGCTCCGCCAAACCCTGGAACTTCTGCTTGGCGGCCCGGAATCCTTGCGTGAGTGTCTCGAACATGGGGCCCGCAATCTAGCACACGCCAGGGAAGGGCCTTCAACTCTCCAAAGCGACGACGGCCGACGATCCGGGCCGCTGGCTGCGTCGGGCCTGCGCTTCCGGTCCTCAAGTACATCAGTACATTCCGGGCCGGCGACACGCGCGGCGCAGCCGCGGGCGGGGGTGGTAGGTGTGGAGGCGCTAGTCGGCCCTCCTTGCCAGCAGTCCGGCTTGTCGGCCGGATGCTAAGGGCCATCGAAGATGATGTTTTCGGCAGATCTCGGCGTGGTTGAGGGCGTGGGACGCCTTGCCGATAAGCTGCGAGCCCGCCACCTAGTCGGCCCCTCGCTACGTTGCCCCGGCGGTGGGATCGTCTTCGTCGGCATGTTGGACAGCCGTCCGTCGACGAAGAGATCCTCGGAGACATAGATAGGCGCTTCCCGACATGCCTCCAAAACCGAGGATCTCCAGAGACCACCCGGCGCCAGTCACGACCGGATGGTTGACCAGATCAACGCCGACGAGGAGATTCAGCCCGCCGCCGATGAGTAGCAGCAGAACCCCGGCGGCAAACCCGCCAAAGCCAGTCGCGCATCTTGCCCATTCGGTCTATCCAACGGCGTGCCGATAAGCTGCGAGCCAGTGGAACAGAGGCCCTTTTAGCACAGAAACCGGAACGGCACTCTTGACCAGATCGTGTTCCCGACCGACCGCGAGAGCACAGGCGAGCGCGCCTTGCTCGTCGGAGGAAAGATCCGACGCCCGAACCTCCTGCGGGGGCTGAATTTGCGCCACAGCGACCGCGTGCTTCCTATAGCAAGCGCTGGACAGGAGGACGAGGGTGGCAAGTGGCAGTACTCCCATCTGTACTCGTGAGATCCTCACGCCGATTAGACACCGCCCAAAGGCCATTGTTCCCTGGTTCGTCGAATTAGAGCGAGCCGTCATGACCTGTGGAAAATTTGCGGGAGCGGTGAAGACGTGATGTCTACTGGTCTATGCAAGCCGACTATTCCGATGTACCCGATGAGCTGTGGGATCGGGTGAAACCGTGGATTCCACCGTGGCGACGCAGTCCGCGCGGTGGACCTCATCGTCTGGACGACAGAAAGGCCTTTGCGGGAATCGTCTATCGCCTGAGAACTGGTTGCCAGTGGGATGCCATTCCGCGCGAGTTCGGCAGCGGCAGCACCTGCTACCGGCGGTTCGTCGAGTGGACCAACGCCGAGGTCTTCGAGAAAATCCACGCCGAGGCACTGTACTACTACCACGAGAAGTGCGGTCTCGACCTGGAGTGGGCGTCGCTCGACAGCGCCTCGGTGAAGGCGCCAAAAGGGGGGACCTCACGGGTCCAAATCCCACCGACCGCGGAAAACTCGGCACGAAGCGCCACGTTCTGACCGACGGGCGCGGGATTCCCCTCGCGGTCACGCTGACCGGCGCGAACATTCACGACAAGTGGATGGTCGGCGCCACACTCGATGCGGCACTCATCTACGGATCACGCGGGCCACGGCGGCCCGAGCACATCTGCCTGGACAAGGGCTACGACTACGACGATTGCGAGCAAGAGGCACGTGAGCGCAGTGTGAAGCCGCACATTCGCCGCCGGGGCGAGCCACCTCTGGTCGGGTGCGTCCGTGGCAAGCCGCGACGCTGGGTGGTTGAGCGCACCAACAGCTGGCACAACAACTTTCGCGGCCTGAGAATACGTTGGGAGCGAAAGGCCGAGCATTACGGCGCTCTCGTCCATCTGGCGTGCGCAATTATCACTGTTCAGGCAGTTACCCGGGAAATCCACAGGTCATGACGGCTCGCTCTTATTGAGTGGAGGCGAGGTCGGTGCTGGGCGGACTGATGCCGGTGGCGCGTCGAGCGTCCGCTTTCGGCTAGTCTCCGTTCACGAACGCAAGTCGCTAGGTAAATCGCCGTTTGCCGGTGGTTTGCCACCACTCCAGCCAGCGGCGGCGAGCTTCTTCGCGGTCTCGCTCGGGGAGGTCATAGTGGTAGCCGAAGTATTCGCCCGTGATCTCCTGCAGTTCTTGCGAGGCGGCCAGGCGTATCTCTGGATCGCGGTGTGCCAGGGCCTCCAGCAACCACTCCAGCCTCGGCCGGTCGCGCATCTTCTCCCACCAATCCAGCCAGCGTCGCCGCTTGGGACCGAGATCGTCGCCGGCCAGGGCCAGCAGGGTCGAGCGCGCGGTCAGGGCAACTTGTGGGTCGGTGCCCTCCAGGCGATCGATGATGGCCGGCACAGGGGAGGGGTCGCGCAGTTCGGCCAGGGCGGCCAGGGCGGCGGTCACCACGGCAGGGTCTGGGCTGGACAGTTTGCCCTGCAGCGCGTGCGCGTAGGCGGCAGCCCGCGGGTCGTGCAAGCGCCGGCCCAGTGCGCGCCCCGCCGAGCGGCGCGCGGCTTCGTCGCCCAGGCGCGCGGTTTCTAACAGGGTCGCGACCTCGTCGATGGCTGGGGCGGAAGGCTCGACTCCGGCGCGCGCTTCCGGAGGGGAAGGCTGCGCAAGAGCCAACCAACGACGGGCCGAGGTCGCGCCCATGAGCTTGGCCAGCAAAGACACGAATCGCGGTGGCACGGGGATGCGGTACACGACGCCGAGAAGTCCGCGAAAGCGAGCCTCGCTCACCAGATACGGTTCCACCAGCAGGTGGCGCTCGCCGGACCACGCCACCAGAGCATCGTGGTCGGCTTCAGGATGAACGGCCAGTTCCAACGCGTCTTCGCTCCGGCCGATGGGAACCGCACCCAGACGGGCCGCGGCGCCCGCATCGAGCCACGGGGCTGCCTGCGGGTCGGGGTTGGCCAGACGTTCGAGAGGCGCCGCCGGAATCCCCGTCAGGTGGGCCAGCTCCGTGACCAGGGTCTTCTCATCGATCAGGCCCATCTCCAGCAGCACGGTGTCGAGGCCGCCCCCGTAGAGCTGGTGGCGTTGTTCGGCTTCGACCGCGATCTCTTGCGACAAGAGCGACGCCTTCACCAGGGCCGAAACAAGAGACGAAGTGGGCATGAGATCTAGGAGGCACTGGCGCGGGCCGCCGGGGAATGCGGCCCGTCCATCACCTGTCCTCTACGATCACGTAGGTTCCGGACAGGTGATCGTGCAAGGCGCGGCGCTCGCGGTCGAACAGGCACCACAGCCAGCCGAGCCCGACAGGCAGAAGGCTCAGCAGCAACGCCAAAAAACGCACGCAGCCCAGCAGGGGTCCAGGAGCGCTGCCGTGCGATGAGATGACGCGCAGGCGGAGCAGGCGCTTGCCGGCAGTCTGACCCAGGATGCCGCCCAAGTAGATTTGATAGAGCGCGCTGAGGCCGGCCAGCAGCCCGAGTGCGCCCAGGGCCATGGGATTCCGGTCGAGCAACCCGGCCAGAACGACGTCCGGGCCCAGCTCCTTGGAACCGGGCAGCGACACGCCCAGCGCGAGAGCCGCAACCAGGGTCGCGCCGAGGGCGACGGCGTTGACCAGCAGGGCGTCGATAATGGCCGCAAGCAAGCGCCGCCCGACTCCCGCCGCGCGCACGCGAAGCACCCGCTGGCCGCGCGCCACAGGATGAGACGCGGCCACCGGCTCCGACGGAAGCGGGTGACTCGTCTCGCTGGATCCGGTCGGCTGCAGAGGCGCCGACCCGTCGAGAGTCGCCATGGCGTTGCACACAGCTGCGTAGGTAGTCACGCAGCCATTGTGTGAACAGCCGCTCTGCCTTGCAAGTTTTGCTAGTCGAGTTCGCCGATGGCAGCTTGCGTCAGTGCGACCGCGACCAGAGCGGCCGTCTCCACCCGCAGGATGCGCGGACCAAGACCCACCGAGCTGAAACCCTGTGCCCGGGCGCTCTCAACTTCTTCCTCGGAAAAGCCACCTTCGGGGCCGACCAGCAAGGTCACGGGCAAGCACGGAACCTGCGCGAGAACCTTACGCAAGGGCAGGGTGCGCTCTTCTTCCCAGAGCACCAGGCGCGTGCCACCCGCCGCAGCCGCGTCAGCCAGCGCCACAGCGAGAGCGGTGACCTCCGCCACCACAGGCACGTCGGCGCGTCCCGACTGGCGGGCTGCCTCCTGCGCAATGGTCCGCCAACGGCGCGTCTTGCCGGGCGGCGGCTTCACCATGCCGTGAGAACTCGTCACCGGGACGATGCGTGTGACCCCCAGTTCAGTCGTCTTTTGCACGATGAAATCCATGCGGTCGCCGCGCGGCACCGACTGCAGCAGCGTGATGGTCGCCAGCGGCAGCGGCACGAGATGGCGCTGTCCTAGCGCCAACTCGACGCCCGCCGCGCTCGCGCGCACGATGCGTGCTTCGGTCTCCATGCCAGAACCGTCGAAGACGCAGACATCTGCCCCGGCCTGCAGCCGCAGGACCTTGACCAAGTGCCTCGATGCTGCCCGGTCGAGCGTCACTCGTTCGTGAGTGAGAAGCTCCGATGGAACGAACACGCGTGGCATAGGCTGGGGATTTCACCACGAACCGTACCGCCGGCACAGGGAGAACTACGGTCCTGGGATCCGGCGTAGACAGACAGCGCCCCAATCGCCCTCGTCGGCGCGTGCATTCAGGGTGAAGCCGGCGTCGCGATAGACCGCGAGCAGCGGCTCCACCTGTTCCAGCAGCAAGCCGGAGAGAATGACCAGGCCGTTTTGGGCCAGCCGGGCCGGCATCTCGGGCGCAAGCTGGGTCAGGACGTCGGCCTGGATGTTGGCCATGACGAGGTCGAACCGGCCTGCCAGCTCAGCGAGCATGCTGGCTCGCACCTCGAAACTCCCGACATGGTTGCGCTCCAGGTTCTCTTTCGCGCAAATGGTGGCCTGTGGATCGTTGTCCGCCGCCAGGCCGGACGCCTGCGGCCACAGGCGTGCAGCCACGATGGACAGGATCCCGGATCCGCACCCCAGGTCGAGCACATGGTTCAGGTCCGGGCGAGCCTCGCGAATCTCCTCGGCCAGCTCGATCGCCAAGCGGGTCGAAGGATGCGCGCCGGTGCCAAAAGCCATTCCAGGGTCGAGGTCGATGACGAACTCACCCGGGGTCGCCTCACCCGCGTCCCAACTCGGCCGGACGGTGAAACGCCGGCCGACGCGTGTGGCCCGGAAGAATTGCTTCCACACGTCCCGCCACTCGTCCTCGTGCGCTTCGCGCGTGCGAATGGTCACCGGATCGACGGCGGTTCCCGCCGCGCGTGCGGCGGCCATTGCCTCGTCCACAGCGTCGAGCAGCGTGCGGGCTCGGTCGGGCTGACACAGGGCCACTACACAGGTGCGACCTGCCGCTGCCGACAACAGGGTCTCCGTGTCGCGCAGCTCGACGCCGCCGGTCAGGGGAGCCACCGCGGCGGCCACGAGATCAGCCGCGTCCGCGTGTGTCTCGATTTGAACCTCAAGCCAGACTTGCATGGCTACACCACGCCCCTGCTCGGAGACGGGTCCGCACGCGCGGGCATACCGGCAGGGCCGGCACCGGGCAGAAGCCGCTAGCGCACAACCCGCCGCTTGGCCTCGCGCCGCCGCCGCTTGCGCGCCTCGCGGATCTTGCGCTTGCGCTTGACCGAGGGTTTCTCGTGGTAGCGACGGCGCTTGATCTCCTGGAGGATGCCTTCTTTCGACATCTTCTGTTTCAGGATCTTCATCGCTTTTTCGATGGAATCCCGAACTTCGACTTCCAAGGGGCGTCCGAGCAGTGTCTCCAAGCAGTTTCCTCCAGGGTCCGATTTCAGAGGGGACTGGAGATTAAGCACTGTGTGAGGCTGCGGTCAAGGGCGCGTGTCGGGTCAACACGTTGCATCGGCAATATGTATTGAGCATGACGAAAAAAACCTTTACACTGCGCGAAGCGGGTTGTATCAAAAGCGTAGTGCGGAGGTTGCGAGAGAGCTTCGTGCCACAGACCGGGCGATCTGAAAAGCCAGAAGGAGACAAGCCATGATGGGGGCTAAGGTATTCACGGCAACGAAGGCCAAGGACAGAGACGAGCTGGGAGAAGTTCTCACTCGTTGGATCCACGACAATCCCAAGGCGCGGATCATCGACAAGGTCGTGACACAAAGCTCGGACCGCGAGTTCCACTGCCTGAGCATCACGATCTTCTACGAGATGCAGCAGTAGGGCGCGTCTCTCGCGCCAGGCCGGCAGGCTGGCCGAATGCGTTCGTTGTGCACGTTGCGATGTGTCTGCAACGGGTGCTCGCGTTCGTGCAATAATCCGCGCGATGCGTATTGGTTTTCTCGTCAGGCGCGGCAACCCCGAAGGGCTGGCACTGGCCACCTCGCTGGCGGACGGCCTGCGTGTCCGCGGAATCGACGCCGTCTTCGTTGACGACTATGGCGAAGATCCTCCGCTAGGTTTCCCGACCGGGCCTGGAGCCGAGGTGGCCAGGGACGCGGACATCCTGGTTGCGCTGGGTGGCGACGGAACATTTCTGCACGGCGCGGACCTGGTCGGGGATCACGATGTCCCCTTGCTTGGCCTGAACCTGGGCAGCCTGGGGTTCCTCACACCCTACGCAACGTCCGAGGCGGGCGTCGCCCTGGTCGATGCGGTGGAAGGCCGCCTGGGTGTCGAGGAGCGGATGCGTTTGCGCGTGACCCTGCGAACCAGCGACGGACGGGGCGAGAGCCACAGCGCGCTCAACGAGGCGGTCATCACCCAGCGGAACATCGCCCGTCTGATGGACTTGGCCGCGTCCCTCGACGGAAACACCATCGCGACCTACAAGGCCGACGGCCTCATTCTCTCTACGCCCACCGGTTCCACGGCCTACAACCTTTCGGCCGGTGGCCCCATCCTGACGCCCGATCTCGAGGCCATCGTCCTGACGCCGATCTGTCCTCACACGCTGACCAACCGTCCCCTGGTGGTACGTGCGGACAGGGTGCTATCGGTCACCAATGTTTCGCCTGACCACGCCATCTTGACGGTGGACGGACTGTGGAGCCGAGAGGTGGAACCGGATGACACGATCGAGGTGCGCAAGGCGACGCGGCCTTTGCGCGTGTTCCGTCCGCGCAGCTCGTTCTTCGGCATTTTGCGCCAGAAGCTCTCTTGGGGAGAACGCAAGGCATGAAGCACGCAACTGCCGAAGCCAGGTTGCCGAAACTCTGGTCATGCTGAACCTTTTGCGCGTATCCGGCTTCGCCCTCATCGACGAGGTCGAGGTTCCCTTGGGACCCGGCCTGACCGTCATCACCGGTGAAACCGGGGCTGGAAAGAGCATCCTGGTCGAGGCGTTGGGCCTGCTGCGTGGGGGCCGCGCCAGTGCCGAGATGGTCCGTGCCGGGTGCGAGGAGGCGCGGGTGGAGGCTGTGTTCGAGCTGCCGGCCGGATGGGAAGTGCGCGAGCGCTTGCTGACCGAGGGCCGCGCCGTGGAGGACGGGCTGGTGGTCAGGCGCGCGGTCGCAAGATCCGGCCGGGGCCGCATCCACCTGGGCGGCAGCCTGGCCAGTGCCGCCGATCTGGCCGCCAGCGTGGGCAAGCTGGTCGACATCACCTCGCAGCACGACCAGCATCTGCTCACGGATGCCGACAGTCAGCTCGCGATCGTGGACGCGTTTGCCGGCAACGGCGCGGCGCTCACCGAGGTGCGCGAGGCGTACCAGACGCTGCACCAAGCGCGCACCGAGCTGGCGAGTTTCGACGCCGATGCACGCGCGCGCGCCGAGCGTGAGGACCTTCTGCGCTTCCAACTTTCCGAACTCGAGCAAGCCGGAATGCAGCCCGGCGAGGACGAGGCTTTGCGGGCCGAGCGCGAGCGAACCCGAGGTGCGGAGAGGTTCATGGCTGCATGCACGCGCGGCGAGGAGGTTCTGTACTCGTCCGACGATGCTGTGTCGGGCCGGATCGCGGGTGTGGCGCGCGAGATCGCGGCCCTGGCCCAGCTCGATCCCACGCTTCTGCCCGTGGTGGAGACCCTTCGTTCGGCCCAGGCTCAGGTGGAGGATTCGGCCAGCGAGCTCGGCCGCTATGCCGGCGGCATCCGCTTCGACCCACAACGGTTGACCGAGATCGAGGAGCGCCTTTTCCTCATCGGCCGCCTGGTTCGCAAGCATGGCGGCTCGGTCGCGGCGGCTATCGAGCGGCAGGAGGCGATCGGCCGCGAGCTGGCTGCGCTGGGTTCTTTCGAGGAGGGGCTGGCGGCGCGCAAGGCGGTGGTGGAGGTTGCGACGCAACATATGACGGCCCTGTGCGAGCAGATCTCGGAGCAGCGGCGCAAGGCCGCACGCGTGCTGGGCCGGCGCATGGACGAGACGCTGCACGACCTGGGCTTGGCCGGGGCGCGCGTGCCCATCGCAGTCGAGGATCGCGACGAGCCCGGCCCGCGCGGCAAGGACCGGGTGCGTTTTCTTTTCGCGCCCAACCGGGGCGAGGAGGCGAGGCCGCTCGACCGCATCGCCTCGGGCGGCGAGCTGTCGCGCGTGATGTTGGCGGTCAAGCAAGCCCTGGCCAAGCAGGACGAGGCCTTGACCTACGTCTTCGACGAGGTCGATGCCGGGGTGGGCGGCGGCACGGCCGAGGCGATCGGCCGCAAGCTCAAGTCAACCGCGGCCCATCGCCAGGTTCTGGTCGTGACCCACTTGCCGCAGATTGCCGCCTTTGCCGACCACCACATCAGAGTGACCAAGGAGGCCAGCAAGGGGCGCACCACCATCCGCGCGGCAGTCCTTACCGGCGCCGAGCGGAGCGTCGAGATCGCTCGCATGTTGGGCGGAGCCAGCCCTTCACCCGAGGCTGCGGCCCACGCGGACGAGATGCTGAGACGCGCGCGAGCCACCAGCTCGGCGTGAGCGTTTCTGCGGCGGAGCACGTTGGGAGCGGGCGAAACGGATCGCGTGGGGAGCCGGTGAGCTAAGCTCGACGCGGACCATCGCGGGAGGGGTTGGGAACCCTTTGAGGGTTCCCATTACGAAGTTGACGTTTTGCCGACGGTGTGGTGGTTTCATGGGGTGGTCCGTTCGTTGGTTCCCAAACGAAGAAAGCGGCGATCGTCGCATGTCCGCGGCTCGCTTGGCCTGGGAACGCTGCTGGTCGCCCTCACCGGCCTGAACGTGTACTTCTTCTTCTTCCGTGCCGACACGGCGGTGCGCAAGCTGATGCAGCCAGTGTCCACCGAACAGACGCTGGGAGACAGCCGGAAAGAGATGTCAAGGGAGTCGATTCCGCGATCGCTTCTCGGCGCTTCGTGGAAAGACAAGGACAAGGACCGTATGGGTACCGGGGCACAGCCCACGCCTGCCGGATCGGATCGACCGGGCTCTCCGGCGTCGCATGGCCTCAACGGAGACACCGACGGGCACGTGATGGAAGGGGAGTTCGGGTCCTCGGACACCCTCAGCACCGTCCTCGCGAGGGAGAGCTTCAGTTCAGCGGCTGGGGCCGTGACACGGGCCCTTTCCAAACTGGTCGACCCCAAGTTGATTCGCCCCGGCGAGCACTACGCCGTGATTCGCGATGACGAGGGGACCGCCACGTCGTTCGAATACGCTCCCACTCCCGTGCTCCGCTACGTCGTCGCGCAGAAGCCCGACGGCACCTGGCAGGCGCGCAAGGAGGAAAAGCCGCTGGTGGTGAAGACCGCCGATGTCTCCGGGACGATCGATTCGTCTCTCTACGAATCGGTTTCCAAGGCGGGCGAGTCTGGCGCGCTGGTGAGCTTGCTGGTCAACCTGTTTGCCTGGGACATCAACTTCTACATCGACACGCACCCAGGTGATCATTGGAAGGTCGTGGTGGAAAAGCAGTACCTGGGCGGGCAATTCTACAAGTACGGCAGCCTGCTTGCCGCAGAGTACGGCGGTAAGGCGGGCACCTTCCGCGGCTTTTACTGGAATCCTTCAGGGCAGCGCGGCCGGGGGCACTATTACGATGAAAAGGGCCAGGCCCTGGCCAAGAGCATGCTCAAAACCCCTCTGCGTTTCGTGCGCATCAGTTCGAAGTTCGACCGCCACCGCTTTCACCCCATTCTGCACCGGATGAAGGCCCACCTGGGCATCGACTACGCCGCGCCCGTGGGAACTCCGGTATGGGCGACCGCTGGCGGCAAGGTGGTCGAAGTTGGAATGAAGTCGGGTTCAGGCAACACAGTGGTGATCAACCACGGCAGCGGGCTGCAGACGCGCTACTACCATCTGTCCCGCTTCGCCAAGGGCCTGAAGCCTGGCATGCAGGTTCAGCAAAAAGAGGTCATCGGCTACGTGGGAACCACCGGGCTGTCCACCGGCCCGCACCTGCACTTCAGCGTCGTCAAGGCTGGCGTGTTCATCGATCCCAGCACGCTCACCATATCGCGCGAGCCGTCGGTGGCCAACCGCGCGGCCTACCTGGAGGCCATCCGTCCCCGCCTGGCGGCCCTGCGAGCCTTGCCGCCTACGGTTGCCAAGAACTGAGTATACTGGGGCAATGGTTCGTGTTCTGCTTGGCCTAGTCAAGGGCGGCATTGTTGGGGCCGTGGTTGGGTTTGCAGCTTCTCGCGTCGGCTTGGGCGCGGGCGCCACAGCCTGGCTCGTGTACGGCGCCGTGGGTTTTCTGGTGGGGATCGCGTGCGGTAAGCCCCCATGGCGGCAGGAAACCGTGTGGACGTCCATCGTCAAGGGCGTCGTCGGGCTGGCCGTGTGCATGGGCCTGTACTGGGTCGCTCACAAGTTGCTCGGGGAAATGCAGGCGCCGGCGCTGCTCCTGGCACCACTGGGCGTCGCGGACGGGAAGGCCTTGGCGTCAGTGCCTGCCCTGCTGGGCCCGCTCGTGGGAATCGTGTACGGCGTGTTTGTCGAGGTGGACGACGGCGGCAAGTCGGTACCGTCGGGCAAGGCCCAGGCCAGACTCGAAAAGCAGGACTGAGCCTGGAATAGACACTCAGGCGTGGCGAGGGCCGGCCAGCGGATCCTTGATTTGCTCTGACTCCTCGTCTTCACCGTCGAAAGCGCCCAATTCGCGTAGCACTTCCTCGTCCTGCGCCGGCCGTGGTTCGGGTGTCGGTGTCTGGATCTCGCTGCGTTCCTGGGCGCGCCGCCGGCGAAAGAAGATCACCTCTTCGGCCAGGCCCAGCACGACGTAGGAGAGCACAAGAAAGAGGAAGATGAACGCCTTCTCCAGGCCGGCCATGACGATGGCTGCGCAGGCACCGACCACCAGCAGGAGAACCGCAACCGTTTTGAGGTTGAGGTGCAATTCCTTAAATGAACGGAAACGTACCCGCGATACCATGAGGGCCGAGAGCACGAGCACGATGAGCGCGGTCGACCCCTCGCTCACCAGTTGGTACGAGCCGGCGTTGCGGCTGACGATCACCATGAAGACCAACACGCTGGCTGCGGCCGGAATGGGGAGGCCGAGCATGAACTTGCCGGGTTTCACCTTGCCGGCGGCCTGGTCGCGCCGGGACAGGACGTTGAAGCGGGCGAGCCGCATGGCCCCGGCGCACACGTAAAGCCCGGCCATGAAGATGCCCAGCAGGCCGAAGTGGTTGAGGCCCCACTTGTACATCAGGAGAGCTGGTGCAGCCCCGAAGGTGATGACATCGGCCAGCGAGTCCAGGTCGCGGCCCAGGTCAGTCTGGGTCTTGGTCAGGCGCGCCACCCGGCCGTCGAAGGTGTCGAAGAGCAGCCCGAAACAGATGGCCAGGGCTGCCAGATACAGGTTGGCCTCACCGTCCCCCGAGGAGGACAGGGCCAACGACGCGAACCCACTCAGAATGCAGGACAGCGTGAAAAGGTTCGGGAGGACGTAGTAGGTCTTCCGAAAATCCACCAAGCAAGGATACCATGCGGTCGTGCGTTTCTTGCGATCCTTGCTCACGATTCCCCACGTGGCCATCGTGACCGCGTTTGGCAGCCTGATGGGGCTGTTCATGCGCCTGCGCGACCCCAGCGGTGATTGGGTGCTCGATCTGGCGCGCTGGTGGTCAGGGTGGGTGACCCGCTTCGCCGGTGTGCGCGTCACCGTGGACAACCGGGCCAACCTGGAACCGCAGCAGCCCTACGTGTTCATGGCCAACCATGCCTCGACGGTCGACATCTGGGCCCTCTTCCTGGCGATTCCGCGCCGGGTGCGCATGATCGCCAAGAAGCAGCTCGCGCGCATTCCGCTGTTTGGCTGGGTGATGTGGGCGGGCCGCTTCATCTTCATCGACCGGCAGAATGCGGTGGCGGCGCGGCGGAGCATCGACGATGCCGGCCGGCGCATCCGGGGTGGCGACTCGGTTCTCATCTTTCCCGAAGGCACGCGCACGCGCGACGGCCAGTTGGGCCCCTTCAAGAAGGGCGGATTCCATTTGGCCATGGAGGCGGGCGTGCCCATCGTGCCCATCGGGCTGCGCGGGACGCGCGCGCTCATGCCGCGCGGAAGTCTGCGGGTGAAGAGCGGCGAAGTGTTCGTCACCATTGGCACGCCCATCCCCACCAGCGGGCTCACCGTCGAAGACCGGCCGGCGCTCATCCAGCGCGTGCGCGACGCCATCGCAGCCATGGCCGCGGAACCGGGCGGGCAGTCGACTCAGTAAATGACCTTGGCCAGGGTCAATCCGCAGGCGGGCGCGGTCATGCCGGCCCGCGTGCGATCGCCTTGCGCCAGCAACTCGCAAATTGTTGCCTCCGTCATCTTGCCGTGGCCCACGGCGACCAGGGTGCCGACCAGGATGCGCACCATGTTCTTGAGAAAAGCTGTCCCTTCCACCTCGCACGTAATCAAGCCGCCGTCACGGCGCACGTCGAACCGCCGCAGCACTCGCACGGTGGTCCTGCGCTCGCAGTCGGCGGCGCGGAAGGCGCGGAAGTCGTGCTCGCCGCACAGGAGCGAGGCAGCCGCGCGCATGGCGTGCACGTCGAGAGGCGCGAACACGTGCCAGCTGTCGCGGGCGTGGCGGGGCGAGCGGATCGGGTGATTCCAGATGAGGTAGCGGTATATCTTGCCACGGGCGGCCCAGCGGGCGTTGAAACCCGCGGGCATGTCGGTCACGTCGAGCACGGCGATGTCGCGGGGAAGGTTGGAATTCAGGCCGCGCACGAATCCCAGTGCGGGGATGCGCGAGGCGACCTCCACGCTGGCGACCTGGCCGTCGGCATGCACGCCCGCATCGGTTCGGCCAGCCCCGCGCACGCCCACCGGCCCGCCCGTCATGGCGGCAAAGGCATCTTCCAGACACTGCTGGACCGTGCGCTGGCCCGTCTGTCGCTGCCAGCCCGCAAAATCCGTCCCGTCGTACTCGATGATCAGGCGAAGGGTCCGCAGGGGCAGGGCGTCGGTGGTCACAGCCTGGTCATAGTAGCTAGAATTCAAACATCAGGCCGACTACCCACCGGCTGTCGCCCACATGTAATTTGTCACTCATGCCCAAGCCCGTGGCATCTACCCGATTCCACTCGAAGAAAGCGTAGCTGTGGTTGATGCCGGTCTCGATGTCCAGGCCGCGCGTGGCTTCGGGGTCGAGAAAGTCGAGTTGCAGAGCCACTCCGGCCGCTGCTTGCCAACCCAGTGTGCCGCCCGAGCCATGGCCGCCTTTGTAGTCGGGCACGTTCCCGTTGCCGTCTTGGATTTGCCAGAGGGTGTAGTTCAGCCCGAGCTTGCCGTACGGCACGAGCGGAATCTTCCATTGCACGGCCGCCACGTCCCAGCGGTAAACCAGCAGTGCGGCCATCGGGATGAGCCGCAACGTGGTCGTGTCGCCCGAGCGCACGCAGGCGCCTGTGGAGTCGACCACGCAGCCGCTTGTCGCATTGGCGGTGAATGCCTTGGTGCTTTCGTTGTAGTAGCCGATGACCACTCCAGCGGCGAGAGAGCCGAAGGCCTGGAAGAACTGCCAGTCAAGTTCCACCTGCGACATGAGGTGACGCTTGCTGCCGAACATCGTCTTGTAGGGAGTCGCGCCGGTGCCGGAGAATTCGGAATCGACATTGGGGGCGTAGGGGCCGAAGCGTGCCTCGAAGGCCCATTCCTTTGGCGTCCGGAAGCTTTCGGGTTCGTCGACCGGCATCTCGTCGCCTTCCTGAGCTACCGCCTGTGCATGCACGGGGCGGATTGCGAGTAGCAACAGAAGGAAGGGCAGACCGCGAGACAGTGCGCGCCGTGCCCGACGGCGACGTCGGAGAACGATCAGGGCCAGCAGTCCGATGCCGGCCAGCAACGAAATGGCCCCGAGCTGCGCGTCCCGGCCCGCCAGTGCGCAGTACCCGCCGAGCGACTGGCCGCCTGCGTCCCGGTACTCCTGGTAGAAGTTGATGGTCGGTACCGGCTTCTGCACGAAGCCGCTCTCGATGGGGCTGGCGTTCCCACTGGTGTCCACGGCGGCGACGCCCACCGTGTATGTAATTTCATTCTGCAGAATTTCCAGGCGCAGGCTGGTCTGCGTGGGTGGCAAGAGCCCCGAGCAGAGGTAGTCTGGGTCGAGGTTCAGGAATTGGTTAGGCGCCCCGACCTCTTCCGCCGTTGTCGTTCCCTTCACGCTGGTGAACGGGGTGGCCGTGAACGGCGTGCCGGGCGGACACAGAATCTGGCTGGTCAGGTACTGGTTGGTGTCGCTGCTGTTGTTGTAGTCGCTGCTGTAATTGTAATAACTCGGGTTGAAAACTTGCAGGCCGTTGCCCCGCATGCAGAACACCAAGAAGCCTGCCAAATTGGGCACAGTGGTTGTCGAGATAGGACTCCACGACACCACCAGGGCTTCGTCGCCGCCCTCCACGGTGATGCCGTCGGGCGCTGAAGGGGGCGTACCGATTGCCGTGATGCCCAGACTGGGCGCGGCACTGCCAGTCACACCGGAATCCGGGTAGCCGTCGCCCGTGGAATCGAGCCAGAGCGAGATCGTCGTGGTGCTTTGGGCCGGGCTGCAACCACCTCCGAGAGGAGCAAAAAGCTTGTCCACGGTGGTCGGCACGTACCAGGGCGCCCGTGCTAGCTCTGCTATCCCATTCATCTCGCCGAGTATTTGACTATCGGGGCATGTGGGCACGTTGTTGGCGTCCAGCGATGCGCAGTTACTGCCGACGTAGAGTCGTGCTTCGGTTCCGACCGTGGTCAGCGACGCCAGCTTGGACGTCGAGGCCGGTGCCATCTGGACCAAGATCTGCACGGGAGTGGCGCACTGGCAGCGCGCCTGGTTCAGGTAGGTGGCGGCTTCGGTCTTTGTCAGGTCGACCCACGTGTTCCCGCTTTGTTCCTGCAACGCGAGAGTGAAGTCACTCGTCGTCAGGGAGGTTGTGGTCGAGGTCGTGATGCTGGTCGAGGTCTGGGCAAGGCCTGGGCTTGCCCAAAGAGCTGTGCTCAAGCCAAGCAGGGCCGTACGCAATCGGCGACATAGGGCCATGTGTAGCCTTGCTTTCTGCAACGACCGTGCCGTCGAGTCCAGGCCGAACTGCCACCTGGCTGCGGGACGGGCTGGCATCCGAGGGCTGGGCGGCGCACTCCGGCTGATCCGCTGGCGCTTCCGTCCACGTGACCGCGCCAATTTGGCAAGAAATCCGCCGAGTGAATGTGAGATGAATCGGGAGCGAATCTGCGTGGCGACTGACACTATGAGTCTCGGCCGATGGACGCTGCCTCGCCGCGCAGTTGCACCACCAGTTCGGACGGCACCTCGATGTCGCCGTAGCGGGCCTCGGCGTAGGAGTCCGTGAGGCGCGCCAGAGAGTCGGCGGCCGCCACGCCTTGCTGGCGCACGCGCGCGAGATATTCATGTGGCGTCTCCTCCGGCCGCCGGGCAAAGCCCCGTGCCGCCAAGCGGTCCAGTGTCTTCTGGTAGACGCGGAAGATGGGTGGCTCGCCACGCCGCCGCTGCTGCCCGCTCGCCACCGCTCGGCGCTGCGGAAGTTTGCGCAGCGCAAACACGACCACAATCGCCAGCAAGACCGCGGCACTCGTCAGAACCTGGGATCTGCTGAGCCGATGGTGGGTTCCGCGCGGCGAGAATCGGGGCTGCATCCAGCCGAACTCCCGGCTCAGCCGCCGGGCCAGGAAGAGTTGCTGGCTGGCGCTGTATTCGATGACCCAGCGACTCCAGAACATCTCCACCGCGTCCAAGATCTGGCGGAAGCGGGTCATGCGCGCGGCCCGACTGGCTGCAGGCGTGGCGTCGACACGCACCCAGCCGCCGCTGCCCAGGTACGCCTCGACCCAGGAATGGGCACGGTTGTCGCGCACGGTGATGGCCTGGCGCAGGCTGTTCCACTCGCCGCCCAGAAATCCATTCACGTAGCGCGTGGGCACGCCAGCCAGCCGCAGCAGCATGGCGGCCGCCGAAGCGAAGTATTCACAGTGGCCAGCCGACTGACGAAACAGAAAGTCTTCCAGTGGGTCCGGGATGCTCTCGTCGCGCTTGAGATCGGTGGTGTACTTGTGCGTGGCTCGCAGCCACCTGACCACGGCATCGATCTTGGCCGGGGCGTCAGGCTTGTCGCGCGTCAACCGCACAGCCAGCGCCCGCACCTGCGGCGAGAGCGACCGAGCCGGGCGCAAGTACGGCGTCAAGGCGCCCGGCGCCAGATGGCTTTCCGGCAGCCCTGCTCCGAACCGCGGCGCACTCGCGCGCGAGTAGGCGCGGTAGCGCGCCCCGGAGAATTCAGGAGCAGCGCCGCGGCGATCGGCCCGGTCGAAAGGACTGACCCGGAACGCGCGCAGCCCGAGTTCCCCCGACCAGCGTGCCTCCACGTCGACGGCGGTGAATGCGCCGGGGGGCGGGGCCGGCAATTCGATCGCCACGGGCTGGTCGAGGGCGAAGGCTACGGCGTTCACCAGCGCGACGACTTCGATGTCCTGCTCGACGGCCCCGTTGATGGTTGCTTTGCGTCCCGGTGGCGGACCGGGCGCCTGTGGGCTGGAAAGCACGTAGGTCCGTCCGTCGTCGCTGGGGGAATGGTAGAGCGAGATCTGGGTGCGGGTTCTCTCGTCGCGCGAGCGGATCCACTCGCCGTTTTCGTAGGTGTCGTAGACGGTCCCCCGCCAGTAGAGTGAGGCGATCTCGTCGTCGCGCGCGTCGTCGCTGCGCACCTCGGTGATGCGGGGAACCTGGGCGCGCAAGACCACGGTCTGGTTGTCGAGCGACAGCACGCCGTGCATGCCCAGCTTGACCTCGTCGGAGAATCCCGCCACACCCGTCTGGCGCCGCACGCCGCCCAGGATGAACCCCAGCCCCACGCGCGGGATGCCGGCGAACACCAGGCCGGCTCCGGCGAACACCAGCACGGCCACCAGCCCGGTGGCCAGGAAGAACGGCCCGCCCACCACGCGGCGCGAGTTGAGCACGCGAGTGACCGTCACCCGTGCTCCCGAGGCGTCGCCGGCGTGCCGGACCAGGTAGTTCTCCTCGATTTCGCGCCGCAGGTGGAAAAGGATCAAGGTCCATGTGGCCAGCAGGACGTAAAGGAAGAAGCCGACGACGAAGACCGCGCTGGTGGCTTGCCAGGCGGCTGCCAGCATGACCAGAAACGACAGGATGTAGATCTGCAGGTAGTCGCGATTGCCATGTCGTTGGCACAGCTTGTAGCCGAGCAAGAAGAGCACGAAGTCGAGGAAGGGCGAGAGATCGACGTCGGGGAAACTGCGCGCGACCTGCAGCACCGCCAAAGCAAAAAGCGCCACGGTAACCACGTTCAACAGCGGCACGGCCCGATCGAAGAGTGTGCCCAGGCGCGTGTCAGGCTCGACGAACCAGGACACGATCGCCGCCAGCGTGATGACGAGCAAGCTCAGCCACGACGCGGTCTCCGATGTCGCCAGCGTGGCGAGCGCCGTACCCGCCAGCAAGTACGAGGTGAGCTTGTGCACCAGGCGGAACCTCACGACGGTCTGCCTCGGGCGGGCCGGGAAGCTTCCAGTCTTGGCGCCTGCCGACCCTGCAGCACGCGCAGCACGGCGGCACCACGCAGAGATGCGGGCAGCAGGGTATTCGCCGGTCCCGTCTCGGACGCGGGGCGCATGTCGACCAGCGCGAGGCAGCGCAGGATGTGCGACGCCTGGACGTTGCCTGCGCCCGGGGCGACAAACGCCTGGCTGGTGGCCAGGCCGACCTGATAGCCTTGCCGGAGCAGCACCAGCGCAGCGGAGGCAGCCAGCGAGACGGCGGCTTCAAAAGGCGCCGCCGCATCCCCGCCCGGCGCGGGTTCCCTGGGCTGCGCATCGTCGAGAGTCACCACCACCAGGCGTCCCGTGTTGCCTTCGAACTGGCGCACGAAGCGCCGTCCGCGCCGGGCCGAGGTGCGCCAGTGGATGTCACGCGGATCGTCGCCGGGCCGGAACTCGCGCAAGCTTTCAAATTCGCCTCGCCGGGTGCGGGTGGTCGATTGCCGGTCATTCATCTCGGCCAGACCCGAGGCCAGCACGGCGTCCATCACTGGCACCAGGGCCGGGTAGACTAGCAAGTCAGCGGGCGCGTCCAGGTCCAGTGACCGGCGCAGCAGTCCGAACGGAAAGCGCGTGGAGATACGCAGACCCGAGAGCCGGTGAATTCCGCGGCGGGGTAGGGTGCGACGGTAGGCGGTTTCCTGTTCGCGGCCGGCTGGGACCTTCAGGTAGAAGCAACGCCGATCGACGGGCTTCTCGGCCACCAGATCTTCGACTTCCAGCGAGAATGCGGGGATGCGTTTCTTCGCGTTGCGGACCGCGATGCCCACCAGAAAAGGTGTTCCCGCGTGGATGGCGGGAGGCAGGCGCCGGGTCACCACCATGCGGCGCAGGCACGCTTCGGACAGCACGCCGTTGGCCAGCAGGAGAAACAGCAACATGCCGAAGATGAGGAAGAGCAGGTTGATGCCGCCGTTGACCGCAGCGAAGCCGAGGACCAGCGTGGCCCCGATGAACCACTTGCCCTCGCGGGTGAGGCGGAAGCGGCGAGGCGGCCGGAACCAGCGCCGCCACCGTGTTGACATGGAAACCCTGGAAGGGTTCACCATCACCCCGGGATGGGCAACCGATTGAGCACGTCCATGACCACTCGTTCCGCCTCCTCGCGCACGCGACCGGTGGAGTCGAGCTGATTAGCCAGGACCAGCCGGTGTGCCAGGGTGGGCAAAGCCAGTTGCTTGAGGTCATCAGGCAGCACGTAGTCGCGGCCGGCAACCAGCGCCGAGGCGCGCGCGACGTTTCGCCAGGCCAACTCGCCGCGCGGGGAAAGCCCGAGAGCCAGGAACTGCGAGCAGCGGGTCTCACGCGCGACTTCGACAATGTAGCTGGCCAGTTCGGGCGAGATGCGCACCCGTGCGGCAGCCTCCTGCAATGAGATGACCTCGGAGAGGGAGAGAGCCGGTTGCAGCTTGGCCAAGGCATCGTCGGTCACGGCCGGCGCTTCCAGGATCAGACCCTTCTCATCCTCCGCCGATGGGTAGTCGATGCGGATGCGAAGGGCAAAGCGGTCCATCTGCGACTCGGGCAGAGGATAGGTTCCGTAGTGCTCCTCCGAGTTCTGGGTCGCGACGACCATGAAGGGCGGTTCCAAGCGATAGGTGTGCCCATCCAGCGAGACTTGGCCGTCGTTCATGGCTTCGAGCAACGCGCTCTGCGTGCGCGGGGTCGTGCGGTTGATCTCGTCGGCCAGCACCACGTTGGCGAACAGGGGACCCTTGCGAAAGACAAACTGGCCCGAGGCCGTGTCGAGCACCGAGACGCCGAGAATGTCCGAGGGGAGAAGATCGCTGGTGAACTGGATACGATTGAACGTGCCGCCTATGGAAAAAGCCAAGGCACGGGCCAGGGTGGTCTTGCCCACACCGGGTACGTCCTCGATGAGCAGATGGCCACGCGCCAGCAGGGTCAGGACCGCATTGCGGATGGCCGCGGGCTTGCCCCGGATGACCTGGGCTATGTTTCGCTCAAGTCGTTGCACCAATTCGGCCGCGGGGCGCTCACGTTCGGCCGGCACAAGTCGCGTCATCATCCACAATGATACCTCAGTAGGCGGCGCTTCGCTCATGGAGCGCGCGTGCCGGTTCCCCTGCGGGGACTTCGGGACCCGCCACCCACCCTGACCCCGCGCGCTTCGCGCACGCCCTCGCCGGGGCCGAGGCCGGGCACCGGCGAGGGCCCCGGTTCCTAGCCTGCTGCCTTGACGGCTTTGATCTGAGCGATGAGCGGCGGGACCGTGGACTCCCAGGTCGCGCACAGGCCGTAGTCGGCCACTTGGAAGATGGGCGCTTCGGGATCCTTGTTGATGGCCACGATCACCTTGCTGCTCTTCATGCCAGCCAGGTGCTGGATGGCACCCGAGATCCCCACCGCGAAGTAGAGTTCCGGCGCGACCACCTTGCCGGTCTGGCCCACCTGCAGATCGTTGGGCACCATGCCCGCATCGCAGGCTGCGCGGCTGGCACCCAGGGCCCCGCCCAAAAGGTCGGTCAGCTCTTCCAGCACTTTGAAGTTCGCGGCGTCCTTCAACCCGCGGCCACCGGACACCACCACCTTGGCCTCGGTGAGATCCGGGCGCGCGCTCTTGCTGGCGTGCAGGGCAACGAACTCGGAGCCGAGCGTATCGATCGAGCCCGGCTCAAGTGGCTCGACGCCGCCCGCACCGGCGACCGGGGCGGCGGGAGGAAACTCGGTCTGACGAACCGTGGCCACGACCACGGGGGTCAGCACCTCCACATCGGTCAGCGCATTGCCCGCGTAGCTCGGCCGGCGGAAGGTCTTGGCGCCGGTGACAGCCACGATCTCGCTGGCCATGCCCGCGCCGAGAAGGCCCGCCACACGCGGCAGAACGTCCTTGCCCGTCGAGGTGGCCGAAGCCACCAGCGCCGCGGCGTCGATCTTCTTGATCGCTGCCACCAGCACCGGTGCCCAGGTTTCTGCCAGCGGCGCGGCCAGGGCCGCGTTGTCGCAGCAGAGGACCTTGTCCACGTAGCGGGCAACATCCTGAGCCGCGGCGCCGATCCCAGAACCGATCACGATCCCGACCAGGGGGCCGCCGTTGGCCTGCGCCAGCTTGCGGGCTGCGGAGATCGCCGGCAACGAGGCCGAGCGCAGGTTGGTTGTGGTTGTTTCCAAGAGAACAAGTGTCGCTGTGCCGGGCATCAGATCACCTTCGCTTCGTTGTGTAGCTTTGCAACCAGTTCCTCGACCGAGGCCACCTTCACTCCGGCCTTGCGCGCGGGCGGTGCCTCGTGGTGCCGGGTCTTGACCAGAATTCCGCCGGCCACGCCGAGAGACTCGACCGCGATCTCGCGCAGTTCCTTCTTCTTCGCGGCCATGATGCCCTTGAGCGACGCCAACCGTTGGGTGTCTTCCCATTCGGCGGTGGCAGGGGCCAGGGCCTCGTTGCGGACAGCCTTCTTGCCAATGATGCGCAGATCCACAGTCATGATCGCGGGCAGGCGCACGTGGCGTTCCTCCACGCCCGCATCCACCTCGCGCGTGACGGTCGCCGTCTTTCCGTCGGCGGCCAAGAGAATACTGGCCAGGAAGGTGGCCTGTGGCCAACCCAGTGCGGCGGCCAGGATCTGGCCCACCTGGTTGTCGTCGCCGTCCACCGCCTGTTTGCCCATGATCACGAGGTCAGGCTTCTCGGCGTCGACCACAGCACGCAGGATGCGCGCAACCCTGTCAGGGTCCAACTCGCTGTCATCACCGGCGATCAGGGTGGCGCGGTTGGCGCCCATGGCCAGCAGCTGCTTGAGCTGGGCTGAGGTGTCCTTGGGCCCGATGCTCACCACTACGACCTCGCCCATGCGTTCACCGCCTTTGCCCTTCTCGGTGAG
This sequence comes from uncultured delta proteobacterium, assembly GCA_963755125.1. Lineage (GTDB taxonomy): Bacteria > Myxococcota_A > Polyangia > Fen-1088 > Fen-1088 > Fen-1137. Next base: position 38,636 of record CAVWIP010000006.1, read on the forward strand.
GCGCAGGGCGGCTTCGACTGCATACTCGTCGAAGGGATTCACTTGCCAGGTGGTGCCCGCCAGTTCGACGGAGCCGTTGGCGACTTTGAGCTTGAGGTCAGGGTTGGGAACTCGTTTGCAGGGTACAAGGATCTTCACAAGAGCCTCCTTCGGGACATATGGAACAGCTAGCTGGTGGCGGACCGCAACGCCCCTTCCAGGCAGGCCAGGATATAGTCGTTGTTGTCCACCAGGTATACGGTGGTGGGCTTGGGTTGTCGGTGGGCGCGCAACTCGTCGACCATGGCCCGGGCCGCCTCGGCGGGGTCGAGGCCGCCCAGGCCGGTGCCCAGGCCCGGAATGGCAATGACATCGAACCCACGAAGAGCCGCTGCGATGAGGGCCGCGCGCGCGGCACGGCGGGCGTTCTCGACACCGACCTTGGTGCCGGGCTCCTCCATGGTCGGGGCGTGAATGACGTTCTTGGCCCACAGTCTGCCAGCAGCCGTTACCACTGCGGCGCCAACCGCTATGGGAGCGAGCGACATAGCCTCCTTCTGGATAGAAGGCCCCCCCTTGCGGGACAGGGCGCCCGCCACGCCGCCACCCATTATCCCCAATGAATTTGCAGGGTTGACGATGGCGTCGACAGCCATTTCGGTTATGTCGGCCTTGGCGATATGGATCTGCATCGTCCCCTGTGGCGCGCCATGAAATTTTGCGACGGCTCAAGGTAGCATCAAGCTTGCCAATTCTTCAAGGGCCGTTTTCGGGTTGTGGGATTCGGAGCAGGGGCGGGGACGGAGTCTGTAACGGGGCCTCGTCAGGATGGATCTCAGCGTTTCGGGTGGGTCACGCGCCAGAGAGTGGCGACGATCCGGTCAAGCAGCGCGCGGGCAGGGGCGGCCTGGCGCCGGGGGATGTAACCCTGACTGGTAGCCAGGGCCAAGGCGGTGCGCACCTCGGCCGCGTGTCGGCCAAGCCACGCCGCCCGCCCGGCCTGGTGCCAGGCCCAGCCCATCGCCCGGGTGAGTCCGCCCTCCCAGAGATGTCGCTCGCTTCTATTCATAAGCTAGGCTTCATCCTTCAGTATCGCCTGCCCCTTTGTGAGCCAGGAAATCCCGAAGGCCTCAATAGTTATTGTTTCCAGCCAGAAGACCGGGTTCAGTCCTTTGGGAACAAACGTTGCCACATCCGGAATGACCATACAAACCACACTCAGCGCCAGGCAAATGCTCATGACATACCCACAAACCTTGTACACCCTGTTTCTGTGCAGTTTTCTCCCTGTTGGTTCTTGATTGTTGTCGGTACGTGTAAAGAAGACCAGGGAGAAGATGATGAGCGTCAGAAAGAACAAGAAGGCGAACACTTCGTGAATATGCCCAATGAGGATTGCCGATTTTGAGGTTTCCCCTTCCTGGGCAGTCGGAAAGAGCGATGCGCCGACGGCAAATACACAGGCCAGATCGCCGGCAAGGTCCTCGCCGCAGTTGTACCCCTTGTATGAGACAAGAAAGAAGCCGATAGCCCACAGCGTGCCGACGAATACGTCGCGCATACCGGTATAATAGTAGTCGCTGATTGTGGGTTGAATCTTTTCCCCAAAATATACCCAGGCGCCGAAAGAAACCGCAATCGGCAACGCCATGCCCAATATGCCTATGGCCTTCCGCAGAGCCAGATATCCGATAACCAAAGATCTTTGACACGGCAGCCCGTTCGTCATGTTCCCCAATCTCCTTTCATTCCTTCCCAAGGTCAACCGACAGCGGCTTCTTCATGAAGCAGATCTTCCCCTTTTTCCATCATGCCCCCACTGTCAGGGTGTGACACAGCATGAAGGAAAGTGGGCTTGTTTCTCCTTCTGATGGAAGAGGCTGTCAAGAGACACCATCACCGATCGCCTGACTTCGAGAGGTAGGCATGGACGACGCGTGTCTTGCGTTCAACCGGCGCCCGAAGATATCATCCCGTCCTGGGTTTCGCGGACGTAACTTCGAGTGACCTGAGTCTGGAGTGGTACGCCAAATGATCCTGGAAGATTTTCGGGGCACGGAACGGTTCGAGATCCGAAGTCACCTCGGCGGAGGCGGCTTTGGGGTCGTCTACCGGGCCTTCGACCGTGAACGCAAGTTGGACGTGGCCCTCAAGACATTGGCTCAGGTCAGCGCAGACAGCGTGCACAGACTGAAGCGCGAGTTTCGTTCGCTCGCCGGCATCACCCATCCCAACCTCGTCGTTCTCTATGATTTCTGCCTTGGCGGCGGACAGTGGTTCTACACCATGGAACTCGTGGAGGGGACGGATTTTCTGGCCTGGGTGCGCGGTGGTAATGAGCCAACACTCGCGGAAACACGACAGCTGGACCCGCTGAAGACCGCCCGGAGGGAGCAACCGGTCCGGGCCGATAGGGCGAGTATCACCCCCCGCTGGCGCCACGACGAGGGACGTTTGCGTTCAACACTCATTCAGGTTGCCCGCGGTGTATACGCGCTCCACGAGAAGAGGACGCTACACGGTGACCTGAAACCGGCCAACGTGCTGGTGACACCCGGCGGTCGCGCCGTCATCCTCGACTTTGGACTGGCGACCAGCCTCACACCCGACGAGCTGTATGACACGGTCGAACTGGATTCCTGCTGCGGGACACCGGCCTACATGGCTCCCGAACAGGTCGCTGGCCACCCCGCGACTGAAGCGAGTGATTGGTACAGCGTGGGCGTCATGCTCTATGAAGCACTCACGGGATGGCTGCCGTTCAGGGGTACGACCAGTGAAGTCCTCGCGCAGAAGCGGCGGGGCGCTGCTCAATCGCCGGGTTGTTTCGTGAGCAATATCCCCGCGGGTCTGGAGTCCCTGTGCGTCGACTTGCTCGCCCGGTCACCGCAAGACCGTCCCACCGGAGTCGAGGTGCTGCGCCGACTCGAAGGCGTGCAGGGAGAAGCCGGAACGGTGCTCACGTCGACACAGAACCCTGCCCCTGGATTTGTGGGACGTCAGCCGGAGCTTCAGGTTCTCCGTGAGGCGTTCGAGGTGGTCAGGTCGGGCCGGCCCGTCCAGGTCCACGTGCATGGCATCTCGGGAATCGGCAAGACGGCGTTGGTTCGCTGCTTCCTCGCCGGGCTTCGCGAAGACAACGACTGCGTTGTTCTGGCGGGCCGGTGCTACGAGTGCGAGTCCGTGCCGTACAAGATGTTCGACAGCTTGCTGGATGGATTGGTTCGGTACTTGAGACAACTGACGCGAGCAGAGGCGGCGAGTTTGATGCCCCGAGATGTCCGGGTGCTTGCACGTCTCTTTCCGGCGTTGCTCCGGGTGGATGCCGTGGCGGCCTCGCCGCCGCGTGACCTTGAGACCGGCGATCTCCATGAACTGCGTCGCCGGGCATTTGCGGCGCTCAAGGAGCTCTTTGGCAGGATGACCGATCGCAGAGCTTTGGTGCTCTTCATCGACGATCTGCAGTGGGGCGACAACGACAGCACGCGTCTGCTCTCGTACCTCTTGAGTCCCCCTGATCCGCCAAAACTCTTGCTAGTAGCAAGCTACCGGAGCGAAGAGGTGGAATCCAACCCGGTGCTGCAAGCTGTCCTGGAGACAGATGGGATCCGAAGCATCGAGGCAGAGCGGCGGGAAATCGCGGTGAGTGCGCTTTCCGAATCGGAAGCGCGGGAGCTTGCGCTCGACCTGCTGGGTTTTCGCGATGCAGACGCGTTGTCGCGAGCAGAGACAATTGCTCGGGAGGCGCAGGGAAGTCCGTTCTTCGTTCGGGAGCTGGTGGAATACGTGAAGGCCGGACTATCCCAGCGTGGTGTGCAGCTCAACCAGATGCTCAGTCATCGTATCTCACTCTTGCCAGAGGATGCTCGCCAGTTGCTTGCAGTCATTGCGGTCGCGGGCCACCCTGTAGCCCAGGGACTCGCCGCGGAAACGGCGGAGCTCGCCGGCAAGGCCGAAAGGGCGCTGTCTGTTCTCCGTTCCGTGAACTTGGTACGCAGCGGGGGACGGCACCTCAACGATCCGGTGGAGACTTTTCACGACCGCATCCGTGAAACCGTGGTGGGGCATCTCGCCCCAGAGGCTCTCCAGCAGATACACCAGAGGCTTGCTGCCTCGCTGGAGACATCGGCCCACCCCGATCCCGAGGCGCTGACGGTGCACTGGGAGGGTGCGAAGAAGCCCGACCATGCGGCTAAGTACGCTGCCATCGCGGCCGCCCGAGCAGCCGAGGCGCTGGCGTTCGACCGAGCTGCAGAGCTTTTCCGCTTTTCACTCCAGCGGTCGCCGGACGACGATCCGAAGCGTCGCACTCTCCAGACTCAGTTGGCTGATGCCTTGGCCAACGCCGGCAGGGCTCCCGAGGCGGCGGAGGCGTACCTGAGTGCTGCAGCTGGAGCGTCATGGTCGGATGAGTTCGAATTAAAGCGCCGCGCCGCTGAGCAGCTGCTGATCAGCGGCCATTCCGATCATGGCCGTCAAGTTGCGGGATCGGTCCTCAAGGCCGTGGGCCTGAAGCTGCCGGCCACGCCTCGACGCGCTTTCATGTCGCTCTTGTTCCAGAGGGCGAAAATTCGCCTGCGCGGCGTTCGCTTTCGCGAGCGTGAACCGAGCCAGATCCCATACGATACGCTGAGACGGGTAGACACGTGCTGGTCGATGGGGATCGGTCTCAGCATGGTCGATACCACCATCGGCGCGATCTTTGCCTCCCGCTATCTCTTGCTTTCGCTTGCCAGCGGTGAGCCCCGCCGAACGGCACGGGCACTGGCCTTCGAAGGAACCCACCGCGCGAGCATTCGGGTCCAGAGCACCGGGGCCATGGAGCTTATTCGGACTGCCGAGGCACTCGCTCAACGGATAGACGATCCCCACGTATACGGATTTGCCACCCTGATGGGAGGAATTGCTGCCTATTTCAAGGGGAATTACCGGCGAGCCCTCGAAGCATGCGACCGAGCGGGCGCCATCTTCCGCGATTCGTGCAAAGGTGCGACCTGGGAGTTGGCGACCGCCAACACCTACGCGACCTACTCACTATTCAACTTGGGCGAGTGGGCTGAACTGTCCGAACGTGTCCCACTGTTGTTGGATGCGGCACATCGGCGAAACAATGAGTATGCCGCAAGCCTGCTGCGCGTTCCGTTTGGCATGGTGGCCTGGCTGGCGCGTGGAGATATCGACGGCGCACGACGAGAGGCTGAGAATGCGATAAAGAAGTGCTCGTCATCGACCTTTCAATTGCAGCACGCCATGCACTTTCTTGCCATGGAGCAAATCGAGCAATATGCCGGGGACGGTCGGGCGGCTTGGAAGCGGGTAGTAGAGGAAACCTGGCCGGCTCTTCGGCGTTCGCTTCTCCTGAAGATCGGGTCGGTTCGATTGCTTGCGCTGCAACTGCGCGCCAACAGTGCGCTTCTGGCGTGTTCGGGGTCTGCAATCCCGCGGGTTGCCATACGGGATGCTGCCAGAATCGGTCGAATGAAGACCGGCGGGGCGAAACCGGTCGCTCAGCTCATCCAAGCCGCGGTCCTCGTCAAGCGTGGGGATACGGAAGCTGCGGTTGACTTACTCAAGACGGCTGCGACCGGCTTTGACGACGGGGAAATGGCGATTCATGCAGCCGCGACACGGCACAGGCTCGGTGAACTCGTCGGAGGCGAAGAAGGTCGAAGAATGGTCGACACGGCTCGTGCCGTCATGCTCGCTCAGAGGGTCAACAGTCCTGCCCGGGTGACGGCCATGCTGGTGCCAGGACTTGCTGATTGAGCTGGAGCCGAATCGTTGGCGATATGGGAACCCTCAAAGGGTTCCCATATCCTCACGCGAAGGTCCGTGGCGAGCGAAGCGCACCGGCCTCCCACGCGGACTGGACTGCTCGCCCTCAGCTTCGGCATCTGGCACGCTCGTGGCGTCGGCTGCGGTATATAAGACGCTGGCGCCAGAGGGTGCGGTCTGTGCATCGAGACCGGCGCTGGACGTTATCCGCTGCGGCTCCAGTCCCAGCGACCGCATCTGGGTCTCATCCCATGCTTCGATCGCGTCGCCCGCCAGCAAGGTCCGTTTGGGATTGGCTGTTGGCACCTTGATACTGGCGAGCTCGCGGGTCAGGAGGAGCAGCGCCAGCTTGTAGCGTGGCACTGCAGACGCCCAGAACTTCGTACCGACGAACTTCGCGAGTCTGAATGAGGTGCTCAAGCGCTGGGTAAGCTTCCTGTAGTGCTCAATTGTCTCTGACGGCGAGAGCCTCTCTGGACGGTGGCACAAGGTGTAGCCGTCAAAGTCTCGAATTGTGAGGCCTGGCAACAAGCGTCGCCGTTGTCGGAGGTCCCGAAACAGCGGTGTCTCGGGATAGGGGCAGACAAGTCCCAGGTAGGTGACGGAGTAGGCACGCAGGTCGTCAAGATATTCTGGGACTCGCTCCAGGTACTGGTTGGTGTCTCCATCGAGACCAATGATCATCCCAAACGATAGGATGATTCCATGCCGATAACAGGTGGCGATGATGGCTTTGACCTCGGAAAGACGGTTGTGTTTCTTGTTGACCGAGGAAAGCGATTCGGGATTGAGTGATTCGAGACCCGTGTAGACGTAGCGGCATCCCGCCTTGGCCAGCAGACTCACCGTCTCGGCATTGCGCAGGATGTTCATGGTGAGGGCGCATCCCCACGTCTTGCGCAGGGGAATCAGCGCCTGGCAAAGCTCCTTGAGGTAACGGAGGGAGCCTCCAAGGTTGTTGTCAGAGAAGATGAAGGCGTTGTCAAACAGACCGAAATGGTACTTGTTGAAACGCATCCGAAATTCTATTTCGTCCACTACATCCTTCACCGGCCGGCAACGGAATTTCTCGAAACCAGTGAGAACACAGAAACTGCACGAAAACGGGCAGCCTCGCGTGGCCTCTATTGCGGGCAGTCGGTATCGGTTCGACCGGAAGTCAATGAGGTCGTATCGATACGGCCTGATTGCGGCCGCGCCGGCACTGGGGTTGCGGTATATCTTCTTCAACCCCTTTCTTTCAAAATCCTTGATGAGCAAGGGAATGTTGCCCTCGGGTTCACCAACCACCACGGCGTCAAAGTAGTTGGAACAGTCATCCGGGTAGTAGGAGGCGTGCCTTCCCCCGGCCACCGTCACCATTCCACGAGCCCTGAATAGCGCCGATAGAACCTTGGTGTGCTCGTAAAACGAGTGAAGGTATGAAAAGAAGACAAGATCCCAGTGCCTGTCCAAAGGAATGTCGACTTCTTTTTCGTTGTACAGCTCGATCTCGGCAGTGGCAGGACAGAGGCTTGCAATCAGCTCGGGTACTGATGACTGCATCACCGAGCGTTCCTGCAGTTGGAGCCGCGTCGGATGACGATAGGTAGTGATTATGGCTATCTTCATCTGCGAACCTTTCGAGGTGGGGGATGAGTAGGTCCTCAGGGATGGGACAGAGAGCGCTTCGAAGAGGAACTCAGGCCGCGGCAGGCTGGCGAGCTAGTTGCCAGCATCAAGACCGACAAGCTTTGCTTCTGGCGCGAGTGGTAGGCGAACTCGGTCTGGATGACGTGTTGAAACAAGCGCTTGTTGTAGGCCTGCGTGAGTCCGTCGCGCATCGCCGGGTGGGAGAGTTGCTTGAGGAAGGCATCCTTGACGGGCGCAGTCGTCTTGATGCCTGGCTTGCTACCAAAGTCCAAAGGCGCGTCTCCGACGCACAGCCATCTCCTTTTCGGCACAACTACGACCTTTCAAGACACACTTCAAAATGCCTCGGTGTGACACCGAGAATACGCATATGCCCAAAACGGGAAACCAGCAAGTAGTTCTTGTGTAGCCCAGCTGCGATCGAAGAGATTCCCGAGATGGTGCGGCAGACGCAGAATCCACCCAGCTTGGCGCTCGGTCAAGGGGCGGCATGGAGCGGAAACGCAGTTGATGCCTGGGCCGAAGAGCGGGTACAGTGGCTGACCGAATGGGCATTCTGGCCATTGAGACGCCCAGGTAGACGGCCATGACGAGAAGCTACGACAAGGATAGTGCTGCCAGTCCCGGCGGGATTCTGACCACCGTCCGTTTTCACGCAGCGGAAGGCGGCCAGGACGGGCTCTTCCTGATGGTCGTCGGTCCCGAAGGATTCAGGGCGATTGCTCTGCCGCACAAGGGGGTTCTGCACATCGGCCGCAGCGTTCAGGCCGACGTCAGGATCAACGATTCCCTGGCTTCGCGCGACCACTGCCGCCTTCACGTGGAGGGTGGGATGGTCGAGATCGAGGACCTCGAGAGCGCCAACGGCACCTTGTTGCGCAATCATGCCCTACAACCGCGAGTCCGGGTGGAGCTTGCCCTGGGGGATGCAGTGAGTGTCGGGGCGACCGTTCTCGTGCTGCGCTCGGGGGACCGCTTGCCACGACCGGTTCGCGTTCTGCCCCATGGCTACTTCCTTGCTCGCCTTGACGAGGAATGCGCCAGTTCGGTTCGCGGCCGCTCGCCGTTCGCCCTGGTGCGGCTAGATGTCGAGGGCGAAGTGTCAACCAGCCGGTGCGCCGGGCTTCTCCCGCTATGCCTACAGCCATCGGACATCATCGGCGCCTACGGACCGCAGCAGTATGAACTGCTCTTGCCGCAAACCACGCCGGAGGCTGCTACGAAGATGGTTGCCGACCTGGGCGCCAGTTTGCAGCAGGCCGGAATTACATTTCGCACCGGCACGGCCCATCACCCGGTTGATGGTCGCAGTGCTGCGGAACTGCTCGAGCGGGCGTGCCAAGCGGTGCGCCCAGGGGCCATTCAGCCCGGGCCTGCCTCGGACATCATTCTGGTGGACCCGGCGATGCAGGAACTTCACGGCTTGGCCAGGGACGTCGCCAAGAGCAACATCAACGTGCTCATCGTGGGGGAGACCGGCACGGGCAAGGAGATTCTGGCCGAGGTCGTTCATCGCGCCTCGCCGCGCGCCCAGGGTAACTTCCTGTCGCTCAACTGCGCCGCTCTGTCGGAAAATTTGGTCGAGGCGGAACTGTTCGGCTACGAGAAGGGCGCCTTCACCGGGGCCACGCAGGCCAAGCAGGGTCTTCTGGAAACCGCACCGGCCGGCACCGTGTTCCTGGACGAGATTGGCGAGCTATCCCTGCCCCTGCAGGCCAAGCTCCTTCGCGTGATCGAAACCCGCACACTGATTCGGGTTGGCGGCGTGAACAAGCGGACAGTGGACGTCAGGTTCGTCTCGGCAACCAACCGCAACCTCCAGCAGGCCATCGACAGCAGCGGTTTTCGCAGCGATTTGTACTTCCGGCTCAACGGCATCACCCTGGCGATTCCCCCGCTGCGCGATCGCCCTGTGGAGATCGAGCCATTCGGGCGTCGCTTCGCCGACGAAATGGCCCGCGAGTTGGGGCGTTCTACTCCCGAGATCTCGGCCGACGCCCTCACGCTGCTACGCAGTTACGCCTGGCCGGGCAACATCCGCGAGTTGCGCAATGTCATTCACAGGGCGGTCCTTCTGTGCCGATCGGGACTGGTCATCACGCCCGACCACCTCCCACGGGAGTTGATGGAAGCCACCTTTTCGGCCCCGCAGCCGACCCGCACCCTTCCCCACGGCCAGACCCCGCTTTCTGACTTGTCGTCGACCCAGCCGGGGCCGGCGCTGCAGCCCGAGGAGAAGCAACGGATCCTAGACGTGCTAGAGAAGACCGCCGGCAACCAAACCGCGGCTGCCAGGTTGCTGGGAATGGGCCGCACGGCCTTCGTAGCGCGGCTGAACCAGTACGGGATCTCGCGGCCGCGCAAGAGATAGGGTCGGTCAGAGCCAGATTCATCCGTTGGCGACCTTGTCCGTCGCCACCCTGGCGGCGCGCATGGCAGGACGCATCGAGGCTACAGATCGTGCGCACAAATTGTGCGCACAAATCGTTCGCGCGAATCGCGTAACAGCACTCAGCAGGATCGGGACCGGCCCCGCAAAGTGGCGGAGTATTCCCTGTGCCAATCACCCACGACGTTCCCAATACCGTCCAGGAAGTTACTCCGCCACGATGCTGAGGCCCCATCACCCCCGGCACTTTCCCCATTCCGCCACCAACGCCGCCCATCCAGAACCCTGCCCTGACCGCACCACCACACCGTCCGCCGCCCCCGGCCACCCCTGCACCTCGTGCCCCCGCCTCCCAATCCTTGCCCAACCATACAAATCCCGTGCCACGGGCAAGCTTCCGGCCGGCACGGTCATTGCTTGGAAACCGGGCTTCCATCTCACGAAACCGACAAGCCAGAGGAGAAAAGCAGATGCACTTCACAACCAGCACGACTGATGGCGTGGCTACTCTTCGCATCGTAGGCGAACTGGACGCGGTCACCACTCCGGATCTCCGGCCATCGGTAGACGCCCTGGTCGCTGAGCAGCATCCCCGCATCGTCGTCGATATGTCGGGTTTGCGGCTCATCGACAGCTCGGGCGTGGGCGCGGTGGTGTTCTTGTACAAGAAGGCCAGGGAGTATGGTGGCGTGGTATCCGTCTACGGCATGCGGGATCAGCCGCTGGCGATATTCAAGCTTCTGCGCATGGATCGGGTTCTTCAGGAGTGAGAGCGCGTAGTTCGGGCTCTGCAGGCGTGAAGGCGCGCATGGAGTACGTGGGCGATGAGCCAGCGGGTGGCCTTTTCATGCGGCCTGACGCCCATGCACAAGCAGCGCAAGTGGGTCGTCTGCTGGGAGGGCGAGGCGTGACGAGAGCGGAATCCCAACCTCAGCTCACCGTCGACACCATCCTGCAGGCAGGCCAGCTGGTAGATGGAAAGTACCGAGTCGAGCACCTGCTTGGGGAAGGCGGAATGGCCGTGGTGTGGGCGGGAACCAATGAACGAACGGGAAAGCAAGTCGCCCTGAAGGTCATTGCGCGGTCCTTGGCCACGACGCGCGTGGCACAAGGCCTTTTTCGCCGCGAAGTCTTGGCCGCGAGCCTGGTGAACCATCCCAATGTGGTGACGGTCTTCGACGTCATCGAACATGAGGGAATGGCGTGCATCGTGATGGAGCTGCTCGAGGGTGAGCCCCTCGGCAGCTACATAGCGCGCAGGGGATGTCTCGGGGTCAACGAGGCCGCGCTGCTGCTCTTGCCCGCTATGCGAGGGGTGGCTGCGGCGAATGCAGAGGGCGTGATCCATCGCGATCTCAAGCCGCAGAACATCTTCATTTGCATGGAGCCCGACGGGCGGATCGTGACCACCAAGGTCTTGGACTTCGGCATCTCGGTCATGGTGAAGGGAGGCCTGGAATTTTCGGCAGAGCCCACCTTGGCCATGGGAACGCCCGCGTACATGTCTCCCGAACACATCCTAGGCGTGCCAGACATCGACGGACGCGCCGACGTGTACGGCTTCGGTTTGTTGCTGTACGAATCTTTGACCGGAAAGATGGCGTTCCCGGAAGAGCCTGGCCCACTGCTCGTTGACTCCATTTTCCACGAGGCCCCAGTGCCCGTGACGGTGGCGCGTCCCGAATTGCCGGCTGGTTTGGTGCGCATTATCGAGAAGGCGATGGCCAAGGATCGCGACCAGCGCTATGCGGACGTGAACTTGCTGGTGATGGCCCTGGAAGACGAGCTGATGCCTCCCACCCCGGCACCTCGTTTGCTCACGCCGCCGGCGGGAGTGCCGTCGCGTGCCGCGCACGATCGCCGGTCCGGGGCTCACACGGCCGCGGTGTGGGGCGTTCTCAACAAGGAGCCGTCTGGACAGCATCAGGGAAGACGGATTCCATTGGCATTTCCCCAGCAACGCGAGGGCAAGGACAACGCCGCCCGTGAACGACTCAACGGTGGCAACGCTGGATCGAAAGCTGGGCGGGAAGAGGCAGCATCCCCCCTGCCAGTCACAGATCGCGCAACGGCTTTGGTGGCTCTGAGGGCTCCGCTGCGGAAGACGCGCTCTTCCGGTGTCGGGGCTCGCTCTGTCCTTCGAGGGTGGGGTGGCTTGGTGGGAGCGGGGCTCGCGGTCACGATGGGCTTCTTCGCGGTGTCAGTGGCCATGCGAGGCACCCGCACGGTGCAAACACACACGCCAACGCCTATCGCGAATGCTGCGCCGCCAGCCAGGGAACCCCTGGTGCAGCCGGTCGTCCCTGCGTCAAGCGCAACCGTCCAGCCGGTGGCGGTTCGGGCGTTTTCGACCATTTCACCATCACCCCCTGCTCCAAGCGTGCGCGCAACGCACGGGCACACCGTGCGTCCTGTGCGTGATGCGCCCGTTGTAGCCGCTCCCAAGCGGCCACTCGTGGCGGCGCGAGAGACCTCGAACGATGTCCCGCCGCGACGGCAGGCTGTGCGCGGAGCCTCCGGCAGGGTTGAAGCGGCACAGGCGCCGCCATCGCTGCGGAGGGCTGGTTTCTCGGCGCCAGCGTTACGCGCCGGTGCTCTCTCCAGGGACGATTTCTAGAGCAGGATCCCTGAATCCGTCTGCGTCCCCGCCCTGGCCCCATGTTTTGAACCCGATGTCACGCTCGCACGCGCAGCGCGCCTGGCAGAAGCTGGAAACTGGCAGGCAGGTGACCGGGGGTCTCGCCATCGATCTCCAGCGTGATCTTCGCCTCGCGCTCAGCAGGCGCAACGTTCATCCGGCGGAGCCGCGTGCCCTGGACTTCTTTCATGGTCAGATGGTTGCCGCTGTACAGGCGGTGCATGTTGGCCATGGCCCCGATGCGGCTCAGGTCGCCGACGGTGACCAGATCGAAGAGGCCGTCGTCGAGCAAGGCCTCGGGGCAGATCTTCATGCCGCCGCCGAAGAAGCGCCCATTTCCAACCGCTGCCATGACCAGGCGCATGCGCCGCTCAGGCCGGTCATCCAGCGAGAGCACGACATCGACGTTGTCGTAGGCGACCAGGGAACGGACAGTGGCCGAGAGAAAAGCGACGCGGCCGCCCAGCCGCTTCGAGGACGCGTTCGCCTGCCGTGCCACATCGCTGGAAAAGCCGAACGAGACGACGTTGACGAAGTGGCGCGCGGCCTGGGAGCCGTCGTCGGCGATGAAGGACACGAAACCCGCGTCGATGGTACGGGCTGGCTTGTCGCGGATACGGCGGGCCGCCTCGCCCACGTCGTCGTCGAGATCCAGGCTGCGGCGGAAGTCGCCACCGGTGCCGCGCGGGATGATGCCCAGCTCGGACCGGCCGCCAGCAGCGAGAATGCCGTCGGCAACCTCGGAAACAGTCCCATCACCGCCCATGGCCACGATGAGGCCGCGCCCGGCCGTCGCCTCCTCGCGGGCGATGCGCCGGCCGTCGCCCTTGGCCTCGGTGAAACGCAGGTCGACGGGGCCCAGGCCATCGGTGAGCGGGCCGACAAGAGCGGCCCAGCGTCGCTGGCTGAGCCCGCCCCCGGAGCGGGGATTGACGATCACGACCGGTCGTTGCACGCGGCAGCCAGGTTAGCACGAAGCGGGTGCGGCACGCGGCGCCGGGACTGGTCAGCCGGCAAAATCGAGTACACTACGCGCCCGATGGCTCATCAGTACATCTTCACCATGCAGGATCTGCGGCGGGTTCATCCGCCCAACAAGGAAGTCTTGAAGGGCATTTACCTCTCGTTCTTCCCGGGCGCCAAGATCGGGGTCATCGGCGGCAACGGCGCGGGCAAGTCCACCCTCCTGCGCATCATGGCCGGTGAGGACAAGGACTTCTTCGGCGAGGCACGGCCAGCCGACGGCATCAAGATCGGGTACTTGCCCCAGGAGCCAAGACTCGATCCCAAGAAGACCGTGCTCGGCAACGTCGAGGAAGCCGTGGCGCCGGTGAAGAAGCTGCTGCTGCGCTTCGACGAGGTCAACGCGCGCCTCGGCGCGAACATCACGCCTGACGAAATGGAGAAGCTGCTGGAAGAGCAAGCCAAGCTGCAAGACGCCATCGATGCGGCCAAGGGTTGGGATGTCGATCGCACGCTGGAGATCGCCATGGATGCCTTGCGCTTGCCGCCGCCGGACGCCGACGTGACCAAGCTGTCAGGCGGCGAGCGCCGACGCGTGGCTCTGTGCAAGGTGCTGTTGCAGCGGCCGGACTTGCTGCTGCTCGACGAGCCCACCAACCACCTGGACGCCGAGAGCGTGGCCTGGCTGGAGCAGCACTTGCAGGAATACCCGGGGACCATCGTGGCCATCACCCACGATCGCTACTTCCTCGACAACGTGGCTGGCTGGATCCTGGAACTGGATCGCGGCGAAGGCCTGCCGTGGAAGGGAAACTACTCATCATGGCTCGAGCAGAAGCGCAAACGTCTGGAGGCCGAGGAGAAGGCCGAGTCGGCCCGGCAGCGCACCCTGGCGCGCGAGCTGGAGTGGGTGCGCGCCTCGCCTCGCGCGCGCCAGGCCAAGTCCAAGGCCCGCATGGCGGCGTATGAGGAGATGCTCGCGCAAGAGGCGCAGAAGCGGGAGGACACCGCCGAGATCAGCATTCCGGCAGGACCGCGGCTGGGCGACATGGTGGTCAGGGCTGAGCATCTCAGCAAAGGCTACGGCGACAATTTGTTGATGGACGATCTCACCTTCAACCTGCCTCGCGGCGGTATCGTGGGCATCATCGGCCCCAACGGCGCGGGCAAGACGACGTTGTTCCGTATGATCGTCGGCCATGAGAAGCCGGACAGCGGTCTCTTGCGCATCGGCGACACGGTCAAGCTGGCCTATGTCGATCAGTCGCGCGACGCCTTGAAGGGCGACAACACCGTGTACGACGAGATCGCGCAAGGCGCGGACTATCTGCAGGTGGGCAAGCGACAGGTGAACGCGCGCTCCTACGTGGCCGACTTCAACTTCAAAGGTGCCGATCAGCAGAAGCGGGTCAAAGACCTGTCGGGCGGGGAGCGCAACCGCGTACACCTGGCCAAGTTGCTGCGCAGCGGGGGCAACGTCCTGCTGCTCGACGAGCCGACCAACGATCTGGACGTGGACACCTTGCGCGCCTTGGAAGAGGCGCTCCTGGGCTTTGCCGGCTGCGTGGTGGTCATCAGCCACGACCGCTGGTTTCTCGACCGCATCGCCACCCACATTTTAGCTTTCGAAGGCGACAGCCAGGCGGTGTGGTTCGAGGGCAACTATCAGGACTACGAGGCCGACCGCCACCGGCGTCTGGGCGCCGACGCCGACCAGCCGCACCGGATCCGGTACAGGAAGCTGATACACGGCTCGTAGGATGGTTTCCTCCCGCATTGCAGATGGGGCGTCTTCCCGGTACGCTATCTATAATGATTCCCAACGTCGATTTTGAACGGGCCATTGCGCAATGGAAGATCCGCAGGCAGGGTGGCCAGGTGGCCACGCAGGCCGAGGAAGTTGCCTCGGGAGCCGTGGTGGGCGAGATGGCGCTCGCCAACGCCGAGCCGGGACTGCTCTCGGGCGAGATCGACAGCAGCGGTCCGACCCGGAACGACTTCGACCCCGAGAGCTAGTCGCGTGGGGGGCCGAAGGGCGAAACGAACTTTCCCAGGGTTCCCATGAACGCGTGGGCGAAGGCGGGCTAAGCCCGCCGGAGCCAGAGCGCGGGAGGGGTTGGCGAGGCCGAGCGAAGCGAGCGGGGAGGAGGTGGCGGGTGGGGGGGCCGAAGGGCGAAGCGAACCCTCCCAGGGTTCCCATGTTAGAAGTACGCCCGCACGCCCAGGCCGATGTCGATGGTGAAGTCCAGGGGCGGGAAGACCACCAGAGCGGGCGCGATCTCGAGATAGGCTTCAAGGAAGCTGGGGCGCCGGAATGTGACGGCGAGCCCGATGGGAACCCGGGCCAGGAGCACCAAGTCGTGGCCGAGGTCGTTGGACCCGTAGGCCCACATGATCACCCGGCCGCCCAGGCCCGCATACCAGTCGAGACGGTTCGTCATGTTGACGATGTTCTCTTGGTACAGGTAGTCCGCGTGTACGCTGATGTCGTGATTGAGGCTGCCGCAACGGTAGGTCTGGCCGGCCGCATTGGTACACCAATCGTAGCCCCAGCCGCCGAACCCGAGCCCGAAGTCGAAGGCGTTGCTACCTCCGGCAAAGAGCTTGGCGGTGATGGCCGTGGGCTCGCCGAGCTGGAAGCCAACGCCGAAGTTGCGCGAGGTCCCGACCTCGGTTGCCCGCGCGCGACTTGCTCCGAGGAAGACGATTGCCGTAGCCGCCAACGTGAGAAGAATGGAACGCTTCATGGGCTACCATCCTAGTACGTCTTCGGACCGATCGATCCGTAGATTTCTGACCTCGCCTCCGGTCAGTCGAGAGGATAAACCTTGGGCGTCTTGACCCGCCGCTCTGTTGTCGTGCTTGCACTGCTGCTCTCCCTGCTGGCCGGGAGCCCGGCAGCCTGCCGTCGTGGGGGGACGCGCTCGCCGGTCCGCGTGCCGGCGCCCGCTTCCGCGCCCGCGACTCCTGCGCCCGCGGCGCGCGCCGAGACACCAGCCCCGCCGAGCAAGCCTGATCCCGACGCTCTGCCTGAGGCCGCTTCGCCGGCCGAACGTCGTGCCATCCAGGTCGTGGCCGGGCAGGAGCGGGTGGTCGACGCCGAGCAAGCCGTGAAGCGCGGGTTGACTCTGGTGGATCTTTCCGACGGCTGGGCGCCCTACATTTTTCAGGACGGCAAGGCGGCCGATGGCGCGATCCTGCCCAATCGCTACCGGGCCGTTTTCGTCGGGCTGGCCAATGACCGCACGGACGGTGACGGCCAAGCTTTGCCACCCGGCGAACGCAACTACCTCGAACTCTACGGTATCCCGCCTTCGCTCTCGGTGCTGCGCGCGCGCTTTCTCGCCGACGCTGCCCGCACCTGCGAGGCCGGCGTGGACAACGCGCGCCTTCTCGCGGTGGACAGCATCGAGACCTTCGGACACACCACCGAGAAGAAGGAAGCGACCAAGCACCGGCAGCGTGGACTGCGCCTGGAGGCCGCGCGGGCCAAGGCCGGCGCCGCCACCCTGGAGGCGCTGGCGGCCGCTGACCCTCGCTACGCGGGCGAGGTGAAGACCCACCAGCGGGTCGAGGCCGAGCGCGCCGCCTTCGCCGAGGTGGAGAAGCGCCTGGTTTGCGAGGGATTGATGGATGCGGCCAAGCACAAGCCGGGCGTGTACGACGCGCCCATGCGTTCTGCCGTGCTGGATTTTCAGCAGAAGAACGACGTCTTCGCCCAGGCCGACCTCACGCGCGCCACCCTGGAGGCCATGGCCCGGCCGCTTCTGGCCAACGACTTCGCAACCCTGCGCAGGGTTCTGGCCGAACGGGCCGCACACGCTGGCAACTTCGTCGAGGACGGCAGCGCCATCGGCGCTATGCCGCCCGCCAAGCACGGCAGGCCGCGTGCGCTTCCCAGCTATCGGACCGCCGACGGGAAAGTGGTGACCGTTCCGGACCTGGTGGGTCAAGCCACCGATGCCTTGATGGCGCGGCTGGGCCTGTCCTCGCCCGAGGAGGCGCTTGCCCTTTTTCGTCGCCACCCGGAAAGCGATTTTCTCTGGTTAAGGGCCGCTGTACGCTTTCCCGACCTGCCCGAGTACTACGGACCCAAGATGGACCTTGTCGCAGAGATCGACCGCGGCGACGTCTGGTACGATTTCCCCTTTGACAGCAAGGGCAACCGGGTGCCCCAGCCGCGCAATCGCTTTCCGACTTTCAACCTCTACGTGCGCTGGCGTGGAGACAAGGTTCCCCTGGTGAGCTGGCGCACCACCATCGGCGGCTGGCGCTCCGAGCTTGCCAGCGACGGCGAGGAGTACTACCGCTACAAAGGATCGGACGTGGGCAAGCGGGTGTGGCGGCACATCGTATCTGCGCCAGTGTGGCTGCCACCGCCTAGCTCGCCCCTGGCGTCGATGGTGAAGACCAAGTGGGTCGCAGGCGGATATCCTCGTGTGGTCAACTACGACGAGACCGGACCGGGATTCTTGTCGGCCTATGGCCTGGTGGCGGGCATCCACGTGCAGGCCAAGCAGCGCGGCGAAGGCGTCGCCTATTTCGACAACGGCATTCGCACCCACGGCTCGTCCGACTATCTGTCGTTGCGCGGCCGCTTCTCGCACGGCTGCCACCGCCTGTACAACAACCTGGCCGTGCGCCTGTTTTCGTTCGTGCTCAAGCACCGGCGTGCCAAGGTGCTCGGGCCCATGGCGCTGGGCTTCCGGCGCACCTTCTACTGGGACGGGGAGGTGTTCGAGATGCGCCTGCCCACGCGCGGCTTCTACTACGAGTTGGATCCACCTTTGCCGGTCGAGACGCTGAAGGGAAAGATCGTGGGGCACGCGCAGCAACCCATGACCGACTACGTCCGCAAACCCGGCGTGACCTACGCCAACAGCAATCTGCCGTCGGCGCCCACCGGGCCGGAGAGCAAGGCGGGTGGAGGCGGCCGAGCCGAACCCGGCCCAGAGGGCAAGGCACCATGAGCGCTCGCGTGTTGTGCCCGACCTGCCTGGTATTGACCCTCGCGGTTGGTTGCCGCGGACCATCTGTAGACCACAGGCCAACACCCACAGCTGACACGGCTTCGACTGATCGAGTGGCGGCGCTGTCAAGAGACTCGTCGCTGCATGCGCCAGCGTCGTCTGCGCCGAAGCGTGAGTCGGCCGATACGATGCCCAAGGCTGCCCGTGCCGCAGCGCCTGCCAGCGAAAGTGCGAAGGCCGAAGACGACCTGCAGTCCGAGGAGCGAGAAGCGAACCCCTTGTCGGAAATGGTGACTCTGACCCTGTCCATCAGTCCGCCGGTCAAAGCGGTGGTCATGTGGGGCAGCAAGCAACTCGCTCGCATCGCGCCTGACAACCCGACCGTCGAGCTGCAGCGCCCGCGCAGTTCGGGCCCGCTCGATCTCGACATTCGCGCCGAGGGTTTTCTGCCGCACCACACGCGCCTGTATTCCGACCGCAACGACAAGGTGAATGTGCGCCTGGTGCGTCCGGCGGAAGCAACGGGCCTTCTCGGCTATCGCAGCTCGGGCGCGGCTGCGGCGGTCAAGGGCAAGACGAAGTAGGCAATAGGTCAGATCACCGCTATCGTCGCCGACGGGGCGCGAGAGGCTTGCTGCTGCGCCGGCTGCCTGGGCGCGGCCGCTTGCTGCGCGGAGGCGCGGCGCTGCTGGGGCCGCTTGCCGGCGGCGTGGCCGGGAGCGGCGGTCGCACTTGGTTCTCTAGACCCTCGAGGCGTTCGCGCAAACGGGTCGATTCGCCGGCCAGTCGTTCCACCTCATCGGAAAGCTTGCGCAGCTTTTCCTCGGGTTTGCCCCTTTCGCGCAGCTCGCCGATGGCCTCGCGCATGCGCCGCTTGGCGCGTCCATCCAGTTCGGCGTGCAGGGCCGCCTCGATGGCGGGCACCGCGCGGGCGTCAGCTAGGGCAGCCAGCCCCGAGGCGGCATCCATGCGCACGCGGAAGTCAGGATCGCAAAGCCAGCCTTCGAGACATTCGCGGGCGTGACGCGCATGCAGGGTTCCCTCGGCCAGGCGGGCCAGGGCGCCCACGATGGCGCGGCGGGCGTAGATCGATGCGCCAGGCGCGAAAGCAGCCTCGACCAGCGGCAGCGCCGCCTCATCTCCCGTGGCGCCCAGCCCATCGATGGCTCGGGCGCGAATCATATCCTGGAAGGAGTTGCGCGAGAGCAACCCGGAAAGCACGGCGGCCGCACGAGGCGAGCGGGTGCGGCCCAGGGCCAGCGCGGCTGCGGCTTCCACGAAGCAGCTCGCATCGCCTCCAGCGACCCAGCCTTCGAGCAGTTCGGCCGCACGCTGATTGCCGGGCGCGTGGGTGACCACGAAATCGCCCAGCGCAGCGGCCACCGCGCGCCGCACGCGCGGATTTTCCTGCTCGCGTGCTTTCAGCAAAGCGTCGAGCGCGTCCTGCCGTCTGGTCTTGCCAAGTGCCGCGGCTGCAGCCGCGCGCACGGCCCAGAACGAGTCGCTTTCCAGCGCCGCGGCCAGGGCCGCAACCGTGGCCGGCTCGGGCAAGTCGGCGAGTGCACGCGCAGCCAGTACGCGATCGACGCCCAGGCGCGCGGCCTGCAGTTGTCTCTCCCACAGGGCGCGCGGCTTCTTCAGCTTGATGCTCTTGAGCACCACGTCGCCGGGATCGAAGATGACCTGGGTGGGGCGTGCGGCCAAATGGAACTCGAAGGCGTGGCTGCGCTGGTCCACCTCTACGGTCTCCTCGCGCCGCACGCCCTCGACTTCGAAGAGCACCCGGGTGGTGAATCGCGGCGGGCGATCGCTGGATTGCTTCTGCTCCAGGCGAAGGGTGCCGGCCTTCTTGTCTGCGTCCCATTCCCAGGCGCCCTCCAACTCGGGGTGACCGGGGCTGCCCACCCACTGGTCGAAGAACCAGTCCAGGTTGCGACTGGTCGCTTCCTCGACGGCACGGGCCAGGTCGCGCGTCTCCACTGAGCCGCGCGCGTGGCGCTCGCCGTACAGTCGCAGGGCGCGCCAGAAATTGTCCTCGCCCAGTTCGTGGCGAAGCATGTGCAGCACGCGACCGCCCTTTTCGTACAGGTGGCGATCGAATAGATCGATGGGTGCCTCGTATTGACGACAGACAAGCGGACGCTGATACGTGCCTGCCTCGCCCAGGTAGGCGTCGAGGTCTCCCAGCAGCTCCACGTCGGCCTCGTCGCGACCGCGCGTGTGTTCCCGCC
Organism: uncultured delta proteobacterium; assembly: GCA_963755125.1. GTDB lineage: Bacteria > Myxococcota_A > Polyangia > Fen-1088 > Fen-1088 > Fen-1137. The sequence continues at coordinate 59,213 of CAVWIP010000006.1, forward strand.
ACACGTATTCGAAATAGGTGGCGAAGCCTTCGTTCAGCCAAGCCTCGGGCCACTCGCGGCAGGTGAGCAGGTCGCCCCACCACTGGTGGGCCAGTTCGTGGGAAACCAAGCCTTCGACGTCGTGGTCCAGGGCTGCTCGCTGGTCGAGCATGGCTTCGGAGGTGAGGGTGGTGGCGGTGGTGTTCTCCATGCCGCCGAAGATGAAGTCGTGCACGAAAACCTGGCTGTAGCGGCGGTGCGGGTAGGGGACGCCAATCCGCCGGGAGAAGAAGTCGATCATTTCGGGTGTGCGTCCCAGGCTGCGGCGCGTGTCCTCTTCGCGCCCCTTGGGTGCGTAGTAGTAGACGTCGACCCCAGTCTCCGGCGCGCGTTCTTTCAGTTCGGTGAAGGGGCCGCACACCAGGGTCACCAGATATGGCGAATGAGGCAGGTCGAGCACGTAGTGCCAGCGGGTGCGGCCGTCGGGCAGGTCGCTCTTGTCAGCGAGATCGCCGTTGGAGAGGACGGTGACGCCGGCCGGGACGGTACAGAAGACCTCGCTGGAGGCCTTTTCGACCGGAAGATCGACGCAGGGCCAGTAGAAGCGCGAGTCGTCATCCTGACCCTGGCTCCAGCATTCCAGCGGGTGGTCGGGATGGGCCTGGTCGGGCCCGACGAAGTAGAGACCCCGGCGCGGCTTGCAGCGGTAGTCGACGACCAAGGTGAAGCGCGCGCCGCGCGTGAAGGCCCGGCCCAGTTCGATGCGCAGGCGCTCACCATCGTAATCGATTCCAGACACCGGCTTTCCGTCGACACTGACCTGCTCGATGGTCATGTCCACGGCGTTCAGTTCGACCTTGTCCAGCCCATCCTGGCGCGCCGTCAGGGATAGGCGCGATTGACCGTGCAGGGTGCGCGCAGCCATGTCTGGCTCGAAGCTGAGACGGACATGGCTGACGGCGACCGGGCGGTCGGGAACGTAGTGGGTGGCGGTGCCGGGGGGCGCGAACGGTCTGGGCATGGTGCAAGGGCCTCCGAAGAATCCCTGACGTTAGCGCGAAAGCGAGGGCATTCGCTACTCTGCCCTTGCTATATCTCGGTCCATGGATCCGAATTTGAAACCGGTTCGCCACAGCGCCCTCATGGCGGGCGTGACGCCAGCCGAGGTTCTTGCCGTGGTGGTGGATTTTCCCGCTTATCCGCGCCTGTTTCCCGAGATCAAGCAGGCATGCGTTCTGCGCAGCGAGGAGGGCAGGGTGCGTGTCGAGTTTCGTGGGAACCTGCTGCTGCCCTTTCGCTACGTGCTGGACCTGGACTGCGACGCGCAGGCGGGAACCGTGAGCTGGACCTACGTCGAGGGCGAGGTGGTGAAGAACTCGACGGGAGGCTGGCGCTTTTCAGCCGAGGCTGGCGGAACGCGGGTGGACTACGAGGTGGCCCTGTGCATCGATGCGCCCCTGCCAGGCTTTCTGCTGCGCAAGATCACCGATGGCTTGGTGACTCTGTCGTTGCCCGCCATGTTCACTTCCATCGAGCGCGAAGTCGGGAGGAGGAGATAGGGGCGGCGTTGTCGGTGACGTTCATTCAGATCCGGTGAGTAGCAGGCGTTCGCGGTCGACATGAGCCACCATGCGCGCGAGGCGGCCGTCGACCTCGATGGCGGCGAGAAGGTCAGTGGCCACGCGCGTGTAGGTGGGTCGATCGATCTCGCCCAGCAGAAGCCGCGTGCGCAGAAACACGAACGCCGTCTGTGCCACGTCGGACAGGCAATACTGGCGCAGGATCTCGATCTGACCGGCGCGATACAGGCCCTCGACCTGGCTGCCGTCAAGGCCCTCTTCCTTGCCGGGCAGCCCGATGAGACGGGCCGCCCCGTGCAGGGAGCTCATGCGGGCAGCGCCAAAATCGGCGAGGAAGTCGCCCAGATCCCAATGCCCTTCGGCGCTGAATCGGTAGCGGAAGCCGGGCTCGCGGTAGTACCAGGGCAGGCTGATGCCGTAGCGGAGACTGCGCAGGATCAGCACAGGCAGATCGAAGCCGCGTCCGTTCCAGGTGACCAGGCGGGGTTTCCACTTGGCCATGAACTCGGCGAAATCGGCGAGCATGCCCGCCTCGTCCTTGGCCTCGCTGATGGTCCCCATCTTCTTGCACGCCATGTGCTCGTCCAGCCACATCACCCCGATGACCACGGGCTTGCAGGCGTAGAGCGGTGGGAAAGGACGTTCGGCACCGGGCGTGGGCTGTGGCGGCGTGTAGAGATCGCCGTCGGGGATGGTCTCGATGTCGAGCACGAGATGCGTCAGGGCTGACATGGCAGGCCACATTGTACCCAAGCTGGTTTACATCGGCCGTGGTTATCGATCGTGCATGCCGCATTCCAACCGACTACTGTCAAGAGAGAGGCCATGGCGACACCGGACCCGGATGCAGAGCCAGAGACGCAAGGGGCAGGGGCGCCGCTGCATTCCCTGCGCCAGGTGCGCGCGGCTCAGCTCCGTGCGCGCGCGACCCGCTGGGCTATCGGCAAGTCGGCGTTCGGGACCGTGTTCCTCATTGGCGCCTTGGCCTATGCTCTCGGGCCGGATCGGCAGCTGCCCTCGAGCCGACTGTGGATGGCGCTGCTGGTGGTGCTGTCGACCTTCAACGTGGGACTCGGGCTGCGCACCTTCTCGCGGGTGAGGCGCCGGGCCAGGCGCTTCTGGCTCGTCGCCACAATTCTCTGGGGCCTTCTGGCAACGGGTTTGTTGCGCATCCTGCTCGCGCGGTAGGATCAGAAGGTCGTGAACGCCATCGCGCCCACACCGTCGGGCGAGAACACCGGGACGAACTGCAGCGAAGACCCACGGGCATCAGCAGTCGCGCCGGACGGACGCGCGAGGTACCCACGATAGAAGAACACGGCTGACGTCGCCAGCAGCGCGCCGCCAACCCCGTACCCGATCCATTGGTAGACTTGATACCTGTCGCCGTTGGACTTGGTCTGTTGCATCCAGGCGGCTATATTGTCAGGAACCGGGTCAGCTTGGGCTCCGCTGCTGTTGCAAAGACCTGTGGTCGAGACAGCGCCCGTAGACGTCTTGGTGCAGGGGAATCGCCGCCATGGATCGAGTTTGTTGTTGGCATCAATCACTAGAAGGCTGTAGCGGATCCCGACCGCGATTCCAGCCACGCCACCGGCCAGCGTGAGCCAGGCCCCAATCTGCGAGCCGGTTCGGCTTTCGCCCGCTCCGCTGCTGGTCACCTCTGTGGTCACGCTTTCGGTTGTCTCGGTGGCGCCTGCGGCGGCAGCCTCCGACCCGGGGCTTTCGGCCTTTGTCTTCTCCGCCGACGCTTCTGCCACCATCTCGATGGCAACGTCTCGGGTGTCGCCGGAACCCAGGGTGACGCTCTTGCTCGCCGCTGCATAGCCTGGCTTGGTCAGAGCGATCTCGTGCTTGCCCGCGGCCACGTTTGGGATGGTGAGCCCGCCTGACCCCATGACCCCGGTTCCGACCCCGTCGACGGCCACCGAGGCTCCCACCACCCCGCCCTGAATGCGGAGAGTGCCAGGCAAAGACTGGCCGGTCAGCGTCGCGACCCACTTCTGCACCGGTGCCAGCAGGGCTGATCCACTCGACTGCGCGCGACCAAGCTGATCCGCAGTCCACGATTCGACGACTTCCTTGTCGGCATCGAACAGCTTGAGCGTGACGTTGTAGGCGTCGGGACCGGCCTTCTTCAGCGAGCCGAAGATCAGGCGCGAGGCGCCCAGGCTCTTGGCAGCCTGGGCCATGCAGGCGGGCGCCTCGTCGGGACAAGAGAACACCAGCTTGACCTCGACGAGATCGCGGCCTTGAACCAGACGATAGCCGGGCAGCGTCGACATACGCTGGCGGAGCGCATCGCTGATCCCAGCGGCTGCCGAATCAGGCACGCCCTCGCTGGCCTCGAGGCCGAGAACCGCCACGGTGACGTTGTCCCCGGCGAGGACCTGGCCGCTGGAGAGGAAGAATGTGGCCGCTGCACCGACGCCGGCCAGAAGAGACATCAGGGAAAGAGCCCAAGCCCGTGGATTCTTCATACAGAGATGATGTTTTCCCACGAGCCGTCCCTTGTCAATGATTAGGGCTTGCCGAGGGTCGGCTCGCTGGCAGCGCTTGACCGTGTTAGCGTATCCGCCGGCGGAAACCACCATGCGGATCGGCGTCTCGGCCAAGATATTCCTCGCGTACGCCGTCCTTCTGAGCGTGTTTGGTGCGAACAGTCTTTTCACCCTGCTCTATTTGCACCGCGGACGCCAGGAACTTGCGGCCAATCAGCGTCGGCTGGAGGTCCAGGTGGCTGTCGACGCCGCGCTGCGCTCACTGGAGGACTTCTCGCGCTCCCGCGCCAACGACAGCACGGGAGTTCCACAGGGCCTGACAAGCCGGGTGGCGGCACAGAATGGCATCGCCTCTGCGCGGCAGAACCTGCGTGATGCCCTGGCCGCCGTTGACCAGTATCTGAACGACGAACCCAATCCCCGGCGGCGTGACGAGTTCGAGGACTACCGCCGAGAGATCGTGGGGATGGAGGCGCGGGTTGTGGCGGTGGCTGCCGACCTGGGCGCCAGCGAGCCGACGGCGGGTGTGGATGCTGGCCATCAGGCCGAACGCAGCCTCGCGAATCTCTTGTCCACATTCCATCGGCTGAAGAGCAACCTGCGTGGCCGCGGCAACCAGATCGCCGCGGAACTTTCCAACGACGAGCGTCGCGCGGTGGATGCCGCCATGTTGCTGACGGGATTGGGCCTGGTGCTGGCAGTGGCGGCTGCTCTGCTGGTGCTGCGGACCCTGTGGCCGCTGCGCGTGTTGCGCGAGCACGCGCGACAGATCGCGGGTGGCGACTACGGGCGCCGCACGGGCGTGCGCTCGCACGACGAGATCGGCGATCTGGCCCGCGAATTCAATGCCATGGCTCACGCCATCGAGGAACGCGAGCACAAGCTGATTCGTTCCGAGCGTCTGGCTACTGTGGGTCGCATGGCGGCGCATATCACCCACGAGATTCGCAACCCGTTGGCATCGGTCGGGCTCTATCTGGAGCTGCTTTCCGACGAGGTTGGGGCAGAGAACCCGGAAGCCCGCCGTCTGGTCAAGTCGCTGTCGACCGAGGTCGACCGGCTGAGCGAGATCACGGAAACCTACCTGCGTTTCGTACGGTTGCCCAAACCCAAGCTCGAACGCGAGGATCTTGGTGCACTGGCCAGCTCGGTGATGGAGTTTTCCCGCGGCGAGCTGTCCGCGGCCCGCATCGATCTGAATCTGGCCATCGCGTCCGGCCTGCCCGAGGTGGCAGCCGACGAGAGTCAGATCCGGCAGGCTCTGCTGAACCTGGTCCGCAACGCCAAGGAGGCCATGCCCGAAGGCGGGCGAATCCGCGTGGAGGTTGGCACGGTCGACTCAGGATGGGTGCGCCTGGCGGTCGGCGACAGCGGTCCGGGCATCAGCCCGGAGAATCTGGGCAAGATTTTCGATCCCTTCTTCTCCACCAAGGAAAAAGGTACGGGCTTGGGACTAGCGCTCGTACAACAGATCGTGAGCGATCACGGCGGCCGCATAGAGGTGGATCTGCCCCCCGCGGGCGGAACCATTTTCGCCATCTTACTGCCGCCAGCGGCGCATGCCGACCTCGCCCCGCCGGTCAGCCCGTCCGGCAGTATCACCCATGCGGTGTGACGGGCGCAGCAGCCAGACGCGACGCGGTACGATCGGGCCGCGGTCAGGTTTCTCAGGCAGGTCGACGACAGCTACCCGAGCATCACCGACTTCATTCCCCCGCTCGCGAACCGCACCAGCATGCTCGATCGCAGAACGGTTTCCACCTTGCCGCGGCCAAACTCCGGGTGCCAGATGACCTCGCCAACTTTGTAGCGTTCGCGTGGGTTGAAGGTGCGCACGTCGGCAACGTCGGCCAGCTCGCGGCCCAGAGCGCGCAGTTCTTCCGCCTTCTGCTCGGCTCTGCGTGCGGCCTCGGTTTCCTGGGGCGAAGCCGCGGGCGCAGAATCTTCGCTCGCAGAAACCCTGCGTGCCGGCGTTGTGCGGTAGTTGTGGCGGTTGCCGCAGGCCTGGCAGACGACTTGCTTGGGCGTCGCCCCGACCATGGCCACGATGTTGTGGGTCGTCAGTCCGTCACAGGGGCCGCACCAGGCGTCGACGTCGCCACCCACGCGGAACGCTCCCGCTGCCACGCCACCAAGCTGACTCTTGCTGCGCCAGGAAACCCCGGTGATTCGCCGTTCTTCGACCTCCGACGGACCGGAGCCGTGGCGATCGCCCGTCGATCCGGAGGCGATGGTGCCGATCCGGGGCAGTAGCGAGGCCAGGCGACGCAGGTCCGTGACCCGCCGTCCGAGCTTGCGTTCGATAAGCACGCGCTCGCCTTCCGGGACACCTGCGCAAAGATCGCGATAGTTCTGCGACAGGCGCTCGACGGCCAGGTGGGCGGAGGTCACCACGTCGCGTTCTTCGGTCCGCTCCTGGGCGGAGTGAACCAGCAGCGCGACTTCTCGAATTTCTTCGGTCAAATTGTCCACGGTTGAACTCATTTCTCTTCCTGGCCAGTTCCTCCCACGGACCCGGCGGGAAAACAACTGACTAAGTGACCCGATGACGTCGCGTGGGGAGCCCGCCGGCTTTGCCCCCTGCGGGGACTTCGGGACGACCCGCCACCCTGCCCACCCCGCGCGCTTCGCGCGCGCCTTCGCCAGCGGCGCACCATCGCGGGAGGGCATGGCGAGGCCGAGCAAAGCGAGCGGGGAGGAGGTGGCAGATGGGGGGCCGAAGGGCGGAGCGAACCCTTTGAGGGTTCCCATGAGAAAGGTTGATTGCGTCGACGACAAAGGGCGTCTAACATTCGGGTCGATTTTCCCCTCGGAGCCATCAACAATGCGTACCACGCCGATCGTTGTCGTCCTTGGTCTTGTTGCTTCACTGTCCTCGGCAGCCAGCGCGCAGATTGCGCCTCCGCCGGTCCCCGCTCCGGCGGTGCCGACGGCCAGCGCTCCAGCAGCCCCTCCGGTTGCAGCTCCTGCGGCTCCTGCGCCAGCGCCACTGCCGGTGGCAGCGCCTGCGCCGGTGCCGGCCGTCGCACCCATGGCAGCGCCGAGCCCCGTCGCCATCACGCCTGCTGCCGTCGAAGGGGAAACCGATGACCGGCCACGCGGCTTCGCCCCGCAGAACTCGTTGGCGGGTTCAGTAGGCCTTCTGCGCATGGGCGCGGCCGAGGTCGGGCGCCTGTGGCAGCTTCGGCTGGGCCTCCACGGCGAGTACTTCAGCACGACCAAGATGTTGGTCGAAAACAGCGACCTCACGAATGGCGGGGATAGCAACACCCGCCTGCAGGGCGCGCTGACCTTCGGGCTCACGCCGCTCGATTTCATGGAGATCTTCGGCGCGGTGTTGGGTTCGGGCAACCGGAACACCCGCTGCCTCCAGGCCAGCCAGCCCCAGTGCGTTTCCGAAGCTGGCCGGACCGATCCTGACATCATCAAGGCGTTCGGCGACCTGATCCTCGGGACCAAGCTGGCCTATGCGCTGCCCAGCGGTTTCAGCCTGGGCGGCGAGCTGGGCTTGCGCTTCATGTCGTCGGTGAGTGGGCTGAGCTTCAGTGGCGATTCGACTTCGGTATGGATCAACGCCCTGGCGAGTTGGAACCTCCAGGCAGTGCAGCCCAAGTTGCCTCTTCGCGCTCACCTGAACGTGGGCGTCTATTTCGACAACTCCTACGACTTGGTCAACTACCCCGCTGGCACCACAATTGTATCGCGCTACGTTTCTTCCTTCGGATATGGCCTGGGCAAGGATCGCGTTCGGCTCGCCTTCGGTCTTGACGCCCCGTTGGCCGATCTGCTCGACGGACTGTCCTTGCGTCCGATAGCCGAGTATCACCTTGACTACATCTACGGCTCTGCGGACCCCAATTTCGCCGCCTACGGTGGCTCGTCGTGCGTGTCATCATCGACCTGGAGCTGCCGAGGCAACAGGGATCAGATGTGGGTGACTCTGGGCCTGCAGGCTCAGGTGCTGCACAGCTTGACCCTCACGCTGGGGTTGGACTTGGAGTTGGAGTCTGTCGGCTACCCCTACGGCCCACCTCTGGCGCCGTGGAATTTCCTGTTTGGCGCCGCTGTCCCGCTGGACGTTCTGCCGCGGGTGGTGACGCGCAAGGTTCCCGTGGAGAAGGTGGTCGCCGCTGCGACCGAGGGCTTGGTGGCCGGCAAGGTGGTCAGCAGCCTCGGCACACCGGTGGACGGCGCGGTGATTGGTGTGACCGGGCGCGACCACTCGCGTGTCCTGGCCGAGGCGGACGGGACCTTCCAGAGCGTGCCACTGCCTCCTGGCCCGATGGAGTTGTTCGTGGTGGCCACCAACTACGAGAATGCGAACGCCAAGGTCGAGGTGGTGGCAGGACAAACGGCCAACGTGGCCATCACCATGACGCCGCGGGCTCCGGCGGGCAAGGTCACCGGCCGGGTGGTCGACGAGTCGGGTAAACCGGTGGTGGCCGCCGTGAAACTGGCTGGCCCGCAAATCGCCGAGGCCAAGAGTGACGATGCGGGCAACTTGTCGATCGGGATCCAGCCGGGGCAGTACGTGCTGCGCGTGGAGGCAGACCAGTACCTGAGCCGAGAGATGTCGGTTTCCGTGGTGGAAGGGGTGGACAACCCGCTCAACATTGTCCTGCGCTCGCGGCCGGCGGTTCCGGGAGTCGTCTTCAAGGACGGAAAGATCACCTTGCGCCAGCCCATCGCGTTCAAGGCGAATGGCAAGAAGCCCACGGCCCAGTTGGAACCGGGCGCAACCCATGTTGTCGACGAGCTGATCGATCTGCTCATCAACCATCCCGAGATCCGGCAGATTCGCATCGAAGCCCACACCGACAATAGCCTGCCGCCACCCAAGGCGCAGGAACTCACCGACCAGCAAGCCCAGGCGATTGCCAACTACGTCAGCCAGCAAGGTGTGCCCAAGGACCAGGTGGTGGCCGCCGGCATGGGCAGCCAGAAGCCGCGCGTGCCCAACCTGGGCAAGGCTGGCAAGCTGAAGAATCGCCGGGTCGAGATCGTAGTCACGCAGTAGTGACTTGCGAGCCGACGGTGGGGCGACCACCGCAGGTCGCCCCTTCCCGACGGCACGGCCGCGTTTGCTAGCTACGGCCCCCACGGACAGGACGGGAAGCTGGCATTGCGCGCGTGGCCGGCCGTAGGGGGTGCTCTGCGATCGCCTCACACGAAGTGGGCCTGGCCGGACAGGCTAGCTCCGACCACGGCCACCACCGCCAGGGCGTGGTCTCGCTACTCGCGGCTCTTCAGGATGAGCAGGCGGTAGTTTGCGTACTCGGCCTGGCCGCAGGAGTAGAGGATCTCGGTCAAGAGACGGTAGGGCGTGTACCGATCCGCGACGATGGTCAGCTCACCATCGAACTTCTGCCCGGTCATCTCCGCCACCTTCTTTTCCTTGCGCGCTACCCGGTTCAGTATCTCGACCAGGGGCGTGATGTAGTAACCGTTGTCGCCGTCGCGCTTGAGGGCCGGATCGATCTTTCCACTGTTGATGGGCGCCACTGGCTCGCCATCGACCAACACCACACGCTTGGTGACCGTGACGGCGATCGCCTGCTTGGCGTTGAGTCGGCTGATCGACGACGGCAACATCATGTTCTGGTCCTGGTTGACCAGCAAGGCCGACGAGGTGAAGGTCTTGAGCAAGAACACCAGGATGATGGTCATCATGTCCATCATCGGGGTGATGTTCAGGCTGGTGATCTCCTCAGGCTCGGCCAGTTTGCGTGCGAAGGCGCGGACCGCCCGCTTGCCCTTGAGACGGTCCGACATTTCAGGCGCCGCGGGCATAGCCTGAGCGTCCATCACAAGATCCCCGCTGCAAACACGATGTCAGGGAAAAGCATGTGGCCATCCTTGTCCTCGCGCATGGCGTCCAGGGTCTTGATGACGATCTCATAGGCCGTCCCGGCGTCCGCGTTGAAGGTGGCCTTGGTCTCATCCTTGAACTGGTTCTTGACCTCGGTCAGCTTGGTGGTCAGGGCAACGTAGTCGTAGTCGCCAGTCGGCAGCTTGGGGATGGGTGGCATGACGCCACCCGAACCGGCCAGCGTGAACCCCGAGTTGCCCACGGTCACGGTCAGGTTGAGGGTCGGCTTCTCTTCCGCGCCGCCGCCCCCACCGCCGCCGAAAGTTGGCGAAGAAGCGTTCACCGTTCCCAGCGGTACCTGATTCACCACCGAAGCGAGCAGGAAGATGATGATGTTGGTGACGATGTCCATGTACGGGACAAGGTTGATCTCGCCGGTTTCCTCCTCGGCCTCCTCGAACTTCTCCTTCATCCGCCGCATGCGGGCCCGAACTTGACGTCTGGTCATCGCATGTCCACCTGGTTGGTGTGTCCTTTGGCTAGGATGGGATATTACTTAGCTGCCGGTGCCCCGGCGCCGCTATGGGCCGATTCCGCCAAGAGGTTTTCGAGCTTGAGCGAGAAAGCCTCGAGGTCGGCGGCCTGCCGCTTGGACATGGAGCCGAGGATGGCGTGCGCGATGATGCAGGTCACGGCGATACCCAGACCCATGGCCGTGTTGTTGAGTGCCTCGGAAATACCCTTGGCCAGGAGGCTGCTTCGCTCTTCTGGCTTGGCGGCAGAAACCGCGCCGAACGCTCGGATCAGACCGACAACGGTACCCAGGAGGCCGACCAGGGTTGCGATATTCGCCAGCGACCAGAGCACCTGGACACGCTTCTTGAGCAGTGGAGTCACATCCACCAGCGACTCCTCGATGGCCTGTGCCACCGCGATCTCGCCGCGATGCACCCGTTGCAGCCCCGCCTTGGCGACCTGAGCCACCGGGGCGGAAGTCGCCGAGCACAACTTGACGGCCCGGTCCACGTTGTTGGCAAGCACGAGCTTGCGGATCTGCTCGAGGAAAGCGCGCGCATTCACGCTGCTCTTCAGGAGGAAGAAGATCAGACGGTCGATGATCATGGCGAGCACGATGACCGAAACCGCCAGGTTGACGTACATGAGCGTTCCGCCCTGTTCTAGGAACTGCGCTAGTCCTTGCATCTCATCCTCCGCGAGCCCCTCGGCCCGCCTGTGCGAGTCCGCGCGGGCGGGCTCGCAGCCAACAGCAACGTTTCTCTTGAATAAAATCTTCTACGACGGCCGCTATCTTATCGGTCAGCCCCCCGGTGTCAAGAGACGCGAGGCGCTAGCTGAAGATTCTTGTTGACCGACTAAAATCGTTCATCGGAGAACCGCCCAGAACTGCCGGCGCGGAAGAGCGGCGGCAGGGTGCCCCGCTTGAGTGGCATGAGCCGGCTGCCCGGCTTGTCCGGCGTGGCGGGCACGCCCTTCTCGGGGTCGGCGCGCACGAAAATGACCCCGGGTGGCGGCTCGAAGTCGCGCACCGGGACCGAGCGCAGGGCCTCCTGCATGTACGAAAGCCAGATGGGCAGGGCCACCTGACCGCCGGTTGCGTCGTGGCCAATGGGCTTGAAGTCGTCGCGCCCAACCCAGACGCCGCAGAGCAACTCGGGCACGAAGCCGAAGAACCAGGCGTCGCGATAGTTGGTTGACGTCCCGGTCTTGCCCGCGGCTGGCCTGCCCAGCTCGCGCGCTTTCTTGCCCGTGCCGATCTCGATCGCGCCCTTCATTAGATCGGTGACCACATAGGCGGTCTCGGGCGACAGGCGGTCTTCACGCGGTTGTGGGGCGGTGTGATCTTCCAGAACCCGCCCGTCGGCGTCCACGATCTTCACGATGAACACGGGGCTGACCAGCTTGCCGCCAGCCGGGAACGCGGCGAGGCCGTACGCCACCTCTTGCAAGGTCAAATCAGGGGTTCCCAGCGCGAGCGACAGCGACTGAGGCAGCTTGGAGGTGATGCCCAGGCGGCGCATGACGTCGATGACGGAATCGACTCCGATCTGGGCGACGATCTGGGCCGAGACGGTGTTGATACTCTTGGCCAGAGCGGTACGCAGGGTCACGGGTCCCAGGTAGTCGGGCTTGTAGTTGTGCGGCGCCCAGGTCCCGGAAGCGGTCTTGAACTTGACCGGCGCGTCCCATCTGATGGTGAGCGGAGTCAAGCCGTGGTCGATGGCGGCGGCGTAGACGAAGGGCTTGATGGCTGAACCGATCTGTCGGCGTGCCTGAGTGGCGCGGTTGAACTGGCTCTTGCCGTAGTCGTATCCCCCCACCATGGAAGTCAAGTAGCCATTGGACGGATCCAGGGCGATGAGCGCGCCCTGGACCGTGGGCGCGCTGGCCAGGTGGGCGAGAAACTCCTCGCGGCGACCGTGGCCGTTCCCGCTCTGGGTGCGAAGGTACACCGGCACAACGTCGCCGGCACCCAGGTGCTCGCCGTGCGGCCCGGCCCAGGCCAGGGCCTGGGATTCGCTGGCCGGGTCGAGCGGCGCGAGCAGACCCCCGGATGCGACCACGACCTTCTTGCCCACGCTGGTCACCACGGCTGCGTAGACGGTGTCTGGATCGGTGTCGAATACGGGCGCATCGCGATCGTGAGCCGCGCGTCGGCGCTGAGCCCAGGCTTCGCCCGCGGCGCGCTTGGCCGCGGAGTCGGACAGGCGTGCGCCGGGAGTGGTGGCGTCCACGGTCGCGGCAGGCGGATCGGTCAGGGCCATGAGATAGGGGGACTGCTCGCCGTCCAGATTGAATCCCTCGGGTCCCACAGGACGCGGCTGGCCCGCGCCGAGCTGGCGCCGCTGGTCCACGTCCAGGTGGCCAATGGGTCCATCGAAAACCAGGCGCCGCTGTAGATCCTCCAGACCGCGACGCAGGGCGGACTCGGCGGCCCGCTGCCGGCGCATGTCCAGCGTGGTGAAGATGCGGAAACCCCGGCGCAGAAGATCCTCGTCGCCATAGCGTTCGGCCACGTGCTTGCGCACCGTCTCGACGAAGTAGGGAGCGGCCACGTTGGTCATGGCACGGGTTTGCGCGACCAGCATCAGCGGCTCGCTGGCCGCAGTCTCGGCCTGTGCTGCGCTGATGAAGCCCAGCTCTAGCATCTGCTCGAGCACGTAGCGCTGGCGGCTGTGGGCGCGGTCGAAGTCTCGCAGGGGCGTGATGTTGCCGGGCGCCTTGGGCAGCGCCGCCAGCATGGCCGCCTCGGCCACGGTCAGCTCGGCCACGCTCTTGCCGAAGTAGGCGGTGGCCGCGGCCGCCAGCCCATAGGCGCCGTGACCGAGATAGACGTGGTTGAGATAGATGCCGAGGATCTGGTCTTTTCGGAGGCGTTTCTCGATGCGGAAGGCGAGCAGCGCCTCGCGCAGCTTGCGCGCCAGCGAGCGTTCCTGGCCGACAATGAGAATCTTGGCCACCTGTTGCGTGATGCTGGAGCCACCCTGCACCACCTGCCGGGCGCGCAGATTGGCCCAGGCCGCGCGCAGGACGCCCAGGTAGTCGACGCCGCCGTGCTTGTAGAAGCGCCCATCCTCGGCCGCGACGAAAGCTTTGCGAACCAGATCAGGCACCTGCTCGATGGGCAAGAGCACGCGCTTCTCCACGAAGAACTCGCCGATGAGTTCGCCGTCCGCGCTCCAGATCTGGCTGGCGCGGATGGGCTGGTAGTCGGTCACCGCGCTCAGGTTGGCAGGAAGGTCGGATTCAAACTCGCGGTACACCCAGTAGCCCAGGCCGACGCCCAGACACGCCGAGCCCAGCACCAGGCCGCCGACAATGCGCAAGCTGGAAAGCAGGACCGCGCGAAAGCGAGACATCGGTTTCTTTCTCTCTGGTTCATATGAGGCGGTGGGGCGTAGCCGTCAACATTTCGTCAAATACCTGGGATTCGGAGTAGGGGCCCAGTGCCTAGTCGTCGGCCACAATCCCTGTCGGACGGCGGCTTGCGCGTGTACAATGCCTGATGCCGGCTGCGCGTTCTCGCGCCGTCCGCGCTGCGGGAATGTACAGCGACAATCGATTTCGACGGATTCGCGAGAGATGGGCGAAACCCGTGCGCCGCTTCGCGCTGGTTGTGCTGGATCTCCGTCAGGAAAGGGAAGCCCATGTCAAATGACCATTGCAGATTCGTGACGGTGGCGGGCCTTGCTTCGTTTCTCATTTTTGCCCCGGCCTGCGTCCACAGCGACCGGCCGCACGGCGCCACCGATGCCGCGCAGGCAAACGGCGATGTGGGAATGACAGACGTGCCCATCCCCACTGGCAACGATGCCGGCCCTGACGCCGCTCAGGACGCCGCGCTCTCGCCGACCGGGACCGGCACCGCCACCGGAACAGGAACCGGATCCTATATGTTCCCCTCGGGCCCCACCTACAACACCCAGGGCGGATCCCGCACGCTCTCGCGGACGATTCCCTGGGCTCCAGGCATTGCTGGCGGAGTGCCGAACCTGACGACCATCTGCAAGACCCTTTCGCCCACTGGCAAGGCTGATGACGGACCCATCAACGCGGCTCTCGCCAGTTGTGCCGACAACCAGGTCGTGAAGTTGAATCCGGGAACGTACAACATCACGAATGCCGTCTCCTGGCAAAAGAGCAATGTGGTGTTACGCGGCAGTGGAGGGCCCGGGGCCGATTCAACGACGCAGACCAAGCTCATGGGAGACCCTTCCCTGTATGGCCCGGTGGTCAACATCGGCCTGAACCTTTTCCCCCATCCGGTCGGAACCTCAGTCAATTTCACCGCCGATGGGATTCAGGGCACGACCTCGGTGGCTGTCAGTAGCACCGCGGGCTTTAATGTGGGCGACCTCGTGCTCATCGACATGCTGGTGGATCCGGCGGACGACACAGGAGCCTGGATCCTGACCGGTCCCTCCGGTGGGACCGGCCTGGTCTACCCCTATGCGGAATACAACCCGACGAAGTCTCCCCAGGGAGATGCTTCCCGCGGATGGTTCAGTCGCACGAACCGCCCCGTGTCCCAGATCATGGAGATTCAATCCATCACCGGCAATACCTTGAGCTTCTCGGCGCCGTTCCACATGACCTTCGACGTGGCGCATTTGGCGCAGATGACTCAATTCGATGTGCAACCTCTCACCAACGCCGGCCTGGAAGATGTCTATGTGGCCGGTGCGCCTGCCCCGGGTGGGCAAGTGCAGTACAACAACATCACTCTCAATCTCGCCAAGTACTCTTGGGTGAGGAATGTCGAATCCGACCAGTCCAACGGCTACAGTATCGGGATCGATCAGGCGTTTCGATGCATCGTGCGCGACTCCTACGTGCACAGCACGATCAATCCGACTCCCGGCGGCGCGGGATACGGGATCGAGTTCTCCTTTGGCTCGGCCGACAACCTGGTCGAAAACAACATCTCGTGGAATTTCGACAAGGTCATGGTCATGCGCGTCTCGGGCGGCGGAAACGTCATGGCCTACAACTATATGGACGACGGCTGGATCGCCTACCAGCCAGATTGGGTGGAATCTGGGATCAACGCGGCCCACATGACCACACCGCACTTCGAATTGTTCGAGGGCAATCTCAGCTTCGCGCTGGGCACGGACCCCACCTGGGGCGGCTCCATCTTCATCACCTGGCTGCGCAACCTTGCCACCACTCATCGATCGGCTTGGCCACCTCTCAACACTTATACCTTCAATGGAGATACCCAGACCACGGGCTGCACTTCATCCGGAGCAGGTGACTTTACCTGCATCCCCTATGCCGACGTCGGAAATCGGGCCGGGGCTCAGGCGGACTATGGAGACGTGTTCTTCAACTACGTTGGCAACGTGCTCGGATCCATTGGAATGCCCACGGCTCCACAGACCCATGGATTCGCCTATGAGAACTCCGCCCCAGACTGGGTTGAGGATCCCGTGCCCATGTGGATGATAGGTTCTGGTGATGGCTCCGCCGCGGATCAAGGGGTCGTGAATACCGTCTTCCGCGATGGCAACTACGACTACGCTACCAAGGGCGTCCACTGGAACGCCGGGGTGCAAACCATCCCGAGTTCGCTCTACCTGAGCGGCAAGCCAGCCTTTTTCGGGAGCTATAGTTGGCCGTGGGTTGACGGAAGCAACGCGGCCAGTCCGTACGTCACGCATGCCTTCGCTTACTACCCACTCTCGACGAACCTGGGGACGTTTGGCACGACTGGCTCACTCACGACGTACTCGGGCTACCAGTTGCCCGCATTCGTTCGCTTCCTGCAACTGCAAAAGATCGAACCGCCAACCACGCTGATGACCACCGGCGTGGCGCCATGAACGTTTGTCTTTGGGGAGATCTAGATATGACCCTCATCCCTCCGCACTCGATTCGCCTCATTGTACTGGCAGGCCTCTCACTGGCCATGGCTCTGGGCGCATGCTCTGGGAAAAGTGCTTCGGGAGCGGGGAACGGCGGCAGTCCGGGAGGTGGCGGACTGTCCGTGGGCGGGGGTGCCACGAGCGCCGGGGGCGTGGTTGCGACAGTCGGCAGCCAAGACACGACCGCTGGCGGCTCCACCGCCACTGGTGGATCGAGAGCAAGCGGTGGCACGCCGGCGTCCGGCGGAAGAACAGCAAGAGGTGGGAGCACGGCCATCGGAGGAGCGACTGGCGGCAGCAAGGCCGCCGGGGGGACAACAGGCGGGACCACGACCAGTTCCGGGGGGGCGGGAGCGACCGGTGGAGCCAGTTCAGGTGGCAGTACCGCCATTGGCGGGGCACAAAACTGTGACGGCGCCTCGTGTAACACAGCGCCTTCCGGCTTGTTCGATCCGAATCTCACGACGACCTGGAATCCCGGCATTTTGACGGATAGTCAGCTTCAACTTGCCCTTGGAAGCGACGGGATCCCGGTAAGAACTACCGTGTGCGCCGATCCCCAGCCCGGAGACAATATCAATACCGCGATTAGCGGCTGCCCGGAGGGACAAGTGGTTCAGTTGGCGGCAGGGACGTATACCATCTCCTCCACCGTCACCCTGAGCAAGGGCGTGGTATTGCGCGGCGCCGGCTCGCAAGGGGCCACGTCGGGCGGAACCACGATTGTCAAGACCGGCGGGGGCTCCGTACTCGCGATTGGAACTAGCCAAGACCAGGCTTGCTACAACAGCGCTTTCGGCACGGCCGTGGCACTGACCCAAGATGCGGTGAAGGAAACCACCACCGTCTACGTCGGCAACAACGCCAGCGGCTTTTTTCCGGGCGATCTGGCCATCATCGATCAGGTGGACGACGCCACCGTGCAGGAGGGTGATTGCACATTCTTCAAGCGAGTCGACAAGCGCTCCATCAGCGAGCGGGTGGAAGTGGCTGCCGTCAATACGACGAACGGCACCCTGACTTTGACCACGCCTTTGCATTGGACCTTTCAGTCCGCAAGCCCCTACCTTGCACAGATCGCCCGGATGACCCAGAAGGCCACCAAGTGGGCAGGGATCGAAGGGGTGTTGCTCCAGGGCGGCACCAACCCCGGCTACGACGGTCAAATGGCGGGCGGCATCGACGTGTCGAATGCCGCTTATTGTTGGATAAGGGACGTGCAGACCGACGGCACGATTGGTGGAATTCACGTCGCCTTGACCGGAACGTATCGGTGCGTGGTGCGCGATAGTCATGTTCACAACTCGGCAAACTACGGCTTCGGAACGGATTGCTACGGAATTGTGATGCGGTGTGGGGCGGCCGACAATCTCGTCGAGAACAACATCGCCCGCTACATGAACAAGCCGATTCAGTTCTCCGTATCGGGGGGAGGAAATGTCGTCGGCTACAATTATGCTGACAATTCCTGGGCGACTCCTCCGGCGTGGCAGGAGGACAACCTGGATACGCACTGCTCGTTTCCGCACATGGAACTCATGGAAGGGAACTATGCGCCTCACATGAAGGCGTCGACCACGCACGGCAACTCAGGGTACTTGACGTACTTCAGGAACTACGCTTCGAGCCAATTTGCCCCGCCCGCCGTCTATGGTTCCACCGCCATGCAAACCGGCAACGTCCTCGCGGTCGGGTTCGATGCAGGGGATATCAATATGACCGTCGTGGGTAATGTGCTGGGAAGCTCGGCGGCAACCGATCTCGGAACGGCTGCAATCAGCAGTACGTACATGTGTTTCGGTTCCGGTGGGTCCTGCGTCTACTACTTCGGGAGCAGCAGCAAGTCCGACGTCTCGTACACAAGTCTGTGGGCCCACGGCAATTACGATACGGTCAGCGCAGGGGTGGTTTGGAATCCTTCGATTGCGACCCACGAGATTCCCGCATCATTGTATCGATCCACGAAGCCCGGGTGGTGGCCAGCGGACAGCGCCTGGCCCTGGGCCGGCTCGGACCTGACTCCAATGGTCGGCTCACTGCCGGCCAAGACTCGTTCCGATTTGCTCGGGCCGTAGCTGGTTCAGGTCGCTTGAGGCGCATCGCCCGGCCGCAAGCGGCCCCTGCGCACGCGCTGCTCGACCGGATCGTCGCCGTCCTGTGGCGGCCGACCCACCCGAAACGCTGAGATCCACCCTGGCAGGGTGCCGTTACGCAGCCGGTCTGCCGCCCCGCCACCGCTCCGGTCTCCTCTTCCGAATCTCATCCAATGCACGTGGAAAATTTGCGCTGCGACGGGAAGCTCCGAGTATTGGCGTATGGGCTGGTTTTCTGGCCGCATACCCATGTGGTGCGCGGCAACTTTCGCTCTCATCGTCTTCACGTCGGGCGTGGCGCTGGCCACGCAAGAAGAGTCGGCCGTTGCGCGCGAGACCTTTGTGGTCGAGCCGTTCAAGAACAGCAGCGACTTTCGCGCTCTCGACCACCTGCAGGCGGGATTGCCGGCCCTGGTGGCCGAGCGTCTGGGCCATTTGGCGCCTCTCAAGTTCGTGGGCGGCGAGACCCTGTTCGGTCACGCAGCAACGGTCACCCCGCGCTGGACGGTGAGTGGCGAATTCGCGCGGCGAGCAGACTGGAAGATCGCGGTCACGGTTCGTATCAAGGGATCGGGCCGCCCATTCGCGTCTGCGGAAGCGACCCGCGTCGCGGGTACGGACGCCGCCGCAGTCGCGGTCGAGGCGGCGCTGGCGGCTTTTCGCAAGCTGCTCGGGGATCGGGCGCCGGCGGCCAAGGCTTCGCTCAGTCAGCGCTTCGCTCGCGATCCCTATGCCTTCGTGCTCTACGGCCGGGGCGTGGCGACCTACCTGGGCTTGGCCGGTCGGCACCGCAGTCAGGACGAGGCCATCAAGATCCTGGGCCGCTCGCTGGTCATCGATCCCAAGGTTCCCGAGACCCGCCGTTTTCTCGGCGCCATTCACCTGGAGAACGGTCGGCCCGGCCATGCGCGCGCCATGTGGTCAGTGGCGGTCGAGGCGCGACCAGACTATCTGGCTGCCCTGGCAGGACTGGCGGCGCTGGACCGCAGCGAGGGATCGGCCGCCGCGCGCGATCGCTATGCGCGCCTGGTGGAACTGGATCCGGGGGATTTGGACGTGCGCCGGGCCTATGGCGAGGTGTTGGCCGAGGCCGGCCAGCTAGCGCAAGCCCAGGCCGAGCTGAACCGGGTCTTGCAAGCGTCGCCCGACGATGTGCGCGCGCGCCGAGCCCTGGCCCTGGTGCTGGCTTCGCGGCGGGCTGGCCCGGAGTTGGTGGGGGATCTGGAAGAGGTCGTGCGCTTGCAGCCAGACAGCGTGGATGCGCGCATGGATCTGGGCGCGGCCTACCTGGGTGTGGGCAAGCGTAGCGAGGCTGAGGCGGTGTACGACGAGGTTCTGCGCCGCCGTCCGCGCAGCGCGGCCGCTCTGAAGTTGTGCGGCGATCTGGCACGCGCCCGCGGCGATTTGAAGAAGGCCACTTCGCTTTTCGGCAGGCTGCGCTGGATTGCACCCAATGATCCCAGGCCGGCGTTCTTGCTGGGGACCTCATTCTACCAGGCGGGAAACCTGAATGCGGCCGAGCGCTGGTTCATCGAGGCCGCGAAGGTCCCGGGCATGCTGGGCGAGGCCTACGGAAATCTTGGCGTGATCGCCTTGCTCCGGGGCCAGCCCAAGGAGGCGCAGTGGTTCTTGAATCGCGCGGCCAAGCGACGGCCGCAGCGGGCCCTGCTGCGATACAACTACGCGCTGGCGCTCTACACCAACAACCGGCCCGAGGACGCGCTCAACCAGTTGCACGTCGCCCAGGCTCTCGAGCCGAATGACGCCGCCACGCAGTTCTTCACCGGCGTGGTGGCGCTGCGGGTTGGCCTGCTGCCCGAGGCCGAGCGCTGTTTCCGCGAGGCCCTGCGTCTGGATCCACAGAACGAGGATGCACGCCACAACCTGGCCCTGCTGGAACCGCTGGTGCGGCCGACGCGAGAGGAGCGGCTCTCACTGGGCGAGTCGGCGATGGCGCCACCGCCGCGCGTGGAGATCGAAAAGGGGCCGTGGAGGTCTAGCGATCGCAGCGAACCGTGAGGGACCAGCCCTCGTAGAAGTACACTTGGCGTAGCGTGCCGAGATCGCCGCAGGAGCGCTTGTCGAGGCCGGCCAGCACGCACACCTCGTGCGGGCCGGCGTGGGTGCGCACCGAGGTTCGTTTGTAGCCGGGCAGCGCCCCGTAGGATCGGCCGTCGATTTGCAACTGCGACGGCCGGGCGCAGTGCGAGTTGTCGATCTCGATCCACACCGCGGGCGCGTTCGTGGGGCCCGTTGTCTTGGGCGGCGTGCGCACGGTCCGGCTGGGATCCGCGGTACCAGCGGCCTCGGGGTCGGCCGCAGAATCGTCGAGAGTCCAGGCGGCCGGGTTGGAAGGGTCCGTGGGGACCGCGTTGTTCGCGCCTGGAGCCGGGCTGCCGCCCGTGCCGGCGCCCGGCAGATCGCACCCGGCGTGGCGAAGCTCGGCGCCCAGTTGCACGTAGAAAGCGACGCGCATTTCCTGCAGGTCGCGCAGCATGTCCTGGTGGATCTGGCTCGCCTTCTTGACCTTGAGGCGATAGTCAGGCGTCAACCCGGATGCGTCGCCCAGTTCGTCGGCGCGGCGAATCTCGCGGAAGCGTGACTCCATCTCCCGCCCGGATGCCAGGTAGCGGCTTCCGGCGGCTAACGCCCGTCCGTAGAGAGCAGGGGCTGCCGGCGGACAGGTTCTGGCAGGGTGATTCTCGCGCGGGCCAGTGGGCCTCGTCAGTTCGGCCAAAGTGCTGTGGACCGCAGTGGAGAATTCGTTGCGAACCTGATCCATCTCCGCCTGCAGAGCCAGGAAACGATCCACGGTCCGGCGCAGGACCGTGACGTCGCCGAACACCGGATCGATGCGCGGATTCACCGCGGTCCGGAAGGGCGTTGTGGTGGACACCTGTGCCGCAGTCGCCAGAACCAGCCAGAGTGGAAACAACATATATCCTCGACTCTTCTCTCGTGCAGTGACCGCGCAATTATGGTGCCGCTGCGAGCGGACCAGCAAGAAACTGGGATTCGGAGCAGGGAGGCCGCGCCGCGGTCGCCCTCACACCCTTGCTCCGAATCCCAGCCAAGAAATTGGTGGCTCGGGCGCCGGGCCGCCGCTATCTTCACCTCTTGCCCATGAGCGCGAACAAGGTAGAGGCCGGCGTGCGCTTCGCGTTCCTGACGCCGCGGAAGCTGCCGCCAGCCGACACCCTGGCCGGCCGGGTGGTGGTGCTGGACATCGGCTTCGCCTCCGAGGGCGGCGGCTCGTCGTTTGCCGGCGTCACCATTCCCTTCATCAATGGCCTGGGCAGCCGGCTGGCCGCCTGGGTGGATCACCACGACCACGAGCGCCACGTGGATTTTGCCCGCGATCCCCGTTTTCTGCTTGCCGACAAGGCCGAGCACGGGGGCTGTCCGGAGATGATCACGCCGGAGTTCGTGGCCGCGGTAGGGCCGGTGGACACGGTGGCCATGCACATAGATCTCGACGGTCTGTATGCGGGCGCCAAGTGGGTGCTGGGTGGCATCGAGCCCTATCCAGGCGCCGATATGGACGCGCGCGCGGTGGACACGCGGCGGGGTGAGCCGGGCCCCATTGCCAAGCGCATCGATCGCGCCTTGCGCGCCCGCTTTCGCGACGAGACGCTCAAGTACCGCGTGATCCAGTACCTGCTGGCGCGCACCCAGGCGCCTCACCACTGGGAGGAGATCGAGCGCGCCGCGCGCCTCATCGACCCGCTGCTGGACCGGGCACGCAAGATCGCCGAGCGCTACCAGATCGAAGGCAACGTGGCGTACGTGGAAGCCCAGTCGAGCGCGCCCTACGACAAGACCGAGCTGTTGCTCCTCGGCCAGCGGCGCGCGGCCGTGGCTGTGGTGCGCGATTCGGGGTCGCTGTCCATTGCTGCCGATTTCGAGTCCGGGCTGGACCTGATCAAGTTGTTCGACCTGGGCGGCGGCATGCCCACGCGCGTATCCGTGCCCGAGTCGCGCCTGGAAGAGGTGATGCAGAAGCTCGCCGAGGCCGTGAAGGGGAAGGGTGTAGAGACAACGTAGACGCAGACCCATCCCGGCAGCCACCCTCGTCGAGAACGCAGCGGGGAGAGGGGAGGACACAGAGAACGCCTCGGCGCGAACTAGCTGGTCAACCGGTCGAATCAGGGTAAATTCGCTTCATGCACGTGAATCACGGAACGCCTCCCAAGAAATCGCACCAGGCCCTCGCTGAGCGCATTCTCAAGCAACATGGTCGTGGAACGCGGTCGCTGGTAGGCCCGATGCCGTCGCCCGACGAGGTCGCGACCCTGGTGGAGGATCTGCTGTCGGTGATCCTGCCGGGAACCCGGCGCACGCGCATGCTGGGCGAAAACTCGCATGCGGCGGCGCGCGAGCGCG
Source organism: uncultured delta proteobacterium (assembly GCA_963755125.1). Lineage (GTDB taxonomy): Bacteria > Myxococcota_A > Polyangia > Fen-1088 > Fen-1088 > Fen-1137. The sequence continues at coordinate 81,944 of CAVWIP010000006.1, forward strand.
TGGCCGAGGTGCTGGGCGACCTGGATCTCCGGCTGGAGGAGCTGGTGTTTCTGGGCCTGCACCGCCAGTGCCCGCAAGCCGCCGGCAATAAGGACGCCTGCTGGCGGCGCGCCCAGAGCATCACCGCGCGCACGCTGGCCGCCCTGCCCGAGCTGCGCGGGGTTCTGGAACAGGACATCCAGTTGGCCTTCGAGGCGGATCCCGCTGCCACCGGCACCGACGAGGTGGTCGCCTGCTATCCCGGGCTGTATGCCATCGCCATCTACAGGGTCGCGCATCGCTTGCTGCGCGAAGGGGCGCTGCTGGTGCCGCGCATGATGACCGAGTACGCCCACTCGCGCACCGGCATCGACATCCACCCCGGCGCCGGCATCGGCTCGCCCTTCTTCATCGACCACGGCACCGGCATCGTCATCGGCGAGACCACGCGCATCGGCCGCGCGGTTCGCATCTATCAAGGCGTGACCCTGGGCGCGCTGTCGATCAAGCGCAAGCCGGGTGGGGCCGTATCGACCTCGGCGTCCAAGCAGCCCGTGCCCCAGCGCCACCCAACCATCGAGGACGACGTGATCATCTACGCCAACGCTACCATCCTGGGCGGCGACACGGTGATCGGCAAGGGCGCAGTGGTGGGCGCCAATGCCTGGGTCAGCTACTCGGTGCCGCCCGGCCGGCGCGTCGGGGGCGGGGCCTAGCCCCGCGGATTCAGACAGCCGCCTGCGCCGGGGGTGATCGCACCCTGCGTTCCGCGGCGGCGTGTTCATGAGCCACGACAACCGATGCGGCTCAATCGCCCGGTTCGATGCCGGCGCGTTTGAGCTTGTCGAACAGGGTGGTGCGGCTGAGACCGAGGAGTTCCGCGGCGCGGGTCTTGTTTCCGTTTGCCGCGCGCATGGCGCGCTCGATGAGCACAACCTCGATGCGCGCGAGCGTGGCGGGAAGGTCAATGCCCTCGGCCGGGGAAGCCGACGCGACTTCGGCTGCCAGATCGGCCGCCGGGGCGCGCAGGTTGCGCGGAAGATCCTCGACGCCGATCACGTCGGTGCGACTCAGGATCACCAGCCGCTCTACCAGGTTTTCCAGCTCGCGTACATTGCCGGGCCAGTTGTAGAGCTGCAAGGCGACCAGCGCCGCCTCCGACAGGGTCACGTTCCTTTTCGTGCGCCGGTTGGCAGACGCCAGGAAGTGCTGGCACAGGGACGGCACATCCTCGGCGCGCTCGCGCAGGGCGGGCAGGGCGATGGGAACGACGTTGAGCCGGAAGAAGAGATCGCTGCGGAACTTCCCTTCCTTGACCAACGCTTGCAGATCGCTGTTGGACGCTGCCACGACCCGCGTGTCGACCTGGCGGGTCTTGGATTCGCCCACCGGGGTGATGATTCGATCCTGCAGCACCCGCAATAACTTGACTTGCAGGCCGAGGGCCAGTTCGCCGATCTCATCGAGAAACAGCGTGCCGCCATCAGCCTCCAGGAACTTGCCGGCGCGCACGTCGGTCGCCCCGGTGAACGCGCCCTTGGCGTGGCCGAACAGCTCGCTCTCCACCAGCCCTTCCGGGATGGCACCGCAGTTGACCGCGACAAAGGCATTCCCCACCCGCGGCGAGAAGGCGTGAATCAAGCGGGCCACCACTTCCTTGCCGGTTCCGCTCTCGCCCAGCAACAACACCGTGGCGTCCGTGCCCGCCACCTGCGTGATCGTCTCCACCACGCCACGCAGGGCGGCCGAGTCGCCCACCAGCGCGGCCTGGGGCTGGTCGGATTCCGCGGGCCGGTGCGCGGCGGCCTTGGGACCGGGACGGCCGCGGGCCAGCGCCGTCTCCAGCACCGACTTCAGTTCCTCGGCGCGGAACGGCTTGACCAGGAAGTTGAACGCGCCCGAGCGCATGGCCTCCACGCAATCGGAAACCTTGGTGCTGGCGGTCAGGATGACCACCGGCGCGCGCACCGACGGCTCCTGTGCCTTGCGCAGGACCGCGAATCCATCGGCGCGCGGCATGCGCAGATCGCTGACCACCAGATCGAATGCGCCGGCGTCCAGGGCCTTCACCGCATCGACACCATCCGACGCTTCGGTCACGTGGTGGCCCATTTGCTCGACCGTCCGGCGCACGGACTGTCGCACCTCTGGCTCGTCGTCAACGATCAGAACTCGCGCCATGGCGTCGAGTGTATCACGAAGCACGATATTCACTTTGGCCGAACCCTCCGTCCATCCACCGGTGCATGCGCGGAGCCAAGTGGAAAGTGGCGGCTGGCCGAGCGCGGACCGCGCCTCCGTCGCTTTGCCGACGGAGAGGCAGGTGGAAGCCGTGTCGGCGCGTCGTCGAGAGTGCGCCGTTGCCAAGCGATCGCGCGCCTTTCGCGCTGGTCCCGTCCTTGCGTATGGAACCAGGCATGGACGCCGCGCCGACAACGACCACCGCTCCCCGTCGCGTCGGGCACGCTGCCCGTTTCGCCATCGCGGCGGTCGTGGTGGCGCTCATCGCGGTGTGGCTTCCCAACGACGCGCTCTCGGGATCGTTCTCCAGCGTGGTGGCCTACACCGTGACGCGCCCATAGATGACGAAGAGGTTGCCCATGAATCGAACCATGAAGATGCCCGCCGCCGTCCCCACCGTCCTCATCGTGGACGACGCGCGCCTGAACGTCGAGATCCTGAACCAGATCCTTTCGGGCGAATACCGGACAGTCCGAGCCTACGACGGTCGACAGGCGCTGGACTTGGCAGTGGCGTGCCGACCTGATCTCATCCTGCTCGACGTAGTCATGCCGGGACTGGACGGCTATCAGGTCTGCACCATTCTCAAGTCCGACTCGCGGACGCACGGCATCCCCGTCATCTTCGTCACCGGTATGGACGATGACGACGCCGACCAGAAGGCATTCGCCGCGGGTGCTGCGGGTTACCTGACCAAGCCCTTCCATCCCGCCATGGTGCTGAGCCAGGTGCACATCCAGCTAGACCTGCAGCGCGCGAAGAACCTGCTGGCGACCCACCCCGACGAGCACGCGGCGCCCGAGTCACTTGCCGGCCGTTTGCGCTGCGCGTAGCGCCACAACCCGCGACAGCCGCAGGCGGCCGTGGTCGTAGACGTGGCCGTGGTCGTGGACGTGGTCGATGGTCGATCATCCCGACTGGCGGCGCGCCCCGTCGGTCCTCCGATGCCTGGTATTCGCGCATCGGTGTCGGCCAGCCGACGTCGTCGGGCACACCGCCACTGGTTCCGCGTGCTTGGGCATGGTCCCGTGGTTGCACTGACTGGGGGCATGGATCTCTCCCAACACGAACTCCAACCATCGTACCTGGACGAAGCGGCCGATTTGGTGTCCGACCAGCGACCCGCCATGCTCCCCACCACCCTCTCGCCCGTCGCGCCGGCAGGCCAGCCCGTATCCCGGCCAGCGTCTGTCGCACCGGGCGGTTCCCGGGTTCCAGACTCGGTGGCCGGCTGGCTGCAAAGGCCAATCAAGATCGCGGGTCTGGAAGACGTCGTGCCGGGCGAGACCACGCGCATCCTGGTGGTGGACGATGATCCCATCAACCTGGAGATCCTGAGAGAAACGCTTCGCCCTCTCGGGCACACGCTGCTCTTGGCTACCAGCGGACGCCAATGTTTGGCCGTCGCCAGGGAGAGCCGGCCGGCACTCATTCTTCTCGACGTGGTGATGCCTGAGATGGATGGTCTGGACGTGTGCCGGCAGATCAAGGCCGATCCGACCCTGCAGCACCTGCCGATCATCTTCTGCTCCGCGCTGGATGACACCGCCGCAAAGGTGCAGGGGCTGCACGCCGGAGCCGTCGACTTCATCACCAAGCCCTACGAGCCATCGGAAGTCGTGGCCCGGGTCAACACCCATCTCGCGCTCACCTGCCTGCAACGTGGACTCGAAGTGCGCAACAGCGAGTTGGAGCGCGCGCTGACTTTGGCCCACGAATTGCGTCAAGACGCGCTCCGGCGCATGCAGGAAGCGCTGCTCGGAGGCTCGGATGCGGTTGTCAAACTCCGCGCCTCGATCGCCGATGAGGCGAAATCTTCGCTTCCCCTGTTGCTGCTGGGGGAGGCGGGCTGCGGCGACGAGGCCGTGGCGCGCGCCATCCACGATGCGGCCGCCCGCCGTACCCGGCCCTTTGTGGCGATCGAGTGCGGGCAGATGGTGACCCGCGATTTGGAAGCGGTCTTCCAGGATCAGCCTTCTCCGAACAACCAGAACAAGCTCGCACTGGCGGCCGGCGGAACGCTCTTTCTCTCGGGAGTCCAGCACCTGCCCCATGAGGTGCAAGACCGGCTCTTGCAAATCCTGCTTGCCCAGGAGAACACGCGTGCGGCCATACCGAGCGGAAAGAATGACGTGCGTTTCATCGCGTCGGCGGCTCTTGCCCCCACAGGCGGCGGCCTGCCCGCCGAGTTCGATCCGCAGTTGGCGCAGAAACTGACCCGCCGGGTGCTGCGTTTGCCCACCCTCGCCGAACGCAGCGATGACATCCCGGCGCTGATCGATCTGTTCGTCACGCGCCACGCGCGCACCCTGGGTCGCGTGCTGGAACCGCCGAGCAAATTGACGTTGTCGCGTCTTCACGCCTATTCTTGGCCCGGCAACCTGCGCGAACTGGAAGACGTCGTCCGCCGCAGCATCATCGCAAGCCGGGGCCCGCTGCTCGACGTGGACCAAGCGTTGCTGGGCGACGGCATCCCGTTGGGCAGCTATCGCTTGCTGCGCAGGCTGGGCGAAGGTGGCATGGGCGAGGTATGGGAGGCTCGGCACCAGATGCTCGCGCGTCCGGCTGCGGTCAAACTCATCCGAACCGAGCGATTCGGCAACAAGGACCGCGTGGCGCTGCGACGGCGCTTCGAACGCGAGGCCAAGGCCACCGCCAATCTGGCCTGCCCGCACACCGTCACCCTGTACGACTTCGGCGTGTCAGACGAGGGAGCCTTCTACTACGTCATGGAGCTGCTGCACGGCATGGACCTACAGCGAGCGGTGGAAGAGTTCGGCCCCATGCCGCCTGCCCGGGTGGCCGCTCTGCTCATGCAAGCCTGCCGTTCGTTGGCCGAAGCGCACGCCAGCAACCTCGTCCACCGCGACATCAAGCCGGCCAATCTCTTCATCTGCAAGCTCGGCCTCGAGGTCGACGTGCTCAAGGTGCTTGATTTCGGCATGGTGAGCGGCGGCAAGGCGGTGGACGAGACGCGCCTGAGCGCGGCCGACGAGGTCTACGGTACGCCCGAGTGCATCTCGCCCGAAGCAGCGACGGGAGCGAGCCATCTCGACGGGCGAGCCGACGTCTATGGTCTGGGCTGCGTGGCCTACTGGATGCTGACCGGACAGGTGGTGTTCGACGCGCCCTCGGGCATGGCCATGCTGATCAAGCACATCCAGGAAGCCCCGCTGCGTCCCTCGCAGCGCTCGGGCCTGGACATCCCCGCCGATCTGGAAGAGCTGGTGATGCTCTGCCTGGCCAAGCAGCGCGACAATCGCCCCACGGCGCTCGAATTGCTGGATGGTCTGCTCGCCAGCCGTCTGCACGAGGCCTGGGACGATCGCGAGGCGCGCGCGTGGTGGATGGACCACCTTCCCAAGATCATGGAGCCGTGACGTGCGCGCACAGGGGGAGGAAGAAGCGATGACCTCGACGGAGCGGCGCATCGCGGACCTGGAGCGCGAGAACGGCCTGTTGCGGCGCTTTTCCGTGGCGGTGGAGCAAAGCCCAGCATGCATCGTCGTCACCGATCGGCAAGGCAAGATCGAGTACGTCAATCCCAGGTTCCTGGAGCTGACCGGCTACGGAATCACAGAGGCTCTGGGACAGAATCCGCGCATCCTCAAGTCGGGAGCGACTCCAGCGGCCCAGTACCGGGAGCTGTGGGCCACCATCAACTCGGGACGTACCTGGCACGGCGAATTCTGCAACCGCAAGAAGAACGGCGAGCTGTACTGGGAGTCGGCCGCCATCTCGCCCATTTTCGACGGCCAGCGCAACATTACCCATTTCGTCGCGGTCAAGCAGGACATCACCGAGCGCAAACGGGCCGAAGACGAATTGCGGTCAGCGACAGCCTTCCTCGACAGAGTCATCAACGCGATCGCGGATCCGGTCTTCGTCAAGAATGAAGAGCGGCGCTTCGTGCTCGCCAATGACGCGTTTTGCGCGATCGATGGCCGCCCGAGAGAGGTCATCCTTCTCGACGATGGAGACGCCTCGCTTCCTGAGGAGCAGGCCGCGGTCTTCCGGGAAATGGATCTGCGTGTCCTTCATACCGGTGAGGAGAGCGTGAGCGAGGAGTTTCTGAGTAACCGGTCCAGCGGAAAAGTGCACGCGATCGTCACGCGCAAGGCCCGCTACGTGGATCCGGCCGGGAAGCGGTTCATCGTCGCAGTGATCCGCGACATCACCGAGCGCAAGAAGACCGAGGCGGCCCTGGCTGCCAGCGAGGCACGCTTCCGCGTGCTGTTCGAGAAGTCGCGCGATGCCCTTATGACCCTTGCACCCCCCACATGGTTCTTCACCTCGGGCAATCCCGCCACCATTGCGATGTTCGGCGCGCGGGATGAGGCGGACTTCGTGTCGCGAGGCCCGTGGCAATACTCGCCCGAGTGGCAGCCGGACGGCCGCGCGTCCGCCGACAAGGCCCTAGAGATGATCGAGACGGCCATGCGCCAGGGATCCCACTTCTTCGAGTGGACGCACCAGCGCCTGTCGGGCGAGGACTTCCCCGCCACCGTCCTGCTCACGCGCATCGAGATCGATGGAACGCCGTTTCTGCAGGCCACGGTACGCGACGAAACCGACCGCGTGCGGCGCCAGACCGAACTGCGCCAGGCCAAGGATGAGGCGGAGGCAGCAACCCGTTCCAAGAGCGAGTTCTTGGCCAACATGAGCCACGAGATCCGCACGCCCATGAACGCCATCGTCGGCCTGAGTTACCTGCTGCTCAAGACCGAGCTTCTGCCACGCCAGCGCGATCACGTGAGCAAGATTCAGTCGTCGGCACACGATTTGCTCGCGCTCATCAACGACATCCTCGACCTGTCGAAGATCGAGGCCCGCAGGGTGGAAATCGAATCGATCCCGTTCGATCTCGACCGGGTGTTGGCCGGGGTGAGCAACACCCTGTCGGGCAAGTGCGCCGAGAAGGATCTGGAGATGCACTTCCAGGTGGCGCCGGACGTGCCGCGAAGCTTGCTGGGGGATCGCATGCGCCTGGGACAGGTGCTGCTCAACCTGGTCGGCAACGCGGTCAAATTCACCGAAAAAGGCGACGTGGTGGTGTCGGTCGAACTCGATTCGCGCGTCGGCTCGACAGGGTGCCTGCGATTCTCGGTGCGTGATACGGGGCCGGGCATTGCGAAGGAAGAGAGTGAGAAACTGTTTCGACCCTTCGTCCAGGCCGACAACTCGGCCACGCGCAAGTTCGGCGGAAGCGGCTTGGGCCTGGCCATCAGCAAGCAACTGGTCGAGTTGATGGGCGGCACCATCTCCCTCGACAGCACGCCGGGCGTGGGCAGCACCTTCACTTTCACGGCGACCGTCGGCCTGCTGGAAGGGGCTAGCCAGCACGTGCGCGCGCTGCCGATGGACCTGCGAGGCATGCGCGTTCTTGTGGTTGATGACAACCCGATCGCGCGAATGGTCTTGCGCGCATCGCTGGGAGCGATGTCGTTTGGCGTCGCGACCGTGAATTCCGGCCCCGAGGCCATTGCGGAACTTGCGGCGGCCCAGCCCCCGTTCGACCTGGTGCTGCTGGACTGGCGCATGCCGGTGATGGACGGACTGGAAACCGCCCGCCGTATCAAGGCGCATCCCGCTTTACAGCGCGTGCCCAAGATGGTGCTGCTCACGGCCTACGACTGTGAGGAGGTGGTCAGCAAGGCGGTGGGTCTGGATCTGGATGGATTTCTGCCCAAGCCGGTCAGTGATTCCGTCCTGCTCGATGCGATCATGGACGCGTTCGGCCGGGACGGGGCCTCGGCCCCGCATGCGCAGACGCCGGCATGTCCTGACGAGTGTCCTTGCGCCGCGCTCGCCGGGGCGCGGGTGCTGATGGTGGAGGACAACAAGTTGAACCAGATGGTCGGTCAAGCGCTGCTGGAGGGATTGGGGTTGACTGTCGAAATCGCTGGCAACGGCCAGCAGGCGATCGCCATGATCCAGGCTGACCCTCGTCGCTTCGACGTCGTTCTCATGGACCTGCAGATGCCGGTGATGGATGGCTACGCGGCCACGCAAGCCCTGCGCGCGCAACCGAGCACGGCTGGGTTGCCCGTCATAGCCGTGACCGCAAACGCTCTTCCGTCCGAGCGGGAGCGCTGCCTGCAGGCCGGCATGAACGATTACGTGCCCAAACCCATCGACCCGGACCGGCTGCGCGCAGTCCTGGAAAAATGGGTGCAGCCCCGGTGTGCCGCTCACCCTGACTCTCTCCCCGATGCGTCTGGCGAGGATACTCACCGAGACGACGTCTCGCAGGCTCTCCCCGCCTCTTCCCCGCGGGGAGAGGCCGGCGCGCCTCGCGCGCCGGGTGAGGGGCTGCCCGAGGTCCTGCCGGGCGTGGACACCGGGTTGGCGCTGCGGCGGCTGATGGGAAACCGGGATCTGCTGGTCCGTCTGCTGTGCGATTTCGCCAGCGAGCACGCGAACGATCCCGAACACATCCGCGAGTCTCTGGCTCGCGGCGATCTTGAAGCGGCCCGCGCCGCGGTTCACCGACTCAAGGGCGTGGCGGGGAACCTGGCCGCGCAGCAGGTGTTCGCCTCGGCGGCGGTGCTGGAGTCGGCCCTGCGCCGGGAAACGCCCGCGCCATTCGATGCCCAGCTCGATGAACTGACGACCGCCATGAAATTGGTCGCGCAGTCAGTGGCAAGTCTGGCAGCCTCGGCGTAGAGGTGCCCTTCCGCAAGACCGGTGTACAGGCACCGCAGGTGGTCCATACTCAATCGAGCGACATCCAGCCCGTAGGCGGCCTGTGGTCGCCCTGAAGAGTCACACATCGTCGACACCGTCGTCCTCGTCGGGCTGGTCGTCGGCCTCGGTGCCGTCGGTGAACCGCCGCATGCGGCGATCCAGCGCGCGGCGATCCACTCCCACCATGCGCGCGGCGGCGCTCTTGTTGCCCGCGGTGGTCTCGATGGCGTGGTGGAGCACGGCCCGCTCGATGAAATCCAGCTTGGAACCGGTGTGCATGGGCAGGGTCAGGATGGCCTGCACGATCTTCTCCACCTCGTGGGCGGTGCGGCTGTTGTCCGGCTCGACCACTTCCTGCAGGGCAGCGACGTCGATCTCGTCGTTCTCGGCCAGCAGGTTCAGCCGCTCGACCAGGTTGCGCAGCTCGCGCACATTGCCGGCCCAGCGCCGGCAGCGCAGCCATTCCACGGCCTCGCTGGTGAAGCGCAGCTTGCGTGGCAGCTCCGCACTGAACGCGGACAGCAGTTCCACGATGTCTTCGCCCCGCTCGGCCAGCGGCGGCAGGTTGATGCTGACCACGTTCAGCCGGTAGAAGAGATCCTCGCGGAAGCGGCCATCCAGCATGCGATGCTCGATGTCGACGTTGGTCGCGGCCAGAACCCGGGCGCGCAGGGGCAGTTCGTCTTCAGCGCCGAGCGGACGGAAACGGCGATCCTCCAGCACGCGCAGCAGCTTGGCCTGTAGCTCGCCCGGCATCTCGGCGATCTCGTCGAGCAGCACGGTGCCCGACCCGGCCACCTCGAAATGTCCGCGCACCCGGCGGTCGGCGCCGGTGAAGGCGCCCTTGACGTGGCCGAAGATCAGCGACTCGATCAGCGACCCGGGCAGGGCCGAACAGTTGACCGCCAGGAAGGGCTGGTCGCGCCGCGGGCTCAGGGTGTGCAGCGCGCGCGCCACCAGCTCCTTGCCGGTTCCGGTTTCCCCGCGGATCAGCACCGGCGCGTCCGAGCCCGCCACTCGCTCGATGAGGTGGCGCACCCGCTGCATCTGCGGCGAAGAACCCACCAGCGCTCCTGGTCCCCAGGTGCGGTCGACCTGCTCGCGCAGCCGGCGCACCTCGCCCGCCAGCGCCATCTTCTCGCGCAGACCCTGCACGATGGGCAGCAGCATCTCCGGGCACAGCTCGTCCTTGAGCACGTAGTCCTTGGCGCCCAGGCGCATGGCCTCGCGGATCTCGTGCAGCTCGGTTGAGCCGGTCACCATGACCGCCGGGATGGCCAGGCCCTTGTGCTGCATCCAGCGCAGCAGTTCCAGCCCGCCCCGATCGGTCGGCTGCGGGGACAGACGGATGTCGACCAGCATGAGATCGGGCTCGGCGCTCTGGACCACACCGCGCGCCTCTTCCAGACTACCCGCCTCGCAAACCTCGACGTCCTCGAGATCGGCCAGCAAGCTGCGCAGCACCTGGCGTGCGCTGCGCTGATCGTCGATGACAAGAATCTTCATGACACCTCGGTTCTGCTTGCGCGCGCGGAACGATCCTCAGTTTGCACCACGTCGGTCTTGGGAACCGTGACGGTGAACAGGGTGCGCTCGTCCTGGCGAGACGCCTCGATGCTCCAGCCGTGCGCGCGCACCAGCCTGTGCGTGATGGCGAGGCCGAGACCAGTGCCCCGCTCCTTGGTGGTGTACCAGGGAGCGAAGAGCGTGGCCGGATCGCCCACGAAGCCCGGCCCGTCGTCCCATACCTCGATGCGCGCGTCCTGCCCGTGGTGGCGCCACGACACGCCCGCGTGGCCGGCGTCGCCGGTGGCCTGCAGGGCATTGGCCAGCAGGTTGACCAAGATCTGCGTCGCCTGATCCGGGTCACAGCGGATGGCCAGTCCCTCCTCGCCGGCAAAGGCCAGTGGCCGGCCGGCAGCCGCATCCCGCAACAGCATCTCGGCGTGCTGGCACAGGTCGCGGACAGCCACGCTCCGGCGCTGGATCCGATGGGCAGCCATGCGGCGCAGCCCGCCCACCAAACGTTCCAAACGTTCCACTTCCTCGCGGCCGATGTCGACGTCTTCCGGCGCCAGGGGTTTGTCGCCAGCGCGGCCGAACAGGCTGCGGAAGAAGTTGAGCGGATAGCGAATCTCGTGCGAGATCTCGGCGGCTACGGTCTCCACCAGCGTCTCGCGCTCGCCTCGCCAGGCCGCCGCCTGCTGCTTGCGTCTCTGTTCCAACTCCTGGTAGGCGCGGGCATGGGCCAGCGCCAGGGCGCCCTGGTTGACCACGGTGCCGAGCAGATCCAGATCGTCGCTGGTAAACAGAGCATCGCCCGGCTTGGAACCCACCTCGAGCACGCCCAGACATTCCGTGCCGAACACCACCGGCAGCGCCAGAGCGGGACGTTCGCCTGCCGTGGTCGTCTGGGCCGAGATCTCCTCGGTGTGGGGCACCGTCACCAGGGCGGGAACTGCCGCCGCGCCGGACGTATCGGCGCCGCCGCCGGGCACCAGCCGGATGTGATCACAGGGCAGCCAGCGCCGCACGGTGCGCTCGATGGCCCGACCGACCTCGTCCGGCGAGGTGATGCTGATCAGATCCATGCTGAGCTGTTCGATGGTGGGCTTGTAGCCCGCGCGCGAGGGAAACACGTACACCTCGGCGGCGTGCAGGGCCAGCACCACCAGGACCGCCGCCACCACTCCGCTGGCCGTGGCAGCGATGGCTGCCGAGCGAAACGGCACGCCCATCTCGGTGGCCAGGGCCGTTCCCGCGGCGATGGCCAGTGTGCACGCGAACGCACCGGTGACTAGGCGGGTCAGGATGCGCGACAGGAGGGCGCGACTCCCCCACAGATCGTAGCGAACGAAGGCGAAGGCAACTGCCATCGGGCCGAGGGCAAGAGCAGGGTATGCGAGCAGATCGACGTGCGAGAACTGGCCCACCAGCGGCTCTGCGCCCATGACCAGGCCAAGTGCGACGAAGGGCGGGACGATTGCCACCGTGAGCGCGCGCAGGATGTCGCGCCGATGCCCCTTTGCCAAGAAGGTGCGCACTAGGAAGGTGGCGACGAAGAAGAGGAAGCTGGCACCGAGCACGCCCGACCAGAATTCGTGCAGACGCGGCATCGGGCGGCCGAGCATGAAGGGCACGACGAAATACGCCGCCACTGCGATTCCCGCGACGGTGGTCGCCCGCTCCAGCCAGGGAAAGCGGCGGAGCAAGGGAGCGTCGTCGGGCAGTCGCAGCGCGAGCATGCAGAGCGCGCCCGGGAGCAGCGCAAAGCTGACGAGGAAGAGTGGAACCAGACGGTAGGAGGTGTGGTAGTCGAAGACCGTGAACATGAACAGCGCCGCCGCGGACGCCACCAGGGCCCAACTTCGGGCCAGGCGCGCGCGCGGGCTGACCCACAGGGCGACCAGAGCAGCCACGACGAATAGCGCTCCCGCGAAGAAGAGCGACCCGGCCACCAGCCACCAGGTCGCGCCATCTAGTCTCTCGATGGCCAGGCGAATTCGTCGTTCGTCAGCGCTTCGCCGGAGATCCACCGTGACCTGCGAGGCGCCCGTGCTTGCCGCCTGGCGGACCAACTGGGAAAGGCGCCGCCCGCGTTCCGATGGCGCAAGGCCCTCGATGCGAACCCCTTCGATCGCCACCATCTGGTCCGGGTAGCGCAGCCCCTGGCGCGGCCCGTCCCAGTTCGAATTCGTCACGTTCGACACCACCGCATCCGGGCCAACCAGTGCGCCCGCTATCGGCTGCCCGTACCAGTCGATGGCTCCCGACCCTGCCACCGCAACCACGGCGAGGGCCAGCACGCCGACGACGTAGACTGGCCAGCCGCCCCGCGCGGGCCCGTCAGGTTTGGTCCGATCTCTCGGGGACGAGCCATCACCGGGCATTGAAACAGATTATGCCCCAAGACGCTCGACAACGTGCGTTGACGGATGCCGTTCCGGAGTAACCGGACAAGAGCCGACCTCGGGCCACAGCGCCGCCGCCAGGGCGCACATCTGCGTTTCGATCTCAGCGGCCCTTGCAGGATCCAATGCCGCCGCATCCGCGCGATCCGCGATGGCAAGCAGTTCACGCTGCACGGCCGCCCCAGGCGCGGGCGCCTGCCGGCTGCGCGGAAGATTGCGCGCCAGCATGAGCGTGAGACGCAACAGGGAGCCGACTGCCTGGGCGCGCAGCCGTTCCGGGCGCACCGCCAGCAATCGCAGCAGGCGCGCCAGCGTGCAGACCGCGTGGCGCTGGCCCGCATCGGCCAGCAACACGCGCGCGGCCCAGCGGCCCAGCTCGATCGAGTACAGCGACGCGAGCTGCTGGTTTCGTGTTTCCATCCAGCGAAGCGCTGCCTGGTCCTCGCCGATGCTCACCAGCGCGAACGCGATCGGGTCCGACACCAGCAGGCAGGACTTGCTCGCGTCCAGCAAGCCGTAGCCGTGTTTGGCGTTGTGGCCGTCGCGGTCGTGTCCCACGGGCAGGATGTCGAAGCGGTCGGCCAGGGCGTCACGGGCGGCCGACAGCTCGGGATCGACCTCACGCACAGTGCGGGTGAGAGCGTCATCGAGTTCGGGCAGGGTCAGATCCGGGTTCCTGCCCAGCACCAGCAGCACAACCCCGGCGGCCATGGCCGAGGCGCCGCTGGACTCGGAGTGCACAATGATCTCCGACGAGCTGAAGGGCAGCGCCACGTCGTCACCCGGGGCCATCCAGCGCAGCGCCGGCCCCCGGTTGGCGAAGGGGTGCAGCCGCCCACGCTGATCGCGCCACAGGAACCACCCGCCGTCACGTCCGCTGGGCGCCACGCAGAACACGCGCGGATCGCTTGCCGGCTCGCCCGCGCCCAGTGACAGGCTGGCATGGACCGACCCGTCGGGACTCGAGGTCTCGCGACTGCACGGCAACACCACGGCGGTGCCTTTTCCGTTGCGCCCGAGGCGGCAGGCCATCTCCAAAGCGTCGTCGAGCATGGGACTCCACTGTCCGTCCACGTTGGTGGCGCAGACGACCACGTCGGCGCCGTCCGCCACCGCTCGCACGATGGCCAGCGGGAAACTGAGCACGTCGTTGCCCGGTTTGGGGATGGAGTACAGACGCGGGGACGCGTCGGGGGCAACCCCGATGAAGCCCTTGCCGCCATCCGGCCCGTCCACGCGGACCGCGCGCACAGCCCAGGCCACCAGCTGGGCGGCATGAGAGGAGCCGGCCGTCACCTGCTCCACGCCCACCGGAATGTGGTTGTCGAGATCCAGTCGGCCGATCTCGCCGGCGTCGTTGTCGATCACCGCCAGGCGCGTGCCAGCGCCGGTACCACACGCTGGCCGGTGCACTTCCACTCCGCTCTCGTCGACGAACCAGCGGCCCGGGCTGGTGACCTCATCGAGGACCGACGGCCCCCGCGCGCGCCAGCGGGTCGCGCGCATGGGCAGGCAGCCGCGCAGATCCAGGGTCGGGGCCAGACGCTGGCTGCCCACCTGGGCCGAGGCCAGGTAGCGCACGGCCATGCCGTCCGTCCGCAACCGGCGCTCACACTCCGCGCGCTCGAGGCCCGAGCCGGCGCGCACCCGCGTCCAGTGCAGAGGGTGCCAGTCCAGCACCGGCTCGACCCGCAGGTCAGACGCAAGCTGGCCGAGCAGATCGGTGAGCCGGGCGGGGTCGACGGGCCCCTCGCTGGCGAGGATCAGATCGTCGAGCCACGTGTCATCGTCCGGCGTGCCGGCGCTGACCGGCCGGTAATCGAAGTCCCAAGGCGGGCGATTCATGAGAGCACCTCCGTGGCCCAGTTTGAAAGCTTGTGCGCGCGCACCACGTAGCCGGCGCTGCCGCTCTCGCGTTCCGCGAGAGCGGCCTCGATGAGTTCTTGTTCACGTGCCCAGTGGGACAGCCGCTCGGCTCCCAGCAGGCCCGCGAGCCGGGCCGCCAGACGGTAGCGCCATCTGGACATGGTCATCATGTTGACCAGCACCCCGGATCGGTGCACCAGGCGGCGAACCAGTTCAATGTTGGGCTTCCCGTCGCGGGAAGCACTCTCTCGGACACCCAGGCCGCGGCTCAGGCTGACCGCCCAGGCGCCGCCCTTGTTCCAGTCGTCTTCCCAGTCCAGCACGTCGTCGTGGAACTGCAGGCCAAGAACGATCCCGCGCAGCACGCGCTCGATGGCGCGCTTGTGCCGGAGGGTTCCTCCCGCAGCCCGGCTCAGGGCCAGCGACGCGGGGAATGCCACCGCCTGCTTGGCCAGCGAGAGGTTGGCGTAGTCGGAGAACGAAAGGGCAATGCCGCGGTTGAGCAGAATGCGCTCGGTGTTTATGGCACAGAGCGCGCCGTATTCGGCGTCCTGGTAGGGCGATACCTCGCTGCCCGTCAGCTCGCAGATGGCCCGGTCACGTTCGAGGCGCACGTGGTCGAGCACGCGCAGCATCAGCGAATTGCTCTCGGCCTGGTGATCCAGCAGCCGGTCGGTGGCAAAGGCGGCGATCACGGCCAGCATGTGCGCGGTCGTCGCCGCCATAACCATCGGCTCGGTCGCCTGGGGCAAGGCGGAGGCGAACAGGGCCGGGGCAGCCAGCGTGACCTCGTTCCTGAAGATCTTGCTCCAGGGAACGTCCGGCAACGGGACCAGACCCAGGGCAAGAGCAAGCGTCCTCGCCTCGCCCTGCAGGTCGAGCGGCAGTTCGTCGCAGAAAGCAGTCCAGATGGCGTCGAGATTGCTTGAAACATCCATGGCGATACTTCTGTCACTCTGGGACCTCGCCGGGTGGCTGCGGTCCCAGGGCGACGGTTCGGGCTAGTAGTAGTTCGATTCTTTCCACGGGGAGAGCGCCACGTTGATGCGCTCGTCGATCAGGATGCCCCTCCACATCTGGGTCTGTGACGAAGAGAGGCCTGCGAACGACGTTCCCGTCCATTCACGGATCCGCTGGTTCAGTTTCTGGCGAACTTCGGCGGCAGCGGCCGGCTCGCTCTCGTCCTCGCCCGAGGCGGCGGGGTACATCGACAGGAGCTGCTTGAATTCGTCGAAGTGTTCCTGCCGGGTGAGCAGGGACATGTACAAAGTTCTGAGCTGGGCGTGAGGGTCTGCGTGCTGTGCGGTTTGCATGGGTCTCCTTTGCGCGAGTTACCCCAGTCGACACCGATGCAGCGAGCCGCCGGGGCGGCCGAGGAAATTGCAATGACCGCGCCATCCCGGGATTCCAGCGAGAGTTCGCGTTTGTGCGGATTGGCCGCGCTAGCCGGTTTGAATAGTTGGTCGGATCCGCCCACTGGTTGCCCGGATCCGGCCAGCCGCCCTGGCCTTTCCCCGCGTGGCGCTGGCTTTGGCGCTGTGCACGGGGCTTGCAGACAGGGATACACGACTCGCTTCATGAAGACGCGTCAATCATCCGCCCAGCGAAAGCCATTGTGGGGCGACCTGCGGTCGCCCCTACAGATGCGGGCGCGGGCGGTCGTCCCTACCATCTTGCGTCTTGCGGTGATGGCGCACACACTTATACGTTCACTTGGGCGCAGGCCGGCATGGTTGTCGGCTGTGGATTGGGAGGGTGCATTCCGGGACAGGAGAGGCGCGTGAAGCAGGGTCGTTCGGCCGACGGAAACGGTGGCACTACGCGGTGGAGCTTGCTCTGGTCGCTGGGACTCTCCGGTCTGTGCGCGGCCTCGCTGGCTGGCGCGTGCCTGTATTTCTTCCTCGCCTACGTGCCTGGGCGGCGGGCGGCGGCCATCAAGCGGTGTCAGGAAGAACTGGGACTGCGCGCCGATTCGCACAGGGCGACTCTCGACCAGTGGATTGCCAGTGGCATGGCCGACGCCGAGGCCATGGCCAGCTATTCGGCCCCACTTGCCTCGCTTGCCGGCAGTGCTGGTGGGACGGCGCCCGGCTCGATCATCGCGGCGCCATCGAGCGAACTGGTCGAGCGGCTCATCCGGATCGGCACCTACGACCGCTTCGCGCTGCTCGATGTCAGCTTGCGCATCACCGTCGAGGTCGGGAAGAAGGAACCGCTGGAGCCGTCTGTCCTGCGCGCCGCTGCCCAGGTGCTGGAGCGGGGAAAACCCGCGGTCGATTTCCACCGGCATGCCGACGGAACCGTGGCTGTCGCCTTCCTGGCCCGCGTGGGGACAGCCAGCGCGTCCCGGGCCGGCGAGCTAGCCGGCACGGCACCGGCCTTGGTCCTGCTGGAAATCGATCCGAACCGTTGGCTCTATCCCTTCCTCGCCATGCGTCCCATCGCCGCGGCCTCTGCCGAGACCGTGCTTGTGCAAACCGCCGGCGACGACATCGTCTTCCTGAGCCCCTTGCTCCACAACCCCGCGCCCCCGCTGACCTTCCGGCGGCCGGCGAACGCCGCGCGCTTCGCAGCAGCGGCGGCCATCGAGGGACGTGGGGAATTCGACGCCTTCGTGGACTACCGGGGCGAGCCGGTGTTTGCCGCAGTGGCCCGGCTCGGTCGCGCGCCCTGGGGGATCGTGGTCAAGGTCGACCGGCGGGAAGTGCTGGCCGCCTTTCGGCAAGAGGCCCGCCACACGGGCGCAACAGCAGCCGTGGCAATCCTGAGCTTCTGGGCAGTGGCTTTCTTGCTGGTTCGTGCCTGGCGTCGGCGGGCCGAGGCAGCGCTGCGCGAGCGTGACCTCCGCTATCGTCTGCTGTTCGAGAACATGCAGGAGGGCTTCGCGTATTGTCGGATGCTCTACCGGGACGGCCGGCCAGACGACTTTGTCTACCTGGCGGTGAACCCGGCGTTCGAAAAGTTGACCGGGCTGAAGAACGTCGTCGGGAAAAAGGTGACCGAGGTCATACCCGGCATCCGGGAATCCAGCCCCGAATTGTTCGAGGCCTATGGACGCGTGGTCTCGACGGGCCGCCCGGAGAAGTTCGACATCTATCTGGGCGCTCTCGACATCTGGTTTTCGGTAGCCGTTCACAGTGTCGAGCAGGGTCACTTCGTCGCCGTGTTCGACAACATCACCGAGCGAAAACGGGCCGAGGCGGAGCTGGCCGCCGCGCACAGCGAACTGGAGAAACGGGTGGCGGAACGCACCTCCGAGCTGTTGGTTTCCAACCAGGAACTCGAGAGCTTCGCCTACGCGGTGTCGCACGACCTGCGCGCTCCTCTGCGCGGGATCGACGGATGGAGTCAGGCGGTGCTGGAAGATTGCGGCGCCCAGCTCGACGAACGGGGCCGCAGGTATCTCACAATGGTACGCGGCGAGACCCACCGGATGGACCAGCTCATCGACGATTTGCTGGAGCTGTCGCGCGTGACCCGCGCCCCGATGAGACGCGAGACGGTCGATCTGACCGCCATGGCGCAAGAACTGGAGGCCAGCCTGCGGGCCAACCAGCCCGAGCGCGTGGTGGATTTCGTCGTGGCTCCGGGGATGGTGGCCCAGGGCGATGCGGTCCTGCTGCGCGCGGCGCTGCAGAACCTGTTGGGCAACGCCTGGAAGTTCACCGGAAAGCGGCCCTGGGCGCGCATCAAGGTGGGCTGCGTTTCTGAAGATGGGCGAACCGTGTATCATGTGCGCGACGATGGTGCGGGCTTCGACATGCGCTATGCGGGCAAGCTGTTCGCGCCCTTCCAGCGGCTGCACAGCCTGGATGAGTTTTCCGGGACCGGCATCGGTCTGGCCACGGTCCAGCGGATCATCCATCGCCATGGTGGCAAGGTTTGGGCCACGGCCGAGGTCGACCAGGGTGCGACTTTCTACTTCACCCTGACAGCGTGAGAGAGGGGAATGATGAAAGGACCACTGACGAACAGAGCGATTCTGCTGGTGGAGGACAACCCGAGTGACGTCGATCTGACCAAGCGGGCTTTCGAGAAGAGAAACCTCGTCAACACGCTGGTGGTGGTCCGCGACGGACAGGAGGCGCTCGATTACCTGTTCGGCGTTGGCGCGTACGCGGGACGGGATGTCGCCGACGTGCCTGCCTGCATCCTGCTGGATCTCAAGCTGCCCAAGGTGGACGGGGTGACGGTCCTGCAGACCATCAAGAGCGACGCACGAACGCGCATGATCCCGGTCATCGTCCTGACCTCGTCGAACGAGCCCCGGGACATCAAGGCGTGCTACGGCCTGGGAACCAACAGCTACATCCGCAAGCCGGTCGACTTCGACGAGTTCGTCGAGGCGGTCAGCCACCTGGGGCTGTACTGGCTGGTGCTCAACGAGCCGCCGCCCATGGCTTGAAGCGGCGGGACCGATGAAGAAGCCGTCGGAAAAGTCCCTGCGCGTCCTCCTGGTCGAGGACGTGCCAAGCGACGCCGAGCTGCTGGTCCGCCATCTGACCCGCTCCAAATTCGCGGTCGAGCACCGCCGGGTGGACAGCGCCGAGGCCATGCGCCAGGCCCTGGCCGAGGGGACATGGGATCTGATCCTCTGCGACTACAAGATGCCGGGGTTCGATGCGCCCGCGGCTTTGCGGATCTACCAGGAGTGCGACCTCGACATCCCCTTCATCGTGGTTTCCGGCACCATCGGCGAGGAAACCGCGGTGGAGATGATGAAGGCCGGCGCGCACGACTACCTGCTCAAAGGCAACCTGGGCCGGCTGGTTCCGGTCGTCGAGCGCGAGCTGCGCGAAACCGTCACCCGACGCGAGCACCGCCAGGCCGGTGAGGCCTTGCGCGCGAGCGAGCGTCGTTTGCGCGCGTTCTACGAATCAGGTGTCGTCGGCGTTACCTTCTGGAACGCGAGTGGCCAGATCACGGACGCGAACGACGAATTTCTGAACATGGTCGGCTACTCCCGGGACGACCTTGTCGCCGGCAAGGTCGACTGGATCAAGATGACGCCACCCGAGTACGCCCATCTCAACGAACTCGCAATGGCGGAACTCCGTGCCACCGGGTCCATCAAGACACCCAATGAGAAGGAATTCATTCGCAAAGACGGGACGAGGATTCCCGTCACTTTGACTGCTGCGACCACTGACGAAGATCGCACGTGTGGCGTGGGATTCGCCCTCGACATCACCGAACGCAGGCGGGCGGAAGATGAGCTGCGGAGGAGCGAATTGCGATTCCGAGCGCTGATTGAACAAGCGCCAGTCGCTATCAGCCTTTCGCGCAATGGGCTCGGACTGTACGCAAATCCAAAGTGGCAAGAAATATTCGGTTTGCAAAGCGCGGAGGAGACTTTCGGCCAAGCGGTTGCCAACTATTTTGCGCCGCAAGCCCGGGAGGAAAGCAAGGAACGCACTCGGCGTCGCTCGCAGGGACTCCCGGTGCCGACCGAGTTTGAATCTATCGGGTTGCGCCGTGACGGCTCACAATTCCCCATGCAGGTGACTGTTGCGCAGGTCCAGCTTTCAGACGGATTAGCCAATATTGCTTTTTTGACTGACATCACGGAGCGCAAGCGGGCCGAGCATGTGCAAGCCCGGCGCCAGCGGGAGATGGCTGCGATCAATCAAGTCATGACGGCCACCACCTCCACGCTGGACCTGCAGCAAGTGCTGGACACTCTTCTTGACAATTTGCGTGCGCTTTCGGGCGCGGATCGCGCCAGCGTCATGCTGCTGGACCAGAAGACCGACCTTCTGATTTCGGCAGCGGCCCGGGGATCGGACGGTCCTCTGCCGGCGACCCTGCGCCTGGCCAGCGGGCAGGGCGCGGCCGGGCAGGTGATCGAGAACGCGAAGCCACTGATCATTCCCGACGTCCGGAAGTCCACGCAGTTCATTCCGTCGCGCGGGCCAGAGCCCGACCAGGGTTCGCGCGTCCCAGGCGCCCTGGGCTACGCCGGCTTTCCCCTGATCTCGCGCGGCCGTATGATCGGCGTCGCGTCGCTCATCACCACCACGCCACGGGACTTTTTGCCCGAGGAGATGACTTTTATCGAGACCATCTGCGGCGCCGCGGCCGTGAGCATCGACAATGCGCTGGCCCACCGCGAGATCCGTCGCCGCGCGGAGGCGCTGTCCAGCGAGTTCGCGATCCACAGGGACTACGCCGGGAACGTTCTGCGCAGCATTTCCGACGGAGTGGTCACCGTGGATGCGGCGAGGCGGATCGAGTCCTGGAGTCAGGGCGCGGAGGCCATCACGGGCTACACCGCACAGGAAGTGATAGGCAAGCTCTGCGGCGAGGTTTTCCAGGAGCTTGGCGCGGACGGGAAGCCCGTTCTCTGCCACACCAAGGATTGTCCGTTCGACGAGATCGAGCGCACCCGGAAGCCCTACCCCGCGCGCGAGATGGCTTGCATCCACAAAAACGGACAGCAGATCGCCATCGGCATGAGCGCCGCGCCGCTTTACGACGACAAGGGCGAGTTCCAGGGCATCGTGAGGATCTTCCGTGACGTGTCCCGCGAGCGAGCGCTGATCGACGGCATCCGGCGCGCCGGCCAGGCCAAGAGCGTGTTTCTGGCCAACATGTCGCACGAGATCCGCACGCCCATGAACGCGATCCTTGGCTTCTCGCAGATCCTGCTCAAGGATCCGGCGCTGGCCGCGAGCCAGCGGCAGCACCTGGAGGTCATCTCCCGCAGCGGTGAGCACCTGCTGGAGTTGATCGACGACATCCTGGAGATGTCCAAGATCGAAGCAGGCCGCACCCCGCTGGCTCCTGCCAGTTTCAACCTGCGCGGGCTGATCACCGACCTGACCAGCATGTTCCGGATGCGCGCGGAGAGCAAAGGTCTGGATTTCGCCGTCACAGTGGCCCCGGACGGGCCGGCGGTGCTGCTGGCCGACGAGAAGAAGCTGCGCCAGATCCTGATCAACCTGCTGGGCAACGCCATCAAGTTCACCGACAAGGGCTCGGTCCGCTGTGCCGTCGCGATCCGGCGGGAAGCGGACGGGGCACTGCGGCTGACTGTCGACGTGGAAGACACCGGTCCGGGAGTGGCAGCCATCGACGCCGAGCGCATCTTCCAGGCCTTCGAGCAGACCGAGGCCGGGGTCGGCGCCGGAGGCACCGGGCTGGGCCTGGCCATCAGCCGCCAGTTCGCCCGCCTGATGGGGGGAGACATCACCCTCGAGAGCGAGATCGGCCGGGGCAGCCGTTTCCGGCTCGACGTTCCCGTGGTGGTGGGAACCTCCGGCGGAACCACGCCCTCGGAGTTGCGCCGGCGCGTGGTCGGGATCAAGACGGGTCTGGGCGCCTTCCACGTGCTGGTGGTTGACGATGAGCCCGCGAACCGCCTCTTGCTGGTGGAGATGCTCAAAGCGGTCGGGTTCGGGACGCGAGAGGCCGCCAGCGGGGAGGAGGCCCTTGCCCTGGCGACCGAATGGCCGCCTGATGCGATCTTGATGGACGTGCGCATGCCGGGCGGAAGCGGCCTGGACGCCATCCGGCGCTTGCGCGCGCGCGAGGCACAGCGGCGCATTCCCATCATCGCCGTCTCGGCCAGCACCTTCGCGGAGGACCGCGGGCAAGCCCTGGCTGCCGGCGCCAGCGACTTTTTGGGCAAGCCCTTCCGCGAATCCGAGCTGCTGGAGAAGCTGCGCGCCGGTCTGGGCGTCGAATACGTGTACCTGGCAGCCACGCCGCGCGAGGATGGCGAGCCTGCCGGTGTGCCGGCTGGCCCCGGCCGGCTGCTCTTGGCGGCCAAGACCGCCGAGCAGTTGCGCCAGGCGGCCGGTAGCGCCGATTACGGACGCATCATCGAGATCCTCGATGCCCTGGCCGGCACGGCCCCCGAGGCGGCGACTGCCCTGCGCGAGATTGTCGATCGCTTCGACTATCCCGCGCTGCTCGACCGCATCGGTGTTAAGGATGGTGCATGAGCGAAGCGGCACCCCGGAAGGATGCGGCCGGCATCCTGATGGTCGACGACAACCCGGTCAACCTGCAGGTGCTGACCAGCATGCTCAAGCAGTCCGGCTGGCGGCCACGGCCGGTAACCAGCGGCCGTCTCGGGCTGCAGGCGGCACGCAACGAGCCGCCTGACCTGATCCTGCTCGACGTGAACATGCCTGAGATGAATGGGTACGAGGTCTGCGAGGCGCTCAAGGCCGACGCCCGACTGGCAGAGATTCCCGTGATCTTCGTCAGTGCGCTGGGCGAGACCATGGACAAAGTGAAAGGTTTCGCAGTGGGCGGCGTCGACTACGTCACCAAGCCTTTCCAGCTCGACGAGGTCAGGGCGCGGGTGACGGCCCACCTGGAAGTACGCCGCCAGCAGCGCGAGCTGCAGGCCAGTTATGAGAAGCTACGCGAGACCGAACGTCTGCGCGACAACCTCGTACACATGATCGTCCACGATCTGCGCTCGCCGCTCACCGCGATCTCAGCCTACTTGGAGATGTTCGCGCAGGAGGCGAAGCAGAAGCTGGGGGCCGAGACCCAGCAGGACATCGCCAGTGCGATGCAGGCCACGCGCAACATGACCCGCATGATCAATGGAATCCTGGACGTGAGCAAGATGGAGGCGCAGATGATGAAGCTCGATCTGCGCGAGTGCGATCTGGTGCAGGTGGTCGGGGCCAGCATGAACGATCTCGATTCGCTGGTGGGCGCTCGCCGCCTGGCCTTCGAGCGGCCGGCGGAACCGGTCCGGGTGCTCGCGGATCAGGAGATCGTCGCGCGCATCGTGCAGAATTTTCTGGCCAATGCCCTGCGCTTCACCCCGGCCTCGGGCGAGATCCGCGTGGGCATCGTGGTCGAGGTGGACCACGTCCGGGTGTTCGTGGCCGACACCGGCCCTGGCATCGCTCCGGATTTCCACCGCAGCATCTTCGATAAGTTCGTGCAGGTGGGTGCCTCGGCGTTGGCAAGGAACCGCAGCACCGGGCTGGGCCTGGCCTTCTGCAAGATGGCGGTCGAGGCCCACGGCGGTCGCATCGGCGTGGACAGCGAGCTGGGCAAAGGGAGCAATTTCTGGTTCACCCTGCCGCAGCGGCAAGCGTAGTCAGCCGTAGTCGTGGTCGTGGTCGTGGACGATTGGTGATCACCGACCACGACTACGACTACGACCTATGCGGCTATCGTGGGATCGTGCTCGACCACCTCGGTGGGGGGACTCGGCTGTTCGGGCATGGGGGCCGGGCGGGCGAAGAGGAAGCCCTGCATGAGATCGACACCGAGCCCGACCAGGGTGTCGCGTTCCGATTCGGTTTCGACGCCTTCGGCGACCACGTTCACGTTCATCTCAGCGAAAAAGGATGTCATCGCGGCTATGACCTTGCGCCGGGTGGGCGAGCTGTCGACTCCGCGGACCAGAGACATGTCGTATTTCACGATGGTGGGCTGCAAGGCGGAGAAGCTGGAGAGATCCGCATCGCCGGCCCCCAGGTTGTCGATCGCAATGCCGAAGCCCAGGGCGCGCAGGCGCGCGACGCGAGCCTTGATGTCCGGCAACGACGAGAGGCAGGCCCGTTCGCTCAATTCGAGCACCACGCGATTCGCCACCTTGGAGAGTGCCGAGCCGGGGTCGAACAGGTGCTCATCGAGCAGATCGCTGCCGTGCAGGTTGACGAAGATGAAGCGCGCGGGCGCGCTCGGCACCTCGGCCGCCACCTGGTCACGCACGATGCGGCCCACCTCCGCCATGCGGTTCAGACGCTCGGCCGCGGAGAGAAACACGCAGGGGTTGGCCATGGTCGGCTCATCGGTGCGCAGCAACGCCTCGTAGGAGAAGATCCGTTGTTCCTTGCACGAGTAGACCGGCTGATAGGCCATCCAGATGGACTGCAGGGCGCGCTCGAACAGGTGCCTGAGGCTGTTGCGATCCTCGGCCGGGCTCCACGTGGCGCTCGCCAGATCGACCGCCATGCGGCGAAGCACCAGAACCCGGTGCATCTGCACCGAATCGATGACGGCGTCTTGGAGTTGTGCCAGGGACAGGGGCTTGAGCAGATAGCGGAAGGCCGCGTGCTCTGCGGCGGTGCTGGCCGGGTCGAGGCGGGAGGTGCCGGTGATGAGAACCACCGGCATGTCGGGATCGCACCTCTGCGCAGCCTGCAACACACCCACTCCGTCCACGCAGGGCAGGTTGATGTCGGAAACAACCGCGTCGTAGGGATTGGCGAGCAGGAGACTGACAGCCTCCTCGCCGTTCGCGGCGCGGTCGACCTCGAATCCCGCGGCACCCAGGGCGCGCGCATAGGCACGCAACAGCAGATCGTCGTCCTCGGCGATGAGAACGCGGGATCCGACCGGGGCGGAGCGAGTGTCTTGGACTGTGCTCTCGACGGACACGGGGGCGGCAGTTGGGTTCATGCTTTCGGGGAGAGCAAGGCTCGTGCCGACGCACGCAGGGAATTCGCGGGCCGGAACTGCCAGGGAGTTTGGCCGGCCGGGAAGAAAGGTTGTCGTCGTTCCGTCGTGCCGAGGGGGCGAAACAGGACGGAATTCCGGCGGCCACGACCACGACCACGTCTACGACCACGACCTCCTGCGGCTATCGCGGGATTGCGGCGCGTCGGTTGCGTTGCGCGTTGTGGTGAACGGGAGTAGTCTTGCTCTTCAGGCTGGGCGGATGGCGTCTCTTCCCTTGCATCGGGGTGAGGGGAAGGCGGCGCGAGTACCTGGCGAAGGGCAGCGAACAGGGAGAACACCGTGAAGAAGAGGAATCCCGCGTGGCCAGCCAACGGGGTGAAAGCGCAGCGGCGCGATGCGCGTGTCCATGCGGGCAAAGCCGGCCATGCGCCCGAACCGGTGCGGCTGCGCGGATCCGGGGCGGCTTCCGCGAAACCCGCCGCCTTCCCCATCATCGGTATCGGCGCCTCGGCAGGCGGGCTGGAAGCCCTCGATCAGTTCTTCCGCCACGTGCCCGACCGGAGCGGGCTGGCCTTCGTCGTGGTCCAGCACCTGGACCCGACCCACAAAGACATGATGGTGGAGCTGCTCGCGCGCGCCACCCCGATGAAGGTGGTCCAGGTCAAAGATCGCCTGATGGTCGAGCCCGATCACGTCTACGTGATTCCCCCGAACAAGAATCTGTCCATCCTGCACGGGGTGCTGCACCTGCTCGCGCCCGCGGCGCCGCGCGGGCTGCGCCTGCCCATCGACTTCTTCTTCCGCGCCCTGGCCGCTGATCTGCGTGACCGCAGCGTCGGCGTGATTCTCTCGGGCATGGGATCGGACGGCACCCTGGGCCTGCGGGCCATCAAGGAGCAGGCGGGGGCTGTGTTCGTGCAGGCGCCAGCCTCGGCCAAGTTCGACGCCATGCCTCGCAGCGCGATCGACGCCGGGGTGGCCGACGTGGTGGCGCCGGCCGAGGAGCTGGCGGGCAAGATCGTGGCCTATCTGGCGCACACTCCGACCGGCGTCCGGCCGGAGCTGGCCCTGGCCTCGAAAACCCAGAGCGCCATCGAGAAGATCTGCATCCTGCTGCGCAGCCAGACCGGCAACGATTTTTCGCAATACAAGCGCAGCACCATCTACCGCCGCATCGAACGGCGCATGGGCTTGCACCAGCTCGACAGCATCGCCGGCTACGTGAGCTACCTGCAGGAAAGCCCGCAGGAAGCGGCGCTGCTCTTCAAGGAACTGCTCATCGGCGTGACCAGCTTCTTCCGCGATCCACCAGCCTGGGAACAGCTTACGAAAAAGGCGATCCCCGCGCTGCTGGCGGAGCGCGGCCCGGGCACAGCCTTGCGCGCCTGGGTTCCGGGATGTTCGACCGGCGAGGAGGCCTACGCGCTGGCCATCGCGTTCAAGGAGGCGCTGGCCGGGTCGCGACCCACCGGCCGCCTGTCCCTGCAGATTTTCGCCACCGACCTGGACAAGGACGCCATCGAAAGGGCGCGCCAGGGAAACTATCCCGCGAACATCGCGGGTGATGTTTCGG
This sequence comes from uncultured delta proteobacterium, assembly GCA_963755125.1. GTDB lineage: Bacteria > Myxococcota_A > Polyangia > Fen-1088 > Fen-1088 > Fen-1137. Next base: position 108,581 of record CAVWIP010000006.1, read on the forward strand.
CGGATCGGCTGCGCCGGTTCTTCGTCGAGGAAGAGCACGGCTGGCGTGTGGGCCCCGAGATCCGCGAGATGGTGGTCTTCGCCACCCAGAACATCATCATGGATCCGCCCTTCACCAAGCTCGACATGCTGAGCTGCCGCAACCTGCTCATCTACCTGACGCCCGAGCTGCAGAAGCAGCTGCTGCCGCTGTTTCACTACAGCCTCAATCCCGGCGGGCTTCTCTTCCTGGGCAGCGCGGAGTCGCTGGGCGCGGCTGCCGAGCTGTTCTCGCCGGTGGACGGCCGGGCGCGCATCTACCGCCGGCTGGATGTCACGGGGCCAGCCGAACCGGTCGAGTTTCCAGCCGCGTTCCACGCCCGTCCGTCCGCGGTGGAACCCAGCGCCGCCGGCAAGGCGCCCGCGCCCAACCTGAGCGCGCTGGCCGATCGGCTCCTGCTGCAACGCTTTTCGCCGGCCGCGGTGCTGACCAACCAGCAGGGCGACATCCTGCATATCTGCGGTCGCACCGGCAAGTACCTGGAGCCGGCGGCGGGCAAGGCCAACTGGAACGTCCATGCGATGGCGCGCGAGGGGTTGCGCCACGAGTTGGGCAGCGCATTCCAGAAAGTGCTGCGCGAGAGACGGCCGGTGGTCCGGGCGGGCGTGAAGATGGGGAGCAACGGGGCCGTGCAGTCCGTGGATATCACCGTGGAGCCGTTGCTAGAACCCGAGGGGCTGCGCGGGATGGTGCTGATCGCGTTTGCCGATGCGGCCGTGCCCCCGGCGGTCGAGCGGGTGGGCAAGAGCAGGCCGGCCCCCGCGGCGCTGGCCAGGACGGAGCGGGAACTGCGCCAGGCGCGCGAGGAACTGCAGACCACGCGCGAGCAGATGCAGACCTCGCAGGAGGAACTCAAGTCAGCCAACGAGGAGCTGCAGTCGACCAACGAGGAGTTGCAGAGCACCAACGAGGAGCTGACCACCTCCAAGGAGGAGATGCAGTCGCTCAACGAGGAGCTGCAGACCCTGAACCACGAGCTGCAGGCCAAGGTGGACGATCTGTCGCGCGCCAACGATGACATGCGCAACCTGCTCGACAGCACCGACATCGCCACCCTGTTCCTCGACGCCCGGCTGAATGTACGGCGCTTCACCGCCCAGATGACCAAGATCATCAAGCTGATCCCGGGCGACGTCGATCGGCCCATCACCGACCTGGCCTCTGACCTCGTCTATCCCGAGCTGCCCGCCGACGCGCGCATGGTGCTGCAGACCCTGGCGTTCAAGGAGACCCAGGTCACCACCGTCGACGGGCGCTGGTTCTCGGTGCGCATAATGCCCTACCGCACGATGGACAACCGGATCGACGGGCTCGTGATCACCTTCGTCAACGTCACCGCCGCCAAGCTCCTGGAGGCGACCTTGCGCAGCAGGCAGGCGGAGCCGGAGAGGGCTGAATGACGAAAAAGACTGGCACCAGGGATCCGGGCGAGCTGCGCCGCCAGGCCGAGAAGCGGCTTCCCAGGATCCGCGACGGTGCCGTCGCGGCGGCCGCGGTGCCGGAATCCGCGGGCCTGGTCCACGAGCTGCAGGTCCACCAGGTCGAGCTGGAGATGCAGAACGAGGAACTGCAACAGGTCCGCGCAGACCTGGAGGAGTCGCTCTCGCGCTTCACCAATCTGTACGAGTCCGCGCCGGTGGGTTACCTGACCCTCGGCCGTGACGGCACCATCCGTCAGGTGAATCTGACCGGCGCGCGCCTGCTGGGCCTGGAGCGCACGCACCTGGTCGGCAGGCGCATGGGCGTTCTGCTCGCCGCCGGATCACGCCCGGTCTTCGACACGTTCCTTGGCAAAGTGTGGGGCAGTGAGAGCAAGGAAGCCTGCGAGGTCGTGTTGCACGCGGAAGGAGCGCCGTCGCTCGCTCTGGAACTCACCGGCACGGCCGGGGAGGGCGGCCAAGAGTGCCGGGTGGTCGCGTCCGACATCTCCGAGCGCAAGCGCGCGGAAGAACGGATCAAGGCCCAGGTCGAGGAACTCCAGCGCTGGCACGACGTGATGCTGGGCCGCGAGGACCGCGTGCAGGAACTCAAGCGTGAGGTCAACCAACTGTGCCACCGCCTGGGCGAGCCCGCGCGTTATCCCAGCCAGCAAGGCGACCCGGCTAAGGTTCCGGCCAGGAAGCCTGGGTCATGAGCGGGGAGCGCAAATACGAGCCGGCCTCCATCCTGGCGGTCGACGACACCTCCGCGGTGCTCAGGGTGCTGGTCGAAATCCTCAGCCGGGAGGGCTATCGGGTGCGGCGCGCGGACAGCGGCGAGGCGGCATTGGCGGCGGTGGCAGCCAGCCCGCCCGACCTGATCCTTCTCGACGTGCGGATGAAGGGGATAGACGGGATCGAGGTGTGCCGGCGGCTCAAGGCCAGCGAGGATTCGCGGAACATTCCCATCATCCTGATGAGTGGGTTCACCGAGGTCGAGGAATGGGTGGCGGGCCTGCAGGCGGGCGCCGTGGACTATCTGTACAAGCCGTTCCGCAGCGAGGAGATCCTGACTCGGGTCAGGACCCATCTGGACCTGAAGCGCGCGAAGGCCGAGATCGAGCAGAAGGTCGTTTCCCTCCGCCGGACCAACGATCACCTGGAGACCGAGATTGCCGAGCGCCAACAAGTGGAGGTCGAGCTTCGTCGCAGCCTCGACCATGCCGAGCGCTCCCGCCTGGCGCTGCTCGGCGCGCTGGAGGACCAGAAGCGGGCCGAGACCGAGCGCGAGCGGCTGACCATGGCCATCGAGCAGGCCGCCGAGATGGTGCTGGTCACGGACATCCACGGCGCGATCCAGTACGTCAATCCGGCCTTCGAGTCCGTGACCGGCTACACGCGCGCCGAGGCCATCGGCCGCAACCCGAGCCTGGTCAAGAGCGGCGTACAGGATCAGGCCTTCTATCGCGGGCTCTGGGAGACCATCACGGCCGGCAAGACCTGGCGCGGGAGGATGGTCAACAAGAAGAAAGACGGCACTCTCTACACGGAGGAGTCGACCATTTCGCCGGTGCGCGATGCGGCCGGGGTGGTCACCAGCTACGTCGCGGTCAACCGGGACATCACCCACGATCTCGACCTGGAGGCGCAGTTCCTCCAGTCGCAGAAGATGGAGAGCATCGGGCGGCTGGCCGGCGGCGTGGCGCACGACTTCAACAATTGCTTGAACGTCATCCAGGGCTTCACCCAGCTTTGCCTGGGCAGGCTGCGCGAGGACGATCCGCTGGCCAGCGATCTCGGGCAGGTGGCGAAGGCGAGCGAGCGTGCGGCCGGGCTCACGCGCCAGTTGCTCGCGTTCGGTCGCAAGCAGGTCTTGCAGCCCGAGCAGATCAACCTCAACCAGACCATCGCCGACATGGAGAAGATGTTGCGCCGGATCATTGGCGAGGACGTCGATCTGGTACTGGTCCTGGCGCCCAATTTGGGCCTGGTCAAGGCCGACCCGGGCCAGATCGGCCAGGTGATCATGAACCTGGCGGTCAACGCGCGCGACGCCATGCCCAAGGGGGGCACGCTCACCATCGTAACCGGCAACCTGGAACTGGACGCGGAGCACGCGGCAAGGCACGAGGGAATAGAGCCAGGGCACCACGTCGTGGTCGCAATCACCGATTCCGGGATCGGCATGGACGGCCAGACCATGGCGCGGCTGTTCGAGCCGTTCTTCACCACCAAGGAACAAGGAAAGGGCAGCGGCCTCGGGCTGTCAACCGCCTACGGCATCGTCAAGCAGAGCGGCGGCAGCATCTTCGTCCGCAGCGAGGTCGGCAGGGGGACGACCTTCGAGGTCTATCTGCGGCGCGACCTTTCGGCCCCGGCCGCGACCCGCGCCAGGCCACGGACAATCCCCCGTCGGGCGAAAGGGGACGAAACCATCCTGGTGGTCGAGGACGAGGAGGCCCTGCGCCGGCTGGCGACAAGGCTGCTGGAAACCGCCGGCTACACGGTGCTGTCCGCCGCCGACGGGGAGCAGGCGCTTATCACCTGCGAACGGCACGCGGGCAAGATCGATCTGCTTCTGACCGACGTGGTGATGCCGCGGATGAGCGGAAAGCGGCTGGCCGAGCGGCTGGCGACGACGAGACCGACCCTCAAGATCCTCTATATGTCGGGTTACACCGACGATGCGATCGTTCAGCACGGCGTGCTGGATGCGGATACGCACTTCATCGCCAAACCGTTCAGTGAGGCCGATCTGACGCGGAAGATCCGGGCAGTGCTGGACGGGGGCGTCTGCACTTCCGGCACCGACTGGCCTGCGATCGAGGACGAGATCGAGCAGCAACCGCTCGACCGGGACGCGCTGCGGGCGCTTCCCCAGGACGTTCTGGCAAGGCTTGGCGCAGCCGCAGTCGCCGCGAACTACGACGAGATCGTGGCGATCGTCGAAATCATCGCGCGCACGCAACCAGATGCGGCTGCCGCGCTTCGGCGCATGGCGGATCGCTTCGACTACGGCGGGATGCAGGAGTTTCTGATCTGATCGAGAGGAACGAGATGGAAGACGACGTGCAAGGCAGTAAGATTCTCATGGTGGACGATTCCGTCGACAACCTGCGGCTTCTGACCGCGGTCCTCAAGCGCGGCGGCCTGGTGCCCCGGCCGGTCACCAGCGGCAGGCTGGCCATCAAGGCGGCGGAGGCGGACCCGCCCGATCTCGTCCTGCTGGACATGCGCATGCCCGAGATGTCCGGGGTTGAGGTGTGCCGGTGTTTCAAGCAGAACGAGCGGCTGCGCGACATTCCCATCATCTTCATCAGCGGGGTGCAGGGCAGCGAAGACAAGGTCGAGTGTTTCCGCGCCGGTGGGGCGGATTTCGTCCCCAAGCCGTTCGTCGAGGAGGAGGTGCTTGCGCGCATCAAGACGCACCTGCGCTTGCGACGGTTGGAGGCGGAACGGACGTCGCACAGGCGGTGACTCGGTCGACGGGTCGGCGAGTCGAAACGCACCGCCTCGTGGGGCGATCTGCGGTCGCCCCACGCGATCGGCGATATCGGCGACCTTCACGCGGCTATCGCGGGGTCGGGGGAATCCTGCGTGGCCTTGTCGCCAGCGGCGCTGATTTGGCCTTGGGCTTGAGCCATGGGCATGTGGATGACGAAGGATGAGGGCCAGCCCTCGCAAGTTTCCACGGCCAGGCTGCCCCCGTGCGCATGGGCGGCCATCCGGCAGAAATACAGACCCTGGCCCCAGCCTGACAGGCGGCGCGTGCCGTGATCCCCGGGCTGGAACTTGTCGAAGGTGGTTTCGCGCTGCTCGGGCGGGATCTTGGCCGCCGTGCAGTGGACCGCGAGCCACGCCTCGTCGGCGCGCCGGGTGGCTTCTAGCAGGATGCGGCCTCCGTTGGGCGTGCGGCGAATGGAAGCGGTGATCAGGCTTTGCAGGAGCCGGAGGAAGAGGCGCGCATCCGCCGCGACCGGCAGCGAATCCTCCGCGTCCAGTTCGATCCTGATGGACTTGCTGCGCGCGTGTGTGGCGGTGCTGTCACGGGCTTTCTCCAAGAGATCCCGCGCTTCGAGGTTCGCGAGATTGAGGTTGATGCGGCCGTTTTCCAGCGTCGTGGTGTCCAGGATCTGCGCAATCATCTCGGACACGTCACCGGAGCCGGCCAGGGCCTCCTCGACCGCTTCCAGCCAGGGCTTGCTGACCGGATGGCGTCTCATCTCCAGGTCCAAATACTCCAGCGAGAGCATGGTGGTGCCCACCGGGGAGCGCATGTCGTGCACGATGACTCGCACCAGGCTGTCCTTCTCCTGCTGAAGGTTGCCCAGCTTTTCGCACTGGTCACGTGTCTCGGCCAGCATGCGCCGGGTGACCTCGGCCTCGGCGGTCTCGCGCGCCAGCTTGCTGCTGGCCGCGGCGAGCAGCAGCACCGCAACCGCAGTGAGCATGGGCAGCGCGTTCAGATCGGCCTGCTGCATGAGCGACAGCTCGCACAGGGTTGCCAGCAGCGTCACCAGCACCAGGCAGCGGGTGCGAAAGGCGAGCCCGCCCACGGCGATGGGCAGCACGAAGACGCCCACACTGAGACCGGCGATAGTTTGGGCGCCCATGCTGCCGACCAGCAGCGCGGTCCGCAACACGGCATAGACGAAGCCCACGTCGAGCACAGGCTGGATCCACGCCAGCCGCAGCATCACGGTGCGCCCCTGTGTCGCGAAGGTGATCGAGGCCAGGGTGCCGTAGGCGATTAAGAGGGGGACTTGTCGGCCCCACTCGGCGTCGCCCGAGCCCTTCCACAGGACGATGGAAACGACCAGGAACATCACCGAGCCGACCAGTCGCAGGCTGGCCGCCGCAGATAGGATGCGGCTGCGTTGGCTGCTGGCGGCATCTCCCAGAACGCCGCTCCCGGAAGCAGGCACAGGCCGTTTCGAATCGAGCAGCACGGCGTGGCCCCTAGAAGCGTGGTTCCGGCAGCGGAAAATCGGGCCGGGCAAACAGATAGCCCTGCATCAGATCCCCGCCGTTGGCCGCGAAGCTATCGCGTTCAGCCTCGGTTTCCACGCCCTCGGCGATGAGCGGCAGGTTCATTTCCTGGCAGAAATTCACCACCGTGCGCATCAGCTTCCGCCTGACCGCGACGTTCTCGATCTGGCGGAACAGTGACATCTCGAGCTTGACCACGTCGGGCTCCAGCACCGCCAGACGGCCCAGGCCCGAGGAGCCCCCGGCCACGTCGCAGACCGCGATCTTGTAGCCGAGCGAACGCAGCCGCCTGGTCCGGGCCAAGAAGTCTCGGGTGTCGTGCACGGCGATTTGCTGGGTGATCTCGAAGTGGATCTGCTTGGCGAACGCCGCCAGCGGAGCCGCGGGATCGAAGAGACTCTCGTCGAGGAGTTCCAGGGCGTGCAGGTTGACGAACATGGGCGATGGGTGGGCACACGCGCTCATGACCGACGCCACGTGACGGCGGATGCGCTGTCCGAGCAGGCCGATCTGCTTGAGATCTTCCGCAGTCTTCAGTAGGTCGAGCGGAGTGGACAGAGAGGGCTCGTTGGTCCGGACCAGCGCCTCGTACCCCACGATGCTTTTTTGCGACCACGAGACGATGGGTTGGAAGGCCATCCACAGGCAGCCCAGTGCCCGCGAGAACCGTTCGCTGGCGCTCTCCTGCGCCTTCTCCTGGTCCTCCACGATGTGCATCCGGCTGCTGGTCCGTCGTCTGTGCAAGGCGCGGTCGAGCTCGCGATCGAGCTGCGCGGCCGACACCGGCTTGAGCAGGTAGCTGATCGCGCCCCACTCTACCGCCGCGCGCGCGGTGTCCAGATCGGGGCAGCCCGTGACCAGGATGACCGGCATGTCCTTGTCGGTCCTGCGGATCTCCTGCAGGACCTGGATGCCATTCTGGTCGGGCAGATTGATGTCGGTCACCATGGCGTCGAAGTGTTGCTCGGCGGCCAGCCTGGCCGCCGACCAGCCATCGTTGGCGACGCGGACCGCATAGCCAGAGGCATCCAGCATGCGCGCGCAGGTCTGCGCGAAAGCGCCATCGTCGTCGACCACTAGCACGCGGCCGCGCGAGGTGCCCGGTTCGGCGGCGTCCAGAGCGCTGGCATCGAATCCGAAGCGGCAGAAGCGCAGGGATTCGGGCTCGGCCGCGGCCGGCTCGCTCGCAAGAAGTTGCATCTCGTCGCCGTCATCGAAAACATCGTGGTCATCGGCGCCTGCGGGAACCTCGTCCAACCGGAAATCGCAACGTTCAGACTGCATGGTGTCCCTCCTGGGATTTGGGTTGCCCTACCCGGCCTCTTCCCGTGACGCGTTCGTGGAAAGGAGAAACCCAAACGCGGCTCGGGAAGAGGAGGGCTCGGGAGGCGGTCAACCTGTGTCGGGACAAAGCAAGCGCAGGGCCACCCGCAAAATGGCGTTGCGCCGCCGGTTGTCCGCCCGGACCGTCGGTCACCGGACGCAGCCGCGGCAAATCGCGCGTCGGCACCCCGACAGACGACACCTACCTACAGCGTTCCGGCCGGCGCGGCGAAGGGGTGGATTTCCAAAATGGAGGCGCGCATCGAATAGGAGCGATCGGTGGTGGTCGTAGACGTGGTCTTGGTCGACGTCGACCGCTCCAACGCTATCGCCATCAATCGTCGTCTTTTCGGCGTCCCTCCCATCTAGCTGCTGACGGGCCGCCGTCCTTTCTTCCGGCACCCAGGCGTGATCGTCCGGCTTTTCCACTGGCCCTGGGGTTGCATCTCCTGTTTGGCGTGATGCTGAGATCCAAGAAAACCGATTCGAGGAGGAATGTCATGAAGAACCTGGCGTGGTTGCTCTCTCTTGTTGTTGGAGCTGCGCTATTCACGCTGTCGTCGTCCGGCTGCTCGGAACGCACGAACGCCCCGGCATTTGGCGGGGCGCGAGTGAGGACGTATGTGCAACTCCCAGCAGACGGCAACTACACGGTCACGGTCACCATCACCGGGGATGGAATAACGGATCCTATCGTAGTTCCACTAACCGAGGTCGGGAACCAGTGGGTCGCCAACCTCAACGACATCCCGGCAGGAACGAATCGCACGTTCACGCTCTCCGTCCTCGACGCTTCCGGCACAGTGATCTACAGCGGCGTGGCCACCGGGGTTACGATCACCTCCGGCCAGACGGCGTCGGTATCGATCGGCGGCCAGCAGACGAATGCGCCGCCCGCGACCGATGGTGCGTCGCCGGTGATCGATGCCCTGATCGCGTCGTCGGTAACCGTCAGCGACGGAGCGACAGTCGCCTTGTCAGTAAGCGCCCATGATCCGAATGCAAACAATACGCTCTCGTACCTGTGGACCTCACCCAGCGGGACGTTCGACTCGGCAAACACATCCTCGACCAACTGGACCGCGCCAGGGACGGACGGGATCTACCGGATCACGGTTCAGGTCCAGAACAATCAGGGAGCACAGACGACCATGTCCGTTGACATCACGGTCTGCACGCAGACTGATGCCGGCAGCACCGCGACCATCGCGGTCACTCTCAACAACTGGCCCGTGGTGAGCGGCGTGACCTCGACGCAAGGTCGCATCGACGTTGGTGGCACGACGGCGCTGGACTGCACGGCAACCGACGCTGACGGCGACCCGCTGACCTATTCCTGGTCCACGGACAGTGGCTGTGTCGGGACGTTCAGCGCGTCGAACGTCAAGAGCCCGACCTTCACCTTGGGCAACACCTTGCCCGCGCTCGGTACCTGCACATTCACGGTGACCGTGTCCGACGGCCGCGGCGGCACCGGCGCAGGCTCGCTGACCATCACCGCCGCCCCGGCACCGCCGGTCATCTCGCCGCCGCAGATCGTGAGTTCCAGCCAGTCCGCCCAGTCGGTGGTGGCCGGCCAGACGGTAACCCTGTCGGTGGTGGCGACCGATCCGCAAAGCACGGCCATGACTTTCGCGTGGAGCGCCCCGCGGGGCACCTTCGGGACGCCGGTCGACTTGGGCGCTGGCAGTGAGCAGGTGGTGTGGACTGCGCCGCTCAACTTCGTGGAGGAGATGCAGATCCAGGCGACGATCACCGATGCGGGGGGGGCATCGACAGTGCAGAGCTTCACCATCGGAAAGACCCCGCCTCCTTCGGACTGGATTGCCGACCCGAGCTTCTACGGAGCGGGTGACGGCTGTGATTGTGGCGACGGTTCCTGGGATCCGGATTGCGCCCTTCCCGGTCAGGCACTGTACAACTGCAGCAACGGGCAAGCCTGCGTTCAGTCCGGTCAGGCCGGTGTCTGCCAGACCATGATGACGCCTTCGATGCCCGACCCCGCGCCGCCCTCGACGCCGCCCGCGGGATGGATCTGCGACCCGACTTACTACAACGCTGGCGACGGCTGCGACTGTCTGTGCGGCGCCTTCGATCCCGACTGTGCAGGGTCGAATCAGAGGTTGTACGGTTGCAATGAGGGGCAATACTGCGGGCAATCAGGCACCTGCGAAAGTTTGCCCAGCCAGTAGTTCAGACCGGGAACAGACGTCCCGAGAGCCTCGTTGATGGCCAGGCCATCGTTGAGGCTCTTGGGATTTTTGCGTTGTGGCCTGTACCGCTGGCTACTGGAGTCTCGTCGTGGGATCGCCGAGCAGGATCCAGGTGCGGCGGACGTCGAGGTCGCTGGTCGCGGCCTTGGCCGCGGCGACTGCCTGCCCGATGGTCGGCTTCTTCGCCGCGAACAGTAGCTGCATGAAGGCCGCGTCCATGGTCTGTTGCCCGGCCGACTCGGTCATACCCGACGAGGCCCATACCGCGATGGCCCCGCCCTGCGGCGTCTTGAGCAACGATTCGCCCAGGGTTTCGCCATAGGGGTCGGCAAACCAGCCGGTCCAGCAGGTCATGCTGGACACGAAGGGCAGCTTCGCCCCGTTGGTCAGCAGGGGAACGTCGTCCATGCTCAGCAGATTGCCGTCCCAGGCGGTTTCCGACGAGTGGCCCATGTAGTTCACCAGCAGCGCGCCCTGGTCGAACGCACCCACCACCGCCGCGTGCGCCGCCGTATCGTCGGCAAAATCGCCGCGGAATATCTGCGTGAGAAACATGCTGGTCGGGATCTGCGCGGCCACGGCGGTGCTGGCGGCCGGGAAGTCGAAGTCGCTGGTGGCGGTGTCAGACACCAGCACAGCCGTCCTTCGCCAGTCAGCGCCAGCCGTGCCGGCGTATCCCACCAGCTTCTGCACCACTGCCGCGGCCTGGGTGGAATCGCGCACCGGCAGGCGGCCGATGGCCAGATCGGGCAGTCCATCGTTGTTGAAGTCGACCAACCAGTCATCCGACGCGGCATAGTTGTACGTAGCGTCGACGAATTCCGTCGGCACCAGATCGAAATCCCCGTAGCCGAGGAAATTGCGCGGGTCAGCGCTGGCGGAGCCGGCCAGCAGCACGAAGCCGGGCCGTTTGCGCCAGGTCGACGATGCCAAAGCCAGGAAGTCGCGCAGCGCCTGCGGTGTCTTGTTGCCAAAGCTGAACTCGTCGTACACGTCTTCCACGTCGACAACTGCGACCACGTATCCCTGCCCCTGGCGAAGCTGAACCAGTGGAGCGAGCGCGCCCGCCACGGCAGCGTTGGTCAGCACCACCAGATTCGCCGCCTTGTCAGCCGAGTGCCAGCTTGACGGGCTGTTGGTCTCCAGGCTGTCCGGCGACGCGATCGCCCCGTCACTGAAGGCCAGCAGATTGCGCACACCCGCGCCGGCCACGTTGATTGCCACGGAATAGCCCGAAGTTCCATCGCTCTGCACCGCTGCGGAAAGCTCGTACGGGTTTTCCGTGTCGGTCACGTCCATCACGCGGATGTTCGGCGACTTGAAGCCGCTGACCACCAGCCGGCTGTCACCCGGTGCGGTCATGGACAGGGTGTCGCCGTCTGCAACGTACTTGCGCCAGTAGGTCAATCCGACCGATGCCACCAGGCTGAGATCCAAATCGCCACCCTCGGCCCACAGAGAGATCTGGTTGGACCCTTCGATCAGCGAAGTCGACTGGTCGAGCAGCAGGTGCGCGGTGCCAAGCTCCTGGCTGTCGAACTGGACCTGGCCCACCTGGGTGCCGTTGAGCAGGACGGCCACAACGTGGGCGCCATCCATCACGCCCTGCACCGCCACGTCCAGCGCCGCCTGGCCCGCCGGGGCCGCATCCGGGTTGATCACGTCGAGTGCGAGCGTGGTCGGCGCCGTCGCGTCGGTGGACACGATCGGCCCAAAATACTTGTTGTCCGGGTTGCCGTTCATCAGCGCCGGGAAGTAGATCACTTTCGGCGCGGACGCGACAGTGAAGGCGAAGCTGGCGGGCGCGGCATCGCTGGCCTCTGCGCTGACCTTGCCGACCCGTTTGCCGGCGCTGGTCCCGGCCGCCAGCCAGTAGCTTCGCTCGCCGGTCCACTGGCTGTCGATCCCGGTGGCGTAGAACTCGACGGTGCTTTGCGGAACCAAACTGCGGCTGCGCGCCAGGCCTCTGATGACCAACGGAATCTGCTGGCCGTCGGCGAAAAGTTGGAGCCGGGTCGGATCGACATTGCCCAAACCATGGTCAATCAGGTTCTGCCCGGTCACCTGATACCAGCCGGCCTGCGAGATTCCGATCTTGAGTGCTCGGCTGGAAGCCAGCGTCCATTGCACTGCGGTCGCGGTCAGCGTGGTCGGCGCCAGGCCGCGAAGAACCCGTCCCGCTGGCCCGCCCTGCACACTGGATCCCGGCGAGGCGCCCGATCCGGTCAGTCCAGCAAGTTGTTGCATGTGGGGCGCATTACGCACCTCGGGTGGAGGGTCATTCGACGGCTGGGGAACGACGGGCCCGTGGAAGGTCTGCCCACCGCGCAGATCTACGTCCGCCAGCCAGTAGCGCGTGGTGCGGGCATCGGCGCCGGCAGGCAAGTCATCCCACCAGACATAGGACCGGCCGCCGGACACGGTGGCGCGCAGACCCGCCATCAGGGCCGAGCCCGAGATCAAATGGGGCGTGACCGGGGACGAGGCATCGCCGGCCTCGCGGTATAGCCGGAAGCCGATGTTGTTGGTTTCCATGGCCGTCTGCCATTTCAGCAGAACCCGGCTGCCGTGAACTGTTGCCGTGAAGCTGACCAGGCGGACCGCTGTGGGAGAGGGCGCGCCCGTACAGGTAGCATTTAAAGTGAACCCGGTATCACCACCGGTACTCGTGGCGTTGAAGGCGGTGATAGTGCCGCCGACCTGGTTGTTTTGGTTCTTCAGCGTGACGTTTACGAGTTGAAAGGATCCAGTTCCGGTCCAGGTCTGCACAGCCACCGAGGTGATCGTCGCGCGCGTGGTGCCGCCGCATGTCCCGCCGTTGCCCCCCACCAGGAAAGTTCCGTTGTTGGTGAGGCCACCGTTAAGGGTGAGGGTGCCCGTGCCAGTGTTGGTAAAGGCACCTCCGCTTGCGACCGTCATCAAGCCGCCCGAACTCAGGGTGTTGGTGGTGGACCCCTGATCGAGCGTCGTCCCACCGCCCACGTTGACAGCACCGGTTGTAGTCACGTTCCCCGCCAAGCTCTTGGTCCCGCTACCGCTGGTGTTCAGAATGCCGTAGGTACCGCCGCACACGGTCTGGTCGCCAAGCGCCGTGTAGCTCACGGTTCCGGTCGCGCCACTGGTGATGGTGCTGCCACAGGTGACAGTCCCGGCCGCAGTTACCGAGCCCGTGCCCACGGAAAGCGTACCCGCGGTCAGCGTCAGGGGACCATTCGCGGTGAGCACGTTTCCACCCGTGGCCAGGGTACCCCCACTCAGCGTCAGGGTGCCGTTCGCTGTCACGTTTCCTTGCATGGTCGAGGTGCCGCCGCCAGAAACTGTCAGGTTGTTGAAGGTGAACGCAGGGATGTTCTGCGCTGACGTCCTGTTGAAGTTGACCGTGCTGCCGGTCACGGTGGTGGTCCCGCTCCCGGGTGTGAAGGTTCCCGCGATGCCAATCGTGCCCGTCGCTGCCAGGGTGTGGTCGGAGTTGCCTAGCGTCAGGTTGCCGTAGTTTCCGGCGCATACGTTCTGGTTCTGGCCCACGGGCCCGTTGTAGCTGACGGTTCCGCCATTGCCGCTCGTGATGGTGGTGCTGCCACAGGTGACGGTCCCATTCGCGGTTACCGAGCCCGTGGTCACGGAAAGGGTGCCCGCGGTCAGCGTCAGGGGACCGGCCGCGGTTACCGAGCCCGTGGTCACGGAAAAAGTGCCTGCAGTCAGCGTCAGCGGACCGTTCGCGTTCAGCGTTCTCGCGCCCACGGCAAGAGTGCCCGATGTCAGCGACAGGGTTCCGCTCACTGTCGTGGTGCCGGCCGCCAGGGTCGCGGTGCTGGTACTGGAGATATCCAGATTGTTGTAAGTGATCGCAGGAATGTTCTGCGCGGCCGTCCCGTTGAAGCTGATGGTGCCGGTGGCTAGAACGGTGTTCGCGGTTCCGGGCGTGAAGGTTGCAGCGATGCCGACGACGCCGGTCGATGGCAGGGTCTTGGCGTAGGCGCTGAACGTGAGGCTGCCGTAGTTTCCAGCACACACATTCTGGCCGGCGGCCGCCTGGTTGTAGGTAAAGGTTGTTCCGACCGCGCTGATGGTGCTGGCGCAGGTGATGGCGCCGTTAACCGTCACGTTCGCGGTTGCGGTCACGGGGCTGGCTGCCGAAAGAGTCAGGTTGTTAAAGGACGTCGCGGCCGTTCCGCCTATCGAGGTGCCGCTCAGCGTGACATCGATGCGCGGAGTGACCGCGCTGCCCGTGCCGGCCGTGAAAGTCGCGTTATTCACCCATCTCCCGCCAACTGCGATCGAGTTCACCTGGGTTTCGCCTGCGGAGTTCTGTATGGTTCCGCCGTTCACCAGATCTCCCTTCACCAGAAGGGTTCCAGCACCATTCGCGCTTCCCAGGTCGAGCACGCCACCAGCGTTGACGGTCAGGCTTGCCAAGTTCGGCGTGGCGACATCGAGCGTCACGGTGTTGGCAATGGTAACGTCATCGCCGGCGACTGGCACATGACCGCACGACCAAGTGATGGTGCTCCAGTTGCCTGACCCACTACTGCTACAAGCCGCCGCCAGCGCTGGTCTTGGGCAAAGCAAGAGAGCCATTCCCAGCAGCGCCAGCAGCCCGACACACCGGAGTTGCGGTCGCATCAGAATCCTCCTCGGCCCGGTGCCCGCACAGCCGCCCAGCGCGCGCATATCGTCGGGAAATTCATTTCAGTCCTCCTGGCAGCTGTGTTCCGGATACTTGTGAAAAGAACCAGGGTGGCCTTCTTATGCGCTCGGCCCCGGCTGCGATCTATTGGAGTTTGGTGGTGGGATCGCCGAGCAAGATCCAGGTGCGGCGGACGTCGAGGTCGCTGGTCGCGGCCTTGGCCGCGGCGACTGCCTGCCCGATGGTCGGTTTCTTCGCCGCGAACAGTAGCTGCACGAAGGCCGTGTCCATGGTCTGTTGCCCGGCCGGCTCGGTCAGGCCTGAGCCGGCCCATACCGCGATGGCCCCGCCCTGCGGGGTCTTGAGCAGCGATTCGCCCAGGGTTTCGCCATAGGGGTCGGCAAACCAGCCGGTCCAGCAGGTCATGCTGGACACGAAGGGCAGCTTCGCCCCGTTGGTCAGCAGGGGAACGTCGTCCATGCTCAGCAGATTGCCGTCCCAGGCGGTTTCCGACGAGTGGCCCATGTAGTTGACCAGCAGCGCGCCCTGGTCGAACGCACCCACCACCGCCGCGTGCGCCGCCGTATCGTCGGCAAAATCGCCGCGGAATATCTGCGTGAGAAACATGCTGGTCGGGATCTGCGCGGCCACGGCGGTGCTGGAGGCCGGGAAGTCGAAGTCGCTGGTGGCGGTGTCGGACACCAGCACGGCCGTCCTTCGCCAGACAGCGCCAGCCGTGCCAGCGTATCCCACCAGCTTCTGCACCACTGCCGCGGCCTGGGTGGAATCGCGCACGGGCAGGCGGCCGATGGCCAGTTCGGGCAGCCCATCGTTGTTGAAGTCGACCAACCAATCATCCGACGGGGCGTCGCTGTACGTCGCCTCGACGAATTCCGTCGGAACCAGGTCGAAATCCCCGTAGCCGAGGAAGTTGCGCGGGTCAGCGCTGGCCGAGCCGGCCAGCAGCACGAAGCCCGGCCGCTTGCGCCAGGTCGACGATGCCAAAGCCAGGAAGTCGCGCAGTGCCTGCGGTGTCTTGTTGCCAAAGCTGAACTCGTCGTACACGTCTTCCACGTCGACAACTGCGACCACGTAGCCCTGTCCCTGGCGCAGCTTGACCAGCGGTTGCAGTGCACCTGTCACGGCAGCGTTGGTCAGCACCACCAGATTGGCCGCCTTGTCAGCCGAGTGCCAGCTTGACGGGCTGTTGGTCTCCAAACTGTCCGGCGACGCGATCGCCCCGTCACTGAAGGCCAGCAGATTGTGCACGCCCGCGCCGGCCACGTTGGTCGTCACGGAATAGCCCGAAGTTCCATCGCTCTGCACCGCCGCGGAAAGCTCGTACGGGTTTTCCGTGTCGGTCACGTCCATCACGCGGATGTTCGGCGAGTTGAAGCCGCTGACCACCAGCCGGCTGTCACCCGGTGCGGTCATGGACAGGGTGTCGCCGTCCGCAACGTACTTGCGCCAGTAGGTCAACCCGACCGACGCCACCAGGCTGAGATCCAAATCGCCACCCTCGGCCCACAGAGAGATCTGGTTGGACCCTTCGATCAGCGAAGTCGACTGGTCGAGCAGCAGGTGCGCGGTGCCAAGCTCCTGGCTGTCGAACTGGACCTGGCCCACCTGGGTGCCGTTGAGCAGGACGGCCACAACGTGGGCGCCATCCATCACGCCCTGCACCGCCACGTCCAGCGCCGCCTGGCCCGCCGGGGCCGCATCCGGGTTGATCACGTCGAGTGCGAGCGTGGTCGGCGCCGTCGCGTCGGTGGACACGATCGGCCCAAAATACTTGTCCGGGTTGCCGTTCATCAGCGCCGGGAAGTAGATCACTTTCGGCGCGGACGCGACAGTGAAGGCGAAGCTGGCGGGCGCAGCATCGCTGGCCTCTGCGCTGACCTTGCCGACCCGTTTGCCGGCGCTGGTCCCGGCCGCCAGCCAGTAGCTTCGCTCGCCGGTCCACTGGCTGTCGATTCCGGTGGCGTAGAACTCGGCGGTGCTTTGCGGAACCAGGCCGCGGCTGCGCGCCAGGCCTCTGATGACCAACGGAATCTGCTGGCCGTCGGTGAAAAGCTGGAGCCGGGTCGGATCGGCAGTGCCCAAACCATGGTCAATCAGGTCCTGCCCGGTCACCTGATACCAGCCGGCCTGCGAGATTCCGATCTTGAGTGCTCGGCTGGAAGCCAGCGTCCATTGCACTGCGGTCGCGGTCGGCGTGGTCGGCGCCAGGCCGCGAAAGACCCGTCCCGCTGGCCCGCCCTGCACACTGGATCCCGGCGAGGCGCCCGATCCGGTCAGTCCAGCAAGTTGTTGCATGTGGGGCGCATTACGCACCTCGGGTGGAGGGTCATTCGACGGCTGGGGAACGACGGGCCCGTGGAAGGTCTGCCCACCGCGCAGATCTACGTCCGCTAGCCAGTAGCGCGTGGTGCGGGCATCGGCGCCGGCAGGCAAGTCATCCCACCAGACATAGGACCGGCCGCCGGACACGGTGGCGCGCAGACCCGCCATCAGGGCCGAGCCCGAGATCAAATGGGGCGTGACCGGGGACGAGGCATCGCCGGCCTCGCGGTATAGCCGGAAGCCGATGTTGTTGGTTTCCATGGCCGTCTGCCATTTCAGCAGAACCCGGCTGCCGTGAACCGTCGCCGTGAAGCTGACCAGGCGCACCGCCGTCGGGTCGCTGGCGCAGGTGGCACCGGTCGTGGTGTTGAAATTCGAGCTGCCGGTCTGGGTGGAATTGAAGGCGGTGATGGCGCCGCCGGTCTGGTTGTTCTGGTTATTCAGCGCAACGTCCGTTAGCTGGAAGGATCCACTTCCCGTCCAGGTCTGCGCAGCGCCCGAGGTGATCGTCTCTTTCGAGGCACTGCCGCAGCCCGTGCCCCCGCCGTCCACCTTGAACGTACCGTTGTTGGTGAGACCGGCGGTGAGGGTGATAGTTCCCGAGCTGGTGCTGGTGAAGGCGCCATTGACCGTCATACGGCCGGTCGAGGTCAGGGTGTAGCTGCCAGATTGGCTGAGGGTCGTCCCAGCGTTCACGGTGATGGTACCGTTTGCCGTGACATTCCCGCCCAAGGCCGTGGTGCCGCTGCCCGCTGTTTGCAGGTTGTTGAACGTGAACGCAGGGATCGTCTGTCCGCTGCCGTTGAAGCTGACCGTGCTGCCGGTGACCGTGGTGGCGATGCCTCCTGGCGTGAAGGTTCCCGCGATACCGATGGTGCCCCCATTGATCAGGGTCTTGGTGCCTCCGCTGAACGTCAGGTTGTTGTAGTTGAAGGCAGGAACGGTCTGACCCACTGCCGCTTGGCTGAAGGTCACCGTGCTGCCGGTCACGACGTTTCCGGTCGCGGCTCCCGGTGTAAAGGCTCCTGCGATGGTGATCGCACCGTTGAGAGTCTTGGTGTTGGTGAATGTCAGGCCCGCGTAGGTCCCGGGACACACGTTCTGCAGCGCGGCCCCGGTGTAGCTGACGAGTCCGCCCGTACTCGTGATCGTCCCGCCGTTGCAGTTCACGGTCCCGCTCGCGGTCAGCGTGTTTGCGGCCACGGCAAGGGCGCCTGATGTGAGCGTCAGGGTGCCGCTCACGGTCTCGCTGCTCGTCAGTGTCACCCCAGTCGAATTGTTGATCTGCAGGGCACCAGTGATGGTGGTAGGTAGGCCGGTCCCCGTAGTTTGAGCGGCGGTCCCATTGTAGACGTAAGTGGCACCAGGGTCGAAGCTACTTGTCCCGGTGGTCGTGATGTTGCCCGGGATTCCGGTTGCCGAACCGATGCCGAGAGTTCCGCCGGAGGCCAGCGTGAAGGGACCCTGCATGGATACGATGTTGGTGCCCGTGTTGAGCGTGCCGCCGCTGGCCACGGTGAGTGAATTTATATCTGTTGTTGCCGCCATGGGCAGAGGGAATGCGCTGCTGAGCGTCAGGGAGGCGCCATTCGCCACGACAAAGCTCACGTTGCTCTGCACCGCGATGCCACATGTGAACTCGAGCCAACCAGTTGCAGACTCCGAGAAGGTCTTGCCAGACCCAGTGAAATTGACGGTCGAGGGTGTCGCTCCGCCTGCCGAGTTCTGGGAAGCAAAGTACAACCCCGTGAAATTGAAGTTGCCTCCGAGATTGAGAACAGTAGTGCCACTGGCTGTGCCATTGCCTATGTTCAGATTGATGCTCGATGTACCCGTAACGTTGAAGTCACCGCCGATGTTGATAGTGGTGGTCCCCGAGGCGCGGTCGGCCAGCACGAGGCTGTGGGTGCCAGGACAGGCGCTGGAATTGGAAGTCGAGGACACCGTGAAGGTGCCATTGATCGTCGTGAGCGCTCCCGCCAGGTCGATCCTCGCGGTTTGAGCACTGGCCCACGTGAAGTTTCCGAAGGCTTGTCCCAGGCCGCCAGGAGTCGTCGCTGTCACGCCAGTGACCTGAACCATTGAATTTGGATCCCACGTTGCGGTTGGAATCGTTCCACCGTCCTGGGCGTGAGTGTATGTGCCCTTGCTAGCGAAGGTGAGTGTGCCAGTGATTGTTCCCGTGCCTGTCCGGCTGAGTGTGCCAGCCGAATTTACGGCGATGCTGGCGCCAGTTATCGTTCCCGTGGCTTGATTGATGGTCCCGCTCACGGATATAGCGCCAGACGATGACACATTGAATGTGGTGATGGTCAGTGTGGCGCCAGAAGCCACACTGAGGCTGCCTAGATTTGCCGTGGCCACATCGACCGTCACCGTGTTGGGACTGACAATGGTGACGATGTCGCCAACAGCAGGCACATGACCACACGACCAAGTGATGGTACTCCAGTTGCCCGTTCCACCGCTGTTGCAAGTCGCCGCTAGAGCCGGTTTCGGCGCAATGAATAGCGCCAATGCGGGCAGCGCAACAGCCAGAAGCCCAATCGGGCCGTGTCTTTGTTTCATAGGTATTCTTCCTCTTCGGGCAAACGATCGCATCTAGGTGGCAATCTCGACGCCACAGAGCCGGCACGCGCCTGCCGATGGACCGGCTGTTGTCGATGTCTTGCAGGCGCCCAGAACGGCCTCTTCCGGCCTGAGCTTGATGCTTGTCAGCTTGGGCGGCGCATAGGGCTTCCTGCGCGCTGGCTTGGTCGATGTGGTCGCTGTCTTGCTGTCTTCACTGTTTTGCACTGAGATCTCCTCCACCAATCTGCTGACAGTACTGGCACTCCCCATGTGGCTGCACCGAAACGTCCAGAGCACGCGCCCGCAGGTGGGCCACCTCGCAGTAGAAAGCGGGCGAAGCTTCCGGGTCGCCATGTTCCAGCTCGCCGTTGGGCGGGCAGACCCCGCACAGGTGCCGGATCGAACAGTCCAGGCACTTCGTCACACGCGAAACCTTCCTGCGCCGCTCCGCCAGAACAGCGCCTTCCCAGCCCGTCAGGAAGCGCCCGCTGCGCAGATCGTATTTTGCGCCAGGCGAAAACAGGCACAGGTTCATGCCGCCGTACGCGTCGATGGCAAAGGCGTTGATGCCGGCCTTGCAGAAGTAGATCTCGCGCTTGGGATGAAGCGCGGGGAAACAGCCGCCGAACTCCCTGTCCAGATCCTTCCACTCGGCCGCCTGCTTGGGGTTGCGCATCTCCAGGTCCACTACGGTGTTGGCGGAAACCCGGAAGAGAAGCGGCCGCTGCGACAGGTCGAGACGGGGGTTGACCATGGGATCGAGCCTGAAAACCAGCCCGAGTTCCTTCTCCACCAGATCTCTCATCCGTTCGACCTCGTGCTGGTTGACAGTCAGAACGATGGTCTTGAGGCTGAGCGGGATCTTGCGGTCGCACAGCAGGCGGATCGCTCGCATGCACTTGTCATGGGAACCCGGAACGCGCGTGACACTCTCGTGGGTTTCTCGGGTGCTGCCGTAGATCGTGATCTCGACCGCGTAGGGGCGCCAGGCGGCCAGGTGGTCCGCGATGCGCGGGGTGATGAGCGAGCCGCCGGTAAACAGAGTGACCAGCAGCCCCTTCTTCTTCGCGTGGGTGAAGATGTCGAGAAAGTCCCCGCGCGCGAAGATCTCGCCCCCCGTATAGGTGAGCCACAGGCAGCCGGCCTCGACGATTTCATCGATGATGCGGATGTGCTCGGCAGTGCTCAGTTCCCGGCGGGCGTTTTCCTCGTCGCGCAGCGGGAGGTTGTTGTAGCAGTGTACGCAGTCGAGCGGGCAGCGTCGGGTGACCTCGATCATCCCATGGACGGGCAGACGCTTGCTGCACCACACGTCCTGCACTTTCGTGTGGAAGTCACGGTATGAGATGCTTTCGATCACTAATTGTGGCTCCATTCCAGGCTGACGCTGAACGCCATGACCGTCGTAGCTGCTAGACACAATAATTTACAATATCCTGCGTCGTCATCTGAGATTATTACGCGCATGTAGGTCGAAATCTCACCTTGGCCGCGACAACAAGTTCTGGCGAATGAGTAAAGCCCAACCTCCCTGGAATGGCCGTCGCTGGTTCCAGATCGGTGGAATCACGATTCAGGTTGATGCCGATCGGCCCATCACGTCGCAGACTTTCGCGCCCAAGTTCGAGGCATTCGCTGTCGACGGCCCCGGCAGCGACACCGTCTTCATCCACCACCGCTTCGGCCTCCCTGATCTGCAAGGCCGCAACCTCGGCCGCCAGGTGTACCGGAAGACACCGTGGGCAGTGTTCGAGAGGCCGGATGCGTGGTTCTACCTGGGCATCGCGATGGATCCCGACGATACGCGGCTGTTCGCCTTCGCTGAGTTCGACCGGGAGCACAGCCGCGGCACGATCTGGAGCCCCACCGATGGCAGGTTCGTGCAAGGTGGACTGAACTCCCTGACCACGTTCCCCACCGATCAGATCGTGCTGGCGCGCGTGCTGGCCGACCGCCGCGCGTGCTACCTGCACTCCTCCGCCGGCATCGTCAAGGGCGCGGGCCTGTTGTTCCTCGGTCATTCCGAGGCGGGCAAATCGACCACTGCGGGCATGCTCGACGGGTACGCCGAGATCCTGTGCGACGACCGCAACATCGTGCGCCGGTGGCCCGATGGCTTCCGCGTCCACGGCACCTGGAGCCACGGCGAGATCCCGCGCGTGTCTGCGGCCTCGGCTCCCCTGGCCGCGATTTTTCTTCTGAGCAAGGCCGAGGAAAATCGCCTGGTGAAGGTCACAGATCGCGTGCGCCTTGCGACCGTGCTGGCGGCGTGCATGATCAAGCCGGTGGTGGATGTGGGCTGGTGGGAGAAGAGTCTGGACCTGATTGAAACCATGATGAACGAGATCCCCTGCTACGAGATGCGATTCGACAAGAGCGGCGCGATCGTGCCCGCGCTGCTCGACCTGGCGCGGAGTTTTTCGCCCACGACACGAGCCGAGGGCGCGCCATGAGCCCATCGCTTGCCCCGGATGTGCGGGTCCGCCATTCGGACGACGTGGTCGCGCGGCTGATCGAAGGCGAGCTCCTCATCGTTCCGCTGATGTCCGGCGTGGGCGATCTGGAGGACGAGCTGTACACGCTCAACGAGACGGGCAGGGCGATCTGGGAAAAGCTGGACGGCAGCCGAACCATTGATGACGTGGCCCGCGAGATGGCGCGCGAGTTCGACGTCGCCGAGGAAACCGCCCGGCTGGACGTCGCCAATCTGGTGGAAGAACTGCTGGGAAGGAAGATCCTGGTTGCCGGCTGACGGCGCGCCGCCCGATTCGCATTTCGCCGCCGGCAATGCCCTGGAGATCTCCGGGGAGCAATTGCAGGAGTTGCTGGACGCCGTTCTTTCCCGGGGCCGCCCGCTGCGCTTCCGGGCGCGCGGGTTCAGCATGGGCCCGCTGGTGCAGGACCGCGACGTGATCACCATCTCGCCCCTGGCCGGCCGGCGGCCCGGCACCGGCGACATCATCGCCTGCCGCCTTCGCCCGAGCAGGCGCCTGGTCGTCCATCGTGTGCGCGCGGTCAGGTCCGACGGCTTGCTGGTCCAGGGCGACAGCGCGTTCCTGCCCGACGGAATGATCCCGCTTGGCGACGTGCTGGGACTGCTCACCCTCGCCGAGCGCGACGGCGTGGTGATTTATCGAACACGGCACAACCATCCCGCGACTGTCCGTCACCTGGCGTGGATCGTCCGGCGCTGGAGGAACCGGGCCGCCGGTGTCGCCCATCGGCTGAGAGAGCGCTGGTTTTCGCCTGGGTGATGGGCGTCCCGCTAAGGAGCCGCGAAAAGATAACTTGTGCAAAGAGCGCGGCCGAGGCGCCCGGATGGCAAGAAGCGAGGAGCGAGCATACCCGTCGGTATGTGAGCGACGAGCGACGCAGCCAGCCGGGATGGATCGGCCGCGCGCCTGCTAGAGTTATCTTTGAGCGGCGACTTAGTCTCGCGCCTGCCAGATCTCGCGCTGGAAACGGTAGGGCGGGGCGTCCGGCTTCCAGAAATGCTTGAGCGCATAGTGCGGGGTCGCGCCGAAGGGCGTCGCTCCGGTGCGCACGCAAAGACCGCGCAGCAGATCGCGGACGCGATTCTGGGTCTCGGCCAGCGACGACGTGGTGCTCATGGTCAGCAGGAATACGCGATTGGCCGCGGGCAGGCGCTGGCGTAGCGGCGCAAGCTGCGCATCGGCGTCGGGGAAGATGCGGATCGAGTCGACCGCGGCGATGGCGGCCGACGGCGCACAGGTGCGCGCGACGAGCTCGGCCAGCCGAGGGTAGGGCGCGACGATGAGATCCCGCGCGCCGGCGTCGCGCACGACGCTGCACGAGGCGCTGTCCAGGCGGTTGAGATCGGCCTTGTAGAAACCGCGCCCCAGCAGGGTCAGCGCCAGCGCAACCAACAGTTGCGCGGAGGCGAGCCCGGCAATCCCGCGCCACCGGCCTGCAAGCGCCGCGCCCACCATCAACGTGAGAGCCAGCCAGACCTCCAGGCTGTAGCGCGGGTGCCAGATCCCGAACGGCGCCAGGCACAGCCACGCGAGCGCATCGGTCGCGAGAAAGAGCGCGTACGGGCGCGAACCTTTCTCGCGCACCAGCGTCGCGAACCCGAGCGCCGCCGCGGCGGCCACCGCCAGGCCGAGCAAGGGGAAAGGAAAAGGCAGCGCAGCCTCGCCGGCAACTCCCAGCACCAGCCAGGTGACCACCTGGGACAGCACAGGGTGAAACTGGCCGTACGCCAGTGACGCATGAGCCGCGGCGATGGGCGAGGCAAAGCGCAACCCGATGAGAGCGGCCAGCGACAGCAGCGCGATCAGGCCCAGGTTGCGACGGGCGTGCGGCTGGCCGGCGCTGCGCAGGTGCAACCAGACGAGATCGAGCAGCACGAAGGGCGGCTCGACATAGCCCGCCGCCAGGCCGAGCGTCGCGCCGGTCACGAAGATTGCGCCCGAGCGCGCGCGGCCGGGCGCCATGCCCCAGATGGAAAGTGCGCGCAGGGCATGCGCGAGAAACAGGAACGGATACCAGCGCGCCGCGCCCGCGTACATGAACACGATCGGGTGCAGGGCCGCGAGCCACACATAGACGCGCGCAAGACCGAACTGCCGGAGCACCAGATTCGCCGTGATCCACAGCGCGCCCGCCGAGGCCAGCACGCGCGCCAGGTTGATGATCCAGCGGGCGCCGGTGGCGGCCAGCAGCGCGCGGTCGAGCAACGCCACCCAGGGCGGGTGCACGTCCGCCGCCAGCGCGGCCCAGAAGCGGCCGGCATCCCGCTGCCCCGCCAACCCGAGCGAGAACCACTCGTCGTCAAAGGGGGTGCGCAGGGCCGCGAACAGCAGGGCGGCCGCGCCCCACGCCAGCGGCAACCACAAGGCGCGATCGCGCGGCTGCGCGGCCACGGTGGGCCGCGCCGGTGTGTCCCCTGTCTTCAGGCCCGCCGGCAGCATTTCAGCAACGGGCACAGCCTACCCTATCGCGCTTTCTCAGCGGCAACTTCGCCGAGTTTCTTGTGTGGATGAACCGGAAAGAGGGTTGGCATGGATTGCACTTTTGATTGGCAATCCATGCCAGCGTCGCGAGCCAATGTCACGGTTGGCAGTCAAGGCGCGCCTTTTCGGGAAACGGCTACACTTGCCTCATGGCCTTACCTTCGGCGAAGTCCCGGCCAGCCACCTATGAGGACATCCTCCGCCTGCCGGAGCACGTCGTGGGTGAGATCGTCGACGGGGAGTTGATCGTTTCGCCGCGGCCGGCACCCCGGCATGCGAATCGAAGAAGGGACGGCCTACACCAATCCGGCCAAGAACCGCTCGTAGTGAAGCACGCGAAGGTCGCTTGCCGGGTAGGAGCGATCGTAGCCGGGCCGCGTGACCAACTGAAACGCGCGCGGCTTGCCCAGCTTCTCACGGAAATACAGCAGGGCAGGGGTCGGGTCGACGTCACCCGACTTGCACTCGACCAACCACCAGGGCCTGCCGTCGCGTACAACCAGAAAGTCCACCTCTCGCTGCTCTTTGTCGCGGACGAAGTGCAGGTCGAATGTTCCTTGCGCCGTATCGCTCCAGTAGTGGCACGCCTTCAGCAGGTGCAGCGCAGTCAGGTTTTCGAGCCGAGCCGCCGCGGCCTGCGCCGGGATGCGGAGAATGTCGAACAAGTAGAGCTTGGGCGCGGTGCGGACCGCGCGGGCCAATCGCTTGGTGAAGGGGCGCACGGTGAAACAGTGATACAGCGCCTCGAACACCGACAGCCAGCCAGCCACCGTGCCGTAGGCAACGCCCACGTCCTCGCGCAGCGAGTTCACTGACAACAGGCTGCCCACGCGATCAGGGAGCAAGTCGGCCAGCACGCGCAGACCAGCGATGTCGGACACGGCACGCAAGTCGCGCACGTCCTCTGCCAGCAGCCGTTCGACGCACAGTCGGCTCCAGCGACCAGCCTTCGCCTCGCTGCCGCCGATGAGAGGCTCGGGAAACCCGCCCAGGCGCAGCAGGTCGTCGAGGCGCCAGCGCGGCTTGACCGTGCCAAGCACGGCGTCTGGCGCCGGGGGAGCCTCAACCTCCCCCGCCGTGAAGGGGTGCAAACGATAGGGCAAGAAACGGCCGAGCAAGCTGTCGCCGCCCCGGCGATAGAGGTCGAGGCGCGCGCTGCCGGTCACGATCATGCCCTCGGCTGCGCCCTCGACATCGTACACGCCCTTGAGGCGCGCCTTCCAATGCCGATCCTTGTGGATCTCGTCGAGTACGATCGGCCCTGGTCCGCGATCCGCCAGCGCGGCTCGCGGTGATCGGCTCCAGGCCTTGCGAAACTCGGTGTCATCCCAGTTGCGGTAGTTGTCTGGGGAGGTGAGCAGACTCTTGGCCAGGGTGGTCTTGCCCACCTGGCGTGGGCCGGAGATGAATGCCATCTTCCCCGAGGGCAGGGCGTCGTTCTTGATCTGGAGGGCCAGATAGCGTGCCGAAACCATGCTGGCCAGTTTACACCAGATTGCAAACTGGACATGGCCAATTTTCTCTTTGGTGAAAACTGGCCAGGGGGCAGGATGGAACGCCCAGGCGCTGGGATTCACAGTCCTCCCGTCCGCAAACTGACGGCCTGTCCGCGCGTGGCCGGATTACCCTACCCTTGCGAGAAGGCGCGGTGAAAAATGTAGTGGCCTCTTCCCCGAGCCGACGGCACAATTCCGGCCTGCATGAAAACTGCTGGCCGGTATCTTGCGACGCTTTCGCTGCTGCTCGGTTGCAGTTCGGGCGGACATGGGGCTGGCCGCGCGGAGGTTGGCGCGGCCCTTGATTCGCCGGTTGTCACCGGGGCCGAGGCTGGCCCGGTGGTGCCGGACGCTGGCGCGGTTGCCGATTCGTCTGCGACCGTTGCGGAGACGGGCTCGGCGCAGCCGGATGCCGGCGCCGCCGTGGAGGCAGGCCCGCTTCGCAACGTGGTGATGGTGGTGGACGATGGCTTCGACCCCAGCGTGTCCGAGCTGGTCGGCAAGGTCGTGGCCAGCCACACCATCGTGTGCGCCCAGTCGAGCGGGGACGCAGGCGTCGAGGCAGGCGCGGATCCGCTGGCCGAGGGCGCGGATCCCGACTTCGCCCAGGCCAAGAGCAATCTGATCGCGGCTCTGCAGCAGCCCGATCACTCGTGCCAGCTCACCGACGGTTTGCAGCCCTACGATCAGTCCTGGCTCACCAGCGTCGACAGCTATCGCGATCGCTGGAACGCCGCCCTGCGCTCCGACACGCCTCTCACCCAGGCATTCACCCCCGCCGAGTATGCGACGATCACCACCGCGCTTCAGACCGAGCCGCAGGACGCGCGCGTACACGGCACTTCGGTGGCCGGGGTGCTGGCGTATGAGAATCCCGACTTGCTCCTGGTGCTGGTGCAGTACCCCCTGCTTTCGACTGCCGAGGTCACGGCGCAGGTCCAGTGCATCAGCCAGGCCACCATCGACCAAGCCATGGCCCTGTTGGCTGACCCCGACGTGCGGGCTGCCTACATCAGCCGGCCGCGCGGCGATCTGGACCGCGGGCTGGACGACGCCATTTCCCGGAACAACGTCGGCTCGTTGAATCTCAGCCTTGGCGACCTGTCCACCAAGGCGGTCGAGGACGCCATGGTGGCCCAGGGCTGCGCGGATGTGGATCTCGGGCCGTGGCAGGCGCGGCTGACGGAACTGGACCAGGAACAGGATGCGGCGCAACCCCATCCCAGCGCTCTCTCGGTCCAGTCCGCCGGGAACGAAGGCGTCGAGATCGACAGCACGGCCGACTCCCCTGATTGCGAGCAGGGCGACCCGACCCACATGCTGGTGGGGGCGTACGGCGTGGACGGCGCGCTGGCGAGTTTCTCCAACTACGGCCTGTGCGTGGACGTGCTGGCTCCTGGCGAGGACATTCTGGCTCCTGTGCCCGGCGATTGGCTGCTGCCCGAGGACGGCACCAGCTTCAGCGCGCCGCTGGTCACGCGGCTGGCCAGCATGGAGGCT
The DNA here is from genome assembly GCA_963755125.1 of uncultured delta proteobacterium. GTDB lineage: Bacteria > Myxococcota_A > Polyangia > Fen-1088 > Fen-1088 > Fen-1137. Next base: position 136,076 of record CAVWIP010000006.1, read on the forward strand.
CCGCTGCCCTTTGACCCGGGCCAGACGCGAACCTGGCTGATTTCTCTGCGCGACAGCCAGAGCAGGATCCCGGTTGCCGAGTTCCCGCCGGATGTCGTGTACAACCCCACGCACGCGATCGGATCGAGCGCGCTGGCCCTCTTGCGACCAGGCGACGCAGGCAAGCCATCGGGTTTGCAGCGCACGAGTGCCGTGAAGCTGCACCGGCTCCTGTGGATCCTCGATCGCCTGTCCGGCCGGTAGCGACCGTTCGCGCCGTATCTATTCCGTGTGAACGTCGGGCTGCGCAGTGGATCGTGGTCGGCACGCAGGGAGGGTGCGACCGCGAAACACGACAAGACACCCGACGCCGCCCGGGACGGTATGGATACCGATGCGCTGTCCATGCCTACGCCCTGGCTGAAGGCAAGCAGTCGCGCAAGGGCTGTCACGGAAGGCGGCTCAGCCATTGTCTAGGTGTTGGGGGTTGTGCGCCTTGGAGCGTGGGCCTATTTTGGTAGCTATGAGAAGCATGGTGGTGCTGTTGTTCGCGGTGTCCCTCTACGGCTGCGGGGGCGGCGAGGATATCGAAGGGACGTGGGGCCTTGACCTGTCGATGCCCAACTACCCATCCACGGGCGCGAACACGCCGTGCACATATTTGGTGACATTCAAAGGCTCGGCCTTCGAGCAGGATCTGCTGTGCGGCAGCGGGAATGCGGAGGTGATGCAAACCTACGTCGGGACATACTCGGTCACGGGGAATCAGCTCACAACAGTCGACACGAAAAGCACGTGTCCCGACCCGAATCCGACGAGCACGGTTACGTTCACCCTGGAAGGGGACCAACTCACGATCGTGGAAACCAGCGGCGGCGTCCTAGTGTTCATCCGCGTGACGGTTCTCCCGGCAAGCAGATCTGATGCTCTCGCAACCTTAGGCTGCTTTTCCAGCGACGATACCACCTTCACGCCAGGGCCACTGAACCCGATCTAGCGGCCGAGCTGGCGCCGAAAGAACTGGATGTGGAAGGCGTGAGAACTCAGAAGGCTAGCAGCGAGCCCGTCATAAGAGGCGGCAGTCATTGGATGCGTTTGCACCTTGACCCAGGAGTAGGCGGTGGACAGTTGCAAGCCAGAAAAGGGGCAAATTTGCGCCGTTGACCGCGCGCTCCGTCGGAAAGTGACCGCACAGCCTCGCGGCCGGCGGGCGTTCTGCCTAGGCATGGGGAATACTAACCGGCCGCCGAAATCGCGTCTCGAAGTCCGCGGGTGACTGAGTCCTTTGACCGAATGTGAGACATTCGGCTACGGTGCTCCCTGGCATGGGCCAGACTGGATTCATGGCAACGCTGCCGAAAGTCCCTGCGCGGACATACGCGCCGTTTGGCCTCGCTGTGTTGGTGGTGACGCTGTTTTCGGCATACACAGCCTATCGGTCCAGCGTCGTCATTGACCACGAACGGTATTTTTGGCTCGACGACGACCAGATGATCTCGATGCGCTATGCCCGCAACCTGGCCGAAGGGCAGGGGTTGGTCTGGAACGCGGGCGAGCGGGTCGAGGGCTACTCGAATTTCGGCTGGGTTGTGGTGATGGCGGGCGTTCACCTGCTGCCTTTGTCGGATGCAAAGACCGCGCTGGTCATCAGGATCATCAACTGGGGCCTGGTCATCGCCTTGCTGCTCCTGGCACGCCGGCTGCTGCGCCGGCTGCTTCCCGATAGCGGGCTGGAAGCAGCGATCCTGCTGCTCGTGCTTTCGGTCTGCGCGGACGTCGTGTTCTGGTCGGCGAACGGGACCGAATTCACGCTTATTGGCGTGTTGTTCCTGTGGGTGGTTGATCGGCTGTTCGAAGAATCCACGACCAAGCGTCCGCGCGTCGCGACCTACGCCGTGCTCGGCGTGCTCGTCTGCATCCGGGCCGATGGCCTGCACCTGTGGCTGGCGGCAGCCTTGCTGGCACTGGGCCTTTGGCGCAGTCGCCGCGGCTTGGCACTGCTCGCGCTTTCTCTGCTGCCCGTCGTCGCCCACCTGCTGTTTCGGCGTGCCTACTACGGGCTCTGGTTGCCTAACACCTACTACCTGAAGGTCGATTCGGTCCCCGGCAAGCTGCCGTCGGGCCTGGGCTACTCATTGGGATTCGCCATCCACTATTGTCTCCCGCTGCTCTTGGCGCTACTGGGCGCGATCATCAGCCGACAGCGCTGGCGTTGGCTGCTGTTGGGTGGCATCGGGATCTCACTCGCCTACGTCGTGGGCGTGGGCGACGTGTATCCGCACTTCCGTTTCCTGGCGCACGAGGTGCCGGTTTTGCTGGTGCTGGCGTTGGCCTGCACACGCGACATGGGTGTACGGGCACGCCCCATCCGTGCCCTTCTCGGCGTCGGGCTGGCCTTGACGGTGATCCTGGCGACCGGGTTGCTGACCAGGAACTCGGTGATCTCGAAGAATGGCAATCCGCTGGTTGGCACGACCATCGGCGTGACCATCCGGAACAACGCCGGCGCGCAGGACCGGGTGGCTGTCCTGGCTGCCGGCGCTGTCGGCTATTTCAGCCGCCGCCCGATGATCGATCTGCTGGGCAAGAGCGATCCGCAGGTCGCCCGCCTGCCGGGCTTGCCCTTTGGCGGAGCTGGACACAACAAGTACGACCCTGGCTTCAGCTTCGGCCGCGGTGCCGACCTCTTGGTTTACGGTTTCGGCCCAGACGAGGCGCGCCAACTCACAGGCAGCGGATACAACGCTGCCGTCGCGCACGATCCGACGTTCGTTCGCGAGTTCCTACCCAACAGCCTGGCGGTGAGCGTGCTGTCGAGCCGGGGGTACATCTACTTCCGCGGATCGTCCGGGGCGGCGCGCAGGGATGCCTGGCGACTGCCCGTCATCGAGCGCTGACCACCAGGTAGCTGTTCCAGGCAGTAGTTACGCCGGCAGCTTTCAAGATCCCGATAGCACGCGGCGGATGGCTTCGCGATCGATACCGTCGAGGGAGAAACCGAGTTCGTAGGCAGGCACCTTGCGGAACAGGCGGCCAAGGTTCCTGATGGCCATGCCGTCGGAGGGAACGAACAGGCGCTGGAGGTTGTCCGCCTGCTCTGTCGCGCTTCGGATCAGGGCCTGCCGGGCGGTCAATGGTTGCAGCGAGAACGCAGCCTGTTTTCGCGGGAAGAAGATCGCACGCAACGGCGCCGAGCCTACGCCGTCGGACTCGCGACCAAGCGGCGTGGCGTGCAAGAGAGGTTGCGTGTCGATGTCAGTCACCGCGACCACATCGTCCGAAAGCAGCCGTTCCCCGCGAATGAGCCGGGCAGCGGTTGTCTTGCCAGCCTCGGACGGGCCGATGACCGCGGCGGCGACTCCCTCCATGACGAAACCGGACCCATGCAGCATCACACCGTCGCTCGCGGAAAGAAGACTGCCAAGCAGACGAAAGAGCTGGCTACGCAGGCACTGGTCCTCGTCAGCAGACTCGAAAACGAAGGATTCCATCAACCAAGTGGAGCGTCGGACGAAATCGGCAACCCCGTAGCAGCACCAGAAAAGTTCATCCTTATCCACTCGCATTCGATGTGACAACTGACGCTGGACTACCTCCGGGTAGTCCCAGACGGGGCGGTCAGGATCAGGCTGAGGATCAGACACCACCCTGATGACCAACCTCGCATCAAGTTGGGTGCCTTCCGACAAAAAGGGTCGATAGGGGAGCGTGTGCAGAAGCCGCTCGTACTTTTCGGGAAGGGTCAGACCGACTTGCCGGCCACCAGTCGTGATCCCTGCGTCCACGTCCATGAATCACGGTAGATCGAGGGCCACCCGGTGCTGAGCCATGGTGATCCCCGTTGCACCAAACTCCTCAAGAGTCATCCGCCGAGGACCGTTGAGCCGCTGGAGCAGTGAACTCCGCTACCGGGGGAACATAGGTTGCCACCCGAGTCAGATGACCCGGTAACGCAAAGGCCGGACACGCCGGGACTGCTGCCATCAACGCAGCCGCCTGGCGACGCCGTGTACCCCGTGTGGCAAATACCCATGGGGCTCGCGTTCTTGTCCTCTGACAGCCAGCCAGCCCGAGCGGTTGGCAAAGACAGGTCCGTGAGGGTTGGCTTTTCGTAGGGTCGTTTCATCTCGTCCTCCCTGATGCCTGCCGGGTCACACGGCGTCGCCCATCAGGCTCTTGCCCTTCAACGCGGTCAGGAATTCTTCCACGTCTTTTGCGGCTGCCTCCCGACTTCCGATGTCGTACTGGCGCATAAGACAATCTACCAGATCCTCGCGCGAGTGAGAACCGTCGAGCAGGCCGAAGAGAAAGGCGCCCGTGGTGTTCAGGATCTGCACCGCGCCGCTTTCAGGGTGAAAGAGCAAGGCACCGTCGTCTTCCTGGTCCACGGTGATCTCGGGGTTGGCGATGGGGCAGCCCGGCTTCATGAAGGATCCTTGGTTGCGATAGCTCGCAGCCGTCGCTCGACCGTAGTGTTCTTGAAGACCGGATGGATCCACATGGCATCCCCGCAGGCCTCGGTTCTGCGCCAAGCCACGAGCTTTTTCAAGAGATACAACCTCACGGTCTCGCGGCTGTCACTGGCCACGAAACGAACCGTCCGCAGTGGGACGGCAGCGCCGACCACGGGCGCCAGCAGCCTGGCGCTTAGCCGCAAGATGCCGCGCAGTCGGCGCAGCGGGCGGGCCGCGTGAAGCCAGAGGCGCTCCTGGGCCCGGGAGATGCCGCGCAACTGGTGTTTCTTCCAGCGCGCCACCACCTTGCCCACGATGCGCTCGGCTGGCACCACGCCGTCGGGGCACGGCAGGTTGTCGCCCTGGGTGACGATCCCGCGGCGGGTGGAAATCACCCGGTGCACGACCGGCTGTCCGGCCTGGTCGTGGAAAACGATGACGTTGCCGACGCGGATGTCCCTGGGTGCAACCTGCTCGACAGCGGCCAGGCTTCCCGGCGGCAGGAAAGGCCGCATGCTGCTGCCGCGCACGAGCATCGGGGTCACGGCGCAACCTCCGGGGCGCCTGGCTGGCTGCGCGGACGCAACAGGCGCCTGGGCGGGAACAGCCCGGCGTCAAGCGCCTGCTGGCAGAACTGGAAGCCCGCGAAGAGATCGCCGGTGGCCCAGAAGTTGTGCGCCAGGCACTTGCCCATGCAGTGCCGGCGGAACACGCACCTGCCGCACACGCCGCCCAGGGCGTCGGGCAGGCGATCGCGAATGGCGAGCAGGGTGGGATTGCTCTCCCAGATGGTGCGCAGCCCGACCTCGAGCGGATTGCCGAAATCCAGGGCTGCCACGCGCTCGCCGATGCCGCACAGGCTGGCGCGGCCGGTGCTCAGGATGCCGAGGATGGTCAGAATGCCGCAGCTACAGCCGGCCTGGGCGCGAATCTCGGCCAGGGACTTGAAAGCCGGCGGCACGTCGAAGAACACGCGTAGCTTGGTTCCCGCGGGAATCGACGGCGCCAGGCCGTGGTAGGCGTCCAGCACCTCGGCGACCGAGAGCAGCTCGCCCTGCCGTTGCATCTCGGCCGAGCGGCCCATCGAGTTCACCACGTTGACCTTCAGACTGGCGACGCCCAGGTTTTCCGCGAGCCGCACCATGTCCGGCAGCACCTGCCGCGTGCCCCGGTGAAGGCAGGCGATGATCTGGAACGGCGGCCAGCCCTGCTTGGTCAGGCTTTCCACGCCGCGCAGGGCACGGTCGAACGCGCCCGGCACCCCGCGCAGCTCGTCGTGCAGCTTCGCGGTGGGGCCGTCGAGCGAGATCGACACATCGGTGCCGGTCTCGCGCAGCACCTCGGCCTGCTCGGCCCCGATGAGCGTGCCGTTGCTCTCCATGCGCAGCTTGAGGCCCATCTGGCGCAGCCCGCGCAGGATGTCGAGAATCTCGGGGTGCATGAAAGGCTCGCCGCCGGTCAGCTTGACCGCGCGCAGGCCCAGTTCCTGCGCCTGCACGAAGATCTTGCGCAGCTCGGACCAGGGTAAAAAGCGCTGCGACTCGGTCCCGAAGCCAGGATCGATCCAGCAGTGGCGGCAGCGCAGGTTGCAGGTGCCGGCGAGGTACAGATAGATCTCGGCCAGCGGCGGGGTTTCACAGGGCTGGGACATGACCACCCTCCGCCAGGAAGCGCCGGTAACAGTCCGCCAGGTGGGGGCTGCGCAAAGAGCCGGTGACGGCAAAGGGCACCGCCGGGCAGCTTCCGTTGCAGAAAGGCCTCCAGTCGCAGTCCTTGCACTCAGCCACGTCGTCCATGGGGATCTCGCGCCGCTCGCGCAGGGAGCGCAGGTGCGGGTGGCCGCGCCAGATGTCGCGGATGGGGGTTTCGCCGATGCGGCCCATCACCATGGTCGCCAGCATGTTGCAAGGGGTGATGGTCCCGTCGTGGTTGACCGCGATCTTGTCGAACACGCAACCGCAGGCGGTCAGGCGACCCATGAGCGGGGTGCGCGCGCCACCCGCGAAGCGGGCGGTTTCCATGGCGTGAAACATGCGCCAGCGGACAAGCGGGCCGGCCAGGGCGGTCACGCGGCCTGGGTAGCGTTGATCGAGACGGGCCAGGGTCAGCATGGCGGCGCGTTCCAACTCGGGCGGAAGCCGGATGCTGTCGGCGTGGCGGCAGGAACCCATCTCGACGGCATCGTTGGTGCTGAAGCCGCGCAGCCCGACGTCATTCAATAGCAGCTCGGCGATGCCTTCGAGATCGCCGACGTTGTGCCGGTTGATGGTGACCCGGCTGGTGACCGGCAGGCCGGCCTGCTTGAGCAGGCGCAGCCCACGCAGCGCCTTTTCGAAAGATCCGCGGCCGCGCGAGGCATCGTGGATCTCGGCGCACGAGCCGTCGATGGAAACCTGGATGCTGTCCAGCCGGGTCCGGCGTTCCAGCAGCCGCGCCACGATGGCGTCGTCCACCAGGGTTCCGTTGCTGAGCAGCGAGTAGCGCATCCGGTTGTCGATCGCGCGGTCGATGAGTGTCCAGAGATCGGGGCGGGTGAACACCTCGCCGCCTGACAGGCAGACGCTGCGCACCGCCAGCGAGCCGAGTTCGTCGAAGAAGGCCAGCCATGCGTCGGCGGGCAGGTCGGGCCGCTGCTCCATCTCGTCGGCGTAGAAACAGTAGGTGCACTTGGCATTGCAGCGGCCGGTGACGGAAACGTCCACCTGTTTGGGGGCGTCATCAAAGTCGATCTGCGCGACGGGCGGCGCTGCGCTGGCGGGGGAGGGCTGCACGAACCCCTGGGCAGAAAGTTCGGCGGCGAACGTCTGCACGTCGCTTGCGGCTGACTCGGCGTCAATCCCCTCGAAGCCGTCAGCCATGTCGCCGGCGATCTGGTCCAGGCTGCGCGTGCCATCCATCCGATCCCAGATGAAGGTGCCCGTCTCGTTGAGCAGGCGCTCGCGGCCCAGGTCAGCCTGGTAGAGCAGGGCACTGCCGCCGCCGACGCGCCTTGCGGACACGCAGCGAGCGCGGGCAACCGCCATGTTCGAGCAGGCCTGGCTCACAGGCCGAAAGCGTAGCACCGGTTGCGCAAGGACGCAGGCAAGTCGGGCGTAGCGGCCACGGCCGCGACCACGACCACGAGCACGACCTTCTGTGGCTGCCGCATCAATCTTCCTGCTAAATACAAGCAGCTACTTCGCGGCCTGCGCGAGATCCCGGTGCTCGAAGGCGCTGGCCATGCGGTCGAGCTCCTTCGGCTTGAGCCCATGCTTCTTCCCCGCCGAGCGCCAGGCCCGCACCGCGGCCGCTACCTCATGCGCGATCTGGCGCGCCACTTTCGTGCCGAGACCAAACCTGGGCGCCACCTCCCGGACCGTGTCCATCGAGGCAGTCGCATCCGTCTCGCTGATCGCCAGAGCGTGCACGCGAGGCCTGACGTCAGTGGGCATCGGATTGAGGTCATTGGCCGGCGCCAGCCGCCAGCCGACTCCGTCGTGGAGGAAGCCGTGGTTGCGCAGATGATCGTCGGTGTTCGACACTAGGACGTTGAACACCAGCCGGCGCCATAGCTCGCCCAGATCCTTCGCCGCCTGCGCGCCCTCGCGGCGCAGGGCATCGACGATATCGAGATAGCTGTGCATCTGGTTGTCGTCCGCCGCCACCGCGGTCATCGCTGACATGAAGGGAACGCGCGCCGCCCCGTCGCGGTCGAAGCGGCGCAACAGCAGCACGGGCTTCCGTGTCGCGAGCGCCAGACGGAAGACCGGCACATGAATCCCGGCCCGCTTTGCCAGTTCGAGCGCCGTCGCCTCCCAGCGCATGACCGGCCACTCGTCCGAGGCGGCGGGGAACTTGGCAACCAAGAGGCCGCCATCGCTGTCCCTCACCGAGGCTTTGGGGCGCGCCCCGCCCAGCGAGGTGCCGGGCGCGAGCACGAGCGCAAGATCCTCGTCGGTTTCCTCGTCGGCCATGATCCGGTCGGTCGCCGCCAGCAACTTGGACAGGGCGATGACAGGCGGAACGCGCGTGCCGCCGGTCGAAAGGAAGGGGCCGCCGTCGGCCTCCGCATCACGAAAGCGGAGGACGCCCAGGCGAGTCTCGTCGTCCACCAGGGTGAGGAAATCGACCGCGGTGAGCGTGCGTGGGTTTCGGCCCTCGCGCCTGGCGCGGGCCCGCTCGGCACGGCGCAAGAGCATCTGGCCCCAGCGATCCGGAGCAGGATCGGTGAAGGCGCGGAAGATGGGACGTCCGCTATGGAACGGTCCGGCCGCCAATGGCAACTCGGGATCAAGGGCAAAGCCGCGCCGGCTGGTGCGCCAGGCGAGGTCGTACTCGAAGGAGGCGCTCTCGTGCGGCGCACTCCGGGTCCACAGCCTGCCGCACAAGACCGGCTGGCCGCCGAGGTCGGCGTGGACCAGAAGCTCGCGGTTCACGCCGGGCCTCCCACGGGGCGCGGACGCGGCGGGCGTACCCGCCGGGGCAACCGCTCCGCCTCCAGCGCGCGACCGAGGTCATCGCTGCGCGGGTCCGCCAGCTCTCCGATGCGCTCGCCCATGCCCAGCACGAATAGCACGGTCGCGTAGATTCCCATGGACACGCCGGCGTCACCCTGCTCGACGCGGCCCAGGGTGGTCCGGCTGATCATCGCCCGCTCGGCCACCATGACCATGGTCAGCCGCCGACGCCGGCGGGCCGCGGAGATGTCCTGGCCCAGCTTGCGCAGGGCTCGCACGAGCGCGGCCGGGAGGGCGGGCAGGGCACGGGAGTTTTTCATAACGACCTAAATAGTGTACCTTGACAAGGTATAAGTCCACTTTTTAGGTCATAAAGTGTAATCAGACGCCGCCGGCCCGCATCTGGCGTTGCCAGGCGCGGGCGTAGGCGCCGCCCTTGGCCAGCAGTTCCGCGTGCCCGCCGGACTCGATCACTCGTCCCTCGTCCATCACGTGAATGCGGTCGGCGTACATGGCGGTGGTGAAACGATGGGTGATGATCAGCGCGGTCCGTCCCTGGGCCAGCGCGCGGAATCGCGCCAGCCAGTCGGCCTCGGCCCAGGGGTCCATGGCGCTGGTGGGCTCGTCGAGGATGATGACCGGGGCGCGGCGCTGGAACGCGCGCGCGAGCGCGATGCGCTGCCACTCGCCCACACTCAGGTCGTTGCCTCCCGCGAACCATTTCCCCAACAAAGTGCTGTCGCCCTCGGGCAGCCGGGTGACGATCTCCCTGGCCCCGGCTTCGTCGATGGCCTTGTCGATTGCGGCCTTGCCAGGGGCCGCATCGAGATCCCCGAGCGCGATGTTCTCGGCCACCGTGGCGCTGTACTGCACCGGCTCCTGCATCAGCACGGTGACCAGGCGCCGGATCTCGCGCAGCCGCATCTGGCGCAGGTCCACCCCGTCGATCTGGAGCGAGCCAGCGTCGGGATCGTACAGCCGGCAGAGCAGCTTCACCAGGGTGCTCTTACCCGCGCCGTTGCGGCCCACCACCGCGGTGATCTGGCCGGCGGGAATGGCCAGGCTGAAGTCCTGCAGGGCCGCTCGCTTGCTCCCCGGGTAGCGGAAGGTGACCTTGTCGAGCGCGATGCCCTGGGTCGGGGGCGAGGGCGCGGGCAGCGCGCGGTCCTGGTCCACCACCTTGCGATCGAGCGACAGAAACGCGAACAGGTCAGCGAGAAACAGGCTGTTGCTGTACGCCTCGCCCACGCTGGCCAGCAGGGAGCCGGCCAGTCCCTGTCCCTGGTTGAAGGCCTGGAAGAAGAGCGCGAGATCCCCGAGGCTGGTCTGCTGCTGGGTCGTCCGCCACACCATCCACAGCGCCGCGCAGGCGGTGACCAGCAGGCCGCACGCGCTCGCCGCGGCCTCGGCCAGCCCCTGGTCGCGGGCCAGTTTGCGCCGCTCGCCGCGAAGCTGTTTGCGCACCGCCTGGTAGGCCGACTGAAAGTGCCCGCCGAGATCCAGCAGGCGCAACTCGGCGGCGGGCTGGCGCGCGGTCAGCAGCCAGTCAAAGTACCAGCTCCGGCGCTCGGGCGCGGTCGCCAGCAGGCGCCAGCGGTACAGCCGCAGGCGATGGTGCAGCAGCACGAAGAAGGCGGGCAAGGTGCTGACCAGCAGCGCGGCGGGCAGCCACACGCCGTAGCGAAGCAGCACGGCCACCATGGCGACCAGGGTGATGCCGTGCTGGAGCATGCTGCCCAGGTTTTCCAGCAGCATCATGGGCCGGAAGCTGGCCTCGCTCTGCGCGCGATGGAGATGATCGAAGTAGTCGGGCAGATCGTAGTAGGCCAGGTCGACCTCAACGGACTTGCGGTGAATCAGGGTGCGGATGTGATCCTGGACCAGCTCGGACAGGGTGGCGCGCACCCAGCCGGCCGCGCTTCGCAGCACCCCGCCCACCAGCATGACAGCCGCCATCAACCCGAGCGGCAGCAGGGTGGGCCGCAGGGTTTGCCAGGTGGCGCCCCGGCGCAGGACCGGCACCAGGCTGTCCACCACGGATCGGGTCAGCGTCACGGTGGCGACCGGGAGCAGCCCCTGCACGGCCAGCAGCACGACCCACGCGACGGTCCAGCCCGGAGCTGCGTGGCGGACCAGGCCCAGGGTGCGCGGGAAGTACGGGAGCAGCGACAACGTCCGCCGGAGCTTGGCGGAGATGAGGTTCAGGCTACCCGGCATGAGCAAGGCAAGAGTAGGCGAGCGGCGAGAAATTGGCCAGGGCGCCAGGCTGGGGCTACAGGCAGGTGTAGCTGCCCAGACCGCAGATGCAGCCGGTGGCAGAGCCACCCAAGCAAGTGGAAAGCGGTGACGTGCAACTGGTTCCCGTCGCTGCCCCGGGCGGGCACGTCGACGGCCCGGCCGCGGTGTTCAGCGGACAGAGGTAGGTGCCCGAGACGCAGGCGCAGAGGCCACCCAGGCTGGGAAGAACACAAGCCGGCAGTCCGCTGGAACAGGCCGCGCCCAGCCGAACCTGAGACCCGCACACGACCTGGCCGAGACCGCCATCGCCCAGCAGGGCTGCCAGCCCGCCGTCGGGGAGCTGAATTCCCAAGTCCCCGCCCAATCCGGGAATGCCGCCAACCGCGGGCGAACCACCGGTAGCCTGCGTGGCAGCGCGGCTTGCATCGGCTGCGGAAGGCGCCAGCAAGCCGTCGCGGCCGCAGGAAGCCAGCAGGAGGACTGCCGCGAAAACTGTCTGCGCGAGAGTTCTTTTTCGCATTTCAATATTGGCCTGCAGTCACTTCAGCTAACAGCCAACATATTGTGGGGTTCGGCGTCCACGAATGCAACCGTAGCAAAATCGCTGTGCCCGTCGCGACCTCATGCGGCTATCGGCAGATGGTTGGCCACAGCGTGGGCTTGTAGTCAGAGCCGTGCTTGGGTAAAAGAAGGGGTCGAAAGGACAAGACACCGTGGAAAACGAACACGACGAGGCACAGCAGGCAGCACAGGCAGCACCCCAGGAAACCCCGGCGCCGGACACAGCAAGGGCCGGATCCTCGCGCGGAAGACTTCTGGTTGGATTGGTGATTGTCGCGGCCGTCATCGCGGCCGTCGTCATAGCTGTGTTGCGGACTTCCGCAACGGACGCCGGGGCCAAGACCACGCCAGCGGACATCACCCTGGTGACCTCGGATCGCACCGACGTGGACTGCGTGTCTCTCAAGGGCGTCCGGGGCTACTACTGTGGATATTCCAACGAGATCGCAACCTGGCAGGGCGACGAGCAGAACAAGCTGAAGCCGTACTACACGACCGATCGTCACCTGTATCTGGTTCCGGGTCTCTTCCTTGAGCCGGCCATTCGCGTCCGCTACCAGTCCGAGCTGCCCAACAAGCCGCGCGAGCAACTCAAGCGCTTCACCGCGCACTGCCAGATCAAGGTCATCGACAAGCTGCCCGGGGTGCGCGTGCACTGGATCGCGAATAGCGCCTGGTCGGACCCCCAGGAGGTCGAGGTGGGGTTGGTCTCGAATTGCAAGATCGAAGGCTGACCTTCGAGCTTTGCTGGCGCGACAGATCGTAGTGCGGAAAAACAGACGTTTGAGCGGGGCCAGGAGCGGACCAGGCGCCCAGGCCCGGTCCTCAAGAAGTGCTGTTTGCCAGGCGCTGGACGATGAGCAAGGTCCGGTCGTCGGTGGCCTTTAGGCCGTTGGCGCGATCCACAGCATCGAAGATTTCCGCGCGCAGGGCGGTGGCTGTGCCGTTACCGCGCGACTGCACGATGGTCACCAATTGGCGATCGGCCTCGTCCGCATCGGACCAGGAGTCGCTTATGCCGTCCGAGAATGCCAGCAGGCAGGCGCCCGGTTGCAGCACCACCGTGCCTTGCTGATAGGTCGTCTCGGCGAAGGCGCCCAGCACGGTGCCGCCCACGTCCAGGCTTTGCCACTGCCCATCGGGCTGGATGAGCAAGGGCCGATTCTGGCCAGCGTTGACGTAGCTGAGAGCGCCGGTGCCGAGGTCCAGCCGTCCCAGGAAGAAGGTAGCGTACTTGTCGGGTGGAACGGTCTTGTGAAAGGTCCGATTGATACAGGCGGTGGCCTCGGACAGAGAGCCGTCGCGCCAGTTGGCGCGCACAGCGGCTTGCAGAGCTACCATCAGCATGGCTGCGCCGATGCCCTTGCCCGACACGTCCGCCAGGGCCAGGTAAAGGTGCTGACCATCGTGTTCGAGATCGAAGTAGTCGCCACCCACCATGAGGCAGGGCTCGGTCATTCCATCCACGCTGTAGCCTGCAATCTCGGGCGCCCTGCGGGGCAAAAGGTGGCACTGGATCTGTGCCGCCAGGCGCATGTCCTCCTCCAGCCGGCGCTTGTGCAAGTCTTCTTCCAGCAGCCGCGCGCTTTCGATCTTGGTGGCTGTGACATTGGCGAGCACGGTGAGGATCTGCAGATCCCGATAGGTCAGCGGCGGCTCGTCGCTTTGCGTGTCGAGGTAGACCAGCCCCAGCACGTGGCCAGGGCCGTCTCGGTTTGAACTTGACCAGAGGGGCGCGCACATGACGGAACGGATCGGATCGGTGCGCACGCTGTCTCGATCGCGCAGCCCGGGATCCTGGAACACGTCGGGCAGCAGGAAGGCGACGCGATCGTTGAGCGCCCGCTGGACGATGCCGTCGCTGACCTTCGCGATGTCAGGGCCGAAGCGCGTGCGCGTGGCCTTCAGGGTCGGCTGCGCGGGCCGCCCTTCCAGCAGCATGATGGCCGCGCGCTCGGCCGGAATTGCGTCGAGAATGGCCTCCAGAATCTTGTCGAAGAGGTCGGGCAACGGGTGGTGGACGACCAGGGAATTGGTGGCCTGGCAGAGCACGCCCAGCAGGCGGTCTTCGCCGACCAGATCGGTGACGTCGATAGCCTCCTTGGTGCGCAAGGTCATCTCGGGCACCACCTCGGCCTTCACCACCGCATCGCCCGGCCCCTCGCCAGCCCCGTCGGCCAGCGCAGCCTCGTGGAACACCAGGGAGATTCCGCCGACGGTGATGGTGTCACCCTCATGCAGAACTTGCTCGGCGAGGACGCGGACATCGTTCACGAAGGTGCCGTTCGCGCTGTCCAGGTCCACCAGATAGCAGGCGCCGTCGCGCTGCTGGAACTCAGCATGGTGGCGGGACAGCAGCGAGTCGGCGAAGAAGATGTCGTTGTCCTCGGCGCGGCCCACCGTGGTGCGCAGACGCAGGCGTATGCGCCGGTACGCGCGCCCCTGGATGCTGCTCACCGTGACTTCGGGAATGGTGTGTCTGAATTCCATGGGACCCTGTGTGCCTTGTTCGTCACGTCTCTGATCGGGATGTGCAGAAACGTTCCGGGTCACGACATCCCGAACCATGTTCCATCTCGCTGTCCCCGGATACCACGTGGCATGTGCATACTGCCGAAACTTACCGGACGCAATACGGCTGGCGGAACCCATGGCGCGGGTCGAGGGGCCAGGCGAAGGATCAGGATCGAAAGGAAGGATGGCTCCGCTTGCGAATCAACTCGATTTGGCCATCGGCACGGTAGCTGGAACGGACCAGGGGCCCGGACTCCACATGGGCAAAGCCCAGGTCCAGCGCCTCCTGCTTGAGCCGGGCGAATTCTTCGGGCGGGACGTGGCGGGCTACCGGCAGGTGCTGGCGCGAAGGGCGCAGGTACTGACCCAGGGTGAGAATCTGGGCGCCGCTGGCTCGGGCTTCGCGCAGAACCGCGCGGACCTCGTCCAGGGTTTCGCCCAGACCCAGCATCAGCCCGGTCTTGCTGAGAAACCCGCGTCCGCTGGCATGGGCCAGCACCGCACAGGAGCGGGAATAGCTGGCCTGCACGCGGACCTCGCGCGCCAGGCGGGGCACGGTTTCCAGGTTGTGGGAAAATACGTCAGGCCCGGCGTCGAGCACCTGATCCAGCGCGGTCAAATCGCCGGCAAAGTCGCCGGTCAAGGCTTCCAGCACCAGATGGGGACAGCGCTGCTTGACCGCGCGGATGGTGGCAGCCCAGTGGGTCGCGCCCCCGTCGGGCAGATCGTCGCGGTTCACGCAGGTGATGACGGCGTGGCGCAGGTCCAGGTCGGCCAGCAGGTTGGCCACGCGGTCGGGCTCGGCGGAATCCGGCGGCTGCGGCCGGCCGCTGGGAACGTCGCAGAATCGGCAGGACCGGGTGCACACGTCGCCCAGGATCATGATGGTCAACGATCGCCGGCTCCAGCATTCGCCGATGTTGGGGCACGATGCGCTTTCACAAACGGTGTGCACTCCTTGCGCACGCACGCGCGCGCGCAAGTCGAAGTAGGCCGCGCTGCTGGGCAGCTTCGTGCGAATCCACGACGGGTGCCGGGGCAAGGCGTCCCCGGTGGCACCGGTCGGGCGTGCCGCACGCAGGCGGCTGGATCGCGTGTCCACGACGCGGCTCATGCGGGCAATCTGGTCGAATCCCGCGCGGCCCGCAAGGCGGAAAAATCGAGGCGCACGGCACTTGCTTGTCGACGCGCTGGCATGGCCTATGATGAACCCGTCTCATGCAACGGACCCTTGTCATCGGCGACGTTCACGGCTGCCTGGACGAGCTGCAGGCACTCCTGCGCCAAGCGGGCGCGGGGCGCGGTGACCGCGTGGTTTTGGCCGGTGATCTTGTGGCCAAGGGGCCGGACTCGCGCGGCGTCGTGCACCTGGTGCGCGAAATCGGCGCGCTGGCCGTACTCGGCAATCACGATGCCTACAGCCTCGATGTGTGGCGCAGGCGCCGACAGGGCGAGACCAGGCATCCCCGTCGCTGGTTGCTCGACACGTTGGACGATTCGGATTGGGCTTTTCTTGAGAGCTTGCCGCTGTTTTTGCGGCTGGGCGCGGAACGCGAGGGCGGCCCGGAAGCCGCAGTGGTGCACGCCGGCGCGGTGCCCGGCATTGCGCTGGAAGATCAGGAACGCGACAACCTGCTCAGCCTGCGCAGCATGGTCGGGGGCACGGCCCCTACCAGACGCTTGCTCATGCGCTGGCCCTGGGCCGCAGCCTGGCGTGGCCCCGAGCACATCGTGTTCGGGCACGATGCGGTTCGCGGACTGCAACAGTACCCACTGGCGACCGGCGTGGACACGGGGTGCGTGTATGGCCGCGCTCTCACTGCGCTGGAGCTTCCCTCGCGGCGCCTGTACACGGTGGCGGCGCGGCGGCGCTATGCCGCCGTCTGAGTTTCCATGTGGATCGCATGCTAGGCTCGAAGTGCGCATGATAGTCGAGCTGAAGAAGCAGTTTCTCTTCGAGGCGGCGCACCACCTGCCTCGTGTTCCGGCCGGGCACAAGTGTGCGCGCGTGCACGGACACAGCTATCGCGTGGAGGTGGGTTTGCGCGGGCCGGTCGATGCGCAGACAGGCTGGCTGGTGGATTTTGCGCTCATCGACGATGCCTGGTCGGCGCTGCAGCGGCGCTTCGACCATCACATGCTCAATGAGGTGGAGGGGCTGGAGAATCCCACTTGCGAGAATCTGTGCGGCTACATCTGGACCGCGCTGAAAGCGGGAATTCCCCAGCTTTGCGCCGTGACGGTATGGGAAACCGCGGATTCCTGCTGTACCTACCGGGGAGAGATGGGGTAATGAACAACCCATCGTGCGTGCCTTTCGCTGCTTGACCCTGAACCTGTGGGGAGCCGAGCCACCCCTGCAGCGTAGGATGGAACTGGTGACCGCTGCTCTGCGCGAACTTGCACCCGACGTGGTGGGATTTCAGGAGGTGCGCGAGGTGCCGGGCGAGCTTCCCAACCAGGCGGCAACCCTGGCGGCGGCCGCTGGCTTTCACCACGCCTTCGTGCCCGCCATGCCATTTGCCGGCGGTCAGGAAGGCCTAGCCATCCTTTCGCGCGAGCCCATCCTGGAGCACGTGGCCTTCGGCCTGCCCCACGCGGAAGCCGGCGAGCGCCGTATCTTGCTGTCGGCGCGGGTATCATTCGAGAGCATCTCGGTCTGGGTTCACACCACGCACCTCAACTACCGGCTGGCCCATGGCAAGCAGCGCGAGGATCAGGTGCAGGCCATCGACTCCATCGTGGCGGCCCGTGCCGGCGACACGCCTTCGGTCCTGATGGGCGACTTCAACGCCCGGCCCGAGGCGGATGAGATCCGTTGGCTGCGCGGGCTGGTCACGCTGAGCGGCCGGCGCACCTACTACCAGGATGCCTGGGAACGGCTGCACCCCGACGGGCATGGCTGGACCTGGGCCCACGCCAACCCCTTCACCAAACCGCTGGCTTTTCTCGAGCCCGACCGCCGCATCGACTACATCTTCGTCACGCCCATGCGTCGGGACGGTCGCGCGACCATCCGGTCGTGTCGCATCGTCTTGGACCAGCCGGCCGCTGACGGCGTGTATGCCTCCGACCATTTTGGGTTGTTGGCCGAGATCCAGATGTCCGCCGGGGAATGCTAATGTTCCGGCTTGCCCATGTGACCGATCTGCACGTCCGCAACTTTGCCGGCGCACGGGTGCGCGATTTTTTCGGCAAGCGGGCCATCGGCTCGCTCAACTTGGCGCTGGTTCGTCGGCGCAAGCACCGCATGGAGTTGCTGGCGGCACTGGGCGAGGATCTCCGGGCGCGGCCGCACGATCATCTGGTGGTGAGTGGCGATCTGGGTAACGTCTCGCTGCTTTCCGAGTGGCGCGCGGCCAGAAACTGGATCGAACGCACCGGCTCGTCGATCGACAACACGACCGTCATCCCGGGCAATCACGACACCTATGTGAAAGAGGTCGTGGCGAGCGGGGCTTTTGAACAACTCTTCGCGGCCTACCAGCGCGCGGATGTGCGTCTGGCCGCCGACCGCTATCCCTTCGCGCGGCTGCGCGGCGAGATTGCCATCGTGTGCGCCAACACCTGCGTGCCCACCGGGGATCTGGGAGCGTGGGGCCGCTTGGGCGAGGCCCAGTTGCAACGGGTGGAGGCCCTGCTGGCGGCGCCCGAGGTGCGCGAGCGATTTCGCGTGCTGGTCATCCACCACCCGCCAGTCATGCACCGGCCACCCGAGAACCGGAATCTGCGCGACCGCGCGAAACTGGCCGAGGTGCTGGGGCGCGTGGGGGCGGAGTTGGTTTTGCATGGACACGACCATCGCGACGAATTCGCCGATCTGCCCGGGCCGGACGGCCGACGCATTCCCGTCGTGGGTGCTGGCTCGGCGTCCTACGCCGGCGCGACCGACAAGTGGTCTCGCTACAACATCTACGAGATCGATGGCGCGCGCGTCGACGCGTTCACCTATGCACACGACAGCGCGACCGGCGCTTTCCGGGAAGTCCGCCGGCGGACGGTCGCTGGCTGAGCAGGTAGGTGGGGCTCTCCCGGCGCCCCTGACTTCTCGAAGACCCTATGTCCCTTGGTGGACAGCCATGGGTCGAAAGCGCAGCCCGCTGCCCGTTTTTTTTGATGGCGAGCCAGCGGAGGGTACTCTCACTGCCCAAGAGAGGTCGAACCCATCCAGCCACGTGCAACCGATACCATCTTCGGCAAGCGCGGCATGTCCCAACACGATCCAAAACCGGGAGGCTCCAAATGAAGTCCAGTTACTGGTTGTCGATTTGCGCCGTTGGCGCGCTAGTAGGTGGTTTTGAAATCGGTGGCTGCTCATCGGATAGCGGCCTGCCGTCCGATGGCGGGACCAAAGATGCTGCAGTGACCACGACGGGCGGCTCAAGCGGCAGCCAGGGTGGACAAACCGGCAGCCAGGGTGGCAACACAGGGGCTGGCGGGAGCACCGAAACCCAACCGGCTACCTCTGCCCCCGTCTACACCGGGCCGCCGGTAAGTACGAACACGGGTAACGGAACCGGGACAGACACCTTCGGCGGTGGAACTGGCACGCGGACCCGCGGCGGCGGAACCGGGACAGACACCTTCGGCGGTGGCACCGGAACGAACACCTTCGGCGGTGGAACTGGCACGCGGACCCGCGGCGGCGGAACCGGGACAGACACCTTCGGCGGCGGAACCGGAACGAACACCTTCGGCGGTGGCACCGGAACGAACACCTTCGGCGGTGGAACTGGCACGCGGACCCGCGGCGGCGGAACCGGGACAGACACCTTCGGCGGCGGAACCGGAACGAACACCTTCGGCGGTGGAACTGGTACGCGGACCCGCGGTGGCGGAACCGGGACAGACACCTTCGGCGGCGGAACCGGAACGAACACCTTCGGCGGTGGAACTGGCACGCGGACCCGCGGCGGCGGAACCGGGACAGACACCTTCGGCGGTGGCACCGGAACGAACACCTTCGGCGGTGGCACCGGAACCCGGACCCGAACTCGCACCGCGACTGGGACGAACACGTTCGGCGGTGGCACCGGGACCGTCACGGAGAGTGCCACGGACACCGAGACGGACACCAGCACGGACACGACCACCGGCTAGTACCGCTGCCGCGGCAGAAGTGATCGCGATCATCCAAACAGTCAGCGACTGAACGAGCACTGCCCCGTAGCTGACCAAGGATCTGACCAGCACCGTGAGTGAGAGGGAATGCCCTCTCACTCACGGTTTTTTTGTCCCAGATATAGCCGTTTCGTTCGTTGCCCCCGTGGTTCCGGGGTGGTATAGCCAGTGCAGGTATACACATGTTCGGCATAGGCGCGGGCGAATGGGTTCTCATTCTCGTAGTCATCATGGTGGTGTTTGGCGCAAACAAACTCCCCCAGCTCGGCGATGGTCTTGGTCGCGCCCTCAAGAACTTCAAGCGGGCCGTCGCGAGCGGAAACGAGATTGAGGCGTCCGTGAAGAAGGCCGAGATCCCCGGCGAGCAGCCCAAGCCTGGTTCGGCCCAGTCCAGCGAGCAACCGCCCAAGCCGTAGTTCTTGCAGACGGCCCAGCCGCAGCAGCGCCGCGCAGTGGCGAGGCCGAGCCGTGTGACCTGGCTGACGGCGTTTTGGGGTTCGCATCTCCCGCGACCAACGGGAGATGCGCGTTGAATTGCCTACCAGCCGACGGGTTGGAATATGGTGGGCTTCGTCCCTGTGCCCCTCGTGGCCGAGGACTGGATCACGACGGGCGACGTCGACCCACGAAGCGGCGGCGAACCTTGCCCGCTAGCACCACGCCGAACACCAGCATCACGCCCCAAGGGGTGGCGCTGCGGTCGGCCCCGGCGAGACGACAGGTGCACCCTGAACTCCCAGTGGCATTCGTCGCGCTTGGAGTCGACGAACCCCCGGACGCAGATGGAGAACTGGTCGCGCCCGGAGTCGACGAGCCCCCGGACGCGGACGGGGAACTGGTCGAGCCTGGAGTCGAGGAACCCCCGGACGCGGATGGGGAGCTGGTCGAACCTCGAGTGGAGGAACCCCCGGACGCAGACGGGGAGCTGGTCGAGCCTGGAGTCAGCGAACCCCCCGAAGCCGGCGGGGCACTCGTCGCGATACCGCCTGCTCCTCCCGCACCGCCGCTTGTCACGATGCCACCTGTCGATCCGCCAATCGCGCCGCCGCTCGATCCGGCCGTCGTGCCGCCTCTGCCGCTCGTCGTGACGACGGTCGATCCACCCGCCGCGCCACCATTACCGCCGGACGCTCCGCCCGACGCCCCTCCTGTGCCCGCAGGAGTGCTGGTCGAACCCGTGGTTCCACCGGCGCCGCCGCCGGTTCCACCCGTGGGCGTGCCGCCCGTTGGAGGACTTGCTCCGTAATACTTGATGTTCGGCTGTGCCTCCGGCAGCGTCATGCCTGGGCCGATGTAGATCCCCGGCTCCGGGGGCTGGTTGTAGGCCACGTTCTCCGTGGCCACGCTCATCCGATAGATCGGGTCGTGCATCAACGTGTAGAGCCGGTTGGTGGTCGGCGTGGTGGTTGTATAGATTCGCAGAGCATCGCTGGCGGTGGTTCGATACACCACTTCTTCGCGCCAGTCGCCGAAGATGTCCGCGGTGAGTGCCGGATCTGATTTTGAGCCGTTGTTCGAGGCACAGCCGGTTGCGTTCAAACCCGTACCGGCTGCGTTGCCATAAGGCGTGATCGACGTTCCATTTTCCAGGAAGCGAATTACGTCAGCGCCCCACCACATGGTGAAATTATCGGACGAAGGCACGGCCCCCACCGTCTTTTCGGTAGAGTCAAAGAGCCCTCCGTTTTCGGCTGACCACACCTGCCAGCCCGTGGTGCCGGCAATGAGTGGTCCGGTGCAACCACGTCCATTGTCGGTCGTGCCTGTTTGCTCCCACCAAATCTTGCCGTCCGCAGCGCTTCGGAAGTCCGTGGAAATCCCGCCGTTCTCGGTCACTTGCTCGTGCACCATCCAGATTTCCAGTCCTGGCGTGGTGGGGTCCAGATCCGACAAATGCAGGGCATCTCCGTGCCTTAGCCCCGTTGACCAAAGACCCTGGCCGTCATGGTCGACCGCCATGGAGCCATAAACAATCTCATCGAATCCGTCGCCATCAATATCGCCTTGGCGCAAGCTGTGCGACCCCTGGCTTTCATATCCCGATGAAGAATGGAGAGGCTTTCCATCCTTCCCTGTGCCGCCATTGAGCGTGTCGAACAACCAGCGTTGGGTGAGCTGGCCGTTGCGCCAGTCGAGCGCCCAGAGAGCCGTTCGCCAGTAGTAGCCGCGGCATGGGATCAGGCTCGGCCGTTCCCCGTCAAGATAGGCAACGCTGGCCAGGTGCCGGTCGACGAAATTATAGACGTCATCGTTGCCCCAGCCCATGTCCTCGGCAACGGCCACGCCCTGCTGTGCTCCCCAGATGCCTTCGGCGCCTCGCCCCGGCTGGTAATTGATGGTAGCGAGTTCAGCTCCGGTCTTGCCGGCGAAAACCGTGTACCATTCAGGCCCGCTTATGATCTTTCCTGCGGTCAACGCGGCGGTGCTGACATAATTCGCGGTGTTGTCGGCGCCAGCCGCGTCTCCCGTTTGCAGGAAATTGCCGGTGCCGTCCTTGGTGCCAGGGGCGGTCTTCATGGCCACTTCGGCCATTCCATCACCGTCGAAGTCATACACCAGGAACTGGGTATAGTGCGCGCCAGCGCGGATGTTCGGTCCAAGATCTATCCGCCACAACTTGGTCCCGTCCAGTTTGTAGGCATCAAGAATCACATTGCCCGTGTACCCTGTCATCTCGTTGTCCCTGGAGTCCGACGGATCCCACTTCAAAACGATTTCATATTGGCCATCGCCGTCTAGATCGCCGACGCTGGCATCATTGGCCGAGTAGGTGTACGCGCCGCCCAGATCAGTCCCTCCGGGCGGCGGGGTGATGGGGATGTTGAGGTAGCCAGCATCGATGACCAGGGCGTTCTCGGAAGTCTCGCCCTCAACGCCATTTGTCACCGCCTTGACCGTGTAGGTCCCGGTGCCGGTGCTGTTGTCCTGATAGTTCGTGGAGTTGGTGATCACCGTCGCGTTGAGCTTGGTGGTGCCCTTGTAGACATTGAACCCGAAGCTGGTGTCCTGGGGATCGGTTCCGAAGAGCCGCCAGCTCAGGAAATACCCGCTGCCGGACTTGACGGCGATGAGCCCGCGGTCGAGTTTTTCCATGTATCGCTGGGCTTTCGCGGGCCCCGCAATCATCGATATCGCCCCGATCAGCATCGCGGCAACCACCATAGTTCTGCACTTCATACGGAGCCTCCTCTGTGTCTAAGAGTCCAACTGCGAATTTCAGTTCACGATCAACTGTTGAAGAAAGAAAAGCCCAGGGCTCTAGGCCAGCGACAGCATCATTAACATGCGATTGTCGCCGCCGACAAGGCGACGAAATCTGCATGTCTGGTAGACAAGCACGGCCTTCGCCTACCAGACATCAGGGTTACGACCGGATCACGAGGACTTGTCATCGCCGCTCATAAGGCGGCGAAGCTTTTCGGCCAGCACTGCGCCGAACGCCAGCATCGCGCCCCCGCGAGTCGCCTTGCGGTCGACCCCGGCGACGCTGCAGCCTCCCGACCCTGAGTTGCGGCTGCTGGCGGAGCCCGTGGGTTGGGTAGTTCCGGGGCTGCTGGTACTTCCGCCCGCCGCGCTGGCGGTCGTCGCGGCTCCAGTGGTGGATCCGCCGGTCGCCGTGGAGCCCCCCGATGCCGACGGGCTGCTGGTCGCCGGAGCGGACGATCCGCCCGCGGCGCTGCTGGTCGGGGTGCTTTCTGCAGTCGATCCGCCTGCGGCGCTGCTGGTCGGGGTGCTATCCGCGGACGATCCGCCCGCGGCAGTGCTGGCAGAACCGCCAGTGGCGGAGGCTCTGCCAGCGGAAGAGCTTCCACCCGCGCTGGTTGAGCCGCCCTTGCCCGTCGAGCCACCCGCGCCGGTCGAACCGCCCGCGCCGGTCGAGCCACCCGCAGAGGTCGAGCCACCCGCACCGGTCGAGCCGCCGGTGCCGGTCGTGCCTCCGCTTCCAGTCGTGCAGCCGTTTCCAGCCGTGCCGCCAGTTATGGCGGGCGGACTGGCGGCTTCGTATGCAATCCAATCCGGGTCCGTGGTTGTATAGCCAAAGTTCGTGAGGAACATGGGAAGGACCGTGGCCGCGTTGGTCACTCCCAGCGCTGGCATGGGAGAGGTGGCCATGATGGTTGAGTTGAGAAGGATGTTGGTTGCCGCGAGGTAGTCCACGATGGGGGCAAAGGTGCCCATGACCAGACGGTCGGTACGGTTGTCCCACGCCCCGCCGGGACCGCTGGCGCCGTTGGACAGCAGGGCATCCACGATGCAGAGCTGCTGACGGACAGGATTGCCGCCGAGGATGGCAGAATGCTTGTTTATCTCGAAGAGAGCCAGCGGAGCCGGCGGAGGCGAAGCACCGCCGTTGCCGACGTGCAGGTTATCCGAATGTGACGCTTCCGAGCCATCGGTGAAGGTGCCGAAATGGTTCTTCATGCACAAAGTACAACTGCCGTAGTTGTAATGGCCGCCTGTGCCATTGTGCATCTTGCACGCGGCTACGCTCACCAAGATGTCGATGGCGCCGCTGAGAATGTCGGCGGCAACGGAGATGCCTGTGGCATTGGTGAGGGTGACCGCCGTGAACCCGCCCAGGCCCGCCGCCCTGACGCTCACCTGGGCTGCGCGAATCTTGGTCGTATCAGTGAGACTGATATAGGGGTTGTAGTAAGTCGATGCGTCGTCGCAGGAGTCGTACAGGATGATGTTTGACGGCTGGACACCAAAGCCTATCAGTACATCGCAGAGCTTCTTGTAGATGGCCCACTTGGGACGGTTGGTGGTGTTGCCGCCAATCCCATTGGTCTTCATGGCCACTCTCGTGCTCGCCCAGGGTTTGCTCGACCGGAAGATGGTGCTCCAGGCGTCGCTTGCGGTCGGTCTTCTGGGCAAGCTGCATTGCCATTTCGTCGAGGTTGGCGGCGACCTGGGTAGCATTGACCGCGTTGTTCGTGGTCGTGAAGGTCGTGTTCGCCGGCGTGCTCGTGAGCATGGTCGTGTCGTGGCAGCAGATGACCCGCCTGTTGTCAATGCATGGATTGATTTGCATGCCGTTGACCCACGCCGCCCCAGTTGACTGCGCGAAAACCCTTTCGAATTTCAGAGCACTGAGTCCCATCGCGCCCGCCGCGCCCGCCGCGGCCGTCTTGAGAAAATCACGGCGCTTTGGGTATGAATTTGTAGGCATGGTCGTGTCCTTTTTTCAGTTGGTTTTCGACTTAAGTACGTCAAGGAACTGCTTTGCCACCTGACATTCCGTGCAGTTCGAAGAAGTTGACTGGCCGAGACCTTGCAATGCCAGCTCGAAATACGACGCTTTGTCCCAGGCAAAGACATTGAGGCCGGTTGCTATTGAAGCCCCCAGCGCGGTCGATGCGTCATACGAGGGAATCGCAATGCTGGCGCTTTGGTCGTTCACCTTCCAATTGAACATCGACTGGGCGTTGGAAGCCGTGCCGAAGTCCATGGCCCAGACCGTGGCAATTTGTGGATCAGGACCAACCAAACTCTGGTACATGCCCTGCACGAACCCTTTGTCTGTATAGGCTCCGGCGGCGCCGTCCATGTTCCCGCCCCCAACCAGATCTGTGCCGGTCCAATAGGCGCCCGGATCCGTCGGATCCTGGGCCCAACCGGGTATGTCAGTCGCGGAAAACTTATACTTCGCGCCGAATTGATCCGGGGTGAGAGAAGCGCTGGGACTGCTGCCGCACGCGGAAAGGCCGAGGGTGAGAGACAAGGACACGACAGCCGAGAACGCACTCATGATTTTCATTTCCACGGAAAACTCCTTTGATGACTAGCTGGTGAGGTTTGACGCGAAACCGACTCCCCTTGAAAAGCACAGCCCCATCGCAATCCTGATGGGTCTGTTCGTGCTGGTGCTTGTCCCAACTGAAGCGTTCGAGGCTGGGTGATGCCCTGCTTGGACGCCGTTTCTGGTTGCCAGGACCTCTGACGGGCGGCATCTGAGAGTTGGACGGGCGAACGACGTCATGGCGAGGAACGCGCGGCACCGACACCTCGTCTCGCCTCGAACCCGTGGGGTACGGGTTGTGTTCCGGATAGGGCGATAGCAAGGCATCAAAAAAAGCAGTGACTTGTTCGCTGACGAGGGCTCAGAAATTCTTTGCGCTGCTGTGCGATATGGAGCGCCAGGTCAAAAGAGACAGCGCCGCTGTGGGTTCGCTGCCTTTGTTGCAGGCGCACCGTCTAGGAATGGAGCCAGCTCCGGGTCACAGACGCAGCACTTGCGCCAAGCTAGAGCCGATCAGGCAAAACGGCGGCGAGCCGATTATGCCGAGCGCGGCGCCAGTCTCGCCAAGGTCGCTGAATTCGGTTC
This sequence comes from uncultured delta proteobacterium, assembly GCA_963755125.1. Taxonomy (GTDB): domain Bacteria; phylum Myxococcota_A; class Polyangia; order Fen-1088; family Fen-1088; genus Fen-1137. Next base: position 161,707 of record CAVWIP010000006.1, read on the forward strand.
ACTTGTCATACGATCGGAGCCGCGCTCGACGCGGCAGAGAACCCGCACTTTTGGGCGAGTCCGTGGACGCGTAGACGTTGACCCCCGCGTTGGGGCTGGCAGCGCCTACGGAATGCAGATGTGGTGCAGCCCCAGAATCCCGAAGATTCCGGGACGGTTCCGTCGCCGTCGGCGTACGTGGTGCAGCCGCGGAGGCGCTACAGACTGCCCACCAAGGCAAGGCCGGCCCCGCCTGGCGTGGCCAGGGGCAGGAGGCTCAACTGCGGCTGCGAGTGGCGACCGACGTAGTTGTGATACCCAAACCCATAGCCAACCATGGGTGCGCCGACGCCCACCAAGAGGGAGGCGGCGTCACCCACCAAGGCCAAGGTCTTGACGCTGCTGAAACAACCATGGATATCGACGACGCCTGCTGATTCGATGCCGTTGCACGTTTCCACCTTGCTGAGCACGTAGAAGTCTAGTACCTCAGTGACGAGCAAACCAAGACCGCCCAGAATCAGCCCGAAGGTGCGCAGGTTCGAGGTATCCTTGGGCAGCCGGCCTGACCCTAGGTCCAGACCGGCGTCGTGCTCGCCAAGCTTCCAGGCATAGCCGGCGACCATCGCACCCCCACCCAGCACGACGAAGGGACTCAAGAGCGCTTCAAAGAGACAGCCGCCCGCCTGGTGCGAGTTCAGGAAGCACGAGGGGCTGCCCGCGTCCATCCGTCGTGCGACATCGTAGTTGAGCGCCAGGCCCCCCGCGAAAACGACGTATCCGAGAACCGGCCAGGCCATGCTGGGTTGATCCGGCGGAGCGTCTTCTGCCGCCCAGGCCGAACGACTCCCTCCCGCAAGAATGGGAGCCAATGGCAAAAGCATCGTCAACAAGCCGGCCAAACGAGGAGAGGGAACGCTTCGCGAACGGTGGGTTCTTGTCATGAAAGATTTTCTTGTAGCACAGGACCTTCAGGCCGGTCGATCCTTCCCGGCTGCGAGAGAAGACATGGGTTCGACTTCCTAGCGCGGAGCCAACCATGGACGACGGCTCCGCGAACGATTCCGGCGTCGTTCCGAGTGAAAGTAACCTATGCGACCCCAACCGGATTCGAACCGGTGTTCATGGCTTGAAGGGCCATTGTCCTAGGCCGGACTAGACGATGGGGTCAGGGATGGATGGGCCGGAAGGGGCGAGGCAGAGGGCTGTGGGCCCAGCAGGAATTGAACCTGCGACCTACGGATTAAAAGTCCGCAGCTCTACCAATTGAGCTATGGGCCCGAACGAAAATGCGATGAGTTTCCTTTCTCCGATCCGCTGGACCGGGCCGCAAGTTGTAGCATGAGTGCGGACCTGCGCAGGCGGGAAAAACGTGATAAGCGCAGTGCGGCGTCGAGAATGGGGGCGAGCATCGAAAGATCTGGCGGCCTCCCGATGGCTTTCCATGTGGTAGTTTTCCAGGACACAGGCGGAAGAAAGTTGACATGGACTCGATGCTGACTGACTGTCGAGGTCAAAGCGCGGGGTTCTAGACACGATGGCAAACAGTCCTGGAGAGATGCGCGAGATGAGACGCGCGGTACGCATGCGAGTGCAGGTTCCTGCTCGCTATGTCAGCGAGCGCCTGACCATCGAGGGGCTGGTCACGGATTTGAGCCCGGACGGTGTGTTTTTCTGCTCCGACTATCTGGATGCCACCGGCGAGACAGTGCGTATCTCGATTGATATCCCGTGGCGTTCGCAGCCGCTGCAACTATGCGGCGAGGTTCGCTGGGTGAGCGAAACGGCGCGAACCGGTGGCATGGGTATCAGGTTCACGGATGTCAGCTTCGAGGACCGGGTCGTGCTGTCGTCCTTGGGCCTGGCCTGGCATGCCGAAGCGGGGCAGGGCGCCTCCGCGCCTTGACATCCGGGCCGCGCGGGGGCGACCTGAAGGTCGACATGAAGACGCCAGTAACCGTACAGATCGCGGGGCAGCGTTTCGTGCTGCGAGGAGACGAGGACGAGCGGGCGACGCGCGAGATGGCCGCCTACCTGGACAGCCGCATGAAGGAATTGCAGAAGCAAACCCGCACGGCAGATACCCAATCGCTTGCGGTCCTGGCGGCGCTGCAGATCACCGAGGAGCTGTTCGGCGAGAGGCGCGCTCGGGCAGATTTGAAAAGGCGGGTTCGGGAGAGAAGTCGCGCGCTGCTTCATCTGGTCGAGAGTCGAGCGCGCGTCTGACAGGCGTTCATAGCCACTTGCGCAGCCCTACTTGCGGTATAGTGGTCGTCACCCAGCAGACACAATCGTTCGCCGTGTGGCGGACGCCTCCATAGATGGACAGAACTGAAACCCCACTTTTCCGAGGCGAAGGCCTCGTTCTTCATGCCCTTGCGACGCCAGGCCGTGGCAGGGCGACTCTGCGCCGGGCTGGGTTGCGTGGTCGGGAACGAGCCGTCGGCGTCGATGTGCCCGGCTGATCTCTGGCTGCGCGACGAAAAGCGGGCGCTCCGGCGCGTTATGGCTGGCCGGCGCGATGAGCTGTCTGTGGATGACCGTGGGCGTTTGGCCCAGGCGGCGACGGAGCTTCTGCTCGATCTGCCCGAGGTGACGGCTGCCCGCGTGGTGGCGGCCTTCGTATCCACCCGATCCGAGATCGATACCTCACGCGCCATCGATGGCTTGCGGCGGCGTGGCGTCACCGTGGTTTTGCCGCGCGTGAGCGCCGAGCTTTTGCCCCCGCGCTTGCGCTTTCACCGGGTCGACGGACCTTCGGAGCTGGTGTTTGGCATCTTCGGCCTGCTTGAGCCGGGGCCCGGCTGTCCCGAGGTGGCGCCGCACGACATTGACGTCTTCATGGTCCCGGGCCTCGCCTTCGATGCACGTGGAGGCCGTGTTGGCTATGGTGGCGGCTATTACGACGAGCTGATGGCCTACGTGCGCGCTCACCCGGACGGGCCGTCGGGCTTCTTCGTGGGGTTTGGCTACGATTTCCAGGTCGCAGAAAGTTGTCCCACGGGTGAGTGGGACGTGCCCATCGACTGCGTGGTCACGGACGCGCGCGTGATCCGCTGTGGCGCCGCTCCCGAGTAAGGCCAGCCGATGAACCCAGTCGTCATCATCGTCGCCATTCTGGTCGCCCTGCTCGCGGCCGGAATGGCCTTCTTTCTTGGACGGGCTTCCAAGCCGAACGCTGTCCCGCAGACGGAAGCGGAACGCCAGCGCGCGCTGGCCGCCGCGCACGCCGAGGCCGACGCCATCCGGAGGCAGGCCGCGCTGGAGGCCAAGGAGGCGGCACAAAAGATCCGGGGCGAGGTGGATGCCGAGTTGCGCGTGCGTCGCCAGGAGATCGACCGGCAGGCGGCTGCGACCGGGGCCAAGCACGAGGCGCTGGAGCGGCGCGAACGCGAAATCAAGTCCGAGAACGAGAACCTGCACCGCAAGGAGCGGCAGCTTCAGGCGCGCGAGCAGGCCGCCGAGGCGTCAGCGCGCGCGGGCGCGGCCCAGGTGGCCGAAGCGCGAGCCCGTCTGGAGAAGGTCGCCGGGATGACCGAGGCCGAGGCCCGCAAGGCGCTGGAGGCCGAGGTGCGCGAATCGGCGCGGGCGGCAGCCGCGCTCGAGGTCAGGCGCATCGAGGACGAGGCGCGCGAACAGGCGCAGCAGAAGGCGCAGATGATTCTCGGTGCGGCGGTGCAACGTTATGCCAGCGAATACGTGGCCGAGCGCACGGTTTCGGTCGTGCCTCTTCCTTCCGACGACATGAAGGGACGCATCATCGGGCGCGAGGGGCGCAACATCCGAGCGCTGGAACAGGCCACCGGCATCGACCTCATCATCGACGACACGCCCGAGGCGGTGGTGATCTCTTGTTTCAATCCCGTGCGGCGCGAGATTGCTCGTCTGGCGCTGACCCGTCTCATCGCCGACGGGCGCATCCACCCCACCCGCATCGAGGAGATGGTCAAGAAGGCCACCGAGGAAGTCGAGCAACAGTGCAAGGAGGCCGGTGAGCAGGCGGCCTTCGATCTCGGCATCGGTCGCTTGCACCCCGAGCTGTCGCGGCTGGTGGGCAAGCTGAAGTTTCGCGCGGGCAGCGGGCAGAACCTGCTTGCCCATTCGGTCGAGGTGGGTTTCTTGTCGGGCGTGATCGCGGGCGAACTCGGCTACCCGGTCAAGACCGCGCGGCGGGCGGGCCTGTTGCACGACATCGGTTGCTGCGCGGAACAGGAAATCGAGGGATCGCACGCCCAAGCCGGCGCGGTGCTGGCGCGCAAGTACGGCGAGCCGCCCAAGATCGTCCATGCCATCGAGTGCCACCACGGTGAGGCAGTCGCCGAGGACGTGCTCGACCACATCGTGGATGCGGCCAACGTGCTGGCCAACCAGCGGCCCGGGGCCAAGCGTGAAACCCTGGAAACCTACGTGCAGCGGCTGGCTGATCTGGAGAAGATCGCGAGCAGCTTCGACGGTGTCGAGCGCGCCTTCGCCATCCAGGCCGGACACGAGGTGCGCGTGCTGGTCGAGAATGCCAAGGTCACCGACGACCAGGCGCGAACCCTGTCCAGGGACATCGCGCGCAAGGTGGAGGCGCAGTTGGCCTATCCGGGGCAGATCCGCGTGTCGGTGGTGCGCGAGACCCGGGCCGTCGACTACGCCAAGTAGCAATACGAAAAGCCACAATTCTTGACGGGCTCACCGGTGCGGCGAAGATCGGGCCAGCATGTGCAAGCCCATTCTTACTGCCACCCTGGCCACCCTGGTCGTGGCCAGTTGCAACCGCGATGACCGGCCGATGACCCCTGCGGATTTCTGTCAGGACTACAGCCAGCGCGAATGCAGCGACGTGGCGCCGGCGTGTCTGGAGCCGGAGGACGATTGTTCTGACTGCGCGGCAGGCGGCGTGCACGGACCGGGCGCAGCTTGAGGAGAGCGCGCAGCGACCGTTCGATCCCGCAAACGCAGGTGCCTGTCTGTCGAGGGTGAGCGCGGTGTTCAGCGTGCTCAACCACGACCTGGCCATCGACGCGAAAGACTACCGCAGCATCGACACCGCGTGCGCGCGCGTATTTCACGGCAATGCGACGGACAACCAAGCGTGCGGCGTCGATGCCGACTGCAGCGGGACGTTGGTCTGTGACAAGGGTCGTTGCGGCACCTTGCACCAGGTCGACCCGGGCGCGGGCTGCGCCAACATCGGTGAATACTGCCCGCAGGGCTACTACTGCGGCCTCGTCTCCGGGGTGTTGGTGTGTACGGCTCGGCCGGGTTTGGCGGCGGTGTGCAGCCCGGACATCCCCTGCCTCGAAGATCTGCGCTGTGACAGCGGAATCTGCACGGATCGTCTGGCCATCGGGCTTGCCTGCCAGGATGACGGCGATTGTGCGAGCGGCTTCTGCGAGCCCTTCGCTTCCAAGTGCGGCACCGACGTGCGCTTTGCCGCCGGCACGCCAGCCTGCCAGGCCTATCAGCCCAACAGCAGCACGCCAGTGGCCCAAGATGCTTCTACTGATTAGCCGCCATACAGGCGGTCGAAGAACGCGTGCATGTCTTCCAGCTTTGCGCCGATGAAGGCGCGGCCCACCTGCGCGGCCAGACGAGCCAGCGGCGGTCCTGAAGTGGCCAGCCGTTCAAGCAGGCTCCTGGCCTGTTTCGCATCCGCGCCCGCCTTGCTGTCGCCGGTCTGCGAAGCCTGAATCACCAGCGCTTCAACCGCCACCAGCCGGCGCGCGCTGTCGGTCTCGCAAGATTCGAGGATCTCGGCCACTTCGGCCGGCTGGCGCTGGCGAGCCCAAGTGGTGCCAAGACCGCGGATGGCGGCTGCGCGCACGTCATGGGCCGGATCGCCGATCGCCTGTTCCAGAAATGGTCCCGCAGCCTTGGGATCGCGCTGGGCGAGGTTCGCCAGAGCCTCGGCGGCCGCGGCCCGCACCGATTCGCCGCGCTGGTGCAGCACCCCGGCCAGCAGAGCCGCCGTGGCATCAGGCGCTCCGGTGACATCGCCGAGGGCCAGCGCGCCGGCTTGCCTCGTCGCCGCGTCGCTCGAGCGCAGCATGGCCTCAAACACGGGCAGCACACGCTCGGGGCCGGTGCCGGAGGCGGCCGCCAGTGCGCGCACCGCCTCGGCGCGCACCAGACCCTGGCGGTCTTCGGCTCCGGCTTGTAGGATCTCCAGCGCGGGCGGCTGCATGCCCGCTGCGGCTTTCATCGCCGCAAGCCGCAGACCATCGTCGCCGTCGCGCACGGCCTGGCGGAGGATGCTGGTCAGGCCGGCGGGCGCGGCCACGCGCAGGGCGATCAGGCGCTCGTCGAGATCGCCTTGCAGGAAGAAGGTCGACAACTTCTTGTCGAGATCGCCGGCGTGGCTCCCGACGGAGTTTCCCGCCTTGCTGTAGCTGATGAGCGCGTCGGCGGCTGCCACGCGCACGCTGCGTTCGGGATCTTCGAGCAGGGTGATGAGCGGCCCGAGCACGATCTCGTGGACCCGTCCGGCCAGCGCGCCCAGCGAGGCGGCGGCAGCGGCACGCACGGTCTGCTCATCGGAAGACGTCAGCTCGATGGCCATGCGCGCGGCGCCTTTGGGATCGCCCTCGGTCAGGCTGCCCAGGCAAGAGGCAGCCTCGGTTCGCACCTCGCGGTTGGCATCGCGAGCCGCCACCCGCAGGTAGGGCGAGGCGGCGGCGGGACTTTTGGCGGCGACGACACACAGGGCCCGCGCACAGGCGCCGCGGGTGCTGACGTCGCCCAGCTTGAGCGCGCGCACCAGCGCGGGCAGAACTGCGGCAGCGTGGGTCTTGCCGATCTCGCCCAGCGCCTCGACGATGAAGCGGCGCAGGCCCGGTCGCACGTTGGCCAGAACATGGCCGAGCAGCTCCGCAATCGGGCCAGGCTGTGCAACCGCCAGATGCAAGGCCGAATCGAGGCCTGCCTTTTGTACTTCGGTGTTCGGGTCCAGCAGGGCCTTGCGGACCAGTTCGGGGCCCTCGCGGCGCAGATATCCGAAACCACGCGCTGCCTCCGCGCGCACCTCGGGCGACTGATCGTACAGGAAGGCCTTGAGCGGCCTTGACGCCAAATCGGGCTGCTTGATGGCCGCCACACCCCACAGCGCCGCGCCCGTCACTCGTCCCGAAGGCGGGCCCTTGCTGGCGGCTTGAGCCAACTCCGCCACCTTGGCGGGCTCGATGAGCCGGGCGTAAAGCGGCAGAGCGGCCGTGCGCAGGCGCGGCGACGCGTCCGGCATCACGGCCTTTTCCAACATGGGCCGCAGGCTGTTGGAGATTGCGTTGGTGCGACGGAGAAATGAGAGTGCCGACACGCGCGCCTCTTCGGGGGCAGTCTCGTCCGACGCGATCTGCGCCAAGACGGTGGCGGCATCAGCCGGGGCGCGCACGGCGATCTGATCGAGCAGTCCGATCGCGGTCCGCCGGGCCATCCCGTCGCTGCTCCACAGAGCCAGGCGGACAGCGTCAGCCGCGGCCGCCGGTGAGCGTGCGGCCAGATCGAGAAGCGACGCCTCCGCCAGCCGCCGGAACGAGGCGTCTTTGTCGGCGAGCGCCACCGAAAGAATACTGGCCGTCGTGTTGGGATCGAGGTCGCGGCATTCCTGCAGGACGGCGCTGCGCACGGAAAACGACTGGTCGGCCAGGGCGGCGCGCAGAGTGGCGGCGTGAGCACCCTTGCCCTGCCGTCGATCGATGGCGGCCGCCACCTCCACCCCGCGCCGGCGCACGTCGGGCGATGGGTCGTTGAGCGCGGCAGCCAGGATCTCGTCTTCGCCGGCTCGGCCGGTGCCCACCACGGCCAAAGCTTCCAAGGCGTCACGGCGTGAAGCGGGATCGGCGAAGGCCTGCTTCAGCGAGACCACGCCGTTGGGCTCACCGAGCAGGACCAGGGAAACCCCGCGCGGCACCGGCCCCAGACCGTCGATGACCGCGCGCAACCAGGAGGGAAGCCGCGCGCTCTGGTTCGCATCCAGCGACCCGGTGGCACGTCCGCTCGCGATGCGCGAGGCCAGATCGGCGGCCACGCTAGCCGCGGCGAAGCCGGTATCGGCAATCATCGAACTGCGGCGGGACTGAGCCGGAAGGAAATTGAAAAAAGCCAGCGAGCGACGTCCTCGTCGCGCGACCACCCGACTGCCAGGTTGGTCGCGTGCCGGCTCGAAAGCCAGCGTGTAGGTCGCGCGCACCTCGAAGATGAGGGCGAGCAGCACGGCGAGCAGCAAGACTATCGCGGAGCCGATCTGCAGAGCGCTGCGCCGGATGCTGCGCCTGAGCGTGCTGGCCTCGTCGCTTGCCAGGTCCCCGCCCAGATGGTGGCGTACCCTGCGGATCTCGGGTAGCGACAGGCGCTCGCCCGCCAGAACGCGGCGGCGTAAGGTGCGCCGGATGTCGTGGGCAGCGCCCACCTCGCTGGCCGCGAATTCCTCGATGCGGGCGACCAGGCACGGGTGCGCAAGAGCGTAGCGGTCGGCCGACCCGGAGAAGGATTTTTCCAGAATGCCTCGACTGGTCAGCGGCGCGACCGCCTGTTCGACGGTAGCCTGGGGCAGGCCGGCGCGAGTCGCCAGTTCCTCCACCGTGGAGCTGGAAAGGCGGGCTGCTGCAAGCAGGATCCGCAAGGCCGGGCGGCCGCCGGCGTCGTGCACCGCCCGCTGGAAAAAGCTGTGCAGCAGCATGGCCGCGCCGCCGCTGCGCTCGTAGCGGCGCAGCGAGGTCAGCCGCAGCTCGACGGCCATGCGGGCAACCATTTGCAGGTCAGCGGGCAAACAGCGACCGCTGCGACACAGGTCGCCAGCCATCAACGACGCCAGGCCAGCTTCGAAGAAGGTCCCGGTACCGACCGCGGTCTGTTCCAGGATCTGAGTGGCGCTTTCCTGGTCGAGACGTCCAAGCTCCATCCACGCCCCGGCCGCGGGCGTGAGATTGCAGGCGTTGTACAGGAGATCGAGGCGGTGGAAGGAACCGGTGTCCACACAGAGGAGAACCCGCAGTCGAGGCCCGGCTCCCTCGCTGACAGTGAGGAGCAGCGCGGCCAGTTGGTCGAGGGCGGAAGTGCCGGCATCCGGGCCGCAGTGGGAGAGAATGGTCTCCAGGTGGTCGAGGATGAGCAAAGTCCCGGCGTTTGAACTGCGCGCGAGTTGGACCAGATAATCGGCCGGGCCGTCACCAGGCGCGGGGGGCTCGCCGCGCACGCGTCCGGCGGCCTGCCACATTTCCTGCTCGATATCGTCGTAGGCGCCGAGGTAGACCGCGGTGACGTCGTGCCTGGCCAGCGCGGGTAGCAGCCCGGCCCGCAACAACGAAGTCTTGCCCACGCCCAACTCGCCGGTAAGCGCGACCACCCGATCTCCCTCCCTGCACACCAGGCGGTCGAGCGCGACGATCTCGTCCGCGCGGCCGAAGAACAGCGCAGCGCTGTTTTCATCGTAGGGAACGAGTCCCCGGAACGGACCGGGAGCCGGAATGCCGCCGACCGACATGCAAGACAGAATAGCCGCAGCGAGGGAGGAGGGAAGAGGAAACTGCGTGGGGCGGCGAACAGCGGCCGGCGGGGCGGGTTGCTACTCCTCGGTGCCGACCTCTGATTCGAGGATGACAGGCTCTTCGTCGTAGTCGGCGATCACGGTCTCGCGGCCCACGGCGTCGGTGGCTGAGGGCGGGAAGAAGCCATCGACGAGATCGGCTATCTCGTCATGTGAGGTGCCGCGTTTCACAGTGGCCAGAGCGTAGATCATGTGGCCGTCGTCGATGAGCGAGAGGTAGCCCACGCGGCGGCCGTCTTCGACGGACCAGAGATCCCATGCCTCGGCGTTGCGGGTGCGCGTCGCGCGCGTGGCGTAGAAGGTGCGTGGGTCGTGCCGGGTGATGGGCGTGATCTTGGGTTCACGGGGCATGGGGCCTTGAAGGTAGCACATCGCAGGCCCGCGGCATGGCCAGGTAGTCTTCAGAGTCGAAGCGCCCAGCGCCGCGGCTGGCCTATACGCTACCGCCATGGCGCAGGCAGAATCGGCGGTCGCTCCATGGCCCGGCGGGTTCGCTGCAGCTCGATCTCGCTGATCAACACGGCGGGCGCCGCGGTCGACACCGGCACGTAGCCCGACTCGGCGCCGCAGTAGCCGTTGAACACCGCGCTCGTGTCCGAGGCCGCGAGGATACGATTGAGCGAGCCGATGGGCGTGCCGACAAATTCCACCCCACGCGCCAGGGTTTCCGTGCCGGTTTCCGCGTCCACCCGGTACACGATGCGAGGCATGCCCTTGAAGGCCTGGAAATCGTAGGTGGTGGTGTTGGTCTGGCCGCCGCTGATGTCAGCGATGATGAGCCCGAAACTCTTCTTCTGCCGGCGGATCTCGTCGAGCAGCATCTCCTTGAGCTTGGCGTAGGGCACCACCTTGTCGGACTTCACGATGGTGCTGGCCATGCGGCCGATGGGATCCAGCGTGCCCTCGGCGCGACCATGGCCGTTGGACGCAGGCGATCCCTTCACCGGGGTGCGGCTCTTGAGGTAGTTGCGCAAGATTCCGTGATCCACCAGGGTCACGGGGAACGAGGCGACGCCCTCGTCGTCGAAGTCGTAGTGGCCGTTGAGCGACACGCCATCCAGTTTGGCCGCCGACGGATCGTCGAGCACGGTGATGAACGTCGGCAGGATGGTCTTGCCGATCTGGCCCTTGAAGGTTGCGCCTTCCTTGTTGTCGTTCTGCCGCTCGCCTTCCAGCCTGTGCCCCAGCGCCTCGTGGAAGAACACCCCGGCGGCCTCGGGCAGCAGGATGGCCGGGCCGTTGAACGGGTCCATCATGGGCGCCTCGCGCAGGCGCTTGACCTCGTCGGCAAGTTGCTTGGCGGTGCGCTCCAGGGTGGCGTCGTCGGGCATCTCGCCCTCGGATGCGCCGTAGAAGCTCTTGAAGTGGTTGATGAGCAAGCCGTCGGCGGCGCGCGCGTTGGCGGTCATGTGCAAGCCGTAGATGAGGCGCTCGTTCACCAGTTCGGTGCCCTCGGTGGTGACGATGAAACGGGTCTGGTGATCGACGGACAGCTTGACCTGGGAATCGAAGATCTCCGGGTAGGCCTTGAACAGCGCGGAGACGCGGCGCAGGCGGTTCTCCCAGTTCGCCCGGTCCAACTTGAGCGTGATGGGTTTGTCGACGGCGTGCTGGGGCTTCTCGCGCGAGAAACTGGCCACCGACTCGTCCTCCACCATCTTGGTCACGCGGGCGCCGCGCTTTTTGTGCAAGGTGGCCAGCGCCTGCTTGTAACGCGCGTCGGTTTGCAGCCACAGCGTGGCCCGCAGCACATCCACGTCGTCGTCGATGGGCGCGCCCACCGGCGGCTCGTAGCGATCGAAGTCGTCCATGTCGAACACCTTCTCGGTGGTGTCGTCGGCGGTGTTGTCGAACTTGTAGCTGCCCACCCGCACTTCCACGTTGGCCTGGCGTAGGTGCTGGTGGCTGTCTTCCAGCAGGGCGCCGAAACGCGCGACCAGATCGTAGTCATCGTACTCGCGCACCAGATAGCGGATGAAGTACGGCCCGTCCTCGCCCGGCAGGCGCAGCTTTTCCTGGGAACGGATCAACTCACTCTTGAGCGCGCGCAGCAGGGCCAGTGGGTGGTCGGGCGCCGGCGGCGCGGTCTTGCCCGCGGCCAGCGGACCGGAAAGCGATGAAACTGCGAGCAGAGCAAGCAAACTTCGAATGACGTTCCTATGTGCCATTGCGCCTCGGGGGTGAAGTTCGCTAGTCTGACCGCTTCGCAGCCCGAAAGAAAGCCGAAGCGATGGCCAAAATCAACACACACTACCAGAAGCTGCAGGCTGGCTATTTGTTCCCCGAGATCGGCAAGCGCGTGCGGGCCTATGCGGCGACTCACCCGGCGGCTCGCATCATCCGTCTGGGCATCGGCGATGTGGTGCTACCGCTGCCTGCACCCATCGTGGACGCGCTCAAGGCCGGCGCCGACGAGATGGCCAGCAAAGAGACCTTTCGTGGCTACGGCCCCGAGCAGGGTTACGAGTTTCTGCTCGACGCCATCGCGGCCCACTACCGCAGCCAGGGCGCCCAGGTGGCGCCCGACGAGATCTTTGTTTCCGACGGGTCCAAGTGCGACACCGCCAACGTGCAGGAGATTTTTTCTCTCGACAGCGCGGTGGCCGTGACCGACCCGGTCTACCCGGTGTACGTCGACACCAACGTGATGGCGGGCCGCACCGGTCCGGCTGACGACAAGGGCCGCTACGCACGCCTTATCTATCTGCCCACCACGGCGGAGAACGACTTCGACCCGCCGCTGCCCGAGGGCCGAGTCGATCTGGTCTATCTCTGCTCGCCCAACAACCCGACCGGCGCGGTCATGTCGCGCGCGTCGCTGGCGCGCTGGGTGGCCTGGGCCAAGCAGCACGAGGCCATCATTCTTTTCGACGCGGCCTACGAGGCGTTCGTGCGCGAGCCGGGCCTGCCCCGCAGCATCTTCGAGATCCCGGGCGCGCGCGAGGTGGCGCTGGAATTCCGCAGCTTCTCCAAGACCGCGGGATTCACCGGTACGCGCTGCGCGTTCACCGTGATCCCGAAGGAGTGCAAGGCGCGCGACGAGTCCGGCGCGTGGGTGGCGCTGCACGGCCTGTGGAACCGCCGCCACACGACCAAGTTCAACGGCGTCAGCTACCCCATCCAGAGGGCCGCAGCCGCGGTCTTCAGCCCCGAGGGCGCGGCCGGCGCGCAGGCCAACATTGACACCACCATGGAAAACGCGCGCCTGATTCGCGAGGGTCTGGGCCGCGCCGGCTATCGCGTGTTCGGCGGGGTGAATGCGCCCTACATCTGGATGCAGGTGCCCGCGGGAATGACCTCGTGGCAGTACTTCGACCGCCTGCTGGCCGAGGCGAACGTGGTGGGCACGCCCGGCTCGGGGTTCGGAAGCTGCGGCGAGGGCTACTTCCGCCTGTCGGCGTTCGGCTTTCGTGAGAACGTGGAGGAAGCGATGGAGCGCATTCGGAGCAAGTTGCCAGCTTGACTCTGGCGTCCCAGAACCGCATCCTCGAAGCCCCCAAACCATTGCACAAGGAAGATTCATGCCTGAGCAGAAAGCACCCGCCAAGAAGCCCACCGCCGCCAAAACCGTGAAGACCGTGGAGGCCGGCGGCAAGACGTGCCGCGCCCCCAAGTGCAAGCAGCCGGTTCGCGCCAAGGGCTACTGCCGCAAACACTACATTGGCTGGCGTCGCGAAAAGGTCGGCAGCAAGTTCCGCTACAAGATCTGCGGCAAGGAAGGCTGCCGCAAGCGCGCCGTGCTCGCCGGTCGCTGTGCCGAGCACAAGAAGGGCGCCGAGGCCACCGAGGCGGCCGCCCCTGCCGTCCCCGCCGCCACCTAGCGGAAGCGCAGACGGCTGACGAGCGACAGCCTTGCTGGGCTGTCGCCGCCAGCTTCGAGTTCTCTCCATGTACAAGATCGTCATACGCGGTGGCAACAGGCTGCGGGGCGAGGTGCGGGTTTCCGGCGCCAAGAACGCGGCGCTGCCCATCCTGGCCTCGTCGCTTCTCGCCAGCGGTCGTTCCACCTATCGCAACGTTCCTGATCTCGGGGACGTGGTGACGATGAAGAAGCTGCTGCGCCGATTGGGCGCCGACGTGGAAGGTGATGGCCGCACCACGGTGGACAGCACCCACATCACCAACTTCGAGGCGCCCTATGAGCTGGTCAAGACCATGCGCGCCTCGGCCTTGGTGCTGGGGCCGCTGGTGGGGCGCTATGGCCAGGCGCGCGTGTCGTTGCCCGGCGGCTGCGCCATCGGGGCACGGCCCATCGATCAACACTTGAAGGGCCTGACCGCGATGGGCGCGCGCATCGAGCTCGAACACGGCCTGGTCAGCGCCCGGGCCAAGCGGCTGCACGGGGCCACCATCGTGCTCGACCTGGTCACGGTGACGGGCACCGAGAACCTCATGATGGCGGCGGCGTTGGCCAAGGGTTGCACCACCCTGGAGAACGCCGCCTGCGAGCCCGAGGTCGAGGAGATGGCGCGCGTGCTTAACAAGATGGGCGCGCGCATCCGCGGGGCGGGAACCTCGCTCATCACCATCGAGGGGGTGGATGAATTGCACCCGCTCGACCACGCCATCATCCCCGATCGGGTGGAGGCGGGCACGCTCATGGTGGCGGCGGCGGTGACCCGGGGCAATGTACTGGTCAAGGACTGCTTGCCCGAGCACCTCGATGCGGTGATCGCCAAGCTGTATGCCGCCGGGGTGCAGGTTACCGTCGAAGGCGACGCGGTTCGCGTCGTCGGGCGTGGCGAGATCCGACCGGCCGACATCGCCACCCGGCCCTATCCCGGGTTCCCCACGGACATGCAGGCCCAGTTCATGGTGCTGATGGCGCAGGCGCGCGGGCAGTCGGTGCTGAGCGAGAACATCTTCGAGAATCGCTTCATGCACGTGCCGGAGTTGCGGCGCATGGGCGCGGATATCGTGGTGGAAGGCCATACCGCCATCGTGCGCGGTCCCACCAAGCTGAAGGGGGCCAAGGTGATGGCCACCGATTTGCGGGCCTCGGCGTGTTTGGTGCTGGCCGGCCTGGTCGCCGAGGGCACCACCGAGGTGTTGCGCGTGTACCACCTGGACCGCGGCTACGAGCACCTGGAAAAGAAACTGCGCGGGCTGGGCGCGGACATCCGTCGGGTCAAGGGCGAATTGTAGCCTGGCCCGCCGAGAGTGCGCGAAAAGCCGATCCCGGTTATTCTAGTCCTAATGGCACCGCTAGATTTGCGGGAAGAGTTCAAGCGCAACTTGCGGCGCCACCCGCGGGTTGAGTTGCAGGGCATCTGCGAGTCGGCCGCTGACCGTGAGAAGCTGGCGCAGTCGTTGCCGGTGTTTTTGCCGTTCAGGGGCAAGACCTACAAGGCCGCGCTGTGGGTGGCGGACTGGGACCATCGCCTGCCGTCACAGAACATCATCGTGCGCCTGTACGTCTACTACACCAGCCAGGGCACGCGCGTGGCCGAAGACAGCTTCGGCGAACGCAAAGCGCAGATTGCCGCGGAAACCATCTTCCCGGAGTTTGATGTGGCGGATTTTTCCGGCCTGCCCGCCGACGAGGTGTACGAGGCCGACGGGCCGGTGGGTGGGGAGCTCAAGGTTTTCCATCTGGTGAGCGAATGGCGGCGTGAGATCGAGCCGACCCTGGCGCGCAGGGCCGAACACATCGTGCGCGCCTCGCACCACTTTCAAGAAATCGCCAGCCAGACACGCGCGCGGCCGCCCGGGCTTGGCGATCTGGAGGCCGCCGAATGGTCCCCGCCCAGCGAGAGCGGATACAAGGGGTGGGGCCTGGACGTCTGGTACCTGCGCGCCTTCAACGGCATGGTGGGTGAGGGAACGGCCTTTCTGGTCGACCTCGACGCGGGCGAAGTGGTACGGCAGCGGGACTTCCAGTTCCGCGCAGGCTGAACCCTATCTTGTCATCAGTTGCAGGCCGAGCAGGATCGCGTTGCCAGTGCGGCCCTGAACCTTGCTGTAGCAATAGTCCAGCGCCACGCGAGCGCGCTGGCCATCGATGACGTATCCGAGCTGCGCGTCGGCCAGCGCGTCGGTGTCGTCGGTCGCCCGATCATGTGCCTGCTGCAGGCGAAACAGGGGTTGGAACTTTCCCGCGCCGACTTCGATGGGCAGAAGGAAGCTGGCCAGGAAGAAGTAGCTGATGCTTTCCGGGGTGGTGCTGCCCCAGATCTTGTACAAGGCGGCCTCCAGGTCCATCACGCCGGCGGCGCCCAGGTTCTTCTCGAAGAACAGGTCGAAGTTCAGCTCGGTGAAGTCGGACCACTCCGACGTAGTGAGGTCTTCCCAGCCGTCGCGCTGGTGCTGAAGGCCTGCACCCAAGGCGAGGACGTCTTTGCTGCCGTAGTAGGTGCTGGCATTGCGGTAGCCGGGCTCGGGATTGAGCAGGCTGAGGCTGAGACGACCCGAATAGAGCGGGTGCTGGGTCGGATCGGCCAGGTTGAACGCACCCAGGTAGTACTTGAACGTGCCACCGCCAAGTTGGCCCCACAGGGTCACCCCGTCGCTGCGGCCGTGGGGGCCCTGCAGCGCGCCCACTGGCGGTTGCCCGGCAAAAAACTGGCCCGGGAAAAGCCAGGGCGCGATGGCCCACTCGGTACTGAGACCGGATCGATCGGCAGGAACCAGCATGCGACCCACCCACAGGTTGAAGGCGTCGTGAAACTCGAACCGGCCGATGAGATCGAGCACGGCAGCGCTCCCGCTGGTGTCGTAGTGGCCCGTCTCATCGACGGTGCCAAAGGTCCCGACGAAATCAGCCTGCCACAGGATGTGGCGCATGGCCTGGCCCGACAGGAGAAGTTGCACCTGGCCATCCATGCCCAGGTCATTGAGCTTGTCGGGCTTGCTGGGATTGGGATTCTGGATGCGCAGACCCAGCCGGGTGCCGACATCCGCTTCAAGCAACTTCGAAGGGGCCGCGATCCCGGACGCCGCCGGGGCCGCGGGGGGCGGTGGCGGCGCAGGCACAGGTGGAACCGCTTCCAGGACAGATGTGGGCGGCAGCGGTTCCGGCAGCAGGTCTGTCGCTGCTGCGGGCGCGGCCAGCGCCGGTGTCGCTCCCATGAGCGCAAGCGCGACGACGTGTCCGATGGTTCTGCTCGCGACGGAACCTTTTCTGGGCTGACTCATGCTGCGCATACCGTACCGGAAAGACTTTCCCAAGTCGAACCGCGGCGGGTGGACGGCAAACCACCCGCATCATGTCTTGCGTAGGGGCGACCTGCGGTCGCCCTGTTCTTCTTCGGCCCAGCATCGATCCAGGACCGTGGCGAGATGGCGAAGCAAGGGCGTGAGCACCTCGGCCACGGCAACGGGCCGGCCGAGCACACCGGTCATCGAGTCCATGGTGGAGGCTGAAAGGCCGCAAGGGTTGATGGCGGAGAAGCGTTCGAGGTCGGTGCAGACGTTGAGCGCGAAGCCGTGCATGGTCACCCAGCGGCGCACCGCCACGCCGATAGAGGCGAGCTTGCGCGGGCCAACCCACACTCCGGTTAGCCCTGGGCGCCTGTCGCCCTCGATGGTGAACTCGGCCAGGGTGCGGATGATGGCCTCCTCGAGGCGGCGCAGATACAGGTGCACGTCCCGCTCGTCCTCGCGCAGGTACAGGATGGGGTAGCCGCAGAGTTGGCCTGGCCCGTGGTAGGTGACGTCACCGCCGCGCTCCACTTCGAAGACCTGCATGTCCGCCGAAGTGAGCAGGTTCTCACGGTGCGCGCCGCGGCCCACGGTCAGGACGTGCGGGTGTTCCACCAGCACCAGGGTGTCGGGTACCTCATCGCGCTGGCGAGCCGCCAGCAACTCCTGTTGCACACGCCACGTCTTCGCGTAGTCCCGCGTGCCGAGTTCGATGATCCGGGCCGGCTTGCTCACCCGCCGCGAGCGTCCATGGGCACGTAGCTGGTGAGCGTCGGACCGACGTACACCTGTCGCGGCCGGTAGATGCGTCCCTTCGGATCGTCGAGAATCTCCTTGAAATTGGCGATCCAGCCCGGCATGCGGCCGATGGCGAAGATGACGGTGAACATCTCGGTGGGGATGCGCAGCGCGCGCATGATGATGCCGCTGTAGAAATCCACGTTGGGGTAGAGCTTGCGCTCGATGAAGTACGGATCCGATAGCGCCGCTTCTTCCATGCGATGGGCGATATCCAGCAAGGGGTCCGAGATGTTCAACGCCTGTAGCAGTGTATCGCAGGTCTTCTTGATGATGCGCGCGCGCGGGTCGTAGTTTCTGTACACCCGGTGGCCGAACCCCATCAGACGCTTGCCACTGTTCTTGTCCTTGGCCGCCTTGATGAAGCGCGAGCCGTCGTCGCCGGCGCGGTGAATGTCGGCCAGCATTTCGATGACCCACTGATTGGCCCCGCCGTGCAGCGGGCCCCACAGCGCACATACGCCGGCCGCCGCGCTGGCGAACAGGTTGGCCTGGGCCGAGGCCACCATGCGCACGGTCGAGGTCGAGCAGTTTTGTTCGTGGTCGGCGTGCAGGAGGAAGATGGTGTCCAGCGCGCGCACGACTTCGGGCCGCAGCTCGTAGTCCTCGTACACGTCCGAGAACAGCATGTGCAGGAAGTTCTCGGTGTATTTGTAACTGGGCTTGGGATAGATGATGGGCTGCCCGCGCGACTTGCGGTACGAGAACGCGGCAATGGTGCGCACCTGCGAGATGAGACGCGCGGCCTGCTCGTCGAAGTCGTCGCGCGTGGGCCGCTGCATCTGCCCCGGGTAGAAGCAGCTCGAAGCATTGATCATGGCCGACAGGATGGCCATGGGGTGCGCCTGCGAAGGAAAGCCCTCGAAGTGGTACTTCATGTCCTCGTGCAGGTTCTCGTTCTGCGTGAGCATCTTCGAGAAGAGCTGCAACTCTGACTTCTTGGGCAGATGGCCGTAGATGAGAAGGTACGCGGTCTCGACGAAAGAGGACTTCTCGGCCAGCTCATCCACCGGAATCCCGCGGTAGCGCAGGATTCCCTTTTCGCCGTCTATGAACGTGATGGCGCTCTGGCACGACCCCGTGTTCCCGTAGCCGTCGTCCAGGGTGATGCATCCGGTGGTGCTGCGCAGGCTGGCAATATCGATTGCTCGCTCGTGCTCGCTCCCCTCCAGCACCGCCAGTTCGTGCACCTTGCCGTCGATCTCCAACTTCGCCGTCGAACCCGTCTTGATGGTGTCCATGACAAGCTGAAGTCTTGGGCATAAGGCTCGGCTTGACAAGCCGTAAGGAAACAGGCTGACTCTCAGTCGCCAACGCATTGCGCCTATGAATATTGATACAGGGTGGCGAAGTCCATTGGCCGTGTAATGCTTTCCATCATGCGAACCATTCGGCGTTACTCGAACCGCAAACTGTACGACACCCACGAGAGCCACTACGTCACGCTGCAGGCGCTCGCCGCGCTGGTCCGTTCCGGCGAGGACTTCCAGGTGGTGGACCACAGCACGAACCGCGACCTGACCACCGCGACTCTGGCTCAGATTATCTTCGAGGAGGAGAAGCGCGGATCGCGCCTTCCCGCCACGGAGCTTCGCCGGATCATCCAGAGCGGCACGATCTAGTGCGCTAGCATTAGAAGCAGCCGGCCAGTCAGAAGCGGCCGGAGAGGGAAAAGCTTGCCGCGGCTTCATGATCTGAGGCGGAACTGCGCCAAGCTGCGACGACGGCGATCAATCCGCCGCTCAACGCGGCCGCGCTGCCGAGCGCAAGACACTCAATGCCGGCCAGACGTCGCGACGATCCGGCGCGCGAACTGGCCAGTAGAAAGGCGCCGCTGCCAGCGGCCGCGCTGCCCGCGGCCAGCGCCAGCCAGCCGGTGACCCGCAGGATCCTTGGTTCAGTCGCGTGTGAACCATCTCCGTCGCCGCTGCCTGCGACGGACGCGGCAGGCATGACAGGTGGCGGGTCAAGCGGCTCGAAGATGGGCGCCAGGCGAGCCGTCTCGCCCAGCTTGATCGGGGCCTCGCCGCGAAAGGGACGCCGTCCTGGCGCGGTTATCTCGATCTGGGCCGTGCCTGGAAGCACGAACAGCGGGCCCGGCAAGGGCAGAAGGCCACGCGGCTGTCCGTCGATCTTCACTTGCGCCCCGCGCGGGCCGCTCTCCACGGTCAGGATGCCCAGGTGGGAACGCACGTCGGCCAATGCCTTCTCAAGCAGCGAGCGGTGCGACTCGAGCCACGGGTTCTCCTCTTCTGCCAGCACACCGGCCAGATCGGCTTCTGCTTCGGCCCAGCGGTGTAGCGCCTGCTCGGCCAGGCCAATCTCGGTGCGCGAGCGCGTGGTCGGCCGGGCCTGGTGTGCGCGCCGAAAGGCATCGAGGGCCGACTGGTAGTCGCCCTTGCGCATGGCCTTGAGTCCCTGGTTGATCAGCGCGTCCGCATCGTCCGCATCGGCCCGTGCCAGCCCCTGCCCGAGTGCGAGCGACACCACGATCGAGAAGGCTAGCCGGCGAAGCATGACTAAATGATGGGAACGCCCTCGGGCGTGAACTTGACCGAGCTTCGCATGCTCTTCTTGGGCTTGCGTGGCACGGGCACGGGCGAGTTGTCCGCAGGCTGCGAGGGTGCTGCGTGGGTCGGCGACAGTTCCGGTGCGGCAGCCGCTGGCGCGACAGGCACGGGTGCCGGCGGCGTGACCTCGCCTGCCGCAGCGGACGAGGCCGCGGATCGCGCTGGCGCGTGAGCCGTCGAGCGCAGCAAGAGCCAGGCCGCCAGCGCGAGCAAGGTGAGCACCGCAGCCCCCGCAGCGACGACGCGGCCGTGGCGCAGGACCGGACGTGGACCGGCTGATGCTGGCACCGGCAAAGGGACCGAAGCAGGGGTCGCGCGGGTCGAGACGACCTGCCAGGGCTCGGGCTGACCGACAGGAAGGATCTTGGTTGGCGCCACGGGCGGCTGGGCGGCCGCGATCTCGGTGGCCGCGATCCGAGCCTCTTCCCCGGCGGGCGTGGGCACGGCCACCGAGGGCGCTATGGGCATCTCCGCCTCGGGCGCGGTGAAGTGGTAGCTCCACTGCTGGCGTCCCTGCGCCGACATGAAAGGCATCAAGGCCAGGCCCAGATCGCGCACGCGCGCGAAGCGGTCGCCGGGCACGCGGCTCATGGCTCGCAGGATCACGGCCTCCAGGTTGCGCGGGATCTCGGGGCGCACGCGCGACGGTGGCCGGAAGATTCCGTCGACGATGTCGCGCATGATCGCGAAGGCGGCCGATCCGGTGAAGGGCCTCACGCCGGTCAGGCACTCATACAGGATCACGCCCAGGGCGTACTGGTCGGCGCGCGCGTCGATCTCGCCGCCCGCGGCCTGCTCGGGAGCAAGGTAGTAGGTGGTGCCGACGATGTTGCCTGTGCCGGTCAGGTTGGCGTCGTCACCGCCCACGCGCGAGATGCCGAAGTCGAGGATTTTGGGCGTCTCGCCCATGGGCGTGCGCGCGAGGAAGATGTTGCCTGGCTTGAGATCGCGGTGGACCACGTTGGCGCGATGGGCGGCGTGCACGCCGGCGCAGGCCGCAACCATGATGTCGGCGGTGCGCTCGACCGAGAGCGGGCCATCCGCGATTTCAGCGCCCAGGGCGCGGCCGGAGAGGTACTCCATCACGATGTAGGGCGTCTCGCCGTGGGTGCCGTAGCTGTAGATGATCACCAGGTTGGGATGGACCACGCGCGAGGCGGCCTGGGCCTCACGCCGGAAGCGGGCCAGCGTGTTGGGCCGGTGCTGGTCGATGCCGTGCAAGGTCTTGATGGCCACGGTGCGGCCGAGGTTGCGGTCGAATGCCTTGTACACGCATCCCATGCCGCCCTTGCCCACCAGGCCGACGATCTCGAAATGGTCCACCTGATCGCCGGGGCGAAAGACGCCTGCGGGCTCGACCGCGGCAAGCGACGGCGCGGCCTCGGGCGGGGTGAGCGAGAGCGGCGCCTGCGGCGCAGGCCCGACCGTGCGCGGATCCGTGCGCAGCGGTCGCTCGCGGGCCGTGGCGTCGTCGGGCGCACGATGCTCGTCGGTGCGGCTCTCGGGCATCAGCGCGGTCGCCGGGGAATCGGGCTGGGCACCCGGCGGCCGCTTGCCCGCGCCGTCCTGCGGTCGGGGCCGGTCGTAGGAGAGGGTGTCGGGAATGCTCTGTCCAGGCTGTTTCACGTCGCGCCCTTGCGCCGGCTACACGGTACCGTCATGCGGGCAACGATGGCGAGGGAGGCCGGGCGAGTCAAGGGGCGTGTAAGCGGGGCAGCGCGACTACCAGCCAGGAACCGCGACCGCGCCGGCATCGAAGGTGCCCGCGCTGGCATTCAGACCCGAGCCCCAGCAGACGATGGAACCGTCCTGCACAACTGCGCAGGAACGGTCGCCCGCGGCCACGGCGATCACGTTAGCTGTGCCGGGGACGACTGCTGGCGACAGGCAACTTCCGCTTGCTGCGTACTCGTAGTCATTGGGATTCATCACGCGGCCCCAGCAGGACACGGTCTTGGTGGCGAGCAGAGCACAGGTGGAAATGCCGGAGGCGCTGATAGCTGTCGCGGGGGCAACATAGATCAAGGCGGGAGTGGCTGAGGAATCGGTCAAGCCGGTCCCCAATTGACCGTCGGTGCCCAAACCCCAGCAATAGACTGTCCCATCTGTCAGCAGCGCGCAGGAATGGAAGGTGCCAGCGGCAATGGCACTCGCCGCGCCTGGAAGGCCCGCGACGGTTTGAGGCACTATGGTGAACTCGTCGGTGATGGCGATGCCAAGTTCGCCGTCGCCGTTCAGGCCCCAGCAACGGACCTCGCCGTCGCTCGTGAGAACACAGGTATGGTAGCCGCCCGCCGCAATGGCCTTGACGCCGCTGAGGTTGGGTGCCTGCGGGGTGGAAGGATTTCCCCCGAGCACGCCGAGCTGCCCAGATTCGTCAGCGCCCCAGCACCGGACTGTCGAGTCTGACAGGAGAGCGCAGGTGTGGTTCCCGCCCGCGGCGATCGCCGTGACAGCCGCACCCACGAGGCCGGTGACTGCGGTTGGGGTGGAAGCGTTGGCGTAGCCACCGTTGCCAAGCTGGCCCGAGGTGTTGGCGCCCCAGCAGTGGACAGTTCCATCGCCTAGCAGGGCGCAGTAGTGCTGAAAGCCGGCCGCGATCGATTTGGCGTTGCTGATCCCAATGACGGCAGTGGGCACCAGGATCGACTGCCCCGGCGACCGGACCTGACCATCGCCGAGCTCGCCAGCCGAGTCGCCGCCCCAGCAGCGCACCTTGCCGTCGAAGAAAACCGCGCACGCGCTGAACGTGCCGATGGCGACACCCAGCGCTTTGACATGACACGAGCCCCCCAGGCACGTGTAGCTGTCCTGGCAGTCGGCGGCGGCGGCGCAGGAGGTCTTGCAGGCGGTGCCCGAGCAGTTGAAGCCGTCGTTGCAAAGCTGACCGGCCGGGGCGACGCAGCTCCCTTGCGAACAGGTGCCGGTTCCGATGAGGCTCGGGCCCGAGCAGATCGGCCCGCCGCCGCAGGTCTTGGCGACGGGATACGTGCAGTGCCCATCGGCCTGGCCGGTACAGGTTCCCATGCACTGCGGATCCGTGCCGCAGCCGAGATGCCCGCTGTGTGGCGCGCCCGACGTGACCGGTGTGCAGGCGCCGACGTGGCCCTGGACATCGCAGGCCATGCACGGGCTGGTGCAGGCCGTGTCACAACAGTAGGCGTCAGGCGAGCAGAACATCCCGGCCAGACATCCGTTGGCCGTGGTCTGGCAGAGCTGTCCTTGCTTGCTCCTGCACACGCTCTGACTGTCGCAGGTGCCGGCACAGCCGGCCGGATCATCTTGATTCGTCACGGCCACGCACACACCGGCGGCGCAGGCCTGGCACGCGCCTGCGCAGTCGCTGCGCTGCAGGCACTCCACGCACTGGTTGGTCGTGGTGTCGCACAGGCTCGCGGTCGCGCCGCCGACATCGCCGCCATCTGTTCCGCCGTCTGCCGCATCCACCGGTCCGGCGTCCACGCCCGCATCCGGGCTGCCGGCGCAATGCTTGTTCTGCGTGCAGGCGACGCACAGGCCGCTGCCGGCGCAGGCAGGAGTTCCTGACCGCGCCTGGCAATCGTTGTCGCTGGAACACTTGGCGCAGTGATTGCCCAAACACAGGGGAGCGCTCGGCGAACAATCCTTGTCCGTGCTGCAGGTTCCAGGCGCGTCCACCATCGGCAGGTCCGGAGCCGTGTCGTGTGCCGTTGCATCCGCTGGCGCGTCAACCGGTGCGTCGGCCTGCGCCGCCGCGTCGCCGTTGTCGACATTCGTCGAACGATCGCCGCCGCTATCGAGGCCGGCCATGCCGTCGCCGCGACTGGCAACGTCCGCAGACACGTCGCCGCCGTCCGCGGTCCCGGCGTCGGTAGCCCGCACGCACTGCCAGGTGGCGGTGCACACGAAGCCGGGTTTGCACTGATCCTGTGGCGAGCACAGGCTCCAGTCCCTTTCCACGCAGGAAAGTCCCAGGGTCACTGGCACGACAAGCGCGGCAACCTTCAAGAGCGCAACATCTCTGTTTGTCATCGATGAAGTTCTCGGCTGTGAGTGGAAGAAGTTGCGTGAAGAACGAGGTGAAACGGCAGGTTCAATTGGGGTTGTATTCGTCAGCCCCGCAGTCGCAGGCACTGCCAATCGGCCGCGGGTCGCCGTAGATGTCGTCAGGGGGACAGCTAGAGCCCGCAGCGTCCGTGCACGGGGATGCTGCCGTCAGTTGGTAGGGCTGCGACGTGCTGAACAGCGGATTGCCGGACTTCGAGAAGGTGGGAGCAGCGCAGTTGACCGTGTCGCCGCCGGTGTTGTTATAGAAGAGAAGCCCCGTGAGAGGCTGACTGGAATTCCCACAGACCACACCGACTTGAGCGTTGTTGACGACGGTGTTGTACCAGAAGCGCGCAGGCCCAGCAGCCGGCGCTCCACCGAGATAGGCGCCTCCGAAACTGCTGGCGCCCACACTGCCCGGGCCGTTGCCGTCGAAAACCGAGTTCGATATGTCGAATGCCGCGCCAGCCGAGACAACAAGGCCGCCGCCCAGGTTGTTCTTGACGATGCAGCGGTCGAGACGGATCGTGGCGGGGGAATCAGCCTGGATGGCGGGGACGCTAGCGACGTACCCGCCGGTGACCGTCATGCCGCGAATGTAGAAATCACCTGAGATGACGTGAATCTGGATGTTCCCGGAAGCTCCTATCGTCGCGCCATTCTGCCCGACTACCGTGAGCTGGCCGGTAGCCGGCGTAGCTGGCGAGGACCAATTGCCTAGCATCGCGGTGCTCGGCCCTCGCATGACCACGAGCTTCTTGGTGCCCGTCGTTGCGTTGACGCCGTCCTGCGGTAGACAGAAAGGCGTGGCGGCAGTTCCAGCCGTGCTCGCGCCAGCAGTGAGGCAGGCCGTGTTGTTTTGCACATACACCGTCTCCGCATCCGTGGCACAGCGGCCATCCTGGTGGAACATGCACACGCCCGGATTGGCGCCCAGTTTCGCTACACACTGAGTGTCGCTGGTGCACTTGGTGCACTGCTGACTGATGCAGATTGGCGTTGCCCCAGAACAGTCGGTGTCCTGGAGACACTGCACGCAATGCTCGGCGGTCGTGTCACAGACTGGCGCTGACGTGGTCTTGCAGTAGCTCGACTGCACGCACTCGACGCACTTGTTGGCCGTCGTGTCGCACGCCGGCGCGGTCGAGGTCGTGCAATCCAGGTCGGCCGCGCACTGCACGCACGCGCCGGTGGTTGGCTTGCACACGGGCAGGGCGGGGTTCTTGGTCGTGCAGCCGCCGGCTGGCGCGGTCTGCGTGCCGCAGCCCACGCAGGTCTGCGAGCTTCCACAGATGGGCTTGATCGGGTCGTTGCAGTCCGCGTGCGTGAGACAGCCCACGCACTGGTTGGTGGTCAGGTTACAGATTCCGGCGGCCACGCCTCCGTCCGCGCCGCCGTCGACACCGCCGTCCACCCCGCCATCGACGCCGCCGGCGCAGTCCCCATTCGCCAGGCACCCGACGCACTTGCCGCTGGTGCCGTCGCACACGGGAGCGGCGCTGTTCTTCACGCGGCATTCGCCTGTGGCAGAGCCGCACGCCACGCACTGGTCGGCCACGCACACGGGCTTCGTCGGGTCAGCCGTGCAGTCGCTGCTCTTGGCGCAGGCCACGCAGCGGCCGCTCGCGGTGTCGCAAACCGCAGCGCTGGCGCCGCGGCCCGTGCAGTCGCTGTTGCCCGTACACTTGGCGCACACGAAATCCAGGCACATGGGCGCGGTGGCAGGACAGTCGATGTCGCTGCCGCAGCTCCCGGCCCCGTCCACTGGCCGCGTGTCCCCGGCCATGTCGACCGCAGTGTCGATCTGAGGCGCGTCCACCGGCGCGTCGGCCGCCACATCCACGGCCGCCGCATCGGTCTGCGCCACCTCGCGCGCGCCAGTATCTGTCGGTTCAACCATGGCGTCGCCGCCGCCATCTGAAGTCACGCAGAGGTAGTTGACACAGGAATATCCGATCTTGCAGGAATTGTTGGGGTTGCACTTGCTCCAGTCGCGCTCGACCTTGTCGCAGGCGAATAGAAGACAGAATGGAAGGAGATAGTGGATTCGGAGTTTCATGGGTTGCCTCACCAGGTGAAGGAATAGAAAAGGAAGCCGCCGACCAGCACGGCGCCGATGCCGCCGGCCAGAAAGCCGGTTCCGCGTCCTGCGGTGGCGTGGTGCTGGGTGCAGTGGGTTGTCTCGCCGGCTGCGCACGCCACCTGGCCGTCGAGGTGCAAGAGATATCCGCCATAGACGGCCGCAGCGACGCCCACGGCCGCGAGGGCCAGGCCGCCGACTTGGCCGATGCGCTTGCCAGCCGAGCTGGCCGGCACCGGGGCCGGAGCCGGCGTGGTTACGTCCATCGCCGGTTGCGGCGCGGGCGGCACCGGGACCGGCGGGGCTGGCGCGGCTTCCTCGGCCTCGAACACGCGTGTGCAGAGCGCGCCCACCCGGTCGCGCAGGGCCATGTGCAGATCGGGCAGGGTGCAGATGTCGCAGCTCTTGCCGTCCGAGCTGAGCGTGTGGCCCGTCCGCGCGTCCCACATCTGTAGCTGCAGGGTGAACGCGCCCTTCTTGAAAACCGATTCCACCCGCAGCACGTGCGTGGCGCCGGTGGCGCGGTGGATCGCCATCATGCACTCGGGCTGGTTGCAGTCTCCGCCTGCCGCGGCCTTGGCCTCGGCCACGGGCACGACATCGGCGCCCAGCGAGCGCACGATCTCCTCGACATCAGCCCGCAGGCCGGCGACCTCGCCGCGCGGGACCTTGCTGCTGCTCGCCTCGACCACGGCCACTCGGTGGTCCGCCGCCGTGACCGCGCGAGGAACCAGAACCGATGCCAGGATGACCCCAAACGAACCGACACGAAGGAAACGCATGCGCGCACCATCGCGAGATTCGGCAACAAGGTCAAGAGGTTGGAAAAGAAAACCGAAGGCTTCCCAATCAGCGCTTCTTGCCGGCAGCTTCCACGATCTCCCGCAGCCGCCCGTCGAATGCGAAGGGCGTGCGCCGGATGACCCAGCCCCACTTCCAGGCCGGATGTCTCGAGTTCAGCAGCAGATTGCACTCGCCGCGTGTCACCGCATTCGGAACTTTCATCGCAGGAGACAATCGTTCATCACACCAGCGGTTTCCAATCTTTTGCGCCGCAGGCGAGAGATCGGGCGCATCCCAGCCCTTCGGAATCTCCGTGCAGACCAGGATCAATGGATCAGGCACCTCGACGACATACAGGACATGCGGGTGAAGGCCATCGAAGCGCTTGTAGTGTACCAGCCGCTCGAGCACGGCCAGCGACTGGCTTTCGGCCGCGTAGTCGAGATAGCGTCCCTTGCTGTGCCAGCGCCCGTCCGTGGCGTAGCCACTGGCGCCGCTAAACGCGGCCCGGGCCGTGGCGCCGTATCGCCGCAGGACAATGCGGAATGCCTTCACAGCGGGACGCCGTGGATCATCGCCTGCAGCAGGTTGTGCACCTGGGCCGCGCCGACGTCGGTGGACAGCATGGCAAGCGGTGGGCGCTTCCCGAGTGCGGCATCAGGAGTGGTCAGCCATTGCGCCACCGCGGCGTCGGTCGAGAAGACCTCGCGCGCCAGTTTCTGTGCCCGCATCACGCGCAACAGACGCTCGGACTCGGTCGAGGAGAAGCGCTGGTTCTTGTTGAGCCGGTGGGTGATCGTGCGCGGGGCCAGACCAAGCGCATCGAGCAGAGCCTTTCGCGACACGCCCAGCAGCGCCAGGAGTTGGTGCAGAACGCGGCTGGGCAGCCCCTTTTCAATGGCGGCGACCTGTGCGGCAGGAGACTGTTCGACGAGCTGCAGGACGGTCATGGCAATTTGGCTCTCCCAAGGAAGCAATTTTGCGCCACCGTGCGCGAATTTCAAGCCGACCAAGCGGGCGATGGCAGGTCGCCGCTACCGGCCTTGCTTGGCGCGCACCAGTTGCAACTGGCGGGCGATGCGGGGGTTGCCGGGATCGCGCGCCAGGGCCTTGCTCAGCAGACGCTCAGCGTCATCCAAATTTCCGCGCTTGAATGCGATGGCGCCCAGCAGGGCGTCGGCCTCGGGATTTCCCAGGGCAGCGGCGCGCCGGGCCTCGCTTTGCGCGCGATCCAGGTTGCCCTCGTCGAACGCCGCCTGCGCCCGTTCGAGCAGGGCGGTTCGTTCAGACAGGGACGCTTCGGGACGGAACGAATGAATCGCCGCATCGCCTGCCGGGGCCGCGGGGTGAGATTGCGCAAAACTTCCCGAAGGAGCCGCGGCAACTGGTGGCGGCTCGACTGCAGGAGCAGCTTCTGGTGTTGCGACCGCAGGCGAAGGCGCGGGCACGAGGGCCTCCACCGGCTCAGGCGCATTCGTGGCCCGGCGCAGGTGCAGAAAGTCGTAGACCAGAAAGCCTGCGACCAGGAGCGCGCCCAGGATTGCCAGCACGACCACGTGCCAGCCGCGCCCCGCGGCCTGCGGCGCCCGGCGGCCCTCGCGCGTGCCCGGTAAGACCACCGCGCTGGCCATCAACGCCGGCGCGGGTTGCAAAGCGTCGGCCGGCGCAGGTTCAGCGCGCAGGATTCGCTGCGCCGCCGCGACCAGTTCGGCGCGCTCGGCGCGCTCGGCCTTGCCATCGAACGATCCCTGCACAAGCTCGGCCAGGATCGCGTCGCCCGAGGGAACCACCGACGCAAACGGCGCCAGCGCGGCTGCCAGATCCGCGGCGTTGGCAAACCGGCTCGCGCGGTGTTTGACCAGGGCGCGTGTCACCACCGCGTCCAGCGCGACCGGCACCGCCGGGTTGAGGCGCGAGGGCGGGGGCGGGTGCCGCTTGAGGATGTCTTCCAGCAATTTCTCCTTGTCGGCGCTGGGCGGGATCACGCGCCCGCCGTCGACCGTGGTGCCCACCGGGTGGCCGGTGAGCATGGTCCACAGCACCAGGCCCAGGGTGTAGATGTCGGTGCGGCGATCGAGGGTGCGGTTCTGCGCCTGCTCGGGCGACATGAAGGCCAGCTTGCCCCAGCTCTGGCCCGGCACGGTCAGGCCGGCAGCCAGTTCGGATCGCGCGATGCCGAAGTCGAGCAGCTTGACCTCGCCCGCGTAGGTGACGCGAATGTTTCCGGGCGTGACGTCACGATGCACGAGTTCCAGGGACTCGAAATCGTGCGCATAGGCCAGCGCGCGCGCCACTTCGCACGCCACCTGCACGGCCGCGGCCACCGGTATCGGCCGGCGCTCGGCGGCCGCGCGGTCGAGAAGTTCTTGCAGATCGTGGCCGTCGACGAATTCCTGCGCGATGAAAGGCTCGCCATCGATTTCGCCGACGGCGTGGGTCTGCGCGATGTTGCCGTGAACCAGCCGGCGCGCGATGTCGGCTTCGTGGCGGAAACGTCGCACCAGGTCCGGATCGCTGCGCCGCTCCCGCAGGATGCGTTTGATCACGCAAAGGGTTTCCAGACCGGGCGGGCCGGACATGGCCAGGAAGACCTCGCCCATGCCGCCCTCGCTGAGCGAGCGAAGCAAGACATACGGCCCGAAGCGCACCGGAAATTCGTTCACCAAGGGAACCCTAGCGCAACTGGGGCGCGGGCGGAATTTGTCTACCACTCACCGCAGGCCACCGTCGCCGCGCTCTCGATGGCGATGGCCGCGACCGCGGCGGCGTAGTCGAGGTCGATGTTCTTCATGGTGTCGTCGGTGTCGTGGTACCCGGTGCGGTTGATGTCGTAGTTCTCCATGAAAAGCACCACCGGAATGCCGAGATCCGAGAAGATCTGCCCGTCGGTGTTGTACAGCGATGAGCGCGGTTCCCATTCCACCCGCACCTCGCCGTTCACCGGCAGGTGCGCGAAGGGCGGCGGCACTTTCTTCCCGTCGGGCATGCGTTGCGCGCGGCCCAGGCCCCGTCGATCCGGCGCTGCTTCCCGCGCCTTGTGGTTCCAGCGCTGATTGGCCAGGTGGGCAGCCAGCGCCAGCCGCGCCGAGCCCACGCCCTCGCCCGAAGCGATCTGGAACACGTCCAGGTCGTGGTGGTTGTTGTGCCCGATCATGTCCAGGATGAAGGCGCCGACCACGCGCACCGCGGAGGCGTCCCACGTGCTGCCGTCCTCCGCGGTCAGGTGCAGGCTCTTTTCCACCAGCGCCTGACCCAGGGCGCGCGCACCCAGGCAATCCGACGGGAACTCCTCGCCGGTCAGGTGTACCAGCCAGATGTCGCGTTCCAGCCGGCCGTCGCGCGCGAGCGGCAAGAAGACCTCGGCGGCGGCCAGCAGGGTCGCGGTCGCGGAATGGTTGTCGTCGGCCCCGGCTGCTGCGGCCCGCAGGCCGTCCCCGCCGCGCGCTTTCTCGTAGACATCCTCCATGTAGGCCGTGTCGTAGTGGTCCGCCATGATCGCGGCCTGGCCGCGATCTTTGCCAGGAACGACGACCACGATGTTGCGCTCCTGCGCCTGTCCCTTCTGGTTCTTCTCCCACGCTTCTGACCACGACAGGTCGCACTCGCTGCGCCAGGTGAAGCAATGATCGAACACCTGGGCGCGGCCCTGCATGCCGTGGCGCTGGATGGCCTGGCGATAGCGATGGTGCAGGTGCTGGCCCAGCCGATCGAGATCGCGACGTGCGCCGGCCTCGACCTGGGCCGCGCGAGCGGCCGGTCCGCCGGTCTTTCCCTCATTGATCACCACCCGGTCGGCGGTTTCCTTGTGGCGATATTCTCCCTCGGCCAGGGCCGAGATGGTCCGCCACAGCGTCTCCTCGAAGCTGCGAGTTCCGGTCTGCTCCAGGGTCAGCGCCGGGCTCAGCGGCGCGTCCGGTGCAATGTGTGAGCGCAGATCGGCGACCAAGCGGGCTGCGGCCTCTCGATCGCTCGCCATTTGCGGCAGCTTGTCCAGCCACGCGTCCAGGGTGGTTTCCTTCGCGATCCGCAGCAGCGCGCGGGCGAACGACCTGCGCAAGGGAGTCGCGAGGTACTCGCGAAAATCGAGCAGCTTGCGCAGGTTTTGCGCTGTGGTGTGGCGAAGCTGGCCAGGATCGCGCGCGAACAGGGTTGCTGCCTGGCGATGGCCGGGACGATCGAGCAGGTTGGCCGCGAGCACAAGCGGGGCCTCGCCACTGGGCGCGGTCGCTTCGGCAGTGATGCTGCCCAGCCGAAGCGTGTCTTCATAGAATTCCGGCCTGCCGCTGCCATGATTGAGACGCGCCAGCAACGGCACGTGCCAGAACAGCTCGCGGGTGCCCGCGCGCATCGGCGGATAGTAGAGCCGGTAGCCGAAGCGACCGCCGCGGTCGAGCATCTCGGAGGCGTGATCCCGCTCGGCCTTGCTCGCGCGGGGACCGTCGAGCAGGAGCTGATAGTCGTGGGTCCAGATCTGCGAGTTCCGCGCCATGGGCTTGCCGTACAGGCCAAGATCGTCCGGGTTGGTGGAGAAGAGCACGACCGTGACCTCGTCGGTGAACGCGCCGTCGCCGACCAGGGGTTGGTCGCGCGGCGTACGCTGCCATCGGTGCGTGCGCGTGATGTGGTGGGCGATGCGATGGGATCCCGCGGGCCGCGCCTGGCTGGGATCGTGCTCGTCGAGCCAGCCCGACTGGGGAATGCGAAGCGTGTAGCCCTCTTGCACATGCGAGAAAAGGTGCAGCAGCGGGATCTGCGTGGCGCGCGGCAGAGCGCTGGCCAGCTTGCGACACAAGGGATGCGAGGAAGAGACGTGGCTGGCGGGCGTGGGCAGGATGTGTAGCGTCCCGTCGAGAAAGGCTTTCCGCAACGAATCGGGCAGCGCAGCGAATGGTTCCAGGGTGAAGAGGGTATGGATGCGGCCGGCAGGCTCGTGCTCGCGCCAGAGCAGCGCGCGGGCGAACCCGGGCAACTCGGCCGCCGCGCCGAGCACGCGCAAGCCGTCGCGCGGGGGCGGCCGGTCGCCGCTGGCCCATGCGATGAGGCGCAGGAAACGGTCTTCGTCGGTGTCGGCGAAGCCGCGCCAGAAGACCACCGAGGCTGGCTCGTGGCTGGCGCCGAACAGGGTCCACAGGACGTTGCCCTTGTCGTCCTGGGTGAGCGACAGAGCCAGGGTCTGCATCACGAAGAAGGGGCGCCTCGGGTAGTGGCCCTCGCGGGCCGCGGCCACCAGCGCTTCTGGCCAGGCCGGGTTGCCGTCGAGCAGAGTGCGCGAAAATTCGTGGGTTGCGCCCGAAGCCAGCTTGGCCAGCTCGTCGACCAGATGGTTCGCGATCTTGATCAGGCCGGGACGAAGCTCGTGCTCCTGCTCGTACTCGTCGATGGCCAGGCCGCGCTCGTCGCACACGATGGTGCTGCCCGGGGCGCTGGCTGGATCCGATGCGGTGAAGGGCTTGATACCCACGAACGGGGGCGGCATGAACTCCGAATAGGCAGGTACCGGGAAACGCCCCTGGCCGAGAAAGGCTTGTCTCGCTTCGCTTTCGATCCGGGACCACGCTGCCTTGTCCTGCATGCCGCTTAGGGTAGTGCCGATGGCCCTCTTCCGCTAGCATGCGCGCCATGTCCGCTGCTCTGTACGACGTCGAATATCGGGACGGCCCGGCCCTGCTGCGAGCCTTCGAGCCGACCCCGGACGAGGTGCGCGCCGTCGCGGCCCAGCTTTCCAGCTACTACAACGACGAGCACAACCGGGCCATGCTGACCCACGAGGACGACATGTCCGCCGAGGAAGTGGTGGCCCACTACAGCGAGTCGCGCGCGGCGGGGGATCGCCTGTTCCTGCTCGAGCAGGACGGCATGCTGGTGGGCGACGCGGACTTCCGGCAGTTCGACGCGGAGTCAGCCGAGTTCGCCATCCTGATCGGCGCGCGCAACTTGCAGGGCAGGGGGCTCGGCCGCAAGTTCACCACCGTGCTGCACGCATGGGCCTTGCGCGGCCTGGGCCTGGTGCGCGTGTACGTGACCATCCTGCCCGCGAACCGTCCCTCGCTGCGTTTGTTCGAGCAACTTGGCTACGGGCCAGACAGCAGCCCCCGGGCGCGCAGTCTGATCGACGAGGAGAGCGACGTGACCCTGTCGGTGGAACGCGCGGCCTTTGAAAGGCAGCACGGCGCGATGATGGACGAGGTGCGCTTCTCGTTGCGGAAGTGATGGATAGTTCTACTTGCGCAGGCTGGACAGGGCAGGGAACGATGTCAGCGTCTGGACGACGATGGCGGGTGGGATCTCGCCGTGGCCGCGCATGCGCGCGATCCATTCCACCGCCGGTCCCGAGGCCGGCGGCGTGACCACGGTGCCGCGCAGCCGGCCTTCGCGCACCAGGCGCTGTCCTAGGGTCGGCGTACCGTCGCAGCCGATGATGGGGGTCTTGTCGAGCGGCAGGTTCAATCGGACCGCGGCATCGCGCGCGGCCTGGCGCAGACCGAGAGCCATCTCGTCATTCTGCGCGACAAAGACACCGGGCACTTCTGTGTCTTTGCTCATCTTCTTCAGCCAGCGCTCGAGCGCCAGGCGCGCACCTTCGCTGGTCCAGTCGGCATTCAGGGTCACCAGACGGTAGGGCTCCACCATGGCGGACTTCAGGCCGTCGAGCCTGTGCTGCGCCGACGATGCGCCGAGCGGCCCAGTCACGCACAGCACGCAGCCGCCATGGGGCATGAGCGCGCGGACCTGCTGGCCGTGGATGCGACCGATCTCGGCCTGTTCGGGCGTCACGGCGAAGATGGCCCGGCTGGTGAATTGCTGGCGCAGCTCTTCAATGAAACTCGCTTCACGGTTGAGCAGCACCCACTCCACACCGGCCTCGGCGGCAGCGCGTACCGTCGGAGGCAGGTTGTCATCGCGAACCGGAGCCACCAGCACAGCCACCAGATTCCCGGCGTGCGCTTTCTCGATGGCGGCGGTGATCTGCGTCGCCTGTCGCCCGGCATCGTCCTGCGCTGACTCCACCTCGACGGTGAACCCCGCGCGCTTGCCCTGGCGCAGGGCCTCTTCCTTGAGTTGCAACTGGTAGTCGTTTTCGGTGGTGCGGAGGAACAACTTGATACTGCCGACCATGGCTGCGATTGTCGCACGAATCGGGCGGAATTGCGGCGACAACCGTGGGTTGCCTCGCCCTGCGACGCGCCTCAGCGGTTTGCGCGGAATCCGGCGTATCGGAGGTGGCCGGACTCAAGGACCAGCAGATTCGTCACCGTACTGGGGATTTCGCCGGGATCGTGAGTGACGAAGATCATGCCGGCTCGCAGAGCAAGGGCGGTGGCCTCAATGGCGGCGAGCAGGCGCTCGCGTCCGGGCTGGTCCAGCCCCTGGCAGGGCTCGTCGAGAATCAGCAGCGAGGGACGATGCACGGCGGCCCTGGCCAGCAGGACCAGGCGGCGATGGCAAGCGGCCAGGGTGGCGAAGGGCCGATCGCGCACGCGGTCCAGGCCCAGCCGGTCGAGCCACTCGAAGGCAGCCGCATTCTGGTCATGGCTTGGCTCGCCGTAGACACCCAGCGAGCTGGCGAAGCCGGACAGCACGGCATCCAGCGAGCTGGCGTCAGGCGGATAGTGCGCCTCCAGTTCGGGCGACACCCAGCCCAGCAGCGCCTTGATGTCCCAGATGCCGCAGCCCGGACCCAGTTGCCGGCCGCCCACGCGAACGTGATTGGCGAAGGCTTGCGGGTTGTCGGCGAGGATCAGGCTGAGCAGCGTCGACTTGCCGCTGCCGTTCGGGCCCACCAGCGCCCAGTGCTCGCCGGGGTTGATGGTGAAGGTCACGCGATCCAGCAGTGTGCCCGCGCCCTGCCTGACCGTGACGTCGCGGAACTCGACGAGAGGAGGACCGTCGGTTGACGTCGCTCGGGCGCGGACAGTGGCCTTGCGCGGTTCGGCCACGGGTTGCTCCCGGCGCGGGCCGGCGTACACCATCCGGCGCTCCTGCACTTCGATGATGTGGCTGATTCCTGCGGGCAGATCGTCGGCCCGCGCGGCGGCCAGCACGACGCCCGTTCCGTCGCTGTGCAGGGCATCGAGGATCTGCAAGAGCGCGCCCCGGCTGTGTGCGTCCAGGCTCGCGAATGGCTCGTCGACCAGAAGCAGCCTGGGATCCAGCATCAGGGCCCGCGCCAGCAGCAGGCGGTGCAACTCGCCGCTCGACAACGCCACCAGCGGCCGATCCAGCAGTGGCGTCAGCTCGAAGCGGTCCACCTCGCGCTGCCATGCGCGCTCGAAACGCTGCGCTCCCTGGCCATCCATCACCGCAAACGGATTGCGTTGCTCGACCTGACTGCGTTCGAGGTGCTCGCGCACGGAGGCGGTACCTGTGGTGAACGAGCCGTGCCAGCGTAGTTGATGAAACTCGCGCGCCTGGAGCAACTGGCGGTGCTGATTCATGGACGCCATCGCGATGCTACCCGGAGGCAGCACGCCGAAGATCGAATCGGCGAAGCGTGGATCGCCCTCCCAAAAGGGATGTCGCAGCCGACCCTCGACCAGGCTCAGCTTCCCTGCCAGAGCGGCCAGCAACAGTCCCTTGCCGCTGTCAGTTGGGCCGATGATCGCCCATCGCTCGCCCGGACAAAGGCACAAATCGCTGTGCGCAAACACCGGCCCATCTGGCCCGCGAAAGGTCGCGTTCTCGAGCACGACATAGCAGGTCGCGGACGGGGCCGGCATCAGCGTGATTCATGCCACGCCGCTGGTCGAAAACCAGCGGCCAAGTAGGTCCACGTACGCAAGCGGGACTACGACTCGCCACGCGCCACCGTCTGTCAGCGGTGCCCGCCACCGTGGCCACCGCCGAAACCACCGTGGCCACCGCCGAAACCACCGTGGCCACCGCCGAAGCCGCCATGGCCACCGCCGAAGCCGCCATGGAATCCGTTGCTGGCGTGATAACCGCCGCCCGCGCTGCCGTGGAAGCCGCCCCCGGCACCGCCACGGAATCCGCCGGCACCGCCACGGAATCCGCCGGCACCGCCGCGGAATCCGCCTGCAGCGCGATAGCCAGCCCCGACGTTGCCGCGATAGCCGCCTGCGCCGCCGCGATATCCGCCGCGATATCCGCCCCAACCATACCCGCCCCGGTACAGACCGCGATACCAGCCGAAGCCTAGAGGACCGCGGACGCCAAAGTAGGGATAAGGCCCCCAGCCCCAAACCCATGGCGCCGCCAGCCACATCCATCCATAGCTGGGGTAGTACACATAAGAATACGGATAGGCGTCGGCAGCCGTGCCTTCGTAGGTGTACTGGTTCCCGTAGGGCATCCAGATCCAGCCATACTCACTGGTGTAGACCCACTGGCCACCTCCCACCGCCTGAGCGGAGCCTACCGGTTGTTGCATCTGCGGCTGCGCCTGGCCCTGAGCCTGGACCGGTGGTGCCGGCGGCTGCAGCGGCGGCGCAGGCGGCTGCATGTCAGGGGCCAGCGTGGCCGGCTGCACCGACTGCGGCAGAGCCGCATCGGCTCGCGCGACGCCGAACCTGAGAAGCAGGAAACAAAGGCAGACACTCAACTTGGTCTTCATGGCAGCACCTCAGTATTGAAGGACCGTGTGGCCACTTTCGCGAGAGGACATATCCAGCGAGAGGTGTTGCAACCCCCGTGCCGCGTCGGTGAGGCAGCCCACAGGCTTAGCGGAACGGCAAATGTGGGATTCTGCGCGCCTCGGTGGCAGTGGTTCCGGCTGGCTTTCGTGGCGGGGCCGGCCCACTGTGAAGGAACTTCACGGCCCTAGCCCGCCTTATCTATCAGCTGCATCCAACCAGAGCTGCGAGGCGGGCTAGAGCGCTGCGTTTGCCCAACGCGAGCGCTCGAACAGCGATGGCTGCGATCGCGCTAGTTGAGGTTGGGCACCATATCGCGCGTCACGGTAAACGTGCTCTTGAAGGCTACGGGTATGCTGGCGTTGTTCATCTCCGAGCCCGCCCAGGTATTGAAGAGCACCCATGGCGCCGAGCTGGGGAACAGCGTACTGGGATCGGGGAAGTTGCTGGACTCGTGAAGCGGGATGGGCATCGTGGACCCGACGACGCCCTTGACCTTGGTGTAGGTGGCGGAATCGCTCGAGTAGTCCGGACCCGAAAGATCGACGACGCTCTTGCCTGGGAAGAAGGCACTGAAACTTGTTGCGGCTATGCCATTGAGGCCACTGAAAGGCATGAGCCAAATGATATTGTTGAGTCCCTTGGTTGCGGTCAGATAGTTGTACGTGTAGTTCCACAGCGCAACGTATTGGGCGCCGGTCCCTTTGCTCCACCAGAACCACCCGTTGGGTTGCGCCTCGTGGAAGATCGCCAAGATGATGGGCACGTTGGCGGCTTTCATGACCCCGATTTGATAGGAGATGTAGTCGAGCCTGTTGAGGAACGCTGTATTCTCCGCGGTTCCGGCCGTGACCGCGTTGTCCAGCAAGCCGGCGGGGGGCGTGGACTCGGCGCAGTTGGTACCTGTGTAGCAGTCGTTCAGGTAGGTTGAGCCGGCCACCGGCATGCCCTGGTGGTAGCGGAACATGGAAATGCCACCTGCGTTCCAGTAGGCAATGGCGCGCGAAATCCCGCTAATCTCGGAGGTGGCGCTGCCACCAGCCGGGTACAGGAAGTCGCCGCCGAGGATGGCCGGATACTTCAGGCCATTGGTGGCGTACCAACTAATGTCGCCAGCGGGATTGTCCCAACTGGTTTCTTGCTGCCCTGAGATGACGTGGTTGCCGTACTGGCTGTAAATGAAGCAGAGCAGGTTCTTGGCTTGGGCCGAGGCATTGGGACTGACGGGTAGTACACCGCACGAGCTGGTGGATGGCTGACTCGATCCACCGGCACCGCCCGCCCCACCTGTCGTGCTGCTGCCGCCTGTTCCGCCTCCGCTTCCCAGATCCCTGTTGACACCCGCATCAGCCGGTCCGGTGTCACGACTGCCGCCAGCACCACCCGTAGGGGTCGAACCACCCGTCGGGATCGAACCACCCATCGGAGTCGAGCCACCCATCGGGGTCGAACCGCCCCTCGGGGTTGCGCCACCGGTCGGGGTCGAGCCACTGGTCAGGGTCGAACCGCCCATCGGGCTCGAACCACCGGCCGACGTCGAACCGCCCCTCGGGGTTGCGCCACCGGTCGGGGTCGAACCGCTCGTCCGAGTCGCGCCGCCCGTCGGAATTGCACTGCTCGCTGATGTCGTGCCGCCCGCCTGGCTGTTCCCGCCGCCTCCGGCCGTGCTGCTTTGAGCGCCCGCACTGGAAGCGGGGCTCCCTCCAGTTTCGGCCGTTGCGCCCGCAGTCCCCTGAATCGTGCTGTTTTCACCTGTCACGCCGCCACTCGTGGTGGAGCCGCCAGTTCCCTGCGGACTGGCGTCAACGGCGAGCTTCTGTTCGCTATTTCCACAGCCAAAAGATGCAGTGAGGGAGGCTGCGAGAGCAAAAAAGCAGATCTTGTTCATGCGACATCTCCTTGCCATGCCAGCGGTTCGGCGATTTCTCAGGGCGAAACCCTGTCTGTCAGCTAGAAGGGCGCGACATTCCGGCAACCTTCTATCGATCTGCTCAAATCCAGCCGTTTACGGGATGCCCATCACGCGCGAGGCTACGATGCTGTCACGCGTCTATCTGGGCCGGCGCCTGGCGGACCCGGGAATTTGCGTTCAATCGAGGTCAGTCAGGACTCAAGACGACCCCGTCCTTCTCGCACACGGCTCTCACCAGCTTTCGCTTCGCCGGATCGAGGTGGGCCGAGGCCTGCTGGGCGTCCTCCGCGTTGTGCATCGCGCACGAGCAAGCTGCGATGATCTGGTAGGCGAGCGGCAGGTCCGGAGACAGTGCGAGAGCCGAGCGCGCGTTGCCGATGGCAACCGCGTAGTGGTGCCTGAGCCAGGCTTGCTGGGCGTCGTGCACCAGGGCTTCGGGATCACCGGCCGGGTGCGCCGGGGCTGCGGGAGCGGGCGCAGCCGGCGGCGACTCACGCTCGGCCGGAGCAACGGGCGGCGGCGCAAGCTCGGCCGGAGCGGCGGGCGTTGGCTCGGGCGGGGTCAGGGTGCGGGGCGTCGGGGATGAGGGTGGGAACTCGGCGGGCGCACGATGGACGATCTCATCGAGCGTGCGGCGAGGCTTGCCAGGCGCCTTACCTGCGCTTGGCGCTGGCGAATTCTCCGGCGGCTGGACGGGCTTCGCCGCAGGGACGGGCAACGGCGCAGGCACCTCCACCGCAGGCGGGAACACTGCGGCCGGCGGAGGCGGGGCAGGTTGAGTCGCCGGGGGAAGCGTCATCGCGACCGATGGCGCTTGCGGCAACTCGGGCGCGCGGTTCTTGCGCACGACCCACAGCGCGGAGCCTGCCCCGGCCAGGATCACAATCGCGGCCCCGACCAGCAGGCGCCGCCTTCGCCGCGCGCGGAAACCGTCGATGCGCATGGTACTCGAGAAGCCATCCAGGTCGAAGGAGTCGAGGTTGGCCAGCTCGTCGTCGCCCGCTGGCTGGTCGTCGCCCGCTGGCTGGTCGTAGTCCGCTGGCTGGTCATCGCCCGCTGGCTCGTCCTCGGGCAGCACATTCGCGGACGGCGGCGATGAACTGTCTTGTGCAGGTGGGATCGACTGCGAAAGATCGAGGCCCGACTCCTGAATGCCGGGCAGCCGGTTCGCGTCGCGCAGGAACGCGCGATCGGCCACGCACTCGCGCAGAGCATCGCCGAGTTCGTCGGCGCTGGCGAAGCGTTGTTCGGGTTTTTTCGCCATGCACCTCAGCACGACGGTGTCGGTGTGCTCGTCGATGCCGGCATCAGGCGCGCGCTGGCTGGGGGGAACGACCGTGCCTGACACATGGCCGTTCAGGATCTCCAGCATCGACTTCCCAACGAACGGGACCACGCCGGTGAGCATCTCGTAGAACACGGCGCCCAGGGCGTAGATGTCGCTGCGCGCGTCGACCGGTTTTTCCTGAGCCTGTTCGGGAGACAGGTAGTACGGCGTGCCGCAGATCGCTCCCGCTCGCGTGGCCGCGCTAGGGCCCAGGTCGAGGAACTTTGCCACGCCGAAGTCGAGCAGCTTGACGGCATCGTAGTTTCCCTCGGGCGCGACCTCGAAACGGACACCCTTTTCGTCGGGGGAGCGGCGAACCACGCGGCGCCGTCCCTCGCGGCTGATGAGAAAGATGTTCGCAGGCTTGAGGTCGCGGTGAACGATGCCAAGCTCGTGGGCTGCGCCCAGGCCGCGCGCCACCTGTCCGACGATGTTGACCGCGTCGAACACGGTGAACCGGCCGATGCGACGGAGACGCTCCTCCAGGTTCTCGCCATCGAGGTATTCCATCACCAGGAAGACTAGCCCGTCGGCCGTGGTGCCGAAGTCGGTCACGTCGATGATGTTGGGGTGGCGAATGCGACTGGCGGCCTTGGCCTCGGTGAGGAATTGCTCGACAACCTCTGTCTGCCTGGCGAACCGGTCGTGCAGTACCTTGATGGCCACCGGCTTCTCGAGCACGACGTGCTGGGCGCGGTACACCACACCCATGCCACCCTCGCCGATCACGCCCTGGATCTCATGGTCCTTGAGCAACATGCCGACGCGGGCGATGACCTCGGGCGCGAACAGGGGCGTGCGATCCGTGGGACACAGATCCAGCGTTCCGGCGAAACTGCCGCCACAACGGGGACAAGTGCGGGTGGTGCCCATGGCTGGTCATCCCATCTTAGAATGCTTTGCTTTGCATATGTGCGAAGATACGAAAGAATCCATGGAAGGCTGCCATAGCGTCGCGCCCTTATTGTAATCTCGGAGGAACTTGACTCGATCTTTCGCACTTGCTCCGCCAGCGCTCGCCGCAACCCTTCTGTTTGCGGCCTGCGTGAACCTCGCGCAGCCACCCTGGGGGCAGACCAGCAGCGCCGGCGGCACGGGTGGAAGCAGTACCGCGGCCGGGGGTGGTAGCGGCGGGGGAAGCGGGGTCTCGGGCGGCGGCGGTACGTCGGGAGGCGCGACGACGGGTGGGGCGGGTGGTCTGTCAGCGACGGGTGGAACAACCACAGTGGTGACGGGCGGGACGGCAGGAAGCGTCGCGCCGGATGCGGGCTCAGTGGGCGGTGCGACCGTGCCCGCGGACGGCGGGACTGACGTGCCGTACTCTCCCGACGTCAGCCCTCCCGCGGACACCGGTGGCGCCGGGGGGGGCGGAGGTTCGGGCGGCAGCAGCGCGGGCGGCTCCGGTGGCACGGCGGGACAGGGCGGCGCTGCGGGCGGCAGCACGCCCGTCGGAGGTTCGGCTGTCCCCGATGCGGCCGTGGCCGGGTCCGGCGGCGGAAGCGGCGGCGCAAGCAGCAGCGGCGCAACGGGAGGCGGAGGGGCAACGGGTGGAGCGGGCGGTAGCGCCTCGACGGCCACCGGCGGGGCGGCGGTCACGTGTACGCCAGTGCCCAAGAGCACAGGTGGCATCTCCTGTCCTGGAGGCTTTTGCACGGTGGCGCCATATAGTGGCTACGATTTCAGCCTTGTCGACCCGACAGGCAAGTCGTCGGTTTGCATGTCGCCGAACAGTCTTTGCGGGGCAGGCGTCGTGGGTGCACAGAATCCGCCCAGCTACACAGTTTGGGGAGCTGGCTTCGGCTTCAACCTGTCGCCGCTCACCACAGCAACCACGATCGTGCCAGTTCAGCTCACTGGCTCGGGTGTAACTGTCACGTTGAGCAGCCTTCCCACTGGAGGAGCGACTGCTCGCGTGCAAGTGACCGTGGGCACGGCGCAGTATTGCGCGGTGATGACCAAGGCCACCCAGACCATTCCTTGGACCAGCTTCAACACCGAGTGCTGGGCCTCCGCCAGTGGCGTGGCGCTCACAGGCCCGCCCAACGCATCGAACATCCAGTTCGAGGCCGCCTCGGGCACGACCGCTGGGGCGTTCGACTTCTGCGTGACAGCCCTGTCGTTCCAGTAGCCTCGCCCTGCCAACGACCGAAACGGCGGGGTCAGTAGACCCAGGTTTCAATTTTGCTGCGCTAGCGTGGGCGAACTACGGCTTCCCGTTGTCGGGCCGGCAGCGCTTCCCCTCGGGATAGTCGGGGTGGTAGTGGTGCTTGACCGGACGGGTGACGCACTTCAGGCATTGCCCACGCTCGCCCGCCTCCTGCGTGCCGGGGAGCTTTTCGCAGTCGGCAACCGTGCGCGACTCATGGCCAGTGGAATGGCTGAACGCGACCGGTGCGGCCAACAGACCTGCGGTCAGCAGAATGCCGATGCTCAAAGTGATTTTCTTCATGGGCGCTCCTTTCCGGCGACATGATACCAGCCACGGCGCGCTTTGGGCG
The DNA here is from genome assembly GCA_963755125.1 of uncultured delta proteobacterium. Classification (GTDB taxonomy): domain Bacteria; phylum Myxococcota_A; class Polyangia; order Fen-1088; family Fen-1088; genus Fen-1137. The sequence goes on from CAVWIP010000006.1 coordinate 203,939, forward strand.
ACGATTCTGTGACGAAACCGTGGACACGTGCAGCAGGGCGCGAGGTGTTCCCGCAAGTGTCTTGGCCATTGGCAGCCCACGGCAAGACCTCACCGCAGTCACGAAATTTGGGCAAGTCTGAGGACGCTGGTCGCGGTGGCAGAGATCAGCACCACGGCTGCGCACCCGATGACGTTGTACCAGAGGAAGCCGACGTCGGTTCGCAGAAAGACGGCGAGAACGAGCGCCTCAGACAGGAGCGCGGCGAGAAACACGGCGGTTCCCTGCACTCGGCGCAGGAAGAACGCCACCGCGAAGATGCCCAGCACGGTGCCGTAAAAGAGCGAGCCGAGGATATTGACCGCCTGGATCAGGTTGTCGAGCAGCGAGGCAAAGGTGGCGAAGAGCAAGGCCAGGATGCCCCAGCCAGCGGTGAACCAGCGCGCAGCGCGAACGTAGTGCGCGTCGCTCGCGTTCTTGCGCAGACTGCGTCGGTAAAAATCGATTACGGTGGTCGATGCCAGTGCCGAAAGTTCGCTGGCCACCGCGGACATGGCTGCGCAGAAGATCACGGCGAGAAGCAAGCCGACAATCCCACGCGGCAGGTTGCGCATGACAAAGGACAGAAAAACGTAGTCTGCGTCCTTGGTGGTGGCGTGGGGCAGCGCCGTGGCGATGACCTGCTTCATCTCGCCGCGGATGGGTGCGAAGCTCGCCTCGCTCTCACGCACTGCCCCCTCGGCGACAGCGATGGCTCTCTCGTCGTGCTGGTTCAGGGCGGCGTCCAGTCGCTCGATCTCGGCGCGCTTGTGCGCGAACGCGGCCCGGTGGTCACGCTCGAGTGCGGCGGCGCGGGCCGCGTGGGGCGTGCGATACACGCGGGCGAGTTCCGGCTGATTGAAGAAGATCGGCGGCAGATTGAATTGGTAGAAAACGAAAACCATCACGCCAACCAGCAGCACGAGAAACTGCATAGGGATTTTGAGCAGGCCATTGAAGAGCAGACCCAGCCGGCTCTCCGTGATGGAGCGACCGGCGAGGTAGCGTTGCACCTGTGACTGGTCGGTCCCGAAGTAGGCCATGGCCAGGAAGAAACCACCCAGGAGACCGGACCAGAGAGTGTAGCGGCGGCTCGCATCGGCGGAGAAATCCACGATGTTCAACTTGCCCAAGGTGCCCGCGATGTGAAGAGCGTTGCGCAGGGAAACCGAGGCGGGCAAGCGCACCACGATGACGATGAACGCGACGACCATCCCGCCCAGCATCACCACCATCTGGTGCTTCTGGGTCTGACTGACGGCACGCGTGCCGCCTGCGACCGTGTACAGAATCACCACGCCACCCATGCACAGGCAGGTGAGGCGGAGCGGCCAGCCCAGCACCGAGGACAGGATGATGGCAGGCGCGTAGATGGTGATGCCGGCGGACAGCCCGCGCAGCAGCAGGAACAAAAATGCCGCCAACTGGCGGGTCTTGAGGTCGAATCGGCTTTCGAGAAACTCGTAGGCGGTATAGACGCGCAAATGGAAGTAGCGCGGAATGAAGGCGATCGACAGCACGATCATGGCCAAAGGCAGGCCGAAATAGAACTGCACGAAGCGCATGCCGTCCTCGAAGGCCTGGCCGGGTGTCGACAGGAAGGTTACCGCGCTGGCCTGGGTTGCCATCACCGATAGGCCTATGGTGTGCCATTTTTCTCGATACCCGCCGCGCAGATAGGAGGCCATGTCCTGCCTGCCGCGCGTCTTGTACACCCCGTACCCGACGATGGCGCCCAGGGTGCCGACGAGAACCAGCCAGTCGAGCGAACTCATCGGTATACGAAAGTGAGGGCCGTGAACAGCAGGATTTCTGCGAGCAGGACGCCGGCCACCACACAGTACAGACCGGTCCAGGTCAGAAACGGCGGCGCGGCCCGAAGCTCGTCGCGCGCCGGAAACTCGGGCTCACTGGGCATGCGACTCCGGGACGCCAGCCAAGAGATTGGCAAACAAGCGAAACGCGCCTGGAACGCCCGCGGGCAATTGCCGGAAGAACGCCAGAGCCGTGTAGATGAAGGTTCCCTTTCCGTACTGTGCGACGAGAATGCTGCCGGGCAGGGCGGGCTCACCGGGATCGCGCATGGAGATCACGGTTCGATAGCGGGCATCCCAATTGGAGGCAAAATAGAGGCCGCGCTCTTGCAACCAGCCCTGGAAATCGTGTTCGGTGATCTTGTTGGGGTAATTGAGGACGGAATGGGCCGGCGAGATGAATGTGACCGGCGCATTTTCGTCGGTCACCCGCTCGCGGCCGATCTCGAAAGGAAAAGGACCGATGGGCGTGGCCAGCGGGCTCAGACGGTTGTTGGTGTTGTACTGGACCACCAGCGTGCCGCCCGCCTGCACATAGGCCAAAAGGGCCGGGTGGGCGGCGCGCAGCCGTGCGCTGGCGTTGAAGGCGCGCACGCCGGTCACGATGGCATCGAAATTGGCGAAGGCGGAACCACTCTGGCTGGCAGCCGCGTCCGCCAGCGCGGAATCGCTGATGGCCGTCACGGCGTAGCCCGCCTGGCGGAGACTGGCGGGGATCTCGTCGCCGGGCCCGGGAATGTAGCCGATTCTGCTTCCTTTCCGTTCCAGCGGAAAGGCGACCAACTGCACGTCGGCGTTGGAAAGAACCGTCTGAACCGGGATGTGGGCGTGCTCGATGCGGGTTTGGCCGAGCGAGAAACGATTTGGGCCGACCTCGGCCAGCAAATGCAAGACACCGTTTGCGGAAGACTGGTGGTCGACCTTGGTGGACGGCTGGACGTGGAAGAGCAACTCCTTCTCGTCGCCTTTGGCCAGAAGTTCAAAACGGGCGCTGGTGGGCGATACTGACCAGCCTGCAGGAATCTCGGGGCGCACGCTGCCCGAAATGGGCGCCGTCACCGCCGTGAGGCGAACTGCCAGGGTTCGCGGCTCGCCATTTGGCGAGACCAGCACGGAACTCGTGGGCCGAATCAGCACTGGGGGTGTGATTTCGAGGGGCCGATAGCGCTCGCCCGCGACCGGATCCGTCCACTTGAAGGTGATGGGTCGCTTCACAGTCAGCGTGGATGAGCCAACCGTAAGTACGAACTCGATGGCGAGCGGCGGCTCTGTTTCGGGCGTGCCGATGAGAACGGGATTCTCGACGTGGAAGAGTCCTGGCTCGGGAGGCGCGACAAGCCAGTAAGGAGTGGTCAGCGCCGTGCTATCCGGGACGCGCACGGTTCGCTTTACCTCAAGCGAGGTGAGCGCGCTCTTGCTCGTCGCAATGTCAGAGCCCGGGAAGCGGATCTCGCGTATAGTGAACTTCACGGGCGAGCGATTGATGGCCGTAGCCGTGACGTCCACAGTCCCGCCGGGCACGGCACGGAAATCAGCGGCGGTCGCTTCAACGAAAATTCCCGCGCAGGCCAGCACCAGTTCGCGCACCTGATTCTGTTTGTATGTACGCCATGCGACGTCGGCAATGGAGCCCAGAGCCTTGTCCAATTGCAGAAGGGTAGGGACGGTCTGGTAGGGCGCCGCAGGCACGAATTGTCGCTGTGCGCGCTCGATCAGGCGCGCGACTGCGCTGCTGTTCTTGATGCGCGACCAGGGAAAGTCGATCCCGCCCAGTATGCTGCCGGCCAGCGGGGGAGAAGCGGGTGCCTTGTCCAGTAGCTTGAAGTACTCGACGATGGGCCCGCGCGTGCGTGCCACGCCGAACCCCTGGCTCTTGTGCATGCTGCGGCTGTCGGCCGCCATCTCGCCATAGGAAAGCCCCAACAACGGATTGTACTTGCCGACATCCAGTCTGAGGAACTTCGACAGATCCTCTTCCGGCTTGAGGTTCCAAGAAGATCGGTTCCAGAATAGCCGTTGCGCCTGCCAGGGCCGCACTCCTTGCCCGAGTTGCTCCGGGAAAGACTTCGGGTCAGCGGCCGCGCGAAAGGCCTCCAGCGCGAGCTGCGCCGAAGCCGTGTGGTGCCCGTGGGTGTCGGTCAGTTCGGGCGAGAAGCGCGTGATGATGATGTCAGGCTGGAAGCGCCGGATGACCCAGACCACATCGGCCAGCACAGCGTCCTTGCCCCAGATGCGCAGGGTTTCCTCGGGCGTCTTCGAGTAGCCGAAGTCGCGCGCGCGGGTGAAGAACTGCTCCGCCCCATCCACCCGGCGCGCAGCCAGCAGTTCCTGCGTGCGGATCACGCCCAGTTCCGCTCCCTGCTCTGCGCCGATCAGATTCTGGCCTCCGTCGCCGCGAGTCAGCGACAGGTAGGCCGTGCGCAGCGACGCCTCGTTGGAAAGGTAAGCGAGCAGGTTGGTGTTCTCGTCGTCAGGGTGCGCGCCGATGTAGAGCACGCTGCCCACCACGCCGAGCTTGCGCAGGGCCAGTTGGATCTGCGCACTGTCCAGCTCTGTTGGTCCAGCCTGTGCTTCATTGATTGGGAGAATGGTCATGGACAGCAGGACGAGCGAGAAGAGAAAGCGGAAGCTTGTCCGGCGCGAAGGAGTCCTGCCGAGTATACTCAACCTCAAAAGTGGGCCGCGCATTTTCTGATTCCTACCTCGCGGGTGAGCCTGCTGCACACGCGTTCTTTGCGCCGGGGTTTCGCGACCCGGCCGAACGGCAAAGGGTGGCCCGGCTTGCTGCCGGTCGCAAGCTGCCGGCCGTTTTGCTGGATGTCCTGCGCGAGCAACAAGCTGTCCTGCCCGCCAGCGCGGCTCGCCAGGCGAATCTGGATGCCCTGGGAAGATGCGGCAGCGCTGTGGTCGCGACCGGGCAGCAGGTGGGACTTTTTCTTGGCCCGCTCTACACATTCTACAAGGCGGCCTCGGCGGTTGCCGTGGCGCGGGCCATCGAGGCCGAGTGTGGGATCCGTTGCGTGCCACTCTTTTGGCTGCAAACCGAGGACCACGATTTCGCCGAGATCCGCACCTGCGCCGTGGCGGGGCCGGATGGGCAGCCCGTGCAACTGGCTTTGGCCGAGGGCAACCAGGCGCAGGCCCGCGTTTCCGTGGCGCACCGGTGCCTGGGGCCGGAGATCGGCGCTGTGCTCGACCGATTGGCTGCTCTTCTCGATGGCCAGCCTGGGGCGGAAGAAGTGCTGGCGCTGCTGCGGGCAGAATATCGGTCCGGGCGGTCCCTGGCCGCGGCCTTTGCCGGGGTGCTGGCAACCCTGTTTGCCGACGAGGGATTGCTCTTCCTCGATCCGCGCGACGCGCGCATAGCGTCCCTGGCTGCGCCCATCTACCGGTCGTGCATCGAGGACGCCGGTTTGATCGAACGACATTTGCAAGACCGTCAGGCTGCGCTCTCGGCGGCGGGATTTGCCACGCAGGTGCCGGTTCGCTCCTGTGCGTTGGTGTTCTTTCACCAGGGCAGCGCAGCCGGGCCGCGCTTTCGCCTGCAGAAGAATGAGCGCGAAGGCGCGGGGGACTGGATCTTGGCTGGGACGACTGAGACCGTAGCTCACGCCGAGTTGCTCGACCTGCTCGCGCGCGAGCCGTTGCGCTTCTCCACGTCCGCGCTCTTGCGCCCCATCGTGCAGGACGCGCTTCTGCCAACCGCGGCTTATGTGGGCGGTCCCGGCGAGATCGACTACTTCGCCGAGTTGGGGCCGCTGTATTCGCACTTCGCGGTTCTTCCCCCGTTGCTGGTTCCGCGTGCGCGCTTTCGATGCGTGGACGCTCGCACGCGTCGCTGGCTGGAACAGTCCGGGCTGCGCGCTTCTGATCTGGCACATCCTGCACATGAGGTCCGTGCCCGGCTGCAGGCAACACGCCCGACCGGCTCCCCTGATCCGCAGGAGCTGCGCGATCGCGTGGCCGGGCAGATCTTGCCCGCAGTGGAGGGAATCATCTCGGCCATTTCCGCGACGGGCGAGCACCTGCGCCGGCCGGTGCAGCGAACGCGGAATAGTGTGGCCCACGCCCTGGAACAGCTCATCGGGCGCTACGCGCGCGGGTTGCTCGAGCGCGATGAGGCGATGCAGCGAAGGATTCAGCAACTGGAGTTGGTCCTCAATCCTGGCGGTGTTGCGCAGGAGCGCTTCTACGGTTGGCCCTGGTTGGCCGGCCGCTTGGGCGTCGCAGTCTGCAAGCGCCTGGTGCTGGACCGGCTGGAGCAGGCCGGTGCCTTTGCCACGGACATCCTGGAGCTTCTGCCATGAGCGCAGCTCCGCTGCGCATCGGCGTTGCGTGCTTCTCCACCTTTGGTGGCAGCGGCGTGATCGCGTCCGAGATCGGGATGTCGATGGCGCGACGGGGCCACCGGGTCGCCTTTCTCAGTGATCGGCCGCCGGCGCGCCTTGACCTGTCCTGTCCCGGCATTTCCTTTCACGCGGTCGCAGCCCTCGACTATCCCGTGCCGGCACAAAGCTCGTACGACCTGGCCCTGGCAGCCGAGATGATCGAGGTGGCACAGCGGGAACGACTGGACCTGCTTCATGTCCACTACGCGGTTCCGCACGCGCTGGGCGCCTATCTGGCACGCCAGGTTCTGGGCGCCGCCGCGCCTAAGATCCTCACCACCCTGCACGGCACCGATGTCACCCGCATCGGCGTGGACCCGAAGTTCTCGTCACTCACGCGCCTCGCAGTTCTGGCCGGTGACGGCATCACGGCGCCATCGCGCTGGTTGGCGGAGCAGGCCTACCGCCAGCTCGGTCTGCCACGCGCGACGACCATCGAGGTGATCCCGAACTTCGTCGACACCCATCGGTTTCGCCCGGCTCGCAGCAAGAGCGTGGCCGGAGAGAAGGTTCTGGTTCATGTCTCGAACTTCCGTCCGCTCAAGCGAGTCGAGGACGTGGTGCGCATCTTCGCGCGCGTGCGGGGCGAGATTCCGACCAGATTGCACCTGGTCGGCGATGGTCCGGAACGCCCGCGCGTCGAGGCGTTGATCGACTCTCTCGCTCTGGCAGGCGAGGTGAAATTCTTCGGCGAGGGCGTGGACGTGGCGGATGTCCTGCAAGCGAGCCACGTGTTCCTATTGCCTAGCGAGACCGAAAGTTTCGGCCTGGGCGCGTTGGAGGCAATGGCCTGCGGCGTACCGGTGGTGGCCTCAAACGTGGGCGGTCTTCCCGAGGTGGTGCTCGACGGCGAGACCGGTTTTCTGGCCCCGGTGGGAGACGTGGAGGCGATGGCGAAACGGGTGCGCCGGCTGCTCAGCGACGGGGATCTTCACGCCCGGATGTCGCGGGCCGCGCGCGACCGCGCCGAGGCGCAGTTCCAACTCGAACCGGCCGTGGCGCGCTACCAGGCGGCCTATCGTCGAATCATCGGCGGCGCTACAGCTTCTTCTTCCACTCGCCCAGCGCCTTCTTGACGTCGGGTTCGAAGAAGAAGTACTCGGCCTTCTGGCCAAGCTGGTAGGCCTTTTCGGCCAGCGGGTACGCATCCTTGTAGTTGCCCTTGGCCGCGAGCAGCGAGGCCTTGATCCAGAGATTGAACCAATCTTCTTTGAGGGCCAGCGACTGGTCGATGTACTTCAAGCCGGTGGCGTAGTCTTTCTTGTTATCCAGCATGTAGCGCGCAGCAAAGGCGAAGGTTCGCCAGGTGCCGTCGATGCTGGCGGCAATGTTGGCCAGGGCTTGCTCGGCGGTGTGGACCTGGATGGGGATGGGCAGGAGCAGACGCTCCCATTCCAGATTGAGCGTGGCCTCGTCGTCGGTGAAATCCGCGAAGACAAACGTCATGCGCTCGCGGAAGGGAGCAGACTTGGTTTGCACCTGCACGCGCAAGAGATCCAGGTCGGCCTTGTACTCGCGCCCCGTGCCAGCCTGGTCGGCCTTCTTGTTGAGCACCACGGTCCACGCGCCCTTGGAGGGGATGGTGAACAGGGCGTAGCTGCCCGCCGGCACGGGCTTGCCGGCAAAGACCACGTCCTTGCTGAAGCTGATCTTGGTGGCCTGATTGGCGCCGGTTCGCCACATCTGATCGAAAGGCACCAGGCCGCCCCAGATCCTGCGCCCCTTGACCGCCGGGCTGCTGTACTCGACCGACATCTCGGTCAGGCCCACCACCTGCGAGACCTTGGCCGAAGGACTGGGACGCGGCAACTCGGGCTGGGACATGGCCAGAGAGGATAGCAGGAAAAGGGACGTACCAACCATCGCGGTGAAAGCAACACGGACGCTCGACATGTGAACACGCTCCTTCCACGTCGCCGTCGAATTACCAGGCGGCAACCATGAAGGATCTAGCACGCCCGCCCGCTCATGCACGCGCAGGGCGCGACCGGTTGCTGCGCCTCCGCAAGAGGCACGTCACTTCGCGCAGCCCGACGGCATGACCGAGATCACTCCTTCTCGCAGGCGCGGTAGGGCGAGAATTCCCGCCCCATGTCGCTGCTTCGGTAGGCTTGCAACTCGGCCGGAGTGTAGGCGACGGGGCTTCCACAGGGAAGCTGACTCTGGATGAATCTTTCGATCGCATTCGCCGCGCGCACGCCCTCGGGCGTGGCATCCGTCTCGCGCCAAAGCTGGAACAAGACGCGCCGGCGCTCGCGGGCTGAGTAGCGCGAATCCCCCCACAGGTCGGCAAGCGCCTCCGGCAGATGGACCAAGGACTTGCGTATGTCCTCCCAGCGAGCCGCCACGGCCAGCTTCATCCTGAACTCGAAAGTCGCAGCGAGAAAACGCGCCTTTTCCACCCGATAGGGATCCTGACCCATGGCGCGCATGATCTCATCGGTCAGGTCCATCGTCACACCGGGGCCCCCGACGACCAGGCTGTCGGGCAGCGCGTAGCAGGAGGAGTTGAGCGGGCAGATCTCGGAGGGCTCCAACCTGTCGGCTGGCGAGCGGGGCGGCGGTGCGAGCGGCGCCGCGGGCTGCGGGCGCTTGGCCGCGCGGCCGAAGAGCAGGTCTTGCAGAGTCCCAGTCTCGCCCGTGGGAGGCACCGGTCTGCTCACCAACCCCACGTGATCGAAGAACGCCCGTCGATCATGAAAAGTGACCACGCCGTCCCGTGTGACTCTGGCCTCGAAGGCCTGCTCCTTGTACAGGTAGCCGTCTCCCGCGTGGCGAAGCCGGTACTCCGTTTGTGACATGCCGGCCGGCGGCGCACGCGTCGTGAGCCAGATGGGCACGCCGGCGTCAGGATGCACCGCCGCGCCCGCATCGCCGGCCAGCGTGACGACTGTGATTAAGAACGCGAATCCCACCATCTGAGCATAAGCCAGCCAAGCCCGAAGCGCCCGTCCTGGCTGCTCGCCTCATCAGGTGCCCAACCTACTCGAAGGAATGCCTTCGTGCATGTTGAGCACGACCTTAATGACGCCGGGATCTTCGCTGTCCACCAATTTGAAGGCTGCCGCGGCCTCTTGGACGGGCATTTCGTGCGTGATGAGCCGTTCGGGGTGAAGCAGGCCCTTGGCCAAGAGTCGCAGCGCGCGCGGAAATTCGCCTGCGGTCACACGCGTTGCGATGATCTCGCCTTCCTTCATCACCAGAGTCTTGAAGTGCACGGGCGTGAGCTGTTCGCCCAGGCCAGCTGTCACCACGCGCCCGCCCGGACGAATCATCTTTACGGCTTGGGCCAGCGGTGGCTCGCGGCCGGGGATCTCGTGGGCGTGCCCCACGCACTCGATCACGCAATCAACGCCCACGCCATGGGTCAGCTCGCGCGCGCGTTCCACCGGATCGTCATGGCGAATGTCGACCACATGATCCGCGCCCAAGGCGCGCGCGGTATCCAAGCGAAACGGGGCAAAATCGCAAACGATGGTGAAGGCCGCGCCGGCGCCGTGGCAGAGCACGTCGAGCACTGACAGCCCGAGCTTGCCCGCGCCCAGGAGCGCCACCGTCTCGCCCGGTTGCACGTGTCCGCGCTGCAGGACGTGGTGACCGAGCCCGTACATCTCGACCATGGGCACCACCTTCATCCCCACGTTGTCGGGCAGACGGTAAAGGTTGGCTTGCGGAACCGCCACGAACTGGCCAAAGCCGCCGTCAAGATCCAGTCCCAGCAACTTGAGCGTGGCGCAGCAGTTGATGTGTCCTTCCAGGCACGCGGGGCAGGCGTGGCAGGGCAAGATGGGATCCACGGCCACTCGATCGCCGGCCGCAAGGCCGCGAACGTCCGGCCCGACTTCCTGGATCACGCCGCCGAATTCGTGACCCAAGATGGCGGGGAATCGCACTCGGCCGTGAAACTCTCCCCGATAGACGTGCAAATCGGTGCCGCAGATGCCGGCGTTGCTGATTCGCACCAGCACTTCGCCGCGCCGGATGTCCGGGTCAGGAGCGTCGCCAAAGTGCAAAGTTCGATCGCTGGTGAGAACGGCAGCTTTCATGGCGTCTGGGGCTGCCCGCGAAGGGCGTCCGAGCTTACCGCAAAACGGCTGGAGCAGAGGAGGGCCCTTGGGCTGGTGAGGAGGGATGTCTCGGCGAACAGCCGCGCTGACGAAAAGATGACAATAGCCTGAATCCGGCAGCACGGCACAGTGCTCAGGCATGAAGACTGAACGATTTCGTTCAGTTGGGCGTGTCAGGATTCTGCAAGCACAGCGGCCATCGAGGTTTCGCGTCGTCCGATGCAGAAGAACTGATGGACGGGGCGGACTGGGGCTGCGAGATTCTATTCCTAGATGTTCAATCAGCGACGGCTGACGGCGGCCAAGGCAACGTGAGAATTCGCTTCGTCTACCCGGATCCGAACCCTCGCGTGGGCTTGAGTGGACGGAGGGTTGAAAGCGCCGCGCTTCAGCTCTTGGCCGCGATCACGCCGCCCGAGCACGACGTTTCCGTCCTGCAAGAGCATCTGGGTGACGCGATTCGCTTCGACGACGCCGACGTCGATCTGGTGGGCATCTCCGCCATGACCATCCAGGCCCGCCGTGCCTACGAGATCGCCGACGGGTATCGCAGCGCCGGCAAGAAGGTGGTCCTGGGCGGAATTCATCCCTCGGTGCAGCCCGCCGAGGCTCTACAGCACGCCGACGCGGTGGTGGTGGGCGAGGCTGAACCGGTCTGGTCGCAAGTGCTCGCAGATGCGGCGACGGGCAAGCTGCACGGCCTGTATCGCGGCAAGGAATACGCGGACCTTACCCAGCTTCCCGCCTACCGACGTGACCTGTTCCCTAAGCGGTCGACCTTGTCGCTCGCATCGGTGCAGGCGGCGCGGGGCTGTCCCTATGATTGCTCCTTTTGTTCGGCCACGTTGTTCTCCGGTCGCAAGTACCGCTACCGTCCGGTGGAGAACGTCATTGCCGAGATAAAGGCGCTGAAGACGCGCGTCATCTTCTTTCTCGACGACAACATCTTTTCCAGCGAGCCGTACTGCCGTGCGCTCTTCACCGAGATCAAGAAGCTGGATATCATCTGGGTCGGGCAGGCTTCACTGCACCTCACCGCAGGCAACCCCAGCCTGCTCAAACTCGCGCTTGACAGCGGCTGCATCTCCCTCTTCGTGGGCATCGAGTCGCTGACCGCCTCCAACCTGAAGGCCACCGGTTCGCTGGCCAAGAACCGGGTGAGCACGCCCGCAGAGATCGGAAAGAGCATCCGTGTCCTGCACGATCACAACATCGTGGTCATGGCGGGTGTGATCTTCGGGTTTGATGACGACGATCCCGAGGTATTTGATCGAACCCGGGAATTCCTGATCGCGAACCGCGTGGGCCATGGATCCTTTTCGGCTCTCACGCCCTTCCCGGGAACCAAGCTGTTCGAGACGCTGCACGCCCAGTCACGCATCACAACCTACGATTGGTCGAAGTATGACGGGGCGACCGCGGTGTTCTTGCCCAAGATGATGACCGCCGAGCAATTGCAGGAAGGCACCCGCCAGATAGGCGTCAACTTCTACAGCACGCCGAAGATCCTTCGCCGCTTCTGGACGAATCGGCATCATCCGCTTTTCTACCTGGCCACGAGTTTTGCCTGGAGGCATTCCAACCGTTTGGAGAACCATGTGCCGTTCCTGCGTTCCAGCGGTTCGTGGAGAGACCACGGCAAGTCCTCCGCGCTCGCGATCGAGAGATCGGCCGAGCAGAGACTGCTCGCGTCCGCGGATGAAAGTGGCGAGCAAGAGATTGCTCGGGCTGTTGGGGTTCCCAGATAACGCGACTGGGGACCGTCTGGGGGCGGCCCACCGCCAGGTGAGTGGAGCCCGGGGGCAACGGGAAATGGCCCCCGTGCTGTCCCGATATGACGCGAGAAGTTTGCGTTTGCCGATTGTCGAACGCGTGCCGGAAGCGTAGCCTTATCGGTCGTGCAGTCCCCTCGTTTCGTTCTGCTTCCGCTGCTCATTTGCGCTGGCGCCTGTGAAGGGCCTACCGGCCTTCGCAGCTTGCCCTGTTCGACGTCGGGTGCGACGCAGCCGTGCTCGATGTTTTGTGGAAACGGGGTCGAGACCTGTACCAATGGTGTGTGGTCGGCGTGCGTGGTACCGCCAACCCGTGTGCCCTGCTCGAACACCTGTGGTTCGGGCACCCAACTTTGTCAGGACAACCAGATTCAGGGCGTGTGCGAGGTCGATCCTGTCGTGACAGACTGCTCGAGCATTTGCGGCCCTGGCACAGTAACCTGCGCGGATGACAAGCTGGGGACGTGCTCCGCGCCCCAGCCGAAGCCGGCCGAACTTACGGCCACCATCCGCGATTTTCACATTACCTTCCCCGACATGAACCACGATGGCGTTGCCGAGACGGGCATTGTGGCCTCTGTGCTCGGCGCTGACGACAAACCGGTCTATGCCCATGCCGGGCCGACCGCGACGGTGAGCGGACCGGAGACCTTCAATGAGTGGTACAACGACGTGGACGGAGTCAATATCTCGACGTCGATCCCCATTCCGCTGATGCAGTCCTCTGCGCAGAAGGGCGTTTACACCTACGACAATAGGTCTTTCTTTCCCATCGACAACCAACTCTTTGGTGACGAGGGACAAGCGCACAACTACGCTTTCACCGCCGAGGTCGCGACCCGTTTTCTCTACAATGGTGGGGAGATCTTCACCTTCGCAGGTGACGACGATGTCTTCGTGTTCATCAACCGCATCTTGGCCATCGACCTCGGCGGGATTCACTCCATTATGTGGCAGACCGTGGATCTCGACGCCCAGGCCGAGGCTCTGGGCATCGCCAAGGGCGGTATCTACTCGATGAACATCTTCTTCGCCGAGCGGCATCCGGTTGGCTCCGACTTCGTGATCGAAACCACGATTTCTGAATTCGACGTATGTAACTAGACGCCTTCGTCGACATGGAGAGGAGCGCGTCGAAGAGCGCACTGCCGACCGCGAGGAACGCGGCGATCGTCTACAGTCGGGCACGACGTCGCTTGTTTTGAGCTTGCGGTCGACCCCGGATTGGCGTCAAATGCCGGCGATTCGGGTGCCACCGTGCAACACTTCCCGAGGGAAAGGACAAACAAGTGGAAATTTCGACAAGACGATTCAAGCAACTCGCGTTGATCGGGCTTGGTGCCACGGGCATCCTGGCCGCCTGTAGCAGCAACTCTGGGTCCAGCGGCAGCACCGGCGGCGCCAGCGCCAAGGGTGGCTCCATAGGTAGTGGCGGCGCCAGCGCCCAGGGTGGATCCACAGGTAGTGGCGGCGCCAGCGCAATGGGCGGATCCAGTGCGACGGGCGGAACCGCGGGCAGTGGTGGTGCGACAAGCTCGGGCGGCGCCTGCGCGGGTACAGTTACTCTCTTCGACTTTGCCACCGGCGATCAAGGATGGGTTTTCAACACCTATCAGGCCACGAACGCCGCAGGCGTCGCGGTCAGTCCTTTCAATCTCGCCGTGCCCGGGAACCTGTCCGGAGGAGATCTCGACGCTGGCGTCGCGGCTCCAACCCTCGCCGCCGACAGCACCGTCGGCGATCCGCCCGGCTCACTCAAGGTCGTGGTGACGTTCACCGGCTACGATCAACAGGTGAACCCCAACTTCAACTGGGGATCTAACGCGCTTCAAGATTGGACGAACAAGGTCGTCAGCGTACTCGTCAAGGTCGATCCGGCGGTGCCTGCCACCTTCAGTGGCGGAATCCAGCTCTACGCCCAGGACACCACTTATGCCGGTCAATACCAGTGGTCGGCCTTCCCGACTGACAACGCCTGGCATACGTACACCCTGGACATGAACGGCACCACCAGCGTGAACCCTGCCGAAATCATACAGTTCACAGTCCAATTAGCATCGGCCAGCGCGCCTACCGACACTGGCGATGGCGGCGTGGCTCCGTTCACCCCGACCACGGTGACGGCGTACATCGACACGATCACGGTCAGCGGCAACGCCGGAAGTGGAGGTTGTGGCGGCGGGTCGACGACGCCCGCTAGCGGAGGGGCTGGTGGGTCGAACGCGACCGCCAGCGGCGGTAGCGGTGGAAACAGCATCGGCGGCAGCGGAACGGGCGGCCTCCCCACGGGCGGCGCAACGGGCACCGGCGGCGCGGGCACCGGCACCGGCCTAGGCGGCAGCAACGGGAGCTTGCCCGCGCTCACCGTCAATGGCACCGTATTGCAAGACCCGAGTGGCAAGACCATCGTCCTACGCGGGACAGCTTTGATCGACATCGGCTCGCTCTACGCCAAGGGCGGCAACAGCGCCGCGGGAATCACGGCCCGAATCGACAAGATAGCCGCCGCAGGCCTGCAGGGCCACGTGATACGCCTGCCAGTCTATCCGAAGATCAACTACAACGCCGGATATCCAACTTGTTCGCCCTTGCCCTACCCGGTTGGCAGCGGCCCGAGTGCAAGCTGCACCCCCACCACCCCGATGACCGCAGCCGATTATGTCAGCAAGGTTCTCCAGCCAGCGGTCGACTACGCCACCAGCAAGAACCTGTACGCCATCATCGATTTCCATCAAATCGACAACGCCACCACGGGTACTTCGGCAGCCGATGCGACGACCTTCTGGACCGACATCGCCCCGAAATTCGCGAGCTACACCAACGTCATCTACGAACCCTTCAACGAACCCATCGACAGCTCCGCACCGTGGACCACTCTCAAACCCGTGGTGCAGGGCTGGATCAATACCATTCGTGCGGCAGCCCCCAACAACATCATCATCGTTCCCTCCATGAGCTACGACCAACACCCCGGCGACGCCGCCAGCAATCCGCCAACAGGAACCAATCTTGTGTTCACCGCGCACGTCTATCCTGGCAATTGGAGCACGTCCTTTCAGGCACAGGTCGCCACAGCGGTGGCAAAGGCGCCGGTGTTCATCACCGAGTGGGGGTACGAGCTAAACGGCAGCGACCAAAACCTCTCCACCACCAGTGCCACCTGGGGAACCGATTTCGAGACGGCGGTTGACGGCTACGGAGCGAGCTGGACAGCGTGGGTCACCGACAACTCCTGGACACCCAGTATGTTCTCGGACAGCGCCCTCACCACCCTCACCGCCTTTGGCACAGTGGTGAAGAACTGGCTTGCCGCCAAGGCAACCAGCGATTGGGTTCAGTAGCCCAACATGGGCAAGCGGGCTTTCAGGTCACCCCTGTCGGTGGAGGCATGACCGAGTGAACCATAGAAGTCCGAGGGTGCACAGGTGGACACCGCCTACAAAAACCTCAATGATATTGGGGAGGCCACTCTTCCGTACAGAAGTCGTGGGAATGTTTTGGCTCGCAACTGCGAAAAGTCCCGCGCCAATGGCACTCTTCGCGATCGCCAGACGGTCGGGGTAGACTCACGAATATCGACTGACCAATGCCCGCTTGCATGCGTTTCGCTAGCCCTTGCAAGGTTCGGCCATGTTCTGTCCATTTGGCGCTTTGGGCTGGGGTGGTTGTGTTTACACAGACCGCCTCGCAGGCGCACGCGGCAGTACCCGCTGACAAGCCATCGCCTCATGAGTCGAACGCGCTAGTTGAAGCCCTCGGTCCGCTCATCTGGCCAACCGATTGCCGTATCGTCATCCCCGACGTCCGCGCCAAGATCCTGACTGCCTTGCAGCCTGTCATCACGCACGACAAGCGCGCCTTTGTCGACCAGGTGATCAGCGACGAATTCTTCCATCGTTGCGGGTGGGACAGGGACAGCTACACCCAGAAGGATCATGATTGCGACACATCCGGCAGATGCGGCTTTGTGCTCGCCGATGCTTTTGAAGCGGACGACGCCCACACCGCCGACCTCCTGCGCTGGAGAATCGATCACCCGCAAGAGCACCCGACGGCGTGGACCAAGCTATACTCCTATGGCACGCGGATGGTCTGGCCGCCCGACCTTGTGGCCGGAATCTACGACGCCTGGCTCTCTGGGTGCAGGAAGGATTGGACGACTGCGCGCTCTTGCTTCGACCTTCTCTGCGAGGGTGTTGCACGACGCTCATGGGTGGACGCCGAAGCACGGGTCGCGCTGCTGAGTGCGGAGCCGCTGCGTACGGGATACGACGTCCACGATGACGATCTGAGTTTCATCGAAAAATGCATCATTCACCATTCCAGCTCGGAAAGAGGTATCCCTCGTTACCCCGACGTGGCACGCTATCTCGTAAGAAAGGCCGAAGTCTCGCCGGACCCGGTCACAAGCAACGCATTCCTCACCTATCAGGAAGTCAATACTGACGTCCCCGAGGCGCAGTTGTTGATCATAACTGCGCTGCGGCGCTGGTCCACGGGCACGTTTTCCTGTCACGAATACGTCGACGACCTCGCCTGCGGCAAAGACCTCATCCGGCAGCTCAAGGCGTTGGCGACGCCTGAAGCTGCGGCAGCTCTAGCGGAGCTCACGCCAGCGATCGAGGCCCGCACGGATCGCCTCAAGTCAGAGAGCCGACGCGGAGCTGTCGCTACCGCGGGCAGCCGCGCGGCGTCTGCCTCACCGCTGCTCTTGCTGTCTGGCCTTGGCGTCGCTCAAGCGCTCGCCTGGCGCCAGTCGAACGCCCCGAGCGCGCTGCGTACCCCCCTCGCCACCATCGACACCGCAATCGTCGGTGGCGCTGCCTTCGTCAGCGTCGTGGTGACCATGGCCTACGCTCTGAGCGCGCACGATACGCCCTCAGGTCTAGGGACCATCGACAATGCCATGAGTGGAATCGGTCCGGCCCTGATCAGTCTCAGCGCGGGACTTGTCGCCGGGGCGGCCAGCCTTTACGGCGCCGGCTACCTCGGCTATCGGTTGCGGGACAACCGCACTTTTTACATGAGCATCGCTGCCAGCGAGGCGGTACTGCCTGTCCTGGTGTTCTTGTACCACGTGGTGACAAGGTAGGAAGAAGAACCCCGGCGTTTTTCCGGCGCCCTCGGCCCCTCGGTCGAACGCGGAGCTGATCTTGTAGAGACTGGCGACCAGGCTGATGAGCAGGCCGCGACGCTGCCACAAGCTCCTGCCCGCGCGACCTAGAATACGCGGCATGGAATAGAATTTCCGGCCGCACTGGTCCATCTCGGCAATGACTTGGTCGAAAGAAAGGTGCCGATAGTGCGCCACCGGAAAGGTCAGGGTGTAGTACTTCCAGTCCAGGGGGAAATCGTCGACCGCCAGGCGCTGCTCGGCAACCATCTTGCCCCAGAGCTGCGTCCCGGGCAAAGGCGTGAGGAACAGGGCATTGAGGTTGTCGACGCCGTATTCGGTTGCCGCCGCGGCGATGCGCCCGCCGATACCGGGTTAGTCCGCGTCCAGCCCGATAATGAAAGAGCCCACCACCAGCATGCCGTGCCGGTGGATGCACTCGACTGAGGCGCGAAAGTCCCGACCTTTGACCAGGTTGATCTTCTTGCCCAGCTCCCGCAATCCCTCTGGGCTCGGGGTCTCATTCACTGCGAAGCACGCCTGCTGCGCGAGCAATTGCTCCTGTGCGCGGCTCACCAGTTCCGCGAGGGGGACGTCCAGCACTGGTGGCATCCACCATCGGGACGTGGCGTGCGCACCCACTGTTCGGACGACTACCTCTGGCTGCCGCTTGCCACCTGTCGCTATACCCTCGGCACCGGAGACACCGGCGTGCTGGACGAGGTGATCCCTTTCCCCGACGGACGTGCGGTCCACGCGGAGAAGGACTCGTACTACGACCTGCCCCGGCGCTCCGCGGAAGCCGACACCCTGTACGCGCATTGCACCCGCGCCATTTTGCACGGGTTCCGCTTCGGTAGCCACGGCCTTCCGCTCATCGGCTCCGGCGACTGGAACGACGGGCAGGGGCGAAAGTGTGTGGTTGGGATTCTTCCTTTATGAAGTGCTCGAGCGCTTCACTGAACTGGCGCGGCGGCGCGGCGACCTGGCCTTCGCTGAACGCTGCCAGAGCGAAGTGGCCGAGCTGCGACGAAACATCGAGGCGAACGGCTGGGATGGCCAGTGGTACCGGCGCGCCTACTTTGACGACGGCTCGCCCCTGGGCTCGGCCAGCAGCTCCGAGTGCCAGATTGATTCTATCGCCCAAAGCTGGTCCGTGCTGTCCAGGGCCGGCGACCCCGAGCGCTCTCGCTTAGCCATGGACGCAGTGGACCAGCGGCTGGTGTGTCGCGAGCACTCACTGATCCAGCTGCTGGATCCGCCCTTTGACAAGTCGAACCTAGATCCCGGCTACATCAAGGGCTATGTCCCGGGCGTGCGCGAGAACGGCGGCCAGTACACCCACGCCGCGGTCTGGGCGGCCATGGTTTTTGCCGCTCTGGGTGACGCTCGACGCGCGTGGGAACTGCTCGCCATATTGCTGCCTGTATCGTTGAACTCACGGAGGCCCCGATGTGCAAGATGTCGACGGACGTCGTGACCATCTACGGGTTCAACGGTAATGTTACGAGATGTTTCGGTGCGGGCCGGGGATCTGTGCCATCATGGATTCGCGTTGAATAGGATGTCGGACGTCGGGCGTTACAGATCTCGGTATTGAGATGGAGGCACCAATGAAAGAATCAACAATCGGCAGGACAATTGCCTCAATCGCTGCATGCATGGTCGTGGGCGCGTTCTCAGTCAAGTGTGGGCCGCTCCAGCCCGTGAATGCTGTTCCTCCGCCGATTGGCGGCATCGGAGGCAGTGTCAATGCGACCGGAGGGAGCGACAGTGCGGGCGGAAGCGGTGGAGTTGGCGGAAGCGCCATAATCAGCTATGGAAGTTCATTGCCAATCGGGACTGGGGGTGATGACGCGGGAGCTGCCGATGCTGCCAGCGCTGCCGTGTGGCCTCCCCCGGGCTATGTGAATGTGACGAACGTGTCTTACGGCGCGTACGCGCTCGGCCCGCAGCTCGTTTCGAACAGTGGGGCTTCCACATCGGACGGAGGAAGTGGTTCCGGCGTGCCCGGTAGCGGTGGCATGGGAACTCCCGGCAATTGCAGCGGGCTCTACGGCGTAGTGCGCGATTTCAAGATGGGTACGACGCCAGGTGGTCAACCGGATTTCCAGTCGCCTACCCCGCAAGATGATCGGGGAATCGTTACCACGACGCTCGGTTCGGATGGCAAGCCGGTCTACGCGCATCCCGGCGGCAAGACGCCCACGACGACGGGTCAGGCCGATTTAAACCAGTGGTACAACGATGTGCCTGGTGTGAACATGACCTATCTGCTCGGTCTGCACTTCGTTCCGAATGGCAGCGTGCTGACCTTCGCCGCATCCATTAACAACAAGGGAGTTCCAGATTCATCGTACTTTCCGCTCGACAATGAGGGTTGTGGCAACCAGGGCGAAAATCACAACTTCAGCTTCACTACCGAAATCCACACGTCGTTTACCTACAACGGCGGTGAGATATTCACCTTCCAAGGGGATGACGACGTGTGGGTGTACATCAACAACCAACTGGCCATCGATCTGGGCGGGATTCACGTCCAGGAAACCGGGACCGTGAATCTTGACGCCCAAGCCAGCCAGCTTGGACTCGCGGTGGGCAAAGTCTATCCCTTGGCGGTATTCAATGCCGAAAGGCATACCACCCAGTCCAATTTCCGTATCGACACCACCCTTGTCTTTACCGATTGTGGCCAGATAATCCAATAGACCCGTCGTTTGCGTGGACGTCCGTTCCCCAGGGGACAGGCCAGACAATGGAACCGCTCGGTGTGATAGTGCTCGACGAATTCCTTGATCAGGTGGCGCAAGTGTCGCTCGCCGAAAATGATGAACTGGTTCAGGCACTCGTACTTTATGGTCCTCGCAGATCTCTCGGCGTGCGGACTACAATTGGGGCTCCGCGCCGGAATCTTCACGCACTCCACGGCAGGCGAAGCACGTTTGCGGCGCAACAGAGGGGGGACTTGTGAAGTAGTTACTACTTCGGTGTCAGTTTCATCACCGTGCCGTCGGTGTAAGAATTAATGGCCGTCCCCGTGTTGGTCCAGTAGACGCTCGTGGCGTCAATCGCGATGCCGTGAGGGGCGCTCTGCCCTGAAGCCAGAGTTGTGGGGGCGCTGCCGCCAGTGGGCACCTTCATCACCGTGCCGCCAACGTTATTCGTCCAGTAGACGTTCGTGGCGTCAACGGCGATGCCTTGGGGGCCGTTCTGGCCTGAAGCGAGAGTAGTGGGGATGCCGCCGCCGGTGGGCACCTTCATCACCGTGCCGCCAACGTTGTTCGTCCAGTAGACGCTCGTGGTGTCAACGGCGATGCCTGCAGGGGAGTTCTGACCTGAAGCGAGAGTAGTCAGAGTGCCACCGATGAGAGGCGCCTTCATCACCATGCCATCCGTGTAGGA
Organism: uncultured delta proteobacterium; assembly: GCA_963755125.1. Classification (GTDB taxonomy): domain Bacteria; phylum Myxococcota_A; class Polyangia; order Fen-1088; family Fen-1088; genus Fen-1137. The sequence continues at coordinate 224,513 of CAVWIP010000006.1, forward strand.
ATTGGCGCTCGTCCCCTTATTCGTCCAGTAGACACTCGTGACGTCAACGGCGATGCTTAAGGGCTCGCTTTGGCCTGAAGCGAGAGTAGTGGAAATCCCTCCGCTAGTGGACATCTTCATCACTGTGCCCCCCTTGTTCGTCCAGTAGATGCTTGTGGGGTCAACGGTGATGCTGCGGGGGATGGCTTGCCCTGAGGCGAGGGTAGTGAGCGGGCCACCGTCCTTGGGCATACGCATAACCGTACCGCCGGAGTTGTTGGTCCAGTAGACGCTCGTGGCGTCGACGGCGATGTAGTAAGGGTTATTTTGCCCTGAGGCGAGAGTGGTGAGCGGGCCGCCGCCCGTGGGCACATGCGTGACCGTGCCGCTGGAGTTGTCGGTCCAGTAGACGCCCGTGGCGTCAACGGCGATGTAGTAAGGGTTATTTTGCCCTGAGGCGAGAGTAGTGAGCGTGCTGCCGCCGGTGCCACCAGTGCTCGCTCCTCCGGTTGCTGCGCCACCAGTCGCCGTGCCACCGCCGCTCGTCGTACCGCCAGCGTCGCTCGCGCCGCCGACGCCCGTCATGCCACCAGTGCTCGCTCCTCCGGTTGCTGCGCCGCCAGTCGCCGTTCCGCCGCCGCTCGTCACACCGCCAGCGTCGCTCGCGCCGGCCGCGCTCGTCGTGCCACCAGCGCCGGTCGCCCCTCCGGTTGCAGCGCCACCAGTCGCCGTTCCGCCGCCGCTCGACGTGCTGCCAGCGCCGCTCGCGCCGGCCGCGCTCGTCGTGCCACCAGCGCCGGTCGCCCCCCCGGTCGCTGCGCCACCAGTCGCCGTTCCACCGGCGCCGCTTACACCGCCCGTTCCACCGACATCTGCTGCACCGCCGTCGATGTCCGCACCACCAGCGACTTCGTCCGCGGTAGCTAGGTCAAGGGGAGCCGCCTCATCGTCAGAAGCGGCATCCTCCTTCTCGGCTGTCAGATCGGGGGAAACTGCTGCGCCGTCGGCACCAGTGCTTCCCCCACTGCCAACTTCACCAGCAGTGCCGCCGCTGCCACCGAGCACGGCATCGGACGCGCTCGTGGAGTCTCCGGGTCCATCCGGCGCGGGCGGTCCCAGTTTGCTGGCGTCGAAGAAACACGCCGGCAGCGTGGCAATCAGGCAGAGGCAAACAAGGTGAAGGCGTGTTGAAAAACAGGACAGAGCTCTCTCCGGATCAGATATCGTCTTCATGATCAGAACCCCACTCTTGCCAGCGCGCCGGTCGTCGCCCCCGCCATCGGCGCCACGGCTACGGGTCGCCCCTCAAAGTAGAACAGCACGGCTGTGGTTACGGCAGAGGCGCCGGCTAGGCCCCAGAAGACGTTGGCGATGGTCTGGCGCGAGGTGACTGAATCAATCTCGCTCTGACTGCAGCGAGGCGGCCCGCTGGCACTGCCGCACGAGTTGTTCAGGCTGTTGAACCTGGCCTGCATCGAGAGGCCGGCGGCAATGGCGCCCCCAGTAAGCAGTACCGTCGAGCCGCCAGCCACCCAGGTCCATTTTCTGCCCAGCCACCAACCCTCGCGGGCGCCGCCGGCCCCTGGCGCGGCTTGCACGTCGAAGTCCGGGGCAGCCTTGGGCGCGGGAGCCGGAGCGGCGGCCACGCGAACCAGCAGAGGAAGCATCCGCATGGTCACTCTGCTCACCGAACCTGCCGTCACGTCCACATCCTCGATCACTGGAGCCGCGCCCGCATGCTTGGCCGTGACTTGGTGGCGGCCAGGAATGGCCCAGATCGGGTCGGGCAGCGGGGTCAGCCCGACGGACTTGCCATCGACGCTCACTTCGGTGCCCGCCTTATCGCAATCGATCCGAATCCGTCCCAGCTTGTCTCGTAGCTCAGCCAGGGATTTGCGCGCGTCAGCGGTCGTTGCGGGCGATGCGTCGAGAGCTTCCGCCAAGAACTTTTCGAAAGCCTCCAGCGCCTCGACAGGCCGGCTGAGATCCCGATTGGCCTGACCTATGTTGAACATCAGCTTCGGCGATGGGTAGGCGGCGTAGGCCGCGTTGAACTTCTCCAGGGCGCCGGCATAGTCACCTTTCTCGTACAAATCGGAGCCTTCGGTCAGCAGGCCCTGCGCCTTGGCCTTGGCCTGGGGGTCGGTGCCTGGTGGCGAGAGTTGCGCGAGCACCGCGAAAAGGACAAGAGAACTTGTGCCCATGCAGGGATCCCCCTGGAATAGATCTCGACAGAAGGGGGCGGTGGCTTGAAGGAACCGACTCGAGCGATCAGCGAACAGAGAACAGGGCGGAGATCTCAAAGACCGGGCGCGACCTGACTCCGGTGACTTTCGCGCAGGGCCCCATTGTCATTCGCCGAGACAGGCTGGTTCCTGATGAGTTGGCCCCCAAAGCCCTGATCAACGCCTTTTCCGAAGCCGAAGTGCGACCATGACAAGCCCGAGCAGCGCCAAACCTGGGTAGTTCCTTGTTTCGGCCACGGCGACGCGACAGGAGCAGCCGCCGCTACTTGCCTGGGTCGTACCGCTCGCGGTCGTCGCGCCACCCATCGTACCGAGTCCCGAAGTTCCCCCCGTGGCTATCTTGCCCCCGGTTCCGACTGGGCCAGTGCCAGCCACGGCCCCGCTTGCAGGCAATCCGCCAGCTCCCACTGCTCCGCCGCTCGCGATGCTGCTGCCCATTCCCACACCGCCGCCAGATCCGACCCTCCCTCCCATGGAAACTGCGCCACCCATTCCACTGCCTCCAGCCCCGCCCTCGGATTCCGTCGCTCCACTGCCTGCTGTGGTCCCGCCAGTTTTCGTAGCGCCACCGGAGCCGATCATTCCCCCACTGGCTGTAGCACCGCCGGCTCCCGCGATGCCGCCCGTTCCTGTCACGCCGGCACTTGCCGTGGTCCCGCCAGCATTCGTAGCACCACCGGAGCCCATCATGCCCCCACTTGTGGTGGCACCGCCGGCTCCCGTAATCCCGCCGGTTCCTGTCGCGCCACCACTTGCCGGTGTGTCGCGAGCGTCGACGGGAGGGACGGCGGCGTCGACCGGCTGGGGAATTCCGGCGTCGGTAGTTTCGGGTGGCGTGGTGGGTGTGCCAGCCGAGCAAGCGTCATCGGCTACTTCGTTAAGATACTTCTCGACGTTGGTATAGCCATCCCCGTTGTAATCGCCGTTGCCATCGCTGGGGTCATTCGGGTTCAGTCCGTGCGCGATTTCCCAGGCATCGGGCATGCCGTCGCCGTCGGTATCGTAGCCCGCGGGCCGCGTCACCGGTGTCATGGCCGGCTGTCCTCCCACATCGCTTTCACTGCCGGTCATGGCGATGATGGCCCCCGTTTTCCCGAGCGAGCTAAGCTGAGCGACTAGGCGCAACTCGACTGCATCCCGATTCTGGCAGGTTCCCGCCTGAGTCAAGATTTGTGCATAGGCGTCCGCCGCGCTCAACACCGTGACGGGCACGGCCGGCTGACTGTGCGCTGCCGTCTGGAACGTCGGCGGCGTATCGCCCACGAAATCCGTCTCGACCACCGCACGCCCATTGAGTTGGCCGTCTTGGTTCACATCCACCATATTGCCGGTTTGGTAGACGAGGTCCGTATTGGCGTAGAAGGTGAGAAAGCCGACGACCGTCGTGGGACCGGCAATCAAATAGTTGTTGATGAGATCCTCGTACCAGTCCGCCGACGAGTGGCCTCCGATCACGCCGCCCCCATCGCCCCAGTCGTAGACCACGTTGTTGATGTACTGCCCGTTGGCCTTGAACTTCGGGTTGCGGCTCTCGTTGTCGATCCACAGGTTGCGGGCCACGGTGATGTTCTGGACCGAATCCATGATGGAGCCGAAGCGCTGCGGAGGCATGCCTTCGCCGATGATCGAGTTTTGCAGGGTCACGGTGCTGCTGGTGCCGGTGACGCCGAAGTTGTCCCAGCGCCCCCACTGCACGGAAACGTGATCGAAGATCATGTTCTGGCCGTCCGTGATATTGACGGCCTTGGCTCCACTGTCGGTGTCGTTCATGCCCTGACGAAAACGCATAAAACGCACGATGATATTGGTTCGACTGCTGAAGCTGGTTTCCCTGCCATAGATCGTGACCCCCTCACTGGGGGCGCTCTGACCCGCCAGGGTGATGTTGTCGCCAGCGATCACGAGGGCGGAGCTCAGTGTGATCACACCGCTGATATCGAACACCACGATGCGGTTGGAGCCGCTAACGGCTTCGCGCAACGATCCCGTCCCGGAATCGGCGAGGGTAGTCACGTGGACCACCTGCCCGTTGCGCCCGCCGGTGACCATAGCCCCAAAACCTTCGGCCCCGGGGAAAGCCAGCGCGGCTGCCATGGCCTCGCCTGCGGCCATCGTTGCAATGACTACCGCCGTGGTGCCACACCAATGGCGAAGACTCGGTGAAATAGATGCACGCATCAAGATGACCTCCCGAGTTTACTAGTATAGTTGTCCATCGCCAGCCTGTCATCCGGGCGCTGCCATGCGCCCAAGAGATCATGTTGCGACGCCCGAGCCGCGTCGTCTGGTACTTATGCCCGGCGACCCTCTGCTTCTGGCGTCGGCCCTTGGCCGCACACTCGGGCGAGCAGTACTTGCACCGCTTGTCGCAGCTGCGGCACACCAGGAACGCCAGCCCACACAACTTACAAGTGCGATCCAGCAGGTCCACGCGGCGGTGCGCGCCGTCGTGGATCTGCCGACCAAATCGTGCAATGCAGGGAACTGCGTGGCTCGACCGTCCACGCGGTCGATCCACCTGAAGGCCCGGAGCGCCAACTCCGGGCCCTCGCTATACGGCGCTCGGCCCAACTCCTCCAGGCGTTGGTGGCCTGGTATGGCCGACCCTTGACCGCTGTGCTCGATGCGGACGCCCAGGACGTCGCCGCCCACCCGGAGCGTTGGGCGCTTCTGCTTGGTGACCTCGACGCCGAGACCATCCGAGTCGATTGGGTCCACTTCACGCGCGCCGCGTTCCGGCGCGACCGCTTCATGGACGGGCTGGGAAGCTTCGCCCGCGCGCGCCGCCTGGTCCGTGGCAAATATCAAGAGCGTCTACTCGGACTCCCACACCATAACTCGCGACCTCATACCGAGTCTGAAGTAGAACCAGGGCCCGCGCTGTCGCGGTTGTCTTTGCTCGATCACCGAAGTAGGGTCAGTGCGTCGGTCTTGAAAGGGCGGACTGGAAGCCATCCGGCAGTTGCGCGCACGCGAGCCGCAACGGCGCATCCCCATCATCGCCGTGTCCGCAAGCGCGCAGGCGCTTTGAGCCGAGGACGAGGTACCCGGCCAAGGGTGCCTGTGCGGCACCATGGGCGCCGGCCCGGGCCAAGATTGGAGCACGACTCGATCTCGTGGCCACGCCGTTCCGGGGCGCGCGGCACCTGGGCGCAGGTCGAGATCCGACGGAGCGACTGACTTGACCAACCCGCCGGTCAGGGCGTCGCGATGATCGCCGCAGCCACCGCTGCCCGGGCCGCGTTCATCGCCGTCTCATCGCTCTTCCAGAAGAAGCCCGAGACCGGCGCGGGACAGCCCTGCCGGGTGCAGCCTCCGAACTGGCCGTACACCGTGGTCACCTGTGTCTGGACGGTGCTGGTGATGCCTTTCGCGTCGGCTAACCGGAAGAGCGCCCAGTCCTGGAGGCCGTTGCGCACCATCTTGAGACGGTAAGAGGGGATCGGGCCATCGATCGCCACTCCCGAAGGAGAGCCCACAGGCGAGAGCGTGCCCGCATGATTGCCGGGGTACACCATCACGCCGTCGCCCGTCATCCCATAGGCGATGTTCGGCCCCCATGGATTGTTGTCAGTCCAGTCTGCGATATCCCAATAGAGGAATCCCGTTGCCTTCTCGTACCACGACCCCCACATGGCGATGACGGGCTCAAGACCGTCCAGCGTGTTGGTCGCGAAGGTCGGATACGGCGGGTCCACGGAGTTGCTCTCGTAGAACCAGAGCTGCGTTCCCTGTGCGAAAAGGCTCGGCCAATCGGCGCGGCCGTAGTCCGTTTCGCCGTTCCAGTTGTCGTACCAGGGGAGGTTGACCGTGAAGATCCCTATCGCTGGCCCGAGCACGGCGATGTTGGCGCTGCTCGGAGACGTGGTGTCCATAACGTGTGCCTTCCAGTCCGGATCCCCTTGCTGGAGCCACGCAGAACCCTGCGCGATGGCGGGGAAGCTCGACGCATCCGGCTCGTCGAGGGCGTACACAATGACCTTGCCGAACCAGCCCTTCGCCTTCAGGTGCGAGGCCCAGGCAGAAGAAAGCGCCACGTATTGCGTTTGCGTACAGGTGTCGACTCCCCAGGTTGCCCCGGGCGAGAAGGGCGCATCGGTGCGACTGCTCGGCACGCCATCGGCCCAATAGGTGCCGCTCATGTACGGCGTCATCGCAGCGTCGTAGGCGCTCCAGTCGGTGGGGACATTGCACCCGTTGACCATGTCGGGCACGAAGTTCTGACCCGTATCGATGCGGTGGTCGTGAGCGAGCTCCTCATACCGCTTGGTGATGGCCAGGCCCTGTGCGTTCTCGTTCAGGTAGCAGTTCTTCCCGGTACTGTCGCAGGTCGCGATGCCCGCGTGGTACTCGAGAAGGGCGCCGATGGACATCTTGAAGTGTGTCGTCACCGACCGCATGTCCGGCAGGTCGATGTCCCAGACCGTGACCGAGAGCGGTACGCTGGCGGACAAGCCACTGGCTGTGACCTGTATGCTGCCGGTGTAGGTACCGGCGCTGGTGCCGCCGGGAACGTAGATGTCGACCCAGACAGGCTGGTTCGTGTTCTCCGCCACGTCGAACGGCTGTCCGACGTTCGCGCCCGTGTAGGGATCGACCATCGGGATGAGAGGATCGGGGATCTGGGGGTCGTTGGTGGGGGACTTGGCGGGGACCGGGACATTGCCAGGTGTAGCCGTGACCCCCGTGAAGTCGATGAAGTACTCGCGGAAAAAGGACACGTTACTCATCGGCAACGTGTGGCCGACGCCGTCGCTGAGATCGGAAGCGACGGCCACACTCACCTGCTGTAGGTTGCCACCCTTCCCGTAGACCACCAACTGCGCGGAAGCCCATGCCGAACGGGCGGTCGAGACGGAGATTGACGTTTCTGTCCCAGGGGCGGTCGTGGGCTGCACTTTCCCCCCCACGCCCGTGGTCCAGATCGAAAGGGTGCCGGGGGGGCCGGGCGGAACTCCCGAGCCGTCCGGGGCTTCCGAGCCAGTACCTCCCGATCCCACCGCGTCGTGTGCCGTGGAGCCGGAGCTGCCGCAGCCAGAGATTGAGGGGAGAAGCAGCGCCCAGACGAGTCCCCGGAACATTATGGGAATACATTACGCTCGATTTCGTATACGCGTCCAGTGACAAGGACCGCGAGGCACGTCCTCGGAACCACAAGGCCACCCGTGGTGGCTAGTGCGCCGGTCAAAACCGGCAGAAAGAAGAGGATGAAAGAGCCTTCCATCGAAGGAGTAGCGACCACGATGACTCCGAGTCATGCGCAGGGCTTCCGCTGCATTCGCTCGATGTTCGCAGATGTGATCAAGGCGATGACGAGCCGCGGTAGTCACGCTGAAACTTGAGGACTACCTGTCCTGGTGCTCCGTTTCGGTCAACGGAGGAGTCGCATCCACGAACGCGACACAGACCGCTGACCGCCCCGCCGGGGACCGTAGTTCCGCTGTCGGGAGATGCCGCCAGCAGCGTGTTCGTCTGGGGGTATTGGGTGGGCACCGATGCGGACACTGGAGCCAGCCACGACACGGGCCAGTCGGCCAAGCCAGTCAGCTTGGACTCACGGTGGGCAAAGTCTATCCCTTGGCGGTATTCAATGCCGAAAGACACACCACCCAGTCCAATTTCCGTATCGACACCACACTTGTCTTTACCGATTGTGGCCAGATAATCCAATAGCCCCGTTGTTTACGTGGACGTCCGTGCCCTCTGATTTCCGACGGTGGCGATGATGGACAGTGGGAGTGACAAGCGCGACGCGCTGTCATGCGCAATCGCGAGACGGATGTTTGGCTGCGGGTTGCGATTCTTCGGTTGCAAACTCGCGGGCGAGGCGGCAGAAGGTCCTGGGTTGCAACCGGGCACAAACCCCGGACGGCTGGCCCTTCGCCACGGGAGATTTTCATGAAGCTGCTTTCGTCGATTCTTGTGGTGCTGCTCGCTAGCGCCACCTCGCCCAGGGATGCGGTTTCGGCGCAGGGCAAGAAAGCAAGACAGGAGCCGGCAGGGACCTACCGCGTGTTGCAGAAAATCCCGGTGCCGGGAGATGGCGGCTACGACTACCTCTTTCTCGACGAGGCGGCCAATCGGCTGTACGTCTCGCACGGCACCGAGGTGGCAGTGCTCGATGCAACCACGGGTGCGATCATCGGTGTAGTCGCGGGCCTTGCCGGCGTACACGGCATCAGCGTGGTATCCGAGATCGGCAAGGGGTTCATCACGAACGGGAAGTCGGGGATGGTCACGGTTTTCGATCCCAAGACACTGAAGTCCACGGCCGAGATCAAGAGCACGGGCAAGAACCCCGATGCCCTTGTCTATGACCCGGCCTCGCGCCGTCTGTTTGTGTTCAACCACAGCAGTGGCCAGGTCACGGTGATCGATCCTGCGATGAATGTGGTGACCACGACTCTCGACGTGGGGGGCGCTCTGGAGTTTGGGCGTGCCGACGGCCGGGGCAGCGTGTGGGTCAATGTCGAGGATAGGAGCGAGATTGTGCGCATCGACTCCAAGAAGATGGCGATTGCCGGGCGGTTCCCCCTGGCGCCGTGCGAGGAGCCGACTGGTCTGGCTCTGGACGCCAAGCACGGTCGCTTGTTTGTCGGCTGCGGCAACAGCATGATGGCCGTGGTCGACGCCAGTTCCGGCAAGGTCATCACCACGCTTGCCATCGGTCCGGGTGTAGACGGCACGGATTTCGATGCCACGACGGGGGATGTCTTCAATGCGTGCGGCAAGGATGGCACGCTGTCCGTGATCCACCAGGACGCTGCGGACAAGTACCATATCGTGCAGAATCTCAGCACCCAGCCTCGTGCGCGAACCCTGGCGGTGGATACCACGTCTCACCGGGTGTTTCTTCCGGCGGCCCAGTTTGGCGACAAGCCGGCACCGTCGGTGGCCGATCCCAAACCGAGGGCGCCCACGGCGCCCGGTACGTTCGTCGTGTTGGTTGTCGGCAAGTAGTCGGTGGTAGTGATCGATGAACAAGAGTGAAGATCGCGGCTACCTTGCCTGACTCACGCTCAGGCGATGGGACCGTCCCGCAGGGGACCGTGGTTCCGCTGTCGGGAGATGCCGCCAGCAGCGTGTTCGTCTGGGGGTATTGGGTGGGCACCGATGCGGACACTGGACCCAGCCACGACACGGGCCAGTCGGCCACCGTCACGATGGACAAGAGTAGGGTGATCCAGGCTTGCTGCCCCTTCGCATCGAGCCCGAGCACACCCTGTCCAGCGCCGACATCGTAGACGAACGCCCCGGCGGGCGTCTACGATCCCAACCATTTCCTGCTCCGCACAGAGTTTCTGCGGCGGACAACTTCTGCACCGGCTGTGGGTGACCGGGGAAGTCCACAAGCCCGTCCTATATCACGCGAAGCAATTGGCCGCCCCCAAGGCCGCGTAACCGCACCGAGCGAGACCCACCGACCATGAGGAATTGGCGTGCCCTCACCGAATATGGCAATCATTCATCGAAAGGTTTCGGCGGAAGGAGAACTTGTAGGCCGAAATAGCCGACGAAATAGGGTTGGCTGTTGCTCACGGGCGCGACGCTTCGACCAGCCATCAACAGAAGAATCAGCAGCGGATGTAACTTGTAGCGTGCTCCTGCCCCAATCGTGTCTTGGCTCGTTCTGAACGTCCCGATTCCATAGAGTTCAACGTCCAGCTCCAACCGATTGGTCATTTCATGCCCGGCCACAAGTCCCACCAGCCATCCGTCAGGACCCAAATGAACAAAGTCGTACCCGATCTCCCAGTTCACGTGTATGGGTCCCAGCCTTTTTGAAAACTCCACCGGCACGGTGAGACTCGCACCCGGCGGGGTGATGCCTCGCCGGACTGAATCATCGGGGTTGTTGATGGCGAGCTGCGGGAAGACAGAGATTCCAAGTCCAGATGTTTCGCCTTGATAAAGATGCCACTTCACCCCGAGTACATCCTGGCCCAAGCCGTACTCTGCGGACGTTTGATGTGCCTTCACACGCAACCAAGCGTTCTCGAAGGTCAGCTGGATGCTTTTGCCCAGGCCGAAATTGATGTCCAGGTCGGGCGTATGGACGGTTGACTGGCCGTTGTAGAGAAACGGCATGTATCCCAGGTTGATTTCCCAGCTCATATCACCTGGCGTCTGAGGATCGTTCGTGTAGTACGGCGGTCCGCCTTGGGCTCTGAGCTTGCCGGGCAAGCCAAGGACAAGAGAGAAAGAGAGAAGGAAGAGAGAGAACCGCATCCTCCAGGTGATTCTTCCAAACAGGCCCTCGGGGTTCTTCGATGGCCTCGCGCTCCCAATCACGGCAGCGATAGCTTGCTCAGGAGCGTTCATGTCCACTTCAACTCGGTGCTGGCCCTGGTGATGAACACCACGTGGTGGGTAGAGGACCCTGAAGCAGACGCAAGTCTTTGCCCAGTTTTCCTATAGGACACCCTTTCAGGGTTACGGACATGCCTCGAAGCAATGCTGGCGCAATGAGCACGCGAGTCCCCTTTTGGCCTATTTGGCCAGGTTGGCAATCTCCGTCGCTGTCAAGACCCGGTTGTAGAGTTGCAAGTCATCGACCAAGCCATTCCAGAGTTCTGTAATGGCGCCGCTGGCGTCGTTCTGGTTGCCACAGATGGTCAGCTTCGATGTGTCTGCCTTGAAGACATCGCTAGAACTCTTGCTCGTCACCTGTGCGCCGTTGACGTAGATGCGCGCAGTGGTTCCGTCGTGTGTGGCGGCCATGTGTGTCCAGATACCCATCGGGACCGTGGTGGTCGAAAGCACGCCCGACAAGCCGTAGAACTCTGCATCGTCTCCTGACAAGCCCAACCAGTAGTATTGACCATTGGTGGTGCCGGTCTCTCTCGACAGGACCGCCGAGAAACCAGTGGTGGCGCTTAATCGATTGACCCATGCCGCGATGGTGACGCCTGTCGTGATCCCGTCCAGGCTGACTGAGTCGTTGACCAAAGCACCGCCTGAGCCGTCGCACTTGAGGGCACCACCCGTGCGCCCGGTTGTCCAGGCCGAGGCCGGGTTCAGCCCGGTGAGAGTGGCGGTGTTGCCATTACCCGAGGCGTCCGTGGCCGTGTCACTTCCCGCCGCTTCATCCATCTTCCACCACGCAACCAGGCCAGCCGGAAGAGAAACCGAGCCGCCACTACCACCCGTGGCTGAAGTACTGCCGGATCCAGCCGTGCCACCAGTGGCGCCACCGCCGGTGCCCCCAGCCCCTCCGGTGTCGACCGAGCCGTTGGTCCCAGCAGTGGCGCCACCGCCGGTGCCCCCAGCCCCTCCGGTGTCAACCGAGCCGTTGGTCCCAGCAGTGGCGCCACCGCCGGTGCCCCCAGCCCCTCCGGTGTCGACCGAGCCGTCGGTCCCACCCGTGGCGCCACCGTCAGTGCCCCCAGCTCCTCCGGTGTCAACCGAGCCGTCGGTCCCACCCGTGGCGCCACCGTCAGTGCCCCCAGCTCCTCCGGTGTCAACCGAGCCGTCGGTCCCACCCGTGGCGCCACCGTCAGTGCCCCCAGCTCCTCCGGTGTCAACCGAGCCATCGGTCCCCAAGGGTAGGTCGGTGCGCCTGTCGGCGGCATCCCCCATCGAGCTTCCGGCGTCCGCCAAAGCACCCACCTCGAACATTGCGCTCGCCCAATCAGAACCAACTTCGACGACCGAATCTTGCACACCGAGGTTTTGGTCGAACGGGTGATCGAGCAATGCATCCACTTCCGTCGCGTCCGTGTCCCGCGCGACCGCTTCGCTAGCACCTGAATCCGCAAATCGCCGAGGGCGCAATCTGCTGGCGTCGAACGAGCAAGCCGCGGCGAGCACAACCGCCACAAACGCGGCTACTGCAAGGATCAGCCTGCTCTCTCGAACATGCGGCATGCCTTCAGCGGACTTCCCATCGGGCGCACTCGGCGGCTCCATGGCTAGATGGCGCCTGGTGTTACTCTCGGTGCGCACGATTTTGGATCCATCGACATTTCGGTCTTCGACATGAAGACTCGGCGAATCCCTTGGCCGTGGACGGTCGCTGGCGCACGATGACTAGCCCGGCCACCAGTTCGCGCTGGCCCTTCGCGGTCCGTTGCAGTTCGCGCGCCGAGAGCACGCCTCGCGCTTGCAATCGTTGTCGCTGCAGATCCAAACGTGGGCAAACGGGATTCCGTGTCACCCTGTTGGTGGAGGCATGACCTAGTGAATCATAGAAGTCCGAGGACGCACACGTGTACACAAACCCCCTTTTCCACGTTCTACCCAAGACCGAACCCGCTTCCAACGCAAGGTGGAATGTTCAGTGGCGAGGATATTGTTGTTGGGCGTTACAGCCAATAAGGGACACGCCGAGCGAGCAGCACACTGTCCTCGTGATCGCTCGTCCGTCGCGAGATCGCCCCCTCGATGGCCGTGATGCCGGACAGATGAGAGCAAGAACACCGACGTCTACAGCTTTGATCGCTTCTTCATCGGCCACGTTCGCCAGACCACCGCCATTCATCGGCGCCGTGGTGGCGCGGGCACTTTGCGCGCGGTGAAGCCCGCCAGTGTTGTCTCGGCCAGAAAAGCGGCCTGCGCCTCCCACACCTTCTGGAAAGGGACGTGCAGCGGGCAAGGGCTCCGGGCGACGCAAGCTTTGCGATTGCCGAGAGGACAAAGGGGCGTGCTCTCCAGCCGCTCGAAACAGGTGGCGATGTCATGCAGGCTGATCTCGGCCGCAAGCCGCGCCAGCACGTAACCACCGCCCGGCCCGCGTGTGCCGCGAATCAGCTCGTGGCGCGACAGACTGGTGAGGACTTTGGCCAGAAAGGGCTGAGGGATCGACCGACGTCTGGCAATCTGGCTGGCGGTCAGCGCGGGCACATCAGTGCCGTGAGATTCTGCCAGGGCGGACATGGCGGCGATCCCGATGCGGGTCGCGCGGTTGAGCATCGAACTCGCCACCACGGGTACTCTCTACTTCTTGGCTGTGCGTTGCATGTCTGTCGCCAGTTCTTTGATCTTCGTCAAATCGCGCTGCATTTCGCTCCATCCATACGCGCGCATGTGAAAATGGCTGGTTGGGGCCTTGTCCTGGACCTGTGGCACGACAGGCACGGAAATCCGTGCTCCTCTCGAAGCCACCGGCCGGCTGCGCGCGAGGAATCGATAAGACGCCCATTCTACGCGAGGCGCTGAACAGCCCTACGGCGTTGGCGCCGGACAGGGTGTGCTCGGGCTCGATGCGAACGGGCAGCAAGCTTGCACGACCTTGCTCTTGTCCATCGTGACGGTGGCCGCCTGGCCCGTGTCGTGGCTGGCGCTCGTGTCGCCATCAGTACCGACCCAGTACCCCCAGACAAACACGCTGCTGGCGGCAGTCGCCGACAGCGGAACCATGGTCCCTTCCGGGACGGTCAGCGTCTGCGTCGCATCCGCTGACGCGGCACCTTGGTTGACCGAAACGGAGCACCAGGACAGGTAGTCCTCAAGCTTCAGGGTGACACCAGTCCCTGAGGTCGACGTGCTCGTCGATGTCGAGGTGTAAGAGGGCGTGGAATACGAGCTTCCACTTCCACAGCCAACCAGAAGCACCAGAATCGCCACAATCTTTGTCATGACTGCCGTCCTCCCTGGCTGTTTCGATGCGTGTCACTGCGCAAGGTTCCAGAATCCGCGACAGTGTCTCCATGCGGCGCGCAACTACCAGGGCACACCTCAACAGGCCCAAGACTCACACGCAGGGGTCATGGCTACACTTGGAGGACGCGGCGCCTACCCGTGGCCAGCATGACCATCTGTCAAATACTACCGCAGCAGGAACCCTGCGATCTCGGCGGCCGCAGTCAGAATGAGCATGGCCACGGACCAGAAGGTGAAGCTTTCCCAGCTCTCGGGCCGCAGAGCCCGGTCGGCGCGCACGCACCAGATGCGCCAGAGGGCAAGGGGCGAGAGAGATGCCGCGGCTAGTGCCGGGGCCAGAGGCAGCCCAGCCGCAACCAGGATGGGCAACGCTGCGTAGGCAAGCGCGACCGCAAGCATGTACCAGAGCGAGGCTCGCAGAGCGCCCAGCCGCAACACCAGGGTCTTCTTGCCCACCGTCGAATCGCCGATGGCGTCCGGCACCCCCACAGCCAACAGCATCGGAATCATGGCGCGGGGACGCCCATGCCCCACCGGGGCGGCGTCGCAGGATCCGAACAGCTCGTCTACCTCCATGCCGGCCAGACGCGCTGGCAACTCGTCGTCGAAATTGCTCGCCACCGAAAACATCCGATCGTCCTCCTGCGTGAAGCGGCGAACAGCCTGACATGGCAGACACGCCAAGTCACGAAATGGGCGGCGAGAGGGATTGCAGGTAATTTGCGCGCGTGACGAGCATCAAAAGTTAGCTTTGGAGGGCACAATATCATTTGGGTCTTCGCTGACGGGTGAACGTCAGTCAAACCGTTTGAGTGACGCTTTCGCGCACCCTCCCCGCCGCTTTCCTGTGCCGTTTCTTTTCGACGCGAATTGTTAGCCAGCTACTTGCAGCGCCAAACGTGGGCAAACGGGATTTCAGGTCCTCCTATCGGTTCGCGCATGACGCGTGTCAATCGCCAGGCCGATGGGGCCAGGGATTGACGTTTTCGCCAAGGTCATGGGGCCACCCGATCGCCAGGGTGATGGGGCCAGGGTCGCGGGTGATCGGGCCCTGAATCGCCAGGGTCATGGGGCCAGTCAATCGCCAGGGTCATGGGGCCAACCCGTGACCTAAGCGAAAGCTGACCTGGGCATCGAGGACCGAAGGCAAAACCGACCTTCAGGCGGCCGCGCGACGGCCGCCAGGAGGTCACATGAGCTTTCGGGAGATCACAATGCAAGACGTACGAGAGTTGTTGCGCCGCCACGAGGCGGGGCAAAGTGCGCGCAAGATCGCGCGCGAATTGGGCATGGATCGCAAGACAGTGGGGCGGTACTTGGAGCAGGCTCGCAGGCTGGAGCCCGCGCTGGCGACGGTGACCGACGATGTCGCTCTGAGCGTCGGTCACAGGGTGCAAGCGCGGGCACCAGTGGTGCCATCGCAAGCATGGCAGGTACTGGTTGACCGACGAGCGCAGATTGAAGCCTGGCTGGGGAGCGAGCCGCCGTTGCGGCTGGTGCGCATCCACGAGTTGCTGGCGCGCGAGGGCGTCGAGGTCGGATACACGACCTTGCGGCGGTTCGCCCACCGGGAGCTGGACTGGCACCAGCGCTCGCCGACGGTGCGGCTCGACGACCCACCCGCGGGGCAGGAAGCACAGGTCGATTTCGGCCTGATGGGGATGGTGACCGACGCGGAGGGACGGTCGCGACGCCTGTGGGCGCTGATCGTGACGTTGCCGTCGAGTCGGTACATGCACGTGTACCCGAGCTTCACGCAGACGGTGGAGGACGTCTGCGCAGGGTTGGATGCCGCCTGGCGGTCTTTCGGCGGCATGCCCAAGCACATCATCCTCGACAATGCCTCGGCGATGGTGGTGCGTGCCAGTGCCACCGACCCGGGGCTCAATCGCGCTTTCCGCGACTACACCGATGCGCGCCAGCTCTTTGCGGACACGGCGCGCGTGCGGCATCCCAAGGACAAGGCCCGCGTCGAAAATCAGGTACCGTACGTGCGCGAGCGCTGGTTTGCCGGCGAAGCTTTCAGCCCCGACCTTGTGGAGATCCGCCGGCAGGCGGAGGCGTGGTGCCGGGAGGTGGCGGGTGCGCGCGTGCATGGGACGACAAGGCGTGTGCCGCGCGAGGTGTACGAAGCCGAGGAGCGAGCGCACATGCAGCCAGCACCCGAGGGCGAGTACGACGTGCCTCACTGGTGCTCTCCCAAAGTGCACCCTGACCACCACGTGCAGGTGCTCAAGGCGCTTTACTCGGTGCCCACGCGCTACATCGGCAAGATCGTCGAGGCACGGGCCGACCGCAAGACGGTTCGACTGTATTTGGGGGCCGAGCTGATCAAGGTGCATGCGCGCAAGGCCCCGGGCCAGCGCTCGACCGATCCGCAGGACTTCCCGCCAGGGAAGGCGGCGTGGGCGCTGCGCGATGTGGACAGCGTCGTACGCCGAGCCCGTGGGTACGGCGAGAAGGTCGGTCAATTTGCCCAGCGCCTGCTCGAAGGTCCTGTGCCCTGGCTCAAGCTGCGGCAAGCCTACGGGCTTTTGCGCCTCTGCGAGCGATACGGGCAGGACCGGGTCAATGCCTTGTGCGAGCGCGCGCTCGCCTTCGATGTGATCGCGGTGCCGCGTATCGAGGGAATGCTCAAGGATGCCCGTCGGACCGAGGAGGCCGCTGTCGCCACGGGCCGCGTGATCGTGTTACCCGCACGCTTCGCTCGCGACGCAGCCACTTTCGCCACCCGTGCAACTGTCCCGCCCGATGGCCAGACAAACACGGAGTCGGGAGGTGAGTCATGAGTGCCCGCACCATCAGCCCCGACCTGGTCGCCTCGCTCAAGCGGCTCCGCTTGGGCGGCCTCATTCCTACGCTGCCCGAACGCTTCACCCTCGCGGAAAAGGAGGACACCCCCTACGAGGACCTCCTGCTTCTGCTGCTCACCGACGAGATCTCCCGTCGGGACAGTAACGCCGCCCTCCGTCGTGCGGACCAGGCCGGCCTCGATCCGGACATGGTGCTTGAGCGGTGGGACAAGACCGCGAAGGTGACCTACGACCGACGGGTGCTCAATGAGCTGGTCTCACTCCGCTTTGTCGAGGACCATCGCAACGTCGTGATCCTCGGCCCGGTGGGAGTGGGCAAGACCTTTCTCTCGAACGCGCTCGGGCACCTGTGCTGTCGTGCCGGCTTCAATGTGCGGCTGTCGCGGGCCGACGCACTCCTGCGCCTCTTCAAGCAGAGCCGAATGGACAATTCCAGGGAAGCCCTGATGACCCAACTGGCCACCGTCGACGTGCTCATCATCGACGACTTTGCGCTCGAACCCATGAATCGCGAGGAGAGCCGCGACATCTACCAGCTCTTTGTCGAGCGTAATGCCCGTGCTTCCACGATTGTGACCAGCAATCGCGACACAGTCGAGTGGATCGCCACTTTCGACGATGCCCTTTTGGCCCAGAGTGCCGTCGATCGTTTCAAGAACAACGCCTTCGACCTCGTCGTCGATGGCGAGTCCTATCGGTCACGGCTCAAACCCAGCATCGACAAGCTGCCACCTCCGCCTGCGGCTCCGGTGAAGAAGGTGCCCATCCATCCGCGTACCAAAGCTGCGGCCCGCCGCCGATGACACCACCGCGCACGTCGGGCCCCTGCCGGGGCCCTCCGGGGTCGACCTAAAGGCCAATCTGTGGCATGAGATCAGCCGGTCCTTCGATGCCCGTCACCTGGCCCCATGACCCTGGCGAGACGTGGCCCCATCATCCTGGCGAGTGACAACGCGCGTCGAGCATGGAAGTCCTAGTGCGCGCAGGTGTACACCCGCTGACGAAAACCTCAATGATATTCGGAATGCCGCTCTTGCATACGGAGGTCGTGGGAATGTCTTCGCGCGCAGCTGGGCTACAAGCGTGAGAAGGCGAGGCCGACACTTGCAAGCCAATAGAAGCCAGCGATTCCGACCACGGCTTGACCGTTCGCCTCGCCGCTCAAGCCACGGATGCACGTGCCGCCTTCAAGGCCGATCTTTGGACGAGCCCGCCGATTGCCCGGTGCCTCCAGTGACAGTCGTAGTCCGGTACTGGAGACCCAATCGGAGCCAGCGCCCGCGCGTACCCCCGTGCTGCCAGCCACGCCATCGACCCACGCCCAGCCCGCGTCGGCGCGTAGACCAAGGTCGATCAGGACGACGCCAGCCTTGAATCGGGGGCCGACGGTCAGGCCGACCGTCGCGGCGCGCGTGCGCACCTCGCCCAGGTCGACGTGCTTGCTTGCGAGTCCGCCACCAGCGTCGAGGTCGATGTGCAACGAACGCCAACCTGTGGTGAACCCCAAGCGGCCGCCCCACGTGGTCGTGTCGCGGGACGGATAGCTTCTCACCTCGAAATCAGCTTCCATGGCCAAAGCGACTGCTTTGGGCTCGGCCGTGTGCGGGCTGGGAGATAGCGGCTTGGTCACCTCGGCCATTGTCGTCTTGGGCAGAACACTAGCCGCCGCATCCTGCCCCAGCGCCCGAATTAGCTCGGCAACGATCAGGGCCAGCGCACGCGGCCGAGCCGTCTCCGCCACGTCGGCCAGAGAAATCTCGCGGTGGAGGCCGAGGCCATGCGCCGGATCGAACACGAAAGCTCGCATTTGGTTCGCGCCTGCCACGCAGGAATCTACCTGCAACTCCACGCGAATGGATGCGGTCGGTGGCGGCCAGTCCTTCGGATCACCGAGAGTGCAACACCACGGTCCGCGGCCAGCCAACTCGACGCGCAGATCATCGAGAAAGGCGCCGAGCGAGAACGCTTCAGCTCCGCAGCGGGGTGGCAAAACGACCACGGCCTGCGTATCCGGAGACGCGGACGCGGATTGGATTGTGGCCTGGGCGGGAGGAGAGCGAAGGATGGACACGACGAGCGCGGCGCAAACGGGCCAAGTGGCGAGGTGAGGACTCCGCCCCTTGCGAACCAGACCGGCAGAGATCATCGGGGGGCGAGCCAACCTTTGATCGCTCGCGTGTGGCGACCGCGGGGGAATTCGCGGAAATAGGCATCCGCGGCAGCGCGCGCAGCGTCGGGCTGACCGCTTCGCGCACACGCCTCCACCAGCCGGGCGCGCACGTCTTCGCGCAGGCTACGAGGAATTCCGAGTTTGAGGGCTTGGTTCAAGGCCAAGATTGCGGGTTCCGGGCGCCCCAGCGAGTCGAGTTCCAGGCGTCCTAAGGCAAACGCAGCGAGCGGTGCTTGCGCATCGTCCGCGAAGTCGGTGAGGATGCGATCAAGGGGCGCGACCGCGTCTGCCGGATGCCCAGACAGCCGCGCCACGTCGGCCAGGGCGAGCAGATCAGCCACGCCGAGGCGCTTCGACTCGCGCCTGAGTCCATCGGCGCCCAGGGCCAAGAAGGCCTCGTCGTGGCGCCCGCGCTTGGCCAGATCGCGCCAGGATGTCGTGGCTCGGTTGCGGCTGGGCGATTCAGCCCGATCCACGCGGGCAGGATTGCCACTCGCTCCGGCGACAGACGTGGGGACGGTGCTGGCCGGTTGGGCGAGAGGTGCGATGGTCGGCGTGGCGACAGCGGTGGCCACGGGCCGGACGACATCCTCAAATACGTCGAGGGACTCGCCAGCAGCAAGTCGTCGAACGCGATCGGGCACGCGCTCACCGCGCACCAGGATCGCACCGCGACTCACGGCAACGTGCAGGTGACCTGGCGTTCGTTCGCAGGCAAACTGGGTGCCCACCACCTCGATGGTCGCCAGGCCGCATTCGATCACCCAGTGCCGGCGCCCACCCGGGCGCACGTTGAATTCCGCGCCGCCGCGCACGACCATGGCCGAGAAGGTCGTGCCCGAGCTTTCCAGCGGTTCGAGTAGAGTGCCGGGAAGAAGCCGAATGCGCGAACCGTCCGAAAGGGCGATTCCGGTTTCGCCTGCTTCACCAGTTTCGATTGACGGTGCCTCCACCGCGACGACCGGGTTACCATCTGCGAGGCGCAGCGGTCCGAAATCACGGAGAGCGAGCGCAGCGTACGTTCCGGCGACAACCGTGGCGGTGACGACAAGCACGAACGGCAGCCGCCCTCGGCGGCGGGGGCGTGGGAATCTCGCATCGATCTCCTGCGCGATCCTTTCCATTCCTTCTTCGTTCGCAGGGTCGCGTAAACTCCCAGCCAAAGGGTATCGTAGGCGACTCATAGTGCTTCCTTGCTAATTTGCACGTGGCGCTCGACGATGGCATCCACGGCCGCGATCCGGCGCTTTGCGGTGGCCAGTGAGCAGGCGCAGGCAGATCCGACCTCGGCCAGCGCCAGGCCCTCGACCCGGCGGAGCATCCAGGCGATGCGTTGATCGGGGTGGATTCGGGCGAGCACGCGATCGACGAGTGCGAGTTCGGCGCGATCGTCGGGCGCCAGATCCGGCGCTGCCAGTGCGGCGAGGGTGGCATCGCCCTCTCCACGGTCGAGTCCGAGAAAGTGCATGAGGCGAGCGCGCCGCAGGCGATGGCGGACGATGCCTACCGCAATCTGGGCCAGCCATGCGCGCAGGGCCGCGGGCTCGCGGAGTGTTGACAGATGCTCAAATCCTCGCACGAAGGTGTCTTGCAGCACCTCCTCGGCCTCACTCCGGCGCCTGAGCAAGCGTGCGATGACCGCGAAGAGGTAGCGCGCGTGGCGGCGGTAGAGCATGTCCCGGCTCCAGCGATCGCCCGCGACGGCGCGGCCCACCAACTCGGCGTCGCCGACCGTGTCGGGCGTGGGGAACGGGATGGGTTCCTTCACAGTGTTGCCCATTCTACTAGGAGATCCCCCACCGCCTGCAAACGGCTCACGGGAAGGCGAGCCAATCGCCTGGATAGGCGGAAGTCGCCTTTATCGTTCCTGGTGAGCCATTTCGCCAACTTGGTGGATCCTCTCTCCATGCGCCAAATTTCGCTGTTTCGATCCTTCGTCTTAGCAGCCAGCGCCATTTCTCTCTCCGGAAGCGGCTGCGGCAGGTCCGTAAGCGTGCTCTCGACCGATGGAGCCGTGGAGTCAGATGGGCCCACGGGCAGGGGCGGCGCCTTCGGCGGCAACAGCGGTTTTGGGGGAAGCCAGAGTTCGGGTGGCACGGTCGGAGCCGGCGGCACCACGAGTATCGGCGGCAGCGGCGGAAATGCCACCGGCGGCACGACGAGCGCGGGCGGCAGTGCCGGGGCATCAAGCGGCGGCGTGGGCGGATCGGGTGAAATCGCGACCTCGGGCACAGGCGGAACCCCCGCGGGATCGAACGGAACTCCAATGGGCGGGAGAAGTGGCAGCGGCGGAGCGTCAGGCACAGGGGGAACCAACGCCAGTGGTGGAGCGATTGGCGCGGGAGGAACGAGCGCGGCCGGCGGAATGATCGCAACGGGCGGGAGAAGTGGCAGCGGCGGAGCGTCAGGCACAGGGGGAACCAACGCCAGTGGTGGAGCGATTGGCGCGGGAGGAACGAGCGCGGCCGGCGGAATGATCGCAACGGGCGGGAGCACCGGCATGGGCGGAGCGACCAGTACCGGAGGCGACACGGCGAGCGGCGGAGCCGGCAGTACAGTAACCACGACTCCCACCTTTTCTCCTCCGGCAGGCGCGATCGTTGATGGCTCAACAGTCTCCTGGTCTTCGACGACACCGGGGGCGACCTACCTTTATTGCTCCGGGGCATCCTGCACGCCGGGTACCCCGGGATCGTCCGTCGTGGCGCACCCACCCATCACCGTCTGCGCCGAGGCGCAAGCCACCGGCCTGGCCAACTCCAGCATTGCGTGCGCCTCTTACACCTTGTCCAACGGTTACTACAGCTTGCCGCCGGATCGTGTGACGACGTGGAATCCGGGGCTGAACGCAGTCGGCGGTATCCCGACCACGTATACACAGTGCGGTTCCACCATTGCTCCAAGCGGCGGCGACGACACGTCGACTATCCAGTCGGCACTCGACTCCTGTCCGGCGAAGCACTACGTGCTACTCGCCGCGGGCACCTTCCAGATCACGGGGGAGGGCTTGACGATTGGTAATTCGCAGGTGGTGCTGCGAGGCGCAGGGGCAGGAAAGACGATACTTACGAAGCCCACCGGCTCGAATTACCCTGTCATCATCATTGGCACGCGGTGGCCCAACAACGCGGCTGGCGTCGCATTGACGGCGGATGCGGCGAAGGAGGCGACACAGATCACCCTTGCGTCTGCCAGTGGCTTTAGCGTCAATCAGATCATCGTCATTAACCACCTCACTGACCCTGCGATCTCCAACTGGTCCAGTGATTGCGACAGTGCCTGTCAGGGGTGGTTCTCAGAGACGGGTCGTCCGGTTGGGCAGACCGACATGATCACCGCTATCAACGGAAACGTGCTCACTCTGGAAACGCCGCTTCATATCGCCTTCACGGTTGCGGACGGCTCGCACGCCTTCTACTTTTCGCAGCCGTCGGTGGTTTACAGCGGAATCGAGAACCTCACCGCGCAGTATGGCGAGGGCGGCGATGGTGGAGGGGGCATCCACCTGTTTGGCGGGACAGCCTACTCATGGGTGAAGAACGTCGAGAGCGCGATGTCAGTGGGAACGTCGATCAATCTTGATGGAACGTACCGTTGCGTGGTCCGCGACTCATACCTCCACGATGCGGAAGACGGACCATCTGAAGGTGGTGGCGCCTACGGTCTCGGATTCAACGAGTACGCTTCGGACAACCTGGCCGAGAACAACATCATCATGCGCTTCAACAAGGTCATGGTCATGCGGGCCAGTGGCGGCGGGAACGTGACTGCCTACAACTACGTGGACGATGGTACCGATATTTCGGGATCGGACACCTCGTGGATGGAGTCGGGTATTAATGCAACCCATATGACGACCCCCCACTACGAGCTATTCGAGGGAAACCAGGCGTTCAACGCCGATGCGGACAATCGTTGGGGCAACTCCGTCTACATTACCTTCTTCCGCAATCAACTCGTCGGAAAGTGCCGCACCTACAACTGCTCGTCGAACCAGCGTGCCGCCGGCTTCATGCGAGCCGAAAACAGCTCGTACGAGGGAGCCGGGATCTCCCATGAGTGGTATTCCTGGGTGGGAAACGTGCTGGGCTATTCTGGGCAGCCGAGTGCCACGTACGAGTCGCTTGACGCAAGTGCCGGGTGGCCCAATCCGGTTATGTGGCAAATGGGCGTAGACCCGGGCAACTGGGCGCTCAACGGCGACCCGCAGGCGATGGCGACCCACCTACGCGATGGAAACTACGACTACGAGACCAAACAGGTCCACTGGAACGGCATCGGCGGAACCGGCACATCGTACACGACTCCGCCGGCTGCGGCGACGCTACCCAACTCGCTTTATCTACAAGCTGCGCCTGCATTTTTTGGCACAGGGACATGGCCCTGGGTTGATGGGGCGAATTCCACAAATCCTCTGCCAGGCACGCTGCCGGCCCGCGTGCGCTATGACGCCGGGACGCCCAATACCGTACCGTAGCGACTCACCGCCGTAGGACTATAGAGAGGCACCTGATGGCAGGCGGGTTGGGTCGGCTTGGGTCGTCGGTCACGCCAACTATCGCCCTCGACGGCGCGGCCCATCAGTTCGGCGTCGCCAACCGTGTCAGGCGTGGGGAACGGGATGGGTTCTTTCACGGTATTGCCCGCAAACGGCTCACCGGATCTTGTGGGCGATCCAAGCATGGGTGAGGTGAAATGCCGAGTCTCATCGCTTCCCTGATGAGCCATTTCGCCTACCTGGTGGATCCTCTCTCCCATGCGACACTTTTGGATGACCCGACATTTCCTCTTGCTAGTCAGCGCCATTTCCCTGGCTGAGAGCAACTGCGGCAATTCCGTGAGCACGCCTTCGACCGATGGAGCCGCGAGGTCAGATGCGCCCACGACCACGGGCGGCGCCTTCGGCGGCAGCAGCGGTTCTGGGGGAAGCCAGAATTCGGGTGGTACGGTCGGGGCCGGCGGCACCACGAGTGTCGGCGGCACCGGCGGAAATGCCATCGGCGGCACCACGAGCACGGGCACCAGTGCCGGGGCAGCAAGCGGCGGAGCGGCCGGATCGGGTGGAATCGCGACCTCGCGTACGAGTGGAAACGCATCCGGAGGCGCCGCAGGCGGAACCTCCGCGGGATCGGGCGGAACCGCGAGGGGCGGGAGAAGTGGCAGCGGCGGAGCGGCAGGCACAGGGGGAGCCGACGCCAGCGGTGGAGCGATTGGCACGGGAGGAACGAACGTGGCCGGTGGAATGATCGCAACGGGCGGGAGAAGTGGCGGCGGCGGGGCGGCAGGCACAGGGGGAGCCAACGCCAGCGGTGGAGCGATTGGCACGGGAGGAACGAGCGCGGCCGGTGGAATGATCGCAATGGGCGGGAGCACCGCCATAGGCGGAGCGGCCAGTACCGGAGGCAACACGCCAAGCAGCGGAGCCGGCTCCGCCGGCACCGGAGCCATGCCCGCGGGTTGGCTGTACACGAGCAGTGGCAAAATCTATGTCGCCAACGGGTCCGGCGCGGGTACGCAATGGATGGGCCGTGGCGTCAACATTGATGATCTTTTTCTGTGCGGTTACAACAGCGGCCTCTCGAATTCGAGTGCGGAGACGGATCTGGAAGGGATTGTCTCGACATTGATGAAGAACTGGAAGCCCAATTTCATACGCACTTCATTGCACATGGACAACACGGTGGACAGTTGGGGAGGGACCACGAGTTGGTCCAACGCCAAGTATGGCCCGCCGATGACCAATGTGGTTAATTACATTGGCACGACGTATCCCAATACCTACGTGCTTGTGTCATTGCGCAGCGACGCCTCGATGGCGAATGAGGATAGCAACGATGCTTCATGGATTCCCACGGCGGCAACCAATGCGGTCTACGAGGCCATTGTGGACTCGTTCGCTAACGACAACTTTGTAATGATTGGGCTAACCAACGAGCCATCGACTGCCTCATGGTCGAGCCTCTATTCGGCCATGTCGGGGGCTGTCACGGCGATCCGCAACGAAGAGAACAAGCTGGGCGTGCCTCACCACATCATCGCGGTCCAAGGCATCAATTACACCAGTGACATTAGTTACTACGCTACCACTCCCATTGCCTCCGACAATATCGTCTACGAATACCACGGTTATGCGCCCAATTCGAGCGACTACACGTACTCTAACATCCCCGTTATCATAGGTGAATTCGGCCCAGCCGACTTCAGCGATAACGAGACCCTGCCCGCCTCTTTCTATACAGACGTCGAGACCAAGAAGATCCCATGGTTGGCTTGGGACTTCGAGCCCTACAGCGACTGCGGACCGGACCTGCTCGTTGTCAACAATTCTTTTAGCGACACCTCCCTTAGCACCTGGGGGAAACAAGTGATGCCCATCGTGTTGAACCCTCCCTAAAACGCGCAAAGGTCATCCCATGACCCATCAGCGTCACGCATGTGCGCGGCCACGGGCGGGCAGGGGCGCCGACAGTCTCGCAGCGGGCGCATGCACCGTGCTGTCCAGAAAGCTATCGCCACTGTCCGAAGCACGGGATGAAGCTCTGGCCCAAGGCGAAGGTTCGTCCGATTCGGTTCCACGATCTCCGGCACACCACCGCTTCGTTGCTGATGATGGCCGGCGCGAATCCAGCGTCGGTGCATCTTCGGCACAGCAACGTCAAGACCACCACGACGGTCTACGGCCACCTGCTCCCCGACTACCTACGCAGCGAGATCGACCGGCTGAGTTTCTATTCGGGAGTTTCGAAGAGTGGCCACGCAGATAGCAGCGCTTTGCTGCCGGTGGCACCGGATGCGAAGAAATTTGGTGCCCATTTGCTGCCAGGGAGCGAAAGCGGCCCACCTGGCCTTCCCCCCGGAGGGGGGATTTCCGAGGAATTTCACAATCTTGGGTTGGCGGGGTGGACGGGACTTGAATAGGACCTGGGCCAAAAACGAAACCCGAGTCGGGACGCGGACTTGGCTCTTATCCCACCGAAATGACTCAGTTTTCCTATTCCCCTCCCGTGCTTCGCATTGCCCTGCTTTCCCCTCGTTTGCCCCGAAGTTACGGCAACCTGACGGCAACGGAAAACGATCCTGACGAGACATGTGGGGGTGGAAAATGTCCGAGCCAGATAGCCGCGTAGGGTAGGGAACCTTCGGAGAATTCTCGTGCAAGTGTTGGTTGCGCTTGAAGCCCCCGCATGAGGCGCGATCGCCTCGGGCTGCGCCGCCGGAGGACCTCGCGCCGAACCACGGGACTGCCACGACCTCCGGCTTGACACGCCGGAGGCCGCGAGTCGGATCGTGATTTGGGGACACTACGGCCGGCGTTTTCCCCGATGGCCCTGCTCAAGATCAGCGGAGAGCCTGTGACCGAGGCGCAGGGCGAGTCCGACGCCACCGGCTAGGAAGAACCCAAGCTCTCGCACGAGATCCGCTTGCAGGCGGATCACGCGAATTTTGTCCGGATCGAGGATCTGCCGGTTCATACGCGAACAGGCCATTTGAAACCTAGGTAGGGACGATTTGGAATGTCGTCCACAGCGAGCCGAAATTCCTTGCGAGATCAGGATGGCCAGCAGAGGTCTCCAGTTGTCCCTTGCTCGGTGATTCTCGTGACCGCTGGGCTATTAACCGCTAGCACCTCAATCCAGCGAGACCGTCCTGATTTCAATGATTTAGCGGAGTTGGAACGTCAGGAAACGTCAGGAAGCGTCTCCGAACGTCACATTCTGGCTACGCACAGCCAGAATTCCGCGCCCGCCGATCCAGTGGCCGAAGGGCTCGTGGACGCGTGGCGTGCTTGGGCCGAGCAGCATGAACCGCGCGAGCTGCGCAAGGTCCTGCTCGCCATCATGGGGCTGCTTGATGAGTAGGGACTCGCGTGACTGCGCGGGCGCCGGCCCAAGTCCGCAAGGGCGAGGGCCGTCCCTACCGCGACCGTTGCCGGTGTAGCCGGAATTACAGGCGCAGGTGAAGGAGCCCGGAGTGTTGGTGCAGGTCGCGTTGACGTCACACCCACTGTCGCTTGCCTTGGCGTCAACGGTGGACCAACCAGGCAACCACAAGAGCCACCAACACGGCAACGCTTGGGGGCAGCCACATAATGAGCGTCGCGGTTGGGTGCTTGAACCTCGCAACGAGTTCACCCTTCCTGTGAAGCTCCAACATGCACGGAATCTTCACGACGCCGCGGTCGGCATCAATCCCGGCGGCCGAGAGGTCATGGCTGGTCGAAAAGCCAAAGCTGCGCTTTCGAGATACCTCCCGACCGCCCACGGAGATGATTTCCATACGCGAACGTCCACCGTAGTGTGATCACACTTCCCAGAACCACCCCCAGAACCACCACCGGCACGATGTACAACGCTAGCAACCACGGTGGTGACCAGTTTGGTGAAGCTGGGGACGGCGGGAGGAAGGGCCTCCCGGGCGGGGTCACGCTGGTCACATTGCCGTTGGCATCGTACCCGAACACCACGCTGTTACCGTCGGTGAAGGTCCGGATACCAACAAGTTACGAGCACCCCCATCCCGCCATGTGGTGGGCGTAGACGAAGCCGGACAGCGCTCGTAGCGCAAGGTTGAGTGAGTACAGCCCGGCTAGAAACAAGAGGGCTCCCAACCAACGCCGTCGGCTTTCCGTTGCAAGGCCGGACGCGACCGCTGCCGCCGCTGCGTAGATCGGTGCCGTGATGACATCAGGATGCGCGGCCGGATGTACGATCTGCAAGAGCGGAATGCTAAGGGCAGCCAAGGAGGCGAGGCTTACGAGGATGCGAGGCCACGCGGCGTGAACTCGACCGGAGCGTACCATCCGTTGCAGCCAGAGCCAGAACTGCGGCCACAGGATGGCGACTATCCCCGCCAGCCACGACCAGGATGGGGGGGCACCCCAGTCGATACACTTGGAGTAAGGACGAGTGATCGAGTACCCCCACACGCCTGCCGGAATCGACACGAGCAGCGCGAAGAAGTGAATCCTCATCGCCAAAATTGCCACCAAGGGATATTGAGTTGGGCTCGCAAGCCAGCAGCGAACTGCCCCGCGAGATCAGCACCCTCGTCACTTGTGATATTCCTAGAAGTGGTTTCATAAATCATCCACAGGAAGAAGTCTGAAAACTTGCGAGGTTGGCGTAGCCATGACCTTTGGTAGGTATGGCGACAGACCTGACGGATGCGCAATGGGAAACGCTGGAACCCCTGTTTCCCAAGCCAGAATATCGCTGGGACCGGCGAGGCCGCCCGTGGACCAATAATCGGCAATGTCTGGAAGGGATCTTGTGGATGGCTCGATCCGGAGCGCGGTGGAAGGATCTGCCGCGCAGATATGGCAGCCCCGCAACTGTCTGGCGGCGCCTGCACAAGTGGGAGGAAGACGGCACGCTTGTTCGCGCCTGGCAGCGACTGCTTGGGATGCTGGAAGAACAACAGCGCCTCGAATGGGAAGAAACCTTCATCGACGGGAGCTTCGCTCCCGCAAAAAGGGGGGCCTCTTCGTCGGGAAAACCAAGCGGGGCAAGGGAACAAAGTGGATGGTTCTGGTCGATGGCCAGGGCATTCCTGTGGGAGCCCATCTTGATTCGGCCTCCCCAGCGGAGGTCAAGCTCGTCGAGAAGACGCTCGACGCGGTGAGGGTGAGACCGACTCGACCGGGCCGGCCGCTCACCCGGCTGGTTCTGCGCATGGTCGGTGACAAGGCATACGACAGCGATCCTCTCCGGGCGAAGCTGGCCGCGCGCGGGATCGAGCTGATCGCGCCGCCACGAAAGAACCGGAAGGCGGTTCTTCAGGATGGAAGGCCGCTCCGCCGGTACAAGCGACGCTGGAAAGTCGAGCGCACCTTCGCCTGGATGGGCAACTTTCGCCGACTGGTCGTGCGCTACGACCACAGTTTCGCAATGTACTGCGGCTTCTTCCATCTCGCGTGCCTGATCATCACGCTGAGGCATTTATGAAACCACTTCTAGGGAATGCGGTTACCTGAGCGCCTTCGCCGAAGGTTCCTTCCCAGGAATCTGCTTTCTTTCCAGCATTGCAGACCGACAACGTGAGCTGGTTGAGGTTCTTGCTTCCAGTACCATACACCGTCGAACTGCAACCAGCGTCCGATGCCCCCGCAGGGCAAAATGATATTGCTGTATGGGCCCTGAACGACGTCACCTTGAGCTGTACCGTGCGAAAGTCGGGATTCTAGCATTCGCGGGGTTGGTGCTCGGATATAGGGGATAGATTGGGTTTGGTTCGGGCGTGTAGGTGTATGTGGTTGATGGTGCATCGGCTATCGGCGCTCTTGCAGATGCGATTCGGTGACGGAAAAGGGGCGCTTCTTTCGCCCAGCTCCAGTACACTAGAACCGTCAGCGACTGCTGGAGGCAGCATGTTCTTGCGTGGTCTTTTCCTCGCCGGCCTGTTGTTGGTTGCCATCGAAACTCCCGCTCTCGGTGAGGGTTTTCGCTGTCCCAAGAACGACCGACTGGTGGATGCCGGATCTTCAATGAAGAAGGTCATTAAGATCTGCGGTCCTCCCAAGACGCGCGAGGATCTGATCACGAGCGACTGCGACGAGTCTGGCGTTTGTGAGAGCTACAAAGTTGGGGAACTCTGGGTCTACGACTTCGGGCCCTACACCTTGGAAATAATCCTAACGTTCATGGGCGAGCGGTTGACGAAAGTCGACCAGGGAGGCTACGGAACTTAGGCATGCAAGCCGCCGGTCAGGCGAGCGGCCGTGGTGGCTACCTTGCTCGTCCGTCGAGAAGTCCATTGATTATGCGGCCCTCCGGTAGTCAGCATGCAGACCGCCGAGCACAGATCTGATGACAATCGGCTTGCTCAGGTCGTGATGCCGAATGCCAGACGGCACGCGCTGCCCGATCCCCTGATGGGGTCGAGCCTCATTGAAGTAGACCTTGTACTCGCGAACCAGCGAATCCAGGTGCCGGTCGCCGAGCAGGATGACGTGGTCGAGCAGTTCACGCCTGCCACTGCCCACAAACCTCTCCGCGATCGCGTTCATGTTGGGGGCTCGCACTGCGATCTTGATCACCTTCGTCCCGGCGCCCTTCGCCACACGGTCGAACGGGGAGCCGAACTTGTCGTCACGGTCGCGCAGGAGGAAACGCGGAGCATCGCCATCCATGGTCGCATTCCGCAGTTGTTGTGCCGTCCACTCCTACGTGGGATTCCGGGTGGCGGCAACGTGGACCACTCGCCTCGACGCAAGGTGGACGATGAAGAATGCGTACACTTGGCGGAAGAAGATGTCGTAGGTCTGCACAAAGTCGCACGCCCAGATGTCCTCGGCATGATTTCTCAGGAACGTCGCCCAGGTCTGTCCACCTCCCCTGCTGCGGACCCCGCGCATGTACTTCTGGATCGTGCGCTTGCACACCTTGATACCGAGCTTGAGCAACTCTCCTTGGATGCGCTCGGCTCCCCAGAGACGGACTCGGCGGGCCATGTCGCGAATCAAGTCGATGGTTTCCTTCGCCAGCGGTGATCCTCGTCGCGGACGAGATCGGAGCCGCCAGAAGAGGCGGAAACCGGCTCGGTGCCAGCGGAGAAGGGTATCTGGCTGCACGATGGCAATGGCCTGGCGCCACGCCGGGAGCAACGAGGCGCCCAGGAGGAGTTTGAGCCTGTCGGTCACCCCGAGCCTGGGACGCTTCTTGCCTCGACGAAGGATGTTGATCTGGTGTCGCAGCACTGCGTTCTCGATGATCAGGTCACGTCGGGAGCGGCTCACGTCGACAGCCATGCCCATGATTTGGCTGCCGCAGGAGCGTGGGCGGAGACTATTCCAGATCCGTTGGGCGGCGTGTCGAATCCAATCTGCGATTTGAGAGAGGAGGAGTGACGCCATTTCTCTGTTCAACCACGAAAGAGTGTGACCAGTCGAGCTGTCCATTGTCTCGGATTTCAGCTATCATCTCGCGCGGATGCATCCTGTAGCCACCACGCCGCCGGGAAACGCTCATCGGTCCAGCTATCCGCCGCGAGGACAGACCTCGAACGTGTTAGCAATCCACGAGGAGAAACCGCCATTCAACGAGACAGCAACCGTATCAACGACGCCGCGGCTTCCGGCGCGATCCACGTAGATCGCACCGAGGCGGCTCCCATTAGCGTCAAAAAACAACACCCCTCGGCGGAGGTCTGGCGCCTCGTAGACCGGCTCGACAGTAAGAGACCCCAGGACATTGATGAGCCCTTGTTCCAAGGGTCCACCTCGAATCTCCCGGACGGTGACCTTGTAGTAGTACTGCCTCTCAAGCATCTCCTGTGTGAGTCGCGTTCGGGTCAAGGTGTCTGCTGGGATCCAGAGAACCTCCAGGCGTGCAACCTCTCGGCGTTTGACATTGTCCACGAGTTTGTCCAAACGGCGCTGGACATCACTGTCGTTCCTAGCAGGCCCGCCGCCCAGACAGCCAACTACAGAGAACAGCCACCAGACACAGACCAGCATTTTCAGTGTTTTCATGGCCTATCTCGATGTTGGGGTAGCCACGCCATAGGGTGTTCCCCCCGGGGAGGTACGGATGCCTTCACCCAGGTTGAGTGCCGCGGTCGTCTCGGGTCCGGTAATGACTCGCGCCTCCTGTCCACCAAGCTGGGTCAACGCCAGGATAGCCTGGGCAGCCAGCGCTGTGGCGGCGGATCGCCTTTTGCGGTCCCAGCCGGCGGCGGCTGCACCTGGAAGTGCTTCGCAAGCTCGGCTGGCGAGATATGCTGGGGAATATGGTTGAAGATCACTGAGGTCCGTTCCAAACACCGGGCTACCAACTCCGAGCAGATGAACTGGCCGTCAACACAGAACGTGAATTTCCAGCCAGTAATCAGATTGAGACCAATACTCACAAGCGTAGTCCAGCCGTAGCCTTTATGACATGAATGCTCCGCGAACTCGACGGCTTGCTCCCGGTCCCGGGCGTTGGCAATCGAACCGTCCAAGTGGACGAGGTGATATTCGGTGGGTTTGTAATCAGAGAGGCGCGTCTTCACTACGCCCTCAGCCAATGCCTCGATCAACTGGCCATCATCGGAGACGATGATCGCGGCATGGCTCCATCGCGTGTACTTGCGGTTCTCCCCCCAGTACCGAAGACTCTGCCCCAGGCGGATGAGCCACGCGAGGAGACTATTTGAGTGCGTGAGGATAAAATCGCCACGTTGAAACTGCCTGACCTGGGCTTCCTGTCCAGGAGGAAAACATGTGACGTACGCCTGAACCGTCAGTGGTGGAGTCACGATAGTCAGTCTTTAGTAGGCTATGGACCACGAGTCAACCTGGGATGGAGTGGTTTGGCCGGATGAACGCGCTGGCGCGGACGGCGCCACCCACGCTCGCGGATCAGTCTGGCCCAGGTGGCGAGCGAAGCGAAAACCTTGCCCATGCGCTGGGTGCAAAGGGCCAGGGTGCGCACAGGCATGTGTCGGTATGCGGGGGCGAGCACCATCTCCTTGACGGCGGCGATCTCGGCGGCCGTGATCTGGCCTGGTGCCGGGGCAGGAGGAGCGGCCGTCGAGACCGCAGACGCGGTCGGCACGGCCCATCAGGTCGCGAAGTCGGTGGTGCCTCTACACGCGCATGGCGGCATTCAAGAACCGTTAGGATCGAACCTGGTGTGTGGACACGCGGCGCGACTCATCGTTTAATGCGGCCCGATGGCTTCGCGGGCTGCCCATACGAATACGACCATGCCGTCGAACAAGACGGCAACCAGTGGGGCGAGCCGGACTGCACTCGCCATCCGCTGGGTATTCCCGACCTCGCGGGGGATGCTCACGCATCTTTCAGACGAGCGGATCGTTCTTGGACGGACGACGATTGCCAGGTGAAGCTGCTCGGCAAGGAAAGCTCGCGCCGTCACGCCGAGATCCGTTGCGAAGGTCCGCTGCATATGCTGAAGGATCTGGGCAGCAGGAACGGCCGTCCTGTCCAGACTGGATGAAGTGGGTGGCTCGATTCGCTTGGGGCTAACGATGTACCGTTGGCGCGCCCGCCGATCCAGTGGCCGAAGGGCTCGTGGACGCCTGGCGTGCCTGGGCCGAGCAGCATGAACCGCGCGAGCTGCGCAAGGTTCTGCTCGCCATCATGGGGTTGCTCGATGAGTAGAGGCGCGTGGCCTCTTTGCTCATCTCTCGTCCTTTGCCTCGATGCGGTCCAGCAGCGCGGGGTAATCGAAACGCTCGACGATCTCGCGCAAGACAGTCGCCACCTCAGGAGCCGTGCTGGCCACGGCATCGAGGATTCCGATGATGCGTCCGTAGTCGGCGCTGCCGGCCGCCTGGCGTAACTGCTCGACGGTCTTCGCCGGCAAGAGCACCCGAAGGCGGCCCGCAGTGGCGTCGTCAGGCCCACCGGGTTCCGCAGCCTCGCGCGGCATCGCTGCCAGGTACACGTATTCGATGCCCAGGCCGGCACGCAGCTTCTCCAGCAGCTCAGACTCGCGGAAGGGCTTGCCGAGGAAGTCACTGGCCCCAGCGGCCAGGGCTTGCCGGCGGTCATCCTCGAACGCGCTTGCGGACACGGCGATGATGGGGATGCGCCGCTGCGGCTCTCTCGCCCGCAAGCGCCGGATGGCTTCCAGTCCGTCCATGCCCGGCATGCGTATGTCCATCAGGATTGCATCAGGCGACCACTCGGTCGCTAGGGTGAGAGCCTCTTCCCCGCTCGTGGCCTCGCGCGTCCCGAAACCGACAGCCCTTAGCATCTCCACGAGCACGAGGCGGTTCGCGGGCTCATCGTCAACCACGAGCACGTGGAAAGGACCCAGCCCCGACTTGATCCCGACCACGCGCCGGCGCAACTCCGAGGGCGTGCTTCCGCCGGAGGTGCCCACCGCCACGGGAACGTCGAGCCGGAACTGGCTGCCCTGGCCCACCTCGCTCTCGACGGTGATGTCTCCCCCCATCAGGCGGGCGAACTGGCGGCTGATCGCCAGTCCAAGCCCGGTGCCCCCGACCCCGGCTCCTGCATCGGCCCGCTCGAAAGCTCGAAAGATGCGCTCAATGTCGATGGACGCCACCCCCGGACCAGTATCTTCCACATCTGCAACCAGCCTCAACCCGCCGTCCGCTTCCCGCCGGACCGTGACGCCACAGCGGATTAAGCCCTTCTCGGTGAACTTGAAGGCGTTGCCTAGCAGGTTGATCAGGATCTGGCGAAGCTTCTTCTCATCGGCCAGCACCACCGCCGGCACGCTGGGTGCCACGCTGACGGCGAAGCCCAGACCTTTGTTCGCCGCGCGCATCTGGAACATGTTGGTCAGGTCGGTGATCAGCGCGCGCAGGTTGAAGCTGGCAGGAGCCAGCGGCGTGCGCCCGGCCTCGATCTTGGACATCTCCAGGATATCGTCGATCAACTCCAACAAATGCTCGCCGCTCCGGGCGATGGTTTCCAGCTGCTGCCGCTGGCTCGCGGCCAGCGCCGGATCCTTGAGCAGGATCTGCGAGAAACCGAGGATCGCGTTCATCGGCGTGCGGATCTCGTGTGACATGTTGGCCAGAAAGACGCTCTTGGCCTGGCTGGCGCGCCGGATGCCGTCGATCAGCGCCCGCTCGCGTGAGACGTCACGGAAAATCCTCACGATGCCCTGGAACTCGCCCTTGTCGTCGAATAGCGGCGAGGCGCTCATGCCGATGGCAATTTGCTGTCCGTTGCGGTGGATGCAAGATACCTCGCGCGCGGGGTAGGGCTTCCGGGTGCGCTCGATCTCGTCGAACGGGCAATCCTTGGTGTGGCAGAGAACGGGCTTCCCGTCTGCACCAAGCTCCTGGAAAACCTCGCCGCAGAGCTTGCCGATCACTTCCTGCGCGGTGTAGCCCGTGATGGCCTCCGCGCCCTGGCTCCAGGACTTGATCTGCCTGGCCGCATCCACGGTGGCCACCCCGTCGGTGATGCTGCGTAGCACGTTCTCGGCGTAGTCCCTGTGGATCGCGAACTCGCTCGACAGCTTCTCGGCGTGGCGCCGGATCTCCCGGTGGGCCAGCGCATTGTCAATGCTCACGGCCGCCACGCCGCAAATGGTCTCGATGAAGTGCATCTCCTCGGGCAAGAAGTCCCGCGGCGTTGTGGTTACCAGGGATACAACGCCGATCATGCGGCCGCGCGAAACCAGTGGAAACCCGGCGTAGCCCAGGGCCTCCGGGAGGCGGGAACGCGGGTTCGTCTCTGCCTCGCTCGGCTGGACGAACTGAGAAGACATCCGGACGTTGGGGATGATCAGCGGCTTCGCACTCTCGATCAC